>JBHGUY010000018.1:0-369692 GCA_048976585.1 Sporolactobacillus sp. | reverse complement strand
GGTGGCTGGGGAGCGTCCCAGCAGGATCGCTATTGCGCGTATAGACTTGCCCAATGTGACATTTCTCAGTATGCTTTCCCGTTCAAATGGATTAAGATGGTGATAGTGACTCATTGCTGTTCACCTGCTTTCAATAGTTTCTGCAAATCCTATTGTACAGGGAAGGCTCAGCAATGGGTCCTATTATTTTCTAGGTGTTGCACTTAAAGTGTAAATTCAAGCGATAAGAAAGTACAAAAAATAGAGCAGGCTAAGAGAGACCCCGCAGACTCGTGCCTGACCGAGGAGGCTCTCAGACTGCCCGCGGCAAGCGAGTTCCCGGAGCGTACTTGCAAGTCAAAGGACCGGGCGTCTTTTGCCCGGTTTTTCTAATGTGAAGAATGAAGAATAATCCAAAATGAGCGGTCACGCCAGAAGCAGTCTTCTTAATATTGATAATTGGAAATGCTACATATATTATTTGATAGTGTAAAATGAGAGGGTTAAGTATAGGGTTGGAGTGATTGGAATGCCGATAGAACACATTAAGCAAAAGAAAATTTACGAAAAGATAGCAGATACGCTGATAGCAATGATTCATTCAGGTGAATTAAAACCAGGTGACAGAATGGAATCAGTTGGCGATCTTGCTGAACAATTTGGAGTTGGACGCTCCGCTGTGCGTGAGGCAATGAGTGCGTTACGCGCGATGGGCCTAGTGGAAATACGGCAGGGTGAAGGGACCTTCGTCCGCTCCTTTTCGCCTGACATATTCTCACACTTTCTGTCCGCCGGCCTTTTAATGGAGAAAAAGGACATGGAAGAGTTGCTGGATATGCGTGAGTTATTGGAAATTGGTGCTGCGGGTTGGGCTGCCGAAAAACGAGATAATAAGGCTTTGATGAAAATAGAACAGGCCCTTCATTCGATGAAGGGGATCGACGGGGATGGAGCGCTTGGCGAACAATCTGATCTGAATTTTCATATGAGTGTTGCCGATGCTGCGCAGAATAGGTTGCTTGCTCAATTGATGATTAGTGTTTCCGGAGCTATTGCTGAATTGATGAAAGAGACACGCAGGATTTGGATTTATTCACAAAATACGGCAATTGTACAGATGTATCAAGAACATCGAGTGATCTTTGATGCCATTGCTGCAAATGGCGTGGAAAAAGCTAGACAAGCAATGGCCCTACACTTGTCATCTGTGCGAAAAATTTTAATGACGCCGAGAAAGCAGCAAAAATGAGTAGGTGCAACGGGTCAGAGAGGACGAATGGTGATCATTATTTCGTTTATTTTTTTTAATTAAAATAAATGTACAATATGTGATGGAAAAGTGATAGAATTGTGACGTTGGAATAAAGATCTGATCACCTGATCAATCCCATATTTTCTCTAATACTAAATGATCATGAAAAGAAAAATGGAGTTTGATCAAGAAAAGGAAGAAGATGACTTTTTGTGAAAGTATCCTTGTTCACAACCTGTTTGGGTGAGATGTTCTACGTCGATGTCTTAAAAGACACAACTGAGGTTCTGGAAAGACTGGGCTGTGAGGTTGATGTTCCGGAAGGTCAGACCTGTTGCGGGCAGCCGTCCTACAATAGCGGCTATGTGAAAGAGTCGCTCGGATCTGCCAAAAACATGATCCAAATCTTTGAGAATGCGGATTATATTGTCACCCCATCAGGCTCATGCGGTGCGATGTTTCGGGAATACGCCGAAATATTTGCTGATGATCCGGAATGGGCAGAACGGGCGAAGAAAGTCTCTGAGAAAACCTATGAATTTACTCAATTTATTGTTAATGTCCTCGGTGTGGAAGACGTCGGTGCGGAGTTTCATGCTCGGGTTACGCTCCACACCTCCTGTCACATGACTCGGCTTCTTGGGGAACACAATGCACATTATAAATTGCTCAGCCACGTCAAGGGTTTGGAGCTTGTCAAGCTGCCCAATAATTATGATTGCTGCGGCTTCGGTGGGACATTTTCGGTGAAGATGAGTCCGATATCTGAGCAAATGGTTGATGAGAAGATTCACCATATTGATGAAACGAAGGCGGAAGTGCTTGTCGGGGCGGATGCCAGCTGCCTGATGAATATCAGCGGCCGAGCGAGACGGCTTGGAAAGACCTTTAAGGTGATGCATATTGCCCAGGTTCTAAACAGTCATCAGCGAGGGGAGGTCAATCATCATGCCCATGAAAGTCGGAACTCAACCGTTCTTTGAGAGAGTAGACGAGGCGGTACATGATACCTACATGGTTCATGCGGTTTCCGCGGCTCAGGATGGACTCCGTGACAAGAAGCTGAAAGCGACTGTTGGCGATGAGACCTTGGGAAATTGGGAGGATTGGCGCCATGCCGGGGAAGAAATTCGCGCCTTCACACTCAACCATTTGGACTTCTATCTGAAACAGTTAAGTGATAATTTTGCGGCCAGAGGCGGTCATGTTTATTTCGCGCAGACGGCCGAAGAAGCTCAGGATTATATTAAAAAAGTGATCCGTGAGAAAAAAGCAAAGAACATTGTTAAAGCAAAATCCATGGTTACCGAAGAAATTAGTCTGAACGAAGTTTTGGAAAAAGAAGGATGCCATGTTCTCGAAACGGATTTGGCCGAATTCATTTTACAGGTGGATGGGGATAAACCGTCGCATATCGTTGTTCCTTCTGTTCATAAAGATCGCCGTGAAATTCGCAAATCTTTTCAAAAGCTTGGTTATACTGGAAGTGATGATCCAAAGGAAATGGCCGGTTTTGCCCGTAAGACGCTGCGCGAAAAATTTCTTCATGCTGACGTCGGGATTACGGGTTGTAATTTTGCGGTTGCCGATACGGGAAGCATTTGTCTTGTGACCAATGAAGGAAATGCGAACATGGTTACTTCTTTCCCGGAAACGCAGATTACAGTGATGGGCATGGAAAGGCTGGTTCCTACATGGAAGGAGCTGGATGTTCTGGTCACTCTCCTCTGCCGCAGCTCCGTCGGTCAGCGCCTGACGACTTATGTCACAAATATTACGCCGGCGGATCAATCGGAGACCGTGGATAGCCCAAAAGATTTCCATTTGGTGATTGTTGATGCAGGACGTTCGAATGCTCTCGGAACGGAATTTCAGCCGGCACTGCATTGTATCCGCTGTGCGGCTTGTCTTAATGTATGCCCGGTCTACCGTCATATCGGTGGCCATGCCTATGGTTCCATTTATCCGGGACCGATCGGCGCGGTGCTTTCACCGATTCTCGGCGGCTACAAACAGTATGGAAAGCTTCCTTATGCGTCAAGCCTTTGTGCGGCATGTACAGAGGCATGTCCGGTGCGAATACCGCTTCATGAATTACTGATCAAGCATCGCCAAAAATATGTGGCTGGAGGCGGGACCCCTCCGGTAGGAGAAAAAGTAGCGATGAAGGCCTTTGGAATCGGCGCGAAGTCTCCCTTTCTTTTCAAAGTCGGCATGAAAATGGCACCGATTATCCTCAAACCACTGGTCCACGACGGCGCGATCAGTAAAGGCCCGGGTCCGATTAAACCATGGACGCATGGTCGGGATTTACCGGCACCCAGCCATGAAAATTTCAGAGCATGGTTCAAAAAACATAAGCAGCAGATTCAGAAAGAAAATACCGAAGAAGCAGAGAGAAAAGCTGGTGATTCGCGGTGAGTGGAACGATTGAAAACCGGGATAAATTTCTTGAAAATATCGCCCAGAAATTAAATCACAAGCCTGGAGAATACGTTCAGAACAGTGAATGGCAGAATCAGCCGCAGCTGCGCGTTTATCAGGATTATTCTCAGGATCAACTGATCGATGTGATCAAGCAGGTCAGTGAATCGATTCATACCCAGATCGTGGAGACGGATTCAAGTCATCTCTCTGAATCGCTTAATCAATTGATTCAGACTTATGGTGGCGGCTCAGTCGTGGCAACGCGAGATGCACGGTTCGAAACTCTCGGGCTGGCTTCCCTACTGCAAAAAAACGAGGTTTATGTCTGGGACACGGCAAAGGGTCATTCTAATATTGAAGCAGCAGCCAAAGCCAATATCGGTTTGTCGATTTGCGATGTGATGCTGGCCGAGTCGGCAACAGCTGGCTTCTTTAATGATAAAGACAAAGCAAGGAGTGTCAGTCTGCTTCCGGTGGCTTCGCTTGTTATTGTTCCTAAAAGTACGATTGTGCCGCGTCTGACGCAGGCGATGGCACGGGTTCAGAAAACAGTTGATGGCGGCGAAGATCCAGCACCCTATATTAATTTCATCTCCGGACCAAGTAATAGTGCGGATATTGAGATGCGCCTCGTCGTTGGCGTTCACGGACCGGTGAAGGTTGCCTACCTGATTGTTAGTGACCGATAAGTCTCATAAATTAATCTTGAATAGAGTAGCCCTGCCGATCTTCTAACAATTGGCAGGGCTGTTTTTTATCAATTAATGATCCAATTTCAAGCAAGGAGAAGACCTTTATTCACGGATCTGACCGGATCCTTCCACAAGGTATTTGATCGTGGTCAGGGCGTTTAGACCCATTGGACCGCGTGCGTGCAATTTTTGCGTGCTGATGCCAATCTCTGCACCAAAACCGAAAGCTTCACCGTCCGTGAATCGTGTGGAGGCGTTATGATAAACGGTGGAGGCGTCGATAAATTGAAAAAATTTCTCGACATTGGCAGCTGTTTCAGAAATGATCGATTCGGAATGCCGCGTCCCGTAACGATTGATATGCTGAATGGCCTCATCGACATCACGGACAATTTTTATGGCGACAATCGTATCAAGATACTCGGTTGCCCAATCTTTTTCCGTAGCAATAGGCAGTTTAGGGAAAAGCGAAGCAGCGCTCGGATCGATTCGGCATTCGACGCCAGCTTCTTCGAGGGCCGCCAAAAAAGAGTTGCCATGCTCAATCATCCAATCCTGCTGCAGGAGGATTGTTTCAATGGTATTGCAGACAGAGGGCCTTTGCGTTTTAGCGTTCAGGGCGATAGATAGAGCCATACCGGGCTTCGCTGAGCGGTCAATATAGAGATGGCAATTTCCGGCTCCAGTCTCCAGAACGGGAACGCTCGATTTTTCGACAACCGTTTGAATCAGTTTCCGGCTTCCACGCGGGATTAGAACATCAAGATACTCATTAAGCTGGAAAAAGCGATCAGCCGTTTCGTGGCGAATATCTTCAAGAAGTTGGACGCTGTCTTCAGGAAGATTCGCCTGGCCTAATGCTTCGTGTATCAGGGAGACAAGGATTTTGTTTGATTCTAGGGCCGAAGCGCTGCCACGAAGATAGACGGCATTTCCGGTCTTTAGGCAGAGACTGGCCGCATCGATTGTCACATTCGGACGTGCTTCGTAAACCATACCGACAACGCCAAGGGGTACGCGTTTTTTCTGAATTTGAAGTCCGTTCGGGCGTTCCCAATTTTCCAGACAGTCGCCGATTGGATCATGCAGTCCGGCCAGCTGCACGATTGCGAGCCGCATGGCATGAATTCGTTCAGGGGTCAAAAGCAGGCGATCAAGTAATGAAGCATTCATGCCTTTGTTCTTTGCTTTCTCCATATCCTTTTGGTTTGCTGTCAGAATTTCGCTGGCCCGTTCGTCTAATTTTTCCGCCAAAAGGAGCAGTGCCTGATTTTTTTGATCGGTGGAAAGAGCACCCAACGTTGTCGATGCTTTTTTTGCCTTCTTTGCTTTGTTAATCAATTCATTTTCTTCAATTATCTGTTTCAAATCATAGCCCTCCTTTTCGATGAATCGGTCGGATAAATGTTGTCCAGGGAACCCAATTGTCGCGATGAACGACCTCTGGATGCCCGCCTTTAATTTGATTCATGGCCTGTACACTTGGAAGATGCTTGATTTTATCCAGTTGAACTGCTGAATAATTGACCTGGCCTTTGCCCAGTACCTGCTGATTTTTGTCAATAATCTGGATGACTTCGCCCGCTGAGAATCGTCCGCTGATTTTGCGGATTCCTGCTGGAAGCAGGCTTTTCCCTTCTCGCATCAGGGCTTTGACCGCTCCGTCGTCGATTTCGATTTTTCCGCTCACGGGTGAATGCAACGCGATCCATTGCTTCGACACCTTGAGTAAGGGCCGAAGACCATCCTTGCCAATATAAGTACCGTCACCGCTTCCGTTGATGATCCGAATTAATTTGTCCGGTCCTGTCCCCTTGCCAATAAAGGTGCGTACGCCTAGTGATAAGGCTGTACTTGCGGCAAGCACTTTCGATTTCATTCCACCTGTTCCAACTTTTGAACCGGTCGTATCACTCGTGTCTTCAATTAAGGATGCAGGGAGGTTACTCAAATAGTCGTAGCGTCTGGCATCCGGATAGAGTTGCGGATTCTTGTCGTAGAGTCCGTTCACATCTGTAAGAATCGTCAGAAAGTCCGCATGAATCAGCCCGCTGACCAGAGCAGAAAGCATATCATTGTCACCGAAGGTCAGTTCTTCAAGCGACACCGAATCATTTTCATTAATAATCGGAACGACTGAACGTCGAAGTAATTCAGACAATGCAGAATAGGCATGACTCATTTGTTCTCGGCGTTCAAAGTCCTGCCTGGCAAGTAGCAGTTGAGCAATCGTCAAACCATAGCGGCGAAACGAGCGCGCATAATTATTTAGGAGCAAGACCTGGCCGACCGCCGCTGCCGCCTGTTTCCCGGCAAGCGTCACAGGGCGTGAGGGATAACCGAGCCCGCTATAACCGGCGGCAATTGCACCTGAGGAAACAAGCACCACCTCATGCCCAGTTGCTTTCAGCCGGGCAATAGCCTCTACATGTTCATTTAATTTATTCGTATCTAATTTTCCATGAAGATCGGTCAAAGAACTGCTACCGATTTTTACCACGATGCGCTTGGATTCCATTATCATCTAAAGTCCTCTCGGTGAAAAGTCAGAACTGCAACGTAAAAAATATAAGCCAAAAAACTCCCCATCCTCAAAAGGACGGAGAGTTTTCTGACCCGCGGTGCCACCTTTGTTAGCGCAGCCGAAACCACGCTCACTCAATGCTTCGTAACGTGAAGCTTCGGTCCGGTTTTCCGGACAGCTCAAGGGCAGGTTCAATAAAGGAATTGCGACGGCATCTCGCAGCCTGTGAATGCCGATCTCTTTCGTTCACCCTTATTTACTAGTCCCTTATCAACGCACTGTTTATAATTAGCTTCATTATAGTGAATAACTGAAAATTCGTCAACTTAAAGCCAATTTTTTTGCTCCGTGATTAAATCATGATACACTAATACTGAAGATAATAAAAGGAGGCATCACATCTTGGCATTTACTTTGCAACTTGGTGAGAAGGCACCTGATTTTAATCTGCCGGCAACAGATGATAGGAGTTATTCCTTAGCAGATTTTGCCGACGCAAAGACACTTGTTGTTTTTTTTACCTGCAATCATTGCCCATTTGTGCTTGGATCGAACGAAACCACACGACGGATGGCGGAAAAATATAAGGATCAAGGCGTACAATTCGTTGCGATAAATTCCAATAGCGAAACCACGCATCCTGCGGATTCTTTTGATAAAATGATCGAACAAATGAATGCAGAGCATTTTCCGTGGCCTTATTTGCGGGATCAAGCTCAAAATGCTGCTCGTTTATTTGGTGCACTTCGGACGCCGCATTTCTTTGTTTTTGACGAGCAAAGGAAACTTGTCTATACGGGACGCGAATTGGATAATCCGAGATTGCCAGAAAAAGCAACGGTTAACGATCTGGATCGGGCACTCTCCGAAATAACGAGCAATCAACCTGTTTCTCAGCCCTTAACAAATCCTGTTGGCTGCAACGTCAAGTGGGATGGTCAGGACAAACACTGGATGCCTGCGGAAGCCTGTGACCTCGTTTAATCTTTTAATAGTAGGTATGGATGAAAATAGGATTGATCGCAAAAGCACTGAATCGCTCCGGGCGAGAGTGCTTTTGTTCATGTAAAAATGTTTTTTAGCGGAAATGGGCTATACAAATAATTTTTAATACGAGATGATAGAGTTGTGATCGTCTAAAACGCTGATGAGGCAAGCAAGGTAGGGGGCGGGATTTTGAAAGAGACGGGAATTTTTCAGCAGAAAATGAACCGCCGGGGAACAGCTTCTGTTAAATGGGACGAAGCGGATCAATTGTTCGGCGGCAAAGATCTGCTGCCGATGTGGGTAGCAGACATGGATTTTCCTGCACCGGTGCAGGTCACCGTGGCATTGAAAAAAAGAATACAGCACGCCATTTACGGATATACCTTTCGCTCAGACCATTATCTTAAATCGGTACAGCGCTGGATGCAGAGCAGACAGAACTGGTCGATTGAAACGGAATGGATCTGTCATAGCCCGGGTGTGGTGACGGCCCTAAATTTGATTATCGATGGTTTCACTGAGTTCGGCGACAAGATTCTGATTCAGCCACCCGTCTATCCGCCGTTCAGAAAATCCGCGGAAAATCAGAATCGTGATTTGGTCACAAGTCCCTTAATTTATGAACAGGGGACCTATCAAATGGATTTCAAAGATTTGGATCGAAAACTTGCTGATCCCCGAGTGCGGCTGATGATTTTATGCTCGCCGCATAATCCGGCAGGCAGAGTCTGGACGGAAGAGGAGCTGCGAACGCTTGCCGAGCTGACACGGCGGCATGATGTTCTGGTGATTTCTGATGAAATTCATGGCGATCTGGTACTTGATCATCGACGTCATCTACCATTCACCAGCCTTTCAGCGGATGCGGCGGATCGTTCAATCGTCTGCACGGCGCCTAGTAAAACCTTTAACCTTGCCGGCCTGCAGATGTCCAATATCATTATCGCCAATGAAAAGTTGAGGAAGACTTATCTTCATCAGCTCCACCGGTTCAGCCTCAACGAACCGACATCACTTGGCGTAGTCGCTGCCGAGGCTGCTTATACTTATGGCGCGGAATGGCTGGATCAATGCATTGCTTATATCCAGGGGAATAGAGACTTCGTCAGACATTATTTGGAAACTCAGATTCCTCAGTTGGTTTTAACGCCACTAGAAGGAACCTATCTCGGCTGGATTGATTGCCGGGCACTTGAGATGACGAATACCGCATTGCAGGATCTGATGGTTCACCAGGCACATCTGGCCGTCAATCCAGGCTATACTTTTGGTGAAGAGGGCAGCGGATTTATCCGTATCAATCTTGCCTGTTCAAGAGGACTTGTGAAAGAGGCAATGGACAGACTCTTCCAAGCAATCACCTCGATTGAAAAACTGTAAGTTCAGGCATGAAAGGGCAGAAAATGGGAACCTTTTACGAAGAATTACGTATGAAAGTATATAGATCTAAGTGAGAATTGACGTTTGAATAGGACACGGGAATGAGAAACAGGAGGATAACTGAATGTTTAAAAAATTAATGGCTGCTTTTCTTGCGCTTGCTCTCATCCTGACTCCGGCTGGCGATTTCGTTTTCTCGGCTCAGGATCATTCGGCCAGTGCCAGAGGTTATCGGACAGGAGTGCGTACGTTCCATTCGACACCAGGGAACGGCTCCCAATCGTTTTTTAAAAATAAAACGCAGCAAAGATCAGAGAGAAGTAATACGCGTATGACGACACCCGGACGTTCATTCACGGGTGGAGGCTTTATGCGCGGCATGATCTTCGGTGGGCTTTCTGGTTTTCTATTTGGCAGCATGCTTTCTCGTTTTGGTGGCTTTGGGATGATGGCTGGTTTCCTGATTAATATTCTAGTGATTGTCGTTATCCTTGCGCTTATTCGTTATTTATTTGTCAGTTTCACGAATCGAAAAAGGCGTTCTGAGGATTCTGATCCATGGAAGAGATAATCATTTCTGAACAAGAGATCATCAATGCGTTGTGCTTATTTCTGGCGAAGCGCAAAGAAGTGAGTCCGAATGATGTCAAAGTTGAATTGGTCTATGATGATGATTATGGTTTCTCGGCCGAGACCTATGCTCGGGAACGGAAACAAATCCTTGTCGAGGCGACGATCATAGAGGCAGTACGTCATTGGCTGGAGGCGGAAATGAAAGCCGATCCGTTTGCTGCTTCGCTCCGGTTGGAATTAGACGATGAACAAGGAATAATTATTCATTATCGGACATGAATAATGAACTCTATGTAACAGGCACACCGTTTCGGACAAGTTCACCTGGAAACCGTGTGCCTTTTTATTTTTCAGTATTTTTTATGGAAGGGACTGCTTGGGTGTATCGGAGACTGGCTGGGTTATGGCAGGGAGAGTTAGCGTGATTAGTGTTCCGGATTTCGGCAGCGGGCGGATAGTCATATATCCGTGATGAAATTGCAGAATCTGACGACAAATGGCAAGCCCGAGACCCGTTCCCCTTTCCTTGGTTGAAAAAAAGGGGGTGCCCATCTGCTCCAGTGTTTCCTGAGAAATTCCAGTCCCCGTATCTCTGATGCTGACCTCTTCTTTTCCCTTTTTTTGACTAAATGTTAGTGCGATTTTGCCATCTTCCGGGATGGCTTCGATTGCATTTTTAATCAAGTTAATGAAGACTTGCTTTAATTGAGCGGGATTGCCTAAAATTTGATGAGACAGATCGTCAGTATTTAATTCCAATCTGATTTTTCTCTTCTTTGCTTTTTCCTCAAAGAGCAGCAACGATTTCTGAGCAATTTCTGGTAGATCTAAAGCTGAAAAAGATTCTTGCTGCGGTCTGGCGAATGAAAGAAGATCAGATGTGATTTCTTCCATATAGTTAATCTCGTTCAGGATAATCGGAAGATAGGCATCGATTGCTGAAGGGTCATGCTGCATTAATTGGATGAAGCCCTTGATCGCAGTCAGCGGATTGCGAACTTCATGAAGGATTTGTGCAGACAGCTGGCCGAGCTGCATAAGTCTTGCTTGAGATTCTGTCGTTTTTGTTTCTGCTTTTTTAATTCTTCTGAGCGTAAGTAGGAGTAAGATCTGTTCATTATATTTTTGTTGCTGGATGACGACAGAAACCGGAATTCTCCCTTGATCTTTAGAAATCAGGTGGATGTTTATAGGCTTCAGATCAAAGGATTCCGAAAAAGGGTGCTGAATGTTCGTAAATAGTTTCCGGAGGTCGTTCTGATCAATGAACAGGGATAAATACATATTTTTAAGTGGGTGATACTCATTTCCTGTCAGTAATTGACAGGCGGAGGGATTGGCGAGAATAATCTTCTCTCCCTGAATCATTATCAGGGCTGTCCGTTCCCTGTTAAAATCCATTTCATTAAATGGCAGATTAAACTGTTTCTTTTTCAAATGATTACTACTCATCATTTAAATAACCTCCAGAGAGATGTCGTCATAGCTGATATTAGATATATATGTGACAGAAGGAACAAATATTTCGATTGCATGCATTTGATAGATTAAATGATCAGGACGAGATCGGGTGCTGTTGATGGTCCTCGAAGGGATGTTGCCAGATAGTCTTGAATACTATAAGATTTATTTGACAACTTATTTCAGAAAATAAATAGAGAGGAGGGGCGGCTACTTGGATATCTATAAAATGAATGCGCAGGAACTGCTGAATGCCTATCGGGCAAAGATCCTTTCTCCGGTGACTGTTCTCGATCAACTCTGGCAGCGCGTGGATCGGCTCAATCCGACAATCAATGCGCTGGTGACCTACAGTAGAGAAACGTCTTACAGGAGAGCGAAGCAGTCTGAGAAACGAATCAACGAAGGCAGAATGAGATCTCTTGAAGGCGTTCCTGTAGCGATAAAAGATCTGACGAATACGAAGGGCCTTCGAACGACCTATGGGAGTTTAGTGTTTAAGGAAAATATTCCGGATCATGATGCGACGATCGTCAGGCGTCTGAAGGAAGCTGGCGCGATTGTTATCGGCAAGACTAATACACCGGAATTTGGACATAAGGGAACGACGAATAATCGTATTTTTGGCGCGACACGAAATCCATGGAAGCTGAGTAATGGGACGGGGGGTTCCAGCGGGGGTTCCGCAGCGGCTGTTGCTGCCGGATTCTGCCCGCTCGCGGAAGGCAGTGACGGTGGAGGGTCGATACGGATTCCATCCAGTCTATGCGGTGTTTTCGGATTCAAACCAAGCTTTGGCCGTATTCCTTCGGACAATCATCCTGAGGACGTTTTTTCATCGTCAGTCCCTTTTGTCAATTATGGAACGATCACGCGATCGGTTGCTGATGCGGCCCTAATGTTTGATGCTGTTCAAGGCCCCTCAACAGATGATCCGTTTTCACTGGATCACCTTTGCCCACCTGTTATGAAAACGCTAACTGATAAACCGAAAAAGTGGCGAATTGGTTATACAGTCGATTTTGGAATGTATTCTGTTGATGATGAAATCGAAGAGCTATTTTTCCGGACGCTGGATGAATTTCGGAAGCAAGGCGCGAGCGTCGCGCCGGCTCCGCTTGCTTTTGGGAAGAGTCTGCGTGAATATGTTGCCTATTTTAATCGATTATGGATGATTGGACTCGCTGAAAGTTCGGTGAATCTGGTCAAGGAGCATAAGAGTGAATTATCCGAAACCCTGCTTTCGATGATCGAAAGAGGGGAAAAGGCCACAGCAGGTGAGTATCTGGCGATGAACCAATATCGAACGGTAATTTGGCGAATGTTCCAGCAGCAATTTGATCGTTTTGATGTGCTGGTCTCGCCGACGCTTTCAGCGGTATCTTACGATTATCGAAAAGAAGGACCGGAGCAGATAAACGGTATCCCGATTAACAGTGAGTCGGACTGGATGATGACGAGTCCGATAAATCTGACGGGTGAACCCGCCTTTTCGCTGCCAATTGACCGCACTGCGGCAGGCTTGCCAGTTGGTATGCAGGCGATTGCCCGTAAGCTGAATGATCGCGGACTCCTTCAATTTGCTGCTTGGGCAGAGGGAGTGGTGAATTTTCCAGTTACTGAGGCACCTTGCCAAAGTGAATGATGCGCGGATTCTTTGAATGATAGCCTTTACATTTTATAAGAAAGGGTTTACAATAACTTTGTTATCAGTTGTTAGTATGCTCATCATAATACTTTGCACCTAGCAATGTTACCCAACTTTGCACATGCGTTAGCAGGCGGGGAGGCCTCACTACCCATGATGGCTAACCTGACTTTTCTGATTACAGGGTTTTCTGCAATCAGGTTAGAGTATGTGATTGGTCTCCTGCTTTGGCAGGGGATTTTTTTATGCAATAAAGATTTATCTTAACAATAAAAAAACACTTCCGCCGAAGCAGAAATGTTTTTGAAGGGGATACCGCTTATTTGCTTTCTGTTGAAGGAAGAACTTCCTTATCCAGCGGGCCTTCTGCACCGAGGTAATAACGATTGAGAGGTTTGAGATCCTCATCCAATTCGTAAACCAACGGAGTACCTGTCGGAATATTCAAACCAACGATAACATCTGCAGGAACATTGTCCAGATGCTTGACAAGTGCACGAAGGGAATTGCCGTGAGCAGCGATGATCACTTTTTTGCCTGCCTTGAGTTGAGGAACAATTTCTTTATTCCAGTAAACGAGCACACGATCAACTGTATCGAGAAGATCTTCGGTTAATGGCTGCTCTGCTTCGGACAGATTAGCATAACGCGGATCGTTTAGCTGGGAAGTATAGCGTTCATCCGTCTTTTCCAGAGCCGGTGGCTGTACATCAGCGGAACGCCTCCAGATATGTACTTGTTCAGCACCATATTTTTCGGCGGTTTTTGCTTTGTTCAGTCCCTGCAATGCTCCGTAATGGCGTTCATTCAGACGCCATGAATGCTCAACAGGAATCCAGGTCAGGTTTAATGCATGCAGCACATTCCAAAGCGTATGATTGGCACGTGTCAGTACAGAAGTATAGGCCTGGTCGAAAGTATAACCGTTTTTCTTTAGAATTTCTCCAGCTTCTGTTGCTTCCTGTTCGCCTTTTTCAGTTAAATCAACATCGGTCCAACCGGTAAAACGATTTTCCAGATTCCACGCACTTTGCCCGTGACGAATTAATACAAGTTTGACCATCGGGTTTGAACACTCCTCTCAAATTTAAAAACCGATCGCTTCCGCTTGCAAAGAGTACAAATCAACGCCTGAAAAAGGAGGCAGAACTTGTCTTTTTGCAGGCATTAAAAGTATCGGCTGCAGATTGCAATTTTACTCAAAATCACTGCGTCAAGCGGCATAGAATGACGAAACGTGATTTTCACATCAACTAATTATACCATGATTTTTACATATCCGCATTTTGATCTTTTTAAAAGAGTGTGAAAGTATTGTTATTCGCCAGTTGCCATATTATAATGAGCTTACAAAAAAGATCATAAAGAGAGAGAAGACCGTAAATGAATGGTTTCCAGAGGAAAATCGGCGGAGAAAGTAAACAGGAGTCCATCGTTCATGAAGTGGCGGCAATCTGTGTGTTGGCCGGCAAAATTCTGCTGCAGAATGGTGCGGAGACGTTCCGCGTTGAAGATACGATGAACCGAATTGCCCGTAATTTTTCAGTGAATGAAGCACAGAGTTTCGTAACACCAACAGGTATTATTTTTTCCATTGAAGATACAGATATTACTCAACTGGTGCGGATTACTGCTCGTGGAACAGATCTACGCAAGGTCACGCTGGTCAATAGTCTGTCGCGGCAGATCGCGGAGGGCGAGCTCGGGATCAAAGAAGTCCACCAAAAATTGAAAGAAATCGATCAATCACATGTCAGCTTTCCTGGCTGGATGCAAATTTTGGCCGCAGCAATCGCCAGTAGCTGCTTTCTTTTGATGTTTCTCGGCCAGTGGCAGGATATGCTGCCGGCATTTATTGCCGGTGGTGCCGGTCAGGCAGGTACGATTTACTTTCATCGGCTGACAAAGGTGAAGTTCTTTTCTGAATTTATATCTTCTATTTTTATCGGAATCATTGCTTTAATAACTGTTAAAATGGGTTGGGGATTGGACTTGAATAAAATTATTTTTGGAGCGGTTATGCCACTTGTTCCCGGTGTTCCAATTACAAATGCTGTTCGCGATCTAATGGCCGGTGATTTAATGTCTGGATTATCCAAATTTGCTGAATCGGCTCTGACTGCCTTTGCTATTGGCATCGGTATCTCATTCGCGATGACGTTGGGATAAGGTGATCAAATGACCTGGTATCTAATGTTGCTCGTTCAATCGATCACCAGTTTTCTAGCAACCTGTGCATTTGGGATCATCTATAATATTCCTAAAAAGCCGCTGATTCACGGAGGATTAATCGGCATGATTGCTTGGCTTATCTACTTCTTTATCTTTCGTGCGAACCGGAATGACTTTGCCGCAACGTTTGCCGCCGCCTTTGTCATTGCCGTTTTAAGCCATATCTTTGCCCGTCTCTGTAAAAATCCAGTGATTATTTATAGTGTCTGCGGTATTATTCCACTGGTACCCGGCGGCCTGACCTATACCGTCATGAACCAGGCAGTGGGGGATAAATATAATCTGGCCCTTCACCTTGGCGAGAAAGCCTTTGTTCTTTCCGGGGCAATTGCCATGGGACTAATTTTTGCAGAAGTCCTCTACCCGCTAACGAAGAAAGTCTTTCCGATGAAGAGAAAGAAAATTCACCGTCGTACAACTATTCTTCAAAAATAATTTATTCTGACACCCGTGAGACCTGTTCAATGTTTGCTATCTCTGTTAGGATAGAATTAAGCAAATTTCAAAACACAGGGAAAGTTACGGGAGATGATCATTTGAAAATCATCTGTTTTGGAGATAGTGTCACTCGGGGAATCACCTTCATTCATGGACGTTTTAAAATCGTCCACAACAACTATCCGGCGTTGCTTCAGAAAAAGCTTGGTGATCAGGATAAAGTCATTAATAAAGGCGTATTTAATGACAATTCTGATTTATTAATCAAAAGGCTTGAAAAGGATGTTCTTCAGCTGAAGCCCGATTTGGTGTTGATACATATCGGCGGAAATGATTGTAATTTCCGCTGGGATCAGGTGGCCTTGCTTCCAGAGGAAGAACATGTTCCGATTGTCCCTTTAGCACGTTATTTGGATAATGTAAAAATGATTGTTGATCGGATCAAATCCAGCGGGGCCATGCCTGTCTTGCTGAGCTTGCTTCCACTGGATCCAGTACGCTATTATCGTTCTTTGATGGAACACTATAGTCAGAGCATCGGTCATTGGGTGAGTTATTGCGGCGGCATTGAGCATTGGCACGGCATGTATAATCGATCGCTTAAGGAGTTGGCAGAAAAATTTCGACTGCCACTTGTTGACCTTCGTAGTGCATTCAAGACAAAAGGAGATTTTTCGAAGTTGATAAATGAGGATGGGCTTCATCCGACGGCAGCCGGATATGAAGCAATGGCGGATATTCTTCATTCCGCTATCCCCGAATTAAGAGCTAAGGTCGAACACATACATGCTTGAAGATAGTAAGAAAAGCAACCCAACCTCTTCACATCAATCATAAAAGGGTGAGTTGCTTTAAGGTTGTAAGCCTTTCTTATCGGCCAGCGTCTAAAGACGCTGGCCTTGACTTTGTTCAAGCGATATTGTCTTTGCCTCTCCTTGCGCCTACCCCTATTGATAAATCGCCTACTACGTGTTACTATATAGCGGTAGTAAGTAGCACTTCATATCAGTCATACAAAGTAGAAAAGAAGGGATTATGCTGGAAAACCTAACGGAAATGCTTAAAGGCGTGCTTGAAGGCTGCGTCCTTGAAATTATAAGCCGCAAAGAAACCTACGGCTACGAAATTACGCGGCGATTGAACGCCCTCGGTTTTACAGATGTTGTGGAGGGAACCGTATACACCATTCTGATCCGGCTTGAAAAAAGCAAGCTGGTCGTGGTCACCAAGAAGCCTTCCGACATGGGACCACCACGAAAATTTTTCTTGCTCAACGACGCAGGGCGCAAGGAACTGCGCCGATTCTGGGCCAAATGGGAGTTCGTCTCGTCAAAAATTAACGAATTAAAGGAGGTAAAGTAATGAATTTTTGGGAAAAAATCACAGGAAACGATATGACTAAAGAATTGAAAACTTTTGAATCGCGTGCCCAAAAGCTGCCACCTGATTATCAAGTAGCATGGGAAAAAATTAAGGTCAATCTTTGGCCGCACTCAGATTTCACCGGTCGCAACCTGATGCCAATTCTTGACGGTGTGCTTGACTTGCTCGAAGAAACGGCGGCGGACGGTCAGAGCGTCCAAGAGGTTTTGGGTGACGATATTAAAGGTTTCTGTTCAGCGCTGGCTGGTGAAGAAGGGGCAAAGTCTTTTCGCGACAAGTGGCGCGAGCAACTCAACAATACTATTGCTAAAAAATTAGGTAAATAGGAGGATAAAATGAGCATACGGGATATCATCGAAGGCAAAAAAGAGTGGCGAGCGCATATGGCGCGTGTCAAAGCGCTCCCGCAGGATTATCAGATTGTTTATAGAGAGATTCAAAAATATCTCTTTAAGGTTGGCCCTATTGAACTAACCGACGGGATAGGTTTGCTCTCGGGGATTATCGATCTTTTTGAAGAGGGTGCGGCTTTGGGAAAAGGCGTACTCGAAGTGACGGGCAGTGATGTCGCGGCTTTCTGCGACGATCTGATCAAAGATTCAAAAACTTACGCTGACCTCTATCAAGAATCTGTTAACCAAGAAATTAACAAGGCCATGAAAAAGGTCACGGATAAAAAAGGGGACTTTCCGGATGGAAAAAGCAATTGAAGTGAAAGGTCTGCGAAAGTCCTTCAAGACCACAGAAGTCCTGAAGGGCGTCGATTTCGAAGTGCGACGCGGTGAAATTTTTGCCCTGCTTGGCTCCAACGGCGCGGGCAAGACGACGATTGTTAAAATCCTTACGACGCTGCTTAAACAGGACGGAGGCACGGCCGCCGTCAACGGTTTTGATATCGCGTCAAAGTCTGACAATGTCCGGCAATCGATCAGCCTGACCGGACAATTCGCCGCCGTGGACGGGATATTGACCGGACGAGAAAATCTGATCATGATCGCCAAACTGCGGCATCTTACAAATCCGCGTCAGGTTGCTGACGATCTGCTTAAGCGCTTCGACCTGAAAGACGCCGCGGGTCGCAGAGTCTCCACCTATTCCGGTGGCATGCGGCGCAAACTTGACATCGCCATGAGCCTTATCGGGAAACCACAGCTTATCTTCCTCGACGAGCCAACTACCGGGCTTGACCCCCAGGCTCGAATCGAAGTTTGGAAGACGGTCAAAAGGCTGGCCGACGGCGGCACAACAGTTTTTTTAACCACGCAGTATTTGGACGAGGCCGAGCAGTTGACGAATCAGATTGCCATTCTCCATGAAGGGCGGATTATTGTGAGCGGCACATTTAAAGAACTGAAAAAGTTGTTCCCGCCCGCGAAGGTGGAATATGTGGAAAAGCAGCCGACTTTGGAGGAAATCTTCCTTGCGATAGTCGGCAGGCGGGAGGAAAAATAAATGGAAACGGTAAAGAATCATTTTTTCAGCGACACGGCTGTCATGCTTGGACGTTCTATGCGCCATATTACTCGCAGCATGGACACTATTGTCACCGTCACCATCATGCCGATTGCGATGCTGCTGCTGTTTGTCTATGTGCTCGGCGGCGCAATTCGAACCGGCACGGATAACTATGTGAACTACTTGCTGCCCGGCATATTGCTGATTGCAATTGCAACAGGGATCTCCTATACGGCTTTCCGTCTGTTTATGGATATGCAGGGAGGAATATTCGAACGGTTCAATTCGATGCCGATAGCACGCTCGGCCGCACTGTGGGGGCACGTACTGACCTCGCTGGTCTCTAACGCGATTTCAGTTGCCGTGATCCTTGTTGTAGCGCTTATTATGGGATTTCGCTCATCGGCCGGCGTATGGTCATGGCTGGCTGTGGTCGGTATCCTCGCGTTATTTACGCTGGATTTGACCTGGATCGCGGTGATTGCCGGATTATCGGCAAAAACGGTGGATGGCGCGAGCGCCTTTTCCTACCCGCTGATCTTTCTGCCGTTTATCAGCTCGGCCTTTGTACCCACTGCTTCTATGCCGGGACCTGTTCGCGCTTTTGCCGAAAACCAGCCGGTAACCTCGATCGTCGATGCTTTGCGATCTCTGCTCGCGCGGCAGCCTGTCGGTAATCACATTTGGATTGCACTCGTATGGTGTCTGGGTATTCTTATTTTTGCGTATGTTTTCGCAATGCTGGCTTATAAACGAAAAACAGCTTAATGTCCGCAGGCCTTAGCTTGGTATGTATGTTTAAAACGAAAACGTCAAGTAAAGGGAGGGTATAGTATGTAAATACGAATGGACATTATCCCCTCGCTGTGGGAACAAAACACGGGTTAAGATACGCGACGCGGATGAGGCACTGCCTGAAATTTCCTGCGCCTTTGCGGAGATTATTTGTATCATGGATGGAATTGTAAAGGCATGTAAGAAAAATAAACGAGGAGTCTGGGTGCTGGTGCTGGCTCCTCATGAGCAGATTGTTCCACAGACACTTGACTCGCCTGTCGCAAGAATCTGATAAATAAAATGAAAAGATCGGTCTGCCACTGATAGAGGTGTAGACCGATCTTTTTTGATCAATGAAAGGAAGGCTTCACAGCACAGGAAAAGCTTTATTTCTTTTTCTGATTCATCGCTGATTTGAGCAAGTCGGCCATGCTATTGCCGAATGGTTGATCGTCATTTATTTTGTTCATTAATTTTCTTGTTTCATGCTTTGTTGCACGTTTGGTCGAATGTTCCGCTTTTTCGACGATGCCGCAAGTCCTGCACTGGAAATAAGCACCAGATTTGCCCTGATGAAGCTCCATTTTTTTATGACAATGGGGGCAACGGTGATTGGATATTTTGGGATCTTTGCGCCGTCTATAGCCGCAGGAACGATTAATGCAGACGAGGATTCTGCTGCCCTCACGATCCCTTGTTTCCTTTAAGCGAGATCCGCATTCCGGGCAAACGGACTGAGTCAGATTCTGAATTTTGTACTCCTGATCATTTGTACGAATTTCTTCAACAAGTGTGGCTGCCTTCTGGCGGATTTGCTCGATAAAGCGTTGCGGATTGCCTTTGCCAATCGCGATTTGTTCGAGTTCGGCTTCCCATGAGGCGGTCAATTCCGGTGATTTTAATTCCGGACGCACCAGATGAATTAATTGTTCGCCTTTTCCAGTTGCCCGGAGGCGTCCGCCAGCAACCCGTTCCATCAATTCGGATTGGAGCAGCTTTTCGATGATATCGGCGCGGGTTGCCGGAGTCCCTAGTCCGTAATGCTCCATTCGGGAAAGCAGATCGGCCTCGGAATAGAGTGCTGGCGGTTCGGTCATTTTTTGGTTAAGAGAAACGTGATCAAGGATTTGTTTCTGGCCTTGAGTCAACGGCCTTTGCACAGCCTCTTCTGCTGCTTCCGGATTTGAAAGTCGTCTGAATCCCGGATCAATTGTCAATGTCTGATGCACGATCAAGGTCTCACCTGCGGCATGGAGCTCAGCATGCAGGCTGTCATAACGGTACTCCGGATAGAAAAGGCAGAGAAAACGTTTCACGATCATTTCATACAGATTGCGCTCATCGGAAGAAAGATCACGCAAATGAGCCGGTTCTTCAGTCGGGATGAGTGCATGGTGATCGCTGACCTTCTGATCATTGAAGACCTGCTTTGCCAGTACCCGACCTTTTTGCCGGTGCAGAATGGGACGGACTTCCTCACCGAAGACAGACTCAATCGCTTGCAGCCGTTCCGTCATCGTTTCGGCAATATCACGGGTCAGATAACGGGAATCGGTTCGCGGGTAGGTGACGATTTTATAACGTTCATAGAGGGTCTGCAGAGTGTTTAAAGTTTTCTTTGCCGAAAAACCGAGCTTGCGGTTGGCTTCTCTCTGCAATTCAGTCAGATCGAAAGGAAGCGGCTGCGTTTCTTTTTTATGTTTGACGGTCACGTCCGTAATCTCAGCTGTTTGGCCTTGTAGGCGAGCAACAATGGCTTCCGCTTTCTGCTGGTCATTGAGACGGGATTGATTATCATGGGCCCAGTTCATTTTCCAGTGACCGGCTTCGGCTTCAATCGTCCAATAGGGCTGGGGTTTGAAAGCAGCAATCTGCTGTCCGCGTTCCAGAATCATTGCCAGTGTCGGTGTCTGCACACGTCCGGCTGACAGAGAATCGTTGTATTTGGTCGTGAGTGCGCGCGAGATATTCAATCCGATCAGCCAATCCGCTTCGGAGCGGCAAACTGCTGAACGATAGAGTTTATCGAAGTCCGCCGCATCTTTCAAATGGGCAAAGCCTTCGCGAATTGCCCGATCCGTAACGGAAGAAATCCATAAGCGTTTGATCGGTTTTTTCCAGCTGATATGCTTGATAATCCAGCGAGCGACGAGTTCGCCTTCACGGCCGGCATCTGTTGCGATGATCAACTCGGCAAGATCGGTTCGTTTAGCCAGCTGGCGAATAGCTTGAAACTGCGAACGCGTTTGCTTGATCGGTTTTGTTTCCAGAACCTCCGGAAGAATTGGTAGATCTTCCATTCGCCATGTTTTTAGATTCTGATCATAATCTTCTGGCATTTTTAATTCGATAAGATGGCCGAGAGCCCAGGTGACAACATAATGATCGCCTTCAAGATAGCCGCGCTTGGATTGGTTACAGCTAAGTATACGGGCAATATCACGAGCCACGCTCGGTTTTTCTGCTAAAACCAATGCTTTTTTCATGATTGCAAAACTCCTTTGTCCAAGGATTGCCTGAGATTTCTATCTCTGCAATCTTCAATCGTCATTATACAGGAATAGGCAGCCGCTGGAAAATTAATCGGCAGATCGGCGGGAATAAAAGAACAAATTATGTTTGACCTTTATTGACCTTTGATCTATACTAAGAATGTAAGAAGAAGGGGCAACAAAAGAAAAACGAATGACCCTGACTTATTCAAGGAGGAGTTTAGTAATGGCAAATCTGTATCAGGCAAAAAAAGATCGTGACGGGTTCTTTGATTTCCTGCCTTCCTGGTTTGATGAATGGGGACACAATTTTATAGGGAATAGCGGTATTCGGCCTTTTGCAGCGGATGTCGAAGAAAAAGACAACGAATACCTGGTCAAAGCTGATCTACCGGGTTTTGAAAAAGAAAATATTCATCTGGACTATGATCAAGGCGTGCTGACAATTAATGCTTCACGCAAACAGGAATCCAGTGAAAAGGCGGAGAGTGGCAGCTACATTCGTAAAGAACGTTCCTCAGGATCTTTCACGCGGCGCTTCATGCTTGACGATGTGAATGAGAACGCCATTCGCGCTCAGTTTAAAGAAGGCGTACTGAATATCCAGCTGCCGAAAAACGAGAAAAAAGCGCGCAAACAAAATGTTATTTCTATAGATTAATTTATTAAAAGATCACTTCTTAAAGGAGTGATCTTTTTGTTTACTTCATCACGATAATTCTATATAATAATAGTATTCGATTATTAGCAGAGGAAGGTGAGCGTCATGAGAACAGGAAATGTGTATCAAATTTTGGATCCCAAATTCCTGCTTTTCGTGCAAAAAAGTTTGCGGCGCTTACCTTTTCTATCGGCTTAGCTAATTCATTTCAGACCTTATTCATGATTTGATTGATTATTAGCGTATATTCAGCCACAGGAGAAGGGGCGACTCTCTTCTGTGGCTTTTTATTTTTTCTTTTTTTAGGTATCGGTTGTTTTTCGTGAAGGAGGGCTTCGGCTTTGCGTATTTTCTATGATCTCGGTTGGTTTTTTAAACAGGAGCGATACCGCTACATACTCGGTGTTGTCTTTCTGATGATTTCCAGTTTTCTTTCCTTAATTCCTCCCTATGTTGTCGGCGTGATGGTCGATGCCATACGCCTGCGATCACTGAATCCGCAGCATCTGGCTGAATGGATTGGTTTTCTTGTGCTTGTTGGCATTATTTATTATTTTACAGGCTATATTTGGCGCCAGTATATTTTTGGGACATCCGTCCTTTTGGGGAAACAATTGCGTAATGCTCTCTATCGTCATTTTACGAGATTATCTCCGGATTTCTATCAGAAACATCGGATAGGCGATCTAATGGCTCATGCAACAAATGATATCAACGCTGTTCAAGCAGCAGCCGGTGATGGCATTCTGACTCTTGTCGATTCTGTAACCATGGGTGCTATGGTCATTATCACTATGGTGGCGATGATTAGCTGGAAACTGACTATCATCGCACTTCTTCCGATGCCGCTGATGGCTGTCCTAACGATGCATTATGGAAATCTACTGCATCGACGCTTTGGCATTGCGCAGGCGGCCTTCTCCGATTTAAATGACAAGGTACAGGAGAATGTGTCCGGCGTCCGGGTGATAAAAGCTTTTGGTGAAGAAAAAGCACAAATTGAAATATTCCGCGCAGCTTCTAAGGACGTTGTGAATAAAAATATGGCTGTGGCCAAAGTGG
Organism: Sporolactobacillus sp.; assembly: GCA_048976585.1. GTDB lineage: Bacteria > Bacillota > Bacilli > Bacillales > Sporolactobacillaceae > Sporolactobacillus. Next base: position 346,269 of record JBHGUY010000018.1, on the reverse strand, counting down.
ACGCCTTGTTTGATCCGACGATCACTCTGATAGTCGCCATCTGTTTTTTCTTAGCCTTGATTTTTGGTTCCCGTTACGTTATCCAAGGCTCGTTGTCCCTCGGTCAATTAACGAGTTTTACCCTTTATTTGGGTCAGTTAGTTTGGCCGATGCTGGCTTTCGGCTTTTTATTCAATACGGTTGAGCGCGGCAGCGCCTCCTACGATCGTATTCATCATCTCCTTGCGGTTCGTCCAATCATTATCAATAAGGACGAGGCTTCAAATTCCGCGCCAAGCGGTGATTTACATTATGCAATCCCGGCTTTTCGTTACCCGGATGATGAAAGGCCCGTGCTGACTGATATCGAGTTTACTCTCCATCAAGGCGAAACGCTTGGTATTGTTGGCAAGACGGGTTCCGGTAAGACAACAATGCTCCGGCTATTGCTGCGGGAATTCGATCTTCAGGAGGGGAAGATTACCATTGGCGGGACAAAGATTAATGATGTGACTCTTGAAGCTCTGCGCCGGACGATAGGTTACGTTCCTCAGGAGCATATCTTGTTTTCAGCGACTCTTGCCGAGAACATTGCTTTTGCTAAACCGGAGGCCACTCAGGAAGAAATCGAACGCGCTGCGCAATTGGCGAATATTCATGAAGATATTCTTCGATTTCCGGAGGGCTATGCAACAATTGTCGGCGAGCGAGGTGTGACCTTGTCCGGCGGCCAGAAACAGCGAATTTCCATTGCTCGTGCTCTATTAGCCGATCCGGAAATTTTGATCTTTGATGATTCTCTGTCGGCAGTTGATGCGCGAACTGAAGTGGCTATTTTACATGCATTGAAAGAAGAACGGCAGAATAAGACCACATTGATTTCTGCACACCGGCTCAGTGCGGTTGAACATTCGGATCTGATTTTAGTTTTTGAGAATGGCCAGGTAGCTGAAAGAGGCACGCATCAGCAACTTTTGATGAATCATGGCTGGTATGCGGAAATGTACGCTCACCAGCAGCTGGAATCGCTTGTGTCGGAAGGGGGGCGTTTGCATGAATGAGCGCGTGAATGACCAAGAAAACAAAGCCAACCAACACGTCATCCGCCGATTGATGGCTTATCTTAAAATCGATAAAAAGACGCTGACATTTGCGCTTATTTTTCTGGCTATCGCCACAGGGGCCGATGTGCTCGGACCGATTATTATGAAGGTATTCATTGATTCGTATCTGACTCCGCGGCAGTTCCCAACTCTGCCGTTGCTGGTGCTGTCGGTCTCCTTTCTTTTATCTTATGGAATATCTGCTCTTTTACATTATTATCAGATGATTCTTTTTCAAAAAATTGCACTGAATATTATTCAGAAAATGCGTGTCGAGGTGTTCAGCAAGGTGCAATATCTGGGCCTGACTTTCTTCGACCAGACACCAGGCGGCAGTCTTGTGTCGCGAATCACGAATGACACAGAAACGATTAAGGATTTGTTTGTCAGTGTCCTGTCCGCCTTTGTCAGTAGCGGGGTCATGATGATTGGTATTTTTGCCGGCATGTTCTTTCTGGATGTGCGTCTCGCCTTCATTTGTATGGTTTTGATGCCCTTTATTGTTGGATTAATGTGGGGATATGGTAAGCTGAGCTCAGCTGTCTATCGCGTCACTCGTATAAAATTAAGCCAGCTCAATGCGAAATTGAATGAATCTCTTCAAGGAATGGCCATTATTCAAGCCATGCGTCAAGAGAAACGCTTGCGCGCCGAATTCGGCAAAATCAATGATGAACATAAAGCCTCGAGACTTAAGAGTGTCAAGCTGAATGCGTTGATGCTGCGTTCAGCCGTTTATTCCGTCTATCTCTTCGGCTTGATTTTGATTCTGAGTTATTTCGGTATTCAGTCGTTGGGAGGTGTGGTTTCCATCGGTGTTCTTTACGCTTTTGTCAATTATCTGGATCGGTTTTTTGATCCGGTGAACCAGATCATGCAGCAATTGACGATCTATCAGGAAGCCATGGTCTCGGCGGAACGAGTTTTTGGTTTGCTCGATGATCCGCGGATGGCACCGGTTCAACAGGGAACGGCTTCTCCTAAAATCGGTAACGGCCAAGTGGAATTTCGGAATGTCTCCTTTTCGTATGATGGGAAAACGGACGTATTGAAAAATATATCTTTCTCAGCTAATCCCGGTGAAACAGTCGCCCTGGTCGGCCATACCGGAAGTGGAAAAAGCTCTATTATTAATCTTTTGATGCGTTTTTACCCGGTGGAACGGGGAGAAATACGGATTGACGGTCAGTCGCTCACCGCTTTTTCAGATGGGGAACTGCGCAGAAATCTGGGCCTCGTTCTTCAGGACTCGTTCTTATTTGTCGGCGACGTTGCCGACAATATTCGGCTCAGTCACCAGGTCAGTGACGAGGCAGTGCGTGAGGCGGCAGAATTTGTTCAGGCCGATCAGTTTATTGAAAAACTGCCGAATAACTATCATCAGCCTATTGGTGAACGCGGAGCCACTTTTTCAAGCGGACAACGTCAACTCCTTTCTTTTGCCAGGACAATGACTTTGAAACCGAAGATACTCGTCTTGGATGAAGCGACTGCGAGTGTCGATACAGAGACTGAGGAAGCTATTCAGCTTGCCTTGTCGAAGATGCGCAAAGGGCGGACGACGATCGCAATTGCCCACCGTTTGTCCACAATTCAGGATGCGGATCAGATACTTGTTCTGCACCGCGGGGAGATTGTCGAGCGCGGAACCCACCAATCGCTTCTCGCACAGCACGGGTTATATTATAAAATGTATCAATTGCAGCACGGAGAGACAGAAGACAACCGGACCATTGCTCACTAATTATTCAGAACACCATTCTTTGCAACTGCCGATCATCGATCAGGCTTCAAGCCCGTGCATCTTAACGCTTTATCAACTACAAAAAGATGTCATATAATAGGACTTGGAAGGGATCGAAAAGCAGGAGGGAAATTCAGTAAGAAGGTGATTTTGCACGATGGCAAAAGAGATAGCGTCGATAAAGATGCCTATGTACTCCATGAACGGACCTAACTTCAGACGAACACTTCGATTTTATGAAATGATAAAAAAAAGTCATTGTACAGCCTATTTTTCGATTGATGGCAAGACCTATTCAGTTAAAGAATTGCCTAAGGCCTTGACTTTACTCTCCTCTTTGAAGAAAAAAGAAATTCTTGTGGTGATTGAAGGCGAAGGCGCAGAACGTTTGCAGCAGCAGCTGCTGACCGCTCTGCGGGTGGTAGAAGAGAATGCCCGTGAGAATCCCGGGCTTTACAGACAATCGTGAAAGAAAGAGCATTTGCGGAATTTTTATCCGTTTGATGCTCTTTTTAATTTGCGAAAAAAGCGGAGAGACGGCATTCCTTTCCTTGTCGCTGATCCAATCGGTCATGATTGACGCAACCTGCGCATATGATGAAGGAGCTTAAATGTGAGGGAGAATGGCAATTATGGGCCTAAAAAGTGGCCAGGCTGCACGAGGGGGAAAAAGGATGCACTTAGGAAAAACGGATCAGATCATTTTCTGTATTGGCCTTTCGCTCAGTTTCTTTCAATTAATATTCGGTGTGTTTTCCTTGCTCTTTACTCAGATTCACGGCACCGAAAGCTTCCTCTTTACCCATGCCGATCGGCTGACTTCCAGCGGGGCGGCGAACAGTCTGCGGTTGTTTAGCACGGCTGCTATTTTTGCCTCTGCAACTTCCCTTGCGCTGGCCTCTTGTGCCTGGCTGTTACATGCCTATCGCAACAGCTCGGTTCTTGCCGGTTTGATGTTGATCTTTGCCGGTGCCGCAAATAGCGTAATCCTTTATTTTGCGGGTCTTCCAGCCGGAGTCATACTGATGGTTTCAGGAATTCTTTTTTTGGCTAAGCACCGGAACCTTATCGGCAAGTCTGATGATCATTAAAAAAGGGTGGCCAATGCGTGATTGTTTAATTATCGCGTGATCGGCTGTGAATCTGTTTTTCCAGTTCATCATTCGCCGGCTGTTCTTTTTTAGCCGCCAGTTCAATTTTCTCTTTTATCGGTTCTTTGGATTGAAAATCAAGAGGAAGCTTCGATGAGGCTAGCTCCACGCCTTCTTTGGCCAAAATGTCGATGAGGGACATATTAAATGTCTCTTTGATCTTCGTCCATTCATTAAAATCAATCGTTTTCGTGTAAAATTGAACGGTCAAATCGATACTGGTCGGTGATATTTTGTCCAGGTAGACCATCTGTCCGTCTTCATAGAGAGCATCATTATCACTCAGAAGCTGGCGAATTTGTTTCAGACAGCTTTGTAATTGCTGGCTTGTGGTACCGATATCGAGCGGAGCACTGAAGGCTACGCGCCGTTTGCCGATTCGTGACATATTCGTAATCGGTTGATTGGCAAGTGTCGAATTCGGCACGGTAACGAGTGCCTGATCGGCTGTCCGTATCCTTGTCGAGCGAAAATTAATGTCTTCAACGACGCCTTCAATGGTACCGGATTGGATCGATTCACCAATTGTAAAAGGCGCATCGGTGATAATAACAATCCCGCCGAAAAAATTGCTTAGCGTATCCTTAGCAGCCATTGCGATTGCGAGTCCGCCGATGCCGAGACCGGTGATTAATCCGGTCACATGATAGTTCCATTGATCGAGGATGCCGACCAGTGTAAATACGACGACGAGAAATTTGGCGATTTTTGAGAGGAATGGAATGATAATATTATTGAACTGCAAATCAAAACGATCACCCATTCGGCCGAAAAAAGCTCCAATGGCGTTGGAGAATAAATAAAAACCCCAGCCAATTGATAAAGTCGCGAACGATGAATAGAAGAGTCGAATGATTTTAACACTACTTCTGGGTATGGGCAGATAGGAAAGGGCAAGATAGACACCGGTGACCATCAGAATTAAGGCGATCGGTTTTCGAAAACTAATGATTAAAGCATCGTCGATCTGATTTTTGCTGAGTTTAGATAATTTCGCGAGTATTCGCGGAAGGTATCGGGAAAAGAGCAGGGCTGCTAAATAAAAAGCGAGCAAAATTGCCAAGGCAATCAATCCATCTGACCAGGAAATTTGAGTCATCCAGTTTAACTTTTCTATTAATCGTTCCATGATCCATTCACTCCAAAAAAATAACATTAGGATTATGATAGCATGAACGGTGCTTTTCATAAAGAAACCACTAGCATTTATTTTGGAAGAGAAGAAAAATCCGGGAACAGTGGATCGATCTGTTGCTCTGAAAACGCTTTTTCTATCGGACGGGCTGTGGTAAAATGAGAAGAAGCGGGGAGGGACAACCGCAGCAAGCGTTGCGCGGGCTTCGAGCAGCAGAATGGAACGGACTCCATTAGCCTTGACCAATCGGGCAGCCTTTTGTCAGGAGAAATATTGTGCATTCAGGGAAACAAGGGTACAATGATGCTGGAAAGAACAGACCTATTGCGCCCGGCAGGTCTTATTCATAAATAAATAATTGTTTGAGAGAATTGAATGATTTTTACTGAAACTTTTCGAATGCTCGTCACGTAAAAATGATTGTTAACAAGAGGAGTGACTTTTTTTATGGCCAAAAATTATGACCTGGTACTATTAGGAGGTGGCACGGGCGGATATGTCGCTGCCATCCGTGCCAGTCAGCTGGGTTTGAAAACTGCTATTGTTGAAAAAGAGCTACTTGGCGGCACCTGTCTCCATAAAGGGTGTATTCCGACGAAGACGTTCCTAAGAAGTGCGGAAGTCCTTTCAACGATTAAACAAAGCCGTTCGTTTGGAATCGAGGTGACACAGGCCGTCCTTAATTTTTCCAAGATACAGGAAAGAAAGCAGCAGATTGTTGAAAAACTTCACCAAGGGATTAAACATTTGATGGAAAAGGGAAAGATTGATATTTATCAAGGGTACGGCCGCATGCTTGGCCCTTCAATTTTTTCCCCTCTTCCCGGAACGATTTCGGTGGAATATGCCGATGATCGTGAGAACAGTATTCTGACAGCAAAAAACGTCATCGTGGCGACAGGTTCGCGCCCGCGGTCACTCAAAGGGCTGTCTATTGACGGAGAATTTGTCCTCACTTCAGATGAAGCATTGCGCTTGGAGTCTTGTCCGAATTCGTTAATTATTGTTGGCGGCGGTGTCATTGGCGCTGAGTGGGCATCAATGATGGCAGATTTTGGGGCCCATGTGACGATTCTGGAATATAGTCATCGCCTGATTCCAACGGAGGACGCCGATCTTTCGAAGGCCCTTGCGTTAAACTTCAAAAAACGGGGCATTCAGTTCTTTCTGAATGCGGAAGTATTGCCTGAAACACTGCTTAAAAATAATGATGTCACGATTGAAGCGCAAGTGAATGGAAAACGGCAGCGCTTTTCAGCCGAAAAATTACTTCTTTCAGTTGGCCGCTTGCCCAATACGGAAGACATCGGGCTGCAAAATACGACGATCGAAGTCGAAAAAGGCTTCATCAAGGTCAATTCATTTGGGCAAACAAAAGAATCGCATATCTATGCTATCGGCGACGTGATCGGCGGCTTGCAGCTGGCTCATGTAGCCGCTCATGAAGGAATCCAAGCGGTGGAACATCTCGCCGGGCTCGAAGTTCAGCCCTTTGATTCTTCCTTTGTGCCGCGCTGCATTTACACACGTCCAGAAATTGCCTCCATTGGCCTGAGTGAGGAGGCCGCAAAAGAGGAGCATGAGGTAAAAGTGGGGAAAATCCCTTTTGCAGCAATCGGAAAGGCTTTGGTTCAAGGAGACAGCAGTGGATTTGCTAAAATTATTGCCGATAAAAAATCGAATGATATTCTCGGAATTGAAATCATCGGTCCGCACGCCACGGATTTGATTGGCGAAGCCGCTTTAGCAAGGTTGCTGGACGCTACGCCTTGGGAACTGGCCCAGGTCATTCATCCGCATCCGGCACTGAATGAAATAATCGGTGAAACGGCACTGGCCGTAGATGGGCTGGCGATTAATCTATGATTAATGAAACTGGGGAGGAAATAAAAATGAATAATCGTCATCACGCATTAGGATTTTCTGATCAGGATGTTCTGAAAATGTATCAGGTCATACTGGCGACCAGAAGAATGGATGAAAGGCTCTGGTTGCTTAATCGTGCTGGAAAGATACCCTTTGTCGTTTCCGGGCAGGGACAGGAAGCCGCGCAGGTCGGTGCTGCCTTTGCATTGAATCGAGAAAAAGATTATGTGGCTCCTTACTATAGGGATTACGGATTTGTTCTTGCTTGGGGGATGACGATAAAAGAAATGATGCTGAACAATTTTGCCAAGGCGGAGGATCCCAACTCAGCAGGTCGGCAAATGCCCGGCCATTTTGGTTACAGAAAGCTGAATATGCTGACGCATTCCTCACCGGTAACCACGCAGAACCCGCATGCAGTCGGTGTGGCACTTGCGGCCAAACTTCGTGGTGACGATATTGTCAGCTTTGTGACCTTTGGCGAAGGCTCCTCAAATCAAGGCGATTTTCATGAGGCGGCAAACTTTGCCAGTGTTCAGAAACTGCCGGTCATTTTTCTTTGCGAAAACAATCATTATGCGATCTCGGTAGGACTGGAACATCAGCTCGCCTGTGAACATGTTTCCGATCGGGCAGCCGGCTATGGCATGTTCGGTAAAACTTTTGACGGTAACGATCCGCTTGCGGCTTATGCAGCTGTAAAAGAAGCCGCTGATCGCGCTCGCGGCGGTGAAGGCCCTTCCTTACTGGAAGCCGACTGCTATCGGCTGACTCCGCACACCAGCGATGATAACGACATGACTTACCGGACAAAAGCGGAAGTTGATGAAGCGAAGAAACATGACGGCGTAAAGACCTTTGCTTCCTATCTCCGGGCCTTGGACATACTGACCGCGGAAAAAGAGAATGAGATGGAAGCAGAGATTCTCCGTGAAATCGATGAAGCCACCGAATATGCAGAAAAAGCACCGTTCGCTGATCCGGAATCGATTTATCGATATGTTTATGAAGAGAAAGATTGAGGGGGAGAAAAAATGGCAGTCATTTCCTATATAGAGGCAATCAACCAGGCATTGAAAGAAGAAATGGAGAAGGATGATCAGGTCTTCATCTTAGGGGAAGACGTGGGAAAGCGCGGTGGAGTCTTCCAGGCGACGAAGGGTCTCTATGAAGAATTCGGTGCTAACCGGGTAATCGATACGCCTCTTGCCGAATCAGCAATTGTTGGCGTTGGCATTGGAGCAGCTATGTACGGTATGCGCCCAGTGGCCGAAATGCAGTTTTCCGATTTTATGCTCCCTGCAGCCAATCAAATTATATCCGAAGCCGCAAAAGTTCGTTATCGGTCGAATAATGACTGGAGTGTGCCGCTGACGATCCGGGCTCCCTACGGTGGCGGTGTACACGGTGGACTTTATCATTCGCAGTCGATGGAAGCGATCTTTGCCAATGTTCCGGGGCTGAAGATCGTCATGCCGTCGACGCCTTACGATGTTAAAGGCTTATTAAAGGCCTCAATTCGTGATAATGATCCGGTAATTTTTTTCGAACACAAACGCGCCTATCGACTGATTAAGGGAGATGTACCGGCCGAGGATTACGTTCTGCCCATTGGGAAAGCGGATGTGAAACGTGCGGGAACCGATGTGACGGTGATTACCTATGGATTGATGGTTCATTATGCACTGGAAGCGGCAGAACATCTGCAGTCGGAAGGCGTATCCGTGCATGTTCTTGATCTCCGCACCGTCTACCCTCTTGATAAAGCGGCAATTATAGAAGCAGCAGAAAAAACAGGAAAGGTATTGCTGATCTCGGAAGATACGAAGGAAGGCAGTGTCATTAGTGAGGTAGCGGCGATCATCGCTGAAAATTCTCTGTTTAAGTTGGATGCGCCGATCAGACGACTCGCCTCACCGGATTTACCGGCGATGCCGTATGCGGCTCCGCTTGAACAAGCCTTTATGCTTCAGAAGGAGCAGATTGAACAGGCAATCCGGGATCTTGCAGAGTTTTGAAGGGGGAAACAGGCAAATGAGTGAAGAAAAAATGAGAATGCCCCAATTGGGGGAAAGCGTGACAGAAGGAACGATAAGTCAATGGCTGATATCTGTAGGCGATACCGTAAATAAATATGATCCAATTGCGGAAGTAACAACAGATAAAGTGAATGCGGAGGTTCCTTCAAGTTTTGCGGGAACCATTACGCATTTGCTGGCAGAGGAAGGAGAGACGCTTCCTGTCGGTGAACCGATTTGTGCGATAGAAGTTGCCTCTACGATAAATGATTTGGGAACCGTGCCGACAGCCGAGAAAAGGCTGCCGGAAGAGGCCGTGTCCGCCGAAGATGCTTCAGAAAAAACGGTCTCGTCCAAGCTTCGTTATTCACCTGCAGTTCTGCGTTTGGCCGAGCAGCATCAGGTCGATCTGAAAGCGATCAGCGGGACGGGAAGAGGCGGAAGAATTACACGCAAGGATGTTGAAAAATTGATTGCGTCTGCCGATACAGCGCGGCCAGATAACCGCAACGAGGGATCAGGAGAGATACTTGTCCCTTCTGAACCCGCAGCGATTTCTTCCGTATCGGTGAACGATGGCGCAGACAATAAACGGACTTCGACAATCGGCGCATCTTCCGGTCCGAATGATCACATCGTTCCTTTGACTGGTGTTCGTCGTGCAATCGCTAATAATATGGTGCGCAGTAAGCATGAAATTCCGCATGCCTGGATGATGATCGAAGTCGATGTCACCAATCTGGTCAATTACCGGAATCAAATCAAAGGTGCTTTTCAAAAAAAGGAAGGAAGTAAATTGACCTATTTGCCCTTCTTTATGAAAGCGATTGTTGCGGCACTCAAAGAATATCCAAGAGTCAATAGCACATGGGCCGGAGATAAGATTATTGAAAAAAAAGCGGTCAATATTTCGCTTGCGGTGGCATCAGAAGACGCGCTTTACGTTCCGGTTATTCGCGACGCCGATGAAAAAAGCATTAAGGGTCTTGCTTTTTCGATAAATGAATTAGCGGCGAAGGTTCGGGAAAATCGCTTGTCTCCAATTGATATGAAAGGCGGGACATTCACTGTGAATAATACGGGTTCCTTCGGATCGATTCAATCCCAGCCGATCATCAATTATCCTCAGGCTGCGATTCTCTCGATCGAATCGATCGTCAAACGCCCAATCGTTGTCAATAATATGATCGCAATTCGCGATATGGTGAACTTATGTATCTCGATCGACCATCGCGTGCTAGACGGGTTAATTACCGGGCATTTCATGGCGCGAATTAAAGAATTACTTGAAAATATTTCTGCCGACAACACACCGCTTTACTGATGAATGAGAAAGCCGGTTCTCTCGAACTGAGAGGATCGGCTTTCTCATTGCAACTGATTCATGTACTGTTCACAATAAGAGGGTACTCTATAAGGGTCAAATAACCTGACAAGAAAAGAGTAAGGGGTTGAATTTGATGAGTAGTATCCTTGTCGTAGATGACGATCCGAATATTCGCGAATTGATAAATGTCTTTATGGAAAATGAGGGATTTTCGTGCATTGATGCAGAAAACGGCGCACAGGCGTTAGAAAAACTTGATTCTGGCCAGATAGGACTTGTTATTCTCGATATTATGATGCCGGAGATGGATGGCTGGACCTTTTGCAAGATCGCCCGTGAGAATAACCCGCAGCTGCCCATTTTAATGCTGACTGCAAAAGGAGAAACGATGCAGAAGGTCAAAGGTTTCAAACTGGGCGCCGATGATTACCTCGTCAAACCATTTGAACCGATTGAATTGGTCATGCGTGTCAAAGCTTTAATGAAGAGGTATCAGGTTTCAGCCTCTCAAATTGTCCACGTCGGCAATATTACAATTGACCGCAAGACTCATGAAATTCATGAGGGAGCACGCAACTATATGATTCCAATGAAAGAATTCGAATTATTATTTATGCTGGCTGCTTTTCCAGGAAGAACTTATGCACGAGATGATCTGATTGAACATATCTGGGGTTATGATTACGAAGGTGATGAGCGTACAGTCGATGTTCACATTAAGCGGATCCGCGAGCGTTTTGAAGAAACTTCCTGCGGTTTCGTGATAAAGACTGTTCGCGGACTGGGTTACCGATTGGAAGAAAATAAATGAAAAATCGTCTCAAATGGTTTCTATGGATGAGTATCATCATAGGCATGATCAACCTGCTCTGGATCGGATTTTACAGTCTTCTCTGGGGAATGGACCAAGTGGAACAACTCCATTGGTATCCGTTTGCTCGCTATCTAATCGGTGCCAATCTAGGCATGTTATGTCTCATCTTTATTTTTTCTTGTGTCGGCAAATATCATAAACCGAGGAGAATGAATTATTTTCAAGCTATTATTCAGGCTATCCGGGAAATGGCCAAGGGAAATTTCAATATTGATCTGGAACTGCCTATTGCACCCGGACCGCACGCGAAAAATGATCCTTTTCGCCAGTTAAGTGACAGTTTGCACTATATGGCAAAAGAATTAGGTCAGATCGAACATATGCGTCAGGAGTTCATTTCCAATGTCTCGCATGAAATCCAGTCTCCGCTAACATCGATCAAGGGTTTTGCCAGAGCGCTTGAAAGCAGCAAGATACCCGAGGACAAGCGGCTGCACTATCTGCAGATTATCCAGACAGAAACGGAACGGTTGTCGAACCTCAGTGATCATCTGCTGAAACTGACTTCACTGGAGAATGATCGTCACCCGCTCGTTCTGAGCGATTATCGCGCGGATCGGCAAATTCGGCAAATCATCCTGCTGAATGAACCGCGCTGGCAGGAGAAAAATTTGCAAATGGATATTCGTATGAACCCAGTCCTGCTTCACGCAGATGCGGATTTGATGAATCAAGTCTGGAGTAATCTGATCCAGAACAGTATTAAATTCACACCCTGCGGAGGAAAGGTCTCGATAAAGCTCCTGGAAAAAAAGGACTCTATTCTTTTTGAAATCAGCGATAGCGGTCCTGGCATACGTTCTGAGGATCAAATTCATCTATTTGAACGTTTCTATAAGGCTGATCGTTCACGTAACCGGTCTCAAGGAGGAAATGGTCTTGGACTTTCAATTGTGGAAAAGATTGTTAAACTTCACGGTGGGAAGATAACGGTTGCCAGTGATTTTGGGAAAGGCACGGTATTTACGATCACTCTGGGTAAAAAGAAAAACAAGGCAGAGCATTCTCAGACAAACCAGCCCACGTGAATTTGACTTTGGTCGACTTTTTATGAGGCTTGTACTATGATAAAAAAAGACAATCCATAAGGCATATTGTCTCAGTACGGGCTTATTTCTGATGAAGATTGCAGTGATGATGATAAAATTCACGGCTGGCCTTCTACACAATTATGCAGAGCAGATGGGTTTGGCTTTATTATTGTCTTTTTCCATTAAGGGGATTGTCCTTTTCCGCGCCCCCTTGCTGCACGCTCAACTACTTAACCTAAGCTTCCTGCAATAGCGGCTATCAATCCACCGATCGTCGAAAGGACAAGGGCAAAAATCATGACATAAATAACGAATTTGAATATTTTTTTTTGCAATTGGAGAACCTTCTTCCAAGTGAATTTGCGATCATTGGCATGTCCCTATTATAGCCGGGCAGCCGTTGATTTTTCAATCGAAAGAAGGAAAAGATTATTGGGTTAATTATGGTAGAATAAAATAAAAGCGATTTTGATGCGGTGGCTTTGAGCTTATTAAGGGGGCGGAAAGAGTGTCAAGAATAGATGAGGAACGGCTGATCAAACAGTTCACGGATCTTGTGATTGTTGACTCTGAAACGGGCAAAGAAGCAGCAATCGCTTCGGTTTTAAAAGAAATCTTTTCTGATCTCGATCTTGAGGTGACGGAGGATCAGGCGAAAGAACTGACTGGTCATGGCGCAAATAACCTAATTTGCACACTCTCTGGCAATCGGCCTGGAAAAACAATTCTGTTTGGCGTACATATGGATACGGTGATACCGGGGCAATCCATCAAGCCTTCAATTAAGGACGGTTATCTGGTTTCTGATGGAACGACTATATTGGGAGCTGATGATAAGGCTGGTATCTCAGCCCTTATCGAGGCTATTCAGGTTATCCAGGAAAATCAATTACCGCATGCGACTATCCAATTTGTGATCACCATCGGAGAAGAATCAGGACTCGTCGGAGCGAAGGCACTGGATACAAAATTAATTAAAGCGGCCTATGGATTTGAGCTGGACAGTGACGGCCCTGTTGGCGATATCATCATCGCGGCACCTAATCAGGCGAAAATAACGGCTGAACTCTTTGGAAAAACAGCGCATGCCGGTATTTCACCCGAAAAAGGTGTATCGGCCATTACACTTGCAGCCAAGGCCATTGCTAAAATGCCGCTTGGGCGGATTGACGAAGAAACAACAGCCAATATCGGCCGTTTTGAAGGCGGTCAGGCGACCAATATCGTCTGTGATTATGTACGTATTTTGGCAGAAACACGCTCGCTCAACCGTTCAAAAATGGATCAGCAGATTAAGCTGATGCAAAATGCTTTTGAGACAATGGCAAGGAAGATGGGCGGCAGGGCCCTTGTCAATACGCAGATTATGTACACAGGCTACCGATTTGCTCCTGAAGATCCCTTCGTTCAACTGACTGCGGATGCAATTCGAACCATTGGCTGCAAGCCGAGATTGCTCACCACGGGTGGCGGTAGCGATGCCAATGTTTTTTGTGGAAAGGGTATACCGGTACTGAATTTGGGTGTTGGTTATGAAAATATTCATACGACGAAGGAAAGAATGCCAATTTCTGAGCTCGTCAAGGTCAGTGAATTGGTACTGGCATTAGTTGAGCAGGCGAGGCGCTGACGGATAAAAACGGGGGGATTTCAATTGTCGGGGCAAAAAAGTCCACGTGTCATTTTTCATATTGATATGAATAGCTTCTATGCGTCCGTCGAACTGGCTCATCATCCCGAATGGCGCGGCAAGCCACTTGCCATTGCTGGAAAACAAGAAGAACGTCACGGGATTGTCGTGACAAGCAGCTACGAAGCCCGTAAAATGGGCGTGCGTACAACGATGACGGTGAACGAAGCCCGCCAGAAATGTCCGCAGCTTATCGTCAAGCATCCCGATTTCTTTCTATATCGGCAGACTTCCGAGCAGCTCTTTCAAATGTTGAAGAACTACACGACCCTTGTGGAAAAAGCATCGATTGATGAGGGTTATATGGATGTTAGTTCATTGCTGAACAAATGGCATCCGCTGAAGTTGGCGCAAGAGCTGCAGCAGCGAATTCTGAAACAATTGTATCTGCCTTGCAGTATCGGTATTGCTCCCAATAAATTTCTTGCCAAAATGGCTTCGAATATGAAGAAACCTCTGGGTTTGACTGTTCTTCGAAAAAGAGAATTAGGGACAATGCTTTGGCCGTTGCCCATTGGTCAAATGCATGGAATCGGCCCAAAAACAGAAGAGAAATTGAAAAAGACAGGCATTATGACAATTGGCGCGTTGGCACACAGTGATCTGCTTGAAATCAGCAGCCGCTATGGCCAAATGGGGCGAAAGATGTGGGAACATGCAAATGGGATTGATTCGCGTGTTGTCGATCCAGAAGCATGGGATCGTTATAAGAGTATCGGACATTCTTCGACTCTGCCTCATGATACCACGTCTTCAGAAGAAATCGGCAAATTATTGGCTGATTTATCTGCTAAGCTTGCCGGTAAAATTAAAAGAGAACATGTCGTTAGCTATGAATTGATGATCACCCTTCGATACGCGGATTGGAAAACGACAACCAAGCATTTGTCCGTCTCTCAACCGCTTTATACGGAAGAGGAAATTCTAGATCAAGCATTGACGCTTTTCAGATTAATCTGGACGGGTGCATCCATTCGTCTACTTGGTGTGACGCTGACAGATTTTCATCCGTATGCTTCCTCGACAAAACAATTGGATCTGTTTTCATATACACATGATCTTAAAGACGAGTCCTTGCAACAGTTGATTGAACAGGTCAACGAGCAGTTTGGCAGCGGTGCGATTCGCCCTGCGGCAGCTTTGGTGAATTACCAGAAAAAAAGAGACAGTCAATCGAGGGATTAAGGATCTTCCTCACATGAATCAGGAATTTAATAGGGGAAGAATGGCGGCCTTTTGTGCTGCCGACAAATTATGGCTTTAAAGGGTGGATGGTATGGAATTTACTTTTCTTGGAACAGGGGCAGGTATGCCAGCAAAGGAGCGGAATGTCACGTCACTGGCGCTCAGTTTTCCGGAATACAATGGCGAGTTATGGCTTTTTGACTGCGGTGAAGGAACGCAGAGACAAATTCTCTACTCACCGGTGCGTCTGCCAAAGTTAACCGTTATTTTTATCACCCACTTGCATGGCGATCATCTTTATGGCCTTCCAGGTATTCTGGGCAGTCGGTCTTTTCAGGGTGCTGAAAAGGAACTTTGTCTTATCGGCCCTCCTGGTTTGAAGAAATTCGTGGAAACAACACTCGAACTCTCAAAAACACATCTGCATTATCCGATACGATTTCATGAAATTGATCGGCCTGGTCTGGTTTATGAAAATGAGCATTTCAAGGTGGAAACCTTAGCCTTGGATCATGGTATCACGTGTTACGGTTATCGCCTGATTGAAAAGAATCAGCCAGGCGAGTTGCTTGTCGACCAGCTCAAGAAATTAGGAGTCGAGGCCGGACCCATCTATCAGCAATTCAAGATGCAAGAAGAGGTTAAGCTGCCGGATGGACGGATCGTGCCGACTGCTCCTTTTTTGGGCCCGGAAAAACAAGGACGACGTATCGCTGTGATCGGCGACACGCGGCCTTGTCCTGCGGTTCTACAATTGGCAAAGGATGCGGATTTAATGATTCATGAAGCGACCTTCCGTGCGGAGGAGTCACGTCTTGCCCATG
Organism: Sporolactobacillus sp.; assembly: GCA_048976585.1. Taxonomy (GTDB): domain Bacteria; phylum Bacillota; class Bacilli; order Bacillales; family Sporolactobacillaceae; genus Sporolactobacillus. Next base: position 330,342 of record JBHGUY010000018.1, on the reverse strand, counting down.
ACTATCATCATTCGACCTCGGTGCAGGCGGCAGAGCAGGCCAAAGATGCACATGTATCTGCATTGATTTTGACTCACCTCAGCTCGAGATACCAGAAATCCGGGCAGAAGGTTTTACTGGATGAAGCAAAAGCTGTCTTCAGACAGACGCTGCTGGCCAGTGATTTATGGAATTACTCTTTGAAACGCCAGCATCGCTGATAAAAGTGCACACAAAAAAATTTCCTGCCTATGAAAGGTAGGAAATTTTTTTGATTCAGTATTATTTTGCTTGAATTTCTGGATCAGTTTCACCGTAGCCATAAGCTCCGTGTTCACTGATGTCAAGACCAGCAATTTCAGCTTCTTTAGAAACACGCAGTCCCATCGTTGCTTTCATGATCCCGAGAATGATAAGAGAAACGACTGCAACAAATGCGAATGCGGTCACAACGCCAAGAGCCTGAACACCTAACTGATGGAAACCACCACCATAGAAAAGTCCAGCTTTGCCGACGCCGACAATGCTGACAAGCTTAGGCGCAGCAAAGAGTCCAGTAGAAAGCGTTCCGATAATACCGGAAATACCATGTACGGAGATTGCATAAATTGGATCATCGAGTCCTTTTGATTCAAGGAAGATTGATGTCCAGTATGTGAATGCGCCAGCGAATGCGCCGATAACAATTGCTGCCCAAGGTTCAACAAAGGCGCAGGCAGCAGTAATCGCAACGAGAGCTGCAAGCACGCCATTACACATCGCACCGATATCCGCTTTCTTGGAAAGGATCATTGCTGTAAACAGGGCACCGAGTGCACCACCGGCAGCAGCCAGATTCGTTGTCAAGGCAACATAGCCGAAGAACTGACCATATCCTTCTTTAACAACACCTGCAGAAGCTGTACTTCCGGCATTGAATCCGAACCAGCCGAGCCAAAGGATGAAGGTACCAAGAAAAACAAAAGGAATACTATGTGCCGGAATCGTGACTGGTTTTCCATTCTTGAATTTGCCAATTCGTTTGCCAAGAAGTAATGTTCCGATAAGAGCGGCAGTCGCACCTTGGAGATGGACAACCGTAGATCCTGCAAAGTCTTGCATGCCCATTTTGAACAGCCAACCATCCGAACTCCAGATCCAGTGACCGACAACTGGATAAATAATAATGACGAATAAGGTCCCGAAAATGAAGTAGACAGAAAGCTTCGCACGTTCAGCAAAGCCGCCCCAGGCAATCGCCAGTGATACAGCGGCGAAGGCAAGTTGGAATAAGAAGAAAACGGAATCATGGCCATTTGGAATACCGCTCAAGAAGAAGGATGAAGTTCCGATAAAGCCGTTCCCACTTCCAAAAGCGATACCATAACCAAAAGCCCAAAATGCAATTGATGAAATTGCTAATGTAATAATTTGTTTGCCTGTAATATGTCCGGCATTTTTACTGCGTAGGGAGCCTGCTTCAAGAAAAGCAAACCCGGCTTGCATAAAAAGAACTAAAATTGCTGCAATCATAAGCCACAAAGTATCTAAGCTCAAAGTGACAGGTGTACTAGCTAGTGTCATTAATTAAATGCTCCCCTCGTCTATGATGGACTTATTATAACATAAGATGTCAGCAGATTTAACAACTAAATATTAAAAATATTCATTTATTTATGAAAGCCTTTCCAAAGATTCCTTTTTATTCAAAAAATTGTTGCAGATATGTCACTCATTTTTAAAAAACTATTCTCTAAAAATATTAATATCTTTTTGTCACCGCAAAACTCGGATTCTTTTTTAAAAAAAGGAAGGGTGAAGTGGCTGTCAACAATTTCTGTTGAATCATCTTTTTCTGATAGGATCCTCTATACTAGTAATAAATACAATTAAAATGAAACGGAGAAGAAATATGTTGAGTGGGAAACTTGTCGTGATTACCGGTGCATCCAGCGGAGTGGGTTATGCGGCTGCTCATCTTTTTGCTGAAAGAGGGTCACGTGTTATTTTACTTGCCCGCAATGAGAGCAGACTGGCGAATCTTGAGCTTGAAATTCGCAGAAAGCAGCAACAGGCCGCTTCATTTGTTCTGGACGTGACCGACTATGCAGCAGTTAGCCGGATATTTTCGCAAATCATGAGGGAATTCGGAATACCTGACCTATTAATTAACTGTGCAGGAATTGGGATCTTTCAGTCCTTTGATGAAATGGACAGGCAGGTAATGGACAAAATGGTCGCGGTCAATTTTGTCGGTCTCATGGCCTGTACGCGTGCCGTTCTTCCAGCGATGTTAGCACGTGGCCAAGGTCATCTTGTTAACGTCGCTTCCATTGCTGGAAAATTAGCGACTCCTAAGGCTGCTGTATATGCCGCGACGAAGCATGCTGTGATTGGCTTTTCCAATGGCCTGCGTCTTGAGATTGCCAATCAAGGCGTCCGTGTGACAGTAATTAATCCCGGACCGATTCGTACACCATTTATGAAATTGGCTGATCCGGAAGGCGAGTATGCCAAGCATGCAGGCCGCTTTATGTTAAGTGCGGAGAAGGTGGCGGCGGCAATTGTCAGAGCGGTCGAGAAAAACAAACGAGAAGTGAATATGCCATGGTATATGGGGCTTGGTGCCTGGTTTCACCAGTTGGCGCCTCGATTATTTGAAAGGATTGCCGGGAATTTGTTAAAAATGAAGTAACCGCAACCGGTTAACGTGATTCAAGCAGAAAACAAAACATGTTCAATACTTAAAAAATGTTCTGAGGCTGAGTCCGGGAGAACATTTTTTTAGCAATCATGAGTTGAAAGAAAAGTGCAATTCTTTGCAGAAAGGCAGGGGAAGGTTTAAAATGGAAACGAATGAAACCGCTTACATTTATTGCGTGAGGCGGTAAACGACGGGAGGAGTCGGAATGCAAACTGGAACAGAAGCTTCGTACAAAAGCCTGACTGCTGAAAAGGCCAAGTGGATGTATCAGAAGATGCAGGAAATCCGCCAGTTCGAAAATGCGGTTCACGGTATCTTTGAGAAGGGCGAGATTCCGGGGTTTGTTCATCTCTATGCCGGTGAGGAAGCCGTTGCGGTGGGTGTTTGTGCTCATCTGTCAGATGATGACAGTATCACCAGTACACATCGCGGACACGGACATTGTATTGCTAAAGGTTGCGACCTGAATGGCATGATGGCAGAAATTTTCGGCCGTGCGACCGGATTGTGCAAAGGGAAGGGCGGTTCGATGCATATTGCCGATGTTTCAAAAGGAATGCTCGGAGCAAATGGTATCGTCGGTGCTGGATTTCCGCTTGCGATTGGTGCTGGATTATCGGCTAAAGTGAAGAAGAATGATAACGTTGCCGTCTGCTTTTTCGGTGATGGAGCCAGTAATCATGGAACCTTTCATGAATCCGTTAATATGGCGGCTATTTGGAAACTTCCTGTCGTTTTTGTCTGTGAAAATAACGGTTTTGGTGAAGCCTCGACCTTTGATTATGCAGCGGCAGCCGATCGAATCTCTGATTTTGCTAAGGTGTATAAAATTGCCGGAGAAACGATTGATGGCCGCGACGCAGCGGCTGTCTATGCAGCGGCAGGCAAAGCGGTTGCGCGGGCCCGCGCAGGCGAGGGACCAACGATTTTGGAATGCCTGACTTATCGCGATTATGGTCACTTTGAAGGCGATACACAGACTTATAAAGATAAAGAAATTCAAGAACGAGCCCTGCATGAAGAAGATGCTATTTTCCGTTTCCAGAACTATACCAAAGAAAAACAGCTAATCTCTGAAGCGGAGCTCAAAAATATAGATGAACAAGTTCAGAAAGAGATTGAACAGGCCATTCATTTTAGCGAGAACAGTCCTTTCCCGGATAGCTCAGAGCTCACAACTGATGTTTATGTTTCTTACTAATTCTGATAGATAACTTTTGGAGGTGAATCTGATGACAGTTAAAATGACTTATTCAGAAGCCATTAATGATGCGGTTCGGCAGGCAATGCGCAAGGACGGAGATGTCATTCTAATGGGCGAGGACGTCGCTGGCGGTGCAGAAGTGGATCATCTGCAGGATGAGGGCGCCTGGGGCGGTGTTTTTGGCGTCACGAAGGGTATAGTTGAAGAATTCGGCAGAGAACGTGTGATTGATACGCCGATTGCCGAGGCTGGTTATATGGGAGCGGCTGTTTCCGCTGCGGCGACCGGGCTGCGGCCGATTGCCGAATTAATGTTCAATGACTTTATCGGCAGCTGTCTCGATGAGGTAATGAATCAGGCCGCTAAATTTCACTATATGTTTGGCGGCAAAGCGAAGGTGCCCTTAACGATTCGGACGATAGACGGTGCCGGTTTTAATGCGGCGGCCCAGCATTCACAAAGCCTCTATGCTTTATTTACCCATATCCCCGGATTGAAGGTCGTCGTTCCGAGCAACCCTTATGATATGAAAGGACTGTTAATTCAGGCTATTTTTGATGATGACCCGGTTATCGTTTTTGAAGACAAAACGCTCTATTCGATGAAGGGAGAAGTGGGCGAGGGGTTTTATACAATTCCTTTTGGAAAAGCGGAAGTCAAGCGTAAAGGCTCAGACCTGACTATCGTCGGCATTGGTAAGCAGGTCCATACCGCACTTAAGGCGGCGGATCTGCTGGCTGAAAAAGGATTCAGTACGGAAATCATTGATCCGCGCACACTCTCTCCTTTAGATGAAGACACGATTATTGACTCTGTAAAAAAAACGGGTCGCTTAATTATCGTTGATGAAGCCTATCCGCGTTGCAGCGTGGCCACGGATATCGCGGCGATTGTCGGTGATAAAGCTTTCGATTATCTGGATGCGCCGATCAAGCGTGTGACCGCACCGCATAGTCCGGTACCTTTTTCACCTGCTTTGGAAAAAATCTATCTGCCGTCACCCGAAAAAATTCTTGATGCGTTTAAAGCGATGGTCGGTAATCAAGTTTTCATGACGGTCTAAGTGCTGAATCGGGAAATCGGACATCGGTTGTCATTGAAAGGAGTGATAGATCATGGCAACGGAAATCATCATGCCCAAAATGGGAATGGGTATGGAAGAGGGCACAGTTGTTGAGTGGTTGAAGCATACAGGCGATCCAGTCAAGAAGGGAGAGTCGGTCGTCTCAATCAGTTCCGACAAAATTGAAAAAGAGCTGGAAGCACCTGAAGATGGTATCTTACTGAATATCGAGGCTGAGGAGGACTCCGTTGTTGAAATCGGCAAAGCTCTCGGTTATATTGGTCAGGCCGGCGAAAAAATTGAAAAGAAAAGTTCGAACGATCAGACCTCGGTAAATACTCCGGAAGAACTCTTAGACGCGATTCAAAAGACGAAAACTGCAGGAAGCCTGCCCTCAGAAATCAAATCGGACAGTGAACCACGTCTGCGTGTCTCTCCGGCCGCAAGAAAACTCGCCAAAGTAGAGTCAATCGATTTAAAACAAATAGAGGGTACTGGCCCGCTTGGAAGAATTACCAAGGCAGATGTTGCGTTGGTTGCAGAAAAAAAGGAAGAAGAGGAGAAAAAGCAGCAGGCGGTGCTTTCACAGCCTGAGGCTTCTGCCGCTGAAAACCGTCCCCTCGCTCCATTGACCAGTAGTGGAAAGGTGAAGAAGATTACCGGCATGCGCAAAGTCATTGCAGACAGGATGTTTAATAGTCTGAAAAGCACCGCACAGTTGACCTTGCAGACAACTGCTGACGTCACGCAACTGCTTGCCTTCCAAAAACAGGTGAGGGCTGCGTATCCGGCAGATGATGAAGTACGTTTGACGATCACAGACTTCATCGCCAAGGCGACAGTACACGCCTTGCTGAATCATCCGGCAATGAATACGCTCCTGCAAGGCGATACGCTGACGAAATACAAGGAAGTTCATTTGGGCGTTGCGGTTGCCTTAGATGAAGGTTTGGTCGTTCCGGTGATTAAGGATGCCGATAAGAAATCGTTGAGTGCGATTTCGCGGGAAATCCATCAGGCAAGCCAGATGGCACGCTCTGGAAAGCTGGAGAATTTAGAACTCAGCGGATCGACATTTACAGTGACTTCTCTAGGGGCTTATGGCATTGGCTTCTTTACACCGGTGCTTAATTCTCCAGAAATTGGTATTCTCGGGGTCGGAACGATTAATGATCAACCCGTATACGCCGGGGGTCAGCTTGAACGACGCAGCTTGCTGCCGCTCAGCCTGACCTTCGATCACCGGGCGATTGATGGAGCTCAAGCGGCTGCTTTTCTAACAGCGGTTAAGAGCGTCCTTGAGACTCCTTTTAAACTTGTTCTCTGATATTCAATTAGAAAAAATAAAGCGGGAAAGGGACAGCCTATAAAGCTGTCCCTTTCCTAAATAAGTGATCAATTTAGCAAAAAACATACAGGATAAGCAGGATTCATCATCGAAGTTATTATTAAAGATTCTGTAAAATGTTGGATTAATGGAATGAGAATAGGTTACAATGAGAGTATTCATGTTCAAACAGACCTTATTCATATCTATGAAGGTTAGGAGAAAAGAAATGCCGAAGTCCAAATACTTCCAAATAGCTGTCTGGTTGCTCATCACTCTAGTAATCTTGCTCGTCGCGTCAAAATTAACCTTTATTCTCGGACCAATCAGCGTTGTTCTGACCTCACTCGCGGCCCCACTCATTATTTCTGTACTAATTTACTATCTCTTGCGTCCGCTTGTACGCGGTCTATGCAAGCTCAAAGTTCCTAAAGTGATGGCCATTCTGCTCATTTATTTTGTGTTAATCGGCCTGATAATCACCATCGGTATCTGGTTCGGTCCTCAGCTTTATTCTCAATTTCTGTCGCTTGTGACGAGTATGCCGAATCTTATCAAGCAACTCGGCGAACAATTAAATAATTTTCAGCATAGTGAAATGTTTATGAAAATGCATCTTGATGAGATTTCTTATACTGACGTCACTAATCGTTTCTCGAAATCGTTGACTCACATGATGACGACAATCGGCAATAATATTCTATCAATCATTCAGTCGATTACTGGTACCGTTCTGATCGTCGTGACTGTACCATTTATTCTTTTCTATCTCTTAAAAGACGGAGAAAAAATGGCCAATGGTGCCTTGAAATTTATTCCCGAGTATCACCGTGAAAAAGCGAAGGAAATCCTGACGGATATGGATCAGGCTCTGAGCGGATATATTCAGGGACAAATGATTGTGCTTCTTTTTGATTTTGTGGTTATTCTGATTTGGTATTCTGTGATTCACCTGAACTATTCGCTCGTTCTCGCTCTTGTTATTCTGTTTACGAATGTTATTCCATTCATCGGTTCATTCATTGCAACGATACCTGCTGTAATCGTGGCTTTTATTCAAGATCCAATTCTTGCGCTCTATGTCATCATTGGTGTGGTTGTTGTTCAGCAAATCGAAGGCAATGTTGTCTCACCACTTGTTATGGGACGAAAGCTGGATATTCATCCGTTGACGATCATTTGTATTTTGCTCGTAGCCGGCAATCTGGCTGGTATTATCGGCATGCTCTTGGCTATTCCTTTTTACGCCGTTTGCAAAGTGGTTATCACCCGTCTCTATCAATTATTTCAATTACGGAAGCACAATTAGTTTTTAGGGAGGATGATTGAGGATGGGCTATATTGAGGAATTACGATCACTTCTCGGGCATCGACCGCTGCTATTACCCGGTGCGGTGGTTATCTTGATCGATAAGAATGGGAATATTCTCCTGCAGAAAAGAAAATTTCCGAGAGAGACATGGGGGCTTCCGGGCGGATTAATGGAGCTTGGCGAATCTGCCGAAGAAACGGCAAAGAGGGAAGTATTTGAAGAAACCGGTTTGATCATTCAAAAAGTGAAACTCTTCAATGTCTTTTCAGGAAAGGATACCTTGGCGACCGCAGCAAACGGTGACCAATATTATCCAGTGACGCTTGTTTTTACAGCGCATCAATATAAAGGTAAACTCGTCGTCGATCCGCTGGAATCTGAGGATTATTCTTTTATCGATCTGGACCGTACCACGGTTAAATTATTGAAGAATCATGAACGAATACTGAAGGAATGGAAGCTATCAAGGAAGAATACTGAATGATAAAAAAACCCCCGGGATCTCTTTCCGAGGGACTTTTCGTTACTTGTCTTTATTTTTTTGCAGCGGCAGCCAATGCAATTTGGATCATCTGATCAAATGTTTTTTCGCGTTCTTCTGCACTCGTATCTTCTTCATCATTGAAGACATGATCGCTGACGGTCAACACAGTCAGCGCATGAGCACCGTATTTTGCAGCTAATGTATAGAGCGCAGTTGTCTCCATTTCAACTGCCAAGACGCCGTAATCTGCCAGTTTTTTTAGAATCGCCATACTGTCGCGATAGAAAACGTCAGCCGAAAGAATGCTGCCGACATGTACGTTTGCCCCGACATTTTTTGCCGCCTGGTAGGCTTGGTGCAATAAGTTAAAATCGGCCGTCGGTGCGAAATCAATTTGCGGAAAAGTCGAATGATTGACTGCCGAATCAGTTGTCGCCGACATCGCCAGAATGACTTCGCGAACATGAACATCCTTCTGAATGCCTCCGCAAGTTCCGACACGAATTAAATTCTTAACACCATAATCTCGAATGAGCTCATTCACATAGATCGAGATCGACGGGATACCCATCCCTGTTCCCTGAACGGAAAGGCGTTCTCCATGGTAAAAGCCTGTATACCCTAACATTCCCCGGACATGATTATATTGAACCGGATTTTCAAGATAAGTTTCAGCTATGTATTTTGCTCGCAGCGGATCACCAGGCAAGAGGATAGTATCGGCGATTTGTCCCTGCTGGGCTTCAATGTGTACACTCAAAGTAACATGGCTCCCTTCAAATCGATGAAATGATCTACAAGCAGTTTAGCATGAATAAAGGATAAAAACGAGAAAAATCCACTTTTACCCTTCATAGAGTTCAAGTGGAAGACCATCTGGATCCTGAAAAAAAGTAAAGAATTTGCCCGTATAGGCATCTTTGCGCAGTGGCTCAACGGGAATTCCCTTATTTTCAAGTTCTGCTGCCGTTTCCTGAACACTGTTCACCGCGAACGCAAGATGGCGCAATCCGCAGGCCTCCGGCTCAGTCGGCCGTTTCGGCGGGTTGGGAAATGAAAAGAGTTCAATCTGAGTGGCGGTATCTCCCGGTAATTTTAAATCCAGTTTGTAGGATTTCCGGGATTCTCGGTAAGCCTCATGAATGACCGTACATCCCAGTAGATTGACATAGAAATCCTTGGATTGTGCATAATTAGAACAGATAATGGCATTGTGATGAACAGCTAGAATCTTCATAAGGGCCTCCCGTATCGATTTTACAGTTTGTATGAATCCAGTACCCCTAAAGTATAGCAAAGCTGAATGAAATTATCGATAGAATGCGCGGTGAATCGGTGTTCAATGAACGATGGCTCGGGAGTTGGAAGAAGAGTTGGAGGGCGCCTTGACAAGGAGAGTTAAAGAGAGCATATTAAACATATGAATAGCTGTTCATATGTGAAAGGAATATTTCAACAAAAAAGCGGGTGAGATGATGAACAGTTCTTTTGAGAAGACGCAGCAGCAGGAGCTTCTGAACAGTCATGCCGAGCCGCGCACTCCTCACCATCATCACGGAGAGAATACAAATCGTAAGGCTCTTTTAGTAAGCTTTATTTTAATTTCGTTATTCATGCTGGTTGAGGGAGCCGGGGGAATGCTGGCGCATAGCTTGACCCTTTTATCGGATGCGGGTCATATGCTCAGTGATTCGATTTCTCTCGGATTAAGTCTAACCGCGCTGATCGTCGGCGCTAAAATTCCCGCCAACAATTCGAAAACATTTGGTTATCGCCGGTTCGAAATATTAGCTGCTCTGTTTAACGGTGTCCTACTGCTGGTCATTTCGATCTGGATTATTATTGAAGCCATTAGCCGCTTCAGCCATCCGGCAGGTGTCGCAAGTCTTGAAATGTTAGGTATTGCGATTATTGGGCTGCTGGTGAATGTGATTGTAGCAGCGATACTGATGCGCGGTGAATCGGCGGACAATCTGAACGTGAAGAGTGCCTTGATCCATGTTCTCGGTGATCTGCTCGGCTCGATTGGTGCCATTGTTGCCGCGCTGCTGATTTATTTCTTCGGTTGGCAGCTTGCCGATCCCGCCGCAAGTATTCTGGTTTCGCTCGTTATCCTGCACAGCGGTTGGCAGGTCACTCGAGAATCGATTGATATTTTAATGGAAAGCCGTCCGGGTGAATTGGACTTGGAAGAGGTTCGTTCCAAGTTAAGTCAGATTGACGGAGTCCTCAGTCTGCATGATCTGCATATTTGGACGATTACTTCAGGATTTCTTTCGCTTAGCTGCCACATGACCGTGAATGAGCAAGTGAATCGTGATCAAATTCTCCATGCCGCAGAGTCGGTCCTCGCTGGCTATCATTTGGAGCATTCGACGATTCAACTGGAAGGCAGGAATTTCGAAGGTTGTCATGCCGATTGTGCTCATCAGCATCAGGCATAAAAAAGCTGCTTTTACGCCCATGGCGTCAGAAGCAGCTTTTTTTGTACATTCAGGATCTCGGGATTGATAATTGTTCATTCTTTTAAGCATCCAGTGCTTTAAGATAAGCACGAATTTCATCGGGCGCTTTATCATCTGCCCGAAGATGATCCGTTTTCTTGCCGTTTTTGAAAGCAAGCAAACTGGGAATGCCGAGGACATCATATTTTTCTTCGAGTTGTGGAAATTGGTCACGATCACAGGAAAACCATTCAAAGGTGAATTCCTGAACAAGTTCATCTACATACATATTCAGCCGTTTGCAGTCTGGGCACCAGCTGGTCTCGAATTTGATGATCACGGTTTTAGGACTATCGATGATTTGTTGGAATTCTTCTGTAGTTGAGATTGCTTTCATGGCAAGTATCCTCTCTTAAGATGTAGCTAATCTTCTTTTATTTTACCAAATTATTGAGGCGGTGCAACTGATCGGATTGGTAAGGGCTCAATTTCATCATCTGGTCAGAAAAAGGAGAATTGTCGAGTATTTCTTCAATGAATGACTGGCATTAAAAATCCAAATGGAGATCAGTCGCGTCGATATCTTTACTGATTTTTTTAACCAACCATTGCGTCATTTCATTAACGGGAATTTGATAATCGCTCTGACCCCAATCTAATAAAACGGAAAAGATAGCTCCGGAATAATAACCCACTTCATATTGCGAGGGCCGCTGTCTGTCTTTGACTTTTCGTTTGAAAAAATCCATGAAATAGTCCGTCTGTTTTCGAAGAGCGATTCCTTCAATACCAGCATTGACAATCGCCAAAAGAATTTGCGGATTTGCTTGAAAATAAGCGAAATAAACGTGTAGCAACTGAGTGATTTGGTCTAAATGGTGCTCGGAAATATCCGCAATAAAGCGATCATATTCTCCTTGAATAAAACCGTTTAAGACATCTTCTTTTGTCTTGTAATTTCGATAAAAGGCCATACGGGAAATATTCGCCGTATTGGCGATTTCAGTAATCGAGATAGTCGCAAATGCCTTGGATTGCATGAGTTCAAATAAAGCGTTTTCTGCCTGCCGCTGCGTGCGGGCACTTTTTTTATTCATAATACGCCTTCCTCCGGACAGACTTATTATTAAGAGTGATTTTAATTGAAAGATGAAACCGTTTCAATTATAATACAGTTAGTTACATTTGTAACTATTTTTTTGCCGGAACAATTCAAATGATGATCTCAGTTCAATTTATGGAAGAGGTGGGCAACTTGAAAAAGTACGTATGGAGCGGTTTAGTGGTACTCGGTATCGTCGCAATGGGTGCTTATGCACTTGCGGTAAAAATGCAACTGTTTCATGATGATGCGGATGCTTATCTGAAATATGAAAGTCGGTCATGACACTCTAACCGAGAGACTTGTCTGTAGCTAAAATTACCAATTTTCAGCTCTTTATGTGTAAAGATGAAGCAAAATAACGGGGAGGTATCCTGATGATAAAGAAAAAGGCGATGATGATTGGTGCCGGGCTGGCGAATATGTCTGCTGCGGTTTATCTTATTCAAGAGGGTCATTGGCAAGGAAACGATATCACCTTTTATTCTTTAGATGATCATGGTTCAAATGACGGAGCGGGTGCAAGTACGATCGCCGGTGACTATTGGAATCAGAATCACCCGTTGGAAAATACAAAGGGCTATGTGGCCCGTGGCGGACGAATGTTGAATTACCGCACCTATGTCGACCTCATGGATCTGCTGAACCGCATTCCTTCAGCAACGGAGCAAGGCATGACGGCAGCCGAGGATACGCGTGATTTCGATGCCAAGCATCGGACGTTTGATAAAGCACGGCTGCTGCAAGGCGGGAAAGGCATTGTCAATGGAGGAAAACTAGGATTTAATAATAAAGATCGCTGGCTGCTCACCAAATTAATTATGATGCCCGACGACGAGGAAGAAAAGCTGGACAACGTCACGATTGCTGCTTATTTCAAAGATAGTCTGCACATTTTTCAGACTAACTTCTGGTATATGTGGGAGACCACCTTTGCTTTCCGGACGCGGAGTTCAGCACAGGAACTGCGGCGCTATATGCATCAAATGATCTATGAATTCACCCAAATCGATCATTTAGTCGGTGTGAATCGCACCCGGTACAACCAATATGAAAGCATTATGCTGCCGCTAATCCATTATCTCAAGCAACAAGGGTGCAACATCGTGCTTGATCGTTTGGTAACGGAGTTTGAATTTAAAGACACCAAAATGAACGATGAAATCACGGTGACCGGAATCAAAATGATTAACACGAAAACAAATGAAGAAGAACAGGTATCGGTCGATGAAGATACAGCGGTTATTTTTACGAATGGGTCGATTACCGATTCTGCTACCTTGGGTGACTATCATACTCCAGCCGCGGAAAACATGGACTATGGTGCGGCATCCAGTTTATGGAAGCAGGCAGTGTCACATTTTTATAACCTGGGTAATCCGGACAAGTTCTTCGCCGATCGCGACGCCAGTGAATGGGTAAGCTTTACATTGACCACGAAAGATCATTCCTTGCTCAATGAAATTGTGCGGATTACAGGACAAGTTCCCGGCAACGCCTTAAATTCGTTCATTTCAACTGTACCGGAGACGCCGCTGCAGCAAAAAGATGTCACGATGTCCATCGTGGTACATCATCAACCGCATTTTACCAGTCAAAAATCCAATGAAACAGTGATCTGGGGTTATTTCCTCTATCCACGCCGGCATGGGGAATTCATTGATAAACCATATATTGAAATGACAGGTAAAGAGATGCTGCAAGAATTAATCGGCCAGTTATCGAAAGTCGATCCCGGTCCGATCAATATCAAGGAAAAGGAACAGGCCATCCTGGCGAGTGTAATTAACAACATTCCTGTCTATATGCCTTACGCTTCGGCATTATTCAACAATCGCGCCAAAATTGATCGGCCGGAGGTCATTCCCGACCATTCAACAAATCTTGCGTTCACCGGTGAATTTGTTGAACAGCCCTATCAGATGATTTTCACCGAGCAAAGTGCCGTCCGTTCAGGAGAAATCGCCGCTTATCATTTTGCGGGCATTCCGATGTCCCGACTGGTTAAAACGCCTCGTTACGATAAGGATATTAAAACTTTGCTGCGGGCAACGAAAAAGATGTTTTCCTAATACTTTGTTTATTTCAGTAATCACGAATCTGATACGACCAACCGTATTTCAGAAAGCAAAAATTTTTGTTTTCAAACGCTTGACAATCCTGTTTTCACCGGATTTCATTGGTTTAGTAATCTATGGTAAAATTGAGTTAGTGGTGAATAATGAAAGCTGAGGTGATTTGAAAATGGCAATGGAAAAGTCAACGTTGAAAGAACATTTAATCCAGGAAATTTTAAACTTGCCTGAAAAACAGCTTGAAGAAATTAATAAAAAAATTATTGAATACAAGAAATCCCTTATTCCTTATGATGATGAGCCACTCACTGAAGAGGAAAAAAAGCATTTAATGAAGCAGAAGAAGACTTAAAAAATGGAAATACTGTATCTTATGAGGAAGTGTTTGGAGACGATAAGGAATGAAACCCTATAAAATTGAATTAAGCAGGAGTTCAGCAAAATTTTAAAAAAAATTAAGTAAAGCTGATCAGAGAAAAATAAAAGAAGAAATTGATAACTTGGCAGCTGATCCTTACGGAACGACGACCATTAAAAAAGTGAAGGGTGAAAATAATTTATAACGGAAATGAGTGGGAAATATTAGAATTATCTATAAAATCCACGACAATAGTATACTGCTTTACGTTGAAAATATAGGTTTTCGTGGTGATGTATACAAGAAATGACAACTACCTCAGCTGCGGTAATCCACTGTCTGAACAGGAAGAATTAATAGCAGGTAAGAATATTGGTCATATGTTTGAAGTGCTTTTGCGCAATGATTTAGAAAATGCTTTAGTATCAATGGAAAAACTAACAATTCGACTCCCACTGTCTCCGCTTTAGAAACGTCAGTAGAACGTCAATAAATCCCTGAAGATGTCTGTATAAAAGCATTTTCGAGGATTTACGTTTCATGAGAAAGCCAATGAAAGCACATAAAATACAAAACATTTTGCATGATTTGACGTTATAAAGAGCTCGCAGCGTCGTCGTCGGCCCGTGTTTCGATCTGATCCAGTTCATCATAATATGGGAATCCGTTTAAGCGCAGTCATTTTTTCGTAGCAGCCTATCCGGTGCAATAACTGAGCGGTTCACCCGTTACTATTGGTTAGAACCCGCCGCCAATAACACGTATGTTTTAACGTCCTGCTCATCCGCTGTGGGGGGAACTCTTTTGTGTTGGCTACTTACTTACTTTAAGAGAATAGGGTTATGCACAAGTGATGACTAAAGATGGGCTTTAGTCCGTTGTACGCGTAGCGTGCGAAACATAAAACCCCGCATTTGGGGTTCACATCATTGAAAGTTAATAATAAGGGTTGGGAGCCAACCGAATCATTACACGTTTTCCATTGAATGGTTATCACTAACTGCGCAAGATGACATTTGATCGTTAATGAGTGACAGGTTATGACGCGTTAGAGCGATTAATTATGAATAATGCCTTCGTTGCTTTCAATTTCATTGTAAGAAACAACGTAATGGCTACTTACCCAACCTGAAGGTACTGGGATATATTGAGATTTTTTATTAATCCGAACTCCTGACGTAGTACGCAAGGGAAAATCTGGAGGTGCTGGGTTATTTTGAGGTTCAAGGTAGTAGTAAATATCTTGTTCCCGAGTCCGTTTTACAGCCTTAATGACTTTAAATTTAGCCAGACTTGGAATTGTCCAGTTTACTTTACCTAATCGCTTAGTCCTGTATTGAGTGTAGGGAGGATAATTCCAAACAGTACCTGGAATGACAACCCCGACATAATCCTTTAAGTTATCAGGAATTGTTGTTGCTTGGGTAGTCATTGCTTTTTTAACTCCGCCGGCAAATGAGCCGACTTTTTTGCCCCCATAGACATAACCCCGATAGTAACCATTCATCGTCACGACACGATAATAGACGGAACCGGTGTTGGTGATTTTATAACCGTAGGCACGGAAATAATAAGTGGAACCCTTATAAGCGTGGTTCCTATTATTCCAGTAGTAATAACGAGCATCTGCATGAGTATAAGAAGCAAATTTTGCCATTTGGCTCTTGGAAGCCACGAGTTTAGCCCATCTTACCGTGCCGGGTTTCGTATAAAGGGCGTATTTACCTGTAGCGACTATGTTACGGGTTGATCCGGCTGTCTTTAAAGGCGTGTAGCCTACTTTAATTGTTTCTGTATTGAAAATATTGTATGATTTTATAGTCAATAAGCTTGCTACGGCAAGGACTGAAACCATGAATAATTTAGTCCATTTGTTCATAGCTAAATCCCCCTCTATCTTGTCTCATTATAACTCAACAAGTTAATAATAAGGGGGAGCCAACCTCAATCTCTTTTTTATTTGATCGTTTATAGTACATGAATGACGCGTTAGAGCGATCAATTATCAATAATTCCTTGATTGTTTTCAATTTCACTGTAAGAAATAACGTATTGAGCACTTACCCAACCTGAAGGTACTGGGATATATTGAGATCTTTTATTAATCCGAACTCCTGACGGAGTACGGAAGGGAAAATCTGGAGGTGCTGGGTTATTTTGAGGTTCAAGGTAGTAGTAAATATCTTGTTCCCGAGTCCGTTTTACAGCCTTAATGACTTTAAATTTAGCCAGACTTGGAATTGTCCAGTTTACTTTACCCAATCGTTTAGTCTTGTATTGAGTGTAGGGAGGATAATTCCAAACAGTACCTGGAATGACAATCCCGACGTAATCCTTAAAGTTAGCAGGAATTGTCGTGGCTTGGGTAGTCGCTGCTTTTTTAACCCCGCCAGCAAATGAACCGACTTTTTTGCCCCCATAGACGTAACCCCGATAGTAACCATTCATCGTCACGACACGATAATAAACGGAACCGGTGTGGGTGATTTTATAACCGTAGGCACGGAAATAATAAGTGGAACCCTTATAAGCGTGGTTCATCCGATTAAAATAGTAATATTTAGCATCTGCACCAGTATAAGAAGCAAATTTTGCCATCTTACTCTTGGAAGCCACTCGTTTAGCCCCTTTTACCGTGCCGGGTTTTGTATAAAGGGCATTTTTACCCGTAGCAGCCACGTTACGAGTGGAGCCTGCTGTCTTTAAAGGCGTGTAGCCCACTTTAATTGTTTCTGCTGGTTTATTGGGCTTATTGGGTTTATTGGATGTACTGCATGATGTTACAGTCAGTAAGCTCGCTACAGCAAGGACTGAAACCATGAATAATTTAGTCCATTTGTTCATATCTAGCTCTCCCTCGTCTAATCAGTTTTCAACTTAATCGTAACGCCCTGTTCAGTTCGGGGACTGCGTGATAATTCTCTTATTTTACTTCATTTCGGCAGAATATAGATGTTCAGTCTATATTGTTGTTCAAGAAAAGAAGGACTGGAAAGGGCTAATCAAGCGAACAGTTTAGCCCATACCAAATTGTTAAGCAACTATCATCTTGTATTCTCCCCAAAGTATAGACGGAAGATGATCTACAATCAATATGGAAGGGCTTGCAGGAAATCATCAAGCGGCCTGTCGGTATAAAGGTGCAGAGATTTTGGAGGACTCTATGATGTCTGATCATGGGCTCTGGCTCATTTTTGATGGGGAAATCAAGGGGAGCAGGAATGATGTTCGCTTCTTGCATTCCTTTTGATTTGGTTCTGTTCTACGTGGTTGCTATTTTTCACTTCAGACGCTCGTTTCCGCAGGCGATCAGTGAGCGTTTTCGCCCGTTTGCTCAAATCCACACAGCCAATAGGCAATACAACGTTAACATCGTCTTTTATTCAAACCTATCGCTGAGTATTTTTTTTAAAATTAATCATTCATTCCGCAAATATGAGATAATTATATAAAATAAGATCAAATTTGCACGAGGAGGGATGAATCATGTCGAGAGAGGCCTTACTCGTCATCGATATGAGCAATGACTTTGTTGATGATAAAGGGGGACTAACTGCCGGAAAGCCTGCTCAGGAGATTGTCCCTTATATTACCGCACTTGCTACCCGTTTCCACCAGGAAGAGAAACCGGTTATTTTCTGTATGGATGCCCATGAGCCGGATGATCCGCATTTTGAACTTTGGCCAGTCCATAATGTGAAAGGGAGCTGGGGAGCCAAACTCTGGGGCCCGCTTGGCGAATGGTATCAGGCGCATATGCAGGAGGCGGGCGTTATTTTTCTGCCTAAGCCGGAATATGATGCTTTTATCGCGACTAACCTTGACCAAATTCTGAAGGCCTATCATATTGATTGCGTGCATCTGACAGGCGTCTGTACCGATATTTGCGACTATCTGACCGCTTATGGAGCGTATTCGCGCGGCTATCAGACTGTGGCCCACAGTAAAGGAATGGCGACATTCACCGGTCAGCACGAACTTTTCCTGCATCAGATGGAGGCTGTTTTTAAAACAAGGATAGTGAATGATTTAGGGGAGGTTGGAAATGGCTAACTTAAGTGGAGCGCAGGGCGATGGACGGGAACGCTGCGCCTGGCCAACGAGCGATCCGCTTTATCTTGCGTATCATGATCAGGAATGGGGAAGACCCCTGCATGATCCGCAAAAGCTGTTTGAACTCCTTTGTCTGGAAGGCATGCAGGCCGGGCTGAGTTGGATTACGGTGCTTAAACGACGGGAGAATTACAGACGGGATTTTAACGGATTTGATCCGCGGGAAATTGCTGATTTTACGCCTGAAAAGGTGAACGAGCTGATGGAAGATCGCGGAATCATCCGTAATCGGCGCAAAATTGAAGCGATTATTAACAATGCGCGCTGCCTGCTGGTCATCGCTGAGGAGCGTTCGTTCAGCGACTATCTCTGGTCCTTTACAGGCGGACGGACCATTCAGCATCATTATACGGAGCTTAGCGAGATTCCCGCGTCCACAGAGGAATCGCGGAAGATGAGTAAAGATTTGAAAAAGCGTGGATTTAAATTCGTTGGCGAGACGATCTGCTATGCCTTTATGCAGTCTGCCGGTATGGTGAATGACCATCAAACGCGGTGTTTCTGCTATCAGCAGATCGCCAGTGGCGTGCGGAGAATTCAGTAAAAAATTCTTAATAGGGGATTAGCCCTTATGATTCTTAGCTGCAGATTCGCCATGTTAATATAAGAGAGCAAAGCTAGGACTATAAAATATCTGAGAAGGATGTGCACGTGCAATGGAGGACTTCACCGAAAAAAGACTGGAATCGAAGGAAATATTTAAAGGAAGAGTGGTTCATCTTTTTCGAGATAAAGTCAAACTTCCGAATGGTCAGGAATCCGCGCGGGAAGTCGTCAGGCATCCGGGTGCTGTGGCCGTTATCGCGGTAAACAGCGAAGAAAAATTGCTGCTTGTCCGGCAATACCGCTATCCGCTGGACAAAACCATTTATGAAATTCCCGCGGGTAAATTGGAGCTTGGTGAGAATCCGGATGATGCCGCAGCACGTGAGCTGGAGGAGGAAACCGGTTATCGCTGCACGCAAATGAAGCGAGTCGCTTCTTTCTACTCTTCTCCTGGATTTTCAGATGAACTCATCCATCTGTATTTTGCTGATGCGCTGACAGCGGGAACCCAGCATCTGGATCAGGATGAGTTTCTTGAGAACGCTGCCGTCAGTTTAACTGAAGCTATGGAAATGATTGGTGATGGGCGGATTGCTGACGCAAAATCAATACTCGGTGTCCAGTTTTTACAGCTGCATAGCCGCTGATTCGACTTTTTTCAGTTGCCGGTTGATTTTGCGGGATTCAGGCAATCGCAAATAGCGATCTGTTTTTCGATGGGGCAGACTGCCTGTCATAGTTTGCGTGATAAATCATAGACTATTTAATAGATTTATTGCGTGAAGAACAGGCAGGGGGTCTGCAAAGATGATCGGACAAAGGCTGAAGCAGCTCATCGGACAACATTTCAAAGACTATCGTTCCTTATACACATTCATCACTGCCCTTTTTTTGATGGGGATCATTTTTGGCGCCGTTGTCGTTAATAGTTTATCCTATGCAGTCAGAAACGATCTTCTTCAATATATGCAAAACTTTTTTGGCGAACTGTCGAACGGTAAAATTGCTGACCCGCATTTGCTATTCAAAGAAAGCCTCGGTACTGATTTTCAGAACCTCAGTCTGATATGGATTCTCGGTCTTTCCGTGATTGGGCTGCCTGTTCTATTCATCCTGATTTTTGTCAAAGGCATGTTTCTCGGATTCACGGTCGGTTTTTTAGTCAGTCAAATGGGTTTCAAGGGCTTTTGGGTGGCAATGGTCAGTGTGTTTCCACAGAACCTGTTGATCATTCCCAATGATATTTTCCTAACTGTCGTTGCCGTTGCCTGTTCGCTGAAAATTATTCGCCATTTACTGATGAAGGTGCGACGGGAGCCTCTAATGCCGCAGTTCATCGGTTATCTCGTCGTGTTATTGATCTCAAGCGGAGTGCTTGCGATTGCCTGCGCTTTCGAAGCCTATGTTTCGCCGCAACTGATCCGGATGCTTGCCTTTTAACCGGGGATAACACTCTAATTGAAAAAGAGGAACACTTGGATTGCCATCACACTTTGATTTTCCTTTCTCAAAATATAATAATTATAAAATAGAAATCATTTTATTTTATTGACACCCCTTTCGATAAGGATTATAATTTTGTTGATTAAATAGGAATCAGACGGGAACGCAGGCTGAAAATCCGCTTATCTCTTACAGTGCGTTTGCGTTGATATGGCGATGAATTTTTACAACTGTCCAGTTCCATTGTTCAATTAGTCTGGATGATTCATCCTTGTCCGTTATCAGGGGGGATTTTTGTGGAGGAAGGCCGGATTAACCGTATTAAGAAGCAATTGCATTCGCAGAAGTATAAATTGACACCGCAGCGTGAAGCAACCGTTCGCGTTCTACTTGAGAATGAGCAGGATCATCTTAGTGCTGAAGACGTTTATCTGCTGGTCAAAGAAAAGGCTCCTGAGATTGGACTCGCAACCGTTTACCGGACGCTTGAATTGCTCTCCGAGTTAAAAGTGGTCGATAAAATAAACTTTGGTGACGGGGTCTCGCGCTACGATCTGCGCCGGGAAGGTGCCAATCACTTTCACCATCACCTGGTCTGTATCGAATGTGGTGCTGTCGATGAGATTCAGGAAGATTTACTCGGCGAAGTGGAAAAGGTCGTGGAACGTAGATGGCATTTCAAAGTCAAGGATCATCGGCTCACTTTTCATGGAATTTGCCATCGCTGTTTGGAAAAACATCAGGAAGAACAAGACGAATCGAAAACTGATCCGGAGACGGGGACCCACGAAGTGGAAAAAGTATAAGGACGGCGGGTTAATCCGGTAAGGGTATTCCATCTTTCCGGATTCAATCTGCAAAGTCGAAGGCAGCCTGTTTAATCAAAACAGGGCTGCTTTTTCTTGAAAAGGTATGAGCAGTTTCTTTTTGTGAGCCTTTTTCTTGCGAGAAATACCGTTAAAAACGCTTTAGACACTCTTTTTTGCGCAGCTGCTGCATATGCTGTAAAAAGCATGTACACAGGAGCAGAGGTGAGGAATGGTGAAACACTTCATCTGGCAAGCGTTAGCGCTACTTAAAATTTTTTTCTTATTCTGTTTGCTCACTGCGGCTTTTTATTTTGGCCTGAACTGGGTAGATTACCACGAGCAACACGTACATCGCTATGATCTGCCCGGAGCGGATGCGGTCAAGGTGGGCCGCTTCTCTCTTGAACCTACCGGCTATTGGCAAAATTCAGGAAGGCCGCAGCGCTATCAGAGGCTGATTGAATTTCTGAGGGATGGGGAATGAAAATGGAGAAATTCAGCGAGGATATTTCATTTTTCCTTGAGGATCTGTCTGGCAGAAAGCATCTCTCAGCGAATACAATTGATGCTTACCGCCGCGATCTGCATCAATACCGTGAATTCCTGGATCAGCAAGGCTGTTCCACCTGGATGCAGGTCAATGAGGTAATCGTCAAAAAGTTTCTTTACTGGATCAAAGATCAGGGGAATGCACAGGCTACGGTTGCGAGGAAGGCAACGGCTGTTCGGCGCCTGCACCGTTTTCTCATGGTTCAGAAGCTGCAATCTGTCGATCCAACCTATATGATCAATGTCCCAAAAGTTGAATCCCATCCCCCCGAACGACTGAGTTATCCGGAGGTTGAACAGCTCCTTGTTGCCGCGGACACGAGGACGGCAAGCGGACGGCGGGATCGGGCAATAATGGAAGTGCTTTATGCCACCGGAATGCATGTGAGTGAATTAATACAATTGGATTGCCGCGATCTGAATCTCGTGATCGGAATTATTCATTGTCATGGAGAAAAGGGAGGCGAACGGATTCTTCCGCTCGGCAAATATGCCGAACAGGCCGTCCGCAAGTACATAGAACAAAGGGAAAAAGAAGGCGGACCGCTGTTCGTCAATCACAGGGGGCGACGTCTGACGCGTCAGGGAGTTTGGAAAATTCTGAAACACTATGCAGAGATTGCCGGAATTAAGCGTTCTTTGTCTCCGGAGACGCTCAGACAAACGCTTGCCGCTCATTTGCTGGAGAATGGCGCCGATTTGCAATCTGTTGAGACCCTATTGGGGCGGACAAGTCTGCTGACTGCCGAGCATCTTCCGACAGCTGCCAAACCGCTGTTGAAAGATTTTTACCGCCGATATCATCCGCGCGCCTGATTGCGCGAGAAACTAGTGAGAAGACAGGGGGACAACTTTCCGATGAACGAAATTACAGAAGTATTGACTGCGATTCAGCAAACATGTCGGCAGGAACCGACAATTGGTCTGATTCTCGGTTCTGGACTTGGGGATATTGCCGATAAAATAGAGAGTGCCGATAGAATTCCTTATCACTCTCTCCCTTATTTTCCGGAACCAACTGTTCAGGGCCATAAGGGTCAATTTGTAATCGGAACGCTTGAAGGGAAAAAGGTCGTGGCGATGCAGGGACGTTATCATCACTACGAAGGTTATTCGCTGGGGCAAGTGGCATTCCCGGTTCGCGTGATGAGAGCGCTGGGGGTTCAGACGTTGATCGTGACCAATGCATGCGGCGGGATCAACACCTCCTTCAATCCTGGCGATTTAATGCTGATCAAGGATCATATTAATTTGCTCGGCTCAAGTCCGCTGATCGGACCAAATGATGAAGTGATCGGTCCGCGCTTTCCGGACATGTCGCAGGCCTATGATCGCAGCCTAATCAAACTTGCCCACCAGCAAGCGGGTAAATTGGGGATCAAGGTTCGTGAGGGCGTCTATCTGGCGACACATGGGCCGCAATATGAGACCCCTGCCGAAATTCGAATGATGCGGACCATGGGAGCAGATGCTGTCGGGATGTCCACAGTTCCGGAGGTAATTACTGCCGTACATGCCGGACTGCGTGTGCTGGGTATATCATGCATTACCAATATGGCTTGCGGAATTCTCGATCAGCCGCTGTCACATAAAGAGGTGATCGAAACGGCAGATCGGGTAAAAGATCATTTTACCTCACTCGTTCGGAACATTCTCGCATCGCTTGATATCAAAAAATGAATAATTTCTGATGAAAGCAAAGGTTGATTATGAAACACTCGGACTGGTTTGTCACTGGTTCGAGTGTTTTTTTAATCCTTTCATGGCAATTGCCTGATCAATTATCGCCTTCTCAAAAGCTGACAGACAGCGAATCTCTCGCTCTTTTCTTCCTTTTTGTCCGTATAAAACATTGGATTGTGGGGACAATGCTAAAGATTATAGTCAGTGGGAGGTAGATTCATGAAGTCATTTTTTGCTTGTTTGATTTGTCTGGCCTTGCTTTTTGGCCTAGTGAGCCCTGCGTCGAATGCGTTTGCGGAGACTCATCGCCCGTCTTCAGGAGAAAAGGAAGGGGCGGTGAAGTCAGCAATTGTCATCGAAGAGGAAACCGGAAAAATCCTTTACAAAAAGAACGCGAATAAAGAATTACCGCCTGCCAGTATGACAAAAATTATGACGCTGCTATTAATCTTCAAAGCACTGAGCCATCATCAGATTTCGCTAAAAGATAAGGTCAGTGTCAGCGAATATGCAGCATCAATGGGCGGTTCGCAGGTATTTTTGGAGCCTGGTGAAACAATGACTGTCGATGAAATGTTGCGTGCGATTGCGATCGCTTCTGGTAATGACGCATCCGTAGCGATGGCCGAATATGTTAGCGGATCGAGCAAAGCATTCGTGCGCCAAATGAATGAGGAGGCAAAAGCGCTCGGACTGACCCACACTCATTTTGAAAATCCGACCGGTCTTCCCGTCAAAAATCATTATACCACGGCTCATGATATGGCCGTCATGGCACAAGCACTGGCTCGTTACCAGCGTGTTTTTAACTATACGTCGAAGTATGAGGACTACCTGCGCGAGAATACGGATAAGAAGTTCTGGCTGGTTAATACGAATAAGTTAATAAAGACCTATCCCGGTGCAGATGGTATGAAAACCGGCTTCACAAATGAAGCAAAATATTGCCTGACGGGGACGGCAAAAAGGAACGGCATGCGTGTGATTGCCGTTGTCATGGGGGCCCGGACACCGAAAGAACGCAATAAAGAGGTGGCTTCACTGATGGATCAGGCTTTTGCTAGCTACACGATTAAAGAATTGGCAAAGAAGGATAAGCTGATGGCTAGCGAGAAAGTCGAAAAAGGGGACGTGAGCCATGTTCCTCTTGTGACCGGACGCCCTGTGGTCCTGCTCCTGAAAAAAGGAGAAAATGCCAATGGAATGAAGAAAACAATTGAAATGAAAGGTAAGTTGAAAGCGCCGATTAAAGCGGGAACAACTGCCGGCTACCTGATCATTAAGAAAAAGGGGAAAATGCTTTCAAAAACACCGCTGATTGTCAAACAAAGAGTCGATCGGGCGTCATGGTGGCAGTTGCTTAAACGAAGTGCAGGAACGATTTTGACCCATTAATCAGGAGTTGAATGACGCTGTCGCAAAAAATTCCGTCAGCTTTTCTGTGGAAAAACACTATTTTTGTTGAATCGACACTAGTTCTGTCATTGGGAAGGAATTCGATTCATAGATAAAGAATCTTGTTTTATAGAACCTGTAAAACGAGAGGGTTTTGCATGAGCAAGCTTTCCGATTCAGGAAAAGCTTGTGGAGAAATTATGGGAGGGGAGCATGCAATGAGTCTGAAAATGGATTTGGAAGTCAAGTACGGCGTACTTTGTATCCGTCTTGAAGGAGAATTGGATCATCATACAGCCGATCTCCTTCGAGAACGTGTCAATGCGGTGATGGAGGAAGAAATCGTCCAGCATATTCTCTTAAATCTCGGCAATCTCTCTTTTATGGACAGTTCCGGACTCGGTGTCATTCTCGGGCGCTATAAAAAAATTTCCGGACTTGGCGGCGAAATGGTGGTTTGTTCGATATCGCCTACTGTACGGCGCTTGTTTGAACTCAGCGGGATGTTTAAAATCATCCGTCTTGAAACGAATGAAGATTATGCGCTTCATACGCTGGGGGTGGCTTGAATGAAAAATGAGATGACACTCGATTTTCTCGCGATCAGCGCCAATGAATCCTTTGCCCGGGTCGCTGTCGCTGCTTTTGTTGCCCAGCTTGATCCAACGCTGGAAGAGTTGACCGAGATAAAAACAGTCGTTTCAGAAGCCGTGACGAATTGCATTATCCACGGATATGAGAATAACGGCAAAGGTATGGTCCGGATTTGGGCCCAGATGGAAGAAGGCGTGCTGAGTCTGAGTATTCACGATGATGGGATCGGCATCGCTGATGTGGAACGGGCCAAAGAGCCCTTGTTCACAACCAAGCCTGAACTGGAACGCTCCGGGATGGGATTCACGATCATGGAAAACTTCATGGATCACGTAATGGTTGAAACGGAGGTTGGCAAGGGAACGACGATCTTCATGACTAAGGAAGTTACCCACAACCGCGCGGTATGCAAGTAGGGAGACATGCAAATGGAGCTTGATCGGAAAATTGGCGCCAAGGAACCTTTGCTTGATGATAATGAAGTGAAAAAACTGATCAAACGCAGTCAATCGGGTGATCACGAGGCCCGCGATCGGCTGGTTTCCAAAAATATGCGACTGGTCTGGTCAGTTGTTCAACGTTTTATTAATCGAGGCTATGAACCCGATGATTTGTTTCAAATCGGCTGCATCGGCCTATTGAAATCTGTGGATAAATTCGATTTGACTTATGATGTCAAATTTTCGACCTATGCGGTACCGATGATTATCGGAGAGATTCAGCGATTTATTCGCGATGATGGTGCAGTGAAGGTCAGTCGATCGCTCAAAGAGATGGGAATACGTGTCCGCAAAAAAAAGGATGAAATGTCTAAAAAGCTAGGCAGGAATCCGACAATCAGCGAGCTTGCGGAAGCGCTTGATCTTTCTGCTGAAGACATTGTCCTTTCTCAGGAAGCGATTCGGGCGCCCTCATCGATTCATGAAACGGTATTCGAGAATGACGGCGACCCGATAACCATCCTTGATCAGATCTCTGATGGAGAGAGCGGCAAATGGTTCGATAGAATGGTGGTTCGTGAAGCGGTCGAGCGGTTAAGCGATCGGGAAAAGCTGATTGTCTATCTTCGTTACTTCAAAGATCAGACGCAGACAGAGGTTGCAGCACGTCTGGGTATTTCACAGGTCCAAGTTTCTCGTCTTGAGAAAAAAATATTGGAAGAGATTAAGAGTCAGATGGCTGAGTAGCCATTCGGCTCTTTTTTTCGCGGTGTTCTGAACTTCAATAAAAATCAGGGATAATTTTCCGATCGCAACAAATACTATTTACATCGTTACAGTGACGGAAGGGAGAAGTATGGAATGCTTAACGATCCGAAAAATTATAGTGAAAATATCAAACCTTTTCTGCCGAAGATCCCTTATTTTGGAAATTGTTTGAAGGCTTTTCTTTCTGGCGGCATGATCTGTCTAATCGGTCAATTCATGCAAACCTTCTATATTCATTTCTTTCACTTTACCAAAGAAACGGCGGGGAACCCGACTTCGGCAACGCTGATACTGATTGCGGCTTTAATGACCGGATTTGGCTTGTACGATAAAATGGCTCGTTTTGCAGGTGCGGGTTCAATTGTTCCGGTGACTGGATTCGCCAATTCCATTACCAGTGCCGCTCTCGAACATAAAAGTGAGGGAATCGTGCTCGGCATAGCCACCAATCTGTTTTCACTCGCCGGATCCGTCATCGTATTCGGTGTGGTCTCAGCAGCTGTTCTGGGCATCATCCGTTTATTCATTGAACAGATTTTTTGAAAGGAGCGAGAGTCTGTGAGTAAGATTAGACAACAAACATGGCGCTATGATCTTCCGGTTTATTTGGCCTCCACCGGTACCACGGTTGGGCCGCTTGAAGCCCAGGGGCCTCTGGCCGGTAATTTCGACAAGGAATTCTCAACCCTAGATTGCGGTGAAAAAGATTGGGTAGAGGCAGAGCGCAGTTTGATGCGCCGAGCGATTGCTTTCTGTCTGGCCAAAGCCGGAAAAAAGGAAGGAGATATTGATTTTTTTCTGGCTGGCGATCTCATGGATCAGACGGTCACATCAAATTTCATTGCCTGCGAGATGCGTATCCCCTATTTCGGGATGTTCGGTGCTTGCTCGACCTCGATGGAAACATTGGCGCAGGCTGCCCAGCTCGTTGACAGCGGCTACGCCGATCAGGTACTTTGCGCAGTCAGCAGTCATAATGCGTCAGCGGAGCGCCAATTCCGCTATCCGACTGAATATGGCGGGCCGCTGAACCTGACACAGACCTTCACAGTGACTGGCGCAGGAGCGGCGCTGGTCACCAAGGAACCGGGTAAAGTTCGGTTAAGTGAAGCCACGATCGGGCGCGTCATTGACTGGGGGATCGGGGATCCGAACAATATGGGAGCGGCGATGGCCCCGGCGGCTGCGGATACGATCTGGCAGCACTTTCAGGACACTGGTCGCAGTCCCGAGGATTACGATTTGATAGTCACCGGTGATTTATCCAGTGTCGGTTCGCCGATTTTGAAAGAATTATTATTGGAAAAGGGATTGGATATTACGAAAGTGCATCAGGATTGCGGATTGATGATTTATAGTCCGGATCAGCCGGTAAATGCTGGCGGGAGCGGTTGTGCATGTTCGGCCGTTGTGACCTACGGCTATCTCTATAAACGGCTCGCTGAAGGCTCGTTAAAACGCGTTCTCGTTGTGGCAACTGGTGCGCTATTAAACAATGCGACAACGAAACAGAAGGATACGATTCCCTGCATTGCCCAGGCTGTGGTCCTGGAATCGGCAAAGGAGGCGTCGTCATGATTTTCGTCTACGCATTTCTGGTGGGCGGTGCGATCTGTGTCATTGGTCAATTGTTAATCGACATTTTTAAGTTGACCCCCGCACATGTCGTTGCCTCATTTGTCGTTCTCGGAGCGGTTCTGGATACTTTCGGACTCTATGATCATTTAATCCAGTTTGCCGGAGCCGGAGCTACCGTTCCGATTACGAGCTTTGGCCATTCCTTGCTGCATGGCGCCATGTCTGAGGGGCATCAGCATGGCTATCTCGGCATTGCCATCGGGATCTTTAAGCTGACCTCAGCAGGAATTACATCGGCTATTCTTTTTGGATTTATCGTTGCCCTCATTTTTAAACCCAAAGGTTAATTCGTTACATCAATCATGAGGAGGATTAACAACGATGCCGATGCTGGCAGAAAAAACACCGATTAGCAAGCAGATCAAAGAAAATGAAGAATTGCTTCAGAAAGTTCTAGAGATTGGGCCGCAAAATTTTGATCTCGGTGTACGGGATATACAAATTCTCGGCCGGGATTGCAGAATTTATTACACAAACAGTTTGTCTGATGGGATGATTGTTTCCATACTCATGAGTGAATTGATGCGTTTGGTGAACGAGCATGTCCATAATGACGAGAGTTTTCTGGTGATTAAACAGCACCTCGTCCACTATCAGGTCGAAGAAGCCGATCAGTTGAATATCGTCGTCGATAAAATGCTGACCGGTAGGATCGCGCTACTCATCGATGGTGAAGAAAAGGCCTTAATTATCGATCTTCGCCATTATCCGGGGCGGCAGCCACAGGAACCGGATGTTGAAAAGGTTGTTCGTGGAGCAAAAGACGGCTTTACTGAAAATATTATTGAAAGCTCAGGATTAATACGTCGGCGGATTCGTGATCCGAGGCTCCGTTGTGAATTAATGCAAATCGGCGAACGCTCCAAAACGGATGTTTGTCTCTGTTATCTAAAGGATGTCGCCAATCCAGGGTTATTGAAAACGCTGAGAAAAGAGCTTAAGCAGATCAATGTGGACGGAATTCCGATGGCGGACAATGCCCTCGAGGAGTTTATTTTAAAACAGGGCTGGAATCCTTATCCGCTCGTTCGTTTCACGGGGCGTCCGGATGTTGCCGCTTCGCACCTTCTGGAAGGACATGTCATTTTAATCACGGATACTTCGCCCAGTATCATGATACTGCCGACGACACTTTTCCATCACTTGCAGCATGTCGAGGAATATCGTCAGGTGACCGCTGCAGGCGGGATGCTGCGCTGGACACGCTTTCTCGCTGTACTGGCCTCTGTATTCCTCGTCCCGCTTTGGCTGCTGCTAGTGACCCATCACTTATTGCCAAGCGGGCTCGATTTCATTGGACCCAATACCACGCATTATCATCTGCCTCTACTGATACAGATTTTAATTGCTGAAGCAGGCATCGAAACGCTGCGTATGGCGGCGATCCATACACCGACTGCGCTATCTACGGCGCTGGGTTTGATTGCCGCCGTATTAATTGGCCAAATTGCGATACAAGTCGGCGTTTTTGTTCCAGAAGTGATCTTATACACCTCTGTCTCGGCTATCGGCGGGTTTGCCACGCCCAGTTATGAATTGCAGTTGGCTAATAAAATTACACGACTCATATTGATCCTTGCTGCAGGACTGTTAGGTGTGCCTGGTTTCATGATTGCTACCACTTTTTTTATTGTCTATCTCTCTCACGTCACCAATCTGAACACGCCGTATCTGTGGCCATTCATTCCATTCAATCCGACCGGTCTCTATAATGTGCTCATTAGACGCGCACTTCCGACTTCCGTGCTGCGCCCCAGTATTGTCCGGCCGATTGATAAATATAGGCAGCCTAAGGCAAAGTAGATCTTGTCATTGCGTGCCAATCGTGATACACTGAATTAAATTTAAATGACATCCTTTGAGCAGATTAGAGGAGCGGGACGAATGAGTAAGAAACGGGAGTCTGGAAGACGAGGATCGTTTCAGAAAGGTCAACCCGCCGAAGTAGCTGTTTTCCACGGACAGCTTGCTGGTCTACAGTTGAAAAAGCTGCAGACTGTCACTGCGCGTCTCGCGCAGTGGAGCACTTTTCGGGCGCATGGTGTACGTAAAACCTGTGTTCTGGAGACACAGGTTTTTTTTGCCCACTAAAGCGCTTTGGATGATACGGTGTTTCCGGGAGAAGGGGAAGGAGAGGTTTTTTTGCTAGGCACTCAGACGATAAATGCAGAAGGTCATTTAACGATAGGCGGCTGTGATACGGTCGCATTGGCAAAGGAATATGGAACACCGCTTTACGTCTATGATACGGCATTAATCAAACAAAAAATCAACGAATTCAAGGATTCTTTTTCTCAGTATAAGCAGCTTGACTGGCAAGTGGCCTATGCGAGTAAAGCTTTTTCGACAATCGCGATGATTCAGTTAATCAGAGAATCCAATCTCGCTCTTGATGTTGTATCCGGCGGGGAATTATTTACGGCTTTAAAAGCCGGAATGCCTGCTGAACGGATTCATTTTCACGGCAATAATAAATCGGACAGCGAGTTGGCTCTTGCCCTCGATGCACATATTGGTACGATTGTCGTCGATAATTTCTATGAACTCAATCGTTTGGAAAAAATGTGTGCCGAACGGAATCAGACGATGAATATTTTGCTGCGCGTGACGCCGGGAGTGGAGGCACATACGCATGAATTTATAATGACTGGCCACGACGATACTAAATTCGGCTTCAACTTGGACAATGGGATGGCTGAGCGTGCGGTGGAACAGGCGCTGGGTTCGAATTATCTGGATCTGATCGGACTTCATTGCCATATCGGCTCGCAAATCTTTGAAACTGAAGGATTTATTCAAGCCATTCGCAAGATTTTCAGTTACGCGCAGAGCTGGGCATCTACGCATGGATTTGTGATGCGCGTGCTCAATGTCGGCGGCGGTTTTGGTATTCACTATACGGATGCTGATCATCCGCTGCCCATAAGAAACTATATCGATAAAATTGTGGCAGCTATTGATACGGAATGCAACCGGTATAGTCTGCCCATTCCTTGTATCTGTGTTGAACCGGGGCGTTCGCTCGTCGGCGAAGCCGGGACAACCTTGTATTCGGTCGGCGGCTTCAAGGAGATTCCCGGCGTAAGAACGTATCTCTCCGTTGATGGAGGGATGACGGATAATATCCGTCCGGCTCTCTATCAAGCGAAATATCAGGCACTTAGTGCCAGCCAGGCATCCGAACCGCATACCTCTGTTTTCGCTGTCGCCGGGAAATGCTGTGAAACGGGTGATGTACTGATTAAAGAGGCCGCGCTGCCAGCATCCTGCCAAAGTGGGGATATTCTGGCCATTCTCAGCACAGGTGCTTATGGCTATTCGATGGCGAGTCACTATAATCGGTTGACCAATCCGGCAATCGTCTTTGCTGAAGACGGCGAAGCATCGCTCGTTGTTCGCCGGGAAACCTATGAAGATTTAATCCAACATGATGTACCGCTCAAAGTCTTTGCACCTCATAAAGCCTAAATGTGCACAAATTTTTTCTTTTGGTTATAATATAGATGTATCTGTAAGAATGATAAGGAGATATCGCTGAAATCCACCGGCATCCTATATTCGGGCAGGCAACGGAGCTGTCCGGTGATTATTTGCGGCTGAAAACGTATTTTCCTTTAACTGATGTTATCTCCTGCAATGAGGGGTATAAAATGCTGATTCGTTATAAAAAAAGCTATGAAAAAATAGCTATGGGCTTGCTTTCTTTTGTTCCTTCCGAGAAAGAGATCAAAGCCTTGCTTCATACGGTTCACTGTTACGAAGATGAAGAAGAGTGGCAATTATTCTTGTGGAAAGCCGAAGAAGATATAATTGGTGTGATTGGTGTTCACTTCATTCAGCCGAAGGAAGCAGTAATCACTCACTTGAGTGTCAATCCTTCTTATCGCGATGAAGGAATCGGGAAGAAAATGATTATTGCCTTACAAAAAATGCTGACGGACGAGATGCACTTGGTTCCTTCAGAGGAAATCAAAGCTTACTTCAACCATTGCTTCATCGATAAAGAAAAAGAAGAAACAGGCAAATAGACGCCTGCTTTTTTTTGCCTGCAAATCTAAAATTGCGGTTTTGGGTGAATTGACGCAGCGTCCGGCAGACCTCACCTGGGATACTATATCAAACAGCTGTTCTATGCTATGATTACTTTACATCGTTTTGCGATCAGAGGGGGGAAAAAACTTTGGAATACAAAGTAAAAATCGATGCGTTTGAAGGCCCTCTGGATTTACTCTTGCACTTAATAAAGCAATTTGAGATTGATATTTATGACATTCCGGTAGCTGAGATTACTAATCAATACTTGGATTTCATTCATCATATGCAGAAACTGGAACTGAATATTGCCAGTGAGTACCTGGTTATGGCAGCGACCCTGATCGCCATGAAGAGTCGGATGCTACTTCCCAAACCGGAATTGATTGATGAACTAGCGGAGGAGCCCTATGAGGATCCGGAGGACTCTCGTCAAGCCTTGATCCAGCAGTTGATCGATTACAGACAGTATAAGAATGTCGCTGAGGTGCTGCGCCACGAAGAAAGTGGCCGTCTGCTGCTCTTTTCAAAACCCGCCGAAGATTTACAAGATTATGGGAAAGAGGATTGGTCACAGATCCCTGCCGAGAACCGGGCAACAGTTCATGACATGCTGCGCGCTTTTCAGCGCATGCTTGACCGTAAGAAACTGGAAAAGCCGCTTAGCACAAAGATTGATAAGCAGGTTTTGCCAATTGGCCGGCAGATGAATGTTCTCATGCATCTTCTGCGTCTTGCTGACCACCCACTGACCTTTGAGGCTTTGTTCGTCGAGCAGGATCGGGAACATTTGGTCGTGACCTTTCTGGCGATGCTGGAACTGATGAAGAAGAAAGCGATTGTTTGTGCTCAGGAGGAAAATTTCTCGGAAATACGGATAGAACTTGGAGAGGGGGCGGATCGTTTTGACAGCGGCGAAGAAGCGTTCGATTATTGAAGGACTGCTTTATCTGAATGGAGAGGAGGGCCTTCAGATTAGCCAGATTGAAAAAATGTTTCCTGACTGCTCGTCGAAGGAAATACATCATATCATTGAGCACATGAAGAAAGATTACATAGAAAATCCGTCATGCGCGCTGATGATCAGCGATATTCCGTTCGGCTGGCGGCTGACTACCAAACCGGAATTGGCACCTTATATTGAAAAATTTGCGACCATTCCGAAAGCGACCCCGCTTTCTCAAGCCGCACTGGAAACAGTGGCCATTATTGCCTATAAACAACCCGTTTCGCGGATGACGATTGACGAAATTCGCGGGGTAAAGTCGGAACGAGCTCTGCATACTTTATTATTAAAGGGCCTGATCAAGGAGGTCG
Organism: Sporolactobacillus sp.; assembly: GCA_048976585.1. GTDB lineage: Bacteria > Bacillota > Bacilli > Bacillales > Sporolactobacillaceae > Sporolactobacillus. The sequence continues at coordinate 296,984 of JBHGUY010000018.1, read as the reverse complement.
GACGGGCGGAAGGTGCAGGCAGAGCGATACTTTATGGAGTCACTTCGGCATTCCTTGATTATTTTGGCCTGCACTCCATCGAGGAAATGCCGCCGCTGTTGAAGGCTGTCAGCCAGCCTAATGAACAATTGGACGCCTATGATCTTTTTTATGATCAGTATAAGGAGACATTGGACAACTTGGGCACTGCAAAAGAGCAAGCTGCCGAATATGCACCCGAATAAACAGGACTATTTTTTTTCACAATAAGCGTTTGCAATTGCCTTTTTCAGATACTACTCATAAACCGCTGCTTCTGACATAAGCTTGTATTATCATCAGGACAGGGGATGAACGTGATGTGGTTCATGCTGAGAAAAGCGCTGCTCACGCTTTTTTGTTTTATACTTTTTGCAATGCTCTATCCAGGACAGGCTGATGGGAAAACTCCTGGTGTTTCCGCACAATCCGCCGCATTGATTGACCAATCCTCAGGACGTCTGCTCTACGGGAAAAACAGTCATGAAAAGCTGCCGATTGCCAGTATTACAAAAGTGATGACCGCCATTTTGGCGATTGAATCGGGTAAGATGAATAAACGAACCACGGTAAGCGCCGAGGCGATTCGTACGGAAGGATCATCGATTTATTTAAAAGCGGGTGAAAAGATCAAGCTTCGCGATCTGGTGTACGGATTGATGCTTCGATCAGGGAATGACGCGTCTCGGGCTATTGCTGAGGCCGTTGGACAGAGCGAGCAGGGCTTTGTCTTTATGATGAATGAGAAGGCAAAAGAGATTGGAATGACGGATACACACTTCACCAATCCTAATGGTCTGGAGAACACGGATCATTATTCCTCGGCATACGATATGGCCCTGCTGACCCGCTATGCTATGCAGCATCCGCTTTTTCGGAAGATTGTCGGGACAAGAATTTATCGGGCAGCACCGGACAATAAATCAGAAGCGCGCGTTTGGGGCAATAAAAATAAAATGCTGAAGCAGTATAAATATGCGACAGGCGGGAAAACCGGGTTTACGAAAGCTGCCGGAAGAACATTGATTTCGACCGCTACGAAAGGAAAGATGGACTTAATTGCCGTGACCTTGAATGATGGGGATGATTGGGTTGATCATAGAAATCTGTTTGAATGGGGCTTCCAGACCTTTAAGAATATTCAGGTTGTCCGGAAAGGAAGGCTTCACGCCGACGTTTCTAAATTCTATAAGAATAAAATCTTTGTCAAAAGATCCATGCAGCTGCCGCTGACGACGGACGAGAAACGCAGTTTTACCAAAAAACTGATTTTGCTAGCGCCCCCAAAAAGTAAGAAAGGATGGACCCCTCCAGAACCCACTGGCCGAATTTTAATCACTGTACACGGTGAAAAGCTGGGTTCCCTGCCTGTCTATTATCAGCAGGGAAAACCGACGAAAAAAGGTTTCTGGTCGGCTGTTCGCGGATTCTTCGGCGCAATCATCAGCGGAGAGGGAGCAGATAATCCGTGATTAATATCATTTGGGTTGTACTATTCCTCGTCGGTCTGCTCTACGCTGCTTTTAATGGCACAATGGATGCGGTGAATAAATCTATCTTTGACTCCGCCTCCTATGCGGTGACCCTCTGCATCGGATTAATTAGTATCTTGATTTTTTGGCTTGGCCTGATGAAAGTGGCTGAGCGATCCGGACTCCTTGATAAACTTGCTCATTTTTTTAAGCCGCTGATCCGTCACATCTTTCCGGAGGTCCCGCCGGATCATCCGGCGATGGGTTATATTCTCTCCAATATGATCGCCAATCTGTTTGGACTGGGCAATGCAGCGACACCGATGGGAATTAAGGCCATGGAGGAGCTCAAGAAGCTTAATGGCGGAAAAAATACGCCGAGCCGATCGATGATTACGCTGCTGGCGCTGAATACATCCGGCTTGACGCTGATTCCGACAACCGTGATTGCTATCCGAATGCAGAACAAATCCCTTGCACCGACTGATATCGTTGGCCCCACCTTGCTGGCTACATTATGCACAACGATTGCTGCGCTCCTGATTGACCGGCTTTTCTATTATCACCGGAAGAGAAAGGAGCATAAGTCCAAATGACAGTGATCACAACTCTATCCATCTGGATTGTCCCCGTGCTGATAGCGATTATTTTGCTCTATGCCTCTTATAAAAGAACGGCGTCCTATGAAGCCTTTGTCGAAGGTGGCAAAGACGGCATCAAGCTGGCTTTTTCCATTATGCCGTTTCTTGTCGGTATGCTGACAGCGATTGGCGTTTTTCGAGCGTCAGGAGCGATGTATGCGCTAACGGAATTGCTCCGGCCGTTCTTTTCCCTGGTTGGCATCCCGGCTGAAGTCGTGCCGCTGGCTCTGCTTCGACCGATCTCTGGAAATGGTGCACTCGGGCTGATGACTGAACTTGTGAGAACCTATGGGCCGGATAGCTATATTGGCCGGCTGGCATCAGTCATGCAAGGGAGCACAGATACAACTTTTTACGTGGTCACCGTTTATTTCGGTGCGGTTGGTATTCGCAAAATAGGCGATGCACTGAAGGTCGGTCTGCTCGCAGATGCTGTCGGCGTTTGCTGTGCGGTTTGGATTGTCACTCTGGTATTTGGCAAATAATAGAGAAAAGCTTCTGCAGCTTTACGATAGCAGAGCTTTTTTTGCGAGAAATTATTCCATAAGGAGTAAGAATTTTTCCCATGAATTCAGGAATCTTCCCAAGACCTGCTGAAGGGATGCTTGTTAAATAGAGCTTTGCAGGTTATGATAGCGTTGAGGTGAAGTCATGGAACGTTTGCAAAAAGTGATTGCCCGGGCAGGAGTCGCATCCAGAAGAAAAGCGGAACAGTTGATTCTGGACGGCCGGGTCCGAGTCAATGGCACAGAAGTAAAAGAACTGGGAACTAAGGTATCGGCGGAGGACACGGTAACTGTAGATGGCGTGCCTCTGGACAAGGAGATTTTCGTTTATTATCTGCTCTATAAACCCGTGGGTGTCATTTCATCCGTATCAGATAATCGGGGACGCACAACTGTTCTTGACTTTTTTCAGCAGGTCCCTGAACGTATCTTTCCGGTCGGGCGATTGGATTATGATACTTCCGGCGTGCTTCTCCTGACGAATGACGGCGAGCTCGCACATCGACTGATGCACCCGAGCTTTGAAATTGATAAAACATACATAGCAAGAATAAATCCAATACCCACTGCTGACCAGCTGCGTCAATTGGCTACTGGAATCAAACTGGACGATGGGATGACCGCTCAGGCGAAAGTCCGGATGATTGCCAGTGACAAGGAAAAAGGCAGCGCCTCCGTTCAGCTAACCATTCATGAGGGCCGAAACAGGCAAATCCGCCGCATGTTTTCAGCGCTTCATTTGCATGTTCGCAAGCTGAAACGTGAACGGTATGGTTTTCTCAGCCTGAATGGATTGCATCCGGGGGACAGCAGGCGGCTGAAACCGCACGAAGTGAAGACACTTTATCATCTCGTCGGCAATGAAAAATAATTGATGACAAAAAAGGCGTATCATGGGCATATCCATGATCTTTTTGTCTAAATTGAAGTATTCAATACTGTTTTTTTTCTTGAAATTGTTTAAAATAAGACATAGTATTGACACATTGAACCCGGATTGTTCTTATCTGTGCATCCGTTGATTGCCAGAAAGCTTTAAGCTCTCTTTTAACATAGATTAAGCTGCAGCCGGCAAAAGATAAAGAGAGTGATAAGAACGGGTCAGGTTGAAGGGATGGATCGGGAATGGAAGAGAAAACGACGATCTTAGTAGTGGATGACGAAGAACGGATCCGTAAACTGCTGAGAATGTATCTTGAAAGAGAAAACTATCAGATTGATGAGGCTGAGGACGGTGATCTTGCGCTTCAGTTGGCTCTAGATAAAGATTACGATTTGATTCTGCTCGATCTGATGCTTCCGGGTATGGATGGGGTCGAGGTTTGCGAGAAATTGAGAGAATCGAAGGCGACACCGGTAATCATGCTGACTGCAAAGGGTGAAGAGGCGAATCGCGTGCAGGGATTTGAGTCCGGGACGGATGACTATATCGTCAAGCCGTTCAGTCCGCGCGAGGTTGTTTTACGCGTCAAAGCATTATTGCGTCGTTCATCGAAGACGAAATTTTTGGAAACCGAAACGTCTGCTAAAAATGTTATTGTTTTTCCACATTTGGTCATCGATCACGATGCTCACCGCGTCAAGGTTGACGATCAGGAAGTCAGTCTGACCCCGAAAGAATACGAGCTGCTCTATTATTTGTCGCAGAATCCGGATAAAGTGTTTTCTCGCGAGCAGTTGCTCAAGGATGTCTGGAATTATGAATTCTTCGGTGATTTAAGAACCGTTGACACGCATGTCAAACGGCTTCGCGAAAAGTTGAACCGCGTCTCTGAAGAAGCAGCAGAAATGATTGTTACCGTCTGGGGAGTCGGCTATAAAATTGAAGTAGAGACGCAGGCATGATTCTTAGAAGTGTTGTCACGAAGCTATGGGCAACCATCATCGCTCTGGTAACACTGGTCCTGCTTTTTCTCACTTTTCTGCTGCTTCAGTTTTTTGAAAACAGCAATTTGCAACAAACTGAAGTGCAATTAGAAAAAATCGGACAAAAAGCGGTACAGCTGATTCAGGGCGAAGATCACCGTACGGCATTGAATTCGGTTTCAGATATTACCGACGTTTATCATGCCGGTAGCTCTGTCTTTATCGGCAGTCAGTATCAGCAAAAGGGCGGAAAAGGAATACCGCGGTTGAGTTCCCAATTTTTTAAAAACGATCCGCAGCTCAAAGAGGCTTTGAACGGAACGCATCGCGTTGAAAAGCACGGTGTGTTCCAGCTTGCCTCGCGCTCCGGCCGTCAGACGCAGCTGATGGTTGTGGGCATCCCGATGCGCCTGAGTGATGGCCGTCATGGGACTGTTTATGTCTATCAATCGCTTCAAATCGCTCAGAATGCGATGGATCGTTCAAAAAAGCTGATATACATCAGCACAGGTATTGCGATCATCCTGACAACGTTTTTTGCCTTCTTTCTATCGACACGGATCGGCTTACCGCTGCGAAAAATGCGCAGTGCTGCGCTGCAGGTTGCCCGCGGGAACTTTGATATGAACGTGCCGGTGATCACAACGGATGAAGTCGGCGAATTGGCTGTTGCTTTTAATAAAATGAGAATAGAACTTAAAGCGAATGTGACCGCCTCGGAGCAGGAGAAGGAACAATTAGCCGGTATTATCGATAATATGGCGGATGGAGTTCTGCTGCTCGGTGAAAAAGGGGAGTTGATGGCCAGTAATCCTCCGGCTAACCATTTTCTAAAGGCCAGCAATTTTGAAAATCATGAAAATCGTGAGAATTGGAAAATGACCCCGGAGATCATTACGGAATGGCTGATCGGCGAGGATTTGCAGAAAAAACAGATAGTACATGAGCTTTCTGTACAGGGCCATTTCTGGGTGATCATCCTGACCCCGCTGCGCGACAAGCAGAAACTGCGGGGGGCGGTAGCGGTCCTGCGTGATATGACGGAGGAGCGGCAGTTGGATCAGATGAAACGAGGTTTCGTCGCTAATGTCAGTCATGAATTGCGGACACCGATTGCCATGATTCAAGGCTATAGCGAAGCAATCATTGACGATATTGCCGAGACTGAACAGGATAAGAAGGAAATGGCGAAAATCGTTCTTGACGAATCGAAGAGGCTCGGCAGATTGGTTAGTGAATTGCTTGATCTTGCTAAGCTGGAGGCCGGTCATTTCCAGCTAAATAAGAGAAGTACGCTTTTGACCGCCTTTTTTGATCACGCGGTTGGAAAATTTCAGAATTTGGCGCAAAGAGAGGGAATTGATCTCTCGCTCCAATGCGATTTGCCGGAGAATGAAAAATTTGTAATGGATCCCGATCGTATTGAACAAGTTCTGACTAATCTCATTGACAACGCGATTCGGCATACGTCCAAAGGATGCTCTGTGGCTGTTCATATCCGAATGTTGCCGGATGCTCTTCGCGTTCGTGTCCGCGATACGGGGACAGGGATTGCCAAGGAGGACTTGCCCTTTGTTTTTGAACGTTTCTATAAAGCGGATAAATCCCGAAAAAGGGGCAAGGCAGGAACCGGACTTGGCTTGTCCATTGCAAAACATATCATTGATGCTCATGGGGGAGATATTACGGTTCATAGTAAAAAAGGCGAGGGAACGATGTTCGAGTTTTTCCTGCCCAAAATCGTGGAGAAAGATTGGGATAATCCGGGCGGCACTTCATGAAAAAGCTGAAAAAAAGAGCCTGATGGAGGCGCCGCTCTCCTGTCAGACTCTTTCATTTTCCTATCACTGTTTATCGCTTTGCCCCGTTTTCAGCAGGCTGCTTAAAGGGTTGATCGCCGATCTGAATCGATTCAGTCGGGCAGCCATCATAAGCGTCCATTAAATCCTCAATCAGCTCATCAGGCACTTTAGTTATGCCTTGATTCTGATCCAGCAGTGAAAAGGCAATTCCATCTTCGTTATAATCATAAAGATCAGGAGCCGATGCACCGCAGGCACCGCAAGCAATACAGGTATCCTGATCGACATAAGTATATTGAGACATGCTATCCTTCCCTTCTATAACTCAAACGGTCACGTCAAAGAACGATGCGGAGCCGCCTTGGCGATTCACCCTACGCGAGGTACACTATCATTTTAGGAAAAAAGCAGCGATTTTTCAATGACTATTCTGTTAAAATGAAAAGGAAGCTGGACGAGTGTAAAAAAATGGACTGCCGGAGATGAAAGAGATGGCCTGTGATGAATGGATTATTCTTCACCTGATTGATCGAATGAATGGCGAACGGACTTTGTCCGGTATCTTTCATTTGCTGCGGGGGAAACACTCCTCGCAGTCGATACAAGACAGTTACCTTTTCCATCTTCGTCCTTTTTTTCATCTGCTTGATGGTTTAAGCAGGGAAGAATTTGACCGCTGGATCGATAGAGTGATGGCCAACAAATGGATTGAAAAGTCTTCGGCAGTAGAGGAAAAATATAAATTGAGCATGAGTGGTTCCGCTTATTATCACAGGCTTCAGGCAGAAACAAGCCTGCCTGCCGGACTCACGTTTACGGAATGGATAAACGATGAACGTTTATTTTGGCTAAAGCTTCAGCTACTTGTGCAGACCATCTCTGAATTAGGAAAGGAAAACCGTGCTTTTGTTCCGGTCACACGCGCGCCCCAGGCAACGGAAGCCGTGCGCACTATCCTGACAGCGGCTCCTCCGGACTACACGTCATTATCGAAGCGATTAAAAGGGCAAATTTGCTGGGTGTTCAGCCGAATGGAAGCGGAGGAAGCAAACCTTCTAGCGGGACAATTCAGTGGTCACCTCCTTCCGGGTCTGACGCTAGATCAAATGGCGGATGTATTGCACAAGGAGAAGATGCAGATACAGCTGCTTTTTAAAGCTGCCCTACGCACCTTTGTGCATCTCGTGAAGGAAGGACAATCGGCAGTGCCAGATCTGGTTTTGTTTTTCGGCGCGCCGGAGAATGGTCTTTCCAGATCGGCCGCTAAGACTTACTGCCTGCTGCAGGGATTAATGATCGACGAATTAGCCGAAAGAAGAGGACTTTCTCGCGGAACGATTGAGGATCATCTGGTTGAAATCACGCTTAAGATCGATGACTTTAACTGGTCTCCTTATCTTTCAGAGCCGATGCGGCGCTGTATTCTGGAGATTGCTAGGCGGCTGAAAACCAAACAGTTGAAACCGATTAAGGCGGCAGTTGGCGAACGAATTTCTTTCTTTCAAATTCGTTTGGCCCTGGCAAGTGAGTCTGTGGAAACGAAAAACCGGGAAAGCGGGTGATCTCGTGAAGCAAAGTGAAAATGCATCGCAGAATCCGGCCTTCTATCAGCGAATACGAAATGTTTTGCGGGACCGTTTCGGCTATTCGAATTTTCGTCCGGGTCAAGAGGAAATTATCGAAGCGGTCTGCCAACGAGTTGATGTTTTTGCGATGATGGCTACAGGGAGCGGGAAGTCGCTCTGCTATCAGATACCCGGTTATTTATTACCGGGAACCGTACTGGTTGTTTCGCCGTTACTTTCTCTGATGGAGGATCAGGTCCATTCGCTCAGGGCACATGGCGAAAATAAGGTTCGCGCGCTGAATGGTTTGATCCATCCGAAGGAACGAAAGCGAATTCTGCGTTCGCTTGACCGCTATAAGTTTCTATTTATTTCTCCGGAGATGCTTAGAAAGACGGACGTACTTGCTGCACTGTCAGCTATTCGAATTGCTCTGTTTGTCGTTGACGAGGCGCATTGTATTTCTCAATGGGGACATGATTTCCGCCCTGACTACCTGCATTTGCTGGCGATTCGTCAGAGGCTGCACCACCCAGCCTGTCTCGCCTTGACAGCAACTGCAGGCCAAAGGGTCCGGATGGATATCATTGAGCATCTGGGCCTCGAACAGGCGAGAATATTTGTAAACAGTGCTGACCGTCCGAATATTGCTCTTTCTGTCCGCGAAAAGGCGACAAATGAGCAAAAGATTGAGGAAATCCTCAAGTTGCTCGATCAAGTTGAACTGCCTGCGATCATTTATTGTTCAAGCAGAGACTGGAGCGAGCGTCTGGCGGGAATTGTCCGGGAGAAGTTCGATCTGCGGACCGCTTATTATCACGGGGGAATGACGGCGGAAGATCGGACCAAAATTCAAAATCAGTTCCTTGAACAGCAATTAATGGTCTTATGCTGTACGAATGCTTTCGGCATGGGCGTCAACATGCCCCACGTACGGCTTGTCATTCATTTCCAATATCCGGGTAATCTTAACGCCTACCTACAAGAAATCGGTCGTGCAGGTCGAGATGGAGCTCAAAGCCTGGCAGTTCTCTACCATGCACCGGCGGATGATCGTCTGCCTGAGGCGTTTATTGATGCCAATTATCCCGAGGATGCTCAGTTAATGCAAACGCTGACTGAGCTTGATCAAGGAAAATGGAATTTGAATCATCAAGATGTTTTGGAAGCGGGACTGCTTGAAGAAGGGATGAGCCAGACGGCTGTGCGGTTTATCCTCGATCAACTGCAAACGAAAACCGAGGGGCACCCGTTCCGTTCCTTGTTTGAACCATGCAAGAAGGAAAGAGAGGCGCGCAAGAGGCACAAGAGACGGGAGCTGGAGGAGATGCGGCAATGGCTAAAGGAACCGGGCTGCAGGCGTGCTGCCTATCTCCGTTCCTTCGACGAGACGCTTATGAAGCGTCCACAATTGTGCTGTGATCATTGCGGTCTAGATTTTAGTGCCTTAAAGCGTTCTAAAAAACAGCGAAGCAGTGACATTAACATTGATTGGCGCGAGCGCATGGATCAGCTTTTTTGCCTACCGGCGATTGCAGCTGATTCGGAACTCGGGCTGTTGCATCAAAACGGATTGTCCTAAAAAGCGCCTCCTTGGCATAAATTAGGCCTTGAGGGGGATGATCGCTTGACACTGGATGATTTGCGAGAAACAGAGACGATTACTTCCATCGGATTCGTGCTTTTTAAAGAATTGATTGAGCGGAAAAAGGAAGAAGATAAGCTGAAGAAGAGAGAGGCGTACACCGGCTATTCTCTGCTTGTCATTTGTTCTGCGCTTGTTGTCGATCTTTTTTTCTTTCAGACCCAGCAGTTGACCTCTCTGCATGAGTTGAACCGACTGTTCAGCGATCCGATCGTTTGGCTGCTGATGCTGCTCGCCTTTGTTATTCTGCTCTTTTTTCAGCATTACCGAAAAGAGGCCGATGATGCAGAGGACGATTATGACGAACTCCGCGAGGAAGCGATCGATCGGTCATGGGAAATCTGGCCGAGAGATCTGAGTCAAGTTTCCAGAGAACGCGCCATGCGTTATTTGCTTGATATTGAACATATCAATTTATACTATAAATGAGACATCCTAATAAAAAGTGCCACAACTGTGGCACTTGAAAAAGCATTTTACCATGGGGATAAGGATTGGAAGAGTACGGTTCAAAAGACTTTCTTGGAATTCTGATCTTCCTTGATAAGATCGACGGCTTCGCGAAAACGTTGGGAATGGATGATCTCGCGTTCACGTAAATAGCCAAGAGAATCGTTAATCAACGGGTCATCCGAAAGGTTAATAATCCACTGATAGCTGGATCGTGCTTTTTCTTCGGCAGCAATATCTTCATACAAATCGGCAATCGGATCTCCTTTTGATTGGATGCCCATTGTAAAGGTTTCACCGCTAGCATTTTCATAATAGAGGCTTTTCCCATGATTCACATAGTGCCCACCGAGCCCTGCTTCATCTAACTGCTCAGGGGTGGCATCTTTCGTTAGTTTGTAGACCATCGTCGCGATCATTTCAAGATGGGCAAATTCCTCGGTACCGATATCATTGAGCAGGCCGATCACCCGCTCGGGAATGGTATATCTTTGATTCAAATAACGCAGGGCAGCGGCCAGTTCTCCATCTGCTCCTCCGTATTGCTCCATGAGCAACTTGGCAATTCGTGGATTGCAGGTTCCGACACGTACCGGATATTGCAGCTTTTTATCGTAATACCACATGCAGGGGGCCTCCTTTGCCTGCTTCACTGGATTTTTTCACTGGATAACAGGCTTCTAGACTTGCCATGGCCAAGGAACTTTGCTCCATTGAAACGGAAATGTTGAATAGCTGTGTCCGAAACCACGCAGCGGTCCGTATTTTTTTTCAAATTGATCACGTAATTCTTCACTTTTCTGGGCAGTTGTGTTAAATTGTTTCAAAGCTTCCAGATCATCCGGATGGGTATCCAGATAGAGATTCAATTCGACGAGCGTAAAATCGATCGCTTGCAGAATATGCAAATCCTCGTAATAGCTCTCCGGCATCTGTTCGTTATCGGCCATCCAAGATCAACCCCCTCTCTTATCAAGATAGGGATTGGTATAGGCCGTATAGAGTTGCGGCCAAAGGGTACCGTGCTGAAGCGCCTGAGCGGGAGAAAACTGTTCCATTCCTGGCGGTTGGAATCCCAAGTATAATTGTGCCGGGGTTTCATAGGAGACAGGTCCGAGAGACGGACAGGGGTCGTAAGGGCTGACATATGGTGATATCCACTTTCTGCTTGAGGGCAATTGAGCAGCCTCCTTCTCCTTGACTTTGCTGGTTCCTTTTTCATATATGCGTAGCTAGCTTGTCAATAGACCGTTTTATTGTTCCGGTTTGAGAAAAATTGGGAGAGACCGTCATTCAAGAACAGACGACTTAGAATGATTATGAAGCATGCTGGGAATCCGTAAAGCATCGATCCCGCATACCACGTAAAAGACCCTTGTAGTGCAAATTGATCGGCTGGAGTGAGAGGCTTTATGATTCTGTTAATTATTCTTTTGGCTGTCCTGCTGGCTGCCATTCTCTTATTTGTTTATATGTATCGCGAAGCGTTTCTGGATCGGATGGTACCGATGGATCTTTCTGTACATATGCTGGCCGATACTTTCGATGGTATGAAACTCTTCTTTATATCGGATATTCACAGGCGGAAGGTTTCACCACGTCTGCTGGAGAAATTGCCCAGTTCGCCTGACTATGTGATCATTGGCGGCGATTTGACTGAACGTGGCGTTCCCTTGCTTCGTGTCCGCGAAAATCTGAGAAGACTGACTCGATTGGCTCCGGTTTATTTTGTCTGGGGGAATCACGACTGGGAAGCTGGGAAAGAGCAGGTTCAGACGCTGCTCCTTGACTGCGGAGTTCATATCCTGGATAATGAGACGGCTGTATTGCGAAGAGAGGGGCAGGCTCTTAATTTAACGGGCGTTAATGACGCGACTCGCGATCATGACAATATTAAGAAGGCGCTAGCTGAGCGGGAAGTCGATGCGCCGACCCTTCTTTTCAGTCATAATCCGAAGATAAAAAGGAAGCTGTCGCCGCAGATGAAGATTGCTTATGCCATCTGCGGACATACACATGGCGGACAGGTCAATATCCTCGGTTATACGGTAAAAGAAAAAGGAGGCGTAAAAGTGCACGCTTTTGGCACACTAATCATAAGTAACGGTTATGGGACGACCAAACTGCCCATCCGGTTGGCAGCCAAACCTGATGCCCTTTTTTTGATACTCAGGAAGAAATGACAAGGACAAAACATGTACATTTTTCTGCTCGCGTTGTATACTACACTCAAGTAAATCAATCCTTTTTCGTTGATCAGACTCTATGGACTTCCCTACTTCCGGGTAGCACCGAAAAAGCAAATAAACATATAGTAAAGAAAAGGGTCTGCAAGCGCAGCATTAAGTGATCAGGCTGGATGGCAAGGAGGCGTTTGAGGATGAGATTGGAACGACTTAATGGAGACAGAATAAAAATATTCCTGACTTTTGACGATCTCAATGAACGTGGTATTTCAAAAGAAGATATGTGGCATGACTTGCCGAGAGTCGAACAACTTTTTCGCGATATGATGCTTGAGGCAGGAGACGAGCTCGGCTTTGAGGCAAATGGCCCGATTGATGTCGAGGTCTTTTCGCTTCCTGCTCAGGGAATGGTCGTGATTGTTTCTAAAGGGCGATCAGTGGATGATGCCGATGATGATCCGGAAGATTTTGAAGATGACGATTTTATCCAGATGCAAGTTACCCTGGATGAGAGTCAGGATGTTCTTTATCAGTTCGAACAATTCGAAGATCTGATTTCCCTGTCACAGGCGCTGCATCAGCTGGGCATCGATGGCGGCAGCCTCTATCTGTTCGAGAAGAAATATTATCTTCACTTTGCTGAATCAGATTTGGAGGAAGGCATGGATTTAGAAACCCTAATTGCTCTGCTTGCCGAATTTGGGAACACTTCGACGATTACCATCTACAGATTGGCTGAGTATGGTAAACAGCTTATGAAAGATCGAGCTGTTTTCGACATCTATAAATATTTTATCGAGACTCCGCATGTATAAAAAGCAAGCGGAGTTTTGCTTCCTCAGCTCTTAATTTATGCTTATGCAGGATAGGCGGCTGTCATCACTCCTTGTTGCTTTTCTCAAACGAATTTTTCAAGTTTCTCAATCCAATCACTTATTTTTCATATTGATAGTTTCTGGAAAAGCTCAAGGAGCCCGAGACGTGCCCTGCTGGATATTATTACAGCAGGACACGCCTTTTTTTGTTTTCTGCAAAGACTCATCGGCCAGCAAATTTTGCGGCGCCATGAGTCACCCGTTCAGAGGCAGTATTCCCGCTGATTGCATAATTTAGTTTTTTCTTGGAAACATAATCTTGATTTCAAGAAGATTGGCAATGACCAAAGAAGGTTGTTATGTTCTTAAGTCACAAGGAGGAAAAGGTTTGTGAGAAAACTTCAAAAATGGGCAGCGCTGCTGATTCTGTGTTTGTTTTTCCTTTATACAGATCAAGCACTGGCTTTCTCAAACCAAGTGATAACTCAAGGAGAAACCGGTGATGATGTCATCGAATTACAGGCGCGGCTGCAATATTTGGGCTTTTATAAGGGGAAAATTGACGGCAATTTCGGCTATAGTACGTATTGGTCGTTGCGTAATTTTGAACAGAAATATGGAATGAAGGTGGATGGTCAGGCAGGGGATGCAGTTAAAACCAAGCTGGCCAAAGCCTCCCAATTTAATAAAGATTATATTTACCGCAATTTGAATGCGGGTAATACATTTACTTATTATGGCGGAGTTCCTCTTGATCAGCAGGTCAAAAGCAAAAGCGGTCAATCCACAGCGGGCAGCTCTGGTGCCAGCAAACCAGCGGCGAATCAAAGCGGTAGCTCCAAACCGCAGCAAAATCAAAACAATGCCTCGCAGGGCAAATATACGATCGATAATCTGCCTCAGGGATATTCAAAGGCAGATGTGAATCTAATGGCGAACGCGGTATTCGGTGAATCACGCGGTGAACCGTATATCGGACAGGTCGCTGTCTCAGCAGTCATTATTAATCGTGTTTCCGATCCGCGCTTTCCTAACAATATCTCAGATGTCATTTTTCAACCCGGAGCCTTTACTGCCGTATCGGATGGGCAGATTTGGCTGACGCCGAATGATACTGCCAAAAAGGCCGTCATGGATGCGATTAATGGCTGGGATCCGACAAATGGTGCACTGTATTATTTTAATCCGGATACAGCAACGTCCGCTTGGATATGGTCGCGCCCGCAGATAGGTAAGATAGGCAAACATATTTTTTGCAAATAGCTTAAAACTTCGAATATGAGGAGGGATTGTCATGAGGCATCGGTTTTGGCTCTGGACAGGCAGCATTCTTGCCGCTCTGCTGATTATTACATTAAGCGTCTGGGGCTATCGCGAATATCAGATGAGAAAAGAAGTGACTATCCATGCGGAAAATCACTATCAGCAGTCTTATCATGAACTCACCTACTACGTCGATTCACTGGAGGAATCGCTGGGCATGGCTCTGGCGATGCACACAAGAGAAGCCATGCGGCCGCAGCTTGTTGAAACTTGGCGATTAAGCACGCTCGCCCATGCTTCCGCGAATGAACTTCCGCTAACCTTAATGCCATTTAACCGGACCAACGAATTTCTCTCACATGTTGGTGATTTTACGTACAATACCGGAGTCAAAACGGTCAATGACCGAAACTTGTCCGCGGGAGATTATAAGACATTGCAGAAACTCTATAAAGAGTCGATGACAATCAGCGAGGGTCTGCGCGCGCTTCAGGAAAAAGTGATGGGTAATCATCTGCGTTGGATGGACGTCGAATGGGCACTGAAGTCAAAGAAGCAGAATCAGGATAATCAAGTCATTGACGGATTGAAACAGGTCGATGGTCAGGCGATGGACTACACGCAAAGTTTTAGCCCGGAAAATCCGCAAAATCTTATTTTTCAGAAAAAAAATTATCGAACGTTGAAGGGCACAAAGCTGAATAAGGAACAGGCCATACAAGCCCTGAAAAAGTGGCTGGTTCTTCAGAATGCGGCTGTTCGGACTGCCGGCAAAACGGGAAAGGGATCGAACATACCTGCTTACACGATAACGCTTCTTGGGAATAAAGGAAAGGGTCCGGCTTATTCCGCAGCAATCAGTGAGAAAGGGGGATACGTCCTCTGGTTTATCGTTGATCGAAAGATAGCTGACAAAAAGATCGGCATGTATGCCGCACAGAAAAAATCGGCTGACTTTCTGAAACAACACAATTTTAGGCAATTGGAGCTGACGAAGCGAGATCAATATAATCGTGTGGCAGTCTTTACCTATGTCCTTAAGAAAAAACAAGTTCGCTGTTATCCCGCTTCCATTAAAGTGAAGGTAGCCCTAGATACCAATGAAGTGATTGCCTTTGACCAAAGTGATTATATTGCCAATAAATGCGAGGTGCCGCTTCGACCGAAACTCACCCAGGCGGCTGTTCGCAAACAGCTGAATCCGGATTTACATATCGAGGAGGTCAATCTCGCTGTATTTCAGAATACCGCTTTAAAAAATGTGCTCTGCTATGAATTTTTTGCGACAAAAGGGCAGAATACTTATCGGATCTTTCTGAATGCGGCAAACGGTGATCAGGAGAAAGTTGAATTAGTGCGTGATTAAGCAGCTTGCCGCTTTTTTTCCTGCCTCCTTTTAATGTATAATAAGTATTGACAGAGCTTGAGCGGAGCAACGTTCTGAGCTGCAAAGAAAGACGAGAGTCCAAAAGGGGTGCGGGTATGGTATTTCATGTCGGAGCAACATTACTCCTGAAAACCAGAGAGACAAGCGGAATCCAGCATACGTATCGCTGCAAATTGGCTGAAGTCCGTGAAAATGAATTGCTTATCGATTATCCTATCGATGAACAGAGCGGAAAAACGGCTGTACTGATGAATCAAACAGCACTTGAAGTTAACTATGTCTATGGCAATCATGTCTATCGTTTTTACACAGTCGTGATCAGCAGAGTTCCTGGCACAATACCCCTGATGCTGCTCAGCTACGGTGGAACGGATAGTTTGCAGAAAGTTCAGCGCAGAAATTTTGTCCGGGTCGAGACGAACCAGGACGTTGCTATTCATTCGGTTGACGGAGCATTCAAGCCGTTCACTACGTTAACCGATGATATTGGTGGAGGCGGCATATTGATTGCTCTCGATGAGCCTGATCTGCTGCGTGAAAACGATCAGGTGGAAATCTGGCTCAGTCTGGTTTCCTCAGCGGTAAAGAATCGTTATTTGAAAGCACGGGGGACGGTGACGCGGATCTTTACGGACCGGGTGACGAATCGCTTGAAAGCATCGCTTAATTTTCTGTTTGCGAGCGAGCGGGACAGGCAGCCCATTATTCGTTTTTGCTTTGAAAAGCAATTGGAGAGCCGCAAGAAAATGCTCAGCCTTGGACAGACAAGAAGTCACCGCAAGTAAAAAAATCGAAATTTTTGGAAACAGGTATTTGAAGAACGGCACAGAGAAGAAAAGATAGGGGTTAACAGGGTTATGGAGAAACATTTTCAAATTGCTATTGATGGTCCTGCTGCAGCGGGGAAAAGTACCGTTGCAAAAATCGTGGCTAAAAAGCTCGGCTTTGTCTATATCGATACGGGGGCAATGTATCGATCATTGACTTATAAAGCGCTGAGGACAGGAGCACCATTAAACAACGGCGAAGGTTTAAAAACATTGCTCGACCAGACCGAAATTGTTTTGCGGCAGACTGCGGACGGTCAGAAGGTCATTGTTGACGGACAGGACGTTTCCGAACAAATCCGCCATCCTGACGTTTCCGCACAAGTTTCCTTGGTCTCATCCTTTAAGGAAGTTCGCAGCGAGATGGTCAGTCGGCAGAGGGCACTCGCTGGCAGCTGCTCGGTCGTTATGGACGGCCGTGACATTGGCACCCATGTGCTTCCGGATGCGCAGGTTAAAATTTTTCTGAAGGCTTCGGTGGAAGAACGGGCCATCCGCCGTTATAAAGAAGAAGAGGCTCAAGGTCGACACCCATCCATTGATTATCTCAAAGAGGCCATTGCGCTGCGGGATAAAAAAGATTCTGAACGACTCATTTCGCCGCTCGTCAAAGCTGCTGATGCAGTTGAATTGGATACGACCTCGCTTTCGATTGATCGGGTTGTCGCAAAAATTTTGGGAATTGCGAATGAGGGGTATTCCTTGTGAATCTGTATTCCATCGGTAAACCGCTCGTCGCTGTTTTTTATCATCTTTATTTTCGGATCCATGTGAAAGGACGCGAGAATATTCCGGAAGAAGGGCCGGTATTAATTTGCTGCAATCATTTATCTAATTATGATCCGCCGCTGGTCGGAATATCCATTAAGCGGTCCCTGAGTTTTGTCGCGAAAGAAGAGTTGTTTGAAAAACCATTGATGGGCTGGATGTACCGCCATGTGCATGCGTTTCCGATTAAGCGAGGTACCGGAGATCGTGGAGCGATTCGCGCGGCACTTCGCCTGCTCAGACAAGGAAATGCGCTATTGATTTTTCCGGAGGGAACGCGCAATCATAGTGGCAGTTTGAACAAGGGATTGTCCGGTGCTGGTTTTTTTGCACTTAAAACAGATGCAAAAGTGATACCTTGTGCAATAATAGGGAAATATAAATTCAGAGCGAGAATAACGGTTGCTTTTGGCAAACCAATTGCTTTCGAAGCACTGAAGCAACAAAAGGTTAAGCCGTCCGAAGCCTCAGCGAAAATTATGGAAAAGATACAGGGCCTTCTCGATCAAAATAAGGTGAATGTTTGACAGGAAGGTCATCTGCTTGACAAAAGGGCACAATTGTAAGAAGTTTAAGGTAGGGTTATTCGTGTTTTGTCTATTAAAGGAGGTCCCGGAGAATGGTTGAAGAAGTGAATCATGATATGGCATCTTTTGATGCTATGCAAGTTGGTGATGTGGTAACTGGCAAGGTGACAAAAGTTGAAGAAAAACATGCATTAGTTGATGTTGGATATAAAGTAGACGGTATCTTGCCAATTAGCGAGCTCTCTAGCTTGCACGTGGAAAAAGTCGAAGATTTGCTCAAAGAAGGCGACGAGGTCAAGGTCAAGGTGACTAAACTGGAAGATGACGAGCTGGTCTTGTCTAAGCGTGAGGTTGATGCGGATCTGGCGTGGGATGATTTGGAAGATAAATATTCCAATAAAACAACTTTTTCCGTTGAAATCGCCGATGTTGTTAAGGGCGGTTTGGTGGTTGACTTAGGCGTACGTGGCTTTATTCCGGCATCACTGGTTGAAAGACATTTTGTTGAGGATTTTAGTGATTATAAAGGAAAACCGCTGGATGTCAAGATTGTTGAGCTGGATCGCGAGAAAAGGAAAGTCATTCTGTCGCACCGAGCGGTTCTTGATGAAGAAGCCGATCTGAAGAAGGAAGAAACGCTGAAACAGATTCAGGAAGGCGACGTACTGGAAGGAACCGTCCAGCGTTTGACGGACTTTGGTGCCTTTGTTGATATCGGCGGAGTGGATGGCTTGGTTCATATTTCACAATTGGCGCATTATCATGTTGAAACGCCTTCTGAGGTTGTCAAAGAAGGAGACAAGGTCAAGGTTAAAGTCCTGTCCGTCGATCCGGAGAACGAACGGATTTCTCTTTCGATTAAGGCGACACAACCGGGACCTTGGGAGACAGCAAAAGGTAAGATTCATCCGGATGATGTGCTTGAAGGCACAGTAAAACGACTGGTTCCGTTTGGTGCTTTTGTTGAACTGTTGCCAGGGGTTGAAGGCCTAGTGCATGTTTCTGAAATTTCCCATCAGCATATTGGGACACCGGAAGAAGTCTTGTCTGAGGGGCAAGTCATTAAAGTCAAGGTTCTGGATGTCAATTTTGACGATCAACGGGTTTCGCTCAGCATCAAAGCTCTGGAAGACGAAGCACCCGAAAGAAAGCAGACACCACAACAGACCTCTTCTTTGGATGATGACGAAGAGACTTCATCCGGCTTTTCGCTGGGCGACATGATTGGCGATCAGTTGAAGAAGTATAAATGATTTTTAGTTTTTAATAAAATATAAAGCGGAAATTAGGGGACTGTTTCTGTTTCCTTTTTTTCGCTTTTTTAATGCCCAAATTTCAGATTGTTCTCTGCAATTGATCCCTGTCCATTGAGTCCGGGGGTTATTTTTGTTACTATTAGAAAGCGGAATCTTACCTGTGCGGTTTAGAAATCTACGCAGGCGCATTTGATGCATTTTTGTTCATCCATTGATAAGAAAGTCATGGAGGACATGGTTTGGATTGCAGCGAAACGGCTGCATTTATTTAGGAGGAACCTTATGTCAAAACCAACACTGGCAATTGTCGGCAGACCGAATGTCGGTAAATCAACAATCTTTAACCGGATAGTCGGCACGCGTTCGGCAATTGTGGAAGACATGCCTGGTGTTACCCGCGACCGTCTTTACGGAAACGGCACTTGGCTGAATAATGAATTTCATGTCATTGATACGGGCGGCATTGAGATCAGCGATGAGCCGCTACTGATTGAGATGCGGGCACAAGCACAAATTGCGATCGATGAATCGGACGTAATCCTTTTTATCGCTGATGGAAAGGATGGTTTGACTGAAGCCGACGAGCAGGTAGCCGATTTATTGAGACGCTCAAAAAAACCCGTCGTACTCGCTGTCAATAAATTGGACAATACCGAGATGCGTAATTTGAAATACGAATTTTACTCACTTGGTCTTGGGGATCCGCAGGCCATTTCGGGAGCACACGGTCTGGGCATCGGCGATCTGCTGGAGCAGATAGTCGAAAAATTTCCCACTGGTGAAAGCAAGGAAGAAAATGAGGGAGCGATTCGCTTTGCTCTTATTGGCCGACCCAACGTCGGAAAATCTTCGCTTGTTAATAAAATATTGGGGAAGGAACGTGTCATTGTCAGTGATATCGCCGGAACAACGCGCGATGCGATTGATACTCCATTTACCCGCGATGGTCAGGACTATGTCATTGTCGATACGGCAGGCATCAGGAGACGCGGCAGGGTGTACGAAAAGACGGAAAAATACAGTGTTCTGCGTGCTCAGCGTTCGATCGAAGAAGCGGATGTTATTCTTTTTCTGATCGACGGGGAAGAGGGCATTGTCGAACAGGATAAAAGGATCGTCGGCTACGCGCATGAGGCAGGACGAGCTATTGTCATCGTCGTCAATAAATGGGATGCGGTGAAAAAAGATACACGAACGATGGATCAGTTTAAAAAGAAAATTCGCGATCAGTTTCAGTTCATCAGCTATGCACCGATTGTCTTTCTTTCCGCACTTTCGGGTTCACGTGTCGATCAGCTCCTGCCTGTCATTCAGCAGGTTGCGGAAAATCATAGCCTGCGCGTGCAAACCAGCTTGCTGAATGACTGTATGATGGACACCGTAGCGATGACACCTCCGCCTTCCGACAAAGGGAAGCGGCTTAAGATTTATTACGCAACAGAGGTCGCGGTCCGTCCGCCGGTCTTTGTCCTCTTTGTGAACGATCCCGAATTGCTCCATTTTTCCTATGTTCGTCATTTGGAGAATCGAATTCGCGAGACCTTTGGCTTTGTCGGAACACCGATAAGGATTATATCCAGAAAGAAAAATAAGGATCAATAAAAGGGGGCTGTATCCGTGTTAATTGCGTTGGCCATTATCCTATCCTATCTTATTGGGGCGATCAGTTTCAGCTATCTGATCACGAAAAAGGTGAAAAAAATAGATATCCGCAAAACCGGCAGCGGGAATGCCGGAGCAACCAACGCGCAGCGAGTGCTCGGCACAGGGCCGGCAATTGGTGTGCTTCTGCTGGATATTCTCAAAGGAATTGTTTGTGTGTTGTTGGCGCGGGGACTTGGTCTTGCCGACTGGGCAGTTGTACTCTCTGGTTTTGCGTCAGTGATTGGTCATGACTTTCCCGTCTATTACGGATTCAAAGGCGGCAAGGGCGTTGCAACGACCATTGGTGTCTTTTTCATGATCATGCCGCTGGAAGCGCTAATTGCGGGCATTCTTGCCGTTGGCATCATTGCCCTCACGCGTTTTGTTTCGGTGGGTTCGTTATTCTTTCTAATACTGACGCCGATTCTCGGACTGTTTTTGGAGCATTATTCCGCGGGTGTGGAAATTGTGATGTTCCTGATCGCCTTGCTTGCTTTTTTTCAGCACCGGGCAAATATTATTCGTTTGCTGCAAGGTAAAGAAAATAAGATAGGCCATAAAAAAATTCAAGTCTGAGTAATACGCAGTTCTTCTTAAGGAGGAAAATGTGTTATGAAAAAAATTGCCGTATTAGGCGCAGGCAGCTGGGGCACCGCGCTTTCAATGGTGCTCGCGGATAATCATTATTCGGTAGGACTCTGGAGCCACCGCGAGGCGCAGGCCGAAGAGATTAGCCAAAAGCATACCAATGAGCGATATCTTCCGGGAATCACTTTGCCTGAAGCAATCCTTGGTACGGCGGATTTGGAGCAGGCACTGGATGACGTAACCTGCGTGCTCCTTGTTGTACCGGCGAAAGCCATGCGGGAGGTCCTGCGCCGGATTGCTGCGCTCTTAAAACATCCGGTCCTTTTCGTTCATGGGGTGAAAGGGATTGAACCGGGCACTTTTAAACGGATGTCAGAAGTGATCGAAGAAGAAATTCCGCAAGATTTGCGCCGTTCAGTTGTCGTTTTATCCGGACCGAGTCATGCTGAGGAAGTCTCTCAACGGCATCCGACGACGGTTGCTGTCGCTTCCAAGGATAATCAGGCGGCAAAAACCGTGCAAGATCTGTTCTTTAATCATTATTTCCGTGTTTATACAAATGAAGATATTATCGGCGTCGAAATTGGCGGCGCGCTGAAGAATATTATTGCGCTCGGAGCAGGCATTTCCGACGGCCTTGGCTATGGCGACAATGCTAAGGCTGCGCTGATTACACGTGGATTATCGGAAATTTCTCGATTGGGCACAAAAATGGGCGCTCATCCACTGACCTTTATCGGTTTAACGGGCATGGGCGATTTGATCGTGACCTGTACGAGCGTGCACAGCCGTAATTGGCGCGCCGGGCATATGCTGGGCAAAGGGAGAAGCCTGAATGAAGTGCTCGACTCGATGGGGATGGTCGTAGAGGGTGTCCGTACGGCCGAAGCCGCCTATTCACTGGCGAAAAAGGAAAAAGTGGAGATGCCGATTACCTCGGCAATCTATCAAGTGCTTTTCGAAGGGAAAAAAGCGAAGGAAGCTGTCGATGAACTGATGGGACGCGATAAGAAGGATGAGATTGCCGCATTATCGAATACTCTGGCAGAAAAAATAGCGAAGGAGTCCTGAGCATCTTGTCACCTCTTCTTTTCCGCGGCATACCATGTAAGGAATGCAGGGGAAAAGGAGGACGTTCATTGAATTCGAAAAATCCTTTTTTTGATAACATCGAAAAGAAATCACACGTGAAGAAAGAGGATATCTACAGTATTGCAGACTCGGTTTCGGGCGCCGATTTCAGCAACCCTGAGGTGGTCAGACAGTTAATTGCGCAGGTTGGCGCAACTGCAGGTGTCGACGTACCGAAAGAGAAGGAAGAGGCACTCGTGAAGGCGATTACTTCGGGCAATTTGCCAGGTAATATTTCTTCTCTTTCAAAAATGTTCGGCCAAAATAAGTAACGACTGGGCTGACGTCAGCGGCAAAACCTGTAGAAGAAGCATACCGTATAGCGTGCGTCATATTCTGCAAGTGCTGGCAGGCGTGGAAGGATTTAGTCAGGCAGGAGGAAAGCAATTTTGCTTTCTTCCTCTTTTTTATTTCCGGCAGTCATAAAAATTATTTTTGGACAATACCTTAATATGGACAGATGGCTGTTTCTGAGCAAATCCACAAATCCAATAGAGTAACGCATCGGAGATATCAATTTTATGGAATATTCAATGGACAAAGTCATATGCATAGAATTATATCACGGTGCGTCATTGATAGAAGGAGGAGCGGGAGGGTGCAAACTTTGGAAAAACTAGAGCGAGTGGATGTTTTTAAAGACATTGCCGAACGAACTGGCGGAGATATTTATCTGGGTGTTGTCGGTGCTGTGCGCACCGGGAAATCAACGTTCATTAAGAAATTCATGGAACTGGTTGTTCTGCCGAATATTGAAAACGAGGCGGACCGGAACCGGGCACAGGACGAATTGCCGCAAAGCGCGGCAGGCAAGCAGATCATGACAACTGAGCCTAAATTTGTGCCAAATCATGCTGTTTCGGTCAAAGTTGAGGACGGTCTGGAGGTCAATATTCGTCTGGTTGATTGTGTGGGCTACGCTGTAAAGGGAGCCAAGGGCTTTGAAGATGAAAATGGGCCGCGCATGGTTCATACGCCATGGTATGATGAACCGATTCCTTTTCAGGAGGCAGCAGAAATTGGCACACGAAAAGTCATTCAAGAGCATTCAACACTTGGTATTGTGATAACGACAGACGGTTCAATCGGTGAAATTGGCCGCGAGGATTATGTCGAGGCCGAGGAGAGAATTATTGATGAATTGAAAGAAGTCGGCAAACCGTTCATTCTGATCATCAATTCCTCACATCCCTATCATCCCGAAACGGAAGGGCTACGAAAGGATTTGGCCGAGAAATATGACATTCCGGTTCTGGCGCAGAGTGTAGAGAATCTGACCGAACATGATATCAATAATGTGCTCCGCGAAACGCTGTTTGAATTTCCTGTGCTTGAAGTGAATGTGAATCTGCCAAGCTGGGTAATGGTTCTGAAAGAGGACCACTGGCTGCGTAAAAGCTATGAGGGCGCGGTCAAAGATACGGTGAAAGACATTAAGCGTCTGAGGGATGTCGATCGAGTGGTCGGGACTTTCGGTGAATACGATTTTATCGATTCCGCCCAATTATCCGGAATTGAAATGGGAAAAGGGACAGCGGAAATTGATCTGTTCGCGCCGGATAATCTTTATGATCAAGTCCTGAAAGAAGTGGTTGGCGTTGAGATTCGAGGTAAAGACCACCTCTTGCAGCTGATGCAGGATTTCGCTTTTGCCAAACGCGAATATGATCAGGTGGCCGACGCCCTCAAAATGGTCAAACAGACCGGATACGGCATTGCCGCACCTTCAATTAACGATATGAGCCTTGATGAGCCGGAGATTATCAAACAGGGCTCACGGTTCGGTGTCCGGCTCAAAGCTGTTGCACCGTCGATTCACATGATTAAGGTCGATGTGGAGTCGGAATTTGCGCCGATCATTGGAACGGAGAAACAAAGCGAAGAGCTTGTCCGCTATCTGATGCAGGATTTTGAGGACGATCCGCTCTCCATTTGGAATTCTGATATTTTCGGGCGCTCGCTGAATTCGATTGTTCGAGAAGGCATTTCATCCAAACTTGCGCTAATGCCGGAGAACGCCCGTTACAAACTCAAGGAAACGCTGGAAAGGATTATTAACGAAGGGTCCGGCGGCCTGATCGCTATTATTCTATAAAACTACCCGGTCTTTTTAACCGGGAACAGAGACTCCGATAATAGGAGCCTTTTTTTCGTATCTGTATTTTTTGTTAGTTATCTGCTGAAAGCATTGGAATTTCCTGTATGCCCGTCCAGTTTTGTAAAGAACGCTTTTTTATGAATCAGCTTCCAGGAGCTGCGATAACCGCTGTGTACTGAAAAGAAAGCCTTTTCTAAAATAAGTAAATTTTTAAAGGCGACAGGTTTAAAAAGCTAGAATTTGGCAATATTTTTATAAAAAGCTGTTGAATTCTTCCATCAACTCGTATATTATAAGCGTTGTTGATGTTTCTTCCAGCGCAAAAGGGAAGGCATTCCTTCTCAAGGAGGTGAAAATGTTGAATAAGACTGAATTAATCACAGCAGTAGCTGAAGACACTGAACTGTCGAAAAAAGATGCTACAAAAGCAGTAGATTCTGTCCTGTCAACGATTGAAAACGCATTGAAGAGTGGAAGTAAAGTTCAATTAATTGGCTTTGGAAATTTCGAAGTCCGTGAACGTTCCGCACGAAAAGGGCGCAATCCGCAGACAGGCGAAGAAATCGAAATCAAAGCAAGCAAGACTCCTGCTTTCAAGCCAGGCAAAGCATTAAAAGACGCCGTCCAATGATCGTTTGGATACATAGGACGCATGAGTTTGCAAAAGAGTCATCCCTGTGGTGACTCTTTTTTAATAGAGCCGGTATCATGCAATAAGACTGCAGGGATGATTTCAGGCATATTCTTTACTTTTACACTTTTTTTATGATAAAATTTTTATAATTGCACGATAGATAATCGAACAATGTGGGTTCTATGGATTGAGGGCATGGTAGGCCTCAATCGAGCATTTATACATAGTATTGGATCATATATTACGCAGAGATTTACTGGAGGCACACACTTGAACGTCGATCACAAAAAGATTGAACAAGCGGTTCGAATGATTCTAGAGGCGATTGGTGAGGATCCTAATCGAGCAGGCTTAATTGAAACACCGCAGAGAGTTGCCCGGATGTATGAGGAGATTTTTCAGGGAATGGGGCAAGATCCGCGGCAGTTTTTAGCAAAAACTTTTGATGAAGCACATGAGGAGCTCGTCCTCGTTAAAGATATTTCTTTTTATTCGATGTGCGAGCATCACCTTGTTCCGTTTTTCGGGAAAGCACATGTCGGTTATATCCCGCGCGGCGGCAGAGTGACAGGCCTGAGCAAACTCGCACGGGCAGTGGAGGCCGTTGCCAGACGGCCGCAGCTTCAGGAACGGCTGACGACCACAGTGGCAAACAGTATCATGGAAACACTGAGGCCTTACGGGGTGATTGTCGTGGTAGAAGCGGAACATATGTGCATGACGATGCGAGGCATTAAGAAACCTGGCGCAAAGACAATCACCTCGGCTGTGCGGGGCATTTTCCAAACTGATCGTGCCGCGCGGGCTGAAGCTTTATCATTAATCAATCATTCATAAATTATTTGAGAAGGAAAGCGGGTGCACCAATGGAACCGAAAAATGAAGAAGTACTCGGTGAATATTTCGTCATTAAGGCTGAAGAAGACGGAGTTAATGTAATTGGGCTGACACGCGGTGCGGAAACTCGGTTTTTTCATACTGAGAAACTGGATCAGGGTGAAGTTCTGATTGCCCAGTTCACCGAGCACACTTCTGCGATTAAAATACATGGAAAAGCAACCATTCAAACCAAGCATGGCGTGATTAAATCAGAATAAAGGCGGGCCTTGGACGAGGAGCTTTTACCGGAATCAACAGGGGTATCATTATGTCTGTAACGGAAGAAACTGAAAAAATTTATAACTGGCTGAAAAAAAGGATCAATCATCCCTATGTCGAGGCAATTCTTCAGGAACCGTTCGTTGATCGCGACAAATTGACGGTTTATTATTTATTGTTTCAGATGCAGCGGGATCGCTTGCAAGCTGCGGAGCTGGCGATGGATCTGATGGCGGCTGAGATCGGACTATTTACTCATGAGAAGATGACTAATGAGGTTCGAGAAGATAAGGAACAAATAAAGCACAGACAGCTTGTCGTTTTATCCGGCGATTATTATAGCTCGCTTTATTATTATTCCTTGGCGCAGCATCATGAGCTTGAAATGGTACGCTGGGTTTCTGAAGCCATTCAGCGCTATAATGTCTCAAAGTGTGCTTTATTCTACTCGGCTGATCCACCGGAATGGCCGCTGGCACTGGGTCATTTGCTGGATCTTGAAAGTGCGTTAATCAGCTATATCGCCACGCAGCTTGGTTTGGATAACTGGGCTTCTTTGCTGAAAGATCTGTTTTTTGCGAGGAGACTTCATCTCGAGTCCGCTGAAACAAGTTCACAGCCCACATCATTAGGTATTTTTTTTATGAACCGTTTTTCTTATAGTCTTCCGGATTTGAGGGAAAAATTTAGTTTGGAGTTAGAGATAGTAAAAAATCGATTTAATCAATCGATCGAAAAAAAAGAATGGGAGTCCACTGAAACAAGCACAGTATTCTTGTCTTTTCTAACGCAGCAGATGCGGCGTTACAGCCTGGGCTGAGTGGGGAAGGGTTGTTAAGCGATGAATGAACAAGAGGAAAAGCACGAGAAAGTGCATCAGGTCTTTCAAACCATTTATAAAAAATATGATGCGATGAATTCTTTGATAAGTTTTAATCGTCATATCGCCTGGCGACGAAAGGCGGATTCGTGCATTGCGGCTGAACCGGGTCAGCGAGCCATCGATGTGTGCTGTGGAACCGGGGACTGGACATTGTCTCTCGCCCAGATGGTCGGCGGAGACGGACAGGTTGTTGGACTTGATTTCAGTGCGAACATGCTGAAGGTTGCGCAGAGCAAGGTGCATGCGGCAGGGCTCAAGAATATTGAATTGGTGACGGGTGATGCGATGAAAATACCATTTGCTGATTCGTCCTTTGACCGGGCGACGATCGGCTTTGGATTGCGCAATGTTCCGGACTACCTCACTGTTCTGAAAGAAATTTACCGGGTGCTCAAACCCGGAGGACGGCTGGTTTGTCTGGAAACCTCTCAACCCAAAATACCAGTGTACCGGCAAGTCTATTTTTTCTACTTTCGCGTTATTATGCCCATTCTTGGCAAGCTGTTTGCCGGCAGCTATAAAGAATATGCTTGGCTGAATGAATCGACAGAAAAATTTCCAGATAGAGAAACGCTGGCGGCTCTTTTTAAAGAGGCTGGATTCACAGATATACGTGTTCTCTCACTAATGGGCGGGATCGCGGCAATCCATCAGGCGGATAAATAATTTGGCGAATGGCTTTGCCCTTGGCTGGGCAGGAGCCTTATGGGACAACGTCAATCCGCAGGAAACTGGAAAGCGGAATGATCTCTTGCGGATGAAAGGTGAAGGATATGACACTGGCGCACATTTATTTACAACAGAAAAAAAGTTTAACACGAATCGAACACGAGCTTGAGCGATCCGTGACAGCTGATCATCCGCTGATTGAAACGGCAGCAAGGGATTTGCTACAAGCGGGAGGAAAGCGTATTCGTCCGATACTGACCCTATTATCCGCACAGTATGGCGATTCGCGGCGTCAGGAGGTGATTGATGCAGCGGTGACACTGGAATTGATCCATATGGCTTCGCTTGTGCACGATGACGTCGTCGATGACTCGGATCTGAGGCGCGGGAGAGCGACAGTCAAAGCGAAATGGGATAACCGTCTGGCCATGTTCACCGGAGATTTTATCTTTGCACGTGCGATTGAGCGGATCACCAGTATTGCCGATCCGGAAGCTCATGTCCTTATTTCACGGGTGATCCGCGATCTGAGTTTGGGGGAAATCGATCAGATTAAGGAGCTTTATCATCTCGATCAGAATCTGCGCTGCTATTTGCGCCGTATTAAACGAAAGACGGCGTTGTTAATGGCCTTGAGCTGCCAGCTTGGGGCTCTTACCGCAGGCTGCGCGTCACGGCTTTCGCGCCGGCTCTATTATTTCGGCTATTTTCTTGGGATGAGTTATCAGATTACGGATGATTTGCTTGATTTTACAGGAAATGAGAAGAAAATCGGCAAACCGGCAGCTAGCGATCTGCGAAATGGCAATATTACGCTGCCTACCCTTTACGCTTTATCCCTCGACCCCGGCGTCAGGGATCTGACGCGGGCTGCTTTGGCGGCGCCAAGTGACGAGGAGGCAAACTGGCCGCCGATCATCGAACGAATCAAACGATCCGGTGCTCTGGAAAAATCAGAGCAACTGAGTGATTGGTATCTAAAAAAGGCCCTTGCCGTTCTTGATGATCTTCCCGAAGTACAGGTAACACGATCGCTCAAAGAAATAGCAGAATACATAGGAACCAGAGAAAAGTAGGCTGGCGCTTGTTCATGGTCTGTGATTCGGCAGGATGGAGACGTTTACTTTTTTGGCTGACGGAGAAACTGAAATCAGAACTTCAATTTTGTCGAAGAAGTTCGCATTTGAGGAGGAGAATTCAATGATCCAAAAAACATTTCTAATGGTGAAACCAGATGCAGTGAAGCGTGGACTCATCGGGCAAGTTGTTGCCCGATTCGAATCCAAGGGATTTAAGCTGATTGCTGGCAAATTCATAATTCTATCGCACGAGAAGGTTGCTGAACATTATCATGAACACAAAGGCAAACCCTTTTATGAGGATTTAACCACCTTCATGACTTCAGGGCCAGTCTTTGCAATGGTCTGGGAAGGCGAAGACATTATTGATCTGGCACGGCTGATGATGGGCCCGACGGATCCGAAAAAAGCGCTGCCGGGGACGATTCGCGGTGACTTTGCCACCAAAATGAATCGCAACGTCATTCACGGATCAGATTCCGAGGAGAGTGCCAAACGGGAAATTCGTTTGTTTTTTAATGAACAGGAACTTATTTCCTGGTAAAAGCTGAAGCAGCATCAGATGCTCAAACCTTGTTTGATCGAAATGCTGTTCACTGAATGGGTGATTTGGGGATGGATCTGGAAAATCAGCAAGACTATGAAAAGTTTAAGGGACTCTTTTTCCGTCTGACAGGGATTAACTTGTCCCTTTATAAAGAAGAGCAGATGAAGAGACGGCTGAATACTTTTCGCTTAAAAAAGGACATGCCGACTTTTGTCGATTTCTATCAAGCCATGAAGCTATCGGATCAATTGCTGGGAGAGTTTCTGAGCCGGATGACGATAAATGTGACCGAATTTTTTCGGAATCCGTCTCGCTGGGAGGTTCTGGACAGGAAAATGGCTATACTTGCGCAGAAGAAACGCAAGATTTCGGTCTGGAGCGCTGCATGTTCGACCGGCGAAGAAGCCTATTCGCTGGCCATCCTGCTCCAACGGCACCTTCCAACGGAGAATCTGTCGATCACGGCGACGGACATTGATCAGGAGGTTCTCAGAAAGGCAGAAGAAGGCCGTTATCTGGAGACAGGGGTCGCCTCTGTGCCCGCCGTCGAGCGGCAGCGTTTCTTTACAAAAAAAGGTTTGTTCTATACCGTAGATCCGCTTTTGAAGAAGAGTATCCGCTTTCTGCATCAGGATCTGCTGCACGACCCTGCACCTGGTTTTTTTGATTTAGTCGTTTGCAGAAATGTTTTAATCTATTTTACTGAAGAGGGCAAGAATCTTATCTATCGTAAAATCAGTGATTCACTCAATTCGGGAGGTCTTCTGTTTGTTGGAAGTACGGAGCAGATTTTTCATCCTGAAGTGCTCAACCTGCAACCTTCAGATACCTTTTTTTATAAAAAACTTGGATCAGATGGAGCTCGGTAAATCTTATCGCCAGTATCAAAATTTGGAAAATAGGCAGAGGCAAGGAGGGACAGCTTAATGAGATTTTTGACAGCCGGTGAATCGCACGGACCGCAATTGACGGCAATTATCGAAGGACTGCCTTCCGGTCTTACCATAGATCGAACGGAAATCAACGCCGAATTGAAGCGCAGGCAAAAGGGTTATGGCCGCGGTCGGCGAATGGCGATTGAATCCGATCAAGTCGATATTTTATCTGGAGTGCGCCATGGCCGCACAACCGGTGCACCGATCACCCTAGCCGTGGAAAATCGCGACTGGGTGCACTGGCAGAAGATCATGGATTCAGATGAAACGGATGATCCTGAGGCTTTTATTAAACAGGTGACACGCCCCAGACCCGGTCATGCGGATTTAAACGGTGGGATAAAATATAATCTGCAGGATCTGCGCGACGTTCTGGAGCGTTCTTCCGCCCGCGAAACAGCGATCCGCGTGGCGATTGGCGCAGTGGCGAAACAATTACTGCGTTCATTCGGTATTCAAATTGCCGGCAGGGTGCTCGAAATAGGTGGTGTGGTTGATCAAACGCCGCTGCCAGAGGATCCGGCTGAAATTCGTTCAAGAACTGAAACTTCACCAGTGCGGGTTCTTAATTTTCAAACGGAGAAGAAAATGATGGAAGCCATTGATGCTGCTAAAGCCAATGGAGATTCGCTCGGAGGCCGTGTGGAAGCTGTGGCGACGGGTGTGCCGATCGGCCTTGGCAGTCATGTTCACTATGATCGAAAACTGGATGCACAGATCGCCGCCGCCGTGCTGAGTATTAACGCTTTCAAGGGTGTCGAATTCGGTCTGGGATTCGAAATGGCACATCTACCGGGCAGTCAGGTTCAGGACGAAATTCTTTGGTCTGCGGATTCCGGTTATACACGACGCACCAACCGGCTCGGCGGATTCGAAGGCGGGATGACTACCGGTATGCCCGTGCTTGTCCGTGCGGTCATGAAGCCGATTCCAACGCTTTACAAACCGCTGCAGAGCGTGGATATCAGGAATCATCAATCCTTTCTGGCCAGTATCGAGCGCTCAGATAATTGTGCGGTCCCCGCGGCGAGTGTTGTCTGCGAGGCCGTCCTGGCTTGGGAGATGGCTCAGGCAGTTTCAGAGAAATTCGCTGGCGATTGTCTGAGCGATATGCTGGCGAATTATGAAAATTATCGTCGACGCATACAAAGCTATTCGATCCAATCTGTTATTCATCGATCGCCTGGTGAGGATTGATTTGCCGGGATTTGCCTGTCAGGGGAAAAAAGAATGAAAATGAAGAGCTTTATTAGCTTTATTATAGAAATTTGTACGGAGTGATTGGCAGCAGAGAGAAAGGGAGACAGATGCAGATGAAATCAATCGAGACAGCTCATGCGTTGATGGCGGCCGGGCAAACGGAAAAAGGATTGGATATGTTGAGTGAACTGGTTTCCGATCCGGATGATTCAGTCAGCTTTCAAGCGGCATCCGTTTATCAGTCATACGGTTTTTTGGATGAAGCAGAGCAAGCCTATAAAAAATTACTCAACCGTTATCCGGATGACAGTGAACTTTTACTGGCACTTTCTGAATTATTGATCGATAAAGATCAGGAGGACCAGGCCATTGATTATTTGCTTCATATACCGGAGGATGATGAAAATTATCTGAGCGCTCAGGTGATGCTGGCTGATCTTTACCAGATGGAAGGGTTGGATGAGGTTGCTGAGAACAAGCTGCTCGGTGCTTTAGCCAGTAATCCTGATGATCCTATTCTGCTTCAGGCGCTCGGTGAAGTTTACTTATCTGAAGGCAAGGCAATCAAAGCTGCGGAATGCTTTGAAACGGTTCGCGGCAATCCGGAGCTTGCTGATCAGAATATCGAATTGAAACTGGCTGAAGCGTACAGCCTGAGTGGTGAATTTGAAAGAGCGGTAGGTGCGTTCAGGCGCGGTCTGAAAAAAGAGAAAACGCTGGATGGTCTATTTGGCTACGCGATTACCGCCGCCCGTATTGGTAAGTATAAAACAACGATTCATGCCTTAGAAGAACTCAGACAAATGGATCCGAGCTATAGCACGCTCTACCCGCTGCTTGCGGATGCTTATTCGCATGAGGGAGAGCCGGAAAAAGCACTGAAAACAATTGAAGCGGGACTTGAAGAAGACGATTATAATGAACGTCTTTATAAAGAGGCTGCAGAATTGTCGCTAAAAACGCATCAAAAAGAAAAAGCCGCATATTATTTTCAAAAGTGGCTGGATCAAGATCCGGACAGTCTGGAGGCATTGACGCGTCTCATTGAGTTGCTCGCTCAGGATCAGGATTATGAAGGTATTATTGATCATCTTGAAAAAAAAGATATCGCTGACCCGATGCTTCAGTGGTTTCTCGCTACTGCCTATAATGAAACCGATCAGTTACCCCAAGCCGGGCGTTATTATGAGCTGTGCGCCCCTGCGTTTGCCGATAATCCTGAGTTTTTACAGGAGTACGGTACATTTAAACGGGATCTGGGAGAGACAGCTGAGGGACTGCGGATGCTTGAAGCAGCATTGAAATTAAATCCTGAAAATGATGATTTAGCGGAATTTATTAAAAGAATTAAGCAGGATGATTTCGATTAAGCCGAGAATAGTATAGAATAGATATTAAGGAATCGTCATTTCAGGAATTCCGGAGAGGGGATGACAGAAATGGAACAAATGGTCTCGAGTTTGCAGAAGAAAACGTTTATCAAATGGTTGATTGAGCAGCAGGTTCTTGAAAATCGGGAGACGGTATGGCTGTTAAACTATCTGAGGAGCAATGAGCGCTTGCTGAATATGATTCATTTTGTAGATACGGCCCTTAATCATTCACGGGTGATCACCATTTCATGCAGCACTCAAAGAGAATGTGATTTTGAATATGTGAAAGAATCAGTCAGCACGACTGATCCTGAAAAAGCGTTTCATGATCTTCGCTTGAATCAGGAGGAACCGGTTTATGTCAAGATCAATCTTGATCGCGTGCTGCAGAGCCCTGAATACTTTGCTGTATTGGAGGACGGACAGGACACCTCTTCTGTTGCTTCAGTCCATGAGACTTATGGAGAGGCCGTGGATTTGGCATTAGAGGCGGCTGAGCGTCTTTATGCCGAAGCCATTCTCTATGAGAAAATCAATCAGGCACTGGATTGCCGAGATCGAAGAAGATTTTTGGCATTGACCGGGCAATGGAATGCGCTAAAAAAGGATCTCCAGTAGTTTTTCATTTGAAGAAATGTAAGCGCAAACAAAAAAGCAAAAATTGCTTATCTGAAAAGACCGGCATTGATAAAGTGCCGGTCTACTCTTGTCTCTCTTTGCATAGGAATAGGGAGAAGGAGGAGGACAAGCGATGAGAACTGGATATATTACCGCTTTACTCTGTCTTATTTTGCTTATTATCTTGCCTCACGCAGCGAATGCAAACACCGGAAATTGGGGGAACGCAAGCGAACAAGGACAGTCATTGACGGCGCTCTCTGACCGGATTTTTCAATATACGACTGCTAATCAACGCGAGGCTGCTGCTAGCTTGCTTGCTGAATTCAACAAAAAATGGAAGACTGAAGAGAATAAGTATCCGCAGCAGGATCAGGCGATTATTCAAACTGCATCTGACCAAATGAAACTTATGCTGCGTTCCAGCGTAAATAATAATCAAGCGAGTGATGCAGCGATCACCCTGCGTCTCTCCGTTGATGCTCTAACGCCTGCTGAAGCGCCATTGTGGAAGGAACTGCAGCCGCAAGTGATGCAGCCGATCAGTAAAATGAAAAAGGCGATCGATAGCAATCAGCAGGAAGTGTATCAGATAGAATTAAATCATTTTCTTGACAGTTATTCACTCGTCTACCCGTCAATGGTGATTGATGGACGGACAGACATGATCCAGGCGGTGGATCAAAAGGTTTCTCAGCTGGATGCGGAACGGTCGTTACCCGTGAATAAAAAATCGCGTATTCGGCAGTTGAATGTCCTTGATTCCGAAATGAAGCAGGCCTTTGAGCAGGGGAGGATTCAAAACAGTCACAATTTTTTTCTGATGGCCTTTGCTTTAGCAGGATTTGTTCTACTCATCCTGGGGTATAGTTCATGGAGAAGATATAAAGGGAGTGTTTAACCCCCGGTAAGTCAATTTTGACAAAAGTGAAAAGTTTGACTAAAATTGACTTAAAGAAAATTTGGAGGAGTTGGAATGGTACAATACTTGATTTACATGGCCGTGCTGATGCTTATTCCTCTTTGGGCGCAAAGACGTGTGATGTCAACCTATGCTCGCTATTCCGAAGTTCAGAATTCGACCGGTATGACAGGAGCTCAGACGGCGCGCAAAATTCTTGATGAAAACGGATTGTATGATGTCAGCATTCACGAGGTCAGCGGTTCGCTAAGCGATCACTATGATCCACGAGATAAGACGGTGAACTTATCAACGGATATTTATCACGGTGTCTCGATTGCCGGAACCGCCGTCGCGGCTCACGAGGTCGGGCACGCCATTCAGGATGCCAATAATTACACGTTTATGCGTGTGCGGAGTTCACTCGTTCCGGTGGCAAACCTCGGTTCAAACTTATCGTATATTTTGATCATTGCCGGTTTCATTCTAGGTGCCATGCAGCTCGCTTTTGTCGGTGTTCTTTTCTTTGCGGCCGCGGTTCTTTTTCAACTCGTCACATTGCCCGTTGAATTTGATGCATCCAGTCGCGCGTTGAAACAGATTGTATCGCTCGGTATCGTCCGTGAAGACGAACGTCAGCCGGCGAAAAAAGTACTTTCTGCAGCAGCGATGACTTATGTTGCCGCCGCACTCGTCTCCGTATTGGAATTGATTCGGTTTATACTGATGATTACGATGTCCAATAATCGTGAGGATTGAGTAACGGTAGGCCGCAGTCTGGGAAGATAGATGAATCTAAAGAATATCGCCAGCCTGATTAGGGTTGGCGATATTCTTTTTTTATTTTTTTGAAAGCGAAGCGGCAATCTTTTTCAAAGGGATAAAGGACACCTGGGTAAGATGTCCTTTACTTGGAGGTCCGATGATCGGGCGAATTCAAACTGATTTTATAATCAGTAGCAATATGAAGCACCGATAATGATTAACAAAATGAACAAAACTACGAGCAGCGCGAAACCATTGCCTAAACCGACTCCGCCGCCGCAACCGCCAGAAACTGGAGCACCCATCAACAAACACCTCCTCATCAGGTGATAATACAGTATATGAAAATCAGGAGAAGTGTGCATGGGCGCTTCAAACGTGCGAAGCCGTCTAAAACGTTTGACCTGGACACCTTGACAGACTACCCTTGCTGATATAAATTAATAAGGTTTGGCAGGCAAAGACGTGGTTCGAAACCATCCCACGTTTATCAAAAAACTAGGGAGGAGTTTTTCAAATGAAAAAACTCAAATTGATTTTGCTTAACGCGTTTATTGCGGCCGTGTATATCGTTTTGACGTATATTAGTCAACCGGTTGCTTTTTACGCGATTCAGTTCCGAATATCCGAGATACTGAATCATTTGGTCGTTTTTGATAAACGTTATTTTTTCGGTATTATTGGCGGAGTTTTTCTCGCCAACCTCTTTTTCTCGCCGATGCTGCCCTTTGACTTGACTTTCGGCCTTGGGCAATCGATTCTATCACTGGCAATCACGCTGATCCTGATCCGATACGTGAAGAATGTTTGGGCAAGAATGCTGATTAACACCTTCGTCTTTACGGTATCGATGGCGCTTATTTCCTGGGAGTTGAGCGCAGCGGGAGTAGCCGGACATGTTCCATTCTGGATGAACTGGCTGACGATTGCTGCTGGCGAATTTACCGTCATGATCATCGGTATGCCAATCATTTATGCGGTTCAGAAAAGAGTACATTTTGACAAACAATTCTGACCGAGATCATCCCATAAAAATGCCCCTAAAAAAGGGGCATTTTTATTTTTGAGGCTTTTGCTGCCAAAGAAATTTTGCAATCAGCCGATTAACGGCCGGGTTTTCATGAAGCTTGCTATGCTGAGCTTTCGGACCATGGATAATCTGTTCAGAGTATTTAGCTGGATTAAAAAGATACTTGCCGAAAAAGGCGCTCTGGAGGCCAACCCTACCGTCACCCTGGCGGGCATCGTGCATGACGCCCGCGATTGCCAGTACTTTTAATTGGCTGGGAATTTGCGCCCGCTTTTGATAAAGAATGCTCCGCTGTTTGAGCTGCGCTAAGGTATATTCCGTATCGTCCTGCGGCCCATTCGCCCAGTCAAAGGGGGCAGCAATCGCGACGTATTTTTCAGTCACCGGATAGTCTTTTGGAGAAGCAATGGTCTCCAGATAATAGGTAAAGGATTGACCGCCCATTGAATGTGAGACCACATTCATTCGGTCAATGCTATCTTTAACTTTTAAAACATGGAAAGCCTGTTTCAGCCAAGTTGCCTGCTGCTCGATCGTTCCGCGATTATTGTCAAAGATGATCTGAATCAGCGGAATCGGCTGTTTGCCTAGCTTTCCGGATTGGGTCACGGTTCCGTCAGGATGGACATGGACAATCAAAGCGAGCTGCGGGCCCTTGTAATCGGCAGTGAAATTATCGATCATTGACTGAAATGTGTGCTGAGTTCCTGTCCAGCCATGAATGAAGACCGTTGGGATCCCTTGCGTTTTTTGTTTCTTAATCACAGCCTGTTTTTTTTCAGCCAATGTCTGTTCGGTCTTTGGGGACTTAAAATGACTGAGCAGATGATTGGCCAGAGGCCAAGAAACGGTAAGACTAATAACAATCGCCAGAAAGATAATCCCTTTTAATTTGTTCATCGATTTTCACTCACAATATCTTTCTCCTCATTAGGGTATTCAGAACGGCTTGGTTTTTCGGTCTAAATAATAGTTTACCCCATAAAGAAGCGGACTTCCAAGGAGATTAGAAAAAATTTTTCAATTCCTGCGCTCATGTTATAATAATGCTAGAGACAGATAGAAATGAGGGAATCCATTGGAACGCTCCAAATTGTTACTGGTTGATGGCATGGCTCTTCTTTTCCGGGCATTTTACGCGACCGCTCCGTCCGGTCAGTTCATGATAAATAGCAAAGGAATGCCGACTAACGGTGTCCAGGGATTCCTGCGCCATCTGCTACTCGCGATTAACGAAGTTGCGCCGACTCATCTCGCGGTCTGCTGGGACATGGGTCAGAAAACGTTCCGTCACCAATTATTCGACGGCTACAAGGCAAACCGGTCGGCGCCCCCAATCGAGATGATTCCACAATTTGATCTGGCGAAATCGATGACAGAGTCTTTCGGGATCCCGAACATTGGTCTTGCCGGTTATGAGGCGGATGATTGCATCGGCACGCTCTCAAGACAGCTGCGTCCGCAAATGGACATCCGAATATTAACAGGTGATCGCGACCTGCTTCAGCTCTTGGATCGTCATGTTCATGTCCGCATTCTGCAAAAGGGTTTTGGCAATTACGCGCGCTATACAGAGAATCGATTCATTGAATTACACGGAATTACGCCGCGGCAATTCATTGATGTTAAAGCTTTGATGGGAGACGCGAGCGACGGTTATCCAGGTGTGCGCGGGATTGGTGAGAAAACAGCAATAAAATTAATCAAACAATTCGGCAGCCTGAAAATGCTGCTTGATCAGTTGGATTCGCTTCCTTCCGGTCAGCAAACTAAAATCCGTACGGATCTTGAGATGCTGAAGCTCTCCAGACGATTAGCTGAAATTCATTGTGACGCGCCGATTGCATTCGATCCAGCAGCGGCCAGTTATACGGGCTTGTCCGATACTTTTATTCAGCGTGTCCGTGATGAAGAGATGAAGCTGGTCAGTTATGCGATCATTCAATCCCGTCATGCCGAAAATAGCGATCAAAAGCAAATCTTTCCTTCTTGAACGCTCTCTTTCAGAAGTCCCATAGCGAATCACCCGGACAGCAGGCCACAGCGTCTGCTGTTTTATAATGGGTTTAACGGATAAAAAAATATTTAATCTGAAGTTTTTAAACATTTATTGAAACAACAAATGTAAACGATTGCAATAAAAACGAAAAATATTTTAATTAACTTTAATTTTGATAGAAAAAAATAATATTTGACAGCATTAGGGCGAGATCAAAATATCTTGCATAAAAAAATTATAATTATCAAAAAAAACGTTTTTTTTAAAGGAAAAAGAAAAGTTATGGCGAAATATTTAAGTAATTAATAAGTGACAAGGGCGTGAAATTATGCTGACGATGGAAGATATTCCACAGATGTATCCCAGTGATTTTGATCTTTATCTTTTTCATGAAGGGACCTTGCATGAAGGCTATAAATTGTTTGGCGCTCACTATATGTCGCAAGAAGGAATTAGCGGCTTTCGTTTTACCGTATGGGCGCCGCATGCCCAGACGGTGTCTGTTGTCGGCGATTTTAATCAATGGGAACCCGGGAAAAATATTCTGGGAATGGTTCAGAGTTCCGGAGTATGGACGGGCTGGGTCCAGAATCTTGGCGAAGGGGAACGCTATAAATATGCGATCGAGACACCTGATGGAACGACTGTGCTGAAGGCAGATCCGTTCGCCTTCTATGCAGAGGTTCGTCCCGACACTGCTTCTCTGACTTGCCGGCTTGATCGTTATAAATGGCAGGATCATAAATGGTTGAGACAGCGGGACAAAACGGATACGTACCATCGGCCAATGACAATCTATGAATGTCATCTGGGATCCTGGGAAAAAAAGGATAACGGGGAGCTGCTGACCTACCGGGAACTGGCTGAACAATTGCCCGACTATGCTCTCCGTCATGGATTCACGCATATTGAATTAATGCCGATTATGGAGCATCCCTTTGACCGCTCTTGGGGTTATCAAGTGACTGGCTTCTATGCACCGACCAGCCGCTTTGGAAGTCCGGAAGATTTCATGTATTTTATCGATGCCTGCCACGCACGCGGAATTGGTGTGATTCTTGACTGGGCGCCTGCCCATTTTTGCCGAGACACACATGGCCTTGGACGTTTTGATGGCACCCCATTATTTGAGCCGATTGATCCGAAGCTGGCTGATCGGCCGCAGTGGGGAACCTATAATTTTGATTTTTCTAAAAACGAAGTGATCAGCTTTCTGATCTCCGATGCCCGTTTTTGGATGGACGTGTACCACGTTGAGGGATTCAGAATTGATGCGGTTTCTTCCATGGTGTACTTAAATCATAATGATGATCTGCCCTATCGCTTAAAAAATAAATTCGGCGGTGAGGAGAACCTTGAAGGTATCGAATTTTTAAAAAAGCTCAATCAATCCGTATTTATCAAATTTCCGTCGGCACTGATGATTGCGGAAGAAGCGACGGACTATCCGCTGGTGACTTCTTCAGTTGATAAAGGCGGTCTGGGTTTCAATTACAAATGGAATATGGGCTGGGTGCATGACATCCTGCGCTATATGGAGTATTCACCGTCTGAACGGCGCAGCCATCATCAATTGATTACTTTTTCAATGCTCTATGCCTACTCGGAAAATTTTATTCTTTCCTTCTCCCATGATGAAATGGTTTACGGTAAGCGATCACTGCTAAATAAGATGCCGGGGGATATGTGGCAGAAATTTGCCAATCTGAGATCGCTTTATGGCTATTTCATGACGCATCCCGGAAAAAAGCTATTGTTTATGGGCAGTGAATTTGCTCAATTTGATGAATGGAAGGACGTCAGTCAGCTCGACTGGCAGCTGGTAAAGGAGTATGAGACTCACCGATCTTTCCTGAACTATTCATCTGCGCTCAATAAATTCTATCAAAAACACTCTTGCCTATGGAGGCTTGATCACGAAGGGGAGGGATTTGAATGGATTGATGCCGACAATGCGTCGCAGAGCATTATCAGTTTTATTAGAAACGGGAAACGAAAAGGCGATTATTGTGTCGTGGTCTGCAATTTCACGCCGGAGACCTACCATAGCTACAAGCTGGGTGTGCCGTCCGCCGGAAAATATCTGGAGATGTTTAACAGCGATGCCGAAAACTTCGGAGGGTCTGGGCAAGTCAACCGTGAACCTGTTGAAACCATAGAAGCTGCCTGCCATAATCAGCCCTGCACAGTAGAGGTAACCATTCCGCCGCTCGGTCTCGTGATCTTTATGAAACAGACAAAGAAGAGGTTACAAGAATTACCCTATGACCAAAGGATCTAAACTTCATGAGTTGTAGATGATCGAGAGGAGACAGAGAGATGAACGTCCTGCTTGCTGCTTCAGAATGCGTGCCATTTATAAAAACAGGTGGATTGGGTGACGTTGTCGGTGCTTTGCCAAAGGCACTTGGGCACCGAAAAGCTGAAGTCAGCATTATTTTACCTAAATATGAGGACATTCCCTCCATCAAGACGAAACGGATGACTTTTTTGAAAAGCCTTGTTGTTCCCGTCGGTTGGCGCAAACAATATTGCGGTATCTATTATCTGAAAGAAGATGGCGTGACCTATTATTTTCTTGATAATGAATACTATTTTAAGAGACGGGGTTGCTATGGCTATTATGATGACGGTGAACGCTTTGCCTTCTTTTCACGCGCCGTACTCGAAGCTCTTCCACACCTCTCAGTGAGGCCGCCGGACATTATCCATTGCCATGACTGGCAGACGGGTCCGATTTGTGCCTTGTTGAAAAGTCACTATTTCCAAAATCAATCCTTCTATCAAAGAATTCATACTGTATTTACCATTCATAATTTGCAGTATCAAGGGGTTTTTCCGCGGTCGGCACTTCATGATCTGCTCGATTTGGATGAATGGTTTTTTCAAGAAAACGGTCTGGAGTTTTACGGCAATGTGAGCTATATGAAGGCCGGGCTGGCATTCGCCGATCGTTTGACCACAGTCAGCCGCGCATACGCGGAAGAGATTCAAATGCCGTATTATGGAGAAAAACTGGATGGTTTTCTCCGCTGGCGCAGCCACGATTTGCACGGCATTGTCAATGGGATCGATCAGGCAAGCTATGATCCGCTGACAGATGCGGCACTTGTCGTTCCGATTCTCGATGATCGCGGAAAGAAGAAGAATAAGCTTAACCTGCAAAAACAGCTGAGACTGACACCCGATGAAAGCGTTCCAATGATTGGGATGATCACTCGTCTCGCCAATCAAAAAGGAATCGATTTGGTGCTTAGGGTCTTCCATGAAATCGCTGAGCAGGACGCGCAATTTGTGCTTCTTGGGACCGGTGATCAAGAGTATGAGCAGAAATTTAACCAGCTCGCGGCCCGCTATCCGAAGAAGGTTTCATGTAATCTCTTTTTTGACGAATCTCTGGCTCGAAAAATTTACGCCGCTTCTGATCTCTTTCTGATGCCGTCAAAATTTGAGCCTTGCGGGATTGGTCAACTGTTGGCTTTGCGCTATGGCAGTCTGCCGATTGTCAGAGAGACAGGTGGACTTAAGGACACGGTTATCCCTTACAACGAATATTCAGATGAAGGTTATGGTTTCACCTTTACCAATTATAATGCGCACGACATGCTCTACACGATCAAACGGGCACTGAATTTTTACCGCGAGGATCAAGCCCATTGGAAAAAGTTGGTTGATCGCGCGCTCCGTCTCGATTTTGGCTGGGACGCGTCAGCTAAGGCATACAGTGATCTCTATCAGTCGCTGATTGAGGAACAGTGAACAGATATTACGCCGGATACGTGAAAAAATTCATACGCCGTAAAGATTTCAAGGATGCCTGGCTATGCATCATGAATGCAAATTGAAGGTGAAAAAGAAAAACCGGCCAATTTACCAGCGGTCAGTGAAACCGATTTCGATTCAGACAGTTGATTCATTTATTTTATCTTCAAATCCGCACAGGCGAGCGTCATGCTTTGCGTTCTCGCTCATAAGATTGTAAAAAGGTTCCAATCTACAAAGGAGGTGGAAGGAAAGAGAGGGTACCTGATTCTTTTTCCAAATAAAATGAAAAATGAAATGATTGCAATGATTCTGGCGGGAGGACAAGGATCGAGATTAGGCAAACTGACCCGCACGATTGCGAAACCGGCCGTTCCCTTCGGTGGAAAATACCGAATTATTGATTTCTCGCTCAGTAATTGTTCAAATTCAGGAATTCGGACGGTAGGGGTCATCACCCAATATCAACCTCTGGAGCTGAATAGCCATATTGGCAATGGATCCTATTGGGGACTGGATTACCGGGACGGTGGGGTAACCATTCTGCAGCCTCATTCCAGTCTCGATGGTGAAAAATGGTTTGAAGGAACCGCTCATGCGATCTATCAGAATATCGGCTTCATTGACAGTCACCATCCGACCTATCTATTAATTCTCTCGGGTGATCATATCTACAAAATGGATTATGAGCATATGCTTAATTTTCATAAGTCAAAAAAAGCGACGGCAACGGTAGGAGTCATTCATGTATCATTGGCTGAGGCTTCCCGCTTTGGGATCATGAATACGGATAATACGGATCGAATCATCGATTTTGATGAAAAACCGGCTCATCCTAAGAGCAATCTCGCCTCGATGGGTATCTATATTTTTAATTGGGACACCCTGCGGCGCTATCTGACAGAAAGCCATGCAACGGGTCAGAATATGGATGACTTTGGTAAAAATGTGATTCCTTCTTTTTTGGCAAACGGGGAGAATGTTTTTGCTTATTCTTTTGATGGTTATTGGAAGGATGTCGGAACGATCGAAAGTCTTTGGGAAGCCAATATGGCATTCATCGATCCGGATCATGAACTTAGCATTCGCGATCGATCCTGGCGGATTTATTCGAAAAATCCGGTTGCCCCTCCGCACTATGTGGCGAGTGAAGCCATCGTGCGCGAATCATTAATTGTTGATGGATGTTACGTTGCTGGCGAGGTTGATCACTCGATCATTTCGCAGAATGTAAAAATTGGGGCAAATAGTAAAATAAAAGATTCCGTTGTGATGGCAAATACGGTGATTGGGAAAAATGTGACGATTGATCACGCGATAGTCGGCGAACATGCAATTTTTGCGGATAATGCACAAGTGATTGGCAATCAGGAAATCGAGGTTGTCGGTTATAACGAAATTGTGGGAGGGCTCAGTGATGAGGAAGAATAAACTATGCGGAATTCTGAATTTGACAGAATCAAGAAAAGCAACTTATCCATTGACCCGTGTCCGTCCACTGGCTGCTCTGCCTTTCTGCTGCCGTTATCGGATGATTGATTTACCGCTGACTAATATGACAACAGCAGGCATTGATACGATTGGTATTTTCTGTAAAGGAAGTCTGCGTTCCATCTATGATCACATTCATAGCGGCAGTGAGTGGGGATTAGACAGTGTTCATGGTGGATTGTTCTTCTTTTCTAGCGATACCGAGGAACCCCAGCCTGCACACTTCTTTGCTGAGCATGATGGTGACATTTACAATTACTATCAGAATCTTGAATTCATTGAAAAATCAGAAGCGGAATACGTGGTGATCATGGGCACATGCACACTTTGCAATGTCGATATCCAGTCCATTCTGCGCAGTCACATCGAACAAGGTGCGGAAATTACCGTCGTTTATAAATCTGTTGATGAGCTGACAGAGCCTGACCAGCAAATGTCCTGCATGACGATTGATGAGGATGGCATCGTGCGTGGACTGCGTTCCGGCATTACACAACCGCGGGGCGAGAAATCGTTTATTAATATGGAGATTTATCTGATCAAGAGTTCTCTTTTTACAAAACTTGTCCGTAATGTGGTAGCTGAAAATGAACATTGTAATTTGAATGATGTACTGCATCAAGCAATTGTCAAATTGAAAACAAATGGATTTGAATATACAGGATACTCGAAAAATATAAATTCTATTCCAGCTTATTATAATGCCAATATGGATATGCTTCAGGATGCCAATCTGACAGCCTTGCTTAAAGGGAGCCAGAGTATTCATACAAAGGTGAAAAACGAGGTACCCACCTATTATTCACGAACATCGAGTGTCAGCGATTCACTCGTAGCGAATGGCTGCTTGCTGAAAGGGGAGATTGTCCATTCCATTGTTTTCCGGAATGTAACCATTGAAAAGAACGCATTAATAAATAGTTCGGTGATTATGCAGGGCAGCTATGTGGGAACAGGTGCAGAACTTCACTATGTCATTCTTGATAAGCAGGTGCGTATTGAACCGAATACGAAATTAATCGGGACCAAGGAGAAACCGATTGTAATCGAGAAGAATTCAGTGATCAGCCGAATTATTGAAGGAAATAATATTGAACGAGCGTCTTCTCTAGATTTGCCGTCATCTTTGAAGAACGGGACTTCGATCTATTCTGATAAAAGATCCGCCGATTTTTCCTCTAAATAATGACAAGCGAGCATGCGCTTATAAAATACAACGCATCTGGGAATGATCGTTTTATAGAATGAGAAGTTAAGAGGATAGAATGAGTACTTTCTGAAATGATTGATGAAAGTCATTATTCGGGGGAAAAGCTAAGAGTCTCACATATGATGCTCCGTAAGTGAAGGATGGTAG
Organism: Sporolactobacillus sp.; assembly: GCA_048976585.1. Lineage (GTDB taxonomy): Bacteria > Bacillota > Bacilli > Bacillales > Sporolactobacillaceae > Sporolactobacillus. The sequence goes on along the minus strand of JBHGUY010000018.1, from coordinate 252,188 downwards.
TGTTAATGGACTTGTCGAAAAGAAGATTCAAAGAAGACTTCAAAAGGATGCTGACTGAACTCTATTCCATGGATGTTTCTCAGTCCGAGCCGACTGAGCAGTATTTTGCGCTGGGCAATCTCGTGCGTTCTTATTGCGCGAAGAACTGGAGTCAGACCAATCATCGCTACACGGAAAAAAAGAAAAAGCAGGCCTATTATTTCTCAATGGAATTTTTGCTTGGGCGCATGTTGAAAAGTAATTTGCTTAATCTGGACATTCTGGACATGGTACGCAGCGGTCTTCATGAACTTGGGATTGATCTGGAAACAATTGAGCAAATCGAAGCCGATCCGGGACTCGGAAACGGTGGCTTGGGTAGACTCGCCGCTTGCTTTATTGATTCAATGGCGACCTGTGAGATCCCTGGACATGGTAACGGCATTCGTTTTAAATATGGCCTTTTCAAACAGAAATTTGTCAATGGCTATCAGGTCGAATTGCCTGAAAACTGGCTGCAGAACGGTAATGTTTGGGAAACCCGGCGGCTCAATATGGCAGTCGTTGTACACTTCTACGGCAGAGTATGGATGGAGGAGACGGTAACCGGTTATTTACTGCCTCATTATGAAGATACAGAACAAGTGCTGGCCGTTCCTTATGATACGCCGATTATCGGTTGTCAGAACGAGATCGTCAATACCTTGAGACTCTGGTCAGCAGAAATGCCTGCCCAGGATGAGTCAATGGACTACTGGTCCTACATTCAGAAAAGAAACCGGATTGAGAGTATTTCTGAAGTCTTATATCCAGACGATTCCAATTATGAGGGACGTCTGCTGCGCCTGAAACAGGAATATTTTTTTGTGTCAGCCGGCGTACAAAGCATTGTCCGGCACTATAAAAAAATGAGTATCAGCATGAATCATCTTGCGGAAAAAGTCGCCATTCATATTAACGATACCCATCCGGCCCTCTGTGTGCCTGAATTGATGCGCATCCTCCTTGACGAGGAACATATGGACTGGGAACATGCTTGGAATGTGACGGTTAACGTGATGAGCTACACGAATCACACGATCATGTCCGAAGCGCTGGAGAAGTGGCCGATCGAGATGATTAGCTCGCTTCTGCCACGAATTTATCAGATTATCTGCGAAATTGACCGACGTTATGTCGAAGAAAAAAGTGCTCTCTATGATTCAGGACGGATGTCGCGGACACGGATCATTGAAGGCGGTCACGTCAAGATGGCACATTTGGCGATTATCGGCAGCCATAGCATTAACGGCGTTGCTAAGTTGCACACGGCAATATTAAAAGAAAAGGCGCTGCATGATTTCTACTTGATTTATCCGTCCCGTTTCAATAACAAAACCAATGGGATTACCCAGAGACGCTGGTTGATGCTTTCTAATGAGCCGTTGCGGCGATTGATTGATGAGAAAATTGGCGACGATTGGGAAAAGACGCCGACTGAACTGAAGATGTTAAAAGCCTTTCGTAACGACGAAGCCACCTTGAAAGAGCTGGCGATGATCAAAAGGCTAAACAAGGATCGTTTTGCTGCTTTCATAAAGAGCACAATGAATTTGGAGATTCGTCCCGATGCTATTTTTGATGTGCAGATCAAACGTCTTCATGCTTATAAGCGGCAGCTGCTGAATCTGCTCCATATCATTAAACTCTATCTGGATCTCAAGGATAATCCAGAGGCCGATATCTATCCGCGTGTGTTCATATTTGGGGCCAAGGCAGCGCCCAGTTATACGTATGCCAAGGAAATTATCAAATTGCTGAACACCGTTGCCGATTTGGTTAACCATGATTCGGAAATACAAGAAAAATTAAAAATCGTCTTCGTCGAAAACTACGGCGTGTCTCTTGCCGAACGCATCATTCCGGCTGCAGATGTCAGCGAGCAGATCTCTCTTGCCTCAAAAGAAGCCTCGGGAACGAGCAATATGAAATTGATGCTCAATGGTGCGGTGACCTTGGCAACTCTTGATGGGGCCAACGTTGAAATTCGCGATCGTGTCGGGTCTGAGAATATAATGATTTTCGGCCTGACAGATAAAGAGGTCTATCAGTATTATCATGATGGCTCCTATCATTCAAAGACTTATTATGAGACGAATCCTATTTTAAAAAGAGTCCTCGATGCGTTCATCGATGGCTCGATTCCCGGAGCAGACGGCGAAGGACGCGATATTTTTGATTCTCTGGTCAACTATGGAGATGAATATTTCGTGCTGCGCGATTTCGATGACTATGTCAAAGCACAGAAAAAAATTGAAACGCTCTACCGTGATCCTTTGAAATGGCAGCGGACAGCCTTGATTAATATTGCAGGAGCAGGTGTCTTTTCGTCCGATTATACAGTGCTCCAATACGCCACTGACATTTGGGATGTCAGCTATCGCCCAAATGCGACCGATGTGCCGAATTGATGCCTGCCATCGGTCGGTGAAGCTTGGATACCCCCATTGGGTAGTGGGGCGATCGGGGAGAGGGAAATGAATGATGTCAGATGATCCGATTTATTATAATTCCTGGTCAGAAAACTACCGGAGGCCTGTCGGTTCGATCCCGATCGGCAGAAGCGTATTCTTTGCGATTCATGTCCAGATCGAGCATGTGCAGCGGGTGGAGCTTGCCGTGCAGAAAGACGGGGCAGACTCGCAATATCTCGAAATGCGTCCGGGGAATGAAGATCAACAGATTTATAAGACCCAGTTTGTCACGTCAGGATCGAGCGGATTATTCTTTTACCATTTTCGAATTTCTTATCATGAAGGAAATCAGGCTAAAATGCTCTATTACGGCAAAGCGGCCGATGACTTTGGCGGAGAAGGGATGATTTATGAGAGCGCCGCGTCCATTCGCCAATATCAATTGACAGCTTATGATCATCCGGATCCCGCTCCCGATTGGTACCGGAACGGGATTATCTATCATATTTTTGTGGACCGTTTTAATAATGGTAATCCGCATCATCTGATTGAACATCCGAAGCCAAACTCATTTATCTATGCGACAGAGGCAGATGATCCGTATTATATTCGCGACTCAAAAGGGAATATTGTTCGCTGGGATTTTTATGGCGGAAATTTAAAAGGAATAATTGACAAGCTTCATGACCTGCAACGATTTGGGGTAAGCATTCTTTACCTGAGCCCCATTTTTGAGGCCAGCAGCAACCATAAATATAATACGGCGGATTATACAAAGATTGATCCGATGTTTGGCGATCAGCGCCTTTTTGAAAAGTTGATTAAGAAGGCTAAAAAATTAAATATGCATATCATTCTGGATGGTGTCTTTAACCACGTTGGTGTGGACAGCATTTATTTTAACCGCTTTGGAAATTATGGAAAGGGGGGAGCCTATCAAGATCCGAGCTCTCCCTATTACTCTTGGTTTAATTTTCACTCGTATCCGGCGAGCTATGACAGCTGGTGGTCGATCGATGATCTGCCGACGGTGAATAAAGATCTCCCGGAATTCCGGAAATTTATCTATGATTCGGAAGGATCGATTATTCATCAATGGACGAAATTGGGAATCGGTGGATGGCGTCTGGATGTTGCCGATGAGCTACCGGATGACTTTATTGCCGGAATTCGCCGGGCAGTCGACGAACACGCTGCGGAAAAAGATGAAAAAGTATTGATCGGTGAAGTTTGGGAGGACGCGTCGCATAAAATTGCCTATGGCAAACGGCGCCACTATCTAGAAGGCGGCATGCTCCATAGTGTGATGAATTATCCGCTGCGATCGATGATCATCGATTTTGTCGAGCAGCGATTGTCTGCGCGCAGTGCGGCTCGCTTCTTATTAACTCTTAAATCCAATTACCCGCCAGATGCTTTTCAGGCGACCATGAATAATATTGGGACCCATGATACCGAACGTATTTTTACGGTTTTGGGAAAAGACAGGAGAAAGCTGCGGCTTGCGGTCTGGCTGCTGATGACTTTACCAGGCGTGCCATGCATTTATTATGGCGATGAAGCCGGCTTGAACGGAGGAAAGGATCCGGAAAACCGGCGTTTCTATCCGTGGGGAAGGGAAGATCTGTCGATCAAAGAAATCTATCAGCAAGCGATTCAGGCTCGTCGATCAGATCAAAATCTGGTTTCAGGAGATTTTCTTCCTTTTTCAATTGGAAAATTACTGGCTTTTTTCCGCTATCAATCAGATGGAATATCGACGCTGGTTTTATTGAATCCAACTGATCACGAAGCCGTCGTGAAATGGAGTGAGATAACGGACGAAACAGGTGGGGAGCGCATCCTGTCATGGGTGAAGGTGCATCTGAACGAGGGGCAGACGATGGCGCCGCTTAGCTTCCAGTTGACAAAAAACAACGGTTCCCTGTAAAAAAATAATGAAGGAAGCAATCTTTTCTTCTCAATCGTGAAATTTAAGCGAACAATTGAAAAAATATCATTCTTTTGAAAATTGAACAGTTAATTTGTGTTATGATAGCTAGTATAAAAATAAAGGCAATTGTTGCTGTAGTCTCTAGAGGATGTACATAACAGAGAAAGAGCGGGATCTGCAGTCGGCTGTTGTTGATATCAAGGAGGAGTTTACATGTCAGAGTCTTACGTGTTTTATCAAGGGGAAATCATCAAAGAGGACGATGTCAAAATCAGTGTCCGCAGTAAAGCTTTTAATTACGGACTGGGTGTTTTTGAAGGCATCCGTGCCTACTGGGATGATGAGTCGGAGCAGCTTTACGGTTTTAAACTGAAAGAACACTATGAAAGGCTGAAGCAATCAGCCAAAACGGTTAATCTTAATTTCGATTTGACGGTTGATCAGCTGGTCCAGGGAACCCTTGACCTATTGAAGAAAAATAATTGTAGGCAAACAACCTATGTTCGTCCAATTGTCTACAATGATTCAGTGGATATTGGTCCGACGCTCGATAACGCAGATGTCAAGATTGTCATCTATACACAACCGCTGAATAAATATGCCGGGAAGCCGGAATTGAGTGTTGGCGTGACCTCGTGGCGCAGGCTCTCAGATAACCAACTGCCTCCGCGCACAAAGGCAACGGCTGCTTATCTGAATTCGGCACTTGCTGCCCTTGAAACGAAGCGAGCCGGCTTTGATGAAGCGATTTTCTTAACTGATGGCAATCATGTCTGTGAGGGTTCGGGAGAAAATATCTTCCTGTTTAAAAAGGGAAAGCTGGTCACCCCGTCACCAGCGGATAATATTCTAGAGGGAATCACACGTGAACTGGTGATCAAACTCGCCAGAGAGGAAATGGGTCTTGAGGTAGTCGAACGGAGTGTTTCAAGAACTGAACTCTATGCTGCCGATGAGGTCTTTTTCAGTGGAACGGCGATGGAAGTTACTCCAGTTGTTGAAGTGGATCATCGGACGGTCGGTACCGGTCACGAAGGGGAAGTCTGCAAGCGTCTCAAGGAATTGTTCTTCGGTCTGACGCTGGCTCAGAATCCAAAATACGCGGAATCCTGTACACCCGTTTACGATAAATAAAATACGGCAACAAAAAAAGGAGCGGGTGAACAAGCTCCTTTTTTTGTTGTTGATCAGAAGACAGTGCGTGTTTTTTTGCGTCTGTCTTTTTTTATTGATTATTTTTTTAAGGCTTCCAGCCGTTCCTTTAAAATGATAAAGAAAAGAATCAGCCCGGCAGTTAGAATGATATGGCCCATTCCCGCTAAACCGGAGATGGCTGGCCCGACAGAAGCGCCGATAACGGTCATTGTTCCATGGATGGCCATAAAAAGAACCGTCCAAATGACGCCGACATTATAGATCCAGAAAAAGGTGCTAAATAATTTGTTGCCTGTCAGCTGCAACGATTTCTCCATGACAATTAAAAGAAGAAAGAAGAACATGCCAAGCATCAGCAAATGCGTATGCAGGATTCCGAGCATGCTGTTGCCATTAAAATGCATTGCTTTTGTGAGCTCTCGCTCGTAAATGCCTGAAAGTAATCCGACAATCATATAAATGAGAGATGCGCGATAAATTTTTTTCATTCAGTATTCCCCCAGTATGTTGTTGCTCCCTTGTCTATTATAGCTGTGACTTCTGATTGAGAAGAGTAAAATTTCTAAAAAAAATTCAAATTACTTTGACAGGTAGAGTAATAAAAGTTATGATTACTATATCAGATAGAGCAATTAACTTAATTAACTGCTCGTTAAAATTATACGGATTGATCAATCGGAGGGAGTATTATACGCAGCGACATACTAAGAGGACACCTGGATTCAATCATTTTAAGACTCCTGATTGAAAATGATTCATACGGTTATGAACTATCGAAAACGATCAGTGCCCGTTCTTCTGGAAAATTTGAAATCAAAGAAGCAACGCTCTATGCTGTTTTTCAGCGACTGGAAAGAAAACAATTGATCGATTCTTATTTTGGTGAACGCACGCATGGAGGAAAAAGAAAATATTATACGATCACACCACTTGGACGGGCATATTTCCATGAAATGGTGAACGAATGGCATGAGGTTAAAGAAATTGTTGATCTATTTTTGGAGGGGCTGAATTGATGAAGCAGATCAGATTATACATTGACCGGGCATTTGACGGTGTCCCAGCGAGCGAGCAGGCCGATCAGCTGAAGGAAGAAATCATTCGCGATCTGGAGGAAAAGGCCGCCGACTTGATTCAAAGCGGGAAGACGGAAGAAGATGCGGTAAATAAAGTTTTGGTTCAATTCGGTGACATCGAAGAATTAAAACAGGAGCTTGACCTTCCACCTGAATCCGCGAATAAAAGAAAAGAACTGGCGCGCGTGAATCTCAACTTCTCCATCTGGGGCAGTTTGCTCATTCTGGCACTCGTCATCTTTATTAATTTCTATTATACGCCGCATATCATCTGGTTTATCTATCCGGCCTTTGCAGTCGCCTGGTGGCCACTCACGATGTTTTACGCCTGGTACCGGATAAGGGTGGTGAATAAAACATGAGAAGTGATTGGCGTGGATTTATAGCGTCAGCATCGATTCTGACTGGGATCTTTTTAATAGCCGTAAATCTGCTCACTCATGGCCCCGCACTTTGGATTAATGACGCTATTATTCTTTTTTTACTTTCATTAATTGGTTGGTATCGGGGAACCGCGCAAAAAATTTACAGCCTATTTATCAGCTTTGTTTTTATCGCAGCCTGTCTGATTAACAATTGGATAGAATCACCTGATGTTTTATGGACGTTCTATGTTTTACCGGCTGCACTCATGATCCCGGCCTCAGTCTTTTTAAAGAAGCGTCTCGGACAGCGCCTTATTTCACTTCTCGGCGCGAGTATGCTGATCGGCTATTACATTGTGATCAACGTCTGGTATTCTCCTGTCTTTCCATGGAGCTTGTTGACGACTTTTGCCATTCTCTGGTGGCCGCTCGCTTGTTGGTTTGGCAAACGAATACGTCTATTCGCCGTTCTGTCTGCTGTCATGATTGCATGGACTGTAAGTTTGGTTAATTATCTTGTGACTCCACAAACAATCTGGGCTGTTCACCCAATTTTTGCTGTTTTCTGGTGGCCGCTTGCTCTTTTTGTGGCAAGACGACCACTCATATTTGCACTAGCCGGGACAGGGCTTGTCGCTGTCTATGTTTATCTCGTGAATAGCCTCTTGACCCCCCGTGTCATCTGGGCGGTTTATCCAATTTTTGTCATCCTCTGGTGGCCGTTATCCGTCTATTACTTTGGTTCTCTGACGCAAAAAGCGATAAAGAGGAGAGAAAATTTACTTTGACTAAGAATTAGTGAAACATTATTTGGACAGAAGACGTATTAAGTGTTAAAGTAATGAATCGAGGCTTGAAGCGTACGATTTATTGTAGATAAAAGATTGGATAACAGATGAAAATTGTGTTTCTGAAATGATCGAATGCGTTTGAATAAAGAAGAAAATCTGTAGTGTTCGGATAAAAAGGAGAGAACCAAAATGAAATTAGCAGTTGACGCAATGGGTGGGGATCATGCTCCTGAAGCAATTGTTGAAGGCGTTCTGCAAGCGGCAAAAGAATTCAGCGATTTATCTTTTGTCCTTGTCGGTGACAAGGACAAAATCGCGCCGATGATCAGCGGACAGGAACGGATTGAAATTCTTCATACGACGGAGAAGATTGAGGGAACAGACGCTCCAGTTCAGGCTGTTCGCCGCAAAAAACAGGCATCCATGGTCTTAGCTGTTCAAGAAGTCAGGGAAAAGCGCTGTGCAGCTGCTATTTCTGCCGGTAATACCGGAGCGCTGATGGCTTCCGGATTGTTTGGCGTCGGTCGAATCAAAGGTATTGATCGTCCGGCACTGGCTCCGACATTGCCAACAATCCATGAGAATCGCGGTTTCTTATTCCTTGACGTTGGAGCGAACGCAGAATGCCGTCCGGAAAATCTATTGCAGTATGCGATGATGGGCTCTATTTATGCCGAAAAGGTCTGGCATCGGACTAATCCGAAGATCGGATTGCTGAACATTGGCACGGAACCGGGAAAAGGCAATGATCTGACGAAGAAGGCCTATCAACTTTTGAGCGAAGCGCCTTTCAATTTTGTTGGCAATGTCGAGTCTCGTGAATTGCTTCAGGGGGCGGCCGATATCGTTGTTGCCGATGGATTTTCAGGGAATCTCGTGCTGAAAAGTATTGAAGGAACCGCGATGTCGCTCATGTCGCTGCTGAAAGAGACTCTTGGCGGCTCCATTTATACAAAGGTTCTGACCGGCCTGATGTATGGAAAATTTAAATCAGTGAAGACACGGATGGATTATTCTCTATATGGTGGAGCATTGCTTTTTGGTTTATCCGCGCCGATCATCAAGGTGCACGGTGCCGCAAGAAGCGCTGCTGTATTTACAGCAATCAAACAGGCAAAGGATCTGGTTGAGGCGGATGTGGTTGGAACGATAGAATCCACGGTACTCGACAAAGACCACGCATGGCTGCACAATGATGCCAAATGATTGAACCGTTTTTTTATTAATTTTAAAGAGGCTGCTTCATCTGCCGTTTCTCGGCGATGAAGCAGCCTCTTTTTGCAGTGCGCCCGGAAATTGTTTATTCCCACTGATAAGGCGTCTCCTGATAGACATAATAGTTCAGCCAGTTGGAGAACAAGAGATGGGCATGGGAGCGCCATCTATTTGCCGGATGCAGCGTGGGATCGTCCCCTGGATAATAATGTTCCGGCAGATGAGGATGAATGCCCTTTTCCTGATCCCGCTGATATTCTACTCCCAGTGTGTTTGTGTCATACTCCAAGTGCCCGGTTAACATGACCTGATTACCGCCTATTAAAACGAGAGGTCCCGCTTCATCGGAGGTCGCAAGCACATGGACTTCAGGATGGCTGGCGAGTGCTTTGCGATCGATACCGGTATAGCGGGAATGCGGGGCTGCGAAGCTGTCATCAAAGCCGCGCATTAATTTTTCCTGGGGTTCCAGAACGGTATGTGAATATACGCCGGAGAGTTTTCTGGGCAGCATCACTTTATCGATACCGAAATGATAATATAAGGCGGCTTGAGCGCCCCAGCAGATATTGAGAGTGGAGGTTACTGAAGTTTTTGACCATTCCATGATCTGTTTCAGTTCCTCCCAGTAATCCACTTGACTGAAAGAATATTTCTCAACCGGTGCTCCCGTGATAATTAAACCATCGAATTTTCGACCGCGTATTTGATCAAATACAGTATAAAATTGGTCGAGATGAAGATGGCTCGTATGTTTGGCCACATGTGTTGCCGTGCGCAGGAAAGAAATATTGACCTGCAGCGGCGTATTGCCAAGCAGACGAAGCAATTGTGCTTCTTCGCGCTGTTTTTCCGGCATCAAGTTCAAAATAAGAATGTTCAGCGGCCGAATGTCCTGAGTGGTCGCTCGTTGATCATCCATGACAAAGATATTTTCATTCTCTAAGATTTCCTTAGCAGGAAGAAGTTTGGGTATTTTTATTGGCACAGCGCAATTCTCCTCATTGTTCACTTCTTTGTGTACTTATTATACAATACCACGCGCAACTTCTCTTTTTAAAAGAAAAATTCTATCAATCGATAAACGAGGCTAAGGTCATGAGTAAAAAATATCAGATAAATTCGAGAAGTAATATAATTTATCCTCTATTTCCATTATAATGAAAATAATATCACTGATATTTTAAAAAATAAGAAAACGATAGGAGGAAATATTATTGCCAGCTCTTTCACTCAAGCATGCATGGAATAAACAATTGGCCAGTAAATCGGAAAAGGTATTTGAAGGCATCTCCAACGGTCGGAAGGCCGCACTTGAAAATTGGTTTCAAGATCGCTGGGCAGAGCTGGAAAATATGAATCACATTGCCTACAGTTATGACGAAACGGGAACAGATATTCAGAAAATTTTACAGAAAAATCTATTGGATAGTGATTTTATTGAATTTTTGCTGCTTGATGAGCAAGGCAGAGCGATTGTTTCTACATGTCCGGAGCATGTTGGCAATCTTTTTTCAGATTTGCCGAACTTCCGCGAAGCAATGAACGGGAAGCCGTTGATGTATGGACCCTATCTCGATTCACGGACACTCGACCTCGATATCAGCCGTGAGAAATTTTCCGATGAGGTCACCTTGATGTTTTCACTTGCTGCTGTTAACGGTACGGGGACTAAACGAGTATTTATGGGACGCGTGCTTAACGACACGATGAGCAATGTGATTCAGGATGAGGACACGCATGTCTATAAGGACTCCGGGGATAATTATTTGTTCATGGTGCAGACGGAGCGCCAGATCCCACAAGGGACGGCTATTTCCAGAAGCCGATTTGAGGATAATACCTTCACGATGGGCGACAATCTCAAGGAAGGTGTGCGGACGAAACATTGGGGTATTGTCAAAATTGATAAACATACAGAATTCGAGATTTGTTTCACGGATCCCGCAACAGGAAACCTGCATCAAGGAATTGAAAATACGATTGCCAAGGGAGAAAATCTCGATGTTTGGCCAGGCTATCCCGATTATCGCCACATCAGAGTCGGCGGAAAGGGGATTCTGATCCGGCCGCCGCATAGCACTGAAGTTTGGGGAATGATGTGCGAAGGTGATATTGACGAAATCTATCATTTTAACAGTCTCAGGGTTCATCTTCCTTTGTATCTGTCGCTGGGGGCCGCCTCCGCTGCGGTAATTAATGGTCTGGCCTTTGCCGCCTCGCTACGGGCAGGAATGATTGCTTCGCTCTTAACATGGGTGCTGATCGTAATCACGAGTATTGTTTTTACGAGCCGCCTTGTGGTTCGCCCGATTAATCGTACGGTAGATGTTCTGCACCAAATTGCCGAGGGGGAAGGGGACTTGACAACTCGTGTCGAAAAAAAGGGTTATGATGAAATTGGCGAATTATCACGCTGGTTTAATAAATTTGTCAATAATCAGATGACAATGATCAAACGTGTCGGTTCTTCGGCAAAGGCGTCCAAAGGTGTGGTTGGAACCGTTTCGGAAATGACCGAGCATATCTCTGCGAATATGAGAACCGTAGCCGTCACTGTCGATCACTTGCTTGTGAATTCGAAGCAGCAAAATCAAGCCTATCAGGAGACGCGGGATCATTTTAACCATTTATCCGCGGGTATTCAGGAAATGGATGCGTTGATTAATCAAGTGACAGAGAAAACAGAATCGGCAAATAAAAGAGCGGTTGCCGCCAATCAGTATTCATCAGATGCCCTTCATTCGATCAATGCGTTTGAACAGAGAACCCATGAATCCTTGCAGCATATAACTGTCTTGAACGAGCGTTCAGAGGAAATTTCCAAGGTTGTGACAACAATCTCTGAGATCAGCGGACAAACTCAGCTTCTGTCTCTGAATGCGACGATAGAAGCGGCCCGGGCCGGGGAGGCAGGAAGGGGATTTGTCGTAGTTGCCAAAGAAATTTCGAAACTTGCCGAAGAGACTGATCAGGCGACGAAATCTGTCCGCGAACTTGTTGAGAATATTCAGCGCGAGGCGCACAAAACACTCGATAAAATTCAAGTGACTGAATCAACCGCGCAGAATTCCGCTGCAAAAATAAAGAAGACTATTGAAACTTTCAAATACATATCCGATTCGATCATGGATATTGCCACGAAGATGACGGTTCTGCTGTCAATTACAAATGCACAAGGCAAGGATATCGATCAAGTGGTTGTCAGCATCAATCAATCCGCCGATGAGATCAATGCCCATACGGAGCAGGAAGCAAGCAGCGGGGAAAATTCCTTCCGATTGATACAGGAAGTGGCAGATGAAGTCGTTCGTCTCAAACAAATCACGGATAATCTGAATTATGTTTCTTCTGACCTGCAAAAAATGGTTTCCGATTTTACATTTGCCTGAAACCTCTTTTCCACTTGTTTTCAATACTGTCCGGAATAAAAATCCAGGCAGATTTTTTTATTTAAAAGACTTATATTAGTTTTTCGGAATGGCTGACATTTCAGCGGTTCAAAGGAAAAGAAGATGTTAAAGATAACGTTTACATTGCCTGCCTATTAGAATTTAAGCCCAATTTTAATGAATGAAAATTATTTTTATATGTAAGATAGTCTAACATAATTGATGACGACCGTTCAATAAAAAATTATTATTAGTCTAAGAGTTGCGAGTTGCAATCTTATTCTGAAAGATGGTAGAGTAACGAATAGACAGATGGGGGTGAGCTATACATAAAATTATTAGAAAATTATAATTAGTATCTGTATTTAAAAAAAGGAGGGTTAAAATGAAATTAAAGAGAATTATTCCACTGTTCGCAGTAATTGCACTTATTATCGGCGTGATTTCCGGATGTGCCTCAGGTTCATCGTCTGGCGGAAAAAATCTGAAAGTAATTAAGATTGCGACTCAATCACCTCTTTCTGGCGGGAGTGCAACGTTGGGGGAAGCAATCAAGTTAGGCGCTCAGCTTGCATTGCAGGATAACGAAAAGAAGTTTGAGAAGAAAGGTTTCAAACTGGTTCTTGCTCCCTATGATGACATGGCCGATCCTAAGAAGGGTGTTTCAAATGCTCAGGATATTGCTTCAGACAATCAGATTCTTGGTGTTGTTGGTCACTTAAATTCTGGGGTTGCCATTCCTTCTTCATCTGTCTATGAAAAAAATAATATCACAATGGTTTCGCCGGCGAATACGGCTGTTGATTTGACCGAACATGGTCTGAAAACAGTGAATCGTATCTGTGCCCGTGACGACTTCCAAGGTCCTTCAGGTGCTAATTTCGCAGTGAAAACGCTGAAAGCGAAAAAAATCTTTATCATTCAGGATAAAACAGCTTATGGCTCAGGCCTTGCCTCAGCTTTCCGCGGTCAAGCGAAGAAGCTTGGTGCAAAGATTGTTGGCTATGAAGGAATCACGGTTGGCGAAAAAGACTTCAGTGGTGTCATCAGTAAAGCAGCAGCTACAAAGCCTGATCTACTTTACTTCGGCGGTGTCTATGCTGAAGGTGGTCTGATTATCAAACAAGCGCGTCAGCAAGGAATGAATATGCCGATTATGGGTGGCGACGGTCTCGATTCCTCTTCGACGGTTCAAATTGCTGGCAGTGCTGCCAAAAATGTCTACTTCTCGACAGTTGTGGGCGACGTCACGAAAACGGATAAGGGCAAGAAATTCGCTGATGACTACAAGAAAAAATTCCATAAGAATATTGAAGGCTATTCTTCCTATGGCTATGACAGTGCCGCCGTCTTGCTTCAAGGAATCTATAAATCCATAAAGAGCAATGGCAATGCACCGACCCGAACATCCGTTGAATCTTCCGTGCGCGGCATCCATAACTTTGATGGTATAGCGACGAAAGTGGATTTTGACTCTAAGGGTGATAATAAATACGCTAAGATCTATATCTACAAGTTTAATAAAGCGGCTTATCCGGCAACGGAAGTCACTGAAATTCAGAAAACAGAAAAATAACCAAATAAGTTCCATGAATCATAAAGAGTGACTTCTCATTCATGTTGAACACTGTCTAAAAGGGTATGGATATTTCGCTATACCCTTTTAGAAATTCTTAAAGCCTTTTTTAGACGGAAAAAATGAGAGAGTGGTGAAAAAATGCTCCAACAAGTTATTCAATTATTGCCGCAAGTTCTGGTTGACGGGCTGACCTTGGGTTTTGTTTATGCTGTTGTTGCGATTGGCTACACGATGGTTTATGGAATTTTGGAATTAATTAACTTTGCCCATGGAGATATTTTCATGACAGGAGCATTTATCGGTTCCGGGCTGCTTTTTCTTTTTATCAGCATGGGGTTGATGTCCTCACTCCCGACATTAATTGTATTTCTGCTTGTTATTATCATCACGGCGTTTATTACAGGTGGTCTAGGTGTGGCGATTGAACGAGTCGCTTATCGACCGCTGCGAAAGCGTAATGCGCCGAAGCTGATCGCTTTGATTACATCGATCGGTATTTCATTTGTACTCGAAGATTTGGTGCGGTTTATTGCGGAATGGAAAACAGGCAATTACATTGTGACTGCACCATCGCTGTTCGATCATACATTCACGCTCAATATTCATTCGGCCATGCCCTTCTTCAATAATGCGAAATTTCAAAGTTCTTTTCTCGTTGTACTGATCGTAACCATTATCATGTTGATCGGTCTTGATATTTTTGTTAACCGTACCAAATGGGGGATGGCGATGCGCGCGGTGGCTCAGGATCGTGATACCGCATCATTGATGTCCATTAATGTGAATCGGGTAATTTCCGTTACGTTCTTTGTCGGTTCTGCTCTCGGCGGTGCTACAGGAGTCCTGTTCATGCTGCAATATGGCACGATTGATCCTTATATCGGATTCATTCTCGGTATCAAAGCTTTTACGGCGGCTGTTCTTGGTGGTATCGGCAATATTCGCGGAGCCATGTTTGGTGGACTTTTACTCGGGCTAATCGAAATGTTTGCGGCGGCTAATTTGTCCACACTGACTCATGGCATGTTTGGATCAGAATACAAGGATGTCTTTGCCTTCATTATTTTGATTCTTGTCTTAATCTTCAAGCCGGAAGGTCTGTTCGGTAAAGCCACGATAGAGAAGGTGTAAGCGTATGGTCAAAACATGGTTCAATAAATTTTCGCAAAGCTCTAAATCCCAATTATTTTTTATTATTGCTTATGTCCTCGTGACTTGTTTTGGGCTTTACTTACTTGAGGACTCTGCAACGGCGATTTTTCCGTTTCTTCTTGTCCTATTATCCATTTTAATTTTATATTACCTGAAACTTAATCTGAAATTGAAATGGTTGATTGGTCTCATTATCATTGCAGTCATGATTCCGCTCTCTGCTAGTCAGGGATCGAACTTTCAGGCATTTATGGATGTGGGAACGTTAGTACTGATTTATGTGGCCATGTCACTTGGCCTGAACATTGTTGTCGGTTTTGCCGGGCTGCTCGATCTTGGTTTTATCGCCTTTTTTGCTGTAGGTGCCTATACATATGGCATATTTGGGAGCTCGCAGGCTAATCATTTTATGCCGTTCGGACATTTTCCGCTTCCCGGAGATACCTTTTGGCTTTTTATTTTTATTGGCGCGATTGTTGCCGCTATATTTGGAATTCTGCTGGGTATTCCAGTACTTAGAGTTCGAGGAGATTATTTGGCCATTGTGACATTGGGCTTTGGTGAAATTATCCGAATTGTTCTTAACAACATGGACCATCCGCTTAACATTACCAATGGTTCAATGGGGATTTCGCAAATCAATCCACCGCGAATTTTTGGTATTTCCATCGGTCAGCCCAGTCAGTTCTATTATGTCGCGCTGGTTATCTTCGTCATGGTTATCTATGTCGTGACCCGGCTGGAAAATTCAAAGCTCGGAAGATCTTGGAAAGCGGTTCGTGACAATGAAATCGCCGCACAGGCAATGGGTATCCCGCTTGTCAAAACAAAGCTGGCTGCCTTTGCAATTGGCGCTTCTTTCTCCGGTATGATGGGGACGGTGTTTGCCGCCAAGCAAATGTATGTTGATGCGACGAGTTTTACGTATCTGGAATCAACGATGGTACTTGTCATGGTTATACTCGGAGGAATGGGAAGTGTTCCCGGCGTCATTCTCGGTGCGGCCGTCGTCATCATCCTGAATAATCAGGTGCTGACGGATCTTTCCAACTGGCTGACCAGTTTAAGCACGGCAGGTATCCTGAACGTTCCGGATGCTTTGTCTCCTTCAAAAATGCAGCGATTCATTTTTGGTATTCTCCTCATTATTTTTGCGCTGTACCGAACGCAGGGGCTCATTCCGCATAAAAATAAAAAAGTGGATGCCAAACGTCTGAAAAAGGAGGCGGAGGCTGAGCCGCCCTATGGAATGACTGAAACCAAAAAGAAATTGGAGGGATCGGATTCATGAATGTCCTTGAAGTCAAAAATCTGACGAAACAGTTTGGTGGATTAACGGCTACCTCCGATATTACGATGAATGTGGAGAAAAACTCAATTACGGCGGTTATTGGCCCCAATGGAGCGGGAAAAACGACGTTTTTTAATATGGTGACCGCGGTCTATAAGCCGACCTCCGGAGATATCTTGTTGAACGGTAAATCGCTGGTTGGGCTGAAACCGCATGAAGTCAGTAAGTATGGTATTACGCGTACATTTCAGAATATCCGCCTATTTAATGTGCAGACGGTTCTCGATAATGTGCTGATCGGTATGCACCAGCAATTAAAGGCACACTGGGTTGGGACTCTTCTTCGTCTTCCTTCGATTACGCGCGAAGAAGAAGAGGCCAAAGTACAGGCCTATAAGATTTTGCAATATGTCGGACTCGAAGAATATATTAATGAGGATGCCGGAAACTTGGCCTACGGGGCTCAGCGGCGTCTGGAAATTGCCAGAGCAATCGCTGCGAAGCCCAAAGTTTTGTTGCTCGATGAACCGGCTGCCGGTATGAATCCGAAAGAAACCAAAAAGTTAACGGATTTGATCCATGATATGCGGACACGTCTAGACGTGACCATCGTTTTAATTGAGCATGATATGAAGCTGGTCATGGAAATTTCCGATTATATCTATGTGCTTGATCATGGGGAATTGATTGCCGAGGGGAAACCAGAAGCGATACGAACCAATAAGCGAGTGATTGAGGCCTATCTGGGGAAAGGAGCAGTGGAAAATGTCTGAAGCGCGTTCGATGAACCATTTTCTTGAGATAAAGCAGATTGAGAGTTTCTATGGGCCGATTCAGGCACTGAATGGGATTGATCTTTATATTGATGAGGGTGAAATAGTAACCTTGATCGGCAGCAATGGTGCCGGTAAATCGACGACCTTGAAGTCAATCAGCGGACAGGTTCAGCCCAAAAAAGGGACGATTTTCTTTGATGGAAAAGAGATTCAAAAATATCCGGCTCATAAGACAGCTCTGTTTGGAATTGCTCAAGTTCCGGAAGGCCGACGTATTTTTCCACGTCTGAGTGTTCGCGAGAATTTGCAGATTGGTGCTTTTGCAGTTAAAGATAAAAAAGTCATCGCTGAGCGTATGGAGCGTGTTTTTGGTTATTTTCCACGTCTTAAGGAACGTCTCGAACAAAAAGGTGGCACCATGAGTGGTGGCGAACAGCAAATGCTGGCCATGGGCCGAGCTCTAATGATGAAGCCCAAGTTGCTGATGCTCGATGAGCCTTCCATGGGACTTGCACCGATTATCGTTGAACAGATTTTTGACATCATTAGAGAACTCAACAAAGAAGGAATGACGGTTCTTCTCGTTGAACAGAATGCTTTTCAAGCGTTGCAGATTGCCAACCGTGGCTATGTTATCCAAACCGGCAGTATTGTTCTTGAAGGAAAAGGAAGTGAGCTGATTACCAATCAGTTGGTTCGTGAAGCCTATCTTGCTTAACCCATTTTTTCAGCGAATAGATAAGATGGCAGGGAGAATGGACTCCTTGCCATTTTTCTTGTAAAAAGGTGAAATAATACAGAAATTTATTTTCAAAAGCTGAAGAGCGGAATATTTGATTGGTAAAAAAAGAAACACGTATAATAAAAGAAGTCAGTGGAGGAGACTGGAGGAAGAAAGACAAGAATTGGATAGCTATGAGATGAAAACTTGGAAACAATTTTAAAGTTACATAACAATATTTATGTTAACTTATACCCAGAATGGAGTGGATTGAATGGCTATAACCCCTTCGATTTATACAGCAGAGAGTGCGGACATCAAGCACTTTATTTCCGGTATGAAGCAGCGCAATGATCATTATCTGCACGCCGTTATCGATTTCCCCGGGGAAATCGATAACGGCCAATTAAAACAGGCCCTGCGAGCGACTTTCCGCGCCATGCCTCTTTTGACCTGTCGCTTTGTGAAGACGGAGGACCAGGCGTATTGGGAAGAGGCGGGCTGGACAGAAACTGATATGGTTCGCTTGATTGAGAGTGATGATCAGGAGCAAGACGTGCAGAGGCAATTGGTGCAAAAACTGGACGAACAAAAAGGGCCACAAGTCAGGCTTTCCATTATCCGTGCGGATCAACGGGATTCGCTCGTGATGGTGCTGAATCACATGATTTGCGATGGCGGCGGGATTCGTGATTATCTTTATTTGCTCTGCGAATGCTATAGTCTAATCGGGCGGAAAGAACATCCGGCACAGCTTCAAATGCCCAGTCCGCAGCGACGCAGTTTTAATCAGATTTTTGAACATTTATCCGATAAGCAATTACAAGAAGTGAAGACAGCAACTGTTCATCATTTTCAGCAGACAGAAGCGGATCATTTGCCGCTGGAGGGAGACCCGGCACATCCTTTTGTCATTCGTCATCGGATTTCCGCCGAGCGTTTTGAGAAAATCAAAGCCTATGCGAAAGCACATGGGGCAACGATTAATGATGCCCTTTTCGCTGCGTATCTGTGTGCCTTGTCCGATGTGCTCAAGGTTGAGCAGATCGTGCTTGACTGTCCTGTCAATGTGCGTGCCTATTTACCGCACGACTATGTTCCCGGATTCTGCAATTTGACGTCGAATATTATCTGCGCGATTCCGAGCCATGCCGGCGAAACCTATGAAGAGGCGCTGAAGAGTGTCAAACAAGTGATGGATCGGCAGAAGGATAGTCTGGAGCCCTTAAAAGTTTATTGGGATCTGGAACAGGCTTATCAAAATCTGCCGCTTGCCGAGGCAATTGCCGCTTTCCCGACGATCTATAAAATACCGATTAATGGGATGACTAATATTGGCATTTTAGATCCAAAGAAATTAACTTTTGGTTCGCTTGAACCGATCGATGCTTCGATATCCGGTTCGCTGAAATATGCGCCCTACTTTCAGATCGCTGTAACCACCTTTAAGAAAGTAATGACCTTCAGTACCAATTTCCATGGAACGGAAAAAGACTATCTCTTTCTCGATCAACTGGTTCAGAAAATGATCGCTTCTTTTCCTGATGCCTAATGGTTTGCGGGGCTCCTAACAGAAAAATAAACCATCTTTGCGTCTATTCTGCAGAGATGGCTCTTATTTTTTATAGCGATGTTTGTCGCCTATTCTCAATCATCAGAGGTCTGGCGGTTGTCGAAATCGAAGAGCTTGAGGGCAGGCTGGCTGATGCGGACTGTATCGCCATGCTCACCGCTGACAAAAGCCGTGGAATCCCCGGACTCAATCTTCTGGATTTGTTGATTTAATGTTCCAAGTTGCAATTGCATTTGATTTTTCTCTTCATTTTCAGTTAACTTTTCTGAGGATTGTGAGGACTGTCCACGGTCCAAATCATTTTGAATGAGGTGTTTTTGCTGCTTAAGCGCTTCTAGCTGATTAAATGTGTTATTCAGGCTTTGGGTTGTCGTAATAATTGTCCGTACCTGAGGAATCTGCATCATGATCGCCTCGATTTTTAATGCTTTACTCCATTATAGAAAAAGAGACGAATAAAAACAGGGAAGAATCTCCCAAACTTGAACAGCTAAAGAGATATATTGGTCAAAAGACGCATGTGAAAAGTATTAAACAGACGGATCATTCATTTTTCAATCGATCAGATCTGAATTTTCCGGCAAACAGTCTTTTAAAACGATAATGAAGAAACACGGCTTTAACGGTCAAATCAATACCTTGGGCTATCCAAATTCCAGCAATGCCCATGCCTAGCTTGATGCCAAGCAAATAGATAAAGAGAACGCGGATACCCCACATGCCGATTGCTGTGCTGTACATCGGGCTTTTTGTATCACCTGCGCCTTGCAGCGCGCCGGCGAGGACAAGGCCAATCGCCAGCGGTGGCATGAAAAAAGCATCAATACGCATGGCGAGCGTGACCATCTCCTGCGCGCTTTGCTCCGAAGTGAACCAACCAGCAACAAATGGCGTCAGCAAAAAAAGCAGGAGACCGGACACCGACATAATCAGGACACCGATCGTAACGGTTTGACGTCCATATGCTGAAGCGGTCGTTGGTTTTCCCGCACCGAGGAAGCGTCCGGTCAGAATAGTAGCAGCTACACTGAGCCCCAGACCGGGAAGATAAGCGAAGGTTTCAATATTCTCAGCGATCATATTGGCCGCATAGATTTCTGTCCCCATCCGGACAATCATGCCTAGATAAACGACCTGTCCAAGTCGCATAATCAGCCGTTCGGCCGTTGCTGGAAGTGAAAGAGCGATAATCTGCCGGATCAAAGATCTTTGTTCTGGATAATTGGATCGCCGCAATGAGAAGCGAAGCGGTTTACTTCGGATGACGAACCAAAGAAGAACCACACCGATCAGTCTGGCAATAACGGTTGCGGTTGCTGCACCGGTAACTCCCAGACCAGAAAAGGAGAAAATACCGAAAATCAATAGATAATCGAGTCCAACATGAATCAGATTAACAGCGATACTGATCATCATTGGTGATCGGGTATCACCGGAAGCCCTCAGAATATTGCCGAAATGAATCATCAAGGCAATAATGACTGAGGGAATGGCGACAATACGAAAATAGCGGGTACCTACATCGAGTACGGAAGGGTCGGCACCCATCAACTGTATGAGAGAGCGGGCGAAAACCAGAGTAATCAAACCGAATAAAATCCCGCAGAAGAGAGCTACACGGCTCGATTCCCGGGCCGCAGCACGAGCCTTGGTCAGATTTCCGGCACCGATGCATTTGGCAATAATGGATGAAGCACCGATGCCAATCGCCATAAATACGGCCAGATAGACAGCGAGCAAGGTATTGGCGACCCCCACCGCAGTGACGGCACCCAGTCCAATTCTTGCCACAAATAAAGTATCAGCAAAACCAACCAGTGTTTGCAGCAGATTATCAATGATTGCCGGCCCCGCCAATCCGAGAATTGTCCGGTATTTTGTGTTAACCAAGAAAAGACACGTCCTTTATCAAGCAATACGTCGTGAGGTAAGTATAGCATAGCGGCCGCTTTCCCTCAGTTTCCCCAAAAAAAGATTAAAACAAAAAATCGGGAGAATTCCCCGATTCAGACAGTTATCAATTATTTAGACGGGTTATTGTTCAATGGATGGTTCCGCGGATAATTCTTTCTTCGAGAGGATGTTCAATCGGGGGTCCAGTTCATAAACAATCGGAATACCGGTTGGAACATCAACGTTGACAATTTCCGTGTCTGATATTTTTTCGAGATATTTGACGAGGGCACGCAAAGTATTGCGATGGCTGACAACCAGTACATTTTCTCCTTGCAGAAGATGGGGAGCAATTGAATCAGTCCAATAGGGAAGCACGCGATAGAGCGTGCTTTTCAGACTTTCACCGGCTGGAAGAAGGCGCGGATCGACGTCCTGATAACGGCGATCATGAATCGGATGGCGCGGATCACTGGTTTCAAGAAGCGGAGGAAAGGCATCATAGCTCTTTCTCCAACGCCTGACCCGTTCGCGGCCGCGCTCCTCTGCCGTCGTCTCCTTGTTCAGCCGTTGAAGGGCACCGTAACTGCGCTCATTCAAACGCCAGGATTTATAGACGGGGAGCCATTCACTGCCCAGCTCTCCGAGTATATAGTTCAAGGAGTTGATCGAGCGGCGCAGAACGGAAGTAAAAGTGGCATCTGGCATAATGTTTTCCTGTTTGATCAATCTGCCTGCAATTTTTGCCTCTTCAATGCCTCTCTCAGTTAGCGCGATATCTTCCCAACCGGAGAAGAGATTCAATTTGTTATATTCGCTTTCACCATGCCTGACAATCACTAATTTCATAGATGAGCTCCTCCGTTTGCTGTCATTCAGCGAGACACTGCTCAGTTATTATCATTTCCCTATGCTAAGTATACGTCATTGAAAATAAATTTCCAACGAAACAAGAGATGAAGAAAATTAGAATTTTTTAAAAGGGATAAGGTTGTCCCAATTTTTGATGCTTGCTCAAGCAAGAGGGAGGACGCTCTTGCTTAAGCATGGGGCACGCATCTACAAATTTTTAAGCCGTTTACTGATCTGTTCACGTTTCATTTGTTCAAAATCAAAAATCGTCGTCAGTTCTTCTACAGGTACATCATTTTTTCTACCATATTTGTCTTGAACAACTGAATACAGTTCATAGGGGAAGAGCATATCGATGAATAAAACCTTCTCCTCAGCTTTGGTTAAGGGGTGATAGCTTTCGTATGCGCGAAGCATAAGATTAAAATAATCAGAATCCCACTGTCCCCGGTCATTCATGAGAGGAATGATAATTTTACGCAAATCACGGATCGGCAGATCAAATGTTGTTGTATCGAGATCTATCAGCCAAATATCTTCATCCTTACCTGTTCCGGAAAGCAGGGTATTTCCAGTTCCATAATCTTGGTGGCATAAGCTGGGAGACTTTTCACATTTTTTCACCCACTCTGGATAATAGGAATGGTTGAGCTCCTCAATTAACTGCTCCCCGAAAGCAATGAAATCATCAATTTTATTCAGATAAAGATCTGCAAACGCCTCACCGGCCTCCTCTTTTGCGATCAATTTCCATGCAGTCATTTGTTGGCAGCGTTTCCGATAATGCCTGGGCCATTTGCCTAGTTTGCTGAAAAGGGTTGTTCCTTCCGGCGGCTGATAACCAATTGAATTTTTATGATAATCGGCTAATCCTTTCATCATCCATGTGAGATCATCTGCCAGCTGATCGTCAAAAACGGTACCGATAACCCAGTCATAGACAACATAGAGGAACGGCCCTTGTTTGGTATACAGAAAACCATCCTTATTCGGAAGAATTCCTGGGACATGGGCGCCTTTTTTAGCCAGGTAGTCCTGGGCATTGATCGAAAAAAGAGACTTCTTTTCTGGACGATGGATTCGTTTCAGGCAGAGCGGCCCCTTTGCTGTAGTCAGTTTCCAGACAAGCGCCATTTGTCCACCTTGAATTAGTTCAATTTTCTCGACGTGAATCGGCCAGTGTTTCAATAGAATTTCGGCCAGTTGATTGAGCTTTTCGGTCATTTCAGCAGATACCTGCTCTTCCTTGCCGATTTCCTTTCCTGCCTTTTTCTTCTCCGGGACCGATCTTAGTGGTGTGACAGGGGAATGAAGCGGTTGATGCTTCATCTCGGTGCTCTGAGTCGGAATCGATGGAAATAATAGCAGTGGGTCTTTTGGCTTGGTATTCATGCGTAAGCCTCCTCGGATATAGGTTTTCTAGATAATTTATGGTTGTTAGCCGAACCTTGCTCGTCATTTATGAAAAAAAGAAAAGAATGAGTCATCAGTCTATAGGTTGTTGCCCTTTTTCACAAATGCTTCTGCAGCCG
Source organism: Sporolactobacillus sp. (assembly GCA_048976585.1). Classification (GTDB taxonomy): domain Bacteria; phylum Bacillota; class Bacilli; order Bacillales; family Sporolactobacillaceae; genus Sporolactobacillus. Next base: position 228,460 of record JBHGUY010000018.1, on the reverse strand, counting down.
AGCACCATCAGTCTGTCCATCCCGTAAGATAGGTCGAGAGAAAGATATTTTTATTGATAGGGGGGGATTTGATGAAAATTGCATTCATCGCGACTGAGAAACTTCCGGTACCAGCTATTCGCGGGGGAGCGATACAGATTTATCTGGAGTCTGTGGCAGCACTTCTTGCAGAAAGCAATCATCAGATTACGGTTTATTCAATAAAAGATGCCGGACTTGCGGACAATGAAACGCTGAAAGGTATTCATTATATTCATTTATCCGCTAAACATTATCTGCAGGAATTGATTAATGCATTGAAATCGGCCAAATATGATCTGATTCATTTATGCAATCGGCCAGAGTGGATTACCGCATTGGCTGATGTGGCACCGGAGAGCAAATTGGTGCTCAGTGTGCATAATGAGATGTTTGCGGAGGGTAAAATCACTGATAAGGAGGGACACGCGTGCATTGAGAGACTATCCCAGATCGTAACAGTGAGCCATTATATTGGTGCAACGATCACGCGCCGTTTCCCAGAAGCAGAACCGATTACAAAAACTGTCTACTCTGGTGTTTCCCTGGAAAAATACCATCCAAACTGGACAGAGGAAGGCCGATCGATTAGAGAGCATATGCGCGAAGAACTGGGACTCCATGATCGAAAAGTGGCGTTGTTCGTCGGCCGTCTGAGTAAGGTTAAGGGGCCACACATACTCTTGCAGGCTTTGCCAAGCATTATTCGGGAACATCCGGAAGCCATGCTGGTTTTTGTCGGGTCGAAATGGTTCGGTGACGATCAGGTGAATAATTACGTCCGTCATCTGTATACGCTCGGGGCCCTCAATCCGGAAAATGTCGGCTTTATAAAATTTGTCAAACCAGAGGACATTCCTGGATTCTATTCAATGGCTGATCTTTTTGTCTGCTCATCACAATGGCAGGAACCACTGGCGCGGGTCCATTATGAAGCGATGGCAGCGGGTCTGCCAATTCTGACAACAAATCGCGGTGGCAATGCGGAGGTTATTGAACGCGGTGAGAACGGGTATGTTCTTGACCATTTTGATGATCCGGAAGCGTATGCGGATATCATCAATCAATTATTCAGTGATGAGGGTAAAAGCAGGCGGATGGGGAAAAAAGGGCGGGAAATTGCCGAGCACAAATACGGCTGGCAGCGAGTAGCCGATGAGCTGCTGGAAGTCTATGAATCCGCGGCAGATGGAAACAAGTAGATTGGGGGGACACTCATGGATCAAGAACTTGAACAGGAAAAAATGAAGATCAAAGAGATAATGGCGCATTATCCGGTGAAGTCCGGTAAAATTCATCTGCTGGCTTCACGTGGCGGCCGAAATAAGTGGAAGATTGAAACAGATAAAGGCGACATGATTCTCAGACAGGAGTATATCAATCCGGCTCGGATGCTTTTTATCGCCGGTGCTCACTGGCATTTGCAACAGAACGGTTTGCCGATCGCCCAGCTGATTCCAACGAAGAACGGAGGTTTGGTTCTTTCAGCGGAAGATCACGCCTATATCCTCTATGAATCGAGCAACTATGAAATGATCCAATATTATAATAAGGAACAGATGTTGCTGGTCATGGAGTATTTGGCAAAATTTCACGAGGCTTCAAAGAATTATTATCCACCGGAGGAAAGTCGCAGCCGTAAAAGGATCGGCAAATGGACGAAATTATATCGCTGGAAGCTTCAGGAACTGGAAGACAATAAGCGGATTGCCCAATTTTATCCGGAAAACGAATTCTCTGCCTTGTTTTTGGAGCATGCGGATGCGATGATTCGCCGCGGCAAGGAGGCCCTTGACGAGCTTAATCAACCGGCGCTTGCCGATTGGACACGAGAAACTTTGGAGTCGCATTCATTCTGTCAACAGGATGTGACGATGGCGCGGCTTGTGCTGAAGGATGGCCAACCGTTCATGCAAGATCTGCATTCGATTACGATTGATCTTCCTTCTCGTGATCTACGTATTCTATTGAACAAGATGATGAAAAAGCTGGATGTCTGGGACACGAAATTAGCGATTGATCTCCTTCAGGCTTATGATAACGCTCATTCTCTGAAAAAAGAGTATTATCAGGTGCTGTGGACGGATTTGAAATTCCCGCATTTGTTCTGCGCGGCCGTGCATAAATATTTTCTAAGCCAGAAAAAATCCTGGGGTGATGAAAAATTTCTGATGAATTTGCAGAATGTGATAGCGGTTGAACAGTCCAAGGCGAACTTTCTGCAACAAATGGATCAGATCATCGGGAAGATAAAGGGGTGAACAGGCAATGACAGAAAAAAAGCAGGCAAAGAATTATACAATTCCAAAGGTAGAGCTGCAGCAGTTTCGATTTTCTCCTCCGGGTTCGATGGGTTGGAGCGCAGCTGACTATGATGAAATTCTTCAGAAACCGGAGATTGGGATCGAGACCACTCCATCCACGGTGCCGTCAATTGAGACCACTGAATTGAATGAATTGTCTGTCTCGCCGGATCATACGACGGAGCTGGCCGATCTGGTCAAAGATCCTCAGACGCCACCCGTTCATAAAAAAGTCAAACTCGTTACGATGAAAGATAAAGAAAAACAGACTCAAACATCGAATACAACTGTTAAAAAAAAGAAAGAACGGGTAACAGCAAAAAAAGCAGTTCTGAAGACCAATCAAGAAACAGCGAAAACAGCAGCCCCGAAAAAAGTCAATGTCCGCAAATTGCCGGCTTATTCTGGTTATATCGTCGATACCCATCCACCGGCGAAGCCCTGGTTGGCTTCATTTGTGAAGGGGGATCATTAAGGGCGGATCGATGGCTAATCAACTTGAATGTCACAAATTACCCGCGCAGCACATCGTCGTATACTCGGCTCATACGCGCGGCTACATCGCTGAATTTATGCTTGTCAAGCACGAAGCAGCGTCCATTTTCAGCGAATGTTTTCGCTGTTTCTGGATTAGCAAGCAAAAAATCAATCGCTTCGAAAAAAGCGGCTGGCTGATCATAATTCGCGATCAGCCAGCCGTTTTCCATATGCTTAACGACTTCACTGTTCCCGCCACGACTTGTTGTAATGACAGGAATCCCGGCAGCCATCGCCTCATAGTGAACTCTTGCTAGCGGTTCCTGCCACTGCGAACTGCAGACAAAGAGGTCGGCAAGCAGGAAGAGTTCCGGGATCTGATCGGCCGGGATATAATTGATGAACCGAACATGGTCACCAAGCGGCTCAGCAATCCGGTGCAGATAGTCCACATAACGATTGCGGCTATTATCACTGAACCATTTCCCGCCAGCAATGACCAGCACCGCATCAGGATGAAAGTCGATCACTTGTTTCATTGCTTTAATTAGCAGATGCGGCCCTTTTTTTACACTCAGGCGTCCGGCAAACAGAATGACCGGCCGCTCGCCAAGCTGGTAGCGTTCCCGCCATTTCTGCCGGATAGTGGCACCATCGGGGGTATGAGCGGTGCGATAACGCTGTTCGTCAATACCCGAGTAGACGGGAACCGTTTTAGCGGCCGCATCCGGGAAACGTGCAGTTACTGTGTCTTTGATATAACGGCTGACCGTCATGATTGCCGATAGCGCCTCGATAACTTGCCGTCCCTGATCATCGCTGATTTTACTGGCCTGAAACATCTCATTATGCAGACTTAAAACAATCCGGCTTTGAGGTGCGGCTTTTTGATAGCTCAGGACATTGATTGGCCGGTTAAAAACGTGTATCAGATCAAAATTCCTGATAGAAAGAGCATTGGAGACGTACTCCGCATAATTAAGACGCGGCAAACGAATATAGTGAACCTGATTCCTGACTTCTGTAGCCGGTAAAAGCGGATCACTGATCGAAAATACGGTGAGTTCAAATTTTTTCGAAAGAAAAGGAATGACCCCGTCAAGCATCATCTGAACTGCGCCTCCGCGGATTGCTGGGGAGGGAAGCTTTTCGGTGCAAATAAAAGCCAGCTTCACATGTGTCACTTCCTATACAATTTTTTAAAATAATCAATTTCTTTTGCCAGCCCCATTTCCAGAGATATCTTGGGCTGATAACCGAGCAGTTTTTTGGCCTTATCCAGCTTAGCCCATGTTTTCCTCGGTTCGCCTTTCGGTTTATCGCTGAAATTGAGCCTCAATTTTTTGTTAAGCTGTTTTTCAATCAGACCGATGATTTCAAGAACAGAGGCACGTTCCTTGCCGCCGATATTGATTGTTTCACCGATCACTTGCTTTGCGTTAAGCACGGAAGCGGTCGCTGCCGTGCAGTCATCAATATAGGTGAAATCGCGGGATTGCCTGCCGTCGCCGAAGATCGGTATTTCCCGATCCAGAAGTGCACATTTGATGAAGCGATGGAAAGCCATATCCGGACGCTGGCGCGGACCGTAGACGGTAAAATAGCGGACGATGACGAGCGGCAGATTTTCGTTTTCTTGATAGACGTGGCATAAAAATTCACAGGCGAGTTTGCTCACCCCATATGGGGATAAAGGAAATGGATCGGCATCTTCGCTGACGGCACCTTTTTTCTCACCGTAAACCGAGGAGGTTGAAACGTAAATAAATTTCTTGATCGGCTGTTTGCAGCAGGCCTCCAGAAGCTTTTGCGTCGCAAGTATATTATTGAAAACGTAGTTGTCAAAATCTGGTCCCCAACTGGAACGGACACCGGGCATCCCGGCCAGATGAAAGATCGCATCGATACCTTCGAGTAGGGCGCCAAGATCGGCATCAAGCAAATTGGCTTCGACCAATTGAAAACGCGGATGATTCCTCAGATCGGTCAAATTGGCTTCCTTCAGTTCTCTATTGCCAAGAAATGCATCAAGGCCGACCACTTGATTTGCAGGTGATTCAAGCAGCCGCTCGCAAAGGTGGGAACCGATGAAACCGGCAGCACCTGTGACTAAAACTCTCATGGTCGGCCCACCCCCAGATAGTGGAACCCATGACTTTGTAGTTTTGTCAGATCTAAAAAATTACGGCAGTCCATGATCAGATTTCCTTTCATTTCTTTCTGTATTTTCTGCCAGTTAACAGTCGCAAAAGCAGGCCACTCCGTCGCGATAATTAAGCAATCTGCATCACGCACCGAATCATAAGGGGACGAATGGTTGGTGACGCCTTCCGCTTGAAAGTCAATCATTGGATCGTAGACGTGCAGTTCTGCACCACGTTTTAGCAACTGGTCAACGAGACCAATCGATTGGGAGGAACGCGTATCGTCGGTGTTTGGTTTGAAGGTGATCCCCCATACAGCCAGTCTTTTCCCCTGAAGATGGGTTAATACACTGGTCAGCTTATTGACGTAGGTATCAATCTGAGTCTTGTTTACATCGATGACCGCATTAATCATTGCCGGATATATATTGTTTTTTTCTGCTATATATTTCAGAGCACTCAGATCTTTAGGAAAACAAGAACCTCCATAGCCCAGTCCTGCTCGGATAAAGTGCGGACCGATACGCGGATCGAGGGCCATTCCTTTTTCAACTTCCAAAATGTCAGCGTCAAAGACATCGCAAATTCTGGAAAGCTCATTTATAAAAGAAATTTTAGCTGCAAGAAAGGTGTTCGAAGCATATTTAATCAGTTCAGCAGCGGCAAGACTGGTGACGATTACGGGTGCATTCAGTTGCTGGTAAATAGATTTGACAGTGGTTACCGGGCGCTTGCTGCTCGTTCCAATGACGATTCGATTGGGGTGAAAGGAATCTTTGACGGCCGTACCTTCTTTTAAAAACTCCGGATTGGAAACGATGTCAAACCAGTCTGGCGAGACGCCCCGCTCAATTAATTGCTGACCTATCCATTGGTTCGTTCCCGGCGGAACTGTACTCTTCATAATAATGATTTTATAAGAGGTCACTGCCGCAGCAAGACTTGTAGTGACACTCTGAATCGCCCGTAAATCTGTTCGGCCGTCTTCAAGAGACGGTGTGCCGACAGCTATAAAAATGATTGAGTGGCTGCCGATTTCTTTTTCTATTTGATGGGAGAATTTCAGTCGTTTTTTTTTACGAGTATTTTTGAGAAGCCTTTCCAATCCTTGTTCATAGATGGGGACGTTTCCTTGATTTAATTGTTCAATTTTTGTTTGATCTTTATCGATGCAGACAACGTCATGACCAAGTTCAGCGAGCATCGCTGAGGTGGTCAGACCGACATAACCGGCACCGATCACACAGATATCCATCATAAAACCCCTTCCTTGCAGCTTAACAGTTTCCGGCTTTCTTTGCCCGAAGGCGATTCGCCTTTTTCTACATACTATTCCGGGCGTCTCAGACAGAAACTTGTCCGTGAGAAACCAAAGGAGAGGAAGAAGCCGTAAATTCTTAAAGGTTCGGGGCTCACAGCCCGCAGTCATCTTCGTTTTTTGGCAGAGGATACCCTGCGCACCTTTTTGGCGAGCGAATAATTATTTATACCTTTCTTGTCGGGCATGCGTTTTTAACGCCGGTTCGGTATAATATATTAAAAGGGTAATGGGCTTGCTGATCTTCATGAGTTGCAAAAGGAGGAGTTTTTTTGAAACTGACAGCGACTGAAATAGAAATAGCAGAAATTCTGGAAAAGGATGCCCGTTTAAGTAATACAGACGTGGCAAAGATGGCTGATTTGAGTACAGAACAGACTGCTGAAATCATCAAGAAACTGGAAGACGAAAAGGTTATTGTCCGCTATGTTTCGCTTGTGGACTGGACAAAAATCGAGGGGCATCAGGGCGTCACGGCGATGATCGATGTCAAGGTAACGCCTAAGCGAGATGTTGGTTTCAATGATGTGGCTGAACATATTTATCGCTATAAAGAAGTGAAGTCTGTTTATCTGATGAGCGGGACCTACGATCTATCGGTTGTGATAGAAGGTCGGTCGGTCAATGAAGTCGCTCATTTTGTTGCCCAGAAACTGTCAACCATCGATGGAGTCATCTCAACAACCACCCATTTTGTGCTCAAAAAATATAAGCATGACGGGACGCTGTATGATTTTGATGATAAAGACAAGCGAATCGTGGTGTCTCCGTAATGGCACTGAAAACCAGTTATCTGGCAAATCATGTCCGGACGCTTAAACCATCAGGAATCCGTAAATTCTTTGATGCCGCAGCAGGAATGACCGGAATTATTTCACTGGGGGTCGGCGAGCCTGATTTTGTTACGCCATGGAATGTGCGCGAAGCAGCCATTCAGTCTCTGGAGGATGGCTACACCTCTTATACGGCCAACAGCGGACTTCCGGCATTACGCGAGGAGATTGCCAAATACATTGACAATTATTTTTGTACGTCCTACAATCCGGATTCGGAGATTATCGTGACGGTTGGAGCGAGTGAAGCCATCGATATTGCTTTGCGGGCGGTTCTTAATCCCGGTGAAGAGGTCATTGTCGTCGAGCCGTGTTTTGTTTCCTATGCACCACTTGTCACAATGGCGGGCGGCGTGCCGATCTGCGTACAGGCAAGAGCTGAGAATCAATTTAAAATTCTGCCCGAACAACTGGAGGCAGCCATTACCGACCATACAAAGGCGATCATGATCTGCTCACCGAATAATCCGACCGGGTCAATGCTGAGCCGCGAGGAAATGATTCGAATTGCGGAGGTCGCCAAGAGGCACGATTTATTGATTCTCTCCGATGAGATCTACGCGGAGCTTGTCTATGATCAACTTTACACGAGTTTTGCTGCCCTCGAAGGCATGCGTGAGCGCACGATTCTGGTTAGCGGCTTCTCCAAGGATTTGGCAATGACCGGTTGGCGCTTAGGTTTTGTCTGTGCACCGGAGGAAATTACACAAGGGATGCTGAAAATCCATCAATATGCAATTATGTGCGCGTCGATAACGGCTCAGTATGCGGGCCTTGAAGGCTTAAAGAATGGCCGGAAGGATGTCAACGAAATGCGCAAGAGCTACCGGCAGCGCCGAAATTATATTGTCGAATCTCTGAATGAGATCGGTCTGGATTGCTATAAGCCGGAAGGTGCTTTTTATACCTTTCCGTCGATTCGATCGACCGGTCTGACGTCTGAAGCGTTTGCCCACAAGCTCCTCGAACAGGAGAAGGTCGTTGTTGTACCAGGCGATGCGTTCGGTGAGAGCGGTGAAGGTTATGTTCGCTGTTCCTACGCCACGTCAATGGCGCAATTAAGAGAAGCGATGATCCGGATGAAACGCTTTGTCGAGAGTCTCTGAAATGTGATCACTAATACTGAAATAAAAGGAGGAGAGCCCGCTGCTTCAGGCTCTCCTCCTTGCTCTATCTCTATCAAAGTGATGATTATTTATTTTCTGCGACTGCCCGCATGCAGGGCCTTAGAACTGGTCAGTTCGGCCGATATAGTCAAGCAGGTAATGCTGCCGTTCCAGACGAATCTTGGTGACACTGGCGTTCGGCACGCGATCGATACGGAGTCCTTCCGGAAAGAGATGATGCAGGATGCAGCAGATCATCAGTGAATGACTGACCAGCAAGAGATGATTAGCCTCCGTCTGAACGATCTGCTTGATGAAGTGATCAATTCGAGTATTAATCTGCACGGCGCTTTCCGCATAGTGAATGGTATCCAGTTGTTTAATTCCGGACAATGCTTTTAATTTGCGCTCGATCGGTGACTTGCGGCTCATCCCGCTCTCACCGACGGCAGAGCCTGCCGCTTCCCACATCTGATCGTTGTCGACACCTTCGAAGCTGCCGAATGCGACTTCTCGCAAATCCGTCGTTTCGATCAGCGGTACCGCTTGGCTTTCCGCACCGAGTAGAACGAGCTTAGCGGTTTCTCTGGCACGACCGGCATCACTCGTATAGGCAGCATCAAAGCTGATCCCGTTCTTTTTGAGTACCCTTCCCAGTTCGCTTGCCTGTTTCGCTCCTTTTTCCGTAAGCGGTGAATCTGCCCATCCCTGGGAGCGGTTCAGTAAATTCAGCAGGGTTTCCCCATGTCTGACAAAGTAAAGTGTTTTCATCTTTATCTGTGTCCGTCTGTTCTTGGGCGGGCACATAGCCACCTCTTTTACAGAAATTAAAGATCTGATTTGTTTCTGATGAGACTAAGTATAAATGCGAAGAGATTGAAAAAACTTCCAACCTCATCCTAGCATGGTTAGAGAAGGGTGTAAATCTTGTATGCGAATTTGACAAATACGCGGGAATGAGCTATAAAAATACTGTTAGCACTCTTTTCTGTAGAGTGCTAATTCAATCGTAAAGATAGCGTTCTTGGAAACAATGGACATGAAAAAAGGGGAGAGCTCAAGTGCCAACAAAGGAATTTAAAGCGGAATCTAAGAAATTGCTGGACATGATGATTCACTCAATCTACTCACAGAAAGAGATTTTTCTGCGAGAAATTATCTCTAACTCGAGTGATGCCATCGACAAGATTTATTATAAAGCACTTACCGATGATTCATTGGATTTTAATAAAGAAGATTATTTCATCCAGATTGTCACAGACAAGGAAAACAGGACGTTGACTATTTCTGATACCGGTATCGGCATGACCGAGGAGGAATTGGAAAATAACCTCGGAACCATCGCTCAAAGCGGGTCGCTTAATTTTAAATCAACGAATGATGCCAAAGATGGTCACGATATCATTGGACAATTTGGTGTGGGGTTCTATTCCTCGTTCATGGTCGCCGATAAGGTTACCGTGATCACCAAAGCCTTGGGCAGTGATCAGGCGTATAAATGGGAGTCCGAAGGCGCGGACGGTTATACGATTGAACCCTGTGATCGTCACTCTATCGGAACCGATGTGATTCTTAAGCTGAAAGAAAATACGGATGATGAGAAATTTGACGATTATCTGGACGAATACCGGCTCAAATCGATTGTCAAAAAATACTCTGATTTTATCCGTTATCCAATCAAAATGGAAGTGACGGAAAGCCGTCCGAAAAAAGATAATGACAAAGAGTTTGAAGAATATAAGGAAGAACAAACCATTAACAGTATGGTTCCGCTCTGGCGCAAGAATAAGAGTGAGCTGAAAGAGGAAGATTACGAGAATTTTTATAAGGAAAAACATTACGGCTTCGACAAACCGCTGCGGCATATTAATATTCAAGCGGACGGTATGGTTCGCTATCATGCGATTCTTTATATACCGGAAAGCATTCCTTATGACTACTATTCGAAGGAATTTGAAAAAGGATTGGAGCTTTATTCGAATGGCGTCTTGATTATGGAAAAATGCGGTGATCTTCTGCCGGATTATTTCAGCTTCGTCAAGGGAATGGTTGACTCTGAAGATCTGTCGCTGAATATCTCCCGCGAAATTCTGCAGCAGGACAAGCAGCTGCAATTGATTGCCAAAAACATCAAGCATAAGATTCAGAAAGAACTCGAAAAGATGCTGAAGGAAGAGCGTGAAAAATACGAAACGTTCTATAAAGCTTTTGGCCGTCAGCTAAAATACGGAGTCTATGCGGATTACGGTGCACATAAGGAAGAACTTCAGGACTTGATGCTGTTCTATTCATCGAAGGAAAAGAAAATGGTTACGCTGGATGAATACCTCTCGCGGATGCCTGAAGATCAGAAATACATCTATTATGCGGTGGGCGAGAATAATGAAAAAATTGAAAAATTGCCGCAGACAGAACTTGTCGCCGATAAGGGTTATGAAATCATTTATTTCACGGAAGATATCGATGAATTTGCAATCAAAATGCTGATGAAATATAAAGAAAAAGAATTCAAATCGGTATCCAGCGGCGATCTCGATATTGAAAGCGATGAGGAAAAGAAAGAGGCCAAAGCCGAAGATGAGGCAAGCAAGCCGCTCTTCGAAAAGATGAAGGATGTGCTGTCGGACAAGGTTAAAGAGGTTCGTGCTTCGAAACGGCTGAAAACGCATCCGGTCTGTTTCGCAACAGAAGGCGAAGTTTCGATAGAGATGGAAAAAGTGCTCAACCAAATGCCGAATAATGAGAACATCAAGGCCGATAAGATTCTTGAGGTGAATACTCATCATGAGGTTTTCAAGGCACTCAAAGCCGCTTATGATTTGAATGATCAGAAGAAAGTTAACCTTTATACCAATCTGCTGTACAATCAGGCATTGCTTGTCGAAGGTCTGCCGGTTCAGGATCCGGTTGCTTTTGCCAACGATATTTGCCAGTTGATGGACTGATTGCGAACAGAAAAAGTATCGACATGATTGCAAAGAAAAGGCGTGTTTCCTGCTTGAGGAGGAGGCATGCCTTTTTGGATAGAAACTTAAGAAGCAGCGCCTCAGACAAAAAGATGATCCTGAAAAATACGGGATCATCTTTTTTCATTTGTTGATACGTCGCTCATTGCCAGAGTCAATGGCTGTTCTTTTTTCAGTTGAAACGGCTGGTCGTTTATATGGAGGGTCAAGGAATCACCCTGCTCTAAGCGGCAAGTCATTTCTTCACGTTCTATTTTAATCAGAAGCCGGCATTGCCAGAAGTTAAGATGGAAGGCATAACTCTTCCACGCTTGCGGGAGAGAGGGGCGAAGCCAAAGACCATCTGCCTTGATCCGCACGCCGGCAAAACCGTAGATCACGGCCATCCAGGTACCGCCCATATTGGCTAAATGCAGACCGTCACGTGTATTTTTCTGGACATTATCCAAATCGATTCGCGCAGAAACTTTGAAATATGCATAGGCTTTTTCAATATCTCCGAGACGGGCGGCCATTATACTAAACGTGCAGGTCGAGAGGGAGGAGTCATGCGTCGTCACTTTTTCATAGTAGGCGTAGGAACGTTTTATTGTATCTAAGCTCTGCTCGTCTTCGATCAAAAAATGGGCAAGAACAGTATCCGCTTGCTTGCAAACCTGATAGCGGTAGAGCGTCAGCGGATGATAGTGCAATAAGAGCGGGTAGTGACTCGCTGGTGTATGGGCGAAATCCCAAACGGCCTTCTGCAAAAATGAATCGTCCTGCGGATTTATTTTAAGCTCCGGATCATAAGGCAAGTACATGGCCGCGGCCGCTTGAAGCCACTCTGCCGGTTCCTTATCCAAAAGATCGATCCGTTTTTTCAGCGAAATCAAGTTCTCAGAACGCGATTCTGCGAGAATCTTCAGGGACTTCGCTGCCCATTCCAGATTATATTTGGCCAGTAGGTTTGTGTAATAATTGTTATTGACGAGTGCCGTGTATTCGTCTGGGCCGGTGACGGCATCGATGCGGAAGCTGCCTTTGGCATAATGCCCTGCGGTCAGCCATAGCCGCGCGGTTTCCACCAGGATTTCACAGCCATAGTTTGCGAGAAAGGTGATATCTCCGGTGGCCAGATAATATTGAACACAGCTATAAGCGATATCGCCATTAATATGATACTGGGCGGTTCCAGCAGGGAAAAAACTGGAACACTCGTCACCTGAAATTGTCCGCCATGGGAAAAGTGCACCGCTTGCATGCCCCATTTCTCGTGCCCGTTGACGTGCGCTGCCCAGAATCGAATAGCGATAGAAGAGCAGGTTTCTAGCAAGCTCCGAATGGGTTAAGAGAAAGAAGGGCAACATGAAAATTTCTGTATCCCAGAAATAATGCCCTTCATAGCCCTCACCGGATAATCCCTTCGCGGCAATGCTGCTGAAACCGTCCCTGCCGCAAGCCTGCAGCAATTGAAAGATACTGAAGCGCAGGCTTTCTTGAATGGGTTCATCTCCTTCAATCTGCACATCGGCACCGAGCCAGAAGGATTGCAAATGATCCTGCTGTTTTTTAAGCAGCTCATCAAAAGACTGTTCTTGCCATTTTTCTATAAGTAGCGCACCGGCGGATTTAAATTGGCGGGAATGATGCCGCGAATCTGTATAAATGGCCTTTTTCAGAATTGTTACTGGATGATCCAGATTGAATACAGCGGTTGTCACTGCTTGACTGGTGTGATGTGTTCCAATCAACGTACAAGGACAGGAAATAGTGAGTGACGTCGTACAGGCCAATTGAATGTCGGAATGATGCGCTTCAGCAATTATCCAACTGAAGCCTCCATCAGCCTCTGCTTCGTTGACAAGAAGTCCCGTATTATCATCGCTGCCGACTCTGGGATCGTCTTTATCAGCAAAATTGTGAATCTGCCCATCAATTTTTGATTCGAGAATGACTTTTCCATGATAATTAATCGGCTCTATCTGGACTTCGATCGCGAATAACTCCGGCTGGTCAAAAGAAACAAGGCGGCGAAAGTTGAGACGGATTTCTTTGCCGCGGGGTGATCGCCAATGAATGCTCCGCTGAGTGAACCCGTTCTTCAGATCGAGGGTGCGTTGATAATCCAGAACATCGCCTGAAAATAAGGAGAAGGGCTCAGCATCCTCGCCAAAGCAAAGAGTTAGGCTTTGTGCATCAATCAGATTAATCATCTTTTGCTTCTGTTCTGGATAGCCGAAAGCCTTTTCTCCGTAATGCAAATCGGCCAGATCATAGAATCCATTGATATAGGTACCCCTCACTGATCGATAATCCGGTGGATAGCCTTCTTCGAAATTTCCACGTACCCCCAGATAACCATTACCCAAGGCAAACAGGCTTTCACAAACTGGCAATTGTTCTCTGTCCAATGCGTAGCTGATCAGTTTCCATTCCATTGCGTCCGCACCTCATTTCATTACTCTTTGACACCGCCGCTGGTCAGGCCGGAGACAATCTTTTTCTGGAAAAGAAGAACGATGATTAAAGTCGGAATCGTCACGACAATCGTTGCTGCCGAAACTTCGCTCCAGAGAATTTGGAACTGAGTACGCAAATAGGAAACGGCGACCGGAACGGTGTGATAATTGGCATTAGAATTAAGCGTAATCGTTAGCAAAAATTCATTCCAGGCTGCGATAAACACAATAATTGCGGTGGTGAATACACCGGGAGCAGCCAGCGGGAACACAATTTTTGCCAGAATCTGAAGCGACGATGCCCCGTCAATTTTGGCCGACTCTTCCAAGGCAAGTGGAATCTGATTGAAATGGGTGACGAGAATCCAGACAGCAATCGGCAGGGTAATCGTTGAATAGGGCAGAATGACGGCATAACTATTTGTCAGGTGAAGGTGCAGAAACAGATTATAGACCGGTCCAATGACAATCATTTGCGGGAACATAGAGACGGCAAGTATCAATCCAAGCAGCAGATTTTTCCCCCAAAAATGGAATCGGGAGATGGCATATGCCGCAAGAGTGGCTATGACAATGATATAGAAGGTTGTTGAAGTCGCGACAACGAGACTGTTTTTGACCGAAGTCAATATGCCTTTATTGAATAAAACTTCACTATAGGCATGCAAGGTCGGATGGCGCGTGATCACTTGAAAGGCATCAGAACCGAATATTTCGCCGTCCGGTTTGAACGAGGTGATCAGGATCCAGAAAAAAGGAAAAATCATCCCAAACAGAAAAACGGCAATCAGCAATGTACCGAGAATACTTCCTTTGCGCTTTGTCTTTTTCATCAGTTTCACTTCCTAATTTTTGTCCATGAGATTGGCGCCGAGCACTTTAACATAAAGGGTCGCAATGATCGCTACGCAGACAAACATGAGCATCACGATGACCGATCCGTAGCCGAAATTCGTCTGACCAAACATCATTTTATAACTATATAAAGAGAGAGTTTCAGTTGCACCGCCAGGCCCACCGTTTGTCAGGACATAAATCAGGTCGAAGACACGAAAGGCATCCAGTGTGCGAAAAAGCAGCGCCACAAGAATCGCCGGTTTAAGCATCGGCAGCGTGATTCTGAAAAATTTCTGCACTTTGTTTGCTCCATCGATTCCCGCAGCTTCATAGATGCCTTCGGGAATATTCTGCAATCCAGCGAGTAGCAGAATAGCCATATACGGTGTAGTCTTCCAAACATCAGCTAGAATTGTAGAAATCATGGCGCCAGTCTGAGAGAGCAGCAAATCGCTGGAATTGGGTATTAAACCAATCGTTTGAAAAAAATTAGCGACTATCCCGCTGCTCCCGTCATAGAGATAGCTCCACATCAGAGCGGCGACTGCGGTCGGTATTGCCCATGGGATCAGCGAAGTGGTCCGGATAAGGCCTTGCCCGCGAAAAGCCTTATTCATGATCATGGCGAGCCCGAGGCCGAGGACGAATTCAAAAAATACCGAGACCACAGTGAATAGCAGCGTATTCCACAGGGCGCTGCCAAGCCTCGCGTCGGTAAGCGCACGCCAATAACCCTTTAAACCAATGAAATTGGACGTGATGAAGCTTTCTCTATAATCACGAACAATTTTGGCCAGATTTTTTCCATTGGGAGTCTGATAGCGCTGATTCAGTATCCGTACGGTCATTGAGGCTTGCTGGTAGTAATGGAGCAGTTTGGTCTTCTCACGATGACTGATTTTTTGAATGCCTTTTTTCCCATGAAAGGTCCGACTGGCGTCCTTGACTGTAACGAGGAGGTCATCCACCTTTTTCTCCCCGGAGGCTTCATGAATATGACTGCGATCCTCGGTAAGAAACATTTTCATATAGAGCTGATTTTCATTGAAAAGATTGAAATTGTAGCGATCACTGAGATAAAGTCCCGATTTCTGCTGATCATTAAGCCGATAATCAAAAAAGGTGTAGGTGAACGATTGAATGATCGGCCAAAGTGAAAAGACTGCAAGAAGTAAAACGGTCGGCAAAATGAACCAATAGGCCTGGAACCTTGATTTTTTCATCGTCCTTCCTCATTTCTTTGGAGGCCGGCAGCTTGACGCTGCAGGCCTTCCTTAATGCTGGGACAGAATCCGTTTCAAAAGCTCGGCGCTTAACTTTTTGATAGAAAAGGCCCTAATCTGCATTAGAGCCTTTCCGCAACACTCGGTTATCCGAATATAAAAATTATTTATTGCTGATCGCCGCTTTGATTTTCTGGACGGCCGTATTGAGATTGCTGCCAGAGCTTAGGTATTTATGAGCAGCGATTTGAATCGTGTCGGAGACCTTGTTATAGTCGGATGATACGGGGCGGGCAATCGTTGTCGACAAAGCTTTTTTGAAGCCCGCTGAAGCTAGGAGCTGATTGCTTTTCTGAACGTCCTTATCTTCAAGCAGCGCATTATAACCGGGTAGATAGCCGCCTTTGGTTGACATGATTTTCTGTCCCTGCTTGCCTGAGACAAACTTCACGAATTCAAAGGCTCCTTCAGCATGCTTCGAATTCTTGTTGATACCTAGAAGCCAGCCGCCGACTGAGCCGCCGTTCGGAAGTGGAGCGATTCCGACTTGCCCGAGTTTAATTTTTATACCATTGCCGCCTTTTTTGATCATCCCGTACTGATAGGGCCAGTTCCGAGCGAAAACAGAATTGCCTTGGGTGAAGCTTGTCGCCGTCTCTGCCTCCATATAATTCAAAAGATCTTTCGGTGCCCATTTCGCAGTGGTAAAGGTCTGCATCGTTTGCAGCCCGCCTTTAATATCCTTAAATTGATCGGAAAATTCGGCGAGATTAACGGTCAAACCTTCATACTGCTTCGATTGATAGACGAAACCGGTTTTTGTTCCCTCTTTCCCTGCATCTTTTGCCGCTAGGACACCCAGTTCTTTGTATGAATAATTTCCGCTTTCCAGTTTTGACGCATCCTGCTTGCTGACAATATCCTTGCGGAAATAAAGCAGGCCAACGTCTGGGAAGAAGGGAAGTGTATATTGTTTGCCTTGATAATTGCCCGAGGTCATCGATCCGGCGTTGAATTGAGATTTCTGGAGACCGGCTTTCATCATTTGCTGATCGATAGGATTTAAATAACCACCACCGGCAAATTCACCCGCCCAGACCACATCCATGGACAGGACATCGTATTCGCTCGATCCGCTGGACAATGAGGTGAGCAATTGATCATGCATTTGTGCGGAATCATTGGTCATTTGTGTCCATTCCACTTTATACTTTTTCGATTGCTTATTAAAAGCTTTGATGACGGCCTTTGTTGCAGGGGTACTGTCGCTTTGCGCAGCAAATTTAAGCACGATTTTCTTTGCCGCAGTTTTTTTTTCACCGCTGGACGAATTTTCGCATGCTGCAAGAAGACCCACAATGATTGTAAGCGCTGCCAAAATGGTGATCCACTTTTTAATCATAAAATTGCCCCCTCGTAGAATCTGAGTTATTGTACAGGATCATGTGCCCATACTTCACATTTTGATTTTAAAGGATGCTCAGGTAGAATGATATTAGATAAACTGGATATTTATCATATTTTTGATACAGAACAAAGGAGTGAAGCGCGATGCAGGTGCAGCAGGAGGAGATTGATTCGGTAGTTGTTCAAAGGTTCTTGAACCATAGAATGGATATGCAGCGGGAATATTTTCTGCATTCGCCTTATCTCATTGAGCAGCAATTGCTCCGCTGCGTGCAGTCGGGCAATAATGAAGGCGCTAACATGTTGCTGGGAAAAATAAATCAGAGAGAACGCGCCATGTTAGCGCTGCAGCCGCTCCGCTCACTGAAAAATTCACTGATCTGCTCTTGCACTCTGCTGACACGGGCAATTATTAATGGAGGGGTTCCTCCAGAAACGGCTTTTAATATTAGCGATGCCTATATACTGGAAATTGAGCGAACAGGAAATGCAGAGACACTGAAACAGCTGGAGTTTTCCATGCTAAACGGATTCATAAGCCGTTTAAAAGAAATTCATCGTCAGCTCAATGTTTTCAGCCATCCGATTCATCTAGCGGTCACCTATATTCATGAACATATCCTGCAGAAATTCACGCTGGAAGGGTTGGCTGCTCATGTTTATTTGAGCCCGGGTTATCTGTCGCATCAATTCAGGAAAGAGGTAGGATTGTCAATCACTCAGTATATCAATCGGAAGCGGATCGAGGAATCCATTTATTTTTTGCTGCAGACCAATAGCAGCATTTCAGAGATTGCCCTGCTCTTTCATTTTTGCAATCAAAGCTATTATACGAATCTATTTCGCAAACACTGCGGAATGACGCCGTCTGAATATCGCTGCAGTGCTCGACTTGAAAAGCGATCCAATCAGCCGCAATTATTGGAATGAAAGGAATAACCGCGCGCCGCCAAGCGATTCGAGCCTTTTCAGTATCGGTATCAAATGAAGAGAAAGAAACTCGTTCATTATTTGGATGTTTTTACAAGAATTATAAACAAGTGAACAGAGCTATGTTATGATAAAAAAGCAAACGGTTTTATGAAATAATGATTTTTTGACTAGGGGGAAGATAAATGTTTCGAAAAATGACGATTGCGATTATGCTTGGCGCCAGCCTGATGCTGACAGCTTGCTCAGGACAGACGCAAACCAAGAGTCATGTGAACGCGCCACCGAAGATGGCTGCGACTCAGGTGATCTTAAAAACATCCCAGCAGACAAAGAAAATAGAGAATATGCAAATGAAATCTGCAATGACGATAGATGTAGCGGTGAATGGGCAGAAGAGTGTCCAGAATTCGATTTCCAATACACTTTATGACTTGAAACAGCCGCTCATGTACCAGACCAGCACAATTTCAATTAAGGAAAACTCACAAAATAAGAAATTAAAAACGGAAAGCTATCTGAATCCCTCGGCAATGTATTCAAAGAGCGATGTGACGCCGGAATGGACGAAAGTACCGGTGAAAGGGAAGACGGGACAGCTGCTGAAGGACGCTCTGACAAGAAACAGCAACCCCAGCGGGCAACTAATCGTTTTAAAAGAGTTCAAGAAAAATATCAAGCTGAAGACGAACGCAAACAATTATGTTGTGCAATTTCAGGGTAACGAAAAAGAAACTGCGCAGCTGCTGAGGAAAAGCATGTCTAAAAGTCTGAATAACAATCAGGCACAGGCACTTAAATCCGTATTAAAAGTGATGAAGTATAAATCCATGTCCTATACTTATACAGTCGATAAAAAGACATTCAATCCGCAGCGCTTTAATATGACATTCACTGCTGTTCCGCTAAAAAAAGCAGTAGGATCGGAAACGATTCACATGGAAATCAACACATCGTTTTCAAAAATTAATCAATTGCAGAAGCTGACGATTCCTGCTAATATCTTGAAAAATGCCCGAACGGTTGATCCCTCTGCTCTGCAGAATCAATGATCCAGTACTTTGGGGGATAAACATTTATCGTAGAAGAAAGATCGCCTGTCATCATGACGACGATCTTTTTATGTATCTATTTTCCAGACAACAACTGAATCAAGCCCTGGTTTTTCAGTGGGAGCATTATTTTTGACAAAAAGTCATCATTCACCTATTATTTAATTGCGCAAAATTAAATTATGCAAAATATAAAAACAGGAATCACCAGAAAGAGGTGGATGTGAGTGGACCAGCCTTTATATTTGAGAGATCATCTGTGCTTTTCTTTATACGCCTGTTCACGAGCAATTTCCCGCATGTACCGTCCATTATTAAATAAACTTGGGATAACCTATCCTCAGTATCTGGTACTGCTTGTGCTTTGGGAGCAGAAGGAGCAGAACGTAAAGGAACTTGGTGAAGCATTAGATTTGGATTCGGGCACATTGACGCCTCTTTTGAAAAGGATGGAAACTTCCGGGCTTCTCAGGCGGCATCGCTCAGAACAGGATGAGCGAATGGTGACCATATCGCTAACAGAACAGGGGAAAACGCTCAGAGAAGAGGCTTCCTGCATTCCGCAGGCTCTGCTTAATGAAAGCGGTTTGTCCGTCAATGAAATTCAAGAATTAAACCTGAAAATCAAAAGCTTGACAGATGCAATCAAAAATTCGGGAATATGAACTTTTGTTTAAAGGAATAGCACCGGGATGAATATTTATTCACTTGAGGAGGTGAAGCTTGGAAAAGTAAAAGTACAGAAACATTGCAACGCCAGCAGGCATCACTCATAAAACGATATTTTTAGAGGAGGACATTCAATATGGCAGAAGAACGTACAGGGGCAGCAACATTCGCAGGAAACCCAATCACACTGATCGGACCGGAATTGAAAGTTGGAGACAAGGCACCAGACTTTACGGTGAGCAAAGACTTCGTCCAAAATATGAGCCTTTCTGATTTTGCCGGGAAGGCCAAATTGATTTCAGTCGTTCCGTCTCTTGATACAAGCGTTTGCAGCGCACAGACTCGTCGTTTCAATGAAGAAGCGGCGAAACTCGGTGATAATGTCACTGTGCTGACGATATCTGTTGATTTGCCGGTCGCACAGGAGCGCTTCTGCTCCGTTTCCGGGATCGATCATCTAGCGACCCTATCCGATTATAAGACTCATGATTTTGGGAAAGCCTATGGTGTTTTGATCAAAGAACTGCAGTTGGATATGCGCTCAGTTTTTATTCTGGATGAAAACAATACCATTCAATATGTTGAATACCTCAAGGAAATGACCGAACACCCGAATTATGATGCCGCCCTGGATGCAATTAAAAAGATCGTTTGATCGGTTATCAAAAAGAGATAAAGAGCCGCAAATGATTGTGCTGCGGCTCTTTTTATATCCTTTTTAGGAGTTCTGGATAATTATTTTTGACTTGGTTGACGGCTTGATCCACTGGATAGGCTTCCATCAGTTCGGCGTCATAAGGTTTCAGCAGTCGGTTAAGATCAACAGGTGCGTGAAGGTCAGGATTGAGCCACAACGGTTCATCCTCTTTTCTTAAAATGACAGGCATCCGCTCATGAATGGGGGCCATCCGTTCATTTGCTTCAGTGGTAATGATCGTGCAGGAAAATAATTGCTTACCCTGCGGTGATTGCCATCTCTCCCATAATCCAGCCATCGCAAACAGCTCCCCCGACTTCAGTCGAAAGCGGAACGGGGTTTTCGTTTTCTTCTTTTCGGCATCATGTTTCCATTCATAGAAGCTGTCAGCAATGATCAGGCAACGTTTCTGAGAAAAAGCCGAACGAAAACTAGGCTTTTCGGCCAGTGATTCTGCGCGTGCGTTAATTAGCTTGTAGCCGATTCGTTTATCTTTAGCCCATGGGGGGATGAGCCCCCAATGTAAATAACCCAGCCGATTATTCGTCCCGTCATTAATAACCGCTAGAATCTTTTGACCGGGAGCGATATTATAAACCGGTTGATAATCTGTCTCATCAATATGTTTAGGTGTATTAAAGCGCTCAATGAGCAGGACGAATGGGGCAATCAATGTGTAGCGTCCACACATGGACATCAACTCCTTATCATTATTTTATCATTTCTGTTTAGAAGTGGAGAGCTGCTTTGAGTTTTCGTTTCTTTCAGGGCGAGGAACAGACAAACAGCTCCTCTTATTCATCCGCGGTTCTTTGAATAAATGGACAAAGAAAAGCCTTCCACGCAGTGAAATGCTGGGGAAGGCCATGTCGTAATATTGACAAATGTTTAAGCAGTCGGTAACCCGCCCGTGACGCCGTATATCTGCCCGGTAACGTAACTTGAGTCATTCGATGCCAGCAAGACATACGCACTGGCAAGTTCTGCCGGCTGTCCGGCACGCTTAAAGGGAGAACTTTGACCGAATTTAGAAATGGATCCGGCTGGTTGTCCGCCACTGATCTGAAGCGGTGTCCAAATCGGACCGGGTGCAATAGAATTGACACGTATCCCTTTCGGTGCCAATTCCTTGGCCAGTCCCTTGGTAAAGGCGACGATTGCACTTTTTGTGGGGGCATAGGATAAGAGTTCCGGGCTTGGATTATAGGCCTGGACTGAAGAGGTCGTGATGATCGAAGACCCGTTTGGAAGATGGGGCAGAGCGGCCTGAATCGTCCAAAAGAGGGAGAACACATTAACTTCAAAGGTTTGACGCAGAACATCTGCGGAAATTTCTGCGATACTCGGATAGGCCTGCTGCATACCGGCAACAAGAGTTAGAATATCGAGTCCTCCGAGTTGCCGAAAAGCATTTTCGACAAGATTTTTACAGAACGTTTGATCACTTAAGTCACCTGGAAGCAAGATCGCTTTTTTTCCGGCTGATTCAATCAAGTCCCTAACTTCTAGAGCATCTTCTTGTTCAGCAGGCAAGTAGTTAATCACGACGTCGGCACCTTCCCGAGCATAAGCAATGGCTACCGCTCGGCCAATTCCGGAATCTCCACCGGTAATGAGGGCTTTTCTACCTGTTAATTTTCCCGATCCGACATAGGTTTTCTCGCCACAGTCTGGAATGGGTTTCATCTTCGACTGTACCCCTGGTCGCGGTTGCTTCTGTTCCGGATAGGTGCCAGAAGTATACAGCTTTGTTGGATCTTCAGCGATTGTTTTTTCCATGAAAACCACCTCTTTGACTGATTCAAATTTTGACAATTGCTTTTTTATAGCATGTGTGTCCCGCTCGAAATTATGAGTATCTATCGGAATAATTTTGATGAAAAGTGCTCGTATGGAAAATTATTGAAAATAAAAAGCCGGGCACGAAGCCCAGCTTTTTCTTAATGAAATATTATTTAGGGTTTGGTAACACTTGTTTCGGCAACCATAGCTCCACTAATGTCTGTGCTTGTGGCTTTCTCGTGAGGACGTCCGACATTAAAAAGAAGATTAAGAATGAGAGCGGTAAGACTTCCGGCGACGATGCCGTTATTGGTTAAAATTTGAATAAGGGTCGGAAATTTAGCGAAAAGCTCTGGCTGTACGGTAACACCGAGACCGACGCCCACTGCGCAGGCAACGATCAGTAGATTATTCTGCTGCGAAAAGTCAACCTTTGCCAGCATATGCACACCGGAGGCAATCACCATGCCGAACATGGCTAAGGTTGCGCCACCGATAACGGCATTGGGAATCAAAACAGTCAAGGCACCAATCTTTGGAATCAGCCCGAGCACCAAAAGAGTGACTCCGCAGACAATGGTAACGGTCCGTGTTTTGACTTGCGTCATCTGAACGAGACCAACATTCTGAGAAAAGGTCGTATAGGGGAATGCGTTAAAAAGACCACCGACGAGAATGGCCAGGCCTTCAGCCCGATAGCCGTGCTTCATCGCTTTTTCATCTATCGGCTGACCACAGATTTCGCTGAGAGCAAGATAAACTCCTGTTGTTTCAATCAAGCTGACAATTCCGACAATAGACATCGCAATAATTGCGTCGGCATGAAAAGTGGGCATCCCAAAGCTGAAAGGCTTAATCAGACTGAACCAGGCCGACTGTCCGACTGTAGAGAAGTGGATCATCCCAAGAAAATAACTGGCAATTGTCCCGATAACAATACTCAGTAAAATGGATATCGTTTTCATAAATCCCTTGAAGAAGCGGTTCATTAAAATAATCAGCAAGAGAACACCAAAGCCCAGCGATAGATTTGGGATACTTCCGAAATTTTTAACACCGGTTCCGCCGCCGAGATTATTGATCGCAACCGGAATCAGTGTAAGGCCAATAATCATTACGACAGTTCCGACAACTACCGGTGGAAAAAGATGAACAATCTTACTAAAAAAAGTGGAAAAGATCAGAACAACAAGACCGGCAATCAGGATCGCACCGCAGATACCAGGCATGCCATAAGATTTACCGATAATAATCATCGGCGAGACGGCAGTGAAAGTGCACCCCATGACAATGGGCAGGCCGATACCGAAATAACGGTTTCTCCAAGCCTGAAGCAGTGTCGCGATACCGCAGGCTGCCAGATCGATCGAGACGAGCAGGGCAAGCTGGGCCCCTTTTAGACCGACAGCGCTGCCGACGATTAGTGGAACGATCACGGCACCACCATACATAGCCAGCATATGCTGAATGCCAAGTGATAAAATCTTACCCGGATTATGGGTAGTTTCCATCTTCCAAACACTCCTATCATCCAATATTAATAGATTTACTCGCTTCATTTTCCTCTTTTCGTAGATTTTCGTCAAACCTATCGAGCAACTCTGAATAATGATTCTTGAAAAGAATAACCCAATTTAGGATAAAAGGGGATCCTATCGTCAGATAAACTGACATTTAAATTGATTTTTTTTACGAGATAGCCATTGAAAAAGCTTAATCCATCGTTCCAGTCTCAATAAAAATAAATAGATGGGCACAACGGATCTGCCAATGCATATGCTCTAATTCAGCTCTGATTCCGCGCCATTCGAAGTAATTTTTGGACAAAGCGGAGATTTAGAAGCAAGAGAAGAAATAAGAAAGGGTAAATCATCGCGGAATAGGCGAGTTTCCAGCTTGTATAGTAGAAATAGCCTTCTTGGATTGAGAGATATTCATAACCAATCGAAAAGAGAGACCACAGTAGAATATAAATGGTCTTACGCAGATATGTGGAAGGGTTGGGAAAGAAATTCAGAAATAAAATATTGACCTGAGGATAAATGAAGAAAAAGATTAGAAGTGCTTCTGAGTCGTATCCCTGGTTGAAATACCCGTACCAATTGAATTGCAGATCAAATATATCATCGACTGTTGTCTGAAGAACGAAGCTTCCGAGACTTGTTGTAAATAATTCGATAGAGGACAGTCTTTTAGGCATGAACCAGATCATAAGATTAAATATGATCAGGGTTGGTATGATCAGAATCATCAGAAAATCCTTTTTTGTTTTTAGTATGGACAGCTTAAATGTGTTTATACGCTGCTAATATGAGATTTGGATTAGATGATAGGTACCTGAAATATCCACAAGAATCCCAAGAGGGACACCGCTGATAGCATCAAAGCAGCGAGCGGATGTCTAAAGTGAACGGAAATCATCAGGAACATTAATAGATCGAGAATAAATGACCACCCGATATTCCAATGATGATAGTAGGAAATGGAGTGAAATAAATAGTGATCGAATATTTCAATAACCGTTAAAATGACAGCAACGAGGATAATGTAGCCAGCGCGGCGCCAAAATCGGTTTTGCTGCGGAAAATGGCTGAGAAATAGAATGATCCAAGCTGGATAAAGCGTCAACATGGAATAGAAGCATATCAATGTATGAACGGGAAGAATGACATGTTCCGGACCGATTGGAATAAACTGCCACATCGGGTAATTGATGAGTAGACAATTATAGATAAGATCCCAAACGATTACAAAAAGTATTGTCGGATAATAGGTTTTCCAATTTCTCCATTTCCCCCAGATTACGGCAGCTAAAATATAAAGAGGACCAATGATAAGGTGCATTCGCTCCCCTCCTTCTTGTAATCATCATTAAGTCTGCGCAAAAGGATAGGAATTCATACGCGAAGAGATTATAATGATCCAAGCAGAAAATTCCGGCCACAGAGGGCTCTTTTAATAAGCAGAAGGGGCTTAGTTAAGAACGATATCGCTTCCACTCATGGCCTGTCATATGACATTTGAATTATTTTTCAGGGATCCACGTTTTGACTTCGCTGTTTTCAGGGTAGTCATATCCATTGGGAATGGATTGCAATTCAACGAGCGAACCCCAGGGAGTTGCAAAATAAATACTGGCATTTTCAGGAGTGTCCTCGTGTTTCGAATTTCCATGAACCTCGGATAGAAATTGAGCCCCTGCCGCTTTCGCGCGGGCCACCGCTGTTTCAATATCATCGACAAAAATAGAAATATGGTTCCAGCCCAGATCCTGCAATCCAGAAGGCTGAGCCTGTTTGTCTGAAACGATCTCAAATAATTCAAGATTGGCGCTATTGCCAATCCGCAGCAGTCTCTGCCGAATGATTTTGCTGCCTTCTGAAAGGCCGAGTTGAAGCTCTACTGTTTTTCCCTTACGAGGGGCATCGTCTAAGGTTAAGCCGTCATAGACATATTCGGCACCAAGTGCTTTTTTAAAAAATGCTGCTGCTTGATCCAGATTGGGCACAGTCAGACCAATGTGATTTATTCCTCTTGGCAATTCTCCAAATTGATCTTTTTTCAATCTCATATCCCTCCACGTTCTTTAAGTGACTATGATAATGGTATACCCCATTAGTTTTCAGCTTAACAAAAAATTTGTCGTGATTTTCAACGATCAATCTGCACTAAAAAAATTACCGCTTGGTAGGTCGAGTTTTTTGCTACAATAGAGTTATTTGATAAACGGTTTTCATTAACCATCTGCTCTAAGGAAGACATTCAAAAAAGCAGGCACTGAGGTAAATTTTTCGACGGCATAACAAAGATTGCTTCAAATGTAAATTAATTTTTGCTGGGGAGATTAAATTGCTTATTCGAGACTATCATGAGAGAGATCAGGAAGGCTGGCTGCGTTGCCGTGTCCTTTCTTTTCTTCACACCGCCTATTATGACAATGTTTACCGAAAAAAAGAGAAGTACGAGCATCCGTCCATTGAGCTTGTTGCTGACCAAGGCGGACTGATTATTGGCTTAATGGATATTGAATATGAAGAAAAAGCCCATACCGTCTGCTCTGCTTGCTCCCAGCTTGGTGCGATGATCTGGCATTTGGCCGTCCATCCTGATTTCCAGAGAAGGGGGATTGGCAGTCAATTGCTCGCTGAAGCGGAAATAAAACTGGCAGACCTGAATATCTTTCAATTAGAAGCATATACGCGGGACGACGAATGGGTCAATCACTGGTATCGTGAGAAGGGGTTTCGCGAAGTCAGTCATTATCTGCATGTTTTCATGGAAGGCGATGAAATGCAGGACATTGTTTGTAAAACTACTGAAGGCGTAAAACCGATTAACTGTTTTGCTCATTATAAGGGAAAAAATGAGGATCAAATAAAAAAGAAGTTTCGCCGTGTTCATGAATGCCGGTGCTATCGAAAAAATATTTGACCGGGAATAAATGCGGGTCTATTTTTAGAAAAAATAATTGCTCCCAATGACCGGAGTGATGGAGATCCCCCAACCCGAGGAGAGTTTTCAATGAAATCAATAAGAAAAGCGGAAGTCAAGGACCTGAATGCTATCTATACGATGGGCTATGATGTATGGGGAGAAGGGTTGAACCCGACTGATTATATCGAATTATGCCGCCGCTCGACGAAGTATCCAAAGGGGAATTGGTATCTGCTTGAAGAAAAAGGAAATCCTCTGAGTTCATTGATTATTTATCATTTGTCGGTGCATTTGATGGGTATAGGGTCCGTTGCCACGTCCCAAGACTTTCGAAATCAAGGGAACGCATCCATATTGTTGAAAAAGATCATAAAATTATATCTAACCGAAACAACTTTTTGCTTGTACAGTGATATTAATCCCCAATTATATGCGCGTTTAGGGTTCAAAGCAGTCCCTGAATGTGATCAACCCTACTCAGATACCATTCTCATGTACTATCCCGACTGGATTCATTACACGCCAGAAGAATATCCTAAATATTTCTAGTGTTGAGAGGCCAATCAAAAAAGCTTAGAAAGGAGACGACGAGAATGAATCGATTGATGAGGTCGTCCAGAGATAAAGTTTTTGCAGGAGTATGCGCGGGGATTGCTGAATTTTTTGGCATCTCCTCGCTTTCGATCCGGTTAATTTTCATTTTCGTCCCGGGTTCATTGACCGTCTATCTTATTCTGGCGTTGGTTTTGCCGGAAGATCGATCGCTCTATTGACGATTTGAACGTGAGATTCTGGTCGACAGACTGGTTTAAAAGTAAACAAAAAAAATTCCCATGCCGCACACGGGAATCAATCACGCAGACTACCTTTAAATCGTTCCACTTCTGCGCGAGACAGCATGCTATGCTTGCCGCGTTCAATGCATAAGTGAATGTGTCCGCTGACGATTAGCTGCAAGATATCATTTACTTCTACGCCTATGAGCTTTGCAGCATCTTGAATATTAATGAATTCCAATTTAAACACTCCTTAATCAATTCAGCAAAGATTCTAAAAGGCATTGCTGAATCTTATCTTTCTTATTATCGACCGAATTTAGAAAAATGTACATGCTTTTAGCTTGATTTAACCGGTTGCAGAAATAATATTTATAAATAGCTAAAATAACAAAAAATAATATTTCAATTTGACAGTAAAAGAAGAAGTTTGAGAAGGGAAGTTCTCTAAAGGCCAATTTACTGCATTTTTCTTATCTGGACTGTAACATTGCGCATGAATTGTATATAATTAATGTAGTCATAGAAAAGTAGACCGCCTATGATGGTGCATAGGCGGTGCAACATCCACAAATGGGTGGAAGCAGCGCGATAACTAAAGGTTTATCAGAAAATGATCCACTTTAATCACTGCCACTGCGATGGCAAATGAAGCGGATCATTTTTTTCTGTTTGACAGCATGAAGATTAATACCCCAAAACTTAACATGAGTGTTAACGTCTGAAATACTGTCATGGCATCACCCCCAATCGTTCAGGGTGTCGCCGTCCGCCTATTTGCTTCATCTGTTGCTTCTTCTAAGTATACCACGAAACAAGAACATGTGTTCCCGATCCTCTGCTGCTCACTAAAAATAGGACAAAAGACCCCGCAGTAGCTTGCATCATCCTCATTGGCAGCAACTTTATGCGATTCTGATCTTCAGTTAGAACAACTCTGGCAGTCCTTAATCCAGAAGGAGAGCACTCTTCCTTCATATTGTGTGAGAAAAGATTCCCTCGTAGATTTTAAGACTTTTTCAGTGGCTTCTCTGCAAGGAACAGGGGGTTTTTTATGTATTATCTTGAAAGAGCCTTTCAAATCGTCAAAAAGATGAAATGGGCTTAAATCGTTCTCGTCTTTTTACAAAATTCCACGTATAATGAGTCTTAAGAAAAGAGAACGGAGACTAGCAGCTCATGATTATTAAACGCTATAACCGGCTTGAAGATAGCATGATTGAACAGATACGAAGCCTCGAATCACGGTGCATGTCCGTGGATGGTACAAAAGAGCCGCTCTACCTGGATGATTCCCTGCACTTTAATCCGGAAATCAATCATACTTTTCTCGCTTTTGAGAAGGGTCAACCGATCAGTATTCTACACCTCTTCATGCCGACGGCTGAAGAGGCTGAACTCTCAGCAATGACTCTGCCCGAGTATCGCGGTCAGGGGTATTTTTCAGCTCTATTAATCTGTGCCGAGGAAGAATTGATTCGGTATCATCTACCTGATCTTCTATTTGTCGTTAATACCTCGTCACAAACGCGGTATCAGGACATGCTGAGTTATCTTGGGGCTCAGTACGATTTTTCGGAATACGTGATGACTCTAGAAAAAGATTCGTGGAGTGAACAGGCAGAAAAAGAGGAAATGGAAGTTGTCCGCGCAGAGACTGTGGACCTAGAAGCGCTAGTAGCGATCAGCGTGGCCACGTTTGGCGATAATCCAGAGGATGCCCGCAGTCTCGTTGAAAAATCGCAGAAGGCAACAGCTCGGGAAAGCTATGCTGCTGTATGGGATCATCAAGTGATCGGCATGGGATCGATCAATTTTGAGGAAAGCGTGCCCTGCATCTTTGGCTTTGCTATTCAGCCAACATTTCAGGGCCAGGGCTATGGACGTCGCTTCTTGGCCTTGTTGATACAGGATCTTTTTGCTAAAGGCTATTCGCAGATTAAGCTCGAGGTGGATAGTAAAAATAGCCGTGCTCTGCACCTTTATCAAAAAACGGGTTTTATTGAAACCAGCGGTTATGCTTATTACCGGAAGAAAATTTAATACAATCAATTTTTGTTAACCGCTGTCCCAAATGATATGCTGGAATATAAGGATTGAACCTAAAAAACCTCTAGGCAGATGCGCTGTAGAGGTTTTTCTATTTTGCAGAAAAATTTTATTTCTTGAGGGAAAAAACCAGTTGTGTTCACTATCAGTGGAGGATTGTTTTTGCTTTTTCCAAAGTGCGAATATCTGTTTCGTGCTCAAGCGATCGGAGTGAGAATCTTCTCTTGCCTGGTTTTACTTGAATTAAGCGATTCGAGTAAAACCCTATGCTGTGCAAGCTCTTCCGAGTTTCTGCCAACCTGATCGTTGATACTGTCTATCTTTTTATCTATAGCGCTTAAATGTTGATCCATGCCATTAAACCGCTCGTCCATTGATCCGAGTTTATCAATAATTTGATGCAACAGGTCGTCTTCCAAGTATTTGTTCTCCTTTCATCGCATTGTGCTTTTACGAATAGTTTATCATCTTTTTGCATCAATGAAAAAGAGACAAATCTGCAGAATTATTGAATTTTCACCTATAAAGTAAGCGTTCTCGTCAAAATAGAGGCTAATCATTGACAATTTTACTTCATCTTTGGCAACTCATGAGATAATCAAGAAAAAGAGTTAGAGAAAAATTAGGGAGTGGATGAAATAAAATATTGAATGTCATTTGTTGTCTAATCCTTGGAAATTCCTTCATTAGTTCTGCAAGCCAGTTTAGCGAGCGAGAAGAATGAACTGGATTATTCTTTTCCAGTTGTCTGGCTGTGCCAGACCTTTTTTGCTTGTTCGCTTGCGAGTACAAATAGTGTGATGGCAATGGGGTAGACTATCGACCAGCTTAAAAATAGACACATAAAGGCTGTCGATGCGAGAGAAATCAAGCTGACAAGCCATTTTTTTCTGCTTTTTCTGAACAGAACGACTCCAGCGGCGCATCCGCCTAAATAATTGATTAAAAAGGTGGCGTTCGGCAGCTGGATTAATTGTGCCAGGCTCAAAACATGGGTCCCATAGAGCACTAAAACTAAGAAAAAGCAGAATCCCAGAAAAATCAGGCCGCCAGTTGGTGTCTGATGTTTACTGGATAATTTCCCGAATCCTTTCGGCGCGTGTCCCTGATTGGATAAAGATTGCGCCAATCGGGCGGCGGCACCGATATAGGTGATTACGGTTGCCAGACAAATAAGTAGGCTGGAAACGCCAACAAGTAGGGCGCCGATTTGGCCGAAAGACTGTCTGGCGACAACTACGAGAGCGGCCTGTGATTGAATTTGATAACTGTTGGTACCAACGATTGCCACCGCGTTTACAAAATAGAGCACGCCGATTAGAATGGCAGAGATCAGTGTGGCCCGAGCCACGTCTTTTTCGGGATTAACGAATTCACCGGACAAGTGGGAGACCGCTTCCCAGCCGATAAAGCACCAGAAGAGCAAGGTTGAGGCGGCACCGATTCCTCTGATTCCATGGGGCATGAAAGGTTCGAAGTTCGTTACTCGGATATGGGGAACGGCTCCAATTAAAGCAAGAATTAAAATAGCGACGAGGCCAGAAACAACGGCGATCTGAACTTTACCCGCCAGACTCATGCCGATGTGGTTCATCAACAAAGCAGATAAGAGGACAGAAGCAGCAATCGGAACCTTGAGGGCATCCGGGATTCTCAGCGCTTCGCAGACATATCCCGCTCCTGTTAATGCGGCGACCGGAGCTCCAATTGGTACCGACATTAAAAAGAACCAGCCGATCAAATATCCGGCTCGTCTGCCAAAGGCCAGAGTCACAAAATAAGAAACTCCGCCCGGACCAGGATAGCGCTGAGCAAGATAGGCCATGCACATCGCCAGCGGAATAGCCAGGATCATTAGGGCCCCCCAATCCATTAGCGAAGCCGGGCCGGCAATTTGAGCAGCAAGTCCGGGGACGATTAATAGGCCTGAACCAAGAACAGCGCCGATATAAAGGGCGATGGCTTGAGGTAATCGAATCGTTGCTTTCGTTTGTTTTTCCATTTCTTTTCTCTCCAGTCTTGAAATGTTCTCTTCTTCAGGTATCATAAAGGTAAATCATCAATCGGTACAGATGATTATTCCGATAGATGTCATCACAAAAAATGATAGAAGGAATCAAGATGGAAATAAAACAGTTGATAACTTTTCAAAAAGCCGCGGAACAGCTGAATTTTACACGGACAGCCGAACATTTAAGTTTTGCTCAATCGAGTGTCACGGCACATATTAAGGCTTTGGAGGCTGAATTTGGCGTTCCTTTATTTGACCGCTTAGGAAAGCATCTGAAGCTGACTGAGGCGGGAGAGACGATGAAGCGTTATGCGGATCGCATTCTTGCCCTCTCTGCCGAGGCGGAAAAGGTCATTACGCTTGATAAAGAACCGTCCGGCGTGCTGGTGATCGGGGCTTCAGAGAGCCTATGCACCTACCGGTTGCCTCCCATCCTATCTGCATTTCGCCACCATTATCCAAAAGTGCGGTTTCATTTTTTTCCAGGAACATCAGACGAGGAAATTATTCAGCAACTGGTTAAGGGGAAACTAGATGCGGCAATCGTCATGGATTCCGGTCAAACGACAGATCTCCTGCAAATTGAAAAACTTAAAAAAGAGCGGATTCTGCTGGTCGCCGCAATGGATAATCCTTTATCTGCGCTGGATAAAGTAGAACCGAAAGATATTGCCAAGGAAGCCTTGCTGCTGACGGAAAAGGGCTGTAATTATCGCCAGAATCTGGATCAGATGTTCACAAACCATCGAATAAACCCCGCATTTATTTCCGAATTCGCAAGTGTGGAGGCAATCAAACAATGTGTTCTTTCTGGTCTGGGTGTGGCAGTGCTGCCGGAAATGACCATTAAAAAAGAACTCGAAAATGGATTGATGAAAATGCTGCCCTGTGCCGGTTACCCGATGTATATTCACTCACGTCTGTTACGACTCAGGGATAGGTGGGTATCCCCGGCTTTGGCGGCTTTTCTTCAGTTGACTCGAAGTGGTTTAATGGATGAATAGATGGCGAATGGGGAGATGATTTTGGATGGCTGAAAAAAAGATTCTTCTTGATGTTCCGTTAGCTGCGCAGATGCCCGAGCTAGCCAGGGGATGCGAGGTGACGAGTCTGGCGATGCTGTTAAATTTTGCAGGCATTTCTGTCGATAAAATGACGCTTGCCGGTCAGATTAAGAAAAGTCCAGTTCTCTATCAGAAGAAAAAGGGAGATACCTATTTTGGTGACCCAAATGCAGGCTTTATTGGTTCGATGACTGAGTTTAAGACGCCAGGTCTTGGCGTTTACCACTCGCCGATCGCAGAACTGGCTGAAATGTATCTTGGCTCACGTGTGGTTGATCTGACGCCCGCTGACTTTTCTCAGGTTGAAGAGAGTCTCAAAAATGGGCGGCCGGTGTGGGTGGTTACTAACGAATGGTTCAAAGCGCTGCCGAAACGCTATTTCCACACGTGGTATACGGAGAATGGGCCCAAGCAGATCACCTATAAAGAGCATTCCGTGGTTGTCACCGGCTTTGAGGCGGAGTTTGTCTATTTCAATGATCCGCTCCGTCCTCAAAAAAATCGGCGTGCCTTTAAGCGGAAATTTATCGAAGGCTGGGAGCAGCTGGGAGCTCAGGCGGTGACCTATATTTGACTAACGGATGTTGAAAGACTGACTTTCGTTAATAAGTTCTGAATTGACTGAAAGAAAGGAAAATTTAAATATTGACAAAAATCGCATTCACTACTATACTATTTTTATTCCTAGAAGGTTTGGCATAATTCAAGTATCTTCAACTTACCGGTTGACCAGTCCCTTGAATTAACTGATTCGAACCTTGAAGAGGATGAGAGGAATGTATGATAATTTTACACGAGACACGATTTTTATTGTCGGTGATTCTAAATCCGCGCAAAAAAATCCAATTACGTTGCGATTCAATCAGTTTTTCTTAGTTCTGGTTGTTGATCGCACCAATGAGCGGATTATTGACGCAGAGTGTTCAGCAACGACACAATTGACGGTCCGGTTTATTCAATCAATATTTCTGGGACGAAGGATTAGTGATCCTGGTTTGATTGATGAGGTGAAAGAGCGGTATTTTGGTTCTTCACAAAAAGCATTGATTGTCGCTTTCTGTGATGCAAGAAAAAAATTTAATCAACTTCAAGAAGTTGCTTTGTCCAGTCTTCCTGAACAAAATCCAGCTCATTAAGTGCTTAATTACTTAATGGAGCTGGATTTTGTATTTTGTAGAAAACGGTCAGTCATGAGGAAGAGGCAGAAATCATTTCACTGAAAATTGTGAAATAAAAGTCTTGTATGGATTCTTAAAAAAAGGGAGGCCTGAATTGTGGCTCGCTTTATCCTCAGAAGATTCGTTGCCATGATTTTTACCATTTGGATCATTGCAACTTTAACCTTTGTACTGATGCATGCCATCCCGGGTTCACCTTTTAATGCCAGCAATGGAAAGCAATTAAGTGCAGTCGCTTTGAAGAATATGGAAGCTCATTTTCATATTAATCAACCGCTGTATATCCAGTATCTGAATTATTTGAAGTCGATTGCCACATTCAATTATGGACCGTCAATCCGCCAACCGACGCAAACGGTCAATGACTTATTATCAAGAGGTTTTCCAGTCTCCTTTGAGCTGGGCATGTGGACGCTGATTGTTGCCGTGTTTTCAGGAATCATTCTGGGTGTTCTGGCGGCTCTAAAACATAACGGTGTCATTGATTATTTGGCGATGACGCTTGCAGTTTTGGGTATTTCCATACCGGATTTTATACTGGCAACATTGCTGATTCAGGAGTTCGCGGTTAATCTGCAGCTCTTGCCCGCCGGCACATGGCAGGGGATCAGTTATATGATTCTGCCGATTATCGCACTGGCGACAGGACCGATGGCAATTATTGCCCGGTTGACTCGTTCTAGCATGCTGACTGTGCTCACTCAGGATTACATACGGACAGCTCAGTCGAAGGGTCTGTCTCCAATTTTGATTGTCTTCAAGCATGCCTTAAAAAATGCTTTACTTCCTGTGGTTACGGTTCTTGGGACGTTGGCGGCGTCGATTTTGACAGGTACATTTGTCATTGAGAAGATCTTTGCCATTCCCGGCATGGGCAAATACTTCGTAGATAGCATTAATACGAGGGATTATCCGGTCATTATGGGTACTACCGTTTTTTACAGCGCAATCTTAATTGTCATGCTTTTTCTAGTAGATATAGCTTACGGTATTCTTGATCCGCGAATTAAACTGCAGAGGGAGGATTCTCGTTGACGATTATCAATAAACAAAAGGCCGCTGTGCAGGCAGAAGAGATTCCGGAAAGCTGGTTTGAGCCGATTGAGAAAAAATCGAACAAATCAGACCAATTAGTGCGTCCGAGCGTTTCTTATTGGCAATCGGCATGGAGTGAACTCAGAAAAAACAAACTGGCGATGAGCGGATTTGCTTTACTAATTATTCTTATACTGATGGCCGTTCTTGCCCCGGTTCTCTCATCCCAATCAGTGACCGGACAGCATTTGACGCAGCAGAACCTTTCACCGTCCACCAGTCACTGGTTCGGAACGGATAATTTAGGGCGTGACGTTTTTGTCCGAAATTGGTATGGTGCCCGTATCTCGCTTTTTGTCGGTCTGGTTGCCGCATCAGTGGATCTGCTGATTGGTGTGATGTATGGTGGCATCGCCGGATTTACAGGAGGAAGGACAGACAGCCTGATGATGCGAGTGATTGAAATTTTATATGGCCTGCCCTATTTACTGGTCGTGATCTTGCTCATGGTTGTGATGGGGCCAAGCCTGCTGACAATTATTGTTGCTTTAACTGTTACCGGCTGGACAGGTATGGCTCGTATTGTCCGCGGCCAGGTTCTTCAACTGAAAAATGAAGAATTCATTACCGCTTCTCGTTCCTTTGGCAGCAGGACTTGGCGTACCGTCCGTAAAGATCTGATTCCGAACACGATGGGACCGATTATTGTTCAGATGACACTGACTGTTCCATCAGCCATTTTTTCAGAAGCTTTTTTGAGTTTTCTCGGACTTGGTGTTCAGGCGCCTTTTGCGAGCTGGGGCGTGATGGCAAACGATGGCCTGTCTGCCTTTCTTGAAGGCATCTGGTGGCCGCTCTTTTTCCCGGCTCTATGTATTTCAGTGACCATGTTTGCTTTTAATATTCTTGGCGACGGACTGCAGGATGCACTCGATCCGAAATTAAGGAGGTGAAGCTTTGCGTCAGGAAAAGGAAAGTCTGCTCGAAGTACGCGATCTGCAGGTTTCCCTTGCGACAAGCGGGGGTCATGTACAGGCGGTGCGCGGCATCAATTTCGATGTGGAGCGCGGAGAGACATTGGCGATTGTTGGTGAGTCTGGTTGCGGGAAGAGTGTGACTTCGCTCGCTGTAATGGGTCTTTTGCCGCCGGGAGCAAAGCATCAAATTGCCGGATCAATCCGTTTTAAAGGGAAAGAACTGTTGAAGATGAAGGCCCGGGAAAGGCGGAAGACGCAGGGCGTGGAACTCTCGATGATTTTCCAGGATCCGATGACCGCATTGAACCCTACTCTATCTATTGGTTCGCAGCTGACAGAGGGATTGATCCATCAGAAGAAGATCAGTCGAGGAGAGGCGAAAAAAATTGCGACGGAGATGCTGAAACGCGTCGGCATTCCGAGCGCCGAGGAGAGAATGAAGCAGTATCCACATCAACTCAGCGGTGGAATGAGACAACGCATTGTGATTGCAATGGCTTTAATTTGCGGACCAGAGTTAATGATAGCCGATGAACCGACTACAGCTCTAGATGTGACGATTCAGGCGCAAATTCTTGATCTGCTGTATCGCGTGCAAAAAAAACGCCATTTGTCGATTATTATGATTACGCATGACCTAGGAGTGGTTGCCAAAGTGGCGGATCGGATTGCTGTCATGTATGCCGGGCAGATCGTTGAGATTGGAGAGAAGAGGGACATCTTTTATCATCCGCAGCATCCCTATACCCAGGCGTTACTCCGTTCCGTTGTCCGACTTGATCGTCTGGATCCATTGCAACCGATTCAGGGAACACCTCCGGATCTTTTTGCACCGCCGCCGGGTTGTGCCTTCAGTGCCAGATGCCCATTCGCAATGAAAATTTGTGAACGCCGGCAGCCACCGGCAACGCATGTAGATGCCGACCATTCCGCGCATTGTTGGCTGCTTGATAGACGGGCAGCCAGTCACCATCCGGTTAAACAATTATAATCAATCAGGGGGGAATTCATTTTGAAAAAGGGGATTCATCAAGCAGCACTATTTCTGATCGCAATCTTACTTGTCTTTGTCTTTAGCGGTTGTACGGCTAAACCGAATACGTCATCCAAGAGCGGTGGAAAGGAGGTCCTGAAATTGAATGACAGTTCGGAGCCGACTTCACTCGACCCGCCGATGGGTTACGATGCCGTTTCCTGGGATCCGTTGAATAACCTGATGGAAGGTCTGACCCGTCTTGATGAGCATAATGATCCGAAGCCGGCGATGGCCGAATCGTGGAAGGTTTCCAAAGATGGAAAAACATATACCTTCCAAATTCGCAAAAATGTCAAATGGGACAATGGTGATCCGGTGACCGCGGGAGATTTTGTCTATGCCTGGAAACAAATGCTGGACCTGAAAAAAGCAGCACCGTCTGCATTCCTGGGAGACATCATCGCCGGAGGATCCCAATATAATGCAGGGAAGGGTTCTGCTTCTAATGTGTTGGTGAAGGCGCTGAATTCCAAAACCTTGCAGGTGACGCTGATTGCACCGCAGTCTTACTTTATCAGCATGATTTCCAACCCGGCCTTTTTCCCAATCGATGAGAAGGTCGCGAGAAAAGACCCGAAGTGGTTTGCCAACGCCAAAACCTTTGTCGGTAACGGACCGTTCACTCTGGCCTCATGGAAACATGATTCCAATATGGTTTTCAAGAAAAGCAAAACGTACTGGGATAAGAAAAGTGTGAAGTTGGATCAGGTTGACTGGGCAATGGTCAATGACTCGAATACGGAGTATCAGATGTATAAATCCGGCCAACTGGATACGGCGAGTGTTCCTCCGGATCTCTCGAATCAATTATTCAAAGCTGGAAAAGTTCAGGTCAGCCCTCAGGCGGGGACCTTCTTTATGAGTATGAATGTCAAGATGAAGCCGTTTAATAATCTCAATATTCGTCGTGCATTCGCGATGGCGGTTGACAATAAACAGATTACAGATTATGTGATCAAGCAGAAAAATGATCCCGCCTACGGATTTGTTTCTCCTGGATTTAAAGATGCTTCCGGTCAGGATTTCCGCAAGCATAATGGTAATCTCTATTCTTATAATCCGAAAGAAGCGAAAAAACTGTTGGCCAAAGGAATGAAAGAAGAGGGCTGGAAGACGCTCCCAGCTGTGACATTGACCTATAATACCGACGATCAGAATAAATCCATTTGCGAAGCGATTCAGGAAATGTATAAGAAAAATTTAGGCGTCAACGTGAAGCTGGCGAATATGGAATGGAATGTTTTCGGTACGCAGCAGAAGGCAGGAAAATTCCAGTTTTCCAAAGGCTCTTTCCTTGCTGATTATGGTGATCCGATTAATTTCCTTGAAAATTTCCATACGGGCATGGCAATGAACAGCATGAGTTGGAACAATAAGGAATATGATCATCTGATTGACACCGCGAAGCAGGAGAAAAATGATAGCAAACGCTTTGCAATGATGTATCAGGCTGAAAAACTCTTAATCAAGCAAATGCCTCTATTCCCTGTATATTTCTATAACCAAGCCGTTTTGCAGAATAGTAAAGTTAAGGGGATTGTCCGTCATCCAGTCGGTTATATCGAACTAAAATGGGCATCGAAATCGAATTAACTTCGGCGGCATGAGATTATCGGGATTTTCGACTAAAAGGCCGTTTTCCATATGGGGAAGCGGTTTTTTAGTCAAAAAAGCTGGATCGTAACCGTTGCTTGATTGCCAGGCTATGAAAGGATGAAAGAGAAAAATGAAAATTGTGGATGTCCAGACAAAAAGATTATCGATTCCCCTAAATAAACCTTTTAAAACGGCATTGCGTACCGTTCTTCAGGCTGAAAGTGTAATTGTTTCGATCCGTTGCGATGACGGAACGACTGGGATTGGGGAAGCACCGCCTACTCCGGTTATTACCGGAGACAGTCTCGACAGTATTGACTACGTGATCATGAATATTATCCGTCCGCAGATCATCGGCCAAACGATTGAGCAGAAGGAACGGATAAACCAGTTGATCGACCAGGCAGTGGTGCACAATAGCAGTGCAAAGGCCGCTGTCGATATCGCGCTTTATGATTGTCTGGGGAAGTGCGCCAGTATGCCGCTCTATCAGCTGCTTGGCGGCTACAGCAATCGGCTGGAGACGGATTTTACCGTCAGTGTAAACTCAGTTGACGAGATGATTCAGGATGCCGAAAGGATGATCGGCAGCGGTTTCGATGTGCTGAAAATAAAAGTCGGCAATTCGACTGTTGAAGAAGATATTGACCGGGTCACCGGAATTAGGCAGGCAGTCGGCGATCATATCAAACTTCGTCTGGACGCTAATCAGGGTTGGAATGTCAAAGAAGCGATTTCTGCGATTCAGCGATTGGAGGCGTTGAATCTTGGCATAGAACTTGTCGAGCAGCCGGTTTCCGCTTGGAATTTTGAAGGCATGAAACAGGTAACTGAGAATGTTCAAACACCGATTATGGCAGATGAAAGCATTTTCAGCCCTCATGACGCCGCAAAACTGCTGGCGATGCATGGCTGCGACATTATTAATATTAAATTAATGAAAGCAGGGGGTATAACGGGAGCAATAAAAATCAATGCCATCGCTGAAACCTTTGGTGTGGAGTGCATGGTTGGCTGTATGATCGAGTCGAAAATTTCTGTCACGGCCGCCTGCCATTTTGCGGCAGCATTCCGCAATATTACGCGCTGTGACTTTGATGCACCTTTGATGCTTGCCAGTGATCCCGTGGAAGGCGGCGTCCGTTTTCAGCAGAATCAAATTTTTTTACCGCAGGAACCGGGTTTGGGTATTAAAAAAATAAATTTGGCTGAAGAGAATGGGGGCTCGATCGTATGTTAAGTGATCAGGCTGAAATAGCAGTTCCCGTGGCCACCGTATGGACTGCTCCAGATGCAGTCCGGCTGATTGATGTACCGGCCATTGTGCCGATTCCCAATCTGAAGCAATGGTTGAGTACAATGTCGCGGGAGGAAAATATTGCCTTATGTACAGAAAAGCGATTACAAACACAGGTGCTTTTCGGTGATTCGGTGATCATTACCGAACGATCGGGCGACTGGGTGAAGGTTGCAGTTCCCACTCAGGCATCCCATAGGGACCCATCAGGCTATCCGGGCTGGATGCCTGCCTGCCAGCTGATTGAAAAAGCGGATAGATCAGTGGAAGCGGGCGATCAGGTCATGGTCATGATCGAAAGTCAATTTGCTCCGCTTTCTTTGCAGGGGACGGAACAATCGCTTATTCTCAGTTTTGCCACTTTTTTGCCGCTCATTGCGGAAGAGAAAGATTCCATTCTTGTTCAGACACCGATCGGTACGGGCAGTCTTCGGCGAGCGGATGTCTGTCTGCCCGGACAAGGCCTGAAAGGTACTGGCATCGAGATTGTCCGGAATGCCCAGCGCTTCTTGGATCTCCCTTACCTCTGGGCAGGGATGAGTGCGTATGGTTATGACTGTTCCGGCTTCAGCTATTCGATGCTGCGAGCCAGCGGTTATTTGATTCCTCGTGACGCCGATGATCAGGCGGAAAAGGGGGAAGCGATTCCCGTGAATGAAATGCAGCCCGGTGACTTGCTTTATTTTGCTTATGATAAAGGACGCGGTGAAGTTCATCATGTCGGTATTTATGCCGGCGAAGGACGTATGGTTCATTCACCAACGCCCGGGAAGAAAGTCAGCCTAATCGAACTCACGGGAACCCTCTTGGAGAAAGAGGTTTGTACGGTCAGACGATATTGGAAAGAAGGGATCAAATAATGGAAAAATCGCTTCTTGAGGTGCAGCATATCAAAAAGTATTTTGATGTTGGTGCTCACAGAAAATTAAAAGCGGTGGACGATGTCAGCCTGACGATTCGAAAAGGCGAAACGCTGGGTATTGTTGGTGAGTCCGGCTGCGGAAAATCGACACTTGGACGGACAATTATGGGGTTGTATGAAAAAACATCGGGATCAATTATATTCGATGGCCAAACGATTGATGAGATCGAACCGAAGGAATTGTTGCGGCTGAAGCGGCGAATGCAGATGATCTTTCAAGACCCTTATTCGTCATTGAATCCTCGTTCGACTGTCCTTGATCTGATCGCCGAACCGCTTGATGTTCAAAGAATTTGCCGAAGTAGCCGCCAGCGCCGGGAAATCGTTGGAGAATTGCTTGAGGAAGTTGGGCTCAATCCCAATTTTCAGAACCGTTATCCTCACGAGTTCAGCGGCGGACAGCGGCAGCGAATCGGGATTGCCCGGGCACTCGCCTTGAATCCGGAACTTATCATTGCCGATGAACCGATCTCCGCACTGGATGTTTCAGTACAGGCACAAGTCGTGTACCTGCTGAAGCAGTTGCAGAGAGAAAAGAGTTTGACGATGATGTTTATCGCCCACGATCTGTCGATGGTGAAATATATTAGTCAGCGGGTTGGCGTCATGTATCTGGGCCATCTCATCGAACTGGCTGATAGTGAGGAACTCTATGCTCATCCGCTGCATCCGTATACACAAGCACTACTATCCGCCATTCCCATACCCGATCCAGATGTGGAGGAAAAGCGGGAGCGGATTATTTTGCACGGAGAATTGCCAAGCCCGATTGATCCGCCTTCTGGCTGTGTTTTCCGGACGCGTTGTCCATTTGCGATGGCGATTTGTTCAGAAAAAGTTCCGCAATTTCAAGAAGTCACCGCCGGTCATTATACGGCTTGTCACCTTTGTAAACCGAAACAGGTAGAGTCAACAATACATAGGTAGAAAGAGGGGGTGTAGGCATGAGGAATAGGCATGCATTTATTCAAACACTTGAAGAACGAATCGATCCGTTCGGTGAAAAATTGGCGATTGAGGTCAGCAGTTCGGATAATCTTTATTTTAGTAGAAATTCTGCTCAGCCCATGCTCTCCGCAAGCTTAATCAAACTGCCGATTTTGCTTCACGTTCTTGATGAGAGCTTACGCGATCCCTCACTATTGGAAGAAATGATTCAAATCAGAGAGAAATCGATTGTTGGTGGATCCGGTGTACTTCAAGTGCTGAGCGAAAATGAGTGGTCCGTCCGTGATCTACTGGCCTTGATGATTAGTGTCTCTGATAATACAGCGACTAATCTCATCATTGAGCGTTTCGGCATTGATCCGATCAATCACTGGATCCGAGCTCATCATTTATCGGGGACAAGACTCGAACGGAAATTGATGGACGAAGCCGCAGAGAATGAAGGCAAACATAATTTGATTTCGGCGCATGATGCCTGCACGTGTATGAAACGAATTTTTTGGGAGCAACACGGTTATCCCGAATCGGTCAAATCGTGGTTTCTGCATCAACAATTTCGCGATAAATTGCCCGGCTTATTCGATGAACTGCCGCTGCCGATCGAAGTCTATAACAAAACGGGAGAAATGGAGGAAGTGGATCATGATACTGCTTTTTTTCAATGCGGATCCGCTTCACTTGTTCTGACGGTGCTGACCGCGGGCATTGCCGATCGGCAGGCAGTCTTCCGCACCATCCAGACAATCGGGAAAACCGCTGCAGACTACTTAATACGAGAGAAAGAAAAAATGTAGAAATCCATTGGTTATTCACCAATCAGCGTCATCAGTATCGGAATGGCGATCAAGCTGAGAAGGGTTGTTTCAGTCACCATAATTGCGGCGTATTTCGAATCCGCATGATACATTTTTGAGACGACCGGTGCGTTAGTCATGACTGGCATTGACGATTGCAGAATAAAGACGGCTTTCATTAAGTTTGGCATTGGTGCAGACATCACGAGCAGAGTCATCAGCAGCGGAGCAGCAAGAAAACGACCGATCAAAATGCCACAACTGTCGCGGTTCAGGCTCAGTTCTTTTAGCCCGGCCTGATGAATGGCAATGCCAATGAACAGCATCGAAAGCGGAATCGTCAGGCCGCCGATGTAGGTAAAATCGGACATCAGAAATTTTGGTAAATGAATATGAAGTAGAACGAGTATCAGCCCGACGATGAACCCCATAAGTGGCGGTGAAAAGACTTTGCTAAGGGTGTCGCGCAGATTAATCCGTGCTTTGCCCTCACCGTCTTGCTGAATCAGATAAACACCGAGAGTCCAGAAAAAAGTGGTATTGGCCATATAATAGACGAGCACGTAAGGCAGACTTTTGGATCCAAACAAGGCAAGATTGACCGGCAAGCCAACAAAGACGGTATTCGAATTGCAGAACATCGATTTGAACAAACCGCTGCGGGCAGGCGAAATTTTTAAGAAGCGCACAAATAGAAAGGAGAGCCCGAATAGAATCAGCATCGAGAGAATCGGAAATCTCAAATCTGGAAGCAGTCGAAGCAATTCGCGACTCGAGAAATCCTGCATGATTGTGCTGATCATATAAGCCGGCAAAGCAATCTGAGTGACTAGTCTTGCTATTAGCCGGCTTGATTTTTCATCGAACCAGCCGCGTGCAGCAAGTATATAACCGACGCTGACCATAATTAAGATGACCAGCACCCCTTGAATGCTCGAAAGAAACGTTCCCAATGCAAATCCTCCCAGAAATAAAAAATTGACTATTTTTCTTTATCGGATGAGTAGATGACCGGTTAAACTTATCTAAACCATGATCAGTCTAACACAATAAAGAGCCCCCACTCTCGTTTATATGAATCGTTAATAGAATAGACAGAAATGAAAACGATTTCTTAATTTGAGATCGCCTGATAAGAGAATTTAAATATGTTCTTTTATTCCAATAAAAAAAGGGCTATATTGGATCTAATGTAAATTTAGGGATGTGGAATGATGCGGCGTTTATTTCGTTATCATCACGATTTAATGTATCTTTTAGGCTCAGTGCTGATTTCACAGCTTGGCACCTGGTTTACCTATATGCTCATGATTGTCGCCATCTATAATCAGTCCAAAAATGTTTTGACGACGATGATTCTGACCGGATCCGGTATGATTGCCGGTTTGATTGGTGGCCAACTGGCAGGTGTGCAGGTTGAAAAGCGAGATCCGGGTAGAATATTGAGCCTTTCAGACTGGACGAGCGGGGTGATCATTGCTTTCGTTTTTTTTCTGCCGATGAATGTCTGGCTGTATGCGGCCGGATCGTTTCTTATTGCTTTCGTCAATACCTATCGCGAACCGGCCTTCGAAAAGTATCTGGTGGCTAATGTCGAGAGTGATGAACGGATGGCAGCAAACGCTTCGTTTCAGACGGGAAAACAGGCTGTACAGATCATTGGCCCGGCTCTTGCCGTGTTTGTTCTTGGTCTTCTGCCGCTTGGCTTGAAAAAATTTGGATTCTGGGTTGATGCAGCTTCTTATTTTACCGCTGCGCTGCTGCTGCTCCGGCTGAAAAGGGTAGGGCATCCTCAGGACGAGCCGATTGGTAAAGTGGAAAAACAATCGTTTTTTAAAATATGGAAGCAGGGTCTGGCGCCGCTGAAAAATATTTTGATGATAAATGTTTTTATTGTTTTTTTGCTCATTCTATGGGGTATATCCGGTATGGACGTGATGCTGACTGCACATGTCAGTGACAGCCAGATAAGCGCTTATCAGGTAGGCTATGTACTGGGAGCTTTGAGCTGCGGGCTGCTTGCAACGGCGCTGCTTGCTTCGCGCTGGGTTCGTCATTGGCCGCTTCAGCTCCAGCTTGGCGCTTCAGGACTTGCTATGGGGCTATCTCTTGCTTTAGTTGGTTTTGGCACAACACTTGTCGCCATGATGGCGGCCGCATTTCTGATGGGGATATTCAATGCTATTTTCAATAT
The DNA here is from genome assembly GCA_048976585.1 of Sporolactobacillus sp. Classification (GTDB taxonomy): domain Bacteria; phylum Bacillota; class Bacilli; order Bacillales; family Sporolactobacillaceae; genus Sporolactobacillus. Next base: position 183,946 of record JBHGUY010000018.1, on the reverse strand, counting down.
GTCTTCATCAACTTTTTGGCAAAGCCGCATCCCTTATGATCAAATGGGACGATTTGTTGGCTTTGTCAGTAGCATTATCTCAACTGTCCAGTTAATCGGTATGGGCACGAACGGTCTGCTAAGCGAATGGTTAGGTGCCGGGCATGCAATGATGCTCAGCGGTTTGTTGATCGCCTTCGCGGGGACACTTCTGATTGTGAACTTATCCCTTTTAAAAAAACAACCGGAACGCTCCGTAGGAGGAAACGTCTTATAATCTGACGAAACGTGGATTACCTGGATTCAGCGTTTTCATTATTGAGCGAATAAAAAAATTCTCAGATGAGCCAGTTACCTGAGAATTTTTATTTCTGTCATTAACTTCGAAAAAACAGCGTATGAACGTTCACTCCATTTTCTACTTTCACAATATCTGATGAAAGGCTCCAGCCTGCTTATTTAATTGTCCGGCCGATTGGGCAATTTTCTCGAAGGAATGGAGAGCGGATTCAATATTTGATCGACTGTCATGAATATCCGCCTGTACCGTTTTTGTTCCTTCTGAGAGCTGTGCGACGCCGGAGGTAATATGCGATGCCCGCTCCTCGACTTCTTTAATCGACTGCTCTACTTGTTTTGAAAGGTGTTCGATTTCTTTGGCAACAACGTTGAATCCCCGCCCGAGTTCACCAGCATGGGCAGCTTCAATCGCTGCATTAATTGCCAATATGTTCGTTTGTTCCGAGATGCTTTTAATGATTGAGACTATCCCATGAATTTGCTTCGCCTGTGCCTGTAAGGTACTCAATGCGGCCGTATTTTTGCTGGAATAGTCTTCGATTTTTCCGATTTCCTTAAGCAGAGAAGCATTCTCAGCGTTCCCAGTCACGGACTGCGCGCTAAGCTCTTCAGCCATTTGCTTCAGATCTCCCGCAAGTGATTTTATTCGATTTTCTCGTTTCGTAATATCTGTCGCAATTTTCATCACGCCAATGACCTGATTATTGGATTCGTCATAGATCGGCATATAGGTCGCTTCCAGCCAAACGGATTGACCGTCCGCTTTTTTTCGCTCAATTTTATCTTGAAAGCTTTGTCCATTCAGGAGATGATGCCAGAAGTCATGATAAGCTGTGCTTTCTGTAAAAGAAGAAAAGCAGAGGGATGCATGATCCATTCCGATCATCGCCTCTTGTTGATAGCCCAGCGCTTTGGAAAAATTAGCATTGACATACACCACTTTATGATTGGGATTAAAGATAATTAGCGCCAAATTTTTATCTAAAGCTTTGCTCAATAATTGAATATTAAAAGTTTGTTCAGCAAGCGACATCAATAAAACCTCCTACGAATCAAGACACTCCATATTTTATATTGTTTAAATCATAGCATAGATTGTCGTTAATTGTAGAAATATGTCGAATAATAGCTGCACTTTTTCCATCTAAATGGGTGCGGAATGGATCTGCCTGCTTTGACAAATACTTTTGAGCAGGAGGAGGTGATTGTTTTGGCAAAGGATGTTCGCTGTGAAGTCAGTAACTGTGCTCACTGGGAGTCCGGAAACAAATGTTCTGCAGAATCGATTTATATTGTCAGTCACCAGGGTGTTCATGCGTCGACAAGTGACGAGACAGACTGCAAAACCTTTGTCTTGGAGAAAATGACAACGAATATCTGATAATCTCTTAAATCGTTAAAACAAAAGGGGCGAAAGAGCGAATGGATGCTTTTTCGCATCTTTTGTTTTCCAGATGAGCAGCTGGTAAATTCCTTTTACGGGGAAAGAAAAATAAATTATTGATGCAAAAATGTAATATATACAATGATTCACGTGCATTATTTAAGTTAATGCGGTATTCTACTAATTATAAGAAAAATATTTGCAATCTTCGGCCTTCGGCTGTTTGGGGCTAAAATGACCGCATGCTGAAGCATGAAAACAAAATGGCAGATATAGTCGAAAAAAAGAAAACGGGTGATGCAGCGTGGTCAGTTGGGCAATTGTATTAGCGATTATTCTTTCAATAGCGATTAGTTATAAAACGAAAATAAATACGGGTATTCTGGCCATCGCGTTTGCTTATCTCATTGGTAGTTTTCTATTGAAAATGGAACCGGAATCGATCATTACGTTGTGGCCGGTACCGATATTCTTTGTGATTTTGGCCGTGACGCTCTTTTTTAATTTTGCAGTCGTCAATGGTACCCTGGAGAAAATTTCAAATTATTTTCTTTATAAAAGCCGTCATTTTCCCTTCTTTTTGCCGCTTGTTATTCTTTTTTCAGCAGTATTAATGGCTGCACTGGGCGCTGGCTACTATGCGATTATGGTACTGCTCGTGCCGGTGACGCTGTTGGCCTGCAAGCGAATTGGGCTTGATCCGTTGATTGGTGCGCTAGCAGTCAGCTTTGGCGCTCAGGCTGGTGCGAATTTCATGGTCAGTGCGAACGGGGTTATTTTCCGTGGATTGATTGCCAGTGAAGGCTTTAGCAAGCAATTTGCCTTTTCCGAGTCATCGACGATCTTTATTACCTATTTAGTGATTGCTCTTTTGGTCGTCGTCTCACTGATTAGCCTCAGAAGAAACCGCAAACGGCTTCCTCAGGAAATGGAAAACATCGAAATCGTAAGACCAGAACCGCTCGGGCGTCAGCAGAAAATCAATCTCGCGCTGATCTTGCTATTTGTCGTCGTCTTGCTCGTCCCTGCTGTTCTCCACGCGCTTATGCCGGCCAATGCCGGGCTTGCGGTTATCAATTCAAAAATTGATGTTGGATTGGTTGCCATCTTCTTTACGGTGATTGCTTCCGTATTACGTCTCGCCGACGAAAAGGAAGTTCTGGCACGGATCCCTTGGCATACCCTGCTAATGATTTCTGGTGTTGGTATTCTCATCGGGGTCGCCATTAAAGCGGGGACGATTGGACTGCTGGCTCACTGGGTGGGTACGAGTGTTCCGGTGATTCTCGTTCCGATTTCCCTTTGTTTAATAGCTGCATTGATGACTTCATTCAGCAGTTTAATCGGCGTGGTTGCCCCGGCGCTGTTTCCTATTGTCGCATCGGTCGCTCATTTGACAGGGCTTGATCCGATTCTGCTATATACCTGTATCGTAATTGGCGGCTTGTCAGCGGCCATTTCACCGTTTTCCTCTGGCGGTGCACTCGTTCTCGGCTTTTGCACGAATGAAAATGAACGGCAAAAGATGTTTAGTAAGGAGCTTCTGCGCGGCTGGCCAATAAGCGTTGGCTCATCGCTGGCAATGAGCCTTATACTGTTCACCATTTTTCATTAAAATAAAAATCGAAATGTCTATTCCTTTAAAAAATTATTTTGTTAACTGAGCCATTCTCTCAAGAGCAGAGTGGCTTTTTACGATCAAGTGGTATGATTTGTGCAGGTAACAAAGGTAAAGCCCGCCGTTATAAGGCGTTTACACCTATATGACAACGGGCTTTGTTTATTTTTTTACAGGATAAGAAAGTAAAAAAAATAGAGCAGGGAAGCGCAGGGACGAGGGCGTCTGCGGGAAGAGCAGGTTAAGAGAGACCCCGCAGACTCGTGCCTGTCCGAGGAGGCTCTCAGACTGCCCGCGGCAAGCGAGTCTCCGGAGCGGTACCTGCAAGTCAAAGGATTAGGCGTCTTTTGCCCGGTTTTTCTAAAATCACGATCAAGCAGCCAAGGACTTCTTGCGCGGTGATCCAGTGAAGAAGAAATAAAGGATAAAAGCAACGACAAAGCTTACATAATAGGATAGATCGCCGATAGCCGGATAGGCCTTGGCGATGAATCCAACATACATGGTCTGATTGAAAAAGGGGACGGATACGGCGAAACCAATGAGAAATGCCCAAAATCCGGCTTTTATAGAGCTGGAACCCCTATAAAATACCGAAGTATCTGTTTGATTGTGACGGATAAAAAGATAGTCGCACAAAACGACGGCGAGAAATGGGCATATCCAATAGCCAAGAACAAGCAAAAAATCGGAAAAATTTGTGGCGTAATTCGTCTGGAACCCAATATAACTCAAGATGCCGCCTAAGACACCGACGAGTAGGGCAGCAATCCAGCGCTTAGGGGCGATGAAACGCACGAGTTTTGTATCAATACTCAGCAGGGACATGGATCCTGAATAGATATTGAGCACATTCGCGGTGATTGTTCCGAGAATGATCGCCAGCATGACGAGAACGGCAATCGGTCCCGGAAGGATTCCGGCAATTAAATCTGTCGGTTTTGCAATCGTACTGCGAAAAGTAGACAGTCCAATGCCAAGCAATTCCAGCCAAATGCACGGAATGATGTTCCCCAATACGACGTAACCAAACACTTTCTTTTTCGACGAGTTCACCGGCAGATAACGGCTATAGTCCGAGCTGTAGGTCGCCCAAGCAATCGTATAGGACAGAGCCACACCGACGGCAAGAATAAATGAAGCGAATGTTCCGCCAAAAATGGTTACTGTTTTGATGTTCTCGGCAACATGAAAATTGATGTGCGGGAATGCGTAGAAGGTGACAATGATAAAAACAATAGCTAAGAGGATAGCAGACCAGCGTTCGACCGAATGGATCAGATTGTAGCCGTAGATGCTAATTACCGCTTGAAGGACAATCATGATGATCAGATCCGGCAAAAAGCCAATGGGAAGAAGATACTGTAGTGCGTAGACACTAAGTACGGTGTTAACTGTATACCAACCAATGCAGCTTAAAAAATTGGTGATTCCAGGGAGGAAATTTCCGAAAAATCCGAATGCAGCGCGGGATTGAATGAGTTGCGGCACACCCCATTTGAATCCAAAGGTGGAGAACAATCCAATCAATAGGGCTCCTGCTACAATACCGATCACCGTAGCAATGGCTGCTTCCTGGAAACTGAGGCCAAAGACACCGACGGCAAGCAATCCGAGCGTCAAGGTGGCAAATTCCAAATTGGCGCTGAACCATAAGGTGAACAGGGACCTTGGTTTCCCATGTCTTTCCTTCGCTGAAATCGGTTCTGTACCATGCGGCTCAACATGTAAGGCTTCCGCACCATATGTTTCCTGAACAGACTGCAAATCGATCGCTTCCTTTTTTTATTCATGATAATGACATGACAAGTGTAAAGACACTATGAGTATGACAAATATCTACGCCATTCGTCAATACCTTTAGCAAATATAATTTGTGGATGGCTAATAAATGATTGGTATGATTCAACTATGAACGTATAATTGAATCCATAGCAAAAGTTATTTTTAATCAAATAAGTCAGACTTCAAGCGACATATCCATTACTTATTTAGACAGATAGATGCAGTTAGATTCTGGTTCCGGACTACTTGTGAAGGTAGCGAGCATATGTATCCATAGAAGGAGGATGTAGACATGCGAGGTATATTGGAATTCATTCGAGTGATTTTAATTATGTTGCTGCTTGCCCTGATCTTTCAGGCGATTTTGCTGGGTATTTACCATCTATTAGGTTTATCAATCAGTCTGCGCGGCGGGATACCTGCTCTTCTCGCTATTTTGATTGTTATTTTTGTACTCTATCGAAATAAATTTCAATTTCATGGATTTTATAGCGGGAAAAGAAGGGAAAGGCTCCCTCATAAGCTGACCTTGATTCTGAGCGTCATTGCAGGTCTCTGTCTCATCGTTGCCCCATTGATAGGATAAAATAAAACATTGATTTGTCGCATGCAGCCCGCAAAATGATTTCTATAGTTTATTGTCGCTGCTCTTTTTTTCCCGGTCATCAATTTTTTATCAAAAAGAAGGAATTGAACGGTTAAAAGGCGAAAAGATTAATATAGTAAGAAACTACGTATATTCAATTGATTTTTAATAGCTTTCTTTTTCGAGCAAAAGTGGAGCCATTCGCCGGTTACGGAAAGATATATTGAAAAATTAGTCTTATTAATCACGAGGCAGAGCCTCAAGAGATTCAGCTACAAAACTAACAAGATATATTTATATCGGATCGGAGCGTGATCAGATGAAAGCTGTAAGAGGAGAAACGGGCTGCTCAACGAAACATGTTTATGAGAAACTGAATGTGACACGGAGTAAATTTCGGCGCCTGACCACGGCTTTGGAGCAGCAGGGATACATTTTTACACGTAATCGAAATAATCAGCGTATTTTTTTTGAAAAGGACATACAGCTCTTTACTAATCTGCTGGAAGAGACTCGTCGCGGCACACTGCTCGATGATGCGGCGAAAGCCGTCTGCGGGAACACGCATTCGAGTGAACTTGCGCAAACGCCGCCAGTGAATCCGCTCGTTCCGGCTCAGCAGATTGCTGAGAGCACACTGGCACTTTCTGCCGATCAGTTTCGCCTTGTTGTTGAACAGGTCGCGGCAACAGCTGCCGAAAAAACGGCTGAACTGGTTGTCAGAAAGTATGATCGTGAGATGGAGCGAATGATCGAGCGACGTGATCGCGAGCTAGTTAATCGGCTTCGTGAGCTTAGCGAGACTGGGCGAAAGAAGAGATGGCTGTTCAGAATGCTAGGCAGTCATTAAAAGCTTTAAGACAGTCAGACAGACTGGGAAGGAGGAATGTCTCTCTTCCCAGTCTGTTTTGCTGCTTAACCATGGAACTCGATCTTTTGATAGGCCTCATTACGCGCAAACCGCGCTTTTGCATAAGAGCAGGCAGGAATAATCTTCCAACCTTCACGTTCAGCTCTGTCGACGACAGCCTGCACCAATTGTCCAGCCAAATGTTGTCCCCTCAGTGCGGGATCGACATACGTATGATCCAGAGAAATGACATCGGGATGATAAAAGGAATAGGTCACTTCGCCAGCCAGATGGCCGTCTTCAGATTCGAAATAATAGCGGTTCTTGCCTTCTTTAAGTTCCATTGAAATTCCTCCTCACTGTACGTACCCATATACAGAATAGACGACTTTCGCAATGGATGAAAGGAAAAAATGACATCCAGTAAAAATGCTTCTTTTCTTTTTCATCAGCTGAGGCAGATATTCGAAATAACCCATGGCTTGATGAGAGAATGAGGCTTTTTCCATAAAATCAACGAAAGTACCGGTTGCTTTGTCCATCCGCAATTCATACTTTTACATATTGTAATGATGTAAGGCGTAAGCAATTAAAGGGAGGAAATTTCTCGTGGGTTGGAATAATGTAGTGTATGGCGGCGGCAGTTGCTGCGGAGGATCACCGGATTATGGCAACAATTCGGATTATGGCAACAATTATGGATCGAACGATTCGAGATGTAATGGCAAAGATTTGCTCAGAGGTGTTTCTAAGAACGACTTTGTTAAAGTTTTTCTGAAGAATTCTCAATCGGTTAAAGGTTTCGTTGCTGATATCTCAGACAATATCTTGACTCTTTTTAACTGTCATGAGCACGGCATATCAAGCACAAGCATTTGTCTTGATGACATCGTTGCGGTCAAAACATTTGCCAATGTTTTTGACCCGGAAGACAACGATTGCGACAAACACCGCTGCTAAGTGCCACTGTTTATCTGCGGAAGGAATAAGACAGAGCTTTAGTGCTCCTATAAAATGGGAACTAAAGCTTTTTTTGCGCGCCAAGGGTTAGGAGCTGGTCGTTTTTCTGGAATTTTTCATTTTCGGTTTTAGCTTCAGCTTCTTGCAGACTGCCGGTATTTGTTTGCAAGTTCACAACGATAACGGTAAGATAAAAAAGTGTAAATACCTGAATTGATTACTGAATAATGGAGTGAGACTGGATGTCCAAAAAGAAGAAGTTCGCTCTTGCTGCCGTTCTTACTGGCGGCGCAGCTGCAGCAGTGACTGCGGGTATGTACCTGCGTCAGGAAGTCGTGAAGCGGCGACCATTTATCCTTGAAGAAGCAACGATTTCGGCGATGCAAAAGGCGCTTAGAAATGGGCAGATAACCTCAAAGGACTTGGTTCAGAGCTATCTGGAACGCATTGAACGGCTGGACAAGCATGGCGCGAATTTAAAATCCGTTCTTGAGGTGAATCCGGAAGCTTTACATGAAGCGGAAGCAAGTGACGTGAGGCGCACCGTGAACCCAGAGGTTGGTCCTCTTTTTGGCATTCCCATTCTGATAAAAGATAATATTGAAACAGCAGGCAAGATGATGACCACGGCAGGCAGTCTGGCTCTTTCCGGTTATAAGGCAAACCATGATGCTTTTTTAGTAAAAAAATTGAAAGAAGCCGGTGCGATCATTCTCGGGAAGACGAATCTGACCGAGTTTGCAAATTTTATAAGTGATCACATGCCTAACGGTTACAGCACATTAGGCGGACAAACGCTTAATCCCTATGGCTCCTCTTTCGATGTCGGCGGATCCAGTGCGGGAAGCGGCGCTGCAGTCGCTGCCAGTCTTGCCGCAGCCGCGATTGGTACGGAAACTTCCGGCTCGATTCTCAGCCCCGCCGCGCAGAATTCAATTGTCGGCATTAAACCAACGATTGGTCTGGTTAGCCGCAGTGGTATTATCCCGATTGCTCACAGTCAGGATACTGCCGGACCGATGGCGCGTACGGTGAGCGATGCGGTTCTTTTGCTGAACGTGATTGCCGGCCTCGATGAAGAGGATGAGGAGACCGTCTGGAGTCAAGGCGATGTTCAGAAGGATTATTCCGTCTTTCTCAAACGCCGCGGTCTGAAAAATGCCCGCATTGGCATTGATCGATCGTTTCTCGAGTCGCTCAATGATGAAGAGGTTGAATTGATTAATGAGGCGCTCGAAGCGATGAAAGAAGAGGGGGCCTATTTCGTCGATCCGATTTCAATTCCTTCAGCGGACGTTCTTGAACATCGAAAATCCAGTGTCATGTTCCAAGAATTTAAGTGGGATTTAAATCGCTATCTGGAGGGACTTCCGGCTAGCATACCCGTGCACAGTCTAGATGAGTTGATTGCATACAATGAGGCCCATGCCGATCAGACATTGCAATATGGTCAGGCGATCTTTAAGAAATGCAACAGCCTCAGCGGCGATCTTGGGGAACGCTCCTATCTCGTCGATCGTGCGGATGATATCCGTCTCTCTCAAAAAGAGGGAATTGATGCGGTGATGAAAACTCATCATCTGGACGCCTTGATATTTGCGGGCCATCAGGGCTGCGATATCGCGGCTAAAGCCGGTTATCCGTCAATTACGGTACCGGCAGGCTATACGCATGAGGGGAAACCGGTCGGTATCACATTTACCGGAATGGCTTTCAGTGAACCCAAATTAATTGAACTGGCTTATTCTTTTGAGCAGTCCACGCAATTTCGAATACCGCCTGTTTTATAAAAAGGAATAATGGAACCTTCAAAAGGCCCGTAAACAGACAAATGCTTGCGGTTCTTTTTCTGTGGAAATTTCGCCTGCCTTTGACCGATATTTTTTGAAACAAGGGATATCCTACGAAATAATTTTGGCTCGCATCCAGGCACTTGAACGGTTGACTTCGCATAAAGTGAGAGAAGAACGCTCAAGGGAGGCTTGGAGATGGTCTGCCATGACGGCAATCAGGCGAATCCGGATAAAGATAACCGGTTCAATATTTTATTGCAGAGCACTTTGAGAAGCATGAACCGCTCGCTTCGGATTAATGAATTTTTGGCTGGAGAGTTGAAAGCGGAGCCGGCAATCAGGCAAATGAATCGTCTTTTGAAAGAGGATCAGGAGCACTGTGCCTGCCTGCGGGCACTCCTCGCTGAGGTGCCCGATCTGGGGACTAAAGAAATGACGGTTTCGCGTGAGACCGTACTGACTCCTCTGGAAGGTTTGCGACGGGCAATTGATGAGGAGCTTCAATCCGTCTCCCTTTGTCTTGAACTGGCTGATCTTGCCAGTGATCAGTTGCGGGATACTTTTCGCAAACTGGCGATGACGCAGCAGCAGCATGCGGTTTGGCTGCTCTATTTCTACACGCTGAACAAGAAATGACGCAAAAAAGCTGTCTCATTCGCAACGATTTCTGCGAAGAGGCAGCTTTTCCTTTCCGCTTCAGACGGAGTGAGGAAAGCGGACACGCCGTTTGATCGGCAGTGCGCTACTTAGAGAAAAGACGATCAGACCGAGCCAGATAAATGAGAACGAAATCAATTGAATCCAATTAAATATTTCTTTATAAACTGTAATTCCTATGATCAGTGAAATGGTCGGCGTAATATACTGGAAAAAGCCGATCATGGTTAACGAGATCCGCTGTGCAGCTTCCGCGAAGAAAAGCAACGGTACGGCTGTCACGATGCCGGTACCAATCAGCAGCAGATCGATCGCCATCGATCCTGAGGCGAAGGCCGCTGTTCCCGAAATTTGAAGATGAATTAAATAATAGAGGGCGATTGGCAGAATACAGAGTGTTTCAAAGGTCAGTTCAAGTGTTGCGTCCATTGGGATCAGCTTTTTTGTCAGTCCATAAAAGCCAAAAGAGAACGCCAAGGCGAGCGCGATGATTGGAAAACGGCCGAAACCAACCGTCTGGACAAGCACTCCGGCAGCCGCCAGAATCACAGCCAGAATTTGCCAGCGGGTCAACTTTTCTTTTAAAAAAAGAATAGCGAGCAGAATACTGACCAGCGGATTGATATAATAGCCCATGCTCGATTCGACGACATGTCCATGCGTCACAGCCCAGATGTAAATAAACCAATTGATACTGATTAAGAAGGAGGCCAAAACAATCAGCAAAAATTGTTTGGGTGAGGCCAGGAACGTATGCAGAGCTGCCAGAAATTGGCTGAATTTATGCTCAACAAGGAGTAAAACAGTCATAAAGACGAATGACCAGACAATTCGGTGCGACAGAATTTCGAATGAGGCTATTTTTTGCAACGGAATCCAATAAAGCGGGAATAATCCCCACATCAGATATGCCGCAACGGCGTAAAAACTGCCTTTTCTGTGTTCGTTTTTCGCGGCCTGTCTGGGAAAATGATCGGGTTGCATGGAGCACGTCCTTTCATGGTGAAGAGATGAGTGAAATTTCTCGTAAATTTGTAAAGGTAATAGTAGTATTTTAGCTGAAGTAGAATCCGTTGCAAAGAGGAATGTTTCGAAAGTAGAAAAAGAGGGGGCAATGAAATGAGCAAAGCGAGTATGATTGGTATAGATGCCGGAGGGACGCTGACCAAACTGGCGATTCAGGACGGCGAAAAGCTTCTTTTTCGTCAGTTTGCTTCCAGTTCCTCTGCTGAGGCCGCGGCCTGGCTGGGAAAGCAATTTCCGGATGCGGCGCTTTGCCTGACCGGCGGCAGAGCAAAACGTTTGGCGAATGAGCTCCATCGTCCGGCTCTTCCAGTGATCGCGGAATTTGAAGCGATGCTTAAAGGAAGCCGCTATCTGCTCTCTCAAGGCAGCGTCTCTGAACCCTCTGATTATATTCTGACCAATGTTGGGACAGGCACATCAATTCACCGAATAAAGGGTAACCGAGCGGTCTCGCTCAACGGTTCGGGGGTTGGCGGCGGAACATTGGTCGGTTTATGCAGACTGATAATGGGTGTGCAGAACTTCGATGAGATCGTGCGGCTCGCCGCGGCCGGCCACCGTGATCGGGTCGATTTGACTGTCGGAAGACTCTATGAGGGCAGCGAGCCTCCTCTGCCAAGCGCTTTCACAGCGAGCAACTTCGGCTATGTCACGGAGTCGCAGGAGATGACGACTGCCGACCAGGCAGCAGCGGCCATCGGACTCGTAGCCGAAACGATTACGACGCTCAGTATTTTTGCGGCACAGAAAGAGCAACTGCAAACGATCGTCTATATTGGCAGTACCTTTTCTGGCAATCCGCTGATGAAGCAGATTGTTCGTGACTATAGTCGGTATTGCAGCATGCAGCCGGTCTTTCCAGCTCACGGCGCTTTCAGCGGTGCCATCGGAGCGATGCTGCATCTGGCACGAAAAAAAGACAAAACCATTTGAACAGGATTTTGTCTTTTTAGAAAATGAGTTTAACGGATCTCTTTGGGATCAGGCAGTGTTTTATCCATAGTGAACCCTTCACCGAAAACCTCATGCACATCATTAACCGTTACAAAGGCCTCCGGATCAATTTCGCGGATCAGATTTTTTAAGCGGAAGACTTCGTTGCGACTGACCACGCAGTAGAGAACATTCATTTCGCGTCGTGTATAGCCGCCTTTTCCATCAATCAAGGTCAGACTGCGGTCTAACGATTCGATGATTTTTTTGGCGATCTCATCGCTTTTTCGAGAGAAAATCATGACGGCTTTCCCAGAGTAGGCACCTTTTTGAATCGTATCGATCATCCGCGCACCGACGAAAACGCCGACGAGCGTATACATCATTTGCCGATAATCAAGGTAAACGAGCGAGACGAGAATGACAGTAGCGTCAATGATCAGCATTGTTTTGCTCATTGCCCAGCCGTAACGCTTGTGGGTAATTCTGGCCACGATGTCCGAGCCGCCAGTGGTTCCGCCATAACGGAAAATAATGCCCAGTCCACCGCCAATGAATACCCCGGCAAAGAGTGCCGCGAGAAATAAATCATGTTTTAAAGTAAAATCAAAGGTTATCAGGTGCTGAAAAACGAAGAGAAAGAACGAAAGCGAAAATGTGCCGATTAATGTATAGATAAATTCGTTTCTTCGGAAAAATTTCCAGCCCGCGAAAAAAAGCGGAATGTTAAGAACAATATTGCTAATGGCAGGATCAATTTTCAATAAATTGTACAAAATCAGCGTGATGCCGGTCACGCCGCCTTCTGCCAATTGATTTTTCATATTAAAATTGACGAGACCAAACGCGTAGATCGCTGCGCCGAGCAGAATGAACAAGATATCTTTCTTTTTAAGATCCAATTTCAAATGAGACCACTTCCTTATAAGAGCACGTTCGCATTCTTTATCATAAGCGTTACGCGTCTGCGGTTCAACAGGCAATCTGCGGGAAGGTGGATGGTAGGGTTTCGGGCAGGCGATCGATCAAGGATTTTTACGATGGGCACTTTGCTAAGCGGGCTTTTCTAATATAAAATGATTGAGGGAGCATGGAAGGAAGAGGAGGGGACAAGCCGATGCAGAAAAAAACGCTCGGGGAACGTCAAAGGGATGTAGACGCTTATATCGCCCAATTTAAAGAAGGCTATTTTTCTCCGCTGGCCTTGATGGCCCGCCTGACTGAGGAGCTCGGTGAGTTGGCACGCGAAGTCAATCATTATTATGGTGAAAAACCGAAAAAGCCGACAGAAGCCGAGAAGACGGTCGAAGAAGAATTAGGCGATTTACTGTTTGTTGTGATTTGTCTGGCCAATCGATTACATATTGATCTGGATACCGCGCTTGGCGAAGTGCTGGATAAATTTAATACACGGGATAAGAACCGCTGGACAAGAATAGACGAGACGGAGTGATTGATTATGGCAGAAAATGAAATAAAAATTGTTGTTGCGGGTCCGCGAGGTCGAATGGGTTCAGAGACCGTCCGGATGATTCAGAAACACCCTCGATTTTCGCTAGTTGCCGCAGTTGATGTGCACCATGATGGGGATAAGGTATCCGATTGGGTTCAAGGATCTCAGGACACAGATGCTTTGATTTACACGGATATTGAACAATGCTTTTCGGTGACCGATCCGGATGTTTTCATTGATTTTACCAAGCCTGATTCGGGAAAGGAAAATCTGCAACAGGCGATAAATTTTGCTGTCCGTCCGGTCATCGGCACTTCAGGCTTCTCAAATGAGGAAGTTTCCGATTTTAAAAGGCAGATGGATGAGAAAAAATTAGGCGGAATCATTGCTCCAAATTTCGCTATTGGCGCCGTGCTTGTGATGAAATTCAGTCAAATGGCTGCGAAATATTTTCCAGACGTGGAAATTATCGAATTACATCATGATAAAAAGAAAGATGCTCCATCGGGCACGGCCGTTAAGACTGCTGAATTGATCGCCAAAAACCGGACGCCCAAAAAGCAAGGAGCAGCTGACGAAACAGAAACGCTTGCTGGCGCTCGCGGTGCCGATTTTGATGGTATGCGTATTCACAGCGTCCGCCTGCCGGGCCTGGTCGCTCATCAGGAAGTGCTTTTCGGCGGGAAGGGAGAGCTTTTGACGCTTCGCCACGATTCGATGGATCGCGCGTCATTCATGACTGGTGTGGCCTATGCGGTCACGACATCCTTATCACTGGATACGCTGGTGTACGGACTCGAAAACATTCTGGATTAATAAAAAAGCCATGCGGTTAGGGGTTCTTTGATAATTTTTTGGGGGGAATACTCGATGAAAATTGCTTTAATTGCACATGACAAGAAGAAGCCTGAAATGGTCAATTTTGCGCTTGCCTATCGAGAAATATTGAAAAAGCATGAACTCTACGCCACAGGTACCACGGGTTTGAAAGTCCATGAGGCAACCGGACTTTCGGTTCACCGTTTTCAATCCGGGCCTCTCGGCGGTGATCAGCAGATTGGAGCGATGATTGCTTCGGACGCCATGGATCTGGTCGTTTTTCTCCGTGATCCGCTAACTGCTCAGCCTCACGAACCGGATGTCAATGCCCTTTTACGTCTGAGCGATGTTTACCGGATTCCGCTCGCGACCAATCTCGCGTCTGCAGAAATTCTGATGTTTGCGCTGGCAAACGGTGAACTCCATTGGCGAGAGCTGATTCACAAGCAGGAGAAGTAATCGCCGTCAGGCGCCGAGAAACGGGGGAATAGAAGAATGATTTTTCCATTCGGAGACGCCGCAGATATTCTGGACAGATTAACTGCAAAGGGCTTTCAGGCCTACGCTGTAGGCGGTGCCGTGCGTGATTTTCTCTTGCGGCGGCCAATTCATGACGTTGACATTGCCACGTCTGCCCGGCCAGAAGAAGTCGTTGATCTGTTCAGACATACGGTGCCAATTGGAATAAAGCATGGGACAGTTGCCGTTCTATATAAGGAAAAAAGTTATGAGGTGACCACATTCCGTTCAGAACAAGGGTATGATGATTTTCGACATCCGACGACAGTTGTTTTTGAACGGACACTTGAGAAAGATTTAATGCGCCGCGATTATACCATGAATGCGTTGGCAATGGATCGCCAGGGCAAAATCATTGATTTATTTGGCGGTCAGAGTGACCTCGCTGTAAAAAGAATACGAATGGTCGGCAATCCGGAGGAACGGATCACTGAAGATCCCCTGCGGATCATGCGCGGGATACGTTTCGCTTCCGAACTGGGCTTCTCACTTGGCGAGGCCGAGCAAACGGCCTTTCAGCGCAAAGCTAGGCTTCTGAAAAAGATTTCAATGGAGCGGATCGATCAAGAAATGACCAAGTTTCTCGCAGGAAAATGGTTTTCTGCGGCCATTGATCTTCTTTACGGAACAGGTTGTACCCGTTACTTGCCAATATTGAGCGAGAGAAAAGAAGTCTCGGCGCTCCAAACGATTCAGATGGAGCACGGGACATCTGACGCCGAACGCTGGGCGATTTTTCTGTCCGTTCTCGGGATTCATGATATCGGCACTTTTTCACAGGCTTGGAAATGGTCTGCTGCACGGAAAAATGCCGTTCGTCAAATGTTGACCTGGCTCGAATCGCGGCGTTCTGCAGATTGGGAGCGCTGGACGGTTTATAACGCGGGGCCGAATCTTGCACTATCGATCGAGCGGCTGCGTTGTGCACTGGGCGAGTCTTCTGAGAGCCAGTATGTACAATCTGAACAGAAAATCAGCCATTTTTGGCAGGCTTGTCCGATTCATTCGCGTCACGAGCTTCAAGCAAACGGCGATGATTTTGCGGCATGGGCCGCAGAAAAACCGGGTCCGTGGCTAGCCGGCGTGCTCCGCTCAGCGGAACAGTCTGTGGTGTCTGGGCAGCTGCCTAATGAAAGGGAGACGATCGAGTCATGGTTCAGAGAATGGCGAAAGACACAAAAAACACCATCTTAAAATTACTCTATGATCATCGCAATCAATTTTTGTCCGGCCAGAAGATATCGGAACAGCTGGGTTGCTCTCGGACAGCTGTGTGGAAACATATTCGCGAGCTCACGGCTGAAGGTTACGCGATTGAGGCGTTGCAAAAAAGTGGTTATCGTCTGACACGCGCTCCTGACGGCATTAGCGAGGCTGCACTGTCTTCTGGATTAAAGACCGAAAAACTGGGCCAAACGATTTATTTCGATGACCAGATGGCTTCAACCCAAAAAAAAGCTCTGGAACTGGCGGATGACGGCGCTGAGGAGGGTACGCTGGTGGTCACCAATGAGCAGGTTGCCGGCAGGGGGCGGTTAGGAAACTCCTGGAAATCGACGCGAGGTATGAATGTGGCAATGAGTCTGATTTTGCGTCCAAAGCTGCCGATTGAAAAGACACCGCAGCTGACGCTCGTCACAGCTGTGGCTGCGGCAGATACGATTGAATCGGTGTCCGGACTTTCCTGCGGCATTAAATGGCCGAATGATATCCTGTATGAAGGATCAAAATTAGTCGGGATCCTGACGGAACTGCAGGCAGAATCGAGCTATGTTAAAGCAGTTATTATCGGCATTGGTATGAATATTAACGAGCGACCCGAATCCTTTCCCGCAGAGCTCGCGGGGAAGGCAACTTCGCTCACGGCCAGTACTGGCAGTCATTATGACCTCTCGCTTGTGATTCAAACCTTTCTGAAACGCTTCGAAACGCTTTATCTCTTGTATCTTGCTCAAGGCTTCTCAGCCGTTAAACCGCTTTGGGAGAAGCGCGCCGTCAGCTTAGGCAAACTGATCAAGGTTCGTCAGCCAGGTGGTAAAATTTTAAGCGGGAAGGCTCTGGGAATCAATGACGAAGGTGTTTTGCTTCTGGAGGATGGGCAGCACAGCATCACTCGAGTTTATTCTGCCGACATTGAGTGGTCGTGAAGCCCGCAGTAAAATCTGTTAAAGTTTCAAAGAATGGGCGAAAAATCGCAGGGTATTTGCTATAATAAAACTGCGTCTGCGCGGGAGCAATGGGCGGCATTCCAATATTGGAAGCAGCACCGACTCCAAGCGTTCATCAAAAAAATGTCCGCCGTGATCCTTCAATTTGGGACAGGGACGGAAGAATAGCTGCTTTTTTCCAATCACTGTTCTGGGCGCTATTCTCCTCCGGGCATTCAGGAGGTATTATTGCAATGGAGAATCAGAAAAAAATGCACATTTTTCACAGATCCGAGGAAGTCAGAGCTTATCTAGGCGAGCAACGGAAAAAGGGGAGAACGATTGGCTTTGTGCCGACAATGGGATATCTTCATGAGGGGCATTTGTCGTTGTTCCGTCAGGCTGTGCGCCAGACGGATTGTGCAATTGCCAGTATTTTTATCAATCCGACTCAATTCGGTGATCGGGAGGACTATCTGAAGTATCCTAAGGATCCAACCCATGATCGATTCCTGGCATCTGAGGCCGGAATTGAAGGATTGTTTTGCCCAGATCAAACGGTTATTTATCCGAATGGAACAACGATAAGTGTCAAGATCTCCGCAAAAACGGATGTTCTTTGCGGGAAAAGCAGGCCCGGACATTTTGACGGTGTTGGAACCGTCCTGACGAAATTGTTCAATATTATTCAACCGGATAAAGTCTTTTTCGGCATGAAGGACGCGCAGCAGATAGCCATTGTCAAGGATTTGATTGATGCCTTTCATTTTCCTGTAAAATTGATCGCCTGCCCGATCGTTCGTGAACCGAACGGTCTTGCAAGGAGTTCGCGCAACGTGCGGCTAAGTACTGCGGAACGCCAGGAAGCAGTGCATCTTTATAAAAGCCTGCAGGCGGGCCTCGAACTAGTTCGAGGCGGTAACCGCAGTTTCTCCGCGATCAAGGAGAGGGTGCGCGGCTATCTGAAGAGCCATCTGTCGCTTGGAACGGTGGATTATGTCGATGTTCTCCACTATCCTGAACTGAAGCGGAGCAAAGACGATCAAATTCAGAGTCGTTTCATTATTGCACTAGCCGTGAACTATACGCATGCCCGTTTGATCGATAACGTCACCGGGATCTGCAGCGGCTCGGAAAATACTCGGCATTCAGCGGCTCTTGGTTGGGAAACAGGATCAAATACCTGTGATAGATCCCTATGAACTCAGAAAAAAAGCAGAACAACCTTCAGGAAAATAGATTGTATGATAAAGAACAGGCCTTTTTAGCGGCTGCCCTGTACTGAGTAAGATTTCTTTATTCATTTTCTCTTTCTAATAAAGAAACAGTGTATCCGCAGATTATTGAATTCAGGTGATTTTTTTTGAAAAACTGGATAATTGGCATTTTAATCGTCGTCCTTTTTTGCTTCGGCTGGGGGACCTGGAACTTGTACAGCGGGAATAGGAATGTTCAGGAACAGGCTGCGGATCGAGCAATTACCAAGGCAAAAAGCCACTATCAAATCAGCAGGATCGACACGGTTACATATTATCATGGGACGAATGCTTACCAGGTTGTCGAAGGCGAGCGCAATGGGGTTAAAATGTATTTGTGGATACCGGATCAAAAGAAAAAAGCACCGTATATTGCTCGGTCAGCGAAGCAAGGAATTTCTAAAACCAAAGCGATGCAAATTTTTAATCGTCTGCATCTGGATGTAAAACAGGTGGTTTCGATCCGTCTGGGTGCGATCAATAAGCAACCGACTTGGCAAATTACCTTTCTCAGCCCCAATCATACGTACAACTATATCTCCTTGAGTTTTGACACAGGCAAAGAAGTTCAGCGTATTCTGAATATCTAAGCGCTTAAAATAGAGAACTATCCGATAAAGGAGAGAGATCATCATGCAATTAGCAGACCGCGTTTCGACTATTACACCATCCAGCACGCTGGCGATTACCGCCAAAGCGGGGGAACTGGCTGAACAGGGATATGACGTTATCGGGCTTGGTGCCGGACAGCCGGATTTTAATACCCCTTCCTTTATTATTGATGCGGCGACTGAAGCCGTGAAGGCCGGTCATACCAAGTACACACCGACTGCCGGGTTGCCGGCGTTAAAGAAAGCGATTATCGGAAAACTGAAACGCGATCAGGGATTTGATTATGCGCCAAATGAAATTATTGTAGGGAATGGTGCAAAGCATGTATTATATCTCTTGTTTCAGGCGTTACTGAATCCAGGAGATGAAGTCATTATCCCAGCACCGTTCTGGGTCAGCTATCCGGAACAGATCAAATTAGCAGATGGTGTTCCTGTTTCCATTTCGACGACACAGGAAAAACAATTTAAAATTACCGCTTCTGAATTGGAAAAAACAACGACCGCCAAGACAAAGGCACTGATTCTCAATTCGCCCAGCAATCCGACAGGTATGATTTATACAAAAGAAGAATTAGAACCGATCGCGGAATTCTGTCTCGCCCATGATATCCTGATCATTTCTGACGAGATTTATGAAAAGTTAATCTATAATGGCCATACTTTCTATTCGATTGCTCAGCTTTCTGACCGAGTAAAGAAGCAGACCATGGTTATCAATGGCGTCTCTAAATCCCATGCGATGACTGGCTGGCGCATTGGTTATGCAGCGGGGGATGCCGCTTTGATTCAGGCAATGACGAATGTCGCCAGTCACAGCACATCCAACCCGGCATCGGTCTCTCAATATGCGGCAATCGCCGCCTATAACGGGTCGCAGGAGAGTATTGAAGAGATGCGCCAGGCTTTTGAAAAGCGACTAAATACCGTTTATGCACGTCTCATCAAACTTCCTGGCGTTAGTTGTGTCAAACCTCAAGGTGCTTTTTATCTGTTTCCGAATATCCGTGAGGCATGTACGGCGTGTGGGTTTAAGGAGGTCAGCGACTGGGTCGCAGCATTGCTCGATGAAGAGCAAGTGGCCGTTGTTCCTGGGGCTGGTTTCGGCGCGCCAGACTATATCCGCCTTTCGTATGCGACGTCGCTGGAAAAGTTCGAAGTAGCGCTGGATCGAATGGAACACTTTATCCAAAAACATACAAAGTAAAGAGCAAGACGAGATCATGGGGGTCCTCTTAAGATGAATGCAACAATTTCAGAAGTCCAATATCACGTGGGTGCTGAGGTAACCATCGGTGCCTGGCTAGCAAACAAACGATCCAGCGGTAAAATTCAATTTCTTGAACTGCGGGACGGAACAGGATTTATTCAAGGAGTCGTATTAAAAAATGAGGTCAGTGAACAAACTTGGGAAGATTCCAGATCACTGACACAGGAAAGCTCGTTGTATATCAGCGGAACGGTCCGCGAGGATAAAAGATCGCCTTCAGGATTCGAACTGACCGTGACGGGTCTGAAAATTATACAGATCGCGACAGATTATCCGATCACGCCTAAGGAACACGGGGTCGAATTTCTAATGGATCATCGTCATCTCTGGCTTCGTTCGAGTCGTCAGCATGCGATTTTGCGAATTCGCAATCAATTAATCAAAGCGACCTATGCCTTTTTTAATGATAATGGGTATATAAAAGTTGATCCCCCCATTTTGACGGGCAGTTCAGCAGAAGGAACAACTGATTTATTCCACACAAAATACTTCGACCGTGACGCCTATCTGTCGCAAAGCGGTCAGCTATATATGGAAGCGGCGGCTATGGCATTCGGGAGGGTTTTCTCATTCGGGCCGGCATTTCGAGCAGAAAAATCGAAGACACGCCGACATCTGATTGAATTCTGGATGATTGAACCAGAGATGGCGTTTTGCGATCACGAGCAGAGTCTGGTTGTTCAAGAGAATTACATCAGCTACATCGTTCAAGATGTTTTGAAAAACTGTCAGCCGGAATTAAAAGCGATTGGCCGTGACACCGCGAAACTTGAGAAAATCAAAGCACCTTTCCCGCGAATATCTTATGATCAAGCCATAGATTTTCTGAAGGAGCAGGGCTTCGATGATATTGAATGGGGTGATGATTTCGGCTCGCCTCATGAAACGGCCATTGCCGAACATTTTGATGTACCGGTATTCGTCACAGAATATCCAACAAAAGCGAAGGCCTTCTATATGAAGCCGGTACCCGGACGTGAGGATGTCGTTCTTTGTGCGGATCTGCTTGCTCCCGAGGGCTATGGGGAAATCATCGGCGGCAGTCAGCGTATCGATGACCTTGAGCTGATGAAAGAACGTTACGAACAATTTCATTTGACCGATCCCTCCTATAAATGGTATTTGGAACTGCGTCAATACGGATCGGTGCCGCATTCTGGATTCGGACTTGGGCTTGAGCGTGCTGTTGCCTGGATCTGCGGACTCGAACATATCCGCGAGGCAATACCGTTTCCGCGCCTGCTGAATCGCATTTATCCGTAATGTTATGCGCTCCCTTCGGACTCCCAGAGAAGCAGAGAGAAGGTCTGTTTCTCTGGGAGTTTTTTGCCTATATTTAGAGGACTATCCATGGAACGAGGGCGTTTCGCGAGCATCCCACGATTCGTCATTTTTTTCACTGTCATGTTATAATCGAGGATGAGGTGTCAAACATGGATACAAAATTTTTACTGAATCTAATGCTCAGGGGAACTATCAATGTGCCGTCGCTGCTGATTGAACATTATCAGGAAATTGGTCTCAATGAGCAAGAGTGTATGCTGCTTATTGAGGTTCATTCTTTTATTATAAAAGGGGACGATTTTCCAACCTTCGAGGATCTTTCCAAACGAATGACGCTAGAGGAAACCCCATGTGCCGATTTGCTTCGTCACTTGATCCAACATGGATTTCTATCCATTGTTCAGAAAAAAGATAATCAAATTTATTCGGAAGCCTATTCTCTGCAGCCCTTATGGGAGAAGTTGCTGCGCTTTGCCGCACATGAACAGGATCAAGTGAGCCTAAAGGGGAATGAGGACGCGCTTTATACATTGTTCGAGACAGAATTCGGGCGTCCACTCTCACCCATTGAATGTGAGACATTGGCGATGTGGATAGATGAAGATCGGCAGGCACCGCAATTAATTAAGGCCGCGCTGCGCGAAGCGGTGATTTCCGGGAAACTGAATTTCAGATACATCGATCGGATTCTTTTTGACTGGCGCAAAAATGGTATTCAAACGCTCGAACAGGCGAAAGCGCAGGGAAGTAAGATCCGTCGGCATCAGCAACCGGCCACTCCATCTCGGAAGACAACGGAAAAGAGTGACAATATTCCACAAATGCCGTCTTATAATTGGTTAGATAAGGCATAAAGGAGTCTGAGAAAAATACTAAATCAAAAGCAAATCGATGTTTGTTTGGAAACAATCGCGAAAATGTTTCCGGATGCTCATTGTGAATTGAACCATCGGAATGCTCTGGAGCTGGCCATTGCGGTCATGCTCTCGGCTCAATGTACCGATGCGCTCGTCAATCGAATCACAGCGGTACTTTTTGAAAAATACCATGAACCGGAGGACTATCTGTCTGTATCGCTTGAAGAATTGCAAAACGATATTCGTTCTATCGGTCTTTATCGCAATAAGGCAAAACATATCCGGCAAATGTGCGAGCAGTTGATTGAGACGTATAACGGAAGTCTGCCGCGAACGCGGGAGGAGTTAATCCGCTTAGCTGGTATTGGGCGAAAGTCAGCGAACGTGATCCTTTCCGTTGCTTTTGGAGAACCGGCGCTTGCCGTTGATACACATGTGGAGCGTGTATCGAAGCGTCTGGGTATCTGCCGCTGGAAAGACAGCGTTCTTGAAGTGGAGAAAACATTGATGAGCCGCGTACCTCGTGAAAAGTGGTCAATCACTCATCACCGGCTCATTTTTTTCGGACGCTATCATTGCCGGGCTCAAAACCCAAATTGCCCGGCTTGTCCTTTACTTGATTTGTGCCGCGAAGGGAAGAAGCGGATGAAAGTGAGGGGAACACCCAATGATCCCATCCGGCAAAGTACGTCTTCCTGAAACATTTCGTTTTGCCCCATTTTACGCGAAACCGACGGTGATAAGCCCTGAACCTGCCGATCATGGCCTATTCTCGGCTCCTTTTATCACCGATTTGATTTATTGGAATGATCAGACATCTGCAAGCGAATGGCCATGGCAGAGAAATGAAAATTGGTTCCATTTGTATTGGCAAAAAGAGAAGCCCGGACTGAGTGAAGCTTTTCATCGACGGGATCTTCAAACAGCCGGTCAGCCAATGTTAAGGGCCGTTGCTGGTTTGATTGATCAACTGGTCTGGTCATCTGGCCAGCCGGTCGCGACACTCGAACCGAATCAGATGATTCAGGGGCTGATACAGTTTTCTTATGCACCGCTTAATCTGGAAGAACGTCTCCGTTATATTATGAATCAACCGAATCGTTACCTAGCATTCATCCAGCTCGATCAACTTGAAGAAGAGCTGACAAAGAAATTAGCTGTCCGTGCCCGGCGTACATAAATAAAACGGCTATACAAAAAGAGTACCCGATCATTTTTGATCGGGTACTCTTTTTGTATTATGGCTGCGCGCTTGATGAGGAAGCGGGCGGCGCCGCAACAGGCGGCGCGGGAGCACTTGAAGAACTCTGAGGAGGAGGCGGAGAACTGCTTGATGGCGGAGCAGGAGGAGCAGAGCTTTCCGGCAGGCTCGATGAAGAAGAACTGCTCGAACTTGAACTACTTGAGCTCGAACTGCTTGAACTTGAACTGCTTATGCTGCTCGAGGCCGGGCTCTGGCTACTGCTTGAAGATTGGAAATGATTCGTGACCGATGAATTCCGTACACCCAGCTCGCCGCCACTTAGACTGATAACTGAATTTGGCCGAGTAAAGTCGGGAGCACCAGGCATGAATGGACTCATGATATTTTTGAAGATATATTTGGAATAGTCCTGCTGGCCAATCGGCAGATACGTGCCAAAATTATTCTGCAAATAACGCTTCGCTTTGATGTCTGCCTTTGAAACATTATAGCCTGTCCAGACCGCAGTGGTCAGGCGGGTCGTGTAACCGACAAACCAGGCATCCATTGCGCCAGTATTCAGCCCATATTGGGGAATATGCATCTGCTGAGCATATTTGGGCTCAACATTTTGCGTTCCGGTTTTTCCAGCGAGCGGAACACCGGGAATATTAGCCCCGCGGACACCGGCTCCAGTGCCCTTTGTCATGACATCCTTCAACATATCGCTAATCATATAAGCGGTATAGTCATGCATGGCGATATGATGGGTATGATCTGGCGTAATCACTTCGCCATCGGGTTTGACAATTCTACGGACGGCAAATGGCTGATTATACATGCCATTGTTGCCGAAGGCCGCATAGGCACCGGACATCTTCAGCGGAGAAGAGGCGAAGGAGCCGATGGCGTCACTTTCATCAAAATCCTTTGGATCGAAACCCATGCCTAATTTATTAGTAAATTTGATAACAGGGCTTGTGCTGCCCATCGCCTGATCGACCTGCTGCAAGGTTTCAACGGCAGGAACGTTACGCGACAGATAGAGCGCTTTACGCATTGAAATATTACCCATGAATTTGCCGTCCCAATCATTGACGGTCTTGGTACTTTTCGTATAGTTCAAACCTTTCTTGTCATTCAGTTGATAATCCGTCGGCCATTTCAAATAGTCAATGGCTGGACCGTAATCGATAATCGGTTTCGCCGTCGATCCAACACTACCCACATTAATATAGGAATGATTACTATTCAGATAATGATAAGCACGTCCACCGCCGAGTGCGCGGATCGCTCCGGTCTGCGTATCGAGGACCGAGACACCGGCTTGGAAATTCTTTTGAACGTTAGGATAATTTTTTTTGTTATTCAAGACAGACTGGGTCTTTTTCTGGATCGAAGGATCCAAAGTCGTATAGATTTTCAAACCGCCGGAATCAAATTCTTTTTCGGTGACAATGTTCCCACCGACAAGTTCTTTGCGGACATAGTCGATGAACGCCCCGTATTTTCGGTTCGCATAGGTGACTTTGCCATGATTTTTGGTCATTTGTTTTATCGTTTCACTTTTGGCAGCCGCTGCCTGATCATTTGTAATTGCGTGAGTTTTGACCATCAGATCGAGCACAAGATCTCGTCGCTGCTTGGCCTGCTCAGGATGGGCAAGAGGATCATAGTAGCCCGGGTTGCGCGTCATGGCGGCCAGCATTGCAGCTTGGGCGAGGTCGACTTTTTTGATGTTTTTGCCAAAATACAGTTCAGAAGCGCCAGATACCCCATATGTAGGGCCTTCGCCAAGATATATCTGATTTAAGTACATCTCAAGAATCTGTTTTTTGGTATATTTCTTATCCAGCTGAATCGCCAGATACATTTCCTGAATCTTGCGTTTGAAGGTTTTATTCTGGGTCAGCATCGCGTTGCGGACAACCTGCTGATCAATGGTACTGCCGCCCTCGGATTTATAGCCGCGCGTAAACTGAGCGATGATCGATCCCCCGATACGGATTGGATCAATTCCAAAATGCTGATAAAATCGGGCATCTTCAGTTGAAATAAAGGCATCCTGAACGGACAGTGGAATGGATTGAACATTGGAATATAAGCGATGAGTCCCCGCATCGACGACCGTCGCTTTTTTATTATATTCATCATAAATTACCGAAGATATTTCATTATGCAATGCATCTGAATTGAGTGCAGGTGCGCTGTGAATGATCGCAAATACGCTGACGACTCCTGCTAAAATCAAAAAAAGAATCACCAGCAGAAGGATGATCATGGTCCGCTTGAACCATCCGCGCTTTTTTCCGCCGCCTCCTGATTGTTTATTTCTGTGACTTGCCTTTGAGGATTCACGCGACGCCCGTTCATTTTCAGCCGCACGACGCCTTTCCATCCTCGATTGATATTCAGCCATGCTTATCTAATCCTACCTTTCCGGAAAGCCTGTCCATAGTCCCCGACAATTTATAGTATTCGACCCTGGCTATGGAATATGACTAGCTTAAAAGTATACATCATTCACCACGCGAAGGTAATCAATTCGCGGCAAATAGTTCTGCGGTACCAGACGACCCTTCTCTTGAAAAAGGGTTTTTGGAATGGATTTGCGTCCTTTTTTCTGCTTCGCCTGCTTCCAGCAGGAAACGAGATAGGCCGCGTCCAGCAGAAAAACCTGATTCGCCGGAGTAAAGCGGACGATGATGAATCCAATTCCACCATGGTACTGAATGCGTATCATATGGTCAACCTGGTGTTCATGAAAATTTTTCAAAGGAATGTAATTGGCATGAGTCGTTTCCTTCGCCTCAAAGTCAATATATTTTCCTTTATAAACCCCATTATAATCGGTTGTTGAGGCCTTACGAAAATAGGCCTCGGTGATCTTTGCCGCGCTGCGTCTCGGATAATCCACGTGAACGATCTGGACGGGAGTGGGTTTTTTATAGATAACCGCCTGATCTGAATCAATATAGTATTGGTTCGTCACGTTTAAATCCTCTTCCAGAGTCATCCCACGGTGGCCGTAATTGACAGTCTGCGGCGGTTCCTCAGCAGAAACATTTGGCGCGCGGTATGGCTGCCCATTGGGATAAAAGAGCGTCAAGATCCCAAGACTCCTTTCAGGAATAAGTGTTTATTCTTTCACAGTATACCAAATGAGAGCAGTTTGGTGGTGGAATTTCAAAGGAAAACAGTAATTAACAGGTGAAAATAGCATATTTTGACGAACTTTTGTTCTTATGGTAGAAAAATCACAAGTTTGATCAGATCTTTTCTAGTTTTGTCAGCAGCAAAGGAGACAAAGGAATCAATCGCGTAATTCTTTATAGAGAGCAGGTAAATATTTAATAACTGTGTAAAAGGATAATCGATCTGTAAAATAAAAAAGGGAAGCAGGGAAGAGCATGATGAATGGCATACAGACAAAGAAGCAAGAGAGAGCATCTGAGCTTAGTCACCGTCTTGATCTACTTTTGATGGAAATTGAACAAATCGATCAAAAAATTGAACGACAGATCGGCAAATTGGCTAATTGTGCAGTCGATGATTATCGGACGGAAATCAGAATGAGTCAGCTGCGGCTGACTCGGATTGACTATTTGGTTGGGAAGCTCGGGCAGATGAATGATCGTATCTCTTCCACTCTTCCTCCAGAGCAGAACCATCAAGTTCCCTTGTCTGGGCGGTTGAAATTGGTCAAATCTTGAGATCAGGCAAAAAGCACCCGTTGAACCGTTCTCCGTGATACACTAACAGAAGAATAAACAATCCGGAGGCACAGATGAACAGTCATTTATCCATTCAGAAATTGGAGCAGCTGACCAGCCAGTTGCGCGTCATCAGTCAGCAAGCTTTTGAAGCTTTTCAGAATCACAGAGATGCGGCGGACGCCGCCCCGGATTTCTATCAACAGGTCAAACCATTCGCCGATCACACGCAAGAAGTTGTTGACCAATGGCGTCCGCTTTCAGAAGAATGGTTGCGTCTTGTAAAACCGAGGTATATTTATCCGATCCAAATTAAGGATACGAGTGAGAACTTATTAATTGTTTGCGTGACAGCATTTCAGAAGGATACACGCCGCCGTCGTTTTTTGGAAACCATTGAAGCCATTAATTATGTGCTTGATACCATGCTGGCTGAATTTAAGCAGGCATGAGTTTTCCATAGGGTTTGGGTCACCGGCACAGATCCATGGATCTGTGCTTTTTCATGACTTTCATGGGAAGCATCGACCGGATTAACGGCTCATATGAACGAAGGACCAGAGAATATAAAGAAAATAAGGAATACCAAGAAAAAGAATCATTCGATACATGATTGTGGTCATTTTTTCCAGGCAGTCTTCCGCGGACAGATGTTCCAATCGTCCGATTATTTGTTTCATGCGTTTGAGCATGAAGCTTGGTCTGCTTTGAAAAGAAGTAGTTGTTGTTTTTTCCATGGGTGCGGCCTCCCGTTTGCTGCGTCTTTCTATCAACTATATGGCTTGTCTAATCTTTTTATGCGAGATATGATCGTCTTTTAAAATCGATCATTTTCATCAGAGCTTGTTTGCCACTTGATCGATGGACAGGCCGCCCAATTCAGCGAAACCGCTGTCCAGTGCGATCGTGTGCCCATTATAGAGCGGATAGACTGCGCTGAATCCACCGTTTAATAGGGAATCTTGGCTGGTATGATAGCGTTTCAAAAATAAAAGATAATCTCCGTCCGCGAGCGGGCCAGTGTATTTTTGATTCAGCGGATCGGATGGGCGAGGCAGGGGACGGACCACAGTCGTGAGCAGATAGAGCGGAGACGGCGGCTGCCCTTTGAGCGAGCGGTGAACGTGGAGGATCTGACGGCTGTTGACGAGTCGGTGTCCACCAGAAACCTGATGACCCGTATTCCAGCTGGTGAATTGACCATCGAGGTGAACGACCAGAATGAGATCGGAGCTGGCAGAAAGTGTTCTAAAGTCCGGCGCACGATTCGTATTAAAAATTTCAGTAGGAAATGCCGGCGCTGCTTGAACGAGAAGCGGATTCTCCGGCTGCAGCGCTGCAGCGGTTAAATAGAGAAAAGCCATGATTTTAATAAGCGTTTTAATACCCACAAAATCCCCCCAAAAAAGAATGCTGTCCGGCTTAGCGTGACCCGCTCTTTGTAAAATTATCCTTCAGCCTCTTTTATATTTAGTTTCTTCGATCCGGATATTTTTACTTGATTCTGAAGATACAAACAGGTATTGTAAATAGGTAAACTGAATAAGCATTTGTCCACTAGGGGTGCGTTTTTGCTGAGAGGAGCTTCATCTCCGACCCTTGGACCTGATCTGGTTAATACCAGCGTAGGAAAGTGGTTTGTCAATAACAGGCATAAAAGCCGCTTCCTTGTAATAAAGAGAGCGGCTTTTTCGATTGCTTGCCATTCGGCTCACCGTGTGGGCACCAGACACGAAACTCCTCCGGTGTACAGGCTTTTTAGTCAACGAAATTAGCGATTATTGGGGGAAGAATGATGGTTCAGCAAAAAGGGAATAAACAGGTATTAAATCTTACCGATATTTTAGTGACTATTGTGGTATCACTCGTTTTCGGACTCATTTTCAAATTGATGGGTCCCGTCTATGATCTGCTCCAATCCTTTGGCGTTCAGCTCGATGCACTCATCTACGGGATCTGGTTTATTGCCGGGCCGTTTACTGCGCTGCTGATCCGTAAACCGGGCGTCGCTTTTCTTTCGGAAACAGTTGCCGCGATCGCCGAAATGCTGTTTGCCGGTAGCGGCGGCATCGTTAATGTTTATTACGGTTTAATACAAGGGGTGTTTTCCGAACTGATCTTCGCGGCCTTTTTATACCGCCGTTTCACACCATGGACTGCCGTGCTCTCAGCAATCGCTGCATCGCTCGGATCTTTATTCCTTGATGTCTTCTATGGCTATCTGACCGATCTGGCTGGCTGGAATCTGACTCTGAATATTATTTTCCGCTTTATCGGCTCAGCCGTGCTTGCCGGCATCTTTCCGTGGATATTAGTTAAGGCGCTGGAAAAAACAGGGGTCACTCAGCTCGTGCGCCCAATCAGCAAGGAAGATTATGATGTCCTCAACAAATAAAAGGGAAACTTGGGGCGTCAGCAAACTCAGACTTGCTTTTCCCAAACAACCCGCTATGCAGTTTAAAGATCTATCGTTTCATTATAATCCTGGTGAAAAAATTCTTCTGCTCGGGCCGTCCGGTTGCGGCAAATCGACCTTGTTGCAAGTGCTTTCCGGGTTGATTCCGGAAAGTGTGCCGATGCCTGTTAAGGCAGAAAAGCAGCAGGTACCACCGAACTGGGGATTTATCTTTCAGGATCCGGAATCGCAGTTCTGTATGCCGTATGCGGATGAAGATCTTGCCTTTGTTCTTGAGAATCGCCAGATTGCACGCAGTCAAATGCCGGAGCGGATCGATCATTATTTAAATTTAACCGGTCTCCATTTTTCGGATCCGCATCAATTGATTCACAAGTTTTCGGGCGGGATGAAGCAGCGTCTAGCGATTGCCGGCGTCCTGGCGCTGGAGGCAGATGTGCTTTTTTTAGATGAACCCACCGCCTTGCTTGATTCGGAAGGAACGCAGGCCTTCTGGAGAACAATTCAAAGGATCCAGGCTGATCGGACGTTAATCATTGTCGAACACAAAATTGAGCAGGTCATTGATTTTGTCGATCGGATCGTTCTTTTTAATCCGGATGGAGAGATTATTGCCGACGGAGCCCGTGATCAAGTGCTGGAGCAGCATAAAAAGGAATTGATTCTTTATGGGATCTGGTATCCGGGGGCATGGGCCGATTTTATCAAAAAGCAGCCTCAATCGATCCGCAGCCCCCAAAAGGCCCAGCAGCTGCTTGCACTCGACCATTTTGAGGTCAAACGTAATGGCCAAATTAAATGTTCCGTCGATCATTTGACGGTGAATGAGGGCGAGTGGGTCGCCATTACCGGCAAAAACGGAGCGGGTAAGAGCACCTTGATCGAGGGATTGATTGGATTGCTGAAGAGTAAAGGGAAGCTGCACTGGTCGCTTGAACAACCGACAGAAGAAATTGCTTTTGTTTTTCAGAATCCAGAGTTCCAATTTGTCACTGATCGTGTCGATGACGAACTCGCTTTCGGGCTGCGGCTCAGGAAGATCGATCCACTTTCGATAAAGGAGAGAGTGGAAAAGGCGTTGAAGCGTTTTTCATTAGAGCATGTGCGTGATCATCACCCTTATCAATTATCCGTTGGCCAGAAGCGGCGGCTAAGTGTCGCAACAGCGCTGATCGAACGGCCCAAGGTATTGATCCTCGATGAGCCAACTTTTGGCCAAGACGCGCAGAATACGTTCCGTCTGGTTCGCCTCTTTTTAGAACTGCAGCAGCAGGGAACAACTGTGCTCATGGTCACTCATGAACAGGAAATTGTGCGTCACTTTGCCACACGTGTTCTGACCATAAGCCATGGGAAATTGATCGCTGATAGGCGAAGAATAGCGGATGAGGACAGGGAAGGAGGGGGGCAGGATGCAGATTGGAATTCTGAGGACACGAACATGGTTTTTTAAGATTAATCCGACCCTGAAATTTCTTGTCATCGCCGCTCTTTTCATCGTCTATCTCACCGTGCACAATCTCAATACAATGATCTGGTCCGCGTTGATCTTTCTTGGATTTTATCTGCTTGTTTCCGGGTTCGGCCGTCTGTTTAACTTCTGGTTAATTATTCTGACCTTGGTTGTTTCCTTATTCAGCGGCGCCGCGATGATTTTTTTCGGAAAAGGGAGCCATTTGCTCTTTCAGTTTGGCCTAGTCCAAATATCAACCGAGAGCTTGGCCAGAGGATTGATGCTTGGTATCCGTACATTTGCCTTCAGTTTGCTGAGTTTGATTTTTGCGACGACAACGGAACCTGTGCCGTTCTTCTACAGCTTGATGCAGCAGCTCAAGGTGCCTGTCCGTTACGCTTATGGCTGCCTTGCGGCTTTCCGGATGCTGCCGCTGATGGCTGAAGAATTTTTGACGATTCGGCAAGCAATGCGCGTACGTGGACTCGCTCAGCAGAAGGGGGCCAAGGCATTCTATGAACGGATCAAGCGCTACTGTTTGATGATGCTCGTTCAATCGATCCGTCGCGCACAGCGAACGGCTGTCGCGATGCGGGCTAAAAGATTTTCACTTTCAGGGAGCCGAACTTATTTCTATAAAATTGGCTGGAGCCGCTATGATCTTCTTTTTGCGGTGAGCATGGTACTTGCTGTCGCCGCCGGATTTATCCTGGCGCAGGTCGCCCCGCTTACGCCATTTAATAATGTCCTTGATCAATATTAAATCGACCGCTGATTTTCTTGACTTGCTCCTAGAGCGGCGGTTAAGCTTGAACCAAAGGGAAGAAAGCGGGGTGGCGGAATGAATAAAACAGCTCTGGTCACCGGAGCATCAAGCGGAATCGGTTATGAAATGGTTCAATTATTGGCCCGTGACGGCTATGATCTAATCCTTGTCGCGAGAAATGAACAGCGGCTTCAGCAAATCAAAGAGGCCATGCCCGATCGCAAAGTGACGGTGCTTGTTCAGGATCTAAGCGCACCAGGCGCTGCTGAATCGATCTATCATCGCGCCCGGGAAGCTCACTTAAATGTAGATATCTTGGTGAATGATGCCGGTTTCGGTCTTGTTGGGGCATTTTATTCTCTAGGGCTGGACGTTCAGATGAAGATGATTCAGTTGAATGTTGCGGCACTGACAGAATTGACTTATCGCTTTTTGCAGGATATGCGGCAAAACGGTGGAAAAATTCTTAATGTGGCCAGCACCGCCGCCTATCAGCCGGGTCCATTTATGGCTGTCTATTTTGCCAGCAAGGCCTATGTTCTTTCACTCACCGAGGCTCTTGCTGAGGAACTGAATGGGACGCGGGTCAGTGTCACCGCTTTTTGTCCGGGACCGACGCATACCAATTTCGGAGCTGTCGCCAATGCCGCGGATATCCGAATGTTTGCTCGGACCATGGATGCGCATAGTGTTGCACAGATCGGCTATCGGGCTCTTCAAAAAGGCAAGCGGGTAGCGATAGCCGGAGGAATGAATCGATCCGGAGCGCTTGCGGCCAAGCTACTGCCATCCAGCTGGGGAGCAAAAGCGGTCCGCTTCGTGACGGGTAAAAATAAATAAAAGGCAGCACCCAGATTTCTGGTGCTGCCTTTTATTTATTTGTTGAAGTTTAACGAGTTTTTATCCCTTTTTCACGGGAACGGCGAATTTCAAGATTCCGTAAATCTGCCCGTTTGATTTTACCGGAAATCGTTTTTGGCAGTTCGTCAATAAACTCAATTTCCCGCGGATATTTGTAAGGTGCGGTCTCTTTTTTGACAAAGGCCTGAATTTCATGAATTAACGACTCACTGCCGGTATAGCCGTCTTTTAGCACAATGAATGCTTTGACAATGAATCCGCGAATCGGATGCGGGCTGCCGACAACCGCGCAATCCTGCACAGCTTCGTGTTTCAAAATGGCGTCCTCAACCTCGACCGGCCCAATCGTATAGCCTGAACTAATAATCACGTCATCCCGTCTGCCATGAAACCAGAAGTAGCCGTCCTTATCTTTTGATGCGCGATCACCGGTCAAAAAATATTTTCCGACCACGGCTGCCTGATAACGATCCGGCTGCTGATAATAGGTTTTGAATAGAGCAGGGAAATCACGGCGAACGGCGATATTGCCAATCTCGCCGACCGGTGCCGGATCGCCGTCTTCATCAACGATCGTAATAAATTCATCAAGAATCGGTTTGCCCATCGATCCTGTCCGCACCTCTGTGCCAACCATGGTGCCAATGAGCAGCGTGCTTTCGGTCTGGCCGTAGCCATCTTTCAGCACGATATTAAACGTATCCTTAAATGTATCAATCACGCCGCGGTTCAGTGCTTCTCCCGCCGAGCAGGCATTACGCAAATGGGAGAGATCATAAGTTTCCAGTTGATCGACTTTAGCCATCAGCCGGTATTCCGTCGGTGTGCAGCAGAGTACATTGACTTTATAATCCTGGAGCAGTTGTAATTGTTTTTCCGGATGGAAACGGCCAAAATAGACGAGACCGGTCACGCCTTTGCCAAGGACGGAGAGAAAGGGACTCCAGATCCATTTTTGCCAGCCTGGGCCGGCAGTTGCCCAAAAAACATCGTTTTCATGGATATCGAGCCAGCGGCTAGGAGCGATCCGCAGATGCGCATAGGCCCAGGCATGCGTATGAACGACGCCTTTTGGTGTGCCTGAGGTTCCGGAGGTATAGGTCAAGAATGCCATATCGTCGCGGAGCGTCTCTACCGTTTCATAGACCGGAGAGGCTGGCCGCATCAGCTCGTCCATCGAAAGCCATCCGGCCGTTTCACCTTCAACAGAGATTTTATATTGAAGGGTCGGTATTTCTTCGTCTATATTTTCAACTTCACCGCTATACTCATGGTAAGCGATAATCGCTTTGGCTTCGCCTTGCTTGAGACGATAGGCGATATCATGAGCGCGGAGCATTTCTGATCCAGGAATGACCGCCACGCCTGCCCGCAGCGCACCCAGATAGATGACATAGGCATCGATGATCCTCGGCACGATGGTCATGATTTTATCGCCTTTCTGGATACCCAATT
Source organism: Sporolactobacillus sp. (assembly GCA_048976585.1). GTDB lineage: Bacteria > Bacillota > Bacilli > Bacillales > Sporolactobacillaceae > Sporolactobacillus. The sequence goes on along the minus strand of JBHGUY010000018.1, from coordinate 150,012 downwards.
GACCGAGAACATTGGCAAATTTTTTCCCTTTTTCAATTAAATCATGATAAGTGACTTCTTTTTTATTTCCCGCTTCATCTTGCCAGAAAAGTGCAATTTTATTCGAGTCAAACCGATCAATTTCGCTCGTTAAATTATAGTGCTCCGGAGCAATCAAGTCTTGAAGTTCCATCGTTTCGCTCTCTCCCTTATGAAAAAATTTTCAGATGAACCTTTTAACAAAATTTTTATAAGTTAATATTAATACCAGGTACTAATAATTGCAACTAAAAAGTTTCACTTCCTTAAAAAAATAAAAAATTCAGCCAATGACTATCACGTTTCGAATTGTGAAAATATGGCTGAAAATCAGCAATGCTCTCAGACCCTCATTGACGGCTCTGCTGCTGGACAAAGGCAGCCAAAGCCTCACCAAACGCCTTCGAGCTGCGTTTCACTTCATCCAATGTGTTGTCGATACCACCGATTTCTACAAGAATGGCATATTTGGAGAGATCCTGATTATAGACACCATTGCCATCGTTCCGTGTTTTCCCGACAATGCCGCGGACTAAACCAGGATAGCGTTTATCTAAAGTATCCTTTACCTGCTTGGCCATAAACAAATTCGCCGAGTAATTTGGATTGGCTTCTCCAATAATGATGCTGATTCGAGCGAAAGATTTTTGGCCGATTGCTGCAGTGGTCAAATGACGACCCGAAGAATCCCGATGGATGTCAATAAAATAATTCAGCGATGGACTCTTTTTGATCGCCCGTTGCATGACGATTCGAGAATATTGATAGGCTTGGTTATAATTCCAGCCCCTTTTGCGCAATTCTTCATTTTTATTGCTCGTATCCTGTAGATAGCCAATACCTTTGGAAACGAGTGTATCACCGACAACCTGACCGTCAAAAATCACGTCTTTTGCCGGATCAGCACTGACTGCACCATTCCGCTTTTCTTTTAAGGCCGGCAGATAGGATTCCCAGCTGTGCGTGTGATAGATAAAAACAACTTTCTTCAGCTTATTATTGGCCTTTGTTTGTGCTTGTTGTTTTTTATTAGGCGCTGTAGGCTTCGGTGCCTGCAGCTCTATTTCGGCAGGAGGCGGGCTGTCCTGTGGCAGGTTATTATAATTAAGCCCTTTGCCGGCATAGAAAATCTTTGTGTTGTAAATGGTGAATCCCGGTAATTCCGAGCCAAACAGACTGCGAATATCATCAAAACGTAAATCGGTCAGACTCTCTAGCAGAAAATGAGACATACTCTTGGGCCGATCCTTTTCTTTGATCACATGGTTGAACAGAACATTTTCATTACCAAAGGTTTCCGTCAAGAGTGTCGCTGCCGGAAGATTGGTCTTCTGCAGCGCGTTGTCGATATAGCTAAGGCGGAGCTGGCTGGCAGCTATCACGACAATAAGCCCATAAGCGAGGATGAGGAGAAAAATATATTTTGCGACTAATTTTTGCCAATTGGATCTGGATAGATTGGGTTGGAATTTTTTCAAAAGGCGTCCCTCCTCAATATCGAGGCAGACAAGCTGCTCTTTAAAATTCTATGAGTGGGGGGGGAAGATAGACTGCTTTTCTCTTATTTTTTGTTGGGAACATTTCATGAGACTACTAGAAGCGCAAAAAGCAAATGTAAAGAAGAATTTACATAAATTAACATAAATCAGCTTGATTCGATAGACCTACTCATAAATACTTAGAGACAGATACAGAATAGGAAAAAAATCAGGGGAGGAACTGACCAATGAAAATCAAAAGGATACAAATCAAAGAATGTAAGTCTCATTGGTGGAACGGGTTCACGATTAATCAACGTCATCTGCTGAATATCAGTATTATTTTTCTTTTGATGTCTATCGCTGTAGGACTATCTGCTGGATTCTTATGGCATGCTGATCAAGCGGTACAGCAGGTGGGCAAAGTCGGAAACCGTGTGGCGCAGATTACAGAAATCGGTTCATTATTCCGTCAGAAGGACACACGAGTCGTCGACTATCTGCTCAATCCCGGAGATCAATCGATAAAAAAATATACCAATGATCAGCATGTACTGACAATAGCGGAAACAAACATGCGGCCATATATGAAAACGGCTCAACAAAAGCAATTATTAAGCCAGATCATGCGTAATGATTCATTAACCTATAATTTATTCCAAAATGAATTTGCACCGGCAGTTCTTATGAACGATCAGCAAAAAGTACTCAGATTGCGCCGCGAGCAGGAAAAAATCCAAATCCGTACGATGAAAAAACTGACTAGTCTGCGTCAGACCGTACTGGATGAACAGAAATCGGCTGTTCTCCAGGCCACAACGCAGATTGGAACGGCAATTAGCTGCGTCGCCGTGAGCCTGCTGATGTCTATACTTATTGGCGGCTGGATCACCTTCCGAATTCAGCGACGTATCCGTCGGTCAATGAATCAAGTGCTTGATATGACCGACAAAATGATTTCCGGTGACTTGCGGATCGCTCTTAAAGAAATGAAGGGTCGCGACGAAATCGGGCGAATTGGTCAGTCGATCATCCAACTCAATCAGCAATTGACAAATATGACGCAAGCGATCAGCCAATTAACAGGAGCTGCGAAGACAAACAGCCAATCGCTGTCTCGTTCGGTGCAAAGTGTCTCCGATAGCAGTTTTCAAGTGGAACATACGTTGAGTGAACTTTTGGCAGGAATAGAGAATCAGACGGAACACGTAACGATGATTGCTGCTCAAACGGGAATGTTTGTGAGCCGTCTCGAAAGTGAGGCAGAAAGAGTTGCGACCACACATCAGACAGCACAGGAGACTGTCCAATTGACTGAAAAGGGACAAACTTCAATGAAGCAATCGATCACGCTCATAACGAGTATTCAGAACGGGGTGGCGGAAAGCTCTGAGAAATTAAAAATGCTTGAAAATCATGTCGTCCATGTCTCCAAAATTAATCAATCGATTAAGAAGATTGCCGAACAGACTAATCTTCTTGCACTAAATGCGACAATCGAAGCCGCACGTTCGGAGGGGGTGCAGAATGGATTTTCAGTCATTGCGACGGCGATTCGAAAACTTTCAGATCAGACTTCGGATTTAGTTAAACAAATTGGTCAAATTGTAGATGGTGTGTACCTAGAAACGCATCAAGTCCGGCGCGCTTTAATACGGAACAATGAACAAGTTCGTCTCGGTGTAGAACAGATTGCCGAAACGGGCAACCAGTTCAGTACGATTCAAAAGCAAATGTTGAATGTCGGTGAAAAAATGTCTCTCATGGATCACAATATTCAGGGTATCAGTACATTTGGATTAGAGATCAAGCAATCGGTTGAAGGGATTCTGTCTTTGTTCAAAGAAACAGCGGCGGGAATCAGCGAAATCTCACAGTCCACTCAGAAGATTAATCGCACCGTCATGAATTTTGCCCGTGAGACGGATAGTATGGATGATAAGTCCGGACGGTTGGAAGTTCTGGTCAGCCATTTTAAGTACCCTTAACCTGGTTCAATAGAGAAGTTCATTAAAACGGTATAACCACCATTCAGAGGGACAGATTGCTTAATCACCGATTTTGCTATTTTTTAGGGTAGCGAGCAACTTGTTTTTACAGATGAGAAGAAAGGGTAAAAATAGGAGCTAGCGCGGATCTTATTTATCCTTGAGGAATAAATAATAGACTTATTACGATAACTTTAATATAGTTAATGATCATATAGAAGTTTAGGAGGTTTTCCAATGTCCTTTCATAGCGAGCCCAATATCTATGTTAGAGAGGTCCATCTATTGGTTCAAGATCTTGAGGCCGCCAATCATTTTTATCAGCAGATGATCGGCCTGAAAATCATTCAGAGAAAAGGCAATATCATTCAGTATAGCGCAAACGGCACCACGCCGCTGTTAACTCTTGAGCAGCGGGAAGGCCTTGCCCCTCATAATAGTCGGCAGTCGGGTCTCTATCATATGGCTTTCCTTTTACCAACACGGGAACATCTAGCCCTGTTGCTTCGTCATCTGCTTCGCGAGCAGTATCCGCTGCAGGGCGGTGCCGATCATGCCGTCAGTGAAGCGATCTATTTAGCTGATCCGGAGGGCAACGGTATCGAATTTTATCATGATCGCCCAGCGGACACCTGGCAGTGGACAAATGGAGAGGTGAATATGCTGACTGTCGAATTAGATCCTGATCTAATCAATCTCTGTCCTGAGAAGGAATGGGAGGGGATACCGAGTCAAACGATCTTGGGTCATTTGCATCTGCAAATTGCTGATCTAAAAGCAGCGGAACATTTTTATGGGGATGGACTGGGTTTTCAACGGGTCGCCGCATATGGCAACGAGGCGTATTTTCTCTCAACCGGTGGCTACCATCATCATCTGGGCTTGAATACATGGATGAGCCGCAATCGTCCTGCCGAGCAGGTTCTCGCTTCGGCTGGCATGCTCAATTTTACAATCGTCTACCCGGATGAAGAAAAGAGGACAGCGGCTCTGCTGCGTTTGAAAAAATCCGGCCTAATCTCTGATGACACAGATCGGGCGATTGAGCTGAAGGATCCTTCCGGACTCCAGCTTCGTCTTGTTTGCTAAAATGAATCAATGATAAAAACGTCAGGAGACAGCTGTCTCCTGACGTTTTTATCATTGGGCGGATTAGACAAAAGGAATTTCTGCACCAAGCTCATGGACACGTTGCTGATAGAATTCGGCAAGGGTAACCCCAACATAGGGCACGAGCCAAAGCAGCCCGATACCTAAGGTTAATAGAGACAGCAGCCCCCAACCGATAAAGCTGAGCAGAAGCAAAAACAGATCGCCTTTATAACCCTTCATTAATTGCCTGCTCTCCGTAATCGCCTCAGATGCCGAATAATCCGGATGATCTTTCAAAACGAAATAAGTCATCGCATAGGAAAGACTTTTAATGATGCCGGGAATGACCAGTAACAAGAACCAAAGGCCGAGAAAAACGGATCTGACGATAGAGACCCAGACCAGTTTGAAAGCAGCTTTCAGCTCAGAAAAGACATAAAATACCTGCTTGATTTCTGGATCTTCGCCGCGAACCAGTGCTAGGCAGAACCAGAAGGAAGAAATAACCACTGGTGCGATGAGCAAAGAATAAACGATTTCAATCGGGTAGGCTTGATTTGGAATTTGCCTTCTTAAGAAATAATGAAGGAACCATGTGATTGGATTACCAACCAGCCAAATTTCTAATAAATAGCAGAGACCGTAAACGATCCAGAATAGAATGAATGTGAGCAGAACGGCTGAAGTCCAATGACTTTTAAGTGCTTGCCGAGCGTTTCTTTTTAATTGCGAAAACGTCATCAGAAACCTCCTATTGATAAGTAATCATGGACTGATCAAACCAAAGGTTGCGGATCCGTGGGATCAACGGGAAGCACCATATCCTCATCTGTGCGGATCAATTCATTATAGAATACGCTTTGCGATGCTGAAAGATAGGGCAAAACCCAGAGTAGTCCGATAAACAGTAGGAAAGTTGCCAGGATGGCCCAGCCGATGAAGCTCAGATTCAGTAAGAAATAATGCCCTTTACTGCCCTTCATTAATCTTCGGCTCTCTGTAATTGCCTGAGTGGCAGTGTACTCCGGATGGTCCTTTAAAAGATAGAAAGTCTGCGAATAGGCAAGACTCTTGATAATTCCTGGAACGAGAAATAGGAGCAACCAGAGAACCGTGAAAAGGCCGACAAGAAAATAGGTCCAAATGAGTTTACCTGAGAAACGCAGATTCTGATAATTTTTGAAGATGTCCGAGACCCCCGGCTGTTCCGAACGGACGAGTGCTATGTAGAACCAGGTGGTCCCGACTGTGAAAGGAACAAGTAGAAGAGAGTAAAGAAGTTCAATCGGTTCTGTATAGAGATGAGGATTTTGAAAACCACCGCTGACTACGCCCTCAAAAATCTGGGGAACAACTCCGACGATCAAAAACATAAGAAAGGTAATCAAAACACCTGTTCCCCAATAGCCCTTCAACGAAGCTCTCGCCGATTTCTTAATATCACGAATACGCATGCTGCAATGCCCTCCTTATATAGAAAACTCTGGAAAATAGCTGTACGTTAAACATATACGAAGCTGCCGAATCGTGCAACCCGGATTCTGCCATGCTTTGTAGTTGTGTGTAGGAAATGAAACAGCATGTACAAATAGCCATTCATCTCTTATAATTTAATTATGCTTGAGGCCACAGAAAATGACGTAGAGCCATAGAAATTAAACCGTAGATGAAAGCGAGTATATCATTTTGGATAATAGAGAAGGTATTTTGAATAGAGTCGACTACTCTTTATTGTTTATTCTTTTTCTTTTTTTCTGCACTAGCTGTTATACTTTGTATGCCGCCCAATTGAATCACTTGGTGAGCGGCAGTTACTTGAAGGAACAAATCATTTTGTATATTATTTCATTTCCATTTTTCGTCATTGCCATGTTCATTGATTTAGATGTTATCGAAAGGCTCTCCAAATATATTTATCTGATTTGCATTGTGCTGATGATTGGCATCCTTATTGCACCAAACAGTATTGCGCCCGAACTAAACGGGGCGAAGGGTTGGTATCGTTTGGGTTCTTTGTCTTTTCAGCCGGCGGAGTTCATGAAAATCGGGCTGATTCTCGTTTTGAGTGGGATAGTTACAAAGTCGCATAATACTCAGATTCTAGAGAGTACAAAGGATGAACTTCTTCTAGCGGCGAAAATGTTTCTGTATGTGATCCCTCTGATCTATTTTTCAAAGGAATTCCCGGATATGGGGAGTCTGCTTGTATATCTGGCGATCTTTTTCACGATTTTATTGGTTTCAAAAATCAGAATGAAAACGATTTTGCTGATTTGTGTGCCATTTGCTGCTATTCTGCTTTTTTGCGTGATCGCTTATTTTTTCTTTCCTGATTTTTTCTTTAATACACTGCTGGCTGCGCTTCCGAAATATCAGGCGGAGCGCTTTTATGGCTGGCTGGATCCGAGCCGCTATACGAATTCAGAGGGTTATCAATTACAGAATGCCTTGATTACGATTGGTTCCGGGCAATTCGGCGGCACCAGAATCGCCAGCTCGCTTGTTCCCTATGCCTACTCAGACTTTATTTTTACGATTATCGGCGGAGTTAGAGGTTTCATCGGCGCGTCTGCCTTAATCATGATTTACTTTGTTTTGATTTATAAAATATTAAAAATTGGTTTGAATCACCACGATATTTATGGACGAACACTTTGCGCGGGCATTGTCGGCATGATCGGCTATCAAGTGTTCCAGAATATCGGCATGACAGTCGGCCTTTTACCGATTACGGGCTTAAGCCTGCCGTTTATCAGTTATGGAGGGAGCTCGCTGATGATTAATTTGTTTGCGCTCGGCCTCGTCTCCAATATTAAAATGAACACCTATAAATATATGTTCTCATGAATATCAATATCAATGGAATTTTAAAATGGCGTTTCGCGACTGTGAAACGCCATTTTGCCGTCCTTGACAAGAATTGCGAGAAGACAGGTTTGTTTGCAACAGGAGGATTACCAACGACTTTGGCTTATCTTAACCTGTTAGGATATCGAGCCGCTAATAAAGAATTAGCCTTTTGCGGATCACTCTTCAAGGCGAGTCTGTATTCCAACATCCTGTTAAGTGTATCAAGCATTTGATCATATTCGTCTCTCTTATGCTTAATCTTGCTTATCTTTTGGCACATCCAATCAATCACTTGTTGATTGGTATGTGTGTTTACATCATTCTCCTGCAGAATTTCCTTCACTTCGATGAGCGAACAACCTACTCCCTGAAACTTCTTTATGAGTTTGAGACGTTTGATGGATTCGCTTGAATAGTTACGATAGTTATTTTTTTCTCTTACGACATGCCGGCTATCCAATAAACCTTCCTTTTCATAAAATCGGATGGTGTATACGGTTAAACCGGTCTTTTTAGCCAATTCTTGAATCTTCATAAAAATTCCTCCAAAAAATAGCTTGCATTAGAGTCAACTATATAGTTTATACTTCAACTATTCAAGAAGTTCAGCAGCCTAAGGAGGAAATAATTATGCGCGTCTTTGTCACAGGAGCAACAGGCTATATCGGTTCCGCTGTCGTCAATGAGCTTATAAATGCCGGTCATCAGGTCGTCGGCCTTGCCCGATCAGACAGCAGCGTTGCGAGGTTAAAAAAGGAAGGGGCAGTCGTGCAGTACGGTGCCCTTGACGATCTTGAAAGCCTTAGAAGCGGCGCCGCTTCTGCGGATGGCGTCATTCACCTGGCGTTCATTCATGACTTTTCAAACTTCTCCAACTCGCTTAAAATCGATCGGCGCGCCATCGAGACGATGGGGGATGCGCTCAAGGGTACCGGAAAGCCGTTCATCATTACTAACCATGCGAATGGAGAGGCCTCGGAGAATGCATTGTTTGCGCTGAACGGCGTGCGAACAGCGCTCGTCAGTCTTGCACCGACCGTACACGGTGAGGGTGATAAGGGTTTCGTTTCAAGAATAATCAACATCGCCCGTGAAAAAGGGTTCTCTGCTTACATCGGTGACGGGTCAAATCGATGGCCAGCCGTGCACCGGCTTGATGCCGCGAGTCTCTACCGTCTTGCATTGGAGGCGGCGCCGACCGGTTCACGGCTTTACGGTCGCGCTGACGAAGGGGTGCCATTTCGCGACATCGCCGACGTTATCGGTCAGTCCTTGAACCTGCCGGTAGTCAGTATTTCACGTGAAGAAGCAGACGCTCACTTCGGCTTTCTTGGTGCCTTGGCGGCGCTCGACATCCCGAGTGTAATTTCAGGGCCGAGTATACAGACTAGGGAACTCTTAGGATGGAAACCCGTGCATCCTGCGCTGATCGCGGATCTCGAACAGGGCCACTATTTCAAAAATTGAGTAGCTTTTACGTAGAGGTGGCGTGCCCCTGATTCATGCGACTCAAGGTTCGATTGGCAACCGAGATACATGAATTGATTAAAGAATAATAACAATGGTCATCCGAAGCATGGAATCTATTGGCAATCAACAACCAAGTTTTCTTTGTTGGACGAGCTGTTAAAATGAATAAAGTGTCCTTCATCCATCAGAAAGTAAAAAGAGACCCTTCGCATCTGCAAGGGGTCTCTTTTTGAACGATTATTTATTGAAAAGGAACTTCTAAGCGACAGTTCGACAATTCCAAAGAATAGCGCAAATTCTGGTTACCACGCACGGTCATGCCAAAGTCAGTCGCATAAACAACGAGACCTAATCGATGACCTGCGATTAATTTGTAAAAGGTTGGCTGCAGATCAACATCTATCTCATAGAATTGATTCGGCTCCAATGCATCGACCCTCCAAGGATTCTCTCGATTTTGTAAATTGATATGGCCTTTCGAGATCATCTTAAATGGCGTGGCGAAATTTGCGGGCATAAATTCACGTAGGGTATCTTCACGCCAATGATAAGCCAGATCCATTTTCTGAATCGGCGAGGGAGAGGTATTCAAACGTTTCGTTTCGCCATAGTCGACTAATTGGAAACTCAGCATGCCAAACGAATGATTGGAAGCGGCTTTCATGTGAATACTTGTTTTTCCATTGATAATCCTGTCTTCATAAAGTGGATCTGACTTGAACAAGAGACGATTTTCTATCAGTCCGTTCTTGTGATCCGCCAAAATATCGTGAGCCCATTCGTCGTTGTGCGCTGCATAGCGACGAAAGATATCGTTTGGCAGGCTATCCTTGAACGATAACTCAGTGTGACTAGCCGGAGCGGCCGTCAATTGACCTTCAGTCAGATGATAGATGGTTTTGACTGGATCCGGCTCCGACCAATCGGGATAGGCGGTCCAGTTTTCCGGAGTCACGTTGTCTTGCACAATCACGTTCGGTAAGATTTCCTTGGCACCATTCGGAATACCATAAAGTTCATGACTGATCCAAAGGTTGATCATGTCTGTGTAATCGATCGAACGAAAGGCATTGATATAGATATGCTGGCCTTGATGCAGGATGATCTTTTTCGCTACAGGGAGATCCCGCAAGCCTTGCCACAGCTTCTCGACTTGACCCGGCTTCACATTCCAGTCGTTCAGGCCATGCACCATCAGCACATCGCATTTGATGTTTTTTAGATTTTTGCGGTAGTTGCGGGCATCCCAGAAGGTATTATAATTCCCCGATTCACGGTCCATGTCAGTTGCCATCTGCTTCATCTGTTCAGAGAAGAAATCTTTGATATGCAGCTGATAATCTGCGGCGGCTTTCATCCGGCTCATGGTTTCGATCGCCAGAACATCGGCGTCCTCGCCTGGAAATCCATCAGCTGCGATCGTCAAGCCATTTTCCCGATAATAATCGTACCAGGAGGAGATGGCCGCTTCAGAAATAATTGTTTTTAATCCTTTAACGCCAGTGGTGGCGGCGGCTGTAGCCAGCGTGCCAAGATACGAGCGGCCGGTCATCGCAACAGAGCCATTGCACCACCAGGCCGTAATGGCAAGATTATCCGTACGATTGGTAAAAGCCCGCCGCGATCCATTCAACCATTCGATGACGTCGATAGTGGCTTCGGTTTGCTGCGGATCGCCGCAAGTTTGAATACCGTCAGAGTCGAGTGTGCCGATACCGGCGGAGTAAACCGCCGCAAAGCCACGTGCCAGAAAATAGTCATTTAAAGTATAAGGGTTCGTACCATTGAAGGTTTCGCTAGTGTACTTCGTTTCTCCGGTAATTGGTCGTGGATCGGGCAGCGATTGATCATCGCTGTGAAATTCGATGTCAGAATAGCTAAGCGGATTAGGCTGCTTTTCGGTCAAAGAGACATTCACCTCATGAGTCGCTTTTTGACCGGCTTCGTCGTTGGTTCCCTGGTTATAGGGACTGGCCGTATAGAGTACGGGTACTTTCAAGCCCATGTCGGTATCAGCAGGACGGATGATTTCTACTTTGAGCAAGTCGCGTTTGCCATCTTTGTCGGAATCAACGGACGATTCGACGTAGACGACTTCACGAATCAATCGCGTCGTATCAAAAACAGCCTGCGCCTTCCCATTAAAAAATAGCGGCTTTTTATTGGCTGACAAATTATAGAATGAAGTAAAATAGCCGAGATTTGTCAGTTGATCGAGAAATGTTTGACCATTCTTAGTATGGGTCGTCAGCAGCATATACCAAGCGTCCAGCAGTTGATCCTTGTTCCAGACGCCAGTAGTTTCAATCATTGGCAATTGCAATTTTTTCATTGCTGCCAGCGGATTATTAATGTCATAATCCGTCATAGCCAAAAAACCAAAGAGTTGCAGTTCGATCAAATAAAAAATTTCCGCGGTGATCGGCTTTTCAGCGTCTAAATAATCGGCGAGATCGAAATTCGGTGAGGCTATGTAATTTTTCAGTTTCGTCGTAAACGTACTTTCATTCCTTGCATGCAAGAAGGACTTTCGCAGGAGTAAACGATAGGCAGAAGCAGGGGTCGCTGCCTGATCCACAGAATCATCGAAAAAGTGGATCTGTTTTAATTCATTCAAGACGGTTTGATGATTGGCGGATAGACGGGCAAATTGATTGTTTTTCATATTAGAGACTCCTCACGTTATTACTGGATATAGTATAACATGTACACGGGCATGGAAAGATGTTGTTCAATGATCGGAGACAGAGTATTTCTTAAAGGCTTTAAGAAGTCCTGATCGAGGGTAGATCAATCATGGATAAGTCTTTCCGAAATAAACGATCATCGTTTGGCCATCCTGGAAATCTTCGAACGAGAGGAGTTTTTACCATGACCGGAAATAAATTTTACTTGACTGTTTTCTATGATAATTGGTGTCCGCTTTGCATTCATATAAAGCACCGCATCGATAAAATAGATGGGTTTCATCGAATGAAATGGGTGGGAATCCGGGCAAACAAAGCGCTTGAAAAATATCATTTTCCATTGTCAAAATTAGAAGGGCGGATGCATGCGATCAATCGGAAGAATAAATCATTCTCAGGTTACGCTGCCATTCTTGCGGTATCCAGACAATTACCTATATTTTTCCCGCTTTATCCGCTGCTCAAGCTGATTGAGATAGTCAAACTGGGCGATATCTGTTATAACTATATAGCGGACCATCGGAAAATAATGCCAATTGACCAATGTGAAAAGAAAAGTTGCGAGCGAAAAATAGAATAGGACTTTATGGATGATTGGATTGAGTCGAGAATCAAATTTTATTTGGCACGCAGCCATTCGGTAACCTTGGATGGTCTTATTTTTTGGAGATTATATTCTTTTAGAATTGTGTTCCAAAGGAATATAATAAAACTAATAAAAAATAACTCTGGGAGAAAATGGCTATGCAAACCTTCTTAACAAAGCAGCGGGCTGTGCTGAAGATTTATTTAATTCATGAGATCGAACGAAGCAAGTCATATGGATGGGCTTATCGACAAAGCATCGCGTTAAAAAATAAAGCCTATCAGCCAACTAATTCTGAAATCTATAAGGCTCTGCATGAATTAACCGCTGACGGAATGGTCCAACGCAAAAAACGGCAGCAGGTAGAAAAGGGAGAAGGTTTAGGAGAGATTGTCGTCTATTCCTTTACTGAAGAGGGCTCTCGCAAAGCACAGCTCTATAAGCAGCAGGTCAAAGAAGATCTGGAACGAAGCCGTCGTCTGATTGACGCCATTCTTAAAGATATCTATTCATAAACTTTTTTAATCCGTTTCTTTTGTCACTTCCTTAAAAACGTGAATGTGCAGGCGTCATACGCCGAATTTGAGATTGAACGACAGTACTGGAAAGCTTCAAAAATTGACTGGCGTATTATACTATAACGGAAAAGGATCTTCCAAAACAAATCTGTCAAAGCATGGATTGGATTCACGGTTATTACGTTGGCCACGAAGAAGATCAGCAGAGTTGAGCTGGATGATTCTGAACTCGAGAAGGAGGTAAGCGTTTTGAGAAGGTCAACAGCTGTCGTACTCCTTATTCTTGCTAACCTTTTTTGGGCCGGTAATTATATTTGTGGTAAATATGTGATTGGTGCCATGCAGCCTATTCAGATCAATTTTTTGCGTTGGCTGATCGCAGCTGTTATTCTTTTCCCACTCGCTCAATTCATTGAAAAGCCAGATTGGAAAATCATTTGGAGAGAATGGAAGATATTGCTCGTTCTTTCTGTATTAGGAATCATTAGCTACAATATTTTGTTATATAATGCTCTTTTCTTTACGACATCTCTGAACGCAGCCTTAATCAATTCAGTCAATCCGGCAATGATTGCCATCTTTGCAGCTTGGTTATTAAAGGAAAAATTAAGTAAAGTGAATGCTTTAGGATTGGTTGTATCGCTGGTTGGTGTGCTGCTGGTTCTTACACATGGCAATCTTTTGCGCGTGTTTGCGATTGATTACAATACTGGGGATCTTTTCATGCTGATGGTGATAATCTCTTGGACCTTTTATACGTTGCTTAGCAATAGGATCAAAGGTTTACCCCCGATCGGGGCAACTGCTGTTACTGTCACCCTCAGCTTGCTACTGATGCTGCCATTTTTCATTTATTCAAATTTCAACTGGTCCTTTACCCCTGCAACAACAATTGGAATTCTTTATCTGGCACTCTTCCCTTCTGTGGGTTCGCTGTTATTCTGGAATATTGGCGTGCCCGTAGTGGGATCAAGTCACGCAGGTATCTTTCTGAACTTGATTACGGTGTTTACGGCAATCATCAGTATTTTATTAGGAAATGGGATCGATTTCTTTCAGATCATCGGTGGTCTCGTCGTTATTCTTGGCGTCTATCTAACTAATAAGAAATCAGCTAAAAAATCTATCAATCGTGAATTGAACGCATAGGGTTTATATTATTGCATTCAGATAATTTGACCGCTGTCAATTTATTTTTTAAGATAATGTGCTTCTGAAATACGAGGGAATACCTTAAATGTACGAAGAGGATTTATTCCCTTTTTGAAGAAATTTATTAAATAATACTGTTACTTTAGAAGCTAAATCACTATTTACCATTTTGGAAGTATGAATCTATTTAGGATAAGAAAAAAAGGGATGAGAAACTGGAAACGGTGACTCTTTAAGAAATATCGGCAATAATTAATTTTAATTATCACAATAATAAAAAAGCTATTGTTTTATTTGAAAAACAATTATTAAGGCGCAAGGGCTTAGGACATGGTCGAGTGAGGACTAGAAATGTTTCAGAAGCAAGAATTCTATCTCGATTTAAACTAAAATAAGCGGTAAATTGAATGGGGGGTGGACAGACGGATTGGCGAGAAGATAGAACTCAATCCGTTAAAAATGGCATAAATCAATGATCTTGGCAGAAATGAAAAGCGGCTATGCAGTAATCGGCGACAACTCAATTTTTAACAGATATGAGCTTCATTGGTGATGCATTCATCAATGTTTGTCATCCCATGCGCGTCAATTACGATATATTGGGGAATACGGACGCATTTTTACATGCACATCTCTTTCCTAGGTATGATTGGGAAAAAGAAGAAAAAAGAAAAATGCCAGTCTGGCAATATGATTCGTCATATTGGTCTGATGAGCAAAATATTTTAGCCTTGAAAACGATGGAAAGTTAAAAGAAGAACTGTCAAATTATCTAGTATTAATCGATGAACCGTAAAAATCACTGTATCTCAAATAGATGGTCTCATGGGCACCCAACAGCTAGCTGTGATGTGACTCTTTCTTTAAGAATCGATGACAGATTATTATTGAGCTTCAACAACACTCTTCAAGAGCCCTGGAAATCTCTGATTCAATTCTTCATGTCGGAGTTTCATGTAGCTATGTCGACCATCACGGCGAATGTGAATAAGACCACACTCCCTTAATGTGCGGTAATGATGAGACAAATTACTCTTTTTCCCTAAATCCTCAAAAATTGCACAGCTCTGTTCTTCTGATTCGTAAAGACGTTTGACGATTGTTAGCCGCGTAGGATCACTCAAAGCATATAGAACCTGTTCAACTTTAATCGTGTTCAAATCAGGGTGTAGAAATTCACGCATTTTCTTATCTCCTTATATTAACTTGGACACTTGCATTTTACAGGATCCAGCTCTATAATTCAATTGTTTGATAGTTGATAAACAATTGAATGAAAGGATGATCTCTTATGAATACGATGGACACTTATTTTAAATTGTCTGATACTGCCGGTAGAGATGTGAATGATTTTAATACTTTAATCGATCTTTTTGATCCGAACGGAGCCGTTGAACCTGCCAGTGGATCATCATTTATCGGTCGACAAGAAATCAGCAATTTTTTCACAAGCTTTTTTGATCGAAATATCAAATTAAGACATGTCTGGGTTACGGAAAAACAACCTAATGGCTACAAAACCACTTGGGCAGTCGCTGGAATAACCAAAGAAGGACGGTTAATTAGTTTACGAGGAACAGACTATGCTGAGATCAATTCTGAAGATCGAATTTCCCACTTAAAAGTAATCATTGAAAATTAATTGTTCTCTCTTAGGAGAACGTACACATCTATCCAAACCGATAAATTTGTCGATTTTCAGCCTTAGGGCTGATTTTTTAATTGCAGGGGAATGATAGATTTGATTGATAGAAATATAAAGTGAAGAGAAAGAAAGTCAAGGCAGATTCTGGTTACCAATTAGCAAGACTTAATCCATCAGAATCCATTTGCCCATCTCCAGACAGATGTGAATAGAGGAGGATCTTATATATATGAATCAAATGATTGAAACAGCAAATGGTCAAATGAGTGGCTATTTTAGGAAGGCAAATGGACAAGCACCTACACTTGTCTTTTTGGAGGGGTTTGGAGGAACCAATGCTTTCTACAATTTTAAAGCGGTCATTGACCGGCTTCCGCGTGCGTATGGCATTTTAACTTTAGATTATCTGGGATATGGTTTAAGCGAAATAACGGACGCCCCGCGAACAATTGAAAATATCAGAAATGAACTTCATACAGCAATACAGGGCTTTCATTTATCACAAATCCTCCTGTTTGCGCACAGCATTGGTGGATTCTTGGGTTTTGACTATTACCTGCATCATCCCGCGACTATCACCGGATTCATAGCCATTGAACCGACGACATATGAAGTCTTGGAAGCGCATCCTGAAGAAAATGCCAACTTCTTAAAAGAAGCTGAGCTATTTAACCGATTATCGGCCGAGCAAAAAGAAAAAGAGCTCATGGATGTCGACAGAGAAGGGCAGCAAAACCCTTATTTGAGCAAGAAGGAAGCACAAATCGATTGGGAAATAGCAATAAGCAAAGCCTTCAATAAAAACCTAATTGACGGGACTCGACGCTCAATGGCTATTCTTAAAACGATTAGAGGAAAGCAGATAACTGACGAGCTTCCCACCCTCATTTTTTCGACTCCGCAAAGAGCCAAGGAATTCAGTCAATCCAACTATCTGAGTCAAAATAAATTTTCAAAACTCGTGAGTCTTGAAGGAAATCATTATCTGCACTGGGGTCAACCCGATCCAATTGTTCATGAAACGAATGCCTTCATCGACAAATTGCAACAGGGTTGAAGACAGAGCGAGTGGTAATCTACTTTCACAAATTCTTTTTCTCGTAGACTCTGAGTGAGATGATCAGCGAAATTAAGGAAACAGCCAGTGAAATCAAAAAGATCACGAGTGCTTTCAGCGGCATGGACAGTTGAATGGGGAAGGAAAACCTCAAATCCAGCGACAGATACCATCTTGACAATGGTCCGAGAGAGAAGGGGAGCCCCATGATTAAGAGATAAATCAAGAATTTCATTTTATCATAACCCAGTTTGAATTGAACAGGAATGAAAATGCTGAACGTCAAGCTAATCACGCAAAAAATAATACTGAGTGTTAGTATATTTATTCCATCAAGCAGAGAGTTCACCGCAACAGAAATAAGGAGTTGAAGAAGCGTCGCTGCGATGAAGACAAGAAATAAAAATAAATACTTCGCCTCGACAAAAGCGCTTCTTCTGTAGGGCGTGGCACAAAGTAAAGCTGCACCTTTATATTGATCCTCATATTTGGATATCTGGGAAAAGAGGATATATTCGGCCATAAAAAAAGTCATAAAAAGGATGAGCGCATGATTCATGTCTGATGATTGCCAGATCAGGAAAAGTGGCGCATATACTGTAAAGGCAAAAATAATGATCAGCTGTTTCTTAACAAGAATAAAATCTTTTTTAACGAGACTGAGTAACATGATCTTCCTCTCCTTTCACATAGGCCAGCATAATATCTTCGATAGTGGGGCGCTCAATGATTGCTTCCGGCATCAGCCTTTGGATGACTTCTCTTTGTTGACTTAATCCGTCAAAACCGTAGGAAGACTGGTTTAATTTGATAAACAGCGAACGTGTTTCGCTATTTATCCAGCGATTATCGCCTTTGACGATGATGTGGGAGTCAAGAAGACTATCCTTTTCCTCTCCAAAGAGGAGCCTCCCCTGATCAATTAAGATAATCTGGTCTGCGATTTTATCTAGATCAGAGGTGATATGGGTCGAAAAGAAGACGGATTTGCCTTCCTCATTCATAAAGGCACGTAAAATGGTCATCAATTCGCTCCGCATGATCGGATCGAGTCCGCTTGTCGGTTCATCCATAATTAAAAGATCAGCATGATGCGACAAAGCGAGCGCTAGCGCATATTTTATTCGCATCCCTCGGGATAATTGTTCGATTTTCTGATGCTTATCCAGCTGAAAGCGTTCGACCCATTCTGAAAATGCGACTTCATCCCAATGACTGTAGGATGGAGCCAGTATATTTTTCATCTCATTTAAGGTCAAATGCTCATAAAAATATCCTTGATCCATGACAACGCCGATCTCGTTCATCGCCATACGACTATTTTTCATCATATCTTTCCCACGGAACAGAATTCTTCCGGAATCCATCGGGTAAATTCCTAGCAGCGATTTAATGGTCGTCGTTTTTCCTGCACCGTTTTTGCCAATGAATCCGGTAATACAGCCTTCCTGTACGGTAAAGGAAAGAGCATTCAGGCGGAATTGGTTGATTGTTTTTGTCAGATTTTCTACTTTTAAAATGGGTGTCATTTTTCATTCTCCTCTCCGTACAAAAGATCCAGCATTTGATGAAGGTCTTCTGCCTTAATCCCTAATTGGTGAGCCATTTGACAAGCTTCATTTAATTTCGATTCTACCATCAAGCGCTTCGACTCCCTGAATAGCTCCATGTTTTCCGAGGCAACATACGAGCCTTTCCCCATCTGAGTCACAATAAAGCCTTCTGTTTCTAGCTCGGCATAAACTCTTTTTGTCGTTAAAACACTGACATGCAATTCATTTGCCAGCATGCGGATCGAAGGAAGCTGCTCACCAGCCTTGAGATCGTTGCTCAAAATGGCGGCCTTAATCTGATTTTTGATTTGTTGATAGAGTGGCTGCGTTGATGAATTTTTTATAATAATATGCATGAACAATAAAGCTCCAATATTTTTATTCAATACTGTGTATTATTATGATACACAGTATTTACACTTACAAGTATAACTATTAAAATGGAAAATGCAAGAAGCCATTAATAAAATTTGGATAAATGAATTAATAAGGATCACGACGCTGCTTTAATGGTAAGATGAGTTAAAATGTATTCGATGGCCAGTCACTTGATTGAAATCGCGCGGCATGGGAGGGGCACAATGAATGAAAGAAGCCAACAGTTAATTCGCCTTGCGAAAGAATGGATTAGAAACACCTGTCCTGAAATAGCAAATGTTTCAGTAAGCGGTTCCGTCGCAAGGGGACAGGCAGATAAATACAGTGATGTCGATCTCACTCTATTTGGCAACTGCGAAGAAGACAAAACGATCGAATATAAAAGTGAAATCCTTCAATTACACTTTGGCCCAATTCCGAAAATTGAGCAGATCTATCGGTCACCGTGGGAGCATCGGTCATTTTCTGAAATAGAAATCATTCAGGATAAAGACGAGCTGCTGAAAAAGACAAAAGAGAAGGCCATTGATTATTTTAATACTACAGCTGGACGGAAAAAAATGATTCATGTCTCGACCCGCTTCAAAACAAGTTATGTGAGCGTAAAAACAAACGTCTCATCGAATGTGGTGAGCTGTATAGCCTCCAATGGCAAATGTATGGCGAAGCATTATGGCTATTTTTTGACTCTGTTTCGGGTCAAACATTTGAACAATTTTATGCTAAACTGCCAGTAATATTAAAGAGAAAGCTAAGAAAAATTGGATTTCTGCCGATTGAAAAGCAGAATATTGATACTCTCTGCAACTTGAGCCAATACCTGCTTAATAAGTGTTCTTAGAGTACGGTTACTTTTCTGCAAAATTGATTCAAGAATCAGACACGTATGAGTTTCGAAACCTTATAAAAAACTATGATCTAAGGAAAGTGTTTCAAGACGAAGATAAAAAAGAACAATTTAAAAGTGAATTACAGCAATGGGTAGCACAAAATGAGTCAAATCTCCTTTACTTTTGGAATTTAATAGAATCGCTGACGATACCGGGTAGCAATAAAAAATTTGCCTTTAAATTATACATAATGTTCTGGAAATATAAACTGAGGAGGGCACACTCATGCTTCTATCTGTGAATATTGATCAGGCCGGATACGACGCAGATGCCCATGTACTAAAGGATATTCATTTTGCCGTTGATCCTGGTGAATGGGTCGGGCTGATCGGGCCGAACGGCGCGGGCAAAAGTACGACGATCAAGTCAATCCTTGGAGTTATGAAAAATGTGAAGGGGAATTGTACAGTCGCCGATTATGCCTACATTCCGGAACGCCCGATATTGTATGAACGCATGACACTTTGGGAGTATATCGAGTTTCTTTTTTGTACCCTTGATAGGGATCAGGCATCCTATATGGAACGAGCGAATTTACTTTTGGATCGTTTCCAACTGTCTCAGGTCATTCATCAATATCCGGAAAGCTTTTCAAAGGGTATGCAGCAGAAAGTCATGTTAGTGCTTGCATTTCTGAAGCAGGAGAAACTTTATATCGTGGATGAACCCTTTATGGGCCTTGACCCAAGAGCAGTGAAGCGGCTGCTACAATCCTTGCAACAGGAGAAAGAAAAGGGAGCAGGAATACTGATGTCGACACATGTGCTGGACACGGCAGAAAAAATCTGTGATCGCTTTATCCTCATCTCTCAGGGAAATCTGATTTTTCAGGGAACACTTGCAGAAATCAGGGAACAAAGCGGCTTGGCGGATGGTTCACTTCTGGATTGTTTTGACGTGCTGACGGAGGACGAATCTGATGTTCGGGAATAAATTATTTCTAAGGAGATTCATCTGGGAATTCCAGTATCAATGGAAGGTCATTTGCTCTGTCCTTGATTGGTCGATTATGCTTTATATCGCTATACCGGCTATTGCTATTATTCCATTCTTTTACGCCGATGTCTGGCAGAACATACATATTTACTGGGATGCCCAGATTCCCTTAGCTTTGCTGCTGACGTTGCTTCTGTTTCTGTCAAACTGGGGAAATATCCGAACTTATCTTCTGTATGCGGATCTGCTTTTTCTTATCCAAAAAAAGCGTGTGATCTACCAGCTGAAACGAGATAGTTTTCTAATTTCCTTGCTTTTTCTTTTTCTGACTGAAATCGTTCTCATATTTGCAGTGCTGCCGGTTTTGAAGGTGATTTATCATTTTTCAGGGATACAGCTCTTCAGTTTGTTCCTCACTGTGAGCACGTTTAAACTGACGATAATGACGATTAAACAGTTAGTCGATCAGGTTATCATTCGAGGGTTGTTTCGTTTGGTCAGTTTCGGCCTAACGGAAATGATGATGGTCACTATGCCACCGGTTTCATGGATAGGTATTTGTGGAATCGTTTTATTTCTTATGATTTTTCTGAATGTGCGCCAGTTTTCACGGACGAATCGATGGGGAAAGGATTTGGAACATGAGTATGACGCACATACCCGTTTAATCCGATTAATCCTGCGTCATGCTGTTGAAGTGCCTAAGCCGCTGATGAATAACAAACGGAAGCCACTTTTTCTATTTCGACGATCCGGCCGTATTTTTAAAGAACGGAGTGAGGGAAACGGTTTGCTGGAGTTCCTCCTTAAGTCTGTGTTCCGGAATAGAACCCATCTTTCTTTGTACTATAAACTGACAGGGATCACCTGTCTGGCAGTATTGCTCCTGCCTGTCTGGATAAAGTGGACAATCTGCGTTCTGTTTATCTGGTTCATGAACAAATGGCTGGGAATTCTGTTTCGAGATATGACTGTTTCCGATTGGTTTACCCTTGTACCTTACCAATCGGAAACAGCTGGGCAGGTGTGTCCACGTTTTCAAAAATATTTGGCCATTCCCCCAGTTGTTCTGGTGGTCGCTATTTCAGCTTTTTCCACAATGGTTTTATTTGCTGCCCAGTAAAAATCTATTTAAAATCGCTAGCTTTAAAAAAGATTAATTTTGAATGTACTCATGAAAAAAGGCTTAAAACCGAGAAGTTTATTGGCAAACAGCACTTATCCTTCCATACCATAGGACAAGTTTCTATCTTCACCAATTTTGATCTGATCCTCAGAGGTAGCCAATGAGAGGCATTCTTTTCTCAAGTGTAAGCGTTTGCTTAGACGGCCTGTCTGAGATTACAATCATAATTATAATAATTGTCAGATAGGAGTTGACCCAATGGGGGCATTCAAGAATAAGAGCAATCGCTATGTGATGATCAGTGTTCTGTTTCTGGCCTGGTTTATCGGATACTTTGATCGGCTAGCGATTAATATCGCAATTATACCGATTGGCAAGGAATTTTCGCTGACAGCTGCCGAATCTGGTCTCATTTTGAGTGTTTTTTTCATCAGTTATTCGACCATGCAGCTCTTCGGAGGGATGTTTGCCGATAAAATTGGCGCTAAAAAAGTATTGATCGCCTGCGTCTTAGCCTGGTCGGTCTTCACCGGTTTGACTGGTTTTGCGGTGTCACTGGCTTCTTTGCTCGTTATTCGTTTTTTGTTTGGTATTGGAGAAGGTAGCTTTTCACCAGCAAGTTCCGTCGCCGTCGCTGAGAACTTTCCAAGAAGCGGAAGAGCAAGAGCTAAATCGATTCTGCTTTCTTCCTACCAGCTGGCAGGCATCGTTGGCTCATTTGGCATTGCCTCGCTGCTAGCCATGTATAATTGGCGGATGGCTTTTCACATTTTAGCCTTCTTAGGCATTGCTGTGTCTATCCTGCTTTTTTTCTTTCTTCCGGATACAGATAAACGTGGGAAGAAGAAGGATGAAAAAAAGATATCCTTCAAGCAGTTGATTAAAATAGACATTGTTTGGAAGGTTCTGATCGTCTGGTTTGGTATCAGTATTGTGGACTGGGGTCTGGCCAGCTGGATGCCCTCCTATTTAGTCAACAGTCGGCATCTCAATTTGATAAACATGGGTCTTCTGGCTGCTGTTCCAACGACTTGCGGCTTTCTTTCAATCATTTTCTCTGGATGGCTGCTGGATAAGTGGATGAACGGCCGTGAAAAATATTTTTTGATTTATGGTTCGCTAGGTACGGCATTCTTTTTATTTCTGATGTTTCACGCACAGACGATCCCGTTTGCCATTGCCTTCTGGGCTCTATGCCAAATATCCTTTTGCAGTGTTTTTGTCACCATTTTTGCCATTCCGCTAAAATATTTGCCAGGAAACTCGATCGGGACGGCAACTGGAACAATTAATTTTGGTGGGCAAGTTGCCGGCATTATCGCACCGGCCCTGGTCGGTTTTCTCGTCACCATGTTTCACGGTTCCTATCATGTAGCATTCTGGACCTTGGTCATTGCTGCACTTATTTCCGCTCTAACGGGTCTGACGATCAAGCGGCAGCCGCCACATCCTATCGATGCCATGGAAATCAATCCCGCTCCGGAAGAAATTTAGTTCACGCGACTGGCGGTGAATTCAAGATGACCCAGGCATCCAGGCCTTCTTCAAGAGCTGGATGCCTTTTTGGATCTGCAGCTCTGACAGACCGGCATAGCCGAGCAAGAGTCTTGGATGGTCCGGTTTTTGTGCAGAAGTGTAATAAATCGAGGTCGGATAGACGGTCACCCGATGGGCCAGAGCACGGGTGACTAATTTGTTTTCATCCATGCCATTATTGATTTCTAAGATAAGATGAAGTCCTGAATTCTCGCCAATGATCTGGGCATTTGGAATTAAATTTTCCCGTATAGCCTGAACAATAATCTGATGTTTCCGCTTATAAATTACTCGCATCCGGTTTAAATGCCGTGGCCAATCACCGTTTTGCATGAATAAGCGGATCAGCTCCTGATTGATCGTGGAGGCTGTCTGTTTGAGCAGCGAAAAAGAACTCTGATAGCTTTTCACTAGTTTCTTCGGCAGCACCGCATAACTGACACGCAAAGAGGGAAGCAAGGATTTTGAAAAGGTTCCCAGATAAATCACCGTTTGGCCTTCATCCAGGCCCTGCAAAGAGGGGATAGGTTTTCCAGCATAGCGGAATTCACCATCATAGTCATCTTCAATAATCAAACGATTTTCTTCTTCCCGTGTCCAATCAATAAGCGCCATTCTCTTTGAAATCGGCAGGATCATCCCGAGCGGAAATTGATGGGACGGGGTTACGTAGATCACGCCGTTCTTCAGATCTTTTAACGGTGCAAGCGCTAGTCCATCCGATTCAACCGGAAGAGAAATCAGCTTTCTCCCCATATACCGAACCAAATCGCGTACACGATGAAAGCCTGGATTTTCCATAGCGAACGGGACATCCTGAGGAATTAAATGAAGAATTTGTTCGAGAAGAACCTGTGTTCCTGAACCAAGGACCACTTGAGTAGAATCACAGATCACACCTCTTGACTGATAAAGATAAGCCGCTATCTCCTGACGAAGCGCCAATGAACCCTGGAAAGGACCATTTTGAAAATAGATCGATCCTTCATCTGAATAAAGATCACGTGAATATTTTCGGAATGCTGAAAAAGGAAAGTGTTCCGTATCGACTTTTCCGTGACTGAAATCAATGGTTGGGATTTTGCTCGAATCGATGGGTTCGGGTTCGGGAGAAATTTTGGGACGAACTGGCAGAGAGAGCTGCTCCTTTTTATAAATTACAAACATACCGCTTCGGGGCCTGCTTTCGATATAGCCTTCAGCTAGTAATTGCTGATAGGCACAATCAATAGTATTCAGACCAATCTTCAGAAATGCGGACAATTTGCGTTTTGATGGCAGCCTGGATCCAAATGGAAGCCGCTCTTGAGTCATTTCGTGGACAAAATACTGAAACTGTTGTTGATAGAGTGGAAGCGGACTTTCACGATTTAATGCCGGGATAACAATCTCCATCAGAAACACCTTCCTCAAACAAAATATGAACTGATCCCTATTCACTTGTCAAATCTGAGTCTTTTAGGCCTATCAGAAAGTGTTTATAATAAAAAAAAAGCAAGAGGCGAATTGAAATGATCGAGATTACCGAATTAAAAAGTGAAGCGGACTTTCACCGCGTTTATCCACTCATGCACCAGCTACGCAATCAATTAAGCGAATCGGATTACCTGCAACTTGTAAAAGAAGCGAAACAAATGCAAAACTATCGGCTGTTTGCACTTCATGTGGAAAATCAGGCAGTATCTTTAGTAGGATTCATGCCCATGACCACCCTTTATTATGGACGATTTATCTGGGTCTGCGATTTGGTGACCGACAAGGCGCAACGTTCAAGGGGCTATGGGAAAAAACTACTCGATTTTGTCCACGAGTGGTGCATCGAACAAGGCTATTCGACTATCGCTCTTTCAAGCGGTCTGCAACGGAAAGAAGCGCACCGCTTTTACGAAATGAAGGCCGGCTACAAAAGGGTAAGCTATGTCTTTAAGAAGACAATGGAAAACCACGGTTAAAGGAATCCTATGTCCCTTAAAAATCTAGGCCGCAGCATGCGATCGACGAATTTCCGGAATCAGCCACCAGACAAGGATAAAATTGATGAACATCAACGTTGCAGTCGAAATAAAAACAGCATTATAATCGAATGCCCCGGCGATGATCCCGCCAAGAAGGGAGCCCAGCATATTTCCAAGTGCTTGAAAGGATTGATTCCAACTGAAAACAGTTGACGTCATTTCCGCTGGTGAAATTTTAGTAAGCAGTGTCTGGATTTCGGGGAAAAGGGCCCCATCGGAAATCCCAATCATAAAACGAAACAGGCCGAGCAGCCAGATACTGTGGATAAACCCTTGTGGGAGGTACATGATCGTTGCAAAAAGATAGCCAAAAATCAATACACGACCGGAACCGTGACGATCACCGTATCGGCCGAGTCGCGGAGCTGCCATAATATTGGATACGCCAGGAAGTGCGGCGATGATTCCGGCAACAATTGTGATTGGGCCCACATTATGCATTAATTCCCTGACATACAAGCTGATAATTGGTGAAATTGAGATATTACCGAACTGAACAATTAGTGTTGAACAAAAAAGCACGAAGATGATCTTAGGATTAGGAAACATGGCTAATGGATTATAATGAGTGCGCCCTTGCTGCGTGTGGTGCACAACTGGCTTGAAGGTTTCATGGACAAAAAAATAACTCAACAGACAGGCTAAAAGCAACAATCCAGCAGTGATGAAGAAGGTTAAACGAATTGAAAAAATTTGAGCCAAAAAGCCACCAATCACCGGTCCCAAAAGCATCCCGCTGGTGGCTCCGGTCATTAAAGTGCTTAGCGCTGCGCCACTATGTTTTCTTGGAGTCTGCGACGCCACCAAGGCTTGGGCATTTGAAATAAATCCGGCAAAAACGCCCTGCAAGGCCCGCAGAGCAAACAGCTCCCAGACATGAGTCACCAGGCCCATGAGAGCCATGACAATGGCCATTCCCAGCGAAGCACGTAATAACATCATTTTACGTCCCTTGCGATCGGCCAGAATCCCCCAGAGCGGTGAAGCAAAGGCGGTCACAAAAAATGTTGCAGCATAGACTAAGCCGCTGTAAAAAGTCACTTGCTGCTTCGAAAAATGACCTAAACTGCTGACATAGAGAGAGAGAAAGGGCATGACTTCACTGAAAGCCATACTAGCAATAAACGTGCAAAACCACAACACATGGAGATTTCGATGCCATAAGTCTTGATCTTCTTTAATTTTTACCAATAGGCTCATCCTCTCAGTTTTTGATACACGATAAAGGACATCTTTATTCGATCGACACGTACAGCTCAGATTATCGGTTCTTAAATTTATGTATATTTTTATTCTGACAACGAATCGGCAGAAATTAATGGAATACGTAGAGGGATTCACTCGGGAAATGACAGCAGTCAAATCGCAAGTTCAATGGACTTGCGGCAAGTTTCGAATAGAAGAGTCAACAGATGATTCATTACACTTCAGACAAAAACGATTCTATTATAAAAGCAAATCATCGTCAAACTTGTGAAAATTCATAAATTTGATTTTTTAACTTTATTAAATCCTATTAATCAGATAAAAAGGATGGCTCAAAGGCCAATTATTAGTGGTAGGATTAGTTTAAAGCGTGTTAAGAACAGCGGCTACAACAAAAACCATTTTGTAAATGGAGGGTATGATATGGGCACACATATTCTAGCACATCAGGATTTCCCAGAGACTCAGACTGAAACTTATAAAGAAAAAATGGCTTTTCTATTTTTTGATGAGGGGCTGGCTCATTTTCTGGCGATGAATCAAGATGCAAAAGTCTATAACTGGACAAGCGAAGAAAATTTGCAAAGGAAAAGGAAAGCCCTCCAACAATTCTCGGAAGCTCTTCAAGAAGAGGACAACAAAATTCAAAACCATTTGTTAATTGCGGCATGTTCAGGTTCTTTCTGGAATAAATTCGCCTGTATCGCCGGCATGTTTCAATGGGCAGATATCTATCTGAAATCAGGAATAGCGGGCTTAACGCAGGCCTATCACGCCGGGTGGAGAGCTTTTGCCGAGACGGAACAGGATGAATCAGTAAAAATCTAGGCTATATGCATTTGTATATATTTTCAGTAGCAGACCTTGTTAAAATCAGCCTGTTCTCTATCATTCGATGGATTTTATCAAGCTTTGACCGATAAGTTCAATGGTCTATAATTTTTATGAGAAAAACGCTTCAGAAAGCCTTCATTGTATAAGTTGGGAAAATGAAGCCTAACGGTGGAAATCAGGTGCTTCAATGCAAGAAGATGAGTTGAAAAAACAACTGATCAAAATTCGCGAAAATGATTTTTCCATTCCAATCGGATTTGATGAACGCTCGGCCACAGAGCTCGTCCTGAATGCACTTCGCTCGACTGATGGTGAACTCAGGGATGATTTGGGCTATACGATACTTTCCAAATGGATAGTGGAAAAAGAACGGATTGGGCCAGAAACGCTAAAAAAGCTATTGAAGCAGGCTATCGCGGAAAAAATGCTTTTTCATAAGATTGGTGAACAGGATTCAGATAGTGTTTTTTTAAGATCTTTCTCTTCGCTGCTTATTGCATTAATTTTCTATCGTGATAATCAGGAACACTTTTTATCTCGTGAAGAATTTAAGCAGATTCTGCTCCCGATCACTCATTATTGTACGATGGAAAAGGACTATCGCAGTTTCGTTATCGGGAAAGGATGGGCACATGCTCCGGCTCATATCAGCGATGCGATGGATGAATGCGCTAAAAATAGGTTCGCAACAAGTGATGATTGTTTATTACTCTTGCAAAGCATCCGCACTATTCTCTATCACGCACCAAATGTGTTCGAGGCCGAGGAAGATGAAAGGCTTGCAACGGTCGTCATTTCAATGATTCGTGTTAAAAAGATTGAACCCGTTCGCTTGCTTCGATGGCTGACAAAAATCAATTTAGAGAAACCCGAAGTATTGACGGCCCATTCTTCTGTTGCCAGAGAGCACCTGACGAAGCGGATCAATATGAAGCATTTCTTGAGGTGCTTATACATCAGATTTTCAGGACAATCTCTATTGAATGCTGGCGAGCTGAAAAAATTATTCGACTTGGAACATAAGTATAATCCCAACTTTTTTAACAACTAGTCTCGATTGTCTGTTCATTTTTGAATGCTAGTGTAGTAACTGATTTGGGAAGAAGATCATTGGAGAAATTAAAAGGAAATGGACAGAAGTTCAGCCGGATTATATCGTCGCTAATTTGCTGGATGCAGCCCAATGGATTGTCAATACTTGGAAAAGAAATAAGCTAAACAGCCGCAAGAGGAATGTCGTTATAAATAAAGATATCAAAAAGATCTTCAATCAAAATATGTGAATGAATGTTCCCTTGATATAATGAAAGAACAATAGAATGATTGCTCAAGGGTGGTTGGCGCACAGTCCCTTATGGGGGGGAGGTGTCGCCTATGACAGTTGCAAATGCTTTAATACTGATGATCTCATTTGGAGCGTTAATTGTTGCAATCATGTCAGATAGAAACGGAAAAAAATAGCCACCCTTGAGTTAACGGCTCGTTAATGGGTAGGTTATTTTTTCACCTAAACATATGTGCTGATCCCTTGTGGGAATCATACTGTTGCGATCGACCGTCTGGTGTTATAGCACCGGCGGCCATTTTTTATTATATGACTTCTATAGTTCATTATATACAAATTCCATTCAAGAATGAAGAGGAATGAATCCCTAATAATTCAAAGATCAAGCTATAAGCCGTCATCCTGCATTAGAAAGTTAAATAATTTGGCCCTCTAAAAAGCAGCCGATTATTTTAAGAAGGCTAATGCGGAAAGAACGCAGGATCAGAGAAGTTTATATCCATTACTTAGTTATGGTATTTATTCAGCAGAACTTGGGAAGAAGGGAGGAGACTCCATCAGCAGCAAAAGAATTAATGAAACAGAGTAGAAAAACAGATGATGTTGAAGATGATCAGATAGCTGAAATATTTTATAAAACGGAAAATTGTTCGGATGTTACTAGTATTGACTCGAAACCAAATTTAATTTCTTACAGTCTATTGGCTGACGTCATACTTTTTCGCATTAAACGCTCCGCTGAACAAGTAGGAAGAGGAGTACGTCCTTCTTTAGCTTTTGAACCCAATATTGAAACAGGCTGTTATTTATTTGGCTGCAAAAGACACAACAATCCTAATTATGATTAAAAGGATATCGGCTTGGAAATGTGTCATCTTTGGCGACACAAGCCTGGAATTTTGGTTACTACTTTTTTTCAGCATTCAGCCTGAGCATCTGCTGTGTACGAGGAAGTACAATCATGTAAAGGATGCCAACAACGAAGAGACAGCCGCCAAACCAAAGAAAAGGAGTCTCCACCGACACATATTTGGGAAAAGTTAACGTCAAGAGGATAAAGAGCAGCGATTGGGCAAAATTGCCAATGGGATCAAACAGAGCCTGAACACGTCCCATGAACTTTGAGTCAACGATTTGCGGCAGCCATCCATAAAAGGGAACACTGACAATGGGAATCGAAAATGCCGTGAGAAAATAAAAGATAAGAAAGGCCGGAATATTTCGTACAAAGCATTCAGCTGAGATAACAACGCTCGCCATAAAAAAGCCACAGATCATCAACTTATACAGCTTGATTTTATTCGCAAGTATTGAAGCTGCAAAGCTTCCGATTAGGATCCCTATTCCAAAAAGAATTCCTGAAAAGGAGGCTGCCTGTTGATAATAGCCAGTCGCCAACTTATATCTCAGCAGATAGACTGGCATAATCGCTAGGCCGCCATTAACAAATCCTAAGATAAAGGTTCCAAGCACCAGATATTTAAGGACTCGCTGATTCAGAATATAAGAAATGCCCTGTTTAAATTCAGAAAAAATCGAGCTGATTTTAAACTGAAACACGTGATTCTTTTTTGGTGAAACGACTTCTGGGCGAAATCGGCATTGAAAAATCAGAAAACCGGAAATCAGAAAACTGAAGCAATTAATCAATATTGCTCCGAAGATACCGAGCGTCCAGTAAAAAAATGCTCCAAAAGCCGTGCCAAAGAGAAGGAAGATGCTGGTTAGCATTTGGTTCAAGCCACCTGCCACAACATACTCTTCTTTATTCAGAATTCCTTGAATTAATCCGGCCTGTGCGGAAGCAAAAAATTTCGACGCCGCTGTGATCATAAAGAGTAGAGGAAAAATCGCATAAATGTTTTTTGAAACGGCAGCAAAGATCAGCAGCACGCAGAAACTAACATTCAGGCAATCCGAATAAACCGTGATTTTTTGCCGGTTGATGTTATCGGCTAACACGCCGACGATCCAAAAGACAAAAAGTGAAGGTAGCGTATACATCATTTCTACCAGTGTTGCGTAAGAGGGCCTGTTACTGTAATGATCAAGCAAATAAAAAGTAAAGCCGTGGTAGAAGTAATCGTCCCTAGCTGCGAAGCAAAAGAAGCGAAAAATAAACGGCGATAGTTCGTGTTTCGGAAAATGTGAAGGAATCGATTCATTGAATAATCTCATAGGAACTCTGGATGCGGTACTTTTCTTCAAGAGGGGAGTGCTCATTCTCTAATTGTTGTAGGACTGGAAGGCTGACAAATGAATGCGGTTCCTTCTCGCTTTCACTTTTTATTTTTGCAACACGTGACGCAATTTCAGAATCTATCATGATTTGATCGCTTATCTCTTCAGAAACGATCATGAGAGGAACCCGCTTTTTAGATTCATAGAGCTGACTTCGGAGACGATAGGATAAAGTCACGGTAATCAATAATTGATCTAATGGAATACGATCTCCTGTAAACAGTTCAAAAATCAGATCCGTATCTTCGTGTAGGTGAAGGATGGTCACCGTGTGATCAGTATCTTCAATGAGGTGGTTTAAATTCTTCAGTGCATTAATCCCCTTTGGAAGAGTCAGGTGAAGCTGGAAATTGTCTATTTCAGAAATGTCTGAACCGCAGAGATGGATCAGCAAGTGATTCATGCCTTCAGAACATTCCAACTGTTTTTTTTCCAATGCGACTTGAATGTTCATTGTAAGTCACCTTCCTTCATAATTTTTGAAACCGAGTCGACGATCTTTTGCCGTACAGAAGGATTCACATTCGTACTCAGTGTAATAAAGGCATCTTCATTTATCTTCGTTGTTTCCCGAGTGGTAAGACTTTCTGAACAATAGAGCTGCATTTGGTCGGCAATTTTTTTAAGTTCGTCGAGCGATAGATTCTTTAATCTTTCTTTAATCGAAGCCAGTGTGTCTCCCATTTTCGACAAGGTAACTATGGCGCGCAGATAGTCATAGTGAAGGTCACTGTAGACACGCTTTTTACCGACCATTTCGAGTGGTGGAATTAAATCAATTTGCGTGTAGTAGCGGACGGTTCTCAGATTAATGGCAGCCCCTTCAGCAACTATTTTATCCGTGAGTTCTTTTGCGGTATAATACATTTCTCAGGCACCTCCAAATGTTAGTTACAGTATGGTGTAACAGTAACACCATACTGCTATATAAATGAATTGTCAACGGAAATGGAAGCAGATCGCAGTTTACATACAGTAGGTTGATATCCTTACTTGTATCATCGGATATTTCGATTGACCTCATCAAATTTAGCATCTTTGATAATCGAGCTATCTATTCTATGATGAGAATAAGAACAGCACAAGATAAGGAGATCAGCAGATGAAAGCAGTCGCATTTTATGGTTCGATCAGAGAAAAAGGGAATTCAGAAATTCTTGCAGATATTGCCCTGAGAAATATAAGCGTAAAAAAGATCTTTTTGAGAGATCATGATATCTTACCGATAGATGACACGCTTCATCTGGGAAGCAGAACTGCTTTTCAAACGAAACAAGATGAGTATCCCTCGCTGATTCATGATCAATTGGAAGCAGATATTCTTGTATTTGTCACGCCAGTTTACTGGTACGGGCTATCGAGTTTGCTCAAAACCTATATTGATCGTTGGTCAGAGTCTTTAAGAAACCCGGAAATACCTGACTTTAAAGGGAGGATGAGAGATAAGAAAAATTACTTGATCACTGTTGGAGGTGACCAACCCCGAGTGAAAGCCTTGCCGATTATTCAGCAGATGACCCATATCTGTGACTTTTTTCAGATGGAATTCAGCGGTTATGTGATTGGTGAGGGAGACAAAAAAGGGGAAATCTTAGCGGATCATAACGCCGTGCAGCAGGCCGATTATCTGAATAAATGTCTCAAAGCCATGATAACGGGCTGACAATAACACAGGAAAATGAAAGAAGACCTGCAGTGGCCGTCCTGTATAAAAATAAAAAAATCCGTCCATGTGGATTGGTTATCTCCGGACGAATTGTTGTTGCGCTGATATGCAGATTGTCAATATCTCTTATTGTATCGTTTCTCATGAATGTGTTCTATTTATCGTGGTTTTACTGCTTGAATAGTCGATGAAACAATGTATTTCTCAATATTTACTCCTGGAATCCATTCCTTAATAAATTCTTTTGACTCATCTTTTGGTTTAATTTCAATTTGGGTAAATCCACTTTGCTCAAGCATGAGATGGAGATCGTCAATAGAAGAGGCTCCTGAAATGCATCCTGAATAGGAGACATCTAAGTCGTTTTTAATGTCACGGGGTAGTTCAGTAGTGAGTACCACGTCTGAAATCGCCAGTCGTCCGCCTTTCTTCAGTACACGATAGGCTTCTTTAAATACCTGGGGTTTATCAGGTGAAAGATTGATCACGCAATTCGAAAGAATAACGTCAATGGACTGATCAGCAATCGGTAAATGCTCGATCTCTCCCAAGCGAAAATCAACATTATTAAATGACCCATTGCCAGCGTTTTCCCTTGCTCTGCTTATCATTTCTGGAGTCATATCCACACCAGTAATCTGACCGTTTTCACCGACTTGACGAGCTGCAAGAAAGCAGTCGAAACCGCCACCACTTCCAAGATCCAGCACACTTTCACCTGATTTTAAAGAGGCAATGGCTTGTGGGTTTCCGCAACCCAAGCCTAGGTTTGCGCCTTCAGGTACTGCATTTAATTCATCGGCAGAGTAACCGAGTCGTTCCGAAACATTATTGCGGTCAGATTCTGTCGCACAGCAACCAACTTCAGATGAACAGCCACAGGATTGAATCGAAACATCCTGAAGAGCGATTTTTTTATAGCGATTTCGAACATTTTGTCTAATTTGATCATTAGAAACATCCATTGGATAAGCCAACTCCTTATTTTTTATTTAATTGTCTCTCTTGATTTCTTGAGCAAGAGTTTTAATCCTTTTTTCAATACCATCCCGGACGTTTTGAAACACCAACCATTTTTCTTCAGGTGTTCCTTTGGCTTTTGCTGGATCATCAAATCCCCAATGTTCTCTTCTGACGTGAGACGGAGTCATCGGGCATCTTTCCTCGGCATCGCCGCATAACGTCACCACAAGATAAGCTTGATTCAGAAACTCAGAGTCAATGATCTTGGACTTTTGTTCGGAGATATCAATACCTATTTCTTGCATCGCTCGAACGGCATTCAGATTTAAACCATGGGCTTCGATACCCGCTGAACGAACATCGTAGGCTTCGGAAAGATACTTTTTCCCGAAACCCTCCGCCATTTGACTACGGCAGGAATTACCTGTACATAAGAAATAAACGAGCTTCTTATCCATTTCAACTGCCACCTTTCATATCTGCCTGTTCCTTGCTATTGAATTTTATCCTCAGGCGAAGCGCAATATTGACTAAACCAATCATAACTGGAACCTCAACAAGGGGACCAATAACAGCTGCGAATGCCTCACCGGACTGAATACCAAAAATTCCAACGGTCGTAGCAATTGCTAATTCAAAATTGTTGCTAGCGGCCGTAAAGCTAAGCGCCGAAGATTGACCATAATCGGCTCCTGCTTTCTTCGATAGAAAGAAGGAGACAAAAAACATGATCACAAAATAAATCAAGAGTGGAACGGCTATTCTTATCACGTCAACGGGCAGCTGGATAATCATCTGACCCTTGATGGAAAACATGATAATAATAGTAAAAAGCAGAGCGATTAACGCGAGTGGGCTGATCAACGGACAGAAAACTTTTTCGTACCATACTTTTCCTTTTGCTTTCACTAAGATCACGCGAGTCAGAATCCCCGCTAAAAAAGGGATGCCTAAATAGATCAAGACACTTCGAGAAATTTCAAACATGCTGACATGAATCTGAAGGTTTTCTAGGCCTAGCCATCCTGGAAGCAGGGTAACAAAAAAATACGCAAAAACAGAGTAGAAGAGGATTTGAAAAATAGAATTAAACGCGACCAACCCAGCTGTATATTCACGATTTCCCTGAGCAAGATCATTCCAAATAATGACCATAGCAATGCAACGTGCCAGACCAATCATAATCAGGCCTGTCATGTATGCTGGGTATCCATGTAAAAAAATAATAGCCAATAGGAACATCAACACGGGCCCGATAATCCAGTTTTGTACAAGAGATAACAGGAGGACTCTAACGTCCTTAAAAACTTTTCCAAGTTCTTCATAACGTACCTTTGCCAGAGGTGGATATAACATAATGATTAATCCAACAGCAATTGGCAGCGATGTCGTTCCTATCTGGAGCGCATTCAGCGCATCAGCGAAAGAAGGAATCAGGCGACCAAACAGTATACCGATAACCATAGCTGAAAAGATCCACAAAGTGAGATAACGATCTAAAAAAGATAATTTTTTCATTTTGACAGTTCCAATTGAATCGATTTTTTGTCCTTTTGACAATCACATGCCTTATTTTTTAATACGGGGAGGGTCTGAATAATTCCAGATAGATACACTGGAAGATCGGCATTTAGACGATAATAAACCCACGTTCCTTGTTTGCGGTCAAGAATGACATCAGCAGTGCGTAATTTCTTTAAATGCTGACTAATCGCAGGTTGTGACAAATCAAAGAGGTCAACAAATTCGCAAACGCACATTTCACCGCTTTTCAAATAGGCCAGCATTTGAAGCCTT
This sequence comes from Sporolactobacillus sp., assembly GCA_048976585.1. Lineage (GTDB taxonomy): Bacteria > Bacillota > Bacilli > Bacillales > Sporolactobacillaceae > Sporolactobacillus. The sequence goes on along the minus strand of JBHGUY010000018.1, from coordinate 115,045 downwards.
GTCTTATCACTGATTATCTTCAACAAAGAAGACATCACTTCCATGTTACTTTTATCATCCATATAATCACATCCTTATATAATCATATTATTATATTAACATCAGCTTATATAAATTTCAAATTAAATACTCATTAAACGGGAAAGGGGGGAGAGAGGATGTGAGGACTCGATGTAATCATTCCAGACAATTCTAATTTAAAAAGCACTTTACGAGAGATGGCTTCCTCCTCGATAAAGCGCTTTTTAATGAGTGTCCTTGAAGAAATGATGGGTAATTGCTTGTTAGGAATGGCTTTGCCGAAAGAGACGTAAGCTGTTTAAAATAACAATTAAAGCAGCACCTGTATCACTGAGCACGGCTAACCAGAGTGTCAGCCAACCCGGAAAAATCAGGATTAATGCGGTAGCCTTGACAATTAGGGCAAAACTAACATTTTGTTTAATGATTCCTAAGGCTTTGCGGCTCAGATGGATAGCGAATGGCAATTTTTCCAGATTATCTGCCATGAGTACAAGATCAGCCGTTTCCATTGCCGTATCCGTTCCGGCACCGCCCATCGCAATGCCAAGGTCGGCATTGGCGAGAGCAGGGGCATCATTAATGCCATCACCAACCATTGCTGTTTTAAGTCCAGATGCCTGCAACTTCTTAATCGCGGTGACTTTATCCTCTGGGAGCAGGTCAGCAAAATAACGGGTAATGCCAGCGTCTTTCGCCACTTGTTCAGCGGTTTTCTGATTATCACCGGTCAGCATCACCAAATCATGAATACCTATTTTTTTCAATTGATTGAGAGCTGAATGCGTTGTTTTCCGAATCGTGTCCGAAACGCCAATGGCGCCGATCAGTGTTTGATCTGTGCCAATCACGACCAGTGTCTGACCGGCTTTCTGTAATTCCTGGGCCTGGGCATATTCTTCTTGAGAGCCGACTCCTTTTTCACGGAACAGTTTCAGACTACCAGCGTAATAAACCGTTCCCGATAGCTTCGCTTGAACGCCTTTACCGGGAATATTTTGAAAATCCTCACCGGTAATCGCCAGAACGTTTTTCTCGTTCGCATAAGCAGACAGGCAACGGGCGATCGGGTGCGTCGAGTAGTCTTCCAGAGTCTTTGCCAATGAAATTAACCGCGATTCATCTCCGGTAAACGTGATAATGCGAGCAACCCTGGGCTTGCCTTCAGTGATCGTTCCCGTTTTATCAAAGGCAATCGACTGAATCTGGCCGGCTTTTTCCAAAAAAGCACCGCCTTTGATCAGTACGCCTTGTTTGGCTGCGTTGCCGATGGCCGAGACAATCGCCACCGGAGTTGAAATGACCAGAGCACAAGGGCAAGCTACCACGAGCAGTTCCAACCCTCTATAAAACCAGGCGCCCCAGGTTCCGAGTCCGATAATCGGCGGAATAACCATGACCGCAATCGCCAGAGTAAATACAATTGGTGTATAAATACGGGCAAAGCGATCAACGAATGTTTGAGTTGGTGCCTGCTTCTCCTGGGCTTCTTCAACCATTTGAATGATCCGGGCGATAGCCGTATGGGTTGACAATTTAGTTACTTGGCATTCAAGTGTCCCGTTTTCGTTCAACGTTCCGGCAAAAACGGTATCTCCCTGACTTTTATCTACGGGAATCGATTCTCCGGTAATCGGTGCCTGGTTGACACTGGATTCCCCCCTAATAACCTCGCCATCCAGTGGAATGCTTTCCCCGGGTTTCACGACCATGATTTCACCGATCATGACCGCATGAACGAACTTTTTAATTAGTGAATCGCCTGATTTAATCCAAGCCTCTGCAGGAGCGACCTTCATCAAATCGCCAAGCGAACGCCGCGTCTTTTCAACCGAATGATTCTCCAAAACAGCACCTAAAGCAAACAACCAGACAACCATTGCAGCTTCAGACCATTGATTGATGGACACCGCACCGATAGCTGCTGCGGACATTAGGACATTCATATCAAGTGAACGACTTCGCAAAGCATAATAGCCGCTTCGCAAAGGCTGACGACCACTAATGACAAGAGCGATACCGTATAAAACATCCTCGACAATAAACGGTAACGAAGTGAAAGACAGGACTAATCCAGCAGCAATACAGAAACCGGAAATTAAGATTTCCCAAAGGGATTGATGAAAAGAAACACGTTGAGAGGTCTCTTGTTCCATAGGTGTATCGGGTAGCGCCTGGTAACCGATTTTCTGAACTTCCTGCTGAATGCGTTCCTCAGAAAGAGAATGGCTGATCGCCATCTTTCCCGATGAAAAATTCACATCAACGCTCTGTACCTCGGGGAAACGATTCAAATGTTTCTCAATCGTTTTTGCACAAGCGCCGCAATCCATTCCTTCAATTCGGTAATTTTCTCTGATGTATGATTCATTTTGCAAATTTGAATTTTCATCAAGTTTTATCTGATAGCCAAGTTTACTGACCTGTTTCGGAATAGGGGAGAGCTTACTGAAATCTGAATAAGCAACACGCATCTTCCCCGTACTATAGTGAACCTGAACAGCTGCTATTCCGGGTATCCGTGAGACACTTTTTTCAATCGATCGGGCACAGGCCGGGCAATCCATCCCACTGACCTGATAAACCGCTGAAGAAAGATCACGCTCAAGAAGAGGGACTTCTTTTAAACTGTGTTCGCCTTCGTTTTCATCATCATCGCAGCAATTCTCCTCACAGTGATCCTCATGTTCTTGATCATGACAGCCGTCATCAAGTTCATCTGCACAACAATCGCAGTCATCCGGTTTTACCGCCAGATTTCCACTCGTCACGTAGCAGTCGCAACAATTGCATTTTTCTACAACACATTCCTCGATTTCTTGATGCACGCAGGTTGAGCAAGGACATTGTTTTTTGGAATCGGCAATAGGTGTGAATTGTATCCTTTTCATTTGAACAGAGACATCTCTTTTCTATTTTTCAGGCCATGGCCTCGTGATCAAGATTTTCTTGAGAAGCTTGATGCTTAAAAGCCAGCTGGACAAGCTGGCGGACATAATCGTCGTCAAGTGAGTAATAAACGAATTTTCCTTCTTTACGAGAATGTGCAAAGCCGATTTTCTTCAATAAGCGTAAATGGTGGGAAGCTGTCGCTTTCGAGCAGCCGACAATTGCACAGACATCACAAACGCATAGTTCTTCCTCAAGCGCTAATGCATGGACAATGGTTATCCGGGTTTGATCCGCTAAAATTTTAAACAGATCCGCAATCACAACCGTGTTGTTCTTTTCCAGACTTCTTCTGACACGCATGACTTTGTCTTTGTGGATACAGGTCACTTCACAAATATCATCCTGCGGTTTATTCATTTAAACTCCTCCAATCAAACGTCTATTTGACTATAGTATACAGCAATGCAGAAAACGTGCAAATAATCGTTTGATTAATCAGAGCGAGTGAGTTGATGGAATAAAGATACTTCTCATTCCTGAAATGGGGATTATTAACAGTAACAACGAGGACTCTCGTGGAGAACTCAAGATTTAGCATTCAGCTTTGCCATACTGTATAAGCCAAAGGCAGAGAGGAGGAGGCAACGAAAGCAAGAACAGAAGTGCAGTCAAAAAAGGCGAGGGGGTGATGAAACTGCTCAGGACATTGAGATAAAGGACAAAGATAGAAGCCAAGGTCAAACTTCAATTTTTAGGATAGATTTTTAAGATAGATAAGAAGTATTCAGCAGCAACAATGACTAGAGGCTTACAACTAGCAGCGGATTAAATGAAGAACAAAAATTATATTAATCGGTTCCTACATCAAAATGTTTTTTTTCGCTCCATAACAATAGAATACTAGTATAATAGGCCTAGGCATAAAAGGGTATCTGCGGATTCACACTCTCTAAGGCGAGGGGGTGATAAAATGACAGTATTCGAATCAATCATGCTTGCAATTAACTCAGTCGTAAGTCAAATAAAGACAGAAAATAATCCGCCAGTTGTATGCCCATACACGAGACTGATTATTTTCTAATATCCAGTTGAGTGTGATTCTGCAAATGCAGTTTTGTTGCCTAGCCGCCACTGGTTAGACATTGACGGTTTTATTTTGTTTATTGCTCGGGTTCGTTATACAATTCGCTATTATGAATTGCAACAATGAAGAAAACGATAGGTGATCGAAAGGCATTTTTAAATTTACAGAAAACTTATGTCAGTACACTGTAAGATCAAGTCTATGGTATCGCTGAAGAATTTGGAAGAACATCGAAATAAAAGGCCAACAAAAATTCTATTTGTTGGCCTTTTATTTAAAAAAATTATTTTAAAGTAATTTTATTAAAGATTATTGGTAAATTGTAATTTCCAACTTGAACCGTGTCCATGAACAGTTACAGTTGTCGTTGCACCTACCGTCTCATAGTCATTACCTTTAAGGACATAGACCCAACTTGACGGAGTTGAATATGACCATGTATTTCCCGAAGGATTATGTGTAACCTTTTGTACTGTTCCAAATCCATTAGCTGTTGACAATCCTGAAGTACCCAAAAGCACTGTTCGCCCAGTTAATGATGCTGAAGAGTCTAATATTTTCCAACCACCACTAGCCGAAGTTTCTTTTACGCCATCAGGGCCACTAATTGACTTAACAGAATAGTGAATTGTTGAATAAGCTCTGATAGATATAGAATTATCAGTCTTTGAACCACTTTGTGAACCAGATGATAGCGATTGTAAAGTTACAAAAGATGTTTGTGCGACATCTTGAGTCGTAGTATCACCCGTTTTGGTGGTGCTAATAACCTAAGCCGTTGAATAAGTTTTAGTTTTAAAATCGGCAGAGGACGCCCTTAAATTTGAAGGATCAGTGTAGTTATTATTATTAAGAACACGTTGAACGTTTACAGTTGGGGAAGGAAGTTTCGTTTTTATTGAAGAATCAGTGATCCCATGAACGGCTCTATCGTATAATACATTCAAATCCGTTTCTTCGGAATGTTTGGTAAGTACAATTGTATGATTATTGTTGTTACTTGAATCCGAAGACTTGGCAGAAGCATTTTGATATCCTGTCAACAATGAAACCGCTATAATCAAACTTGAAAGTACAAATATCTTTTTCATAAGATCTCCTCCAATTTTTATAATAAATACAATCCAATTGCCGCAAGAATAAGTGGCCCGCCAAATATTGCTGACACCGCTGCAGTCCTTATGCGTTCTTGCCTGCCTTTTTTAGATTCCGACCAGAAATTTCCTCTCATTCTGTCGCCACTAACAAATGCCCCGACTGAAGTTGCAGAAAGAAAGAAGCAAAGAATACCTCCGATCCCTAAAACATCCGTGATAATTGAATGGTTTGGAATAAATAGACCAACTAAAAATCCAACCAAACTAATTAATAGACTACTAATGAGCGCTTTTAGCATAATATCAATTCCTTTCTATCCACAATGTTATCGTCTCCTTTACTAATTATACAGTATCAAAGATTATTTCATATAATGCCTATATAATTAATAAGCTTGATCCAATTGTACTTCAATTAATATGCAGTTTCTGTCATAATCGGTCGAATCAATTGATACATTTATTTTATTAATGATTTTCTGTCTAATAACAAATGACAACAAGAACATGGGGACTAAAAAAGTGTTGAAACAATAACAAAGCTCCCATGTTCTTGTTGTAAATTTGATCGATAGATGCTTAGTTCCTAAGTTATTGTCATAATAATCCTCGGGTTTGTGTCGCCAGACAAATATGATAGACTTTTCAGAGCTTGAAGACAAAGGAATTTTAAACTGGCTATTATTACATATGTCAAGTGATTTATTAATTGGACGCTTTTTGTATTGGAGAAACAAAGTTTCTACAAATTTGTTCCATAAATCATTTAATATTGAAGAAATGCCATTTTATTTAGCATTGATCCCAAAACAGGGAAAGCAAAAAATGATTTTTATTAGACGAGAGTATAATTTACGTGACATTGGTTCTCAAACATGTTCAATTAATAACCAGATTAGACAATATAAACCATATGTAAGCCCATTAGAACGAGCTATTCAAAACCTTTATACAGATGATTAGAGAAGAGAGTCCCCAAGTTCTTGTCGTAAAATTGGGGGATAGAGGCTGATTCCCTAAGTTCTTGTCATAATGGTCCCCAGGTTCTCGTCGCCAGACAAATAGAATGGGCTTATTGTCATTCTATTTTTTAATAGATGTATTACTGCGTAAAATATAATTTTGACGAAGTAATCTTCAAATGGTAAAATAAAGGTAGGCTCTTTTATGTTATTCAGGTCTATTCCTTTGGGAGGTTTTAACAATGGCTGACGCGCGCACGAATCATCTTTATGATCGTATTGATCAAAAAACTGCTGAGCTACCTTGGTATGTCGGCGAATATGTCGATAAGAAAATGCGCACAATGTCACCGCGTTCTTTGCTTAATTATTGTCATGACTATCTGATTTTTTTTGACTGGCTGCTTTCAGAAGGTTTTTATACTGGCGCGCGAATCGATATTCCATTGAGCTGTCTGGAAGCGCTGACGCCCCAATCCGTCGAAAATTTTCTATCCTATCTTCAATTTCGACTGCAAAACGATAAATTTACGATTAACCGCAAGCTCTCTTCATTGAAGTCACTCTTCAATTACTTGCAGAATGTTGCGGAAACCGAGGATTTGCAGCCCTATTTGACTCGAAATGTGATGGCAAAGATTGCTTTTAATAAAGTCAAAGAGGATCAGGAAACCATCGCTCAGAAAATGGCTGGTAAAATTCTCTGGAACGATGAATATGAACAATTCCGCCAATTCGTCGCTCAAGATTACTGTGAAACGATCAAAGAAAATCAGAAATTGCTGAACTTTCACGCACAAAATGCCGAACGTGATACCGCTATTATTTCTTTAATTCTCGGTTCTGGGCTTCGACTTTCCGAGGTCGTCGGCTTAGATCTCGCGGATATTGATCTGAATAAACGCATGGCTCGCGTCATTCGCAAAGGCAATAAGGAGCAATACGTCTTTTTCAGCGAGCAGGGTGCTCTGGATCTTGAGGACTATTTATCCATCCGCTCAAAAAAATATAAAATTTCACAAACAAATAAAGCACTCTTTGTCGCGGCATCTATGGGCCCCAAAGGAACGACACGTCGGCTCAGCCCACGCGCCATCGAGAATCTCGTCAAAAAATATGCGACGGCCTTTGGCAAACCCTCTTTATCTGTGCATAAATTACGGCATTCATTTGCTACGCGCTACCAAGCAGAAAATAATGATATCCCCAAATTGCGTCGTCAGCTTGGCCATTCATCGATTCAAACAACGATGATTTATACCCATTTATCAAATGATGAATTGAAAAGGGCAGTCGATCATATGGATGATCATTTTGATGAAGACGAATTCCAAGATAAGGATGATCCATCTGGAAAGCACTCTTATTAGTAAGCTTTTTTCAGGCCTTTTTTTGCACGCTAAGTTTACATAATTATATTTATGTTATATCGTTTTAACGGTTCCCTGTTCTTCCCTCTTGTCGCGCGGAACTGGCGCCAGATAATTCAACTGCTGCGATTCAATTAATCTAAAAATTGAACCTCTCCTTTTTCTAATGAAGCGACGCGAGCCAGGGAATGAACCGCATACCCTGCCTGATCCAGCCTTCTCCGTCCTTCCTGAAACGATTTTTCGACAACAATCCCAATACCTGCAACCTTGGCGCCGGATAGTTCAATCAAGCGAACCAACCCCAGCGAAGCTTCTCCATTCGCCAGAAAATCATCAATGATCAGGACACGATCATCAGGAGTGAGCAATCCTTTTTCTATGTAGATCGTATTTGTTACTTTCTTGGTAAATGAGTATACATCAGTCACGAGAACCTCTTCGTTCGCGGTGACTGGTTTCTTTTTACGAATGAAAATCACCGGAACCTGCAGTGCGAGTCCGGTCATGACGGCCGGAGCGATGCCAGATGATTCGATGGTTATCACCTTGCTGATATTTTGCGGGGCAAAAAGCTTGGCGAATTGTTTGCCGATTCTCTGCATAAATACCGGATCAATTTGATGATTCAGAAAGCGATCTACCTTTAAAATATTGCTGCCAATCACCTGACCTTCTTTAATAATTCGTTCTTTTAATTCTTCCATAAGACTCGACTCTTCCCTTCACTCATCACTCATACACTTATGTCATTAAGTGTATCATATGCTCGTCCTCTTGCAATCCGCTTTTATCGATCGGTTTACTAACTCCGTGAAAAAAAGTCCATTCAGTCGGTAAATAAGCTATAATAATTGAAGAAATACGGCAATTGGCATAGGGGCGGATGAGCATGGCAGTTAGTAATTTTTTGGAGGATTTAGTCAATCTTTTTGAAAGAGACGAAGAATCTGTATACAATACGTGGTTTATTACAAGTGAAGAACGATTGAAAGCTTTTCGGACGATTAAGAAAGGGATAAAGTTGGTGATTCAGGAAATAGAGGCAGACACATTTGGTCATCAATTTAAAGGATCCAGTCTTGAAACGGTGGTAACAGCGATCTCAGAACAAAAGCAAATTTTTAAAGGAGCTGCACATGCTTTTTCATGGAAACCGAAGCTAAGAATTCCAGATATTTATGAAAACAGAATCAATCAGCTCGCCTTCGCTAGGTTTTTGAATGCCTGTCTTCTGGCTAAAAAAGAAGAACAGATTTTAAAAGCAATTCTCCAATTCGATCAGTTAAAAATTAAAGGTATGGGGCCGGCTTGTGCCAATATCCTTTATTTTCTTCATCCGACACTCTTCCCCCCTTTTAATACGGCTATATTGCGTGGTTTCAATGCCTTATTTCACGCAAAGAAGAAATTAGGTTCATGGCCTGATTATCTGGAAATTCGTGAAACCATTCTAGCGATGAATCACCAAGCTGCCTTATCGACAGATCTAGGTGCATTTGCTGGATTGCTATTTGAACTTGGCGCTGGACGCATGCTTATTCCAGAAAATGCAACGCAATTCTTGGAACAGAATGTTGAGAAAAGAAGAAAGCAGATGAAAAGTCGACACACACAAATTCTTCTCGATCTAGCTGAAGAGAATGTTCATAGTGAAATGCAAGGCCATCTGGCTGAATTGGGACGTGCTTTGGGCTATTTTGTGTGGATTGCGGGGAATGATCACCAACGTCAATGGAAAGGAAAAAGTCTTGGTACTTATTCAATCAGCAAGCTTTCCTTACAAGATATTTCCGATGATACCGCAAAAACAATTGCTTTGATTGATGTCCTTTGGTTGGATAGTTCCGGAACGATTGTCTGCGGCTTTGAGGTTGAAAAAAGCACATCGATCTATTCAGGCATGCTGCGACTGCGCGACCTTTCACTTTCTTTTGGTCAAGAAACCAGTAAATTATTCCTTGTGGCACCCAATCAAAGAGAAAAGGAAATTCAGGCACAACTGCTCAGGCCATCTTTTTGCCAGGACCCGATAATTCGGCAATCTCTGCGCTATATCCTGTTTTCAGATTTACGCAAAGATTGCGCGGCCATGTGCAAGTTTGGTCATGATCTCTCCATCCTTCAACCCATATCACGATATATATCGGTTAATCTCTAAACCATCCTTTTTTTCGAAACCAAAAATACATACTGATTGCGATACCCATCATCAGGATCAGAACAATAAAATAGCCATCATGCCATTTCAGTTCAGGCATATACCGAAAATTCATGCCATAAATTCCGGCAATAAAACTGAGAGGCATAAAAATAGTCGTAATTACAGTGAGCGTTTGCATAATGCTATTCGTGCGGTAAGAGGTTAACGAAAGATAACTGTCACGGATATCTGACGTTATTTCCATATTTGACTCAATAAGATGGACAATTCTGGCCAATGCTTCATTAATATTACGCAAAAATAGGGTCTCTTCATCCGACGTCTCAATAGATGAGGAACCAATCATTCGCTGAACGATGTCCTGCAGCGGAGAAACCACTCGCCGAAAAGTCAACAATTCGCTGCGGATCTGAAAAACACGACGATTCAGCTGACCAATGGATTCTCGCTTTGAATTTCTATCCAGGTTATCAATCTTATCTTCAAGCAGATTCGCTGTCATATAATACTGCTCAATCAGCCGATCGATTAAACGATGAAGTATTTCCGTGGGCGTTTCATCGTCAGTTAATTTACTATCTTCTGTTCGGCATTCATGCCAGACATCATTTACTGCTTTCAAATTATCATGATGATGAGAGATCAGAAAATTATGACCAACAAATAAGCGTATTTCGTGAGCTTTTAGCGTATTGGGACTGACAGCCATTATAGTTAACAGAAAGTAATCATGAAACAGTTTGATCTGCGGGCGTCTCTTGAGCTGCTTATCCTCTTTTTGATGCAAAGCGACAGGAAGAGAATTAGCGGCTTGGTCCTCTTCGGAATCAGTCGGTTCGCTGATATCTGTCCAATGCCAGATTATATTCTCTCTCGCCTGCTGATCAAGTTGTGAATAATGGGATAGTTTCCCATCCTGCTGCTTAGTAAGGATACGAATCATTCTGTTCCCTCCATCGTTATAAAAAACAAAACCTCGGGTGAAATACCTGATCTTTCAGATATCAAGAAACTCACCATCTTTGATTTCATGAAGCGCCCGGAAAAGATCGGTCGGAATATGTCCGGTCAGATTATCAATCGTCTGATAAATTTCCAAACGGCGAACTTCAGGCATCGATTCTTCAGGCGCCACGTGTAATGACCCTTTATTCTCCCCGGCGATCCGCTCCATAATGCGTTTTTCGAGTTCTCTTTCGATCGATTTTTCCAGCGGCATCTTCCTTTCAACCGTGATAAAAACGGCAAAACGCCCATGTGCCGTTTCGTAAACGATATAGTTAGACATCCGCTCGCCTTTTTCATCCATCACACTTGCTGAAGCCAATTCCCTGCCAATAAATCTTTTTCTCTTATAGAAACCTTTTTCACCTTCTGAAACTTCAATATGCTCAAATCCCTTGCCCTCACCTATTTTTATAAAAAAACGCAAAGCTTGGACAATCGTTGCCGACAGATTTTTCCCGGAGACAGACTGGGCATCATCAAAGACCTGTAAGTCAGCGTCGGGCACATAGATCGTTTTATTTGGCATAAAAGCTTCCCTCTCTTCTTGGTTAGTCCATCCATTTAGTTTATACATATAAATATACACACTTTATGCGTATAAATAAAGTATAAACTACTTATATTTTGCATATATTTTTAGATTAACTATGCATAGACTATAAATAGACTTGATCGGAAAGAAAGCGGCTGGTGTAAATCGACCAAAGGGAAAAGTGTTTTTTCTAAATGGGCTTGAGGAAATGCCAATAATTAAATCTCTTTTTACCTACTCGAAAACGAGGAATGTTTTGATGGCTGTTTGTTGCCGGTTACCTTCGGATAAAGCACCGACAGAGAAAAACAAACAAAGGACTTAATTAAACGTTTATTTAATATGTACGTTCGACATAAATAGGCAAAATTAAAGCGATACTCCTAGAAGATATCGCTCACACAACGCTATGCTTCAGTTTTTTTCGGAATCTTTTTCTTCTGTTTCCCCCACTTCAGCAGGATTATTGGCTGTTTGCAAACAAATGAATGCGTCAAGTAAGCGAGTCATTTCTTTCTGTTCTTTTTTCGGCATCTCCTGAAATCGTCGAAAGAGAAATAATTTCTGCTGAGGTTCAATTTCGCGAAAAAGTGCTAACCCTTGTTCTGTTAGAGTCAGATATTTTGTTTTCCATTCTTGTTCTCGATGTATCAGACCGGATTTCTCCATTTTACTAATTAATTGGGTCACATTCCCTTTAGAGACATAGAGGCGCTCGGCTAATTCTTTTTGCGAGATCCGTTCGTGGCTTCCAATCTGGGACAGAATATGATATTGCGATAACGAAAGTCCCCATTCCTTTAAGAACTGATTATAAGATTTTGCTTGCAAATGATAAGCCCTCGAGAGCATTTTCCACAATTGATTGCTTATTTTTATTTTCTTCTCGGACGGTATTTCTCCAGTATTCGTTTTCAATTGATTTCACCTTCTTTGACTTGTTATCAGTTTAATGATAAACCAATATAAGCATCCCACAAAAGAAACGTTTTTTAAAAATTACGCATTGATTCCCAGCTAACTTTTTCAACTTTTATTTTTCCGCTTACTCCTTATAACTATTCGCTAGCTCTTCAAAAGAGCAAGATTAAGACAAATAAAACAACATTTGATAAAAAATCTTCGATAAAACTTTTAAAAAGTTAAAAATCAAATGGCCCCTCATATTCTCTTTATCGGAATTGATCGCGCAATTGTTCAGCAAATGACCGATGTAAAAGCACCGATCTACTATGCGAGCCTGCCCGGATTACTGATCCTTTGAACAGACGAGAGTGAATAATTTGGGCAATCCAATATCAGCAATTTTCATATTTGGTGCTTCATCCAATGTCTTAACTCGAAGACCAGTGGAAGCAAAGGCCGTGACAATTTCTCCCAAAGTCCATTCTTTGAGATAAACTTTGTGCACCAGTTCTTCGCCCCGAAGATGTTTGCCGTAAGCAACTTGTCGCTCAATCAATTTCTTGTCAAAATAATTACCGAAGACAACCTGCTTCTTCCCCTTTGTCGTCACAAGTTTGGTCGAAACGGGATGAAAATCCTGAAGAATGAAGACAGCTCCGGGTTTCAGTAACCGATACACAAGACTGGCAAGCGGTTCGAGATCGATAAAATAATGAACGATGCCTAATTCCATGAACAGGTAATCGGCAGTCAGCGAATAGTCACTGGACAGTGTCAAAACATCCGTTACAAGATAATTGAGCGGAACATGAAGTGCTGCAGCGGTCTGCCTAGCATATTCAGCATTTTCGGCGGATATATCAACGACTGTTACGTCGGCTCCCATTTTTGCCAGAGCAATCGCTTTTCCTCCATGCGAACCGAGCAAATTAATAACTTTCTTCCCCTTTAATTCCTTATGGGCGAAATATGGACCCAAAGCACCTAGGCGAGCAAGCGGATTACGGGCAATTTTCTCTGCGGATTCTGAAGGAGAACCAAATCGGTTGACCCAAGCTTGATACGCATCCTCATTCCATGCTTTCCCGTTCTCTGAGGCATCCACCTGCTGCAAATGTCTTAGATGTTCTTTTACAGCAGCTTTCAAGGGATCATTCTGATCAAGTGTGCGGAGAAAATAGTCAAAACATTTAACAGGCACAGCATGTTCACCAATAGACAGGTAGAGGCGATCAGGGTCCGTGCGGATAACCGTTCCATATGTACAAGAGATCTCAAAGACCTGTTCGTCAATAATAACACGAGAAGCTTGTCCCCCCGCTTCTTCAATGGGTATCGGCTTCTCGAACTGTCGGACAAAATCTGCGAAAGCATCCCATTGAACGTTAATCCGATTCGCCTGTTTTTCTTCATTGATCGACAGGGACACACCTTGTAACAATAAGGCTAAGGTGCCGTCGATTGTGTAAGGCACTTTTTGCTGATCCAGCAAAAGGAAAAGTTTTATCAAGGCAGTTTTCAAACGATTATCCAGATCATTCAGCGACATGAGCAGTACTCCTTTTAAATTAAATCGACGTTTCTGTCCTATTTGGCCACAGAAGTTTTTATCATGATCATTCATCTTGCAGAAAAAAACCGTTCGCATTGTGATGCAAACGGCACCATTCCTATTCATACCCTTTATGATTTTTTATTGATTAAAAAGTTCGCCGGAACTGGAACTGTGCATGGGCTGCGTCCGAGCATCCGGATCAATGAAATGTTTAGCGTTATTGACAGCAGTCGGTGCTTCACCGAACCCGGTGGCAATCAATTTAACTTTTCCGGGATAGCTAGCAATATCGCCAGCCGCATAGACTCCTGGTATATTGGTTTCCATCTTCGTATTGACGACGATCGAATTCTTATCAAGGGTCAGCCCCCAGTCCTTAATCGGACCCAGTACTGAAATAAAGCCATAATTAACGATCAAATCATCGAGCGGAATTTCGATTTTTCTATCGCCCTTCACTTCTTCGACAATAAGTTTTTCAATTCTCTTGCCCTCTCCGGCAACATCCTTTGCCGTAAAGGGAGTCACGACATCAATCGAGGACTGTTTCATTTGTTTGACACTGCTTTCATGGGCCCGAAACGCTTCTCGGCGATGAACAATGGTGACCTTATTGGCAATCGGTTCGAGTGTATTCGCCCAGTCCACTGCAGAATCACCTCCGCCAAGTATTACGACAGAACGACCGGCAAATTGCTGAATATCATTGACATAATAATGCAGATTGCCTTGCTCATATTGACGAGTATTTTCAACCTTAAGCGGTCGCGGTGAGAAAGCGCCGACACCTGCCGTAATGATCACGGTATGGCTCAAATGCTTCTCCCCATTTTCCGTTTCAAGTTCAATCCTTCCATCTGAAAGTCGCTGCAGCTTTACGACTTTTTGATCAAGAATAACTTGCGGATGGAATTGCAGCGCTTGCTTTGTTAAATTTTGAACTAAATCTTTGGCTTTAATGGTTGGAAATCCGGCAACATCAAAAATATCTTTCTCTGGATAAAGCGTCTCAAGCTGTCCGCCAAGCTGCGGCAGACTCTCAATTAATTTGACCTTCATCTGGCGCATTCCCGCATAAAAAGCCGTAAAAAGACCGGTTGGTCCACCACCGATAATCGTTATATCAACAATTTCCTGATTAGCTGTCACTAATAAATACCTCCGTATCCTCTCTTTCAGAACAAGCGAAAGAAATTGGACAAAGATCATCCATCGTTCATTGTAACGAATTTTCCACAGATATGCGAACAGATTGCCCAGCCTCAAAAAAATAGATGAGAACTTATGCTTGTGCATGAAATCGACAAATACCCAATTCAGGACGAAATGCATGTTTTCCGGCAATAAGAACATCCTAAAAATAAGTCTGATACCCGAATGGAAGATCCTAATATGGTACTCGCTGCCAATATCTGTCTCTTATGGTTAACGATTGGCTGGTTTTTACTGGTCAAATTGAATATTAGTAAGGATCATGCATTATTTATCTTTCTGTCCAGTTCAATTATTATCATGCTGGTCTTGAACGGTACTGCATATCCTATGTATTACAAACATATGCCCTATAGAATTTACGAATTTCTAGCTTTGCTTATTAATCGGAATGGCATTATGCCTCTTTTGACCGTCTTGTTTATTAATGATTTAGATAAGAAAAACACAATCGGACGTTCTTTGATCGATTTTCTATTTCTCGGTCTTTTTATGATCTATTCCATTATTGAAGAACGCTATATACTTGTCTCGTTACTCTCGTGGCCGATTCTCATGGGTGGTTATCTTCTTTATATTCTACTCATTCGTCTTCTCTCACTTGGATTTAAAAAGGCGGCTGGAAATTCAGAACGAAAAACAGCAAAGGAGTAGTCTCTGTGAGAACCTATGATCATTTTCTTAATAGCAATGAAGGGTTTATTATTTTAACTTTAGCAGTGGGTTACCTCGTCATCTTTTTTTTACCCAAACGTTTTTCCCGTGCCCAGACTGTATTGGCGATCACTCTCGGCATTTATTTAGTCATGCTGTTCGACAACGTCCTCTGCCTTGGGCCATTTGATTTCTACGATATCAACGACACATCCGGAATTGATGTATGGGATTATGTTTCACAATTGATGTTCGGTCCGTTTGCCTATCTGTTCATGTATGGATGCAGCCTTATTCGGCAAAATCGACTGTATTTTTTTCTCTATACAGCCATATGGGCGCTCATATCGATTTTCGCGGAAGCTCTTTCCTGGCATGCAGGTGTCTATCGCTACCGTAACCACTACCAAATGTTTTATTCATTACCGATCTATATGCTTGTTTTGACGTTCACTCTAATTATTTATCAGTTCTTTTTTCGGAATCCGCCGCTTATCCTAAAAATCAAAGGACCAAACAATAAACAATAACCGTCAAAAAAAGGAAGGACTCATCCTCCCGTTTCCTGATCTTCCGGTTCCACAGCCTTCCAGATTTGAACAACCGACCCGTCGCTCTCTTGATCGAGCACAAACGAACCATTACTGAAGCGATCCGATAGACGGACATCGGCTGACTGCACAGGGACTTCTTTCCCGTGATCCGTAAGCAGTATGACTGTGCTCGCTGTCCCTACCTGCTGAATGCCGGCAATGTGATGCGGTTTCGCTTTCAATTCACGCAGTAACGCCAGTCCTCGTCGAGCTCGTACACCTTTCTCAATCTGCTTGAGAACCGCAATTTTTTTAACGGAACCACGATCAGTTGCAATCAAAAGATCCGTCTCTTCGCCGGGAGTGATGGCCATTCCGCCAATCACGCGATCCGTTTCTTTCAGGAGTATCGATTTCACACCCGCGGCTCGCTGACCAATCAAACCAGCCTCTTCTTCAGCGAAACGTAAGCCATAACCGGAATAGGTGACAATCAGCAGATCCATTTTTCCATCCGTCAGAAAGGCATTCAAGCAATGATCATCTTTTTTCAGTTTCAAAGCCATTAACGGTTTGGAGCGACGCTGCGCCTGATAGTCGCTTAATTCGCTCCGTTTGATCATCCCAAGCTCGGTAACAAAGACAAGGAAACGTTCCTTTTCTTTAAAATCAGAAACAGGAATTGCCGAAATAATTTGTTCCTCATCAGCAATTGGGACAAGACTAGCAACGTGCTGCCCCATCTCTTTCCAGCGTTTGTCCTGAATCTCATGTACTGGCAAATACAGGTAGCGGCCCTTATCCGTGAAAACAAGCAATGTATCGGTCGTATTCATTTGCTTTTGAAAAATCATATGATCTGTGTCCTTCATTGCAGCGTCATCTTGACTGCTTGCCGCAAATGAACGTAAGCTGGTGCGCTTAATATACCCATGTTTCGTCAAAGAGACCATGACTTCTTCCGAAGCGACCATGACTTCCAGATCGATTTTTATATCTTCGATTTCCTGCTCGATCGTCGTTCTTCTCCCATCCGCATATTTCTTGCGAATATCCTTCAATTCGTTGCGTATCACGGCGATCAGTTTTTTTTCTGAAGAAAGAATGCCTTCCAACCGTATAATATTCTGCTTCAATTCTTCTTCTTCTTTTTGCAGCGTCAGAATGTCCGTATTCGTCAGACGATAGAGTTGCAGACTGACGATGGCTTCAGCCTGAGGTTCGCTAAAATCGAATTCTCGGGACAAATTCATTTTAGCATCCTTTTTATCCTTCGATGCTCGAATCACACGAATGACATCATCCAAAATGGAAACAGCCTTGATCAATCCTTGAACAATATGCATCCGATCTTTGCTCTTTTGCAGCTCAAATTGAGAACGCCGAGTGATGACTTCTTTTTGGTGATGAATATAGGCTTCCAAGATCTGTTTCAGACCGAGCTGTTTCGGCGTCTTATGATCAATGGCGACCATATTAAAATTATAGGCAACCTGCAGATCGGTATTTTTAAAATAATAATAAAGAATACCTTGAGCATCTGCTTCTTTTTTTAATTCGATGACCATGCGCATACCACTGCGATCGGTCTCATCGCGGACTTCAGCCACGCCTTCGACTTTATGATCGAGACGCAGCTCGTCCATTTTTTTGACAAGAAGCGCTTTATTCACTTCATAGGGAAGCTCCGTAATAACGATTTGTTGTCTGCCGGTGCGCAGGGTTTCAACAGTCGTTCTTGCTCGAATCACTATCTTGCCCTTACCCGTCCGATAAGCCTTTCGAATGCCGTCAATCCCCTGAACGATTCCACCCGACGGAAAATCAGGACCCTTGACAAAAGTCATCAGATCATCAACGCTGCAATTCGGATGCTCCATCAGCATGATCGTTGCGTCAATAATCTCTGATAAAGAGTGCGGTGGAATTTCTGTCGCGTAACCCGCAGAAATACCTGTTGAACCGTTCACCAGGAGGTTGGGAAACTTGGACGTAAAAACAATCGGTTCCTCAAGGGTATCATCAAAGTTCGAAACAAAATCCACCGTTTTTGAATCAATATCACGAATCAGCTCAGCGGATATTTTCGACAATCGCGCCTCCGTATAGCGCATCGCGGCTGGTGGATCCCCATCAAGACTACCGTTGTTTCCATGCATTTCAATCAACGGCATCCGCACTTTCCAATCCTGACTCATTCGGACCATGGCTTCATAGACCGAAGAATCACCATGTGGGTGATAATTACCGATCACATTTCCGACGGTTTTCGCCGATTTGCGAAAGGGCTTGTCATTTGTATTTCCGTCGCGAAACATTGCATAAAGGATACGGCGTTGAACGGGTTTCAAACCATCACGAACATCCGGCAACGCACGCTCCTGAATAATATATTTGCTATAAATGCCGAAGCGATCACCAATCACTTCCTCTAATGGCAAATCAAGCAATTTTTCCCGGTTACTCAATCTGTTTCAGCACCTTTCACAACACTCAAATTCTCATTTTCAAGAATATTGGTTTCCTCATCCAATCCAAAAGCGACGTGCGATTCAATCCATTTTCGCCGGGGTTCGACCTTGTCACCCATCAGTGTGGTCACACGTCTTTCTGCATAAGACTGATCATCAATTTTGACACGGATCAATGTTCTTGATTCAGGGTTCATGGTTGTTTCCCAGAGCTGATCGGCATTCATTTCACCGAGACCTTTATAGCGCTGAATGATATAGCCTTTGCCAATTTTCTGAATGGCATCCTTAAGCCCGTTATCATCCCAAGCATATTCTAAAACTTCCTTTTTCCCGATTCCCTTACTGACTTTATATAAAGGCGGCAGTGCAATATAGACCTTTCCAGCTTCAATCAGGGGGCGCATGTAACGGAAGAAGAAGGTCAGAAGCAGGACTTGAATATGGGCGCCATCATTATCTGCATCCGTCATGATTACAATTTTGTCATAATTACTGTCTTTGATTGTAAAATCAGTGCCCACGCCTGCACCAATGGCATAGATAATCGTATTAATTTCTTCGTTCTTTAGAATGTCGTCCAATCGCGCCTTTTGCGTATTGATGACCTTACCGCGCAGCGGCAGCACCGCCTGGAACTTGCGATCTCGGCCCTGCTTTGCTGAGCCGCCCGCCGAATCACCTTCGACTAGATAGAGTTCATTTCGATCGGCATTCTTCGAAGAGGCTGGTGTCAGCTTGCCACTAAGCACAGATTCCTTCCTGCGGTTTTTTTTGCCGCTTCGGGCATCATCACGTGCTTTGCGCGCAGCCAGCCGAACCTGACGGGCACGGACCGCTTTACGAATCAGCATCTCGCTTGTTTGCGGATTCTCTTCAAAAAAATAAGATAATTGTTCGGAAACAACGGCATCAACTGCCGAACGTGCTTCATTCGTCCCCAGTTTTTCCTTCGTTTGCCCTTCAAATTGAAGCAGATTCTCAGGTATACGCACCGAAACAATGCCCATGAATCCTTCACGCACGTCACTGCCCTCAAGATTCTTTTCTTTATCTTTAAGCAACCCCGTTTTTCGGGCGTAGTCATTGAATACCCGCGTCAATGCGGTACGAAATCCGGATTCATGGGTACCCCCGTCTTTTGTACGGACATTATTAACGAATGAAATCAAGCTCTCTGAATAGCCGTCATTATATTGAAAGGCGACATCCACTTCCATCTCATTGGTCTTTCCTTCAAACGCGACAACCGGATGAAGGACATCCTTTTCTTCGTTTAAATAAGCAACAAAGGCTTTAATCCCCTCATCATACTGATAGGTTTCTTCTTTTTCGCTGCGTTCATCGGTCAGAACAATCTTCATTCCCTTTTGCAGAAATGCTGATTCCCGCAGCCGTTCACTCAGAACATCAAATTGAAAAGAGGTTGTGCTGAAGACTTGTGGATCCGGTTTAAAATGAATCAACGATCCAGTCTCACGTGTCGTACCGATTTTTTCAAGCGTGGTTGACGGATGACCGCCGTGCTCAAAGCGCTGTCGATAGATCGAACCATCGCGCCAAATCGTCACTTCCAGCCATTCAGATAAGGCATTGACGACTGAAGATCCGACGCCATGCAGACCGCCGCTCGTTTTATAGCCGCCGCTCTGTCCGAATTTTCCTCCGGCATGAAGAATGGTAAAAATGACTTCCACGGTTGGCTTTCCGGTTTTGTGAATCCCAGTCGGCATTCCCCGGCCGAAGTCACGAACGCTGAGGCTGCCGTCCTGATGAATTCGGACCAAAATGCGATTGCCAAAACCAGCGAGCGCCTCGTCCACCGCATTATCGACAATTTCATAGACCAAGTGGTGCAGTCCTCTAGCATCTGTTGAGCCGATATACATGCCCGGACGTTTTCGGACCGCTTCCAGCCCCTCCAGTATTTGAATCGTGTCATCATCATAGGCCGATGCTTGTCTTGCCAAGTAAAAAACCCCTTTCATGACTTCGGACAGCCCGATGCTCTGCAGTCCAAACTGTAGGCATTCCCTGTCCCAAGGCTGACTCTGGTTTCCCAGACCTTTATTTATCTCTTTAATCGGTAGATTTCCCGATACTTTTCATCCATATATTGAATCAAATAATCTGGATTGGGTCCTTCTCCAGTAGCATCTTTCAATATTTCAAGTGGTTTTTTCATGCTGCCGAATTGATGAATATTTTTGCTCAGCCAGCCGGTTATCGAAGCCAGATCCCCGCCTGCTACCCGCTCATTAAAGTCGGGGAGGTCCTCGGACATCTTATGCCGGAACTGAGCCGCATACACATAGCCGAGTGCGTAAGATGGGAAATAACCGAAATCTCCGCTGGGCCAATGAATATCCTGAAGCACGCCTTCGCGATCGGTAGGCGGCGCGATTCCCAGATATTCCTGCATTTTTTCATTCCAGACAGAAGGAAGATCGCGAACTTCAAGATCACCATCAAACAGGGCCTTTTCTATATCATAGCGTACCATGATGTGGAGCGGATAGGTGAGCTCATCTGCGAAAATGCGAATAAACGAAGGTCGTGAGACATTGATCGCCCGATAAAAATCATCGAGAGTAATGCCGTCAAACTGGCCACTTGCATAGCGCTTCAACTCTGGATAGTGATAGCTCCAGAAGGCCTTGCTACGCCCAATAAAATTTTCAAAGAAAAGGGACTGCGATTCGTGAATGCCCATCGATGTGCCCTCGCAAAGCGGCGTACCGACCAATTCACGGGAGATATGTTGTTCATAAAGCGCGTGGCCACCTTCGTGAATCGTTCCGAGCAGAGTGGACATGAAATCTGTTTCCAGATAGTTTGTAGTGACGCGCACATCACCCGGATTTAATGTTGTCTCAAATGGATGTTCCGTCTCATCCAGACGTCCTGCAGCGAAATCATATCCGATTTCATGCAATAAATGCAGACAAAATTCTTTCAGTTTCGCCGCCGGAAAGGGAGAAGAAAGAAAATCGTTTTTCGGCTGATCGGGTGAATCGGCGACCGCCTGAACGAGCGGCATAATCCCTTCACGCAGCTTTTTAAAAACGTGATCAATCGTTTTTGTTGTCAGCCCCGGTTCATAGAGATCGAGGAGCGCATCATACTTATTCGTTTCTATGCCCCAATAGCCGATAAACTTTCGCTTCAGATCAACCATCTTCTCCAGATAAGGGCGAAGAAGTGAAAAATCATTTGCTTTTTTTGCGTCCTCCCAAACACTCTGTGCTTCTGACTGCAGAATGATATAGGCTTTCTTTTCTTCCTGTGGGATTTTCACATTTTGTTCATAAGTTTTTTGAGACTTCTCAATCATCCGCTTTGTAATCGTGCTTAACTGGCCTTGAACAGCGGGATCGGTAAGCGCCTCAAGATACCCCTTCATTTCATCAGAGGTTGAGCGCATGAAAACCTCATCCGACAAAGTACCAACCACTTCCGAACGCTGGGGTATTCCCTTTTTGGGAGCACCGGTACGCATATCCCATTCAGCGAGTGCAATGGCTTCATTGAAGTCCATTATTTTTTTAACATATCGATGATAAGCAGTTTCTATATCCTGAACAGGCATGATTCGTCACTCTTTTCTGTGATTTTTCCAATTTCGCGCCGGAATTCGTTCTGTTAAACTATTTTCTCTCTCTGGCAGTCAATGTCCTGCCTAGAAAAAACAAAATTCCAATAGCCCTGAAGGCGTTTTGATCAGCCTCTGCCTAGTTTACCACTCATGGCTTCGTGAATCTCGGCTGTTTTCTGCCGAAGTATTGATAATAATTTGTCCGAATTCGCCCGTTATATAGCTTTCTCCTTTTCGAAGCCGATCGTCCAAATTGGGATTCAAAGGCTTCATCAGACGAGATGATATAAAAAGACCAGGTCTCGTACGCCTTAAACAGTCTGCCCAAATCGCGGCTAATCTCGGCGACTTGCTCTTCATCGCCGAGCCGCTGGCCATACGGGGGATTGCCAATCAGACAGCCATTCAGCTTTTTTGTTGTAAAATCAGCGACCTGCATTTGTTTCCACTGAATCAAGCCGCCAAATCCAGCCTCTTCGGCATTGTGCTCGGACAGTTCAACCATTTTATGATCGATATCGCTGCCCAATATGTCAAGATCTTGATCATAATTGGCCTTGTCTTCAACTTCCTCACGCGCTTGTTTCCATTCTTCGCTGCCAAACAAAGTCCAGTCCTCGGACACAAAAGAACGATTAAAACCGGGAGCGATATTCTGACCAATCATCGCAGCTTCAATCGGCAATGTACCAGAACCGCAAAAGGGATCGGCAAACGGCCGGTCCGGTGTCCAGCGGCTCAGTAATACCATCGCGCTGGCTAAAGTTTCTTTCAAAGGAGCAATACTGTGCAGTTGGCGATAGCCGCGCATATGCAACCCATTGCCGCTCGTATCGATGGAGAGCGTCGCGACATCTTTTTCAAGGGCAATCTGCACCTTATAGACCGGCCCGTCCTCATCAAACCACTCTTGATGATAATGACTTTTCATCTGTTCAACAATCGCCTTTTTAACGATTGCCTGACAGTCCGGTACGCTGTGAAGACCTGAGTTATGCGATTTACCGATAACCGGGAAGGCGGCGTTCACGGGCATTATCTCTGACCAGGGCAAAGCTTTGGTCTGCTCAAACAAACTGTCAAAGGTCACTGCGCGAAAGGTGCCAATCATCAGACGCACGCGATCAGCAGTACGCATCCAGAGGTTCACCCGGCAAATGTCGAGCGGCGTTCCTGGAAAAGTGATTTTCCCATTTTCAACCGTTAAATCTGTATAGCCCAGTTTTCTCAGTTCATCGGCGGCGACCGCTTCAATACCCATCGCCGTTGTCGCAATTAATGTGAATTGCTTGGCCAAATGTTTGACCTCCTGCCTGTCGTTCATTTTTTATAAAAACAGTATTCGTGTAGTGGTCAAAGATAATAAAAAAAGCCCATAAAGGGCTTTTTTCTATGCATTATCCATGTCCTGTAAGCCATGTTCTGTACTTTCGTACTTAGACGGGGCGAACCCCTCGTACAAAAGCGGTGATCATCTATCTACAGATTCATCTGTCCCTTTTTCCGTTTGATTCCTTCCAAAGGGTTCCTCTACCAAGTTTGAGTTTCCCGCTCGAGGGGTTTACCGCGTTCCACTTCTTTCGTTTCCGAAAGACATCGTCACTATGGCACTTTAAAGAATAATGAACCATATCCGTTTAAAACGAACCCAGGTTCTTCTTCTGCCGTTAATCCAGATCACTCCAGACTACCCTGGCTTATGACTTCGCCAGGCACGAACACTACGGTCATTTCAGACCGTGCGAGCATGGACTTTCCTCTATATCCTCAAGGGGATACAGCGATCACCCAAACATGAACAATGTCACGAGTACATATTATAAGCCACTTTATATAAGGGGTCAACCCATTATGAAAATTATTCGCCGAGACGACTTCCAAATACATGTTTTTCCAAGTTGGAAAGCCTTTTTAGAATATCATAATTCGTCTGGCCTTGCTCCTCGTTGTAAGCAGGTTTATGGCGTTCTTCGGTATCGCTCATTAATTCACCCTTCAGGCGTTTATTTTCCTCGCGAAGACGGTGTACTTCAGTATTAAATACATCATAATCCTTGATCACAATGTCTAGGAATTGATCAACCTCATCCTGCTGATATCCGTGAAACGCCGACTTAAATTCTTTATGAAGAATTTCATCCTTTGTCAGTCTGACCGTTTTTTGTTCCGCCATGCTCCTCATCACCTCAGCTAATATCTATTTATATTTTTTCAAATTTATTTCTGCTTGTCAATCATAACCCGGTCCAATAATCCGGATCCTGTTGCCGCATATCCTCAGCGGCGTAATCGAGGTCAAAGCGGCTAATCGTAAAAACAGGGTAAGCCGTCTTCTTCGCCCGTTTCCTCGCTGCGGCCAAATAATAATTGGGTGATCCCGGTGTTTCCTCGTCAAAAAGCAGCAGCAGGCCATCTGTTTTCGCCACTAGGAAATCATTTTTCTGCTTCAGTTGTAACGGACTCTCGTAGCGGCGATTGCTGATCGGTTGGGTAAAATCCGCCTGTTCCAGAATCGAGTAATAAAGCTCCTTCATCCAGTCTTTATACCGGTTCTCCTGCTCAAGAAAGGGGGGAAGAACCGCTAGACAGATATCCAACTGTTCTTCTTTTTTTAACGCAAGAACGGTCTGACCCGCCCATAATTCGACGCCTGCCTGACCGCTGATCACAAACCAACGCGTGCCGGACTCAGCAAGCGCACAGATGCAATCGCGCATGCAATGCAAAATGATCGGAATTCCCGGATGGTTTGCCGTAAAGATTCCCAGCTCATTGGACGTATATCCGGAGATAAGCATCACTTCTTCGGTCAATTGAAACCCCCCATTCAAAAAAATCGCTAACCGCATCTGATATTTTCCAAAAATTATCCCATTAACTGTTTCCCGGAAAGGAAAAAGATGTCGAATAGCTATGAAGAAATGGTCTGTTTTTGCCGATTTCAGGCATTATTTGCGCTTGCCCGGGTAATAAAAAGAACGATCAGCGATTTAATTTCCCATCTTTTTAGGGTTAAAAAATTTCTGATCCAAACGGTTCAACCTTTTTTGATAACTGGCCATTTTCACCAGATCCGCCCCGCGATTGGCCGTTCTGCTGCTCAGAATAGTCATGGCGCTTTGTGTATACAGCAATGCTTTCTCATAATTTTTGAATTGATGCTCCTCGATTTTAGCGGCTTCAATATATAAAGCATCGTCCTGCTCAGCCGAGCCGTCAATTGCCTGATGCAAAAGGACTCGGGCCCGCTCATAGTCGCCGGATTGTTTGGCATAGTGGGCAAGCGCTGCTTTCGCTTTAGCACTAAAGGATTTACCTTCTCTGGCAATCCGCTCAAAAAGCGGCTCAGCTTGCTGCCTTTCCCCTAATTGAGCAAACCAATGGGCAATTTCGTAAATTTCCTCCGGATCACTTGATCGGAGACCAAGAATTTTATCGGAGAGATGGATGTAAAGAGCAATCAGCGTCAGAACGTCTTCTCGGTTATGTTCGATAATGCCCTTGACAAGTCCCGCTTCCGGTTTTTTAAGGAATTGAAAATAGAGAAAAGGAGCCATTTTCCCAGGTACATCCTCTTTACGACCCATCGACAGAATTTTCTCTTCAATCGTTTGCAGTCGAACAGATTCAAGCCGCCGCTTCCATAATCTTCGCGACGCATGAAGCAGATCGAAATGCCCGAACGCCGGAAGAAGCGGCACACGCTCACGCACAAACTGATAGCGAGTCTTAACTCTTGGCCAATCGAATGCTTTGCCATTAAAAGTAACCAGATTTTTTAAGGACTGCGTATCGCGGAGAAAGGCATCGTAAAATGCAGCTTCGTGGCCCGGCCCCGGCAAGAAATACTGGCGCATTTCAAGAGAGCCGGAAGCGATCCGTGCTAGGCCAATCAGGAAAATCATCTGGCCTGTGCCCGATCCAAGCCCTGTTGTCTCGGTATCAAAGAAAAGCAGATCGCTCGCATGCAAACCTTCGGCCGAAAGCGGATGATCTGTTGAAGCCTGCTGCCAAGCAGCCATTGTCCGAAATAAATCCCTAGCCGTATAGGGCCCTATGCGCCGATCCAATGAGAGCTTCTCGGTATGCACCAAAACATATTGATCGTCCAAACGGCGGATAGCTGCATCCAGTTCCCCGGCGGCCCGGAAAATTTCCCGATCTGCCGCCCCTTCTTCCCGCTGTACACTTCTGCTCTTCTGCTCGGAATGCAGACTTTGGGCCTCATGTAATTGCTTCTTATACAATTGGAGTTTCTGTTTCAGCGACACGCCTGTGCGTCTCCCAGCAAATGAAGCAATGCGGCCTTCGCCTGACGACCTTGATTAACAAATCCGATACAGGAAGGGCAGCCGGATCGACAATTGCAGGAAGCAATAATCTCCCGAGATCGAGTTAACAGCTGCGGCATCTCTTCATAAATTTTTTTGCTCAGACCAATACCTCCCGGGTATTTATCATAAATAAAAAGCGTCGGTTGTTCATTATGCGGAGATTTAATCTTGGCCACGACTGATAAATCGCTCTGATCGCAGAGAACGAAGAGCGGTGCAGTATGGCGGAAGACATAGCTCAATCCAACCAAAGCATTCTGGAAGACATCTTTGCCGTAGCGTTCAAGCAAGGATTCCGGAAAGCTGATCCACGAGGCATTGGTATGGAGCTCCATCTCAGGAAGATGAATATGACCCCAGCCGATATTTTCATAGGTTTCGAAACGAATTTTCTTAAAGACGGTCGGCAATGCGCGAACCATGACGTCACCATAACCTTTTTCGGCAGCAGGGGTAACCATCTGTCCGTGCTGATCTTCTTCAAGGACATCAAGCTGCACGGCTAAATCCGAATCGGTATAATAATTAACATTCACGCGGCGAATATAAGCCTTACGCTCCTTCAAATCCAGATCATCCACATGATACTGCGTGCCTTGATGAATATAGATGGCATCCTCGTAGAGCATTGTCATGGCCCCAAAACGATCCATTTCGCCGATCACGCGGGCATGACCGGGATCAGAGATATCAACAATCGCAAAGGAATCCTGAACCGCTGATCGAAGACTGATCTCATTGGCCGGAAAAGCATCATTCATCCAATACCACTTGCCGGCCTGTTCATGGAGAATATCCTCGTTCTGCAAAAATTCACAGAGATCATCCACGGGCTGTCCACCAAAAAAATCACCCTTTTGAAAGGGAAGCTCATAGGCCGAGCATTTGATGTGATCAACCAGAATCATCAAGTTTTCCGGATTAATGCGTACATCCTCCGGTGAACGATTAAAAAAATAATCAGAATGGCTGGTCATATATTGATCCAATGGATTGGAAGAAGCGACCATAATAATTAAAGCGTCCTGCGCGCGTCGACCCGCTCGTCCCGCTTGTTGCCAGACGCTAGCCATGTTCCCGGGATAACCGGTCATGATGCAAACCTGAAGCTGGCCGATGTCTACGCCCAGCTCAAGTGCATTGGTACTGACGACTCCCATGATCTCCCCACTGCGCAGCCCCTTTTCAATTCGCCGCCGTTCGAGTGGCAGATAGCCACCGCGGTAGGCACGGATTTTTGCTTTTTCATTCCGTCCACTGTTGATTTTCTGCAAATGGCTGACCAGCAATTCAACCTTCAATTTGCTTCGAGCAAAGACAATCGTTTGGATGCCATTTTCCAGAAAACGGGAAGCCAGTTCAGTGACGACTGGCAGTTCATCTGCTCTCACATTCAGCTGCTTGTTCACAATCGGTGGATTATAGAAAACAAAATGTTTACGCACGGCGGGGGCACCGTTCCGATCGATCAAGGTCATGTGCCGTCCCGTCAATGCCTCTGCATGCTCGCGCGGATTGGCAATTGTCGCCGATGTGCAAATAAACTGCGGATGGCTGCCGTAATAAGCGCAGATCCGTTCCAGACGCCGAATCACATTAGCCACATGGCTGCCGAAAACCCCGCGATACACATGCAGCTCATCAATCACAATAAATTTCAGATTTTCAAAAAGAGACACCCATTGGGTATGATGGGGCAGAATCGATGTATGCAGCATATCCGGATTGGTCATCACAATTTGTCCGGCTGTACGGACTTTCTGGCGAATCGTTCCAGAGGTATCTCCGTCATACGTATAGCTTTTCAGCGGAACATCCATTTCATTAATCAGCTGTTCCATTTCATTCTTCTGATCTTGAGCAAGCGCTTTAGTCGGAAAAAAATAGAGAGCGCGGCTCACCGGATCGTTCAAAATGGTCTGAAGCACTGGTAGATTATAGCAGAGTGTTTTCCCGGAGGCCGTCGGTGTCACAAGGACCAGATCTTCTCCGCGCATTGCCGAATCGTAAGCATCCGCCTGATGGGTATATAAGGATTCAATTCCCCGCTCAACCAGTGCCCGGCGCAGCCGCCAGTCCATCTGTTCGGGAAAAGTCTGGCTGCTTCCTTTTCTCGCGGCTATCGTCTGCCAATGTACCATATTGGGATCGTTCTTCAAGGTTTTGATCAGATCATCCATGGTTTGTTTGGCTTTCACTTGGATTCACTTCCTCTTCGTGAAAGAATGATTCATTCATTAAATTATTATAGCATAACGAATGGACGTTCGCCTGCAAGTGATAAAGAAATTCATGCCCCTCTCTTGACAAGATGTTGCATGAATCAAAATTTATTTATAGGGATTAAGACCGCTGTTTTTTAAGCAGAGCAATGAATGGATTGACATCGGTCCAATAATAATCAGGTGCAGCAGGAAAATCACTAGACTGCGACATCGGCAGCCATTGAACCGCTGCCGTATGAATTCCGGCCGCCTTTCCAGCGAGAACATCGATATTGCTGTCGCCGATATAGATCGAACTTGCCGGATCTGCCTGGAAGAGTTCAAGCGTTTGGAGAATACCCTGCGGATCCGGTTTGGGAGCGGCGGCCTCGTCACCGGTGATGACATGGCTGAACAGCCCTTGAAATCCAAGGGCCTTTTCGGATAGCAGGTAGGATCGCCTGCTTTTCCCCGTAATGACACCGACTGGAATATGCTGCTCCTTCAATTCTTGAAGTAATTTCAGAATATCAGAATTATTTTCGACATAATCCTGATGCTCCTTTGTGTAAATCGAAAAATAACAATCGATCGCCTCTGCGATTCTATCCTTATGGCGGAAATTTTCAGAAATCATGCCATCCTCAGGCGGACCGAACATAGCGATCACCTCGTCATCTCGAATGGTCCGCTCATCAAATGTTTTAAAAACATATTGCATTCCATGAATCGTCAGTGGCAAGGTATTAGCAAGCGTGCCGTCAAAATCAAAAAGTACGGTGCGTAATTTCATCAATGGTCCCTCCAAATGCTCCTGCAAAAGACAGTCAGCCGTTTTCCTATAGTCTACCATAGAAAACAGCTAAAACCGTATCAATATCGGGATCAAAAGAAGGATTAGCGAGTTGAAACTATCTATAGTGTCCGTTAAATTTTATCGCAAAAGAGATTCTTCCTCGCAGCTCAAATGGTTACCTATGTAAAGAAGCCTATTCTCGTCCATAAATGAGGCGAACTTCATCTCGTGAAAGTCCGCCTCATTTGCGTCAACCGTTCCAATTGCTTTTGATTGATTGCGAAGCCAATGCCAGGGCGTTCGGGCAACCTAATCGAGCCGTTCTGAACCCTGATCTCCGGTTCAATAATATCTTCCTGCCAATATCTTGATGAGGCAAATAAATCTCCGGGTATCGTAAAATTAGGCAGTGAAGCAAGCGCCAGATTATGCGCTTTGGCAATACCAAATTCGATCATTCCGCCGCACCAGACGGGTATTTTATGTTCAGCGCATAACTGGTAGACAGTCAGCGTTTCTTTCCATCCTCCTAGACGGGCCATTTTGATAGCCACGATGCGGCAGCTATTAAGGGCGAGCGCGGTCTTCATATCCTCGGAAGAACAAATACTTTCGTCAAGACAAATGGACGTTTTTATCTGACTCTGAAGCTGAGCATGGTCGACGAAATCGTTATAAGCCAGCGGCTGCTCAATCATCTGCAATTGATAGACGTCCAATTCTTTTATATGCGGCGCATCTGCCAATGTAAAGGCAGAATTGGCGTCGGCAATCAGCGGCAAATGCGGGTAGTTTTGACGGACGGCCGAGAGCAATTGATGATCCGATCCTCTGGATATTTTAATTTTATAGCGCTTGTAACCATCCTGCGCATAACGGTCGAGCTGCTCCAGTGCCCGCTCCGGTTCGCGCGCGGCGATCACAGCTCCGCAGTGAACCTGTTGCCGCGTTCCGCCAACTAATTTGCCTAAATAAACAGCTTTCTGCCGGGCATAAAGATCCCAGACGGCTTGGCTGAGTCCGGATTTGGCCATACGATTACCGCGCACACCATCTAAAACCTGATCCAGTTGTTCAGGATGGTGCAGTGGGGCGGCTAATACGCGAGGAATCAGGAAATTCTCCAATATATTTTTCGCTGAATCGATCGTTTCCGGTGAATACCACGGACTTGAAAAAGGATCGGATTCACCGTATCCACAGCAGCCGTCCCGATCGCGTACCTCGATAATCAAGGCCTCCCTTCGCGTCACCAGCTGAAGATGCGTCGCAAAGGGTTCTTTTAAAGGTGAAGCAATCAGACGGAGCGTCACCGTATCAATCTTCATTGGGAGACCCCCTTTGCCCGCAAAAAGGCACGCAGAATGCGGCTAAAAGCCATCTGATCTTCAAGATGAATATTATGACCGCAATCTTCAGCAATCTGCCAGTCGCATCTTTTAATAAGCCGGGCCATCTCACTAGCAATCCGGCAAAATTTTTGATCTTTCTTGCCGGTAACGAGCAAAACCGGCATCTTCAATCGCTTCAATTTGTTCCACCAGGAAGGCTGCGAACCCGTACCCATTCCTAACAAACTTCCTGCAAGACCCAACGGATGATTCGCCAACCGGCTGCTGCGAACCCGGTCGCGTAAAGCGTCCGGTAATTTTTTTTGCGTTTCAAAGAGTGGAATATTTTCCCAGAAATTAACGAAGGCTTCCATCCCTTCATCGGAGATAAAGCGGGACAGTTTCTGATCATGCTGCCGCCTGGCCTGACGTTCCTTCAAATTGCTAAGCCCCGGTGAAACGCTTTCGAGAATGAGACACTTGATCCGTTCGGGATGCAGGCAAGCCAGGCTGAGGGCAACACGTCCACCCATCGAATAGCCAAGCACATTCGCCTGCTTGATGCCGAGCAGATCCAATATTCCGATCAAATCAAGAATCTGTTGGTCCATCGAATAGCGATTCGGCGAATCCGGACTTCCCGTCTGTCCATGCCCCAGTAGATCGATCCGTATCACTTGAAAAACAGAAACCCACTCGGGCAATAGCTGCTCCCAGTCTGCCATACTTCCAGTAAAACCATGCAGCAGCACGAGTGGTTCGCCTGTTCCCTCGCTTGAAACATTATAGGATACCTGGTTGATATTTAGTTTCACGAGCCCTCGCCTGCCAAAATAAGACGGAGTTTTCCATCCAACAACTGGGCAATCTCATGTTGCGCCTGCACATTTTCTGCCCGCTTTGTTGATATTTCAATGATCGATAAACCTTCTTGCATCGACGCCTCGCTCAATGCGTCGACCAGATCGTCCCGAGTTGCCGGATTTCGATAAAAGGCACCGTATAAACCCGCACTATGAGAAAAATTCAGGCCGTGCGGTGTGCCGAATAACGATTCAAAGTGTT
The DNA here is from genome assembly GCA_048976585.1 of Sporolactobacillus sp. Lineage (GTDB taxonomy): Bacteria > Bacillota > Bacilli > Bacillales > Sporolactobacillaceae > Sporolactobacillus. The sequence continues at coordinate 83,259 of JBHGUY010000018.1, read as the reverse complement.
TGGCATCTGCTGCCTGCGGCAAAAACGAAAAGATGCCACCGCCGTCATTATTAATCAAGATGATCGTCAGATTGGCTTTCAAATGCCGCGCCGCGAGCAAACCGTTCATATCATGAAAGAAGCTCAGATCCCCGATCATCAAATAGGTTTTCGGATTGACAAGGCTAACACCGACCGCGGTTGAAACCACACCATCAATTCCGTTGGCGCCGCGGTTTGCATGAAGAGTCAACCGCTTCTTTCCATTGAACAAAAAGGTATCCAGTACGCGAATCGGCATACTGTTTCCGGCGAATAAATGGGCATTATCAGGCAAAAAACCGAGACATTCCTGAAAGGCATGTTCTTCAGTCAATTTTTCTGAGGGATTGAAACCAAGCAAAACCTCTTTCGTCAGTTTATTAAGAGTCCGCCAGCTTTCCATCCAGGAATGCTGCTCCTTTTTTTCAATCAGAGAGTGTAATTGATCGCAGAACTGCTGCTCATCGCAATAAAACATCTCGTTCACCGTACCCGAAGGATCGCGCCAAGCAGCGCCGCTGTCGATGACCCACTGCCGTGCCTGTTGTTTTTTCAGCCAGAACATCAGTGATTTGGAGACGGGCATCGCACCGAAACGCAGAATCAAGTCAGCATTCAGATGATTGGCTACTGTTTCATTTTTTAAAAAAGTATCATAGGTATCGATGATCGTACTCAGTGGATGACTACCACGACGCAGCTGTGAAAGCGGATCGGCAAGAATAGGGAATCCGGTTTTTTCCGACAAAGCAATCAGGTTGTCGGAAAAATTCGCCCCTTCAATAGGACCGCAAACGATCACCCCGCGCTGCGCCTGTTCAATGGTTTGTTTGCACAGCAGCATTTCCTCCATAGGAAGCAATCGGATGCCCGCATGAATACGCGGAACAACCGCTTGATCCAGATGCTGATCAAGCGCTAAATCGGGCAATAAAGGTTCCCGAAATGGAAAGTTCAGATGGACAGGACCCTGCGGCCATTCAAGAGTGCTAGCAATGGAACGCGCGGCAATCATTTGATTATATTCCAGTAAATTCAAATCATTTTCCGGAATTTCGATTTGAAAAAAGCCTTTGACATGACTTCCATATAAATTTTTTTGACCAATGGTCTGCGGCGCGCCGACGTTTTGCAACTCATAAGGGCGATCAGACGTCAGGACGAGGAGCGGAACCCTGGAAAGCTGGGCCTCGACGACTGCTGGATAATAGTTAGCTGCTGCCGTTCCCGAGGTGCAGAGCAGTGCAACCGTTTTGCACTTTGCTTTGGCCAGCCCTAGTGCCAGAAAACCAGCAGAACGCTCATCGATATCCAGATAAGTAGTCAGCTCACGGCGCTCTTCGAAAAGGATCGCGAGCGGAGTCGAGCGTGAACCAGGGCTGATCACCACATCTGTGACTCCGCAAACAATCATAGCGTTAATCCAAACATTTAAGTAACGTGTCAATACTTCTTGATGTTTCATTTGTCTTCTCCCGGCAATACGTCCATCATTGGACGGAACTTTAGTGCGGTTTCTTCATATTCCATATCCGGATCTGAGGCTTCGAGTACGCCGCAGCCGGCATATAAGGTGGCTGCATTTCCAGAGACGAGAGCCGATCGGATCGCCACTACAAATTCACCGTTTCCTTCCGTATCGCACCAGCCAATCGGTGCACCATAAAATCCGCGATCCAGCTGCTCATTTGCCCTCAACCAGCGCAGGGCAGCCTCTCTCGGCGCCCCGCCAAGCGCAGGGGTCGGATGAAGCGCCTTTACCAGATCAAAAATAGAGACTAAAGCATGCGCGCGTGCACGCACAGGGGTATAGAGATGCTGAATATTTTTGTTTTTCATAATCAAGGGTTCTTCCGGAAAATCCAGATCGCCCGCCAGTTTTTGAAGAGCTTGCGTAACCATTGTCACCACATATTGATGTTCCTGGCGATTTTTCGGATCGGCAAACAATTCATTGGCAATCAAGCGATCCTCTTGGGGGTTTTCTCCGCGCGGAGCCGATCCGGCCACGCCTGCCGCATCCAATCTCTGTCCCCTTTTCTTCACCAGCCGTTCCGGAGTGGCACCCAGAAAAGCCCGTCCACCAGTCTCCAGACAGAAAAGGTAATTTTCCTGCTGACCCTCAGCCAGTCTTTCCAGAAGCTGTACCGGATCCAAAGGTCCGGAAAAAGTGATTTGACGGGTCCGTGCCAAAACCACTTTATTCAATGCGGAAGAACGCATCTGCTGTCTAGCCGCATTCACCAATCCTCTCCATTGCTCGCGATTCTGATTTTCTTTTTGATAAAGGCGCTGCGGCGTGCGGACGAGTCGCGGCCTCTCCATACGTGTCAATGCCTCTTCTTCTTGGACAAATTGCGAAAGCAACTGCTCCGGTTCCACCTCAGGCGGGCAAAGGATCGTGTGCGTCAGACTTGCCTGCCGCTCCTGAATTCGCAGCAGCCATACGGGCAGAAAAAAAGATGCATCGGAAAAAGGTGCCCATAGCGATCCGTGGGCACTAGACGTGTCAAATGAAAACCCGCCAAACAAAATAGGCAGGGCTGCCGGATCCGCGCCCGCTTCTTTCTGAAAAATCATTTGCTCGTTTATCTCTTTCCATTCATTACGAACCGTATCAAAACGGGAATTTCCTTTGGCTTGTATGGAATAGGCCGCACCTAGACCAACGAGAAAAAGGTCTGAGCTGTGGAAGACGAATCTTTTTCCTCCGTAGATCGCCCGCCCCTCTTCAAAAAAGAGGAGCGATTTCGTCGTGTTTATTTTTTTCAAATCACTGAATAGTACCGGCTTCTTCAAGCGAGCCGCACGTGCTGCGGACTCCCTCAATCCTTGCAGCCATCTTTTCTCAATGGTATCAATCACATTATTCACCTGATTTATCGCTTCGAAATATGGACATTCTTTGTCTTTTTAAAGATAAATCTTTGTTCTGCCTTCTGTCAATCTGCATGTCTCTCTTGATTCGATCTCTTTTACGATTAGCAGTAGAATGGGAATTATTTTCCGCTCATTGACAGAACCTAAACCGATAAGAGCGGTTTAAAAGACTGGTATCAGCCTGCCAGTCTTGTCATCTCATCCGGCCGTTTAAAAGAAAGAAGGATGTCTATTGCAACGGATTTTACAGGTTTACCTTTCGGACTTGCGGTATCTGCTGCGATCTCCAAACGCATTGCTCGTCGTCATCGGGCTCTGCATCCTGCCTTCCGCCTATGCTTTAATCAATATCGCCTCTGTCTGGAACCCCTATGCACGGACCTCACAGCTGCCGGTCGCCATTGTCAATGAGGATCGGGGTACCGTTTTAAATGGGAAAGAGCTGGATGTCGGTGCCGCCCTCGTCCGTCAATTAAGAAAAGATCATCAATTGGGTTGGGTCTTCGTCAATCGCCGGGAAGCAGAACAGCAGCTTAAAGAGGGGCAATACTATGCCAGTATCCGGCTTCCTGCCAACTTCTCAACCGATATAACCAGCATTCTTAAGAATCATTCGCATCGGCCGATCATCGATTTTACAGTGAATGATAAGGTCAACTCGATAACGCCCAAAATAACAGCCAACGGCGCATCAGCACTGACTGAACAAATCGGCCATGCCTTCGATAAAAAAGTAGGTGAAGCTTTATTTGATAGTTTTCATCAGGCCGGGATGGAATTGAAACAAAACCTTCCACTCCTTGAAAAAGTGAAAGCTCAAGTATTTGGACTGGAACGAAGCCTCCCGGCTATTGACCGCGCAGGCCAAGCGGCCATTCAGCTGGATCAGAAGCTTGCTGCGCTGAGACAAAAGGGGAAACAACTCACCGGGCTGGATAAAAGGCTGTCCGACTTGCACAAGGCCGGCGATCAGGTTCTGCTCGTCGAATCAATACTTCCAGAAATTCAAAAGGGCCTCGATCAAACGACCCTGCTCAGCGATCATCTGAATGAAATGACATCAGCTTCACAGATCATCAGCCAGCTCAATCAGACGCTTTCTGAATTGCAAAAGGCAATCAGTCAGGCAGAGGATTCCGCGGAAGTCGCTGCCTCTCTTTCTTCTGCCAGCCAAAATCAAACAAAATTGAAAGAGGCAAGTCAACAATTGCAGGCGATTCAGCAAGAACTTGCCGCGCTGGCGCAAACTGTGAATCAACAGATCGGAACCGTCGACGATCTGCTACAGTCGGCTTCTCAATTCACAAAAAATGATTGGCCGACAACAGAAAAGGACATTCACTTGGCCGCGGATTTTGTGCGACAGGACCTGCCACAAATCGAAACAGCGATTCAGCAGGCCTCCGAGCTTTATCACCAACGTATTTCTGACGCTGTATCCAAGGTCAATCAAGCCGCCAATTTCGCTCGGAACGATCTCCCCGGTTTCGGTAAAGAAATCCACCTGGCAGCAGATAAAATCCGTCAATTTAATTCGCAAGTCGACCTGAGCGAAGTCATCCGTCTGCTCACCTTAGATCCGCAGCGGCAAAGTGATTTTCTCGCCCAGCCGGTAGTGTTGCATACACAGCGTCTTTTCCCGATCCCGAATTACGGATCGGCGATGGCTCCCTTCTATACGATACTTTCTCTCTGGGTCGGGGCAACACTGATGATCTCCATGCTGCCTGCTCGCAGGGGTCCCGGAAACATGGAAAGGAAATGGGTTTTCCATTATCTCGGGCGTTTGTCCGGCTTCTTATCGATCGGCTTGATGCAAGCCTTAATCGTCGCTCTGGGTGACCTTTTCCTGCTGCACATCTACTGCGTGCGACCCCTGCCCTTTTTCTGGTTCTGCCTATTCAGCAGTCTCGTCTTTGTTTCCATAACCTTTACACTCGTGACATTTTTCGGCACAATTGGCAAGGGTTTATCGGTCATTTTACTGATTTTGCAGATATCCAGCTCGAGCGGTACCTTCCCAGTCGCTATGACTTCACCCTTTTTTCAGGCGATCAGTCCCTATCTGCCCTTCACCTACGCCATCCGTTTAATCCGCGAAACGATTGGCGGCATCGTGCCTAAAGTCGTTTATGAAAATTTTGCTTTTCTCCTTCTCTTTCTTGTCGGAACGCTTCTAGTCGGAATCGGAGTCACCTGTTATTTAAGCAAAGAAAACCGTCGCATCTAAGTCTAAAGTCTCCCTTTTGGCGGAAAAAGAATTAGACGTTCGAGAAAAAGTCATTTATACTAAATTACAGGATTTCGGGTGCAAGAAGAAGCGAAACGGCCTCTCCCAACTGCATCTGGCAGCGCGAGACTTTTTGCCGCCGGCATTTGACGGACGAGGACTATTGGGGGAGCTTAGAAACCGTGTGGAACCAACCGGAAGAATTGAAGCGAATGCTCGTACTTTATGGCGGGATTTATTTATTATTCAGTCTGGGTGTCTATATTCTGACCCGGCAATTTGTCCATCTGATGATGATCTGGAATCTTTTTTTGGCGATACTTCCTCTTTATTTTGCCTTTCTCTATTGCCAAAAGGCCAGACAGCATCAAACCGTTCAGGCACGTTTTTTCGGTCTGCTTTGGCTTAGCTTTTTCCCGAATTCCCCTTATCTGATCACTGATTTTATTCATTTGCAAGGCATTACGTTCATCTATGATGTGCCTAGTCCCTATTCAGCTGTCTCCTACACAACCGGATTGCTCTCCTGGATGAGTCTGATACAGATAGGCATTGCTGTACTCGCTGGTATTTGGACAGGCATGCTTTCCTTTTATCTGGTCGAGCAGCAAATTCAAAATCAGTGGGGAAATCGGATCGCTTTTGCTGCGAATCTTGTTTTCTGTTTCGTGAGCGGCTATGCCGTCTTTGTCGGTCGCTTTCTTCGTTTAAATTCATGGGACATCATGAAACCGCTCAGCCTGTTGGAAAAATTATCCCATAGTCTCAATCGTTTCGCCGTCGAATTTTCGCTTCTTTTCGCCTTTTTTATTTTTATCCTCTATGGTCTTTTCCTGCTTATTTTTGGCCACACATCGAACGAATCCGGGTCGAGACTTCATTTTCATAAATAACCGTTTCCGCCAGCCTGACCAGCCCCTCACTTTTCAACTCATTTGCAGTAGAAGTGCATAAGAAAAGCGCTGGGATTCGCAGCGCCCAATGACGGCACGATTCAACCGTCTCCACCCGAGAATTGGTTCCGATACATGGCCTGATAGATCCCGCCGATCCGTAATAATTCCTCGTGTGTGCCGCATTCAACGATCTGCCCCTCCCGGACAACAAGGATCTGATCAGCATGGCGGATCGTGGAGAGGCGATGGGCGATGATGAAACAGGTTCGTCCTTTTATCAGATGATTCATTGCCCGCTGAAGCTCTGCCTCTGTTCGAGAATCGACATGACTGGTTGCCTCGTCCATGACCAGAATCCGCGGGTTTTTTAGAAGCGCACGGGCAATCGTCAACAATTGTTTTTGCCCTTCGCTTAATTCCATGGCATTCCCCTTCAGCTGCGTCTCATAGCCCTGCGGCATCTTCGCTATAAATCCATCGCATCCCGCTGCACGAGCTGCCTGAATCACCTCTTTGCGGCTGGCATCCGGCCGACCGTATCGGATATTTTCTATGAAATTTCCCTTAAACAAATAGGGCTCCTGCAAAACCATCCCAAATAACAGTCGATAATCTGCCCGGCGGTAATGACGAATGTCCGTTCCATCTAAAAGAATTCGGCCGTCAGTCGCATCATAGAAGCGAGTCAGCAAGTTAATCAATGTCGTCTTGCCCGCTCCCGTCTGACCAACCAAGGCGATCGTCTGACCGGGCTGCACCTCAAAGCTAACGTCTTGAAGAACCTTGTGCCCACCAGCGTAGCTGAAACCCACCTTGTCAAAAGTAAGCCTCCCTTTGTATTCTTTTAGAGACTTCGTATGAGACTTATCGCGTTCCTCTTCTGGTTCGTCAATAATTTCAAATACACGTTCCGCTCCGGCGATTGCTGAGAGCAGCGTATTAAAAATACTGGCCACATCGTTCAGCGGTCGGGTAAATTGGCGCGAATAGGTCAGAAAACTGGCAATCATTCCGACAGTGATCAGATTTTTGACAGCCAGATATCCTCCGACCGCTGCGACAGCCGTGAAACCGAGATTATTGATCACATTCATCAATGGCATCAGAAAACCCGACCAAATTTGTGCTTTTGTACCGACATCGGTCAATTCACGATTAATCGCGGTAAATGTTTTTATTTCTTCCTCCTCATGACTGAAAGCCTTGATGACCTGGATACCAGAAATGGATTCCTCTATATGGCTGTTAAGCAGGCCCAGCTCATTTTGCTGAGCAACAAATAATTTGGAGGTTCGCGAAGCAATCGTCCGCGTCAGTAGAAAGACAAGCGGAACCGTGATCAAGCAGGCAAGGGTCAGGGAAGGACTGATCCAAATCATCATGATAAAAGAACCGCCGATCATCAAAACATCATTCATCAGCTGCACCGTCGACTGTGAAATGGTCACATCAATATTTTCAATATCATTTGTCAGACGGCTCATCATATCGCCGTGAGGATGCTGGTCAAAAAAAGCGATCGGCAGATGCTGCAGCTTGTCGAATAGACTGGAACGGAGGCTCATCACTATTTTCTGCCCGGCTCCGGCCATGATCCAGCCTTGTGATGCTGTCAGGAACCCATCCATCAAATAAAAGCTACCTAAAACCAGTAAAAAATCAATTAATCCAGAGAAACGGACATGATGCGCGACTGTGCCAATTTGATTGACGGCGAGTCCGATAAAATAAGGAATCAACAGACTCACTGCGGCGTCAACCACAATCAAGAAGAAGACCAAGAGCAGCGCAGCTCGCGCACCTGATAAATAGGAGACTAATTTTTTTAACGTGGCTACCGTATTCCCCGGCTTATCGACAGGTGCGAAACGGGCCGTTCCACGCGGACGCCCGCTTCTGCCAGGTATCGGCAGGCGCGGTGTTGAACCGGAGGCCGCATTTTTCTGATCAACCATTATTCTCGTCCCTCCCCTACCATCTGCGTTTGGCAGATCGATTGGTAATAAGGGGATAACCGCAACAACTCATGATGCGTCCCCAGCGCTTCTATTCTTCCTTCATTCAGGACAAGGATCTGGCCCGCATCCATTATCGAAGCGACCCGACTGGATATTATAATGCAGGTCATTGCTTCATCCATTGCAGCAAAATTGGATCGAATTTTTTGATCCGTAAGCGCATCGACAGCACTCGTCGCATCGTCCAGAATAAGAATTTCCGGATGGCGGATTAACGCCCTGGCGATAGAGATCCGTTGTTTCTGCCCTCCCGAAAAATTGACACCGCCTTGTCCAACTATGGATTGATAGCCGTCCGCCGTTTTGCGGATGAAGGCATCTGCTTCTGCAAGTTTCGCTGCCCGGATCACTTCTTCGTCACTCGCCTCCTGATTGCCCCAGCGGATGTTCTCCTGAATGCTTCCAGAAAAAAGTAAAGGAGCCTGTGGCACAAGCGCGACCCGTGATCTTAAATCGCGCTCGCTGTAGCTGCTCAAGCCGCGGCCATCCAGATAGATTTCTCCGCTAGCCGGATCATAGAAACGGAGAATCAATTGGGCAAGTGTTGATTTTCCTGAAGCAACGGGACCGATGATTCCGAAGACTGTCCCTGGAGCGATGCTGAAATCAATCGACTTTAGGCAAAAACTTTTCTCTCTTCCATTGTAAGAAAAGGTTACATGTTCAAAAACAAGGGTACCTTTCCCAGCCTCTTTGAAAGTTTCTTCTGGAAAAAGCATGGTGTTTTTTTCATTGATCACAGATCCGATCCGTTCCGCTGATGCCCGGGCCCGAATCAATTGATTGACGGCATTATTCACCATCATAATCGCAAAAAGGATCTGCATCATATAATTTGTAAAAGCAATGACACTGCCAACCTGTATCGATCCTTTATCCACACCTACTCCGCCGAACCAGAGTATCGCCAAAATGCCAGCATTCACAGCCAGATTAACTAAGGATCCGAATATACCGCCAACCTTCGTAGCCGTCGCAGAAAAATAGCCTAATTGGTGATTATTCACTTGGAAACGCTCGTGTTCATCATGTGTTCGGTTGAATATCTTAATGACCCGGATGCCCGACAGATATTCCTGCAGAGAAAGATTGAGCGTATCCAAAGCGTGCTGTACCTTCCTGTAATAAGGAAAACTGACACGCATATTCAAGAAGATCAGGAGCGCGATGATTGGGATCATGACTAAGAGAATGACAGACAGACGTCCATTCAGATGTATCGCCATGACCAAGCTACCTATCCCTACAAGCGGGGCCTTCATCATCATCCGCATCATACCGTTAGCAAAGGTTTGCACGCGGGTGACATCATTGGTCAGCCGCGTCATCAGCGTCGCATGTCCAAACTTATCGATTCGATCCACAGAAAAATGTTGGATTTTCTGATAGAGATCCTCGCGCAGATCGCGGGCAAAATTCTGCGAGACACGAACCGATAGGATATTGCGCGTACTCGCACAGAGGGCTCCAAATAACGCGATCAGAAGCATGAACAGTCCGTAATGTTCGATATAGCTCAGACTCGAATCGGCAACACCGCGATCGATAATCCGCGCCATCAGGGCAGGTTGCATCAGATCGGCAAATGCCTCACCGGCAATAAAAAATACCGTGATTAAAAACATTACACGATATCGCTGCCAATAGACCTGTAAATAAGACATTAAAAGAAACCTTCTTTCTTGACCAGGAATTCGATTAATCAGGCATATCAAGCAGCTGATGCCCGAGCAGAGCCATCTCAAGACAATACCGCCGATGAGGAGCTGCAAAATCATCGCCAAGGATATCACTGATTTTGTCCAGACGATTGTATAAGGTCTGACGATGGATAAATAAATGTTTGGCGGCCTCTCCTTTTGAACCTCTACAGCGGAAATAGACAGCCAATGTCTTTTCCAGATTCATGTGATGGTTTTTATCATGGGCTATCAATCGACCCAAATGATCCTCAATAAAGCCCTCAAGAAATGAATCAGGAACAGCATTCAGTAATTGATAAATCCCAATCGAATCATAAAAATAAGAGGATCTCATTTCTGGTACCTTCTGCCCAACTTCAATGACCTGATACGCTTCTTTGAAGCTGCGCCAAGTCTCAAGCAGCCGATCTCTTAATTTGCCAAAACCGACATGAAACGTCAATCCCTCTAGACTCTGCGCAATAAATTTATTCAATCCCGCAATTAATTTTTGAATATTATCCTTCAGCACTTCTCCGGAAGATGCGGTGCGTTTTTCTTCGGCACAGAGAAGGTAAATTTGGTTGTTTTTCATCATCATCAAATGATGCATATGGTATTTTCTGAGCAATGAACGAATCAGAACAGAGATATCTTGATTCAACGTCTCCATCCGCTCTGGTCCAGAAATGAGCACGTTATGTTCAAATTCAATGATCCCGCCAATGAAATGATAGTTTCTTTCCCCTGGTGACGGCAATCCCATCCGCATCTGCGCCTGTTCCTCACTCTCAATTTGCTGACTGAGAATATCCTGAATCAATTGATTCTGATTGTGCAGAATTTTTTCCTCAAGAAATTGTGTTCGCAGCAGAACAGAAGCAACCGCTTTAGCCGTATAATCCAGAAGCAGTTTCATATATTCAGTCGGATGCGGCTGACTCACAAGAATGCCAAGATAGGAGAAGACCTGTCCAAAACAAATCACCGGTTCGATCAAAAAATATTGATTGCGCGAAAGCTTCAAGAGCCGCACCTCTTGGGCGGTATCGCTATTTTCCAATTGTTTCTTAAAAAAGGCGGACAGAGCATCGGCCAATTTTTTATCCGCCTGGGGATAATGAACCGCTCCGGTCAGGGAAGAATAATAGACCACACGCGTTTCAATATACGTGTGCAGCAGTCGAAGAATCGCCGTGATATCTGAGCTTTGTAAAATGAGCTGCTGCTGTTTCTGTGAATAATGTTCCAAACGTTTCAGCAGATCAAAATGCTGATTAATAATAAAAGAATGAATATCCTGAGTAATTTCCTCAAAACGGATCGGTTGCCGGAACAAGATCAGCGGAAAGTCGAAAGCGTCGCAAAGCTGAATCATCTCATCCGGAATTTCATCAATCGTTGTTCCAAATTCGATACAGAGTCCTGCCGTTTTGTGCTCGATGATCTGGCGCATGAAATCGAGTTCGGAACGAAGCGAACGTTTCAGCCAGAGACCCGTTGTAAGAATAAGATCATTTTCACTGACGTAAGGTGCTGCGTGCGTGATCTCAAGAATATGGACCCAACGAACTTCGCGGAAACAGCCTTTTCGACCGGCGATCAGCTGTGCACGCTGAAAAAGCGGTCGATTTAGCACATCTTTAACGCAAAAAGACATTTCATCTGCCAATCTTCCAGCCTCCCGTAACTACATCTATCATACTATGTAATGTTATGTGACGCAGATAGACATTGTCAAGAATTATTTGAAAGAAGTAGACATTCTGTATGATGCATTTCATAGACTGAATTCGTATGATTGAAGTATCAAAAAAAGATATAATCACTTTGAAAATGAAATCAGTTGTTGAGCATGACGGTCTGGCAATCCGGGCATCCATCTTATTCATTCAGGAGGAATAGAAATGATTATCGGCATACCAAAAGAACTGAAGAACAATGAGCGGCGCGTAGCGATCACACCGGCAGGAACGTTTCATCTGACAAATGAAGGCCATCAAGTGCTTGTCGAAACCCGTGCAGGCACAGGCGCCGGATTTACCGATCAGGAATACCAGAAAGCAGGTGCTGAAATCGTCTCCGCAACAAAAGCCTGGGCGGCGGAAATGGTCATCAAGGTCAAAGAACCGGAACCGGAAGAATATCACTTTTTCCACGAAGGATTGATTTTATTCACCTATCTTCATCTCGCCCCCGCTGCTGGAGCTGGACTGACAAAAGCGCTTGTGGATAATAAAGTCGTTGCCATCGCTTATGAAACAGTGCAGCGAGCTGATCATGTGCTGCCCCTTTTACAGCCAATGAGTGAGGTAGCCGGACGCATGGCTGTCCAAATCGGTGCGCAATATCTTGAAAAATTCAGTGACGGAGAAGGAAAAGGCATTCTGCTTGGTGGTGTTCCCGGAGTATCCCGCGGCAAAGTCGTTGTCGTTGGCGGCGGAATTGTCGGCACCAACGCAGCAAAAATTGCGATCGGGCTCGGTGCAGATGTCACAATTGTTGACATAAGTGCGGATCGCCTGCGCGAACTGGATGACATCTTCGGTACCTCGCTGAACACGGTTATGTCCAATCCTTATAATATCGCTGAAGCCGTTAAGGATGCCGATCTTGTTGTTGGCTGTGTCCTCATTCCTGGAGCGAAGGCACCAAAACTCGTTACGGAAGAAATGGTTGCGGCAATGCCAAAGAATTCCGTGATTGTCGATGTTGCCATTGACCAAGGTGGGATTGTTGAAACCTCTGATCATAGCACGACTCATGACGATCCGATCTACATCAAGCATGAGGTCATCCACTACGCCGTTGCGAATATGCCCGGCGCTGTTCCGAGAACCTCGACCCTCGCTCTGACTAATGTGACCATTCCTTATGCTGCGAAAATCGCCGGGAAAGGCTATATTAAAGCCTGCCTCGAAGACGAAGCGCTGCTCAAGGGCTTGAACACACTTGACGGCTATGTCACCTTCAAGGCTGTTGCTGATGCTCACGACTTTGCTTATAAAGATGCCCACGATCTGTTAAAAGAAACGGCTAACGCCTAAAAAACGTTTCCAAATTAAATGAGAAATGAGATTGGCCTCCGCCTCCTAGAAGAGTGGAGGCTTTTTGCGTGAATTCAGCTAATAAATTGTTCGTGCTTTTAAACCTTTTAAGTCCCATCTCCAAAGGAAACTCTTTATATAGTTTACATAATTATAATTATGTTAAAATTATTTTTGCGTTTCAAGTTAAAGCAAATTGCGATTCATAGAGCGTTCGATAGACACCATTCTGATGCATCAGTTCTTCATGCGTCCCCTGCTCACTGATTCCATGCTCCGTAACGACAACAATTCGATCAGCGTGCTTAATGGTCGCCAACCGGTGAGCAATGATTAAGGTCGTCCGTCCCTTGGATAATTCTTCGAGCGAAGCCTGAATGGCCGCTTCGGTCTCTGTATCGAGTGCCGATGTGGCTTCATCCAGGATCAATACTGAAGGATTTTTCAGAAACATGCGGGCGATTGATAGGCGCTGCTTCTGTCCGCCTGATAATTTCACTCCACGTTCACCAATGACTGTGTTCAGACCATCCGCCATCTTTTCGACCGTTTCCTCCAGTCGGGCCAGCCGCAGAACTCGCCAGATCGCCTCGTCACTCGCATCCGATGCACCATAAGCCACATTTTCTCGCAATGTTCCTGCGAAAAGGAAAACATCCTGCTGAACAAGTCCAATATGTCGGCGCAGTGATGACAAGGTCAATTCCCGGATATCGTGGCCATCGAGCAAAATGGCGCCAGAAGTCACGTCATAAAATCGAGGAAGGAGACTGCAGAGCGTTGTTTTCCCCGCCCCAGTCGGTCCAACGAAGGCGATCGTCTCTCCGGCTGCGATTTCAAGATTAATCCGATCCAGAACGAGACGCTTACCATAACCAAAGGAGACCTCTTGATAAAAAATAGCACCCTGAACCTTTTTTACATCTACCGCATCCGAACGGTCAGTAATCTCGGGTTCGAGATGCATGAATTGGATAAATCGTTTGAAACCGGCAATGCCCTGCGGATAAATTTCAATGACCGCATTAATTTTCTCAATCGGTTTGACAAAAATATTGGCCAGCAATAAAAAGGCGACAAATTGACCATCTGTCAAGCTGCCATGGATTACAAACCATGATCCGCTAATCAAAGTGAACAGCGTAATTAAACGCATCAGAAAATAATTCGTCGTATTATTTGCGCCCATAATTTTATAGGACAGTAATTTAGCTTTCCGGTAAAGCTGGTTATTCTTATGGAACTTTTTATTTTCAAATTTTTCGTTTGAGAAAGCTTGAACAACACGTATGCCACCAACCGCATTTTCAACATTTGCATTGAACACAGCAATATCCTGAAAAATTTGATCGGTTGCCTGCGTCATTTTGGCATTAAAAAGAGTAATGAATACAGAAATAATCGGTATCAATCCAAAGGTAATACATGCAAGACGCCAGTTCAGCGACAGCATTAGTAGAAATGAACCCATGAGCGACATCAAGGCGATAAAAATATCCTCCGGTCCATGATGCGCGGTCTCGCCGACATTAAACAAGTCCGATGTAAGGCGCGACAGCAGATGGCCCGTTTTGTGTTCATCAAAAAAATGAAAGGATAATTTCTGAATATGCTCAAAAAGTTGCTGGCGCATATCGGTTTCAATATTGATTCCGAGCATATGTCCCCAATAGGTCACCACATATTGCATCACCGTATTGAGCAGATAGAAAAATAGGAGCCCCACTGCAGCAAGCAGGATTAACGACCAATCCTTTCCCGGCAGAAGACGATCAATCACCGCATTGACGGCAACGGGGAAGGCCAGTTCAAGAAGTGCAGCGAACACGGCACAAGAAAAGTCGAGCAGAAAAAGTTTCTTATGCGGTTTATAATAGGAAAAAAATTGACGGATCACTGTTTTCCCCCTCTTAAAAGGTTGAGTCGTACGATAGATGAAGCATTAGCTCAATCCAAGGCCTTCATCCAAGCGTTAAAGCTGGCATCCGAAGGCATCCGCCAATCTCCGCGCGGCGAGAGACTGACTGTCCCCACCTTCGGACCGTCCGGAATTGCCGAGCGTTTGAATTGCTGGGTAAAGAAGCGGCGGATAAACAGGCGGAGCCATTTTTTTATCGTCTCTTCATCATAAACCGCTTTAAAAGCAATCTTTGCTAGGAAAAGAATCCGTTCCGGTGTATAACCGCTACGAACAAAATAATAGAGGAAAAAATCATGGAGCGCATAAGGACCGACAATATCCTCGGTCTTTTGAACGATTGTCCCTTCCGCGCTCTTTGGCAGCAATTCGGGAGAAACCGGTGTATTCAGAATATCAAGCAGAATTGAGGCGGCTTCTTTTTCCATCTCACCCTCAGCGACATAGCGAACCAAATAACGAACCAAGGTTTTGGGTACCGAGCAATTGACCGCATACATCGACATATGGTCGCCGTTATACGTGCTCCAGCCAAGCGCAAGTTCTGATAAGTCGCCGGTCCCGATCACCAGCCCGCCTTCTTTATTGGCGATATCCATCAAAATCTGCGTCCGTTCGCGAGCTTGTACATTTTCATAGGTAACATCGTGAGTTTCCGGATCATGACCGATATCCTTAAAATGCTGCAGACAGGCCGCAACGATATTGACCTCGCGAAAATCCGTACCCAGATGTTTGCATAAGGAAACGGCATTATTATAGGTGCGGTCAGTGGTTCCAAAGCCCGGCAGCGTCACCGTGATAATATCTTTCCGCGGCCTTTTCAGTAAATCAAAGGTTTTAGCGATAACAAGAAGGGCAAGGGTAGAATCCAGACCGCCAGATATTCCAACGACGGCCCGTTTCAAGCCGGTATGTTCCAAACGTTTCGCCAGTGCAGCCGTCTGAATGTTGAAAATCTCTGCACAGCGTTTTGCACGTGTCGCGGGATTAGAGGGAACAAAAGGATATTGATCGATTTTTCGATCAAATTCACCAAATTCCAAGTCCTGATAGGTAAAGAAAACACGTCTGGGCTGAAAAGGCACCATCGGTTCAGCATCACGGAAGCTGATATTTTTCAAGCGCTGCAATTTCAAGCGATCAAGATCAATCAGCGACATCAACACTTCATTCTCACGCTGGAAGCGCTGATTCTCTTCAAGAATCGTCCCGTTCTCGGCAATCAGCAAATCACCACCGAAGACCACATCGGTTGTCGATTCACCAACACCGGCACCGGCATAGAGATATCCGCCTATGCACTTCGCGCTTTGGGCCTGTACCAGTTCTCGGCGGTAATCAGATTTACTGACCACTTCATTGGAAGCCGATAAATTGCCGATGATTGTTGCTCCGCTAAGGCTTAGATAGCTGCTCGGTGGCACTACACTCCATAAATCCTCGCAGATTTCAATACCCAGCGTAAACAGGCTTGTCTCGAATAACAGATCAATGCCAAAAGGAATCTTTTTCTGCATGGGGAGATCGACCGTTTCTTCCGTGATCGAACGGCCCGGGGTGAACCATCTGAGTTCATAAAACTCTTCATAGTTCGGAATAAAGGATTTGGGAACAACACCTAAAATACGGCCATTAAATAAAACGCAGGCACAATTATAAAGGGCATCGTGAATAGGAAGCGGCAGCCCAACAACGATCAGCAGATCTTTATTCTTGGAAAATGTACATAGATCAGCCAATCCGTGAACTACCTTGTCAAGCAGTTGCTGCTGCAAAAATAAATCTGCACAGGTATAGGCTGTCAGAGAAAGCTCAGGGAAAATAATCAGTTTTGCTTTTTTTTCGAGAGCCTGCTGGACGCAGGCTTTGATTGCCGAAACGTTAAAATCAACATCTGCCACACGGGTAACGGGGCAGGCCGACGCCACACGGACAAAATTCATTTGAGCCATAAATTCAAACCTCCAGAAATAGATCCGATTCTCTTACTTTAAGCTTTCGCAAAAAAAGCCTCCCCGATTCCAGAGAGGTCTAATCCGTTCAATTTACAGTACATTTTAAATCGGTGTCCTTTCTTTGTCAATTATTGCTAACCGAATACTGTGGTTCAAGCAAACGATTCTGCTGCTTTTTCTTAGCTTCCCGCTTCATTTTTAAGAAACACCAGGGTGAATCCACAAGGCCTTCCGATCAGCATCCAACGTCGCTCCTGCTCCAAGTGGCACAGCAAAATGAGGCTGGCAATGACCAATGAGAAATCCGCTAACTACCGGCTTCTGGAGCTGAGCAAAATAATTTTCAAAAATAGCCGTATAATCCTCGAAATTATCATTCGCGGCGACGTGTGCGGTAAAACTTCCAATAACGAATCCTGCCGCCTGTTTGATTTTTCCGGCGAGGCGCAACTGATTCAGCATGCCGTCGATCCGGTAAGGTGCCTCACCGATATCTTCAATCAATAGCAGTTTACCGCGGGTATCGAGTTCAAAAGGTGTCCCAAGCGTACTGACCAGAAGTGACAAATTGCCTCCTGTCAGCTCTCCGCTGGCCGCGCCGCCACTAATGACCGATAAAGGGGAAATCGATTCATCATAGCGCAGAAAAATAGGCTGAAAAAGCTGCGAAAAAAGTTGTTTGGAAAGAACCGGCACCTCTTCCCCACCGAGATCCGAAGCCAGCATCGGGCCATGAAAGGTGACGAGGCCGCTTAGCTGCCGAATGGCTGTGTGCAAATAGGTGATGTCGCTGTAACCCCAGAAGATTTTCGGATGATCCCGAATAAATGAATAATTGATCCGATCCGCGAAACGCGCACTCCCGTATCCTCCGCGCGAACAGAAAACAGCTTTTACTGAAGGATCAGCAAACATTCCGTAGAAATCCTCTAGTCGCTCCTCATCTTCTCCAGCCAGATAACCTTTTTTTTGACTCACGTAGCGTCCCAGCCTCACCCTAAGACCCAAACTGATCAGCCACTGCACCGCTCGGCCCAATTTTTCTGGATCGGGCGGGCCCGCTGGACTGATCACACCAACCGTATCTCCTCTCACAAGCCGTCCTGGAAAAATCATTTGTTTGCTTCACCTCGGCTGATAGAAAAGTTTTTATTAGTTTATGTTATTCGGAAGACCGCCCTCTATTCTGGGCGAAACAGCTTCCTTTCATTTTTCTAAGTATTTCGTGCAATTTTGTTTTTTCTGCATGAATCGACTCGCCTCGTGAGAGAATAAATTCAAATAACAAAATAATGGGTTTCAAGAATCGGTCAAGGGCGAAAGCGACTCGGGTGGTTTGGAATTCGAGCAGAAATGGAGAATACATCATGCCAAGGCGAATAAGAGCAAAGCTTTCTTGTTTAGGAACGGCTCAATTATATCCACGCAATCCGATTGTTATCGCTTGGTGGTCCGCAGCATTCCCTGGCTTTGGACATATCCTGCTGAATATGCACCTCAAGGGAAATCTGTTTTTTATTTTTGAAATTGTAATCAACGTCAATATGAAACTCAATCTGGCAATGGTCTATACATTTTGCGGTAAATTTGAATCGGCAAAACAGGTACTGAATACACGCTGGGCACTCTTATACATTCCGTTCTATATCTTTTGTTTATGGGACAGCTACCGCTCGACTATTGAAACAAATAAATTATATTCTCTCGCCAAACAAGAAATATTGTCTATGAAGGTTCTGGAAATGACTACTTATGAAATTTGTTATCTGGATAAACGTAAGCCCTATGTCGGAGCCTTCTCATCCTTTTTTATGTCTGGTCTCGGACAAATCTATACACGGCGCAATTTGACTGCTATCCCTATGTTGATTTGGACATTAGTCATTACTTATTTTTCCAGAGATCTGGAAAGCTTTCAGTACTTGATCAGAGGAGATTTTACAACAGCTGTCCATGTGCTTGATTTGGAATGGTTTCTGTTTCTTCCTTCTCTCGTTTTCGGGACATCCTACGACGCCTATGCCTCAACAATTGAACAAAATCAGTTATTTATTGATGAGCAAACCGAGTATTTCCGGCGCGAGTGGCAGCCTGAAGGGTTCAGTATTGACTTTGTCAGCAGAGAAGGGGATTACCTGTGGTAGAAATCCTAGCAATATTTGAGCATTCACTCTATATCGAAATGGCCTTATCCGCATTGACACAAATGAATATTGACCGGCAGAACATTGCTGTTTTTCCCCTGAAAAAACCTCTGCGATCGACAAAAAATCGGCCTTATAATGGAACCAGCCAATCCGATTTGGGGTTTATTTTCGCTACAATTTCCGGTGTCATAGGTGCCAGCATTGGGTTTATTCTCTATCTCGGGCCAATCGTCTGGGGAATCACTGCCGCACTGTTTGGATTTGTCGTTGGATTGCTGATTAATAAATTTCTTAGCCGAAAAAAAAAGGCAATCACGCCTCATGTCCTACTCATTGTTAAATGTCCGCATACTCAGTCGCAGAATCTTGAAAAAGTTTTATGGGACAATCAGTCAATCGGTATGACTATTATTCAGTATGAGAAATAACATGCAGCTGGTCTTCCTTAAGATTCCTTCGCAATTTTTTCTGGCATTCTTTGCAGTAGCCATAAACTTCAAATTTATGACCGGTCACCATGAAATCCGGATCAAGCTGTGACAAATCCTGCATTGGACAAACCTCGATAGTTTTCGTACGCCCGCAGCGCAAACAAATGAGATGATGGTGATGATGTTCCGTACAATGGAACTGGAAAATTCGTTCGCCGTCCAGTTCGGTCTCTTCCAGAATCATCAATTCTTTGAACAACGATAAATTACGGTAAATGGTATCAAAACTAATGCCCGGATAGGCATGCCGCAAAGCATTTTGAATATCTTTTGCCGAAAGATAACCACCTTTACGTTCAAAAAGGTCAAGTATATCTTCTCGCTTATCTGTATGCTTAAAGCCCTTAGTCTTTAAAACAACCAGTGCCTCGCTTTTATTCATCGTAATCGCCTCTTTAAATTGATCATTGACCTCTTTCAGCTCATCAGCTGCTCTTATCAAGATCATGTCTGTCTTTTCTTTTCTACTTACAGAATAACAATTTTTACACAAAAAAAACAGCCGTGCGATTTCAGCAAGAGACAAGGATACCTTAGTAAAAAAATGAAGAAGGATCCTGTTGGCAGAATCCTTCTTCAAAAATAGAATTACCAGAATAATCCAAGGGCAAGTATCGCGACAATCGATGCGAAGGCGATGGGAAAACCCCAATTTCCTCCCCAGCCCCAGAAAAACAGGCCTGGATTGTCAATCCCATTCGGACTCGATTGAAGGTAAGCATTTCTGTCATCAAAATGTGTCAGGATTCCGCGATGAACCGATCCATCCGCACAACGGATTTCGACGTTTTGATTCAGCAGCTGCCGGCACTGCATCTGAATATTATTGGACACGCTTATTTCCCTCCTCGCTATCATTGACTCATCTTTATCGTATGCGACGTTTTGAGACAAGTCAGCGGCTTCTGTCTGCATGCTCCTGCGGAATTTCAGAAATGTTACATTGATTGCGAATGGCGCAAAAAAAGAGCTCATAAAATGGGCTCTTTAACAGGTTTTGCATTCATTCATTTGATCCATGACGGGCATGATCAATCGTCTGTTGCAGCAAATTCATCACGTGCTCATCTTCTTCCGAATAATAGACCGTTTTTCCATCCCGTCTGGCCTTCACAAGATTGATTCGCTTCAAGAAACCCAGCTGATGAGAAACCGCGGATTGCTGAAGTCCGAGCTGTCCGGCAATGCCCGATACCGCGCATTCGCCCTGCGCCAGCAGATAGAGAATCCGCAGCCGGGTCGGATCTGCCAATGCTTTAAAAATCTGCGAGACCTTTCCAAGAACTTCTTCATTCAAATCTGCCATATCTCTCATCCTCTGCTGCTTTTATCGGCCGGAATTCATCGATTCATCCGTTGTTTGCTCTTCTTCATCAGACCAGGCTTCGATATCCCATATCTTATCAACCCAGGATTGGTAGAACTCCACTTCGTGACTGACAACCACAACCGTGCCCGGATAATCGCGCAGTGCGGCAGCTAATACTTCCTTAGCTTCAACATCCAGATGGTTGGTTGGTTCATCAAAGATCAGCACGTTACTTTTCAAAAGCATCAGTCGACTGATTCTCACCTTTGTCTCCTCCCCACCGCTGAGCGTACTCATCGGCTGACGCATATGCTCGGCGAAAACCCCGCATTGTGCGAGATGCTGGCGCAAAACCCGCTCAGGCTGAGTGGGGAACTGTTCCATTATCCATTCCAGAGGTGAGTCATTCGGTGGTGTCGATAGTTGAGAAAAATAGCCAGTATCCACTCGATCACCGCGGGTAACGTGACCCGTAATCGGCTTCAATTCACCCATTAATGTTCTTAGAAAGGTCGTTTTGCCAATTCCATTATGACCGACAATGGCCAGCTTTTCACCTCTGATGATTTTCAAATCAATCGGCGGCAGCAAGGCGGAGTCATAACCGACGGATAAGTGTTCGGCATGAAACAGAACCCGAACCGGCTGACGGCTTAAATCAAAATGAAAATGCGGTTTCTGTGCGGAAGCCGGCGGATCCAGACGTTCAATCTTACTCAGCTTTTTCTCACGGCTTTTCGCTTGTTTGGCCGTTGCCGTACGCACTTTATTTTTCTGAATATAGGTTTCCAGTTTGTGGATTTCCCGACTTTGCTGACGAAAAGCAACTGCCTGCTGTTCCTGACGTGCTTCGTGCTGTTTCAAAAAAGTTTGATAATTGCCAACATAGCGGACGAGTTCGTGATTTTCCAAATGATAAACAATTTGAGCGATCTGATTCAAAAATTCAGTATCGTGCGAGACGACCAGATACGCGTGCCGATATTGCCTGAGATAGTCAATCAGCCAGTCAATATGCGCCGTATCCAGATAGTTGGTGGGTTCATCGAGGAGAAGCATCTCCGGTTGTTCAAGAAGCAATTTCCCAAGGCTTAATTTAGTCAATTGGCCGCCGCTCATCCGATCGGTTAATGTATCCAGTCCAATCGCTGAGAGGCCGAGCCCATCGGCCAACTCATTAATCCGCGCATCAATCGTATAAAAGTCATGTGTCATTAATGTTTCTTGAAGCCTTCCATAATCATCGATAAATTTCGGATCCGCATCCGGCTGCTGCATCTTTTCCGCGAGTCTATTCATCTGCTCTTCCGCGTCAAATAATTTCTGAAACGCACTTTTTAATACTTCGTAAATCGTCTGACTCTTTCCAAAGTGAAGGTGCTGCTCGATTACTCCCGCCTTCAAACGGGCGCGTTTTTCAATCGTTCCATTGTCAGGCAGCAGTTTGCCGGTCAACAGTTTCAAGAATGTTGACTTGCCTGCTCCATTTTGTCCGACAAGCGCAATATGTTCCCCTTCCATTAAACGAAAATTCATTTGCTTAAAGATCAATTTATCTCCATACGAAAATACGAGATTCTTCGCTTCAATTAAAAGCACTTCATTTCCCCTTTTCTTTTTATGGCCAATGGTTGCTCCCGCCGAATTCCTGAATCTTATTGTCAGAGGAATCGGACGCTTTTTGTTTTGCCAAGCCAGGCAAATATGCAAAAAAAGAGACAGAGCCGCGCTCCATCTCCTCCGATTAAACGTCTTATAAAATAAGAACGAAAATCCGTTGAAAAAGAAGCAAACCGGCATGTTGCTGTTGCTTGCAACCATTGGTTCTGATTTTTTCGGTGTTAAAAGGCAGATCTCACCTGTGTCAGATACCCTTCAGTTGCAAAACAACAGATCCAGTCATCGATGCTTCTCTTCCCTTCAATCGTTTAATTTCAAGTGTAACGCATCGATTGAGGAAAAGCAAACCCTGCTAGATGGCAGCCTTGTCGCCATTTTTCTGAGTTCTGCTCATTCGGATTATCTTTCAGAGAGCCGATATTCTAAATCGAGCTCATGCTCAATCGTGATCCCCTCTTCATTTTTCAGAGGAATCTCGGGTTTGATCTCGCGGGCTTTATTAACAGCATTCAGGCGAAGCCCGCAAATCGTAAACCCTCTTTTTTGATAAAACCTCAGAGCAAGCAGATTGTCATTTGTCGTTGTTAGGAAAATCCGTGTCGCCTGTTTTGCGACCGCCAATTCTTTCAATCGGTTAAGAAGGGCTGCACCCAGTCCCCTGTTTTCAAAAAAGCTGTCCAGCGAGAGCAGTTCTATCTCCTGCTTAAAAGCACCGCGCCAAGTCAGCATGCCAAGAATCTTTTCTCCATTTCTAGCCAGAAAACCCGATTGATCCGCCAAATCATAGACATCTCCGTGGACAACCATCCGACTGCTGCCCCAGTTTTGCTTAGCAAGCTGACGAATTAATGGCTTTTCTTCTGTGTGTATTTCAGAAATTATCCATTTGTCCATTCATTTTTCCCCATTTCATTCATTCTCTCAATCGCGCCTTTGTTTTTTTGAAAGCGAGACGGATGCCCATGCTCTTTTCGATGCCTCGCATACATTGGCATTAGGCACAAATGGCCTTATGAGGCAGTTTTCTAAAAAAAGAGGGTCCGATCCGATTTTTCCGTTTAAAAACTGTCTTTGCAAGTCGCTCCGTCAGCTTAATTAATGGTGCACGAACAGTTATCACAATGCTTTGCCCTAAGTGGTAAGCAAAGGAGGAGGTAATTATGGCTCAATACGATTACCTGATTGCATTAATCGATCAACCTGTTGAAATTCAATTAGCCGACGGTACTCTTCAATATGGGATCGTCGACTCGGTTGATCAAGAAAATGTCTATTTGAAGACACTCGATCCGAATAGCGCAGAATCTCAGAATTCAGAGATGCGCGATGCCCGTTTTTTCGGTCCAGGTGCATTTCTAGGTGGCTTTGCAGGAGGACTTCTGGGTGTCGGACTTGGCAATATCATTGGTGTCAGGCCCTGGGGCCCTGGTCCTTGGGGGTCATCCCCTGGTCCCTGGGGTCCATGCGGTCCTGGGCCATGTGGTCCCGGTTCTTGGGGGCCTGGTCCTTGGGGCCCTGGCCCCTGGGGTCCACGTCCTTGGTGAAGCACAAGGAGGGAGCTTTTCCCCTCTTTAAAAAATATGGACAAACCGCAAAAAAGGCACTACAGCAAAATGGTCCTCTGTAGCGCCTCGAAAATGGATGCAAAAAGCAGAAGGCAAAGCCCTCTGCTTCAAATTTATTTCAAATTCATGACTGTTACTCGCTGACGAGACATGGAGACAAGGCTGTTATGGATCCCCTGAACACCCATACCAGAAGCTTTAACACCGAGGAATGGGAAGTGATCCGGGCCACGTTCGGTGCGACCGTTTATCTGAACCGTGCCCGCCTCGACATCCTTCGCCACTGCAAATGCCCGGTCAATATCCTGAGAGAAGACGCTCGCCTGTAAACCGAATTGCGATTTATTGGCAATCGTAATCGCCTCTTCATCAGAAGAAACACGGATAACCGGCAGAACCGGTCCGAAAGGTTCAACCCATGCAACGTCCATATCCTCAGTCACATGATCCAACAAGGTCGGATAAATCAGATTTTCTTTTCTTTCATTGCCGACAACGAGCGTTGCTTTTTTGGCCAAGGCATCATCAATCAGGCTCTGGACAAAATCAGCCGATTTATCGTCAATCAATGGAACGATCGTGCTGTCATCCTCTGGTGAGCCAACAGTCAATTTTTCAACCGCTGTCTTCAGCCGGCTGACCAGCTCATCGGCCACTTTATCATTGACCAGAACACGCTTGATCGCCGTGCAACGTTGAGCGGAATAGGAAAACGCACCGTTCATGATACTGCTGACAGCAACATCCAAATCTGCATCATCGCAGACAATAGCCGGATCCTTACCGCCCAGTTCAAGAACAAGCGGGATCATTGCCGATTGTTTCGAGAGATGACGGCCAGTGTTTGAACCTCCGGTGAAACTAATCATGTCAATACCCTTATGTTCCACAAGATAGTCACCGATCACTGATCCGCGGCCTGTTGTCAGACTCAAGATTCCCTTCGGCAGACCCGTCTTATCCAATGCTTCAATCATCTTAATGCCGCTAATCGACCCCTGTGTTGCCGGTTTGAAAATGACACTGTTCCCAGCCATCAGCGCAGGAGCAATTTTCGAAGCCGAGAGGTTGACTGGATAATTGAATGGACTAATCGCCAGCACAACTCCAAGAGGCCTGCGTTCAACAATGCCCAGTTTCTTCTGAGATCCGCCTGGAAAACCTTCCCCGCGCAAGCTTTCGCCATGCATGTGAAGGGCTTCTTGAACGGTATAACGAATTAAGTCAGCTGTTCGTACAACTTCCTTGACGGAATCTTTCCAGCCCTTGCCCACTTCGTTCATGATTGAACGGGCAATTTCGTCCTGATTCTTTACCAGCTCGTCGGCCCAAGCATCCAAATAGGCCCCTCGCTCGCTGAGAGACAAATCAGCCCACTTCTTTTGTGCTTGATGAGCCCCCTTAATCGCTTGATCCACTTCGTCCTGCGTTACCGCCTGAACATATCCGATCGTCTCTCTAAGATAAGGAGACTGAATGGCAATTGTTTCCCCTGAAACACTTTTCTTCCATTCACCACCGAGATACGCCAAATAAGTTGTCAATTCGGAAACCTTTGAAGCCATCTGAATCAATCCCCTTTATTTGCCAATTTACGAATGCATTCATGACAATTATTTTGTAAAACAATCCTGATTCTACAAGCATTTTTTTCAAATAGGTAGGCTTTCCTTATATTTGAATCTTCGCATGAATTCACTCATATATCCAGTAATCTGCTCATGCAGTTCACAGGATCTCGTGCATCCATTCACCTGTTTTATTATTGGTTTTAAAGCAAATTACATAATTTGTCAAGGAAATAAATTTATCTATTATAAAAATCACATCGAAATAATGCCCAGCCTATTTTTATTGACAACTGTTCTCCTTTTTCTGTAATCATCCTCTTGGTATTTTCTTTCCCGCTGTTACTGTATGTCTAGCTGCTTCTTAACTCTTGCTCGACATTTGCCATCTCATTTCAAAGGCTTGTCCGCCGCATTCGCAAGCTGAGCGGTGCTCCGAAGAACATCGCTCACTGACTCAGAATATTCATACGAACTAACCCTCCGACACTTCCGTCTCTATTTGTTCCGGGACATTAAACAAATTGGCCAGAGGAGCTGCTAATAATGCCAATACAGCCATCGGGAACCAAGCGGCCATTATAAACAATAAAAAAAAGATACTTTTTATGCCCCAGATTCGTCTCAGTGGAAGAGCGCCCAGCAGTCCGGCCATGATCAATCCGATCGTCCCATAACAAAGCAGCAATTGGATACCTATTGTGATCATCTTTATCCACTCCGTCACTCTTTTTTACATCTTATGCAAAAAGAGTGGAGAGGTGAAAAAGGGCGGGCGGGGTTACCAATCGCTTCCGATTATCAACGACGTTCATAAACTTCAAAAGTATGCGGATACTTGTTTTCCGCATCAAGAATGCCCTTTGTTTGCGACGTCAGACGCCACTGCTCCTCTATAAAAGAGCGAAAATAAACATCTCCCTCAAACTCCGCATCAATTCGAGTCAGATACAAGCGATCAGCATAGGTCATTAAAGCATCAAAAACCCCGGCACCACCGATCACAAAGCACTCGCTGCCAAAACTAATTCCCGACTGGATCAAATCCTGAACGGAGTGGAGCACTTCAACCCCGGGGAGAGTCAGATCGGTCTGCGTGGACAGAATGACATTTCGCCTTCCAGGAAGCGGTTTTCCAATCGACTCAAATGTTTTTCTGCCCATAACCACAGAATGCCCCAGTGTTTTTTGTTTAAAATAACGCAAATCCTCCGGTAAATGCCAAGGAAGTTTATTCCCACACCCAATCAGCTGATTTCTATCCATTGCCAAAAGAAAGGAGATCATACGGACACCTCACCCTTGATATGCGGATAGGGATGATAATCCTCGATGATAAAATCTGAATAATCAAAATCAAAAATGCTGGACAGCGGTCGAGTAAATCGCAGTTTCGGCAACTTACGCGGCGTTCTTGTCAGCTGCTCCTTGATTTGCGGCAAATGATTCAGATAGATATGTGCATCTCCAAGCGTATGAATAAATTCACCGACTTCTAGGCCGGTGACATGAGCGACCATCGAGGTTAAAAGTGCGTAGGAAGCAATGTTAAACGGCACACCGAGAAAAATATCCGCGCTTCGCTGATAGAGCTGACAGCTAAGTTTGCCGTCATTCACGTAAAATTGGAACAGACAATGGCAGGGAGGCAAGGCCATTTTTTTGATTTCAGCCGGGTTCCACGCGGATACAACCAGTCGCCTAGAATCTGGATGACGCCGTATTTCATCAATCACGTTTTGGATCTGATCGATGGTTTCTCCATTTTCCCCTGGCCAGGATCGCCATTGATGGCCGTAGACAGGTCCGAGTTCTCCTTTTTCGTCCGCCCATTCGTTCCAGATCCGTACTCCGTGATCCTGCAGATATTTGACATTGGTATCCCCTTTTAGAAACCAAAGCAGTTCATAAATAATCGATTTATAATGCAATTTTTTTGTCGTCATCAAAGGAAAGCCTTCCTGCAGATTAAAGCGCATCTGATGACCGAAAAGACTAATCGTCCCCGTACCGGTTCGGTCTGTTTTTTGATGTCCTTCGTCCAGCACTCGCCGGCAAAGATCCAGATATTGTTTCATCCTTTTATCCACCTTTTCTTCTTTTTCTATGCATTAAGTGTAGCATAATTTATCACTTCGCTGATAGCCGTCTGCGTCAAATCATAATTGCCCGCAGCAGGCATAAAGATGTTAAAAGAATTGATCGAGGAGGGGTAGCCATGTGTGCAGCTGAACGACAAAACAATCCTTTAAATCAATGGCGGCATGATCCGCCTGGAGTACTTGTTGAAGAATGGATGGCATTCCTGCAAAAGGATCCGGGATACGCTTACGAGCTGATCAACGATCCCAGTCTTGAATTTCCTGTCATTTATCTGCTCAAGGACCAGCTGCACGCCCGCGGCCCTGAACTCGATTCCCGAGTCCGGATAGCCCTTGCCCATGTAAGCAACGTGCTGCACGGAGCGGATCTCGGTCTCGATGAATCCCTTCCCTTTGCGGATCAGCATGATAAGGTTGTCGGGTCCTTGCTCTGGGTCCTGCAGACCGGGTGGAAAAATATTCTTTCAACAGATTATACCCAAGTTATTGATCTGACCGCTATTGAGATGCTGCACACTTACCATTATGATTGGCTGAAAGAAATGACCGATCTGATCGTTTATCGTTATAAAAATAAAAGTCAGCGGCATTATCTGATTAGTGCGCTGCTTGAAACTGCCAATCCGCGTTTTCTTGTCTATCTGGCCAATTATTTACTATCCGATCAAAATGTTGAAAATGAATTTGCCCGCAAAATGCTTGGATTCATTCCGGAGATCCGTCATGCGGCAGATAATCAGGCGGCCTTTTTTGCTTTTGAATCCTGGTATGAAAAAAACGAACATTATTTGGTTTATACCGGCGAAACGAATGACGCCATTCCAGGAGGACGCCCTTTTCGCATCCATCACAGTGCCAAATATTTCGGGAAAGCAGTCAATCCGAAAAGTGGAGAACCGATACAAGCAATGCTGGCGACCGAAAAAGATAATTATCAGCAATTTATCAAACTGCCAGATCGGGTTCAAATCAGCCTTTCCGTTTATTCCGCTGACTTGCGCAACGAGCAGCCGCAAAGATGGCGTCATTGGATGAACCAGCCGCTGGGTCAGCAATTGACTCCGTTACGCATGACAAAAAGTGGAGGTGAGCTTGGATGATTATCGCTGCTAATCAGCAACTAAGTGCAGACATGGGCGCTAATTTTACCGCAGCCGGGCGTTATGCATCCGTCATTTTTCAGGCGATGATCAGCTCTCCTGAACTTTTCGCTTATCCCTCCCAGCGCGAATTGGCTTTTGAAATTAAGCTGCGCAATGAAACGATCGAAGCTGCGCACGCTTTGCTTGCCAGCGGTGCAGCATTTGCCACGTTTTATTATTCAGTTTGCAACAACCAATTTTGGAATCTGACTGGAGACGGCGGGTTCGAATTGAGACCGGATCGCACGCCTTCAGAAGCTATTCTCGATATTTTCAGCAACGGTGAAGCTTATGCCTTCGAATGTGCCACAGCTATGATGATTATCCTATATAAGGCGCTGCTTGGGACAATCACGACCGATCGTTTTAACGATCTTTTCCAGCACCTTTATTTATGGGACTGGCAGAATCATCCATCACTGCAATTGAAAAATACCTATCACATTGGTGCGGGTGTGCCCGGGGACGTCCGCTATTTTAAAAATCCGGATGTCAGTCCGCAAACCCCGCAATGGCAAGGCGAAAATACAGTCGATCTCTCCGGTGATCAGTTCTATGGACACGGAATAGGTATTTTGCCGGCTAATCAGATTATTACCGAACTCAATAAATACCGGCGAATAGGCGCCCAGATGTCTGCCTATTTGATGCCAAATGCGACCCGCCCTGATTATCTGGCGCTTGCTTCCCTCGCGGAGGGACACCAGATGGACGGTATTCGGATTGCAGCCGGAACCTCCTTTTATACATTTTGAGCGGAGGCTGCAGACGTAGCGTCCGCTTTTTTTCGGGCGGCGCGAACCCTTTTGGGCAGTAAGGCAGCCAGAATGATTATAAGAAGTGCCAGTAGGAATAATAGAATAAAAATATGATGGATGGCTTCATAGAGTGCGCTGCGAAGAACATTGAGTGCTTGACTGGCAAAATGCGTCTGACCGCTAGGATGAATCAATTGATTGAGCGAATGAAGCGACAAAGCGCTGTTATGCTGTTTGGCAAGTGTCCCCTCTGCTACACCATTAAATGATGATCCAAGCAAAGCGGCACCAATTGTCTGGCCAATGCTGCGGAAAAATTGATTAGAGGCTGTTGCCGCGCCGCGTTTTTCAAAGTCGACCGCAGACTGCACGCAAATCGTTGTCAGCGTCAGAACCATCCCGAAGCCGATGCCAAGAATGGCGGTCATCGCATACATTTGAAGTGGAAAGCTGCTCGGTCGCAGACTGCTCATCCAGAAACTACCGATCGCGATTAGCACGGCACCTGTAAGTCCGGTAAACCGGATGCCATAACGTCTGAGCAGCCGGCCGCACAAAAATGACCCAGCCATCCAAGCCAGCGACATCGGCGTCAGCACAAATCCTGAAGCAGTCGCGCTGTATCCCAGCATGCCTTGAAGCCACATGGGAAGATAAATATCATTGCCGATCAGCACCGCACTGCTTGCCAGCGCAATGAAATTCGTCAGCAGGATAATTGGACGACTAAGCAAGTGAAATGACATCAAAGGATCCGCTTGGCGTCTTTCAATCCAAACGAAAAGCGTCCCAAAAAGAAAAACGACAGCGATTGAAGCAATGATCGGCCAGTGAAGGACGAAACCCTGGTCACCAATGGCCTGAATGCCGTAAAGCAATGCAATCATACTGACAGCGAAGGCTGCCGCTCCGGCGATGTCTATTTTTTGCTTCTGGCGCATCCCCATCTCCTGCAGACCGGCTACTACAAACAGGACAGACAGGATGCCAAAGGGCAGATTGATAAAAAAGATCCAGTGCCAGGACAAGGTGTCGACAAAAAAGCCGCCGACAAGCGGACCGAAAATGCCGGCGATTCCCCATATTGATCCAATCAAGCCGAACATTTTGGCACTTTCCGATTGCGGGTAAATGTCGCCGATAATCGTTGTGCTAAGCGTCATAATGGCACCGGTGCCTATTCCTTGAATGGCACGCGCGACGATTAGGGCACTCATTGACCATGAAAGTCCGCACATGACAGAGCCCAAAAGAAAAATTAATGTGCCGACCACAAAAACTCTTTTTCTGCCAAACAGATCGGCCATCTTGCCAAATAGCGGGACGGTAACTGCCGAAGTAAGCATAAAAACTGAAAAAACCCAGCCCATGATCGTGATTCCTTGCAAATCCGCCACAATTTTCGGCATCGCTGTACTGACCACGGTCCCTTCGATTGCTGTCAGAAAGGTTCCGATCATGAGACCGGTCATGACAATCTTTTTATTTGTCTTTTTTATTTCATCCATTGATGGCCTCCTCGCATCCGCTCAAAAAGACAGCTCAGACTAGTTTAATAAACTTTTTTCATGTGGTCAATGACTTTTTCCGAATCCATCAGGTGAATGACCTTGTTCGCTCGAAAAATGAATACGTTATCCTAAATTTCAGAACGCTTTACTGCATGAAAAAAGCCGACCCATTCGGTCGACTGTCTTTTGTCAATCGTTTAATCCGCTTCAACAGCACGTCTGCCAAGGGCGGCGAAAATACCATCATTACTCGGAGGATTGAATAATCCGGCACAGACATCCCGGTAATAGCGCTCAAAAGGCAGCGATTGGTAGAGCGATTGGCCACCGACGATTTCCATCGACAGCTGGACCGTATGGATGGCCGCATGCGTTGCCGCATATTTCACCGCCTGAAAATCAGGTCCCATCTCCTTACGTTCTTCCCTCTCGGCGCGATCCCAGCGTCTCGCCGTGCCGTACATCAGGTGTCTGGCCTGCAGAAGCTCCAGATCGATTTCGCCGAATTTTTGCTGAACATGTGGAAGCGTCGCGATCGGATCCTGCAAGCTATTAGGAATATAATTGGCAGCAAATTTCAACGCATCCTGCCGGCAGCCCAGCGCTAACCCCAAATAAACCGCCGGGATAAAAATCAACCACTCAGGAGGCATATGATCCTTATCCTGCCAACCAATCCGTTCAGCATAGGCGGTTTGATCAAGCGTGACTTGGTCAAGAACCATATCTTCACTACAGGTTGCTCGCATGCCCAGTGTATGCCAGGTCTTTTCAAAGCGAACACCGCTTGTCTCTCGTGGAACAAGAAATGCTCCTATTTCGTCCGTATCTTGCACAGCCGCAGAAACCAGAAAATAATCCGCTATTGGTGACAAAGAAGTGAAGGTTTTTCGGCCATTGATTATCCAGGTTTGACCGGAGCGCTTAGCCAGCGTCGCCGGTCGCCCTCCACGCGTCGGACTGCCGGTATTTTTTTCAGTGGCCGCCCGGTTAATCATTTTTTTATCGCTGACAATCGCCTGCATCAATTGATTAAAGGTCTCTGCCCGCCACTCCCCCGAGCGATCCGAGAGATCCCTCGTCACTCCAAGATGCCAGCCGAATCCCAGAGCTGTTGGAGCGTCCCCCGATCCCAGGGCTTCCTCAATTAATGCAAAATCATAGAGTGAGATTTGTCCGCCACCATTGGCCGTCGGAGCGGTCAGGATAGAAAGACCCGCCTTTTTTAATTTCTGAAATTTTTCGCTTGGAAAAATTCCCGTTCGATCGTCTTCTGCCGCACTTCTTTTGAAGGCTTCGGCCAGTGTGCGGACCGTCTCAACCCTTTCTGCTTGAGTTTCCGTTTCTATAAATGTCTGCATTTGATTCATTTCCTTCACCCCTTTCTCTAATCTCGCAACCGTTGTCAATCCTATCATAGCGGTTTTTTTGCGCTCTTGTCACGCCGCAGGATCGTGGCCAGGTAAACAAGGCCATGAAACGCATATTTTTCCATTGATAAGCGAACAAATATTCGCCTATAATAAATAAAGGTGATGATACATGGAGGCCAATCAATTAACCCTTACAGAAAAAAGAATCATTCAGCGCTACATTTTTCTTCCGATGATTCGTCTGGCACTTGAACGTGACCGGAAAATACTGGCGGCATCGCGAGCGAAGTTCAGAACCTATTATATCCAGATTATCGATGAGGCCCTTCATCGAGTCAGCCATGATATCCGTTTGACCAAAGATGAATTATTTGATTCACACATCCACATAACACGCCAAAGCTGGCTCGATTATCAGGTCTATACTCGGGGTCGACTTTTTAAGATTGTCTACTCTAAAAGCGCTGCTGGGGACTGGATATATGAACGAATGGATCGCTATCTGTGCGCCGCGGGGCACGGGTGAGCGAACAATCAAAAAGCACCCCCAATTGTTCGATGTGAATTCATCTCAGGATTGGAAATGCTTATCTGGGTCTTAAAATGTCAGTGAAAGGTCAGCTATTTGTTACTTGACGTACGTGGCTTCTTTCACCGCATGATCTTCCTGTTCCCAGCGATTACGCGGATGCTGACGGCAGGCATCGCTGCATGAGCGATGATACTTCTCTTCACAATCCTCGCAGCAGATGTACTGTTTATTACATCCCGGATTAGCACAGTTGACGATTCGATCGCAAGACTTGCCGCAATGATGACAATGACCGATGACCTTCTCTTCTGTTCGGTTGACTGGGACAGCAATCCGTTGATCGAAGACATAGCATTTTCCGTCGTAGAAACGCCCTTGCATCTCCGGATCTTTACCATATTCCACAATGCCGCCATCGAGCTGGCTGACATCATGAAATCCGGCCTGAATCAGGTAACCGCTGAACTTCTCGCAGCGAATGCCGCCGGTGCAATAGGTCAGAACTTTTTTATCTTTTTGATCTGCCAGGTTCTCCTCAATCCACTTCGGTAAATCACGAAAATTTTTAATAGCCGGCAAGATCGCTTTTTTAAAATGACCAATCTGTGTCTCATAGTCATTCCGCGCATCAATCACCAAGGTCTGATCGTCCTGCATCGCCTCATAAAAATCTTTCGGATTCAGATGTTTCCCAGTCATTTGACGCGGATCAATATCCTGATCCAGCTTCAAGGCGACAACTTCTTTGCGCGGACGAACATGCATTTTTTTAAAGGCATGTCCGCTTGCCGCATCCACTTTGAACGGCATCGCCGCGAAACGAGAATCCGCATGCAGAGTATCCATATAAAGTTGGGTTTTTTCTACAGGTCCAGAAACTGTTCCATTGATCCCTTCTTTGGCGACCAATATCCGCCCTTTAAGCCCTAGTTTTCTGCAGAAAGCCAAATGTTCCTGGGCAAAAATCTCCGGATCATTGATTGTCACATATTTATAGTAAAGCAGTACCTGATAAGGCATTTTTCCAACCATACTTTCCCACCTCTGTCAGCACAATGCAGACTGTGCAATGGCCTCAGCTGCATTTTTATTCTGTCCTTATTCTATCAAAAAACGGTTGATGTGACAAATGTCACATTTATTAAGGACAGATACTCGGACGATTAGCGGAAAAAGAATGAAATCTTTTTGTTTTTCTGATAAAGTGGACAAAGAATGAATGAAGAATGGACACGGAGGAATGAGCAATGAATGAGGATGTATTGGTCATCGGCGGCGGACCCGCCGGTCTGATGGCAGCGATTACAGCTGCGGAAGACGGCGCTCATGTGCTGCTGATTGACAAAGGAAATAAGCTGGGCCGAAAGCTGGCCATATCTGGAGGCGGTCGTTGCAACGTAACGAACGCGATGCCAATTGATCAACTGATCAGGCACATTCCTGGTAATGGAAAATTTCTATACAGTGCCCTATCCGCATTCAGCAATCAAGACATTATGATCTTTTTCGAGGATCTGGGGATCGCCTTAAAAGAAGAAGATCACGGACGAATGTTCCCCGTATCCAATGACGCTCAATTCGTTGTTCAGGCCTTACTGAAACGCGCGCGGCAATTAGATGTACTGATCAAAGTCAATACGCCTGTCGCAGCAGTGCTTTATAACGGCGGCCTGACCTCTGGCATCAAACTGGCGTCCGGAGAAAAGATTTCTGCCAGTCAAGTGATTGTAGCGGTCGGTGGGAAAAGTGTTCCGAAAACCGGTAGCACCGGAGATGGCTATGCATGGGCTAAGACTGCTGGCCACACCATTACCGACCTTTATCCCACTGAAGTGCCCCTGACTTCTGTTGAACCGTTTATCCGGGAGCGCGTGCTTCAGGGCCTGGCTTTGCGCGATTGCGCGGTGACCCTCGTTAAACCGAACGGCCGGCCGATTCAGACACATCGCTGGGATCTGCTCTTCACCCATTTTGGCCTTTCCGGGCCAGCCATTCTCAGGCTCAGCCAGTTTGTTGTTAAAGCATTGAAAAAATACCGGACGGCGGATGTAGCTCTGCGAATTGACACCTATCCTGATCGCTCAGAGGAATCGCTTTGCAATGAGCTGTTGAAATTGGCTGCAAGCGACCCGGATAAATCGATTAAAAATGTCTGGAAAGGTATTGTTCCGGAACGTTATTTGCTTTTTTTGCTTGACCGTCTTCTGCTTTCCCATGAGCTGACCTTCCGTAATTTGCGCCACGAATCGGTCCGCAGCTTCGCCAAACTGCTTAAAGGTTTCGAGGTTCGCGTTAATGGCACGCTGCCAATCGAAAAAGCATTTATCACTGGCGGAGGTGTCTCGTTAAAGGAAGTCGATCCGAAAACAATGGCTTCCAAACGGATGCCTGGTCTCTATTTTTGCGGTGAAATTCTGGATATTCACGGCTATACTGGCGGATACAACATCACCGCTGCTTTTACTACCGGTCATGCCGCAGGAAAAGCAGCCGCGGAACAAATTCAAAAATTTTCCCGCTGAATTTCAGATTTGCAGGCCAAGATACAATTTCACAAAAAGGCCAATCAAGAATGAGAACAGAGCCACTCCAAAACTGACACTGATCATTTCAAAAAATCTTTTTTTGAAGCTGATCTCTTTGGCTACAGACATATAATAACTGAAAACAAAAATAATCAAGGCTGCAAACACGAGTGTCAGGATAAGTGCCGGAAGATATTGGGGAGCCGGTAAGAACAGGAAGGGCAGGACGAGTAATATAACGGTCGCAAAATAGGATACACCGGTGTACAACGCTGCTGTCACGGCCTTTTTTAACTGCCGCTCAGAGCGTTCAGCCATAAACTCACTAGCAGCCATCGAAAGCGATGCGGCTGTACCGGTGATCAATCCCGCAATGGCGATTAATTTTGTATTCGACATCGACAATGTGAAACCAGCGACACTCCCGGTTAATTCCACTAACGCATCATTCATCCCTAGGATTATCGCACCGACAAAATCCAGGCGCCGTTCTCTGAGCTCGCCAATGATCTGGTGTTCATCATCCAGCAATTTTCGCATGCGCGGCATGACGCCACTGGCCAATGCATCCGCTGACTTATCCAGCCGAGAGAGCTGACTTTTTCTTTTCTTCAGCAACCATTGCGTGACAAAAGTAAAACCAAGTAGCGAACCCATAAAAAAATATATTTTTAGCCGCCATTCCGGTTGATGTCCAGTAGCGTCTTTCACAAGCAGAGAAATGATCTGTTTTTCGATCTGGCTGAGCCGAGCATAAATCTCGCGGTTATGAGCCAATGTCTGATCCCTGCTCCATTTACCACATAGAAAATGAAAAAGGACACTTTCTCGTTTCAGTTTCAAAAAGAGCCTCGCTTCGTGATTCATAATAAGCACCTCTGATTTATACTTCTTCCCCTGGTAAAATTCAATAATCCCTATGCCATCTTTCACTTTTAATTGTAGTTCTTTTTTAATTATTATTCAATAATTATTATTATATAATATTTATTATAAATAATGATTCTCAATCTCATTTAGGTAAGCAATTCGTTAAACTTATTTTCAACTAAAAAAGCACAGCGCGGCAATTTAATTCCGCGTTGTGCTTAAGCTTTCTCTTCCTAACTTAAAATAGTCCAGTTACTTTTCCATCAGGAGTGACATCCATATCCAGCGCAGCCGGATGTTTGGGAAGACCGGGCATGGTCATTACATTGCCTGTCATCGCAACAACGAAGCCCGCACCGAGAGAAATTTTCAATTCACGAACATGTATAGTGAAATCAACCGGACGTCCGAGAAGTTTCGGATTATCCGAGAGTGAATATTGGGTTTTGGCCATGCAGACCGGGAATTTATCCCAGCCATGCTTACGGAATGCTGCAAGCTGCCGGCGCGCCTTCGCTGAAAACTCGACAGCCTGACCCCCATACACTTTCGTAACAATCGTCTTGATTTTCTCCTCTATCGAATCTGTAAGCTCATAGAGCGGCTTATAATGGTTTTCAGAAGTTGCAATCACCTGAGTAAGTTCCCGTGCGAGTTCTTCACCGCCTGCCCCTCCATCTTCCCAAACCTTAGAAAGTGCGATCGGATGCCCGTGTTCTGTGCACCAGTTTTCGACAAACGCGACTTCACGGTCTGTATCACTGCTAAAATGGTTCAACGCAACGACATAAGGCAGACCGAAAGATTGAATCGTCTCAATATGACAGGCGAGGTTCTCCATGCCACGGGCAAGGGCCTCCAGATCCTCTTGTTTGAGTTGATCCTTGGTCACTCCGCCATGCATTTTAAGCGCACGAATAGTCGCCACAATCACCACGGCACTAGGCTTGAACTGACCGGCTCTCGCCGTAATATCCAGAAATTTTTCCGCGCCAAGGTCGGCACCGAAACCTGCTTCTGTTATCAGATAGTCTCCGAGCTTGGCACCAATTTTTGTAGCCAGAATCGTATTACAACCATGTGCAATATTTGCGAACGGGCCGCCATGAACAAAGGCTGGCGTATTTTCCAATGTCTGAACGAGATTGGGGTGAATCGCTTCTTTTAGGAGAAGCGTTAATGCGCCTTCCACCTGCAAATCCTTTACAAAGACGGGATCTCCGTCGTAGGAATAGGCGATCAGCATACGGCTGAGCCGTACTTTTAAATCTTCCAGATTCATTGAGAGACAGAGGATCGCCATAATCTCAGAAGCCACGGTGATATCAAAACCATCTTCACGAGGGACACCGTTTGCCTTTCCTCCGAGACCAATAATGACATGACGAAGCGCCCGATCA
Organism: Sporolactobacillus sp.; assembly: GCA_048976585.1. GTDB lineage: Bacteria > Bacillota > Bacilli > Bacillales > Sporolactobacillaceae > Sporolactobacillus. Next base: position 45,696 of record JBHGUY010000018.1, on the reverse strand, counting down.
TTCATGTCCAGCACACGTTTCCAGACGATCCTTCTTGGGTCAATATTCAAGGCATTCCCTTGATGAATATGGTTATCAATAAACGCAGCGAGTGCATTATGGGCGGTTGTAATCGCATGGAAATCACCGGTAAAATGCAGGTTGATCTCTTCCATTGGTACAACTTGAGAATAGCCTCCTCCGGCTGCACCGCCCTTTAATCCCATAGTCGGACCAAGTGAAGGTTCACGAAGGGCAATCACTGCTTTTTTGCCGATTCGGTTCAGCGCTTGTCCAAGGCCGACCGTGACTGTTGATTTTCCTTCTCCTGCCGGCGTCGGATTAATCGAGGTCACCAAAATAATTTTTCCATCCTCACATGTTGACAGTTTCTCTAATAGATCTGCCGAAACCTTGGCTTTATATCGGCCGTAGGGTTCCCACTCTGTTTCATCGAGTCCGAGTTGTCCGGCAATCTGGCTGATTGGTGCCAGTATCGCATCCTGAGCAATTTCGATATCTGATCTAACGGTTTTCGAGATATCTGACATTTTTTAAAACCACCCAATCCAGTTGTATAGTGCTAGCCTATTTCTTTTTCTATCATAGCATAATGCTTCATCTGTCAAAAAGAATAAAGGAAAAATATTTCACTTTTTAGCAGATCATCCTGAGAAAAATGGGCCATTCCTTGCTGAAATGAATCAGCCTCTTGATTTACCGTTATTTATTAGAAAATTTTCCAATAAAATTACCAAGAAGCGAACATACACGCTATAATCAAAAGGGAGAAAGATGTGCGACTCTGATTTTAAAAGAGCTTAAAGGACGCATTGATCCCAAACGGAAAGTAGACATTAAAAATTTAATGGTCGTTTATTGGATGCCTATTATTGGATGACTTCTATGTCTGAACGGAGTGAAGAGCAGTTGATCGATGTTTTCTTTGATGGTGCAGCAGGAGGCAATCCCGGTTCTGCAGGGGCTGGACTCTATATTAATTTTGGTGATGGAAAAGAAGAAAGAAAATCTTTTTCCCTGGGTATGCTTTCAAATAACCATGAGGCAGAATTTGCTGCACTTCTGCTTGCCCTGAATTACTGCCTAGAACATTCTTATCTGTCCGTATCTTTTCGAACAGATTCTCAACTAGTTAATCAGGCGATTGACAAACGTTTTGTTAAAAAGGCGATTTATGCCGACTATCTTGTCCGCTCTTTGGAATTGATTGATCGATTCGATCTTTTTTTCTGCAAATGGATTCCAGATGAAAAAAACAAAAACGCTGACCGCTTGGCAAAGCTCGCTATCCGCAATTCGCCAAAGAAGCCGGGAAACAAGGGGGCCCGGTGATGAAACACAGGCGGATGATCATCGCGGATTGCGGACTCCTCGGCATTACCCTCGTCTGGGGTTCGACCTTCATCATTGTTCAGAATACACTGGCCATGCTTCCCCCACTGACATTTAATGCCTGGCGTTTTCTGATAGCCGCCGTTTTTTTGGCGATATGGCAAGGGTTCACCCGTTCCAAAAAAGTTTCGCAGAATCGTCGAAATTCCGCGGGATTAACAAGGATTGGCGTTATTCTGGGTATTTTTCTGTTCATTGGCTATATTTTTCAGACCATCGGATTGCTCTATACGTCGGCGGCCAATGCTGCTTTTATTACCGGATTAAGTGTCGTACTCGTTCCTATATTTTCTGCATTGCTGCTTAGAAAGACCCCGCCTTTCTTCGCCATTGCCGGAATTATGCTCGCCGCCCTCGGTCTCTTTTTATTGACAACCAAAGGTTCATTTTCTTTGAATCGCGGCGATTTTATTGTTTTATTTTGTGCAATTGCCTTTGCCCTGCAAATTGTCTTTACAGAAAAAGTAACCAACCGCTTCAGCAGTCTTTCGCTGACAATTACTCAGCTAACTACTGTCGCTGTACTTAGCTTTCTTTTCGGTGCATGGAGAGAAGGTCAAAAAATGATCGACTGGAACGTTTTGTTTCAGCCAAAGATTATTGCGGTGCTGCTCTTCATGGCGATTGTCGCCACAGCCGCAGCCTTTCTGTTACAAACAATTTTACAAAAAGAAACTTCGGCAACACATGTCGGGCTCATTTATATTATGGAACCCGTTTTCGCCGCATTGACGTCTTTAATCATTCAGCATGATCCATTGGGCAAAGTAGAATTGGCGGGCTGTGCATTGATTTTGATCGGTATGCTTTTGTCAGAAATTCCGCCAAGTTTTCTGCTCCGGTCAAAGCAAAGAAGCAGATAGCACTCCTCTGTACCACTAAAAAAAACAATTGACACGCACCACAAAAAAGGAGCCTCCTGCTGGAGCCTCCTTTTTTGTAGCTAAGTCATTCAAATTAAGTATTGAGTGACGAGGTATGCGTCTCGGACGATTACAAGAATGAAGTAAATTCAAGTCTTTCGGGAGCATTCATACGATCATCCGTCTCAGATAATGCTTGCCTCCACCATCCACTCAGCGGAGCAAGATATTGTATTCGGCTGTAAGTTTCATAAAACGTGCTTCATCCCTAGAATCCAAACTTTCATCAATGGCTGACTTTAATTGTTTGATTTTCTGCTTGAATTCCATTTCGTCAAGGATCATTTGGGCATACATTTCGACAACTGAAACCTTTGCTTGTTGTTCTTTGTAGAGAACAAGCGCCTTCGTATTCTGTTGGAACGAGTGATCGTTGTTCATCTTAATTGCCCCCTTTGCACTTTTCATCATTCTACACTACTTTTCTGAAAGTTACAACCATTTTGACTAATTTTTTTCTAAGCCATAAAAAAAAGCGAGAACCCATTGGTCCCGCCTTTTCCATCTTATGATTAATAATTATTTGTTTTTTGTCGTGATTTACCGTGGTAATTTCCGCCTTGGTGACGATCCTCATGATTGCGCGCATAGGAATTTCGTCCGCCACGATTATTTCCTGAACCGCCGCCGCGTTGATAATGCCCGCCTCGACCCGAACCGCCACCGCGCTTAACACTCAGTGGTGACTCATGAGTCAAACGTACTGGAGTTGTATCCGGTTCTTTCGTTAGCACTTTGAGTGCTGCCGCAACAACATCCTGAGCCTCGTTGCTATTTAGCAATTCTTCTGCCCGTACTTCATAGGCATGATAATTATCTTTTTCAAGTGAGCTCTTCAGTGTGTCAACGGCAACTCTCTGCTGACCAACCAGCGCTTCCTGATAGCTTGGCATCTGTACCTGCTTCATCGGTTGTTTCGTCAGTCTTTCGATCTGACGCAGATGAGGGAATTCGCTTGGCGTGATAAAGGTCAGTGCCAAGCCCGTCTTCCCAGCACGTCCTGTACGTCCGATCCGGTGCACATAGCTTTCCGGATCCTGAGGCAAGTCGAAGTTGTACACATGCGTTACATTACTAATATCCAGCCCACGGGCTGCAACATCAGTAGCAATGAGCAATTTCACTTCATTCTGTTTGAAGCGCCGCAGAACCAAATCACGTTTGGACTGTGTCAGGTCTCCATGGATACCTTCCGCTTCATAACCCCGTTTTTGCAGGGCACGCATCAATTCATCAACACGTCTTTTTGTACGTCCGAACACGATAGCCCGTTCCGGCAGTTGAATATCAAGAAAGCGAGTCAGTGCGTCAAATTTCTCGGATTCACGAACCTTCACGTAATTTTGTTCAATTAATGAAACGGTCAGTGTCTTCGCTTTAATTTGTATCTTTTTGGGTTCCTTCATGAATTTTTCGGCAAGATGCTGGATAGGTCCCGGCATGGTCGCTGAAAACAGGAGTGTTTGACGTTCTTGCGGGGTATTTTCCAATATTTCGTGGATATCGTCAATAAATCCCATGTTCAGCATTTCATCCGCTTCATCAAGAACAACTATTTTGATGTTCTTCAAACGGATCGTTCTGCGCTTAATATGGTCAAGCAAACGTCCCGGTGTTGCTGAAATGATGCTCGGATGCCTTTTCAAGTCGCGAATTTGTTTCTGAATGTCTTGACCGCCGTAAATCGCTACAGTTTTTACTCGTTTAAAACTGCCGAGCGCATTCAGTTCGTGAGCATTCTGAATGGCAAGTTCACGTGTCGGCGTAATCACAATCCCCTGAATTTCTGGAATAGAAGGATCTGCGTTTTCAATCATCGGAATACCGAAAGCTGTCGTTTTTCCTGTTCCGGTTTGTGCCTGCCCAATTAAATCAATACCGGTCTGTGCAACAGGAATGGCTTGTTCCTGGATGGGAGTCATTTCTGTAAAACCCATCTTTTCGGTTGCTTTCAATATTTCTTCACTTACGTTAAGTTCTGAGAATTTCATTAACTAATAAAGTCTCCTTTGAATTCTTCATTTTTATAAATCAAATGTTTAGGCATTCCCCGCGAGTGGACGGAAAATGCCTACTGAACATTGAGTGAATGTCGTGTTTGTTTTCCACAAGTAAACCTCTTCCATCCGTAGATACCTAAGCAATTAACTTAACAATACCATGCCATGAGAGGAATTGCAATGACGCGAATAAATTCGGGTGTCATTTACGCTGCCTGTTCGCCTGAAAAATTGGCTTTCACAGTTCATTCATAAATGGTATATTAAAGTGTGTCACATTGGCTTATAAGTGTGATAACTTTATATTAAGATCTTGCATCTTAATTATGTTACCATAGAAATATACAGAAATGAGGAACGAGGGACATTGATGATGGTGGATACCGAGAAAGAACCGGTTCTTATTTTCATGTTCGGAGCGACTGGCGATTTGGCTTGCCGTAAACTCTATCCGGCTCTTTTCGAGCTTTATAAAAAAAATCATGAATTCGCTGTGATTGGTCTAGCAAGGCGTCAGCATACACATGAATCGTACCGCAGCATGATCGACCGTACCTTGGATCAAACGTCCGACAGGCGCAAAGATTTTCTTCAGCGTTTCTATTATCAGCCATTAGATGTTGATCAACCGAACCATTTCGCGCTATTAAAAAATATCAGTGATCAGATTGATGCCCATTATCATTTGCGTGGCAATCGTATTTTCTACTTTTCGCTCGCCCCGCGTTTTTTCGGCCCGGCAGCAATGAACCTTAAAAAGGCCGGCATTATCGAAACAGACGGGTGGCGGCGGGCAGTAATTGAGAAACCCTTTGGGCACGATCTAGCCTCCGCAAAGATCTTGAATGAAGAACTTCTCCATGTTTTTAATGAATCTGAAATTTACCGAATCGATCACTATCTCGGCAAAGAAATGGTGCAGAATATTGAAGCCCTCCGTTTCGCCAATCCTATTTTTGAATCGGTCTGGAATCATCGCCAGATCGCGAACGTTCAAATTACACTGAGCGAGACACTCGGCGTCGGCGAGAGGGCAAGCTATTATGATCAGACAGGCGCTCTGCTGGATATGGTACAGAATCATATCCTTCAATTACTGATTCTGACTGCGATGGAGCCGCCGAGTCGTTTTGACACGGAGGATGTGCGCCAAGAGAAGGTCAAGGTACTCAAAGCCATTCGGCCGATGGATCATAAAAATATCGCGAAACAGGTCGTCCGTGCGCAATATACTGCCGGTGTCATGCCGGACGGTACGCGGATCGCCGGCTATCACGATGAAAATAATATTGCGGATACGTCAGACACGGAAACATTTGTTGCTGCTCGATTCTTTGTAGACAATTACCGCTGGTCTGGAATTCCCTTTTACATTCGTACCGGCAAACGATTATCCGCTAAATCGACAGAAATTGTGATCCAATTTAAAGATATTCCGCAAAATCCCTATTTTTCCGAATTAACGAAGGCCGGGCCCAATCTGCTTGTCATTCATATTCAGCCAGATGAGGGGCTGTCACTGAAACTGAATGTCAAGGAATTTGGTGAAGAAGGAACAACGATCCCGATCTCCATGAATTTTTCCAATCATCATGGCAATCTGACAAATACACCGGATGCTTATGAGCGATTGATTGGCGATTGTTTGCGCGGAGATTCAACGAATTTCACGAGATGGGATGAAGTTGCCTATTCCTGGTCGCTGATTGATTCGATTGTTGCCGGATGGAGCCATGTCCCCCTTGATTATTATGAAGCGGGTACGATGGGACCATCCTCTTCTGACCAATTGCTGGCAGCAGACGGTTTTTGCTGGTGGCCGCTGACTAAAATGGAATAATGAAAAAGGTTTAGCAATGAGTTTCATTGCTAAACCTTTTTTCTTATGGGACATGTTCAAAGTCCGGAAAAAAGGCTTCCCCATTATCCCCATTAAGTTGAATTTAACTATTCACTCCGCCGCAGTCTCTGATTCAAGCTTTTCCACTTCAGCTGAGAAAGCCTGAATGAGCTGTCTGGTAATGGGGCCTGCTTCTTCGCCGCCTATCAGCTGCCTATCAATCTGGACAACCGGTCCGATCTCCTTGCCCGTGCTTGTAATAAAGACTTCATCGGCATCGAGCAGCTCAGCGACCGTGAAATCCCGTTCGACCACCGGAATAGCTAATTTATTGGCCAGTTCAAGGACAAAAAGCCGTGTGATGCCATTCAAAATCAGATGATTGGCTGCATGGGTCACGAGCGAACCGTTCTTTACGATAAAAATGTTACAGGACGAGCCTTCCGTCACAGTTTCTCCGCGATGAAGAATCGCTTCTTCAGTTCCCGCCTCATGCGCCTTTTGCTTCGCCAGAACATTGCCTAGAAGATTTAAGGTCTTAATGTCGCAGCGCAGCCAGCGGATATCTTCCGCCATACTCACAGCGAAACCCCGTGCGCGATCTGGATCTCTTGGCATTTGATGAACCGAACCTGTCAGGACAGCAGGAATTCCTTCCGGAAAATGATGCTGACGCGGAGACGCACCCCGTGTAATTTGAAAATAAACCAGACCATCGCCAATATGATTCAATTCAATTAATTTTTTCAGGTTTTCTGTCAGATGCTCAATCGAATATGGCAGAATAATCTGCAATTCTCTTGCACTTCTGACCAGCCGTGTCATATGGCCGTCAAGCAAAAATAAACGACCGTTATAAACACGAATGGCTTCATAGATGCCGTCACCAAACTGATAGCCGCGATCCTCCATATCCACTAGCCCTTTTTCTCTCGTCAGAAACTGATCCTGATATAAAATAAAAGTCACCGTTAAGTCCTCCTGAATCTTTATTCATTCACTGTTTTTAGTATATTCGTTAATTTTCGAATAAACAATGATTATTTTCCAAACCCTTCCCCAACCTGCATTCAAGTGAACAAAAAACAGGCAACTGGTGTAGTTACCTGTTCTCTTGAATTGTTCGGAGCAGCAGCGCGGACATATCCTCGTAGCCATTTTTATTGGGATGAAAATGGTCCGTGTAGAATAGTGAATCCCCTTTACCCTTAAAAATGGCAGCAGTCGGCATAAACTGTACACGATACTTCTTGGAAATCTGTATACTCTGCCGATTCCAGCGATCCAATACCGGTGTGAAATCTTTATTTGCTTTTCCAAAATAATCTTCAAAAGGGTTATAAAGTCCGAAAAAATAGATAGATGCCCGGGGATTTAGAGACCGCACCTTTGCCAAAATATGTGACAAATTAGCCGCATAGGTCTTTTGTTCCTGTGTAAAATCACTGGCATGCAAGTCCATGAAATGTGCGCGCAGCACCTCGACAATATCGTTCCCGCCGATCGTCAAAAAAATTGTATTGGACTGCCTCAGTGAGTGCTGCACATTCTTTCTGCTGACTACATTCAGCAAGTCCGCTGTCGTATCGCCCATATGTCCATAATTCACGACGGTGACGCTCCGAACCTGCTTTTCTTTTTTCAAACCCTTTGCCGTTAGCCCGACATAGCCTTGATCTTTCGGATCGCCGACCCCCTGAGTCAGCGAGTCACCAAGCGCGACAATATGGTACGTATAGTTGATATTCTTTTTTGCGGCCGGCTGCTTCGGCTCGGATTGAAAATGAAAGAAGAAATAGCCGGCCGCTAGCAGCAAGATCACTATCGCAGCGGCAAGAATACTGAATTTCTTAATAATCCATGCACCTCTCTATCTGCTTGATCACTGGTTATACCACCATTGAAGGGCCCGATCTTCAATTTGGCGGATCGCAGCATTTTTTCCAGTGGTATAGCCATCCCGATCATCAGGGAAAGAACGGGCTAGCTGCTGCTTGATTTCCGCATAAAACGCAGCGTCTTCCTCATGCGTCCGCAAATAATCCCGAAAAGCAAGATGCCGAATGACTTCTGGCGACTCCTCTTGAAAAACATGAACATGATAGAGATGATCGCCAGCAGCATTCTCTTTTGAAAAATAGCGTCTTCCCTTTATCCCATTCTCCCCTAGTGCCCGATACCCTGCGTCAATCATTTCATCTGCGGCGTGGTCGGCAATATCCAAATCGCTGACCTCTATTAATATATCGATGGTCGGCTTGGCCTGCATTTGCGGAATAGCTGTACTGCCAATATGATGAATGTTAATGATAGATTCATGAAAAATCCGTGTCAGACGTTTTGCTTCTGACTGGTAATCCTTGATCCATTCTTCTTGATAAGGAACGACAATAATCTGCGTGTTCAATAGCGATGCATCTCCAGAGTTCGTGCAAGTTTCAATACAAGATTTCGTACATTCCTTAGTTTATCATAGGGTCAAGGTGCGCGGCATGATTTTTTCACAAAAACCCAGCTTTAAAAAAGAGGCCAAAAATAAAGGTAGAGATCGTCATTTCAGACGATCTCCACCTTTATAAATACTCCGAGTCAGTTAATCTTTCAACGCATGTCGCTCTTCAATCCGTTCTTCAATGCGTTCCAGCACTTCATCGTTTTTCATTATCTCTGACTTGTTTTTCAACACAAGTTCTTTAAGCGTATATCTTTTTTTCAATCGATCATTGCTCCTTTCCATGCCGATTAATTTTTTATGAACAGGAAATATTTGAATTTTTCATTATCTTTAACTTTTCCCTAAATATGATAATCTAAACACAGATTTTTCTTCTGTTATTTTGATGAACAGGCGGAATGATCATTTTTTCGCCTGAGATTCAGGCTCGCTTATAAATTTGCAGGGCATCTGCTACAATATAGACTGTACTTATTGACCGACAGGAGGTTTTTCGATGGATCAGCAAATAAACGATTATTTAGGAAAAAACCGCTCGCTTTTTCTCAATCAACTGATAGACTTTCTTTCAATTCCCAGTATCAGTTCGGATTCGACGCATAAGAACGATGTTCGACAGGCTGCTGAATGGCTGGCTGCCAATCTGAAAGACGGTGGACTCCGGCATGTTGAAATCATGGAAACTGAGGGCCATCCGGTCGTCTATGCCGATTATCTGGAGGATGAGTCCAGTCCTACAGTGCTTTGTTACGGCCATTATGATGTCCAGCCGGTCGATCCGATTGAAAAATGGGAAACCAACCCGTTTCACCCAGAAATTAAGGATAATATTATTTATGGACGAGGCACTAGCGATGATAAGGGCCAAGTATTTATGTTGGCAAAAATGGCTGAATCGATTCTCGCCGTTAAAGGAAAACTGCCAGTCAATATTAAATTCTGCTTTGAAGGCGAGGAGGAAATTGGCAGCGCCCATCTGGATACCTTTGTCGATCAGCATATGGATTTGCTGAAAGCGGATGTTCTTCTTGTTTCAGATACAACGATGATTGGGCTCAATGAACCTGCAGTCTGCTATGGTTTGCGCGGCCTTTGCGGCCTGGAAGTTCATTTGCAGGGTGCAAAAAGTGATCTGCATTCGGGTGTTTATGGCGGCGCTGTCCAAAATACGCTACACGCCATGGTTGAGTTAATGGATTCCCTCCATGAGAAAAGTGGCAAGATTGCTGTCGAACATTTTTATGAGGATGTTGCCGAACTGACCGACGAAGAAAAAAAAACTTGTGCAGCATTATCTCACGATCAGGAACTCAAACAAGAACTCGCGGTTCCTGCACTGGTCGGTGAGCCGGGCTACTCGACAATGGCTCGCATTTGGGCAAGGCCGACTGTCGAGCTAAACGGTCTTTTCGGAGGTTTTGAAGGTGAAGGTCTGAAAACTGTAATCCCATCAACGGCTACAGCCAAGATTACCTGTCGTCTGGTGCCAAATCAGGATCCGTCGATTATTGCTGCGTTGATGAAAAAACATCTTCAGAAACACCTGCCTCAAGGGGTCACGCTAGATGTTCGATTAATGGATCATGCCGAACCGTTTGCCATGCCGCTGGATCACCCGACACTCAAAACAGCAGGCGCCGCGCTGGAAGAGGCTTACCATACAAAGCCAATCTTTTCACGTCAGGGCGGCTCGGTGCCTATTGTTAATACGTTTCTTAACAAGCTCGGTACTGCTCCTGTTTTAATGGGTTTCGGTCTCGATAATGAAAATTTCCACGCACCCAACGAACATTTTCACTTGACCAATTTCGACCGCGGGCTTCAGGCACTTATTTCGTTCCTTTATTATTTGCCTGAGACAAAATAATGTGTCTAGCCTAAAAAGCCTCCCGCAGGAGGTTTTTTAATTTATTTCAAAAGGACTGCCCGATTTGGACAGCCCTTCAAGTGAAGAAGTTGAAATGGATTCAAGCTTTTCGAAAAGTGTTCTTTCAGAGAATCTTTTTACAAAGACAAATGGGGATGCATTGAGCAAGTTGACCTTTCCAATGGAATCCTCTCCTCCGAAGGCTTATCGAATGTCGAAACACTTCGTTCCCCTTCTTTCATTATCATGCCCCTGCAAGGAGAAAGCATACCTTTTGTCGCGGAATGTTTTATGAAGGTTCATGTAATTTGCGACGCAGAATGGTTTGCAGAATTCCACCATTGCGATAGTAATCAATCTCAACTTCACTGTCAAAACGGACGACCAGATCGAACGGTGTCACCTGTCCATCGTCAAAAACGGCCTTCGCGTGCAGAATCTGTCCAGGTGTTACGGACTCATCCAATGATATCGTAATCTTTTCTTTTCCAGTCAATCCAAGAGAATCAGCGTTTTGGCCCTTGACGAATTGGAGTGGGAGTACACCCATCATGACCAAGTTACTGCGATGAATGCGTTCAAAGCTTTCCACAATGACTGCTTTGATACCGAGCAGATTAGTTCCCTTCGCTGCCCAGTCGCGTGAACTGCCCATGCCGTAATCCTTGCCGCCAAGAACCACTAGGCCTATACCATTTTCTTTGTACTTCATCGCCGCATCATAAATCGGCATTACTTCGCCAGCCGGCCAATAAGTGGTGTATCCGCCTTCTGTTCCCGGAGCTATCTGATTGCGAATGCGAACATTGGCAAAGGTACCTCGCATCATTACTTCATGATTACCTCGCCTTGAGCCGTAAGAGTTAAAATCATAACGTTTCACGTTTTTTCCAATCAAAAATTGGCCGGCAGGACTCTTCTGAGCGATGGCGCCAGCTGGAGAAATATGATCAGTGGTCACGGAATCACCGAATTTGCCGATGATCTGCAAATCAGTCAGCGGTTTAATCTCATTCAAATAAGGAGAGAGATCTTCAAAGAAAGGCGGATTCTGAATATAAGTGGAATCCGGATCCCAGTCATAGAGTTCTCCTTCGCTGGTTTGAATCGCATTCCAGCGGTCGTTCTCACTAAATACATGTGCATATTCTTTTTTAAACATCTCCGGGGTCACTGAGCGATTCATGAGTTCGTCTATCTCGTCCCGTGAAGGCCAGAGATCCTTGAAATACACATCATTTCCCTCTTTATCCTGGCCAAAGGAATCTCGATCCATGTCGAAGTCAACAGAACCCGCCAGCGCATAAGCGACAACGAGAGGCGGAGAAGCAAGGTAATTGGCCCGAACGAGCGGATGAATCCGCCCTTCAAAATTTCTGTTTCCGGAGAGGACGGCAGCGACGGTCAAATCTTGATCCACGATTGCCTTTTCGACCTCCTCCGGAAGCGGGCCTGAATTGCCGATACAGGTCGTACATCCATAACCGACCAGATTAAATCCGAGTTGATCAAGGTAAGGCGTCAGACCAGCTTTTTCAAGATAGTCAGTAACGACCTTTGATCCCGGCGCCAGACTGGTTTTCACGTAACTCGGCACAGCAAGCCCTTTTTCGACGGCTTTCTTAGCAACCAGACCTGCACCAATCATCACACTCGGATTACTGGTATTCGTACAACTGGTGATCGCAGCAATAACCACAGCGCCTGTTTTCAGGACAGCCTGTCTGCCGTCGGCGTGATTAACCGTTGATTTTTTATTGATTTCATCTGCCCCGAAACCAAAACCATGATTACCGGCAGGGCGGATCAGAGACGCTTCAAATTCCTTTTTTAAATTTTTTAGAGGAATACGATCCTGAGGGCGCTTCGGTCCGGAAACGGAGGATTGAACATCAGAAAGATCCAGATCGATCACCTTTGTAAAGATCGGATCCTCTGCCTGAGGGCTATAATATAAACCGTTAGTCAAACAATAATCCTTGACCAACTGGATCTGTTCTTCGGAGCGACCCGTCAGGCGAAGATAATTCAATGTCACCTGATCAACCGGAAAAAATGTAGCCGTGGCGCCATTTTCCGGCGACATATTAGAAATTGTTGCCCGATCGGCCAGCGACATTTGAGAAAGACTTGGGCCGAAGAATTCAACAAATTTGCCAACAACGCTCTCTTCACGTAGAATCTGGGTCACGCGTAAAGCAAGGTCAGTGGCTGTTGTCCCTTCTGCAAGCTCACCTTTTATACGCACACCAATGACTTCAGGAACAGGAAAATAAGAAGGCTGACCGAGCATTCCTGCCTCGGCTTCAATCCCACCGACACCCCAGCCGAGAACGCCAAGACCATTAATCATTGTCGTGTGCGAATCCGTTCCAACCAGTGTGTCAGGATAAGCAACGATTGTTCCGTCCTCTTCCTTACCGCTAAGTACAACCGAGGCCAAGTATTCCAAATTGACCTGATGGACAATACCAGTTGCTGGCGGCACTGCATGGAAATTTTCAAACGATTTTTGAGCCCATTTCAGGAATTTATAGCGCTCGCTGTTCCGTTCGAATTCGCGATCCATATTAAATTTCAAGGCCTCATTTGTTCCAAAGCGATCAACCTGTACGGAGTGATCGACTACTAAATCCACTGGTTTCTCTGGATTGATCTTCCCCGGATCACCCCCGAGATCGGCCATCGCCTTGCGCAGCGATGCCAAATCCACTACCGCCGGAACACCTGTAAAGTCCTGCAGGACAATACGCGCAGGGTTAAAAGGAACATCAATTGAATGATTTAATTCAGCAGTTCCCCACTTTGCCAGATTTTCCACATGCTCTTTTTTAATAACCGTTCCATCGCATTGTCGTAAAACCGCTTCCAGAAGAACTTTTATTGAATATGGCAGCCGCGCGATGTCTCCAAATGGTTTCAAGGCATCCAGCTGATAATAGGTGTAGGCCTTACCGCCACTTGTAAAAGTCTGACGTGCATGGAATAAATCCTTCTGCTTGGCAGTTTTTTTATCTGTCGTTGTCGCCATTTTGTCACCCTCTCCTTGATTTTCTATGATCTAATCCTAATTTTATATTAAATGATACAATGGAAGATGTAAAATTAAAAACCCCGTCACGAATGACTAGGGTCTCTATCTTTTGAATTCTTTCATTATTTATGTGAAAGCGAAATCATGAATTTATACCGATCAGCCCGGTACAAAGATTTTGTATACTCAATTTTTTTCTCGTCCCTCGTAAAGGTTAACCGTTCAATTAAAAGTACCGGTGAGTTCGGGCTCACTTCAAGAAGTCTGGCTTCATCAGAAGTGACGATGGCCGCTTCTAATGATTCTTCCGCACGATCAATCGAGAAGCCTTGATCCTGCTCCAGATAATCATAGAGCGAGCGATTGGATAACATTTTTTCCGTTAATCCAGAAACCAGTCGGCAAGGAATATAGGTTGTTTCAATCGCCATCGGCTGCGCATCTGCCAGTCGGATTCGCTTTATTACAAAAACATCGGCTTCGTCAGGCATAAGACCCAGTCGTTCGGCTATTTTATGGTTCGCTTTGATCTGTTCAAAAGCAATCAATTGACTGCCCGGTTTCATGCCGCGCCGTAGCATATCTTCGGTGAATCCATCGATCTGTGAAAGCTTTTTCTCCAGTTTATTCCTGTCGGCAACGAAGGTCCCTTTACCCTTAAGACGTAACAATGCACCGGCATTCACCAAATCGGCTAGTGCTTGGCGGACGGTCATACGGGAGACCTGAAATTGTTCTGTCAGTTCTCGCTCGGAAGGGATACGCTCTCCGATTTTCAATTGCTGACGATCGATCAATTCTTCAATATATTGTTCAATCTGATAATAGACCGGAACCGGAGAATGGCGATCAATCATTCAGCGTGTCCCACTTTGCGGTGAACTAACGACAGCGCATCACTATCAGCAATAATCGTCACATTTGGATGTTGGATTAAAGCTGTAGCCGGGATGGAAGGATCGGGCGTCTGGCTTTCAAGCAATTGGCCCAGTGCCTGCGCTTTCCCCTGTCCTGAGACAATTAGTAGAATGGCTTTACTTTTTAAAATCGTACCAATACCCATCGTTATCGCTTTCTCAGGCACATCGTCAACGCTGTTAAAATAACGGGCATTCGCTTGCCGCGTTGATCGCGTCAGTTCGACGACATGAGTTCCTGCATCAAAAGGAGTCCCTGGCTCATTAAAACCAATATGACCGTTGCGGCCAATGCCCAGCAGCTGTAAATCAATTCCGCCTAATTTATCAACCAGTTGATCATACCGTTCACCCTCGCTGTCCAGAAAACGGGTATTCCCATCAGGTAGAAAAGTATTTTCCTCGTGGATATCTATTTGATCAAAGAAGTGTTTTTTCATATAAGACCGATAACTGTTTGAATCTGTCGCAGCAAGCCCAACATATTCATCCAGATTAATCGTCCGTACCTGGCTATAGCTCGTCCCTTTCTGCTTATAATCCTCCACAAGCTTCTGATAAGTTCCTTCAGGTGTGCCACCAGTGGCCAGCCCGAGGACTACTTCCGGATTATCCTGAACAGCTTCAATGATCTTTTGTGCAGCAACTGCACTCATTTCTTCATTGTTTTTAACCGCGATTAATTTCATTTTTCCTCTTTCTCCTTCCGCTCGTAGGCTACCGTTCCACGACAGACCGTCATGACCAATTTATTTTGATCGTCCAAAATAATAAAATCAGCATCTTTTCCGACATCTAACGAACCCTTCCGATCATCAACCCCCGTTTGAAGTGCCGGGTTGATCGCGCCCATCTGAATCACATCCTCCAGCGTCGCGTCGGTAAATGACATAATATTTTGAAAAGCCTGATCCATCTTCAATACGCTGCCGGCAATCGTACCAGAATTGAGAACAGCCAACCCATCCTTCACGTGAACTTCTTGGCCGCCTAGATCATAGGTCCCGTTCTTCAAACATTTCGCCCGCATCGCATCTGTAATCAAGATCATCCGGTCACTGCCTTTTAATTTATAAGCAAGATTCACCATTTCCTTGCATACATGGCGTCCGTCACAAATCAATTCATTATACAGTTCATGATGCAGCAAAGCACCGCCGGCAATTCCTGGTTCACGGTGATGCAGTCCGCGCATCCCGTCATAAATATGCGTTACCTGTGTTGCACCGGCAACGATCGCCTTCAGCACATCTCGTTCATTGCCATCGCTGTGGCCAATCGAAGCGACAACCTGATGTTCGGCTAGATGACGTATCAAATCGAGTCCTCCATCGATTTCCGGGGCAATCGTCACTTCCTTGATATGGCCACTGGCAATTTTCTGCCATTGGTCAAAGCGCTCGATATCAGCATTTACAATATATTGCGCGGGCTGTGCGCCTGCTCTCTGCCGACTAATAAAAGGACCTTCCAGATGGATGCCAAGAATTTCAGCTTCACCTTTTTTCTGATGTCCTATCTGCTCAGCAGCATTTTTCAGTGCCTTTTCAATGGCCTCTGTTGACTGAGTAATCGTTGTCGCCAAAAACGACGTAGTTGCTTCTTTTGGAAGAGCCGTAGCAATTGTACTGAGTGCTTCAGGGGTTGCGTCCATCGTGTCCGCTCCGTTTGCCCCATGGATATGCATGTCAATCATCCCTGGAATACAATGGTAGTTTTTAGGAAATTGAAAAACACTATCTCCCGGATGGCTGATCGAATGGCCAATGCCTGTTATTTTTTCACCCTCAAAGGTCAGCGTTCCGTCCTCAATCCAGTCATTATCTGAATAAATGGCACAACCGGTTATTTTGACCGCCATTTTGCCCACTCCCTTTTTTCTTTAGTATAATGCTTTTTGGAATAGATGTCTAGACATCTATATATATTAATAATTAAAGCTTTGATAATATTCTATTTACGCAAGTTGCTCAATAATCTGTTCACAGATAAAATGGGAGGCCAATGCATCTTCTTCGCTGATGGGCAAAGCTTCTCCGGCGTCGATCGCATGAATAAAAGCCTGTACAATCTGCTCAAATCCCCTCTTGTGAAGGGTTGTCTCCCAGTCACCAAAGGTGCTCACCTGTCGCTTCGTCCCTTCAATTCTATCCATATGTACCAGATCCGTGACGGCGCATTCGCCTAATGGGGACATGACCTGCAAAATTTCTTCATTGGCACCGCTGACCCGGTTCATTAAGGCAATCGCAGTCTTCTCGCCTGATCTGAGTAAAACGGTCAAATCCGTATACAAACCTTGGTTGTTTTTTGTCGCCTGCACACCGGATAGTTCCACCTTCCCCTTTAATTGAAAGCGCAGCGTATCAATTAGATGAATGAAATCATCATAGACAAATGTCCGGAGATCAACTGGAGCATTAATCCTATTTTTCTGCAAAATAACCTTAGATTTGTCAGTTATCTTTGCGGCCTCCTGATAAAATGGTGCGAATCGGCGATTAAAACCAGTCATTAGCGGAGTATCCCGTTCAGCCGCCAACGCAACCAATCGCTTGGCTTCTGCATAGGAATCGGCAATCGGTTTATCCGTATAGACGGCAATATGATGATTAAGGAGCTTTTCAATAATCTGTGGATGCACTTTTGTAGCCGCATGAACAAAAGCCGCCTCAATTCCCCCGTCTAACCACTGATCGATATCGCGGTTGAGATGGGTAAAGTGATAGCGGCTTTTCAATTCTTCCAAAGTATTCGGATTTCTTGTGCAGAAAAAGAGTTCAGCATTTTCTAACCCAACATAGGTCGGCAGATAAGCCTTGCGCGCGATTGAACCGATCCCAATAACACCAATTTTCATGATTTCTCCACCCCATTGAACTGATGATAACAAGAATTTCAAGCTCTCTTGCTTTCTCCTATTTCTTACCGGGTACTTGCTCACCCGCTCTTCCATTATACAGGAAAAAAGCAGATAAGTAAGCGATTACTATTGGGAGAAATCATGAACAATCTTCCATCCTGCTCTCAGGAAATCGCGACCAATTCTATAAAAGAAATTATCCATCTTGCTCTTCCACAGGGACAGGCTGCTTTGTCTCCTCACGGGCCTTTTCAGAGTGATTCAGCAGTTCATCAATCATTTCCTCGATCTCTTCTTTTGTTTTTAACCACATCATTATCCCCCCCATTTGATTGGATTTTATGATTAGTTTCTCCAGTTAAATCAAGAATTATTCTGCGGAATACCCGGAAAGAATGGAGTCATCGCTTTTCTAAAGCATTCATCACTTAAATGACTTAAAACAGATAGAAGCGAGACAAAAAACATTCTGGAGTGGACAGGTAACGCCATATATCTGTCCATAAGAGGGCTATACGCAGTAATTTCCTATACTTTCATTATAGTCTGACAATGGATTTTTTGCCAACAAATTACCTCCCTATTTTACGCCGATACACGCTGTTTTCTTACTACCCCGAAAAGAATTGATGATCGAAATCACTTTCGTTCTGTTCCTTAGATTATTGAAGAATTTTCTTTTGCGAAAAGCTGGTTACTTGAAAAAAGGATTAAAAAACAGGATACTGTTAATGCTTCTATTATTAATTGCCGGGATCTTTTATACAGAGGTCGCCAATTCTATAACATCGAAAAAAATGCAGCAAACGAGGTTGCAGAGAAAAAATATGGCTTAAAGAGAAAGCAGAAAAGTAAATGATAACGTTAACAATGATAGTCATATTCTTTATCAGATGGTATCGGAAAAACCATAGAAAAAAAGAGAAAAAAATGAATCGGTAGCAAAACCCGATGTATTTAAGCTGACGATGTCTTTAATGTTCATAACTCAATTGATAACTTCTCCTCCCGATATAAACTATCTAATCATTCTTCACCGCTTCAGCTATCCCCCGAAAAAAGTTCATAGAAAAATGTCACCCATTTCTGCTGATTCAACAGAAATGGGTGACAGTAATGATAAACGTGAAACCCTTAGTAATACAGTCCTTTTCACGTGAGACGAAAATATTCGAATCAATCAAGCAAGACGGGTTTCAACCTTTTGATCGCTCCGAAAGTCTCACCTTACTTCGTTTGATTATTGATCGCTTTCATCATTTGATTTAATTTCTTTTGCGACGGATGCTGACCCATTTGAGACATCATCACGCGTAACATTTGTTCATTAATTGGCGGATTCTTCTTCAGGTAGTCCATCATATATTTTCGAGCAATAAAAAAGCCCAGAACGACGCCAGCTGCCAAACAGACAACGCCAATTAGTATGTATAGCCACAGCATATGACTGTTTCCTCCTTATTTCAAATATCCATCATTCAGTTTACACTATCGATCAAATCAAGGTCAACCTCCAAATAATTTTCAAAACCGTTTTCTTGCACCTTCTTCACCCTTAATCATAATCATTCATAAATAAACAGGTATGTCCGCAAAAGTCTCAATTATTTATTCCTTTTGCAATAAATGTCCTATTAAGAAACTAAAAAAAGAGAAAGCTCTATTCTTTAAGCAAGAAAAAGCTTCCTTCTGAAGGAGGATGAAAAATCAACCTATCGGTGAAAGGCAAGGTCATCACCTTAGGGAATTTCCATATATTAATCGGTATTTCGAATGGAAATACACGCGATTAAACAAAACAAAACATTCATCTTAAACAATTTCGCAAATATTGTATCACTACACTCATATTTATCTTCCTTTGTTATATAACAGTATATCAAGAAAAAGCCGTTTTGTATAGTCCGAGACGGCAAAAAATAAAAATTGTACAAACATTTTTATCGTTCATGGTGTCCTTTAATAATAGGTATAATCAATTTCTGTCCGGTCTCGATATGATCGCCATCAATCCCGTTCGTCCGTTCTACCCAATCATTAAAGCTTTTGATTGAGGATCCTGGATCTTTTTCATGGTAATCATGAGCAATCTTCCACAGCGTTTCCCCTTTTTCCACTGTAATTGTTTTATATTGGTTATTGTCTGCGTTGACTGTATTGCTTAAGCTGAAAAATATAACGATTGTCAAAATCAGGAAAATAATCACATAAGAGTAGCCTTTATTGGTGTGAGTCTTTTCTGTATACGATCTGTTCATCATTTTTTCCTCCCCATCATTACACATTACGTACGTTTGTTCCCGCGAATGCTTGTTCGTTTCTTTTATCATAAGACGAACATCTGTTTGTGTCAAGAACTCGAACGAATGTTTGCATACGAAGATATGAAATGCTATAATTTGGTTAAGAAATGCAAAGGAGCAAGCAAATGAGACTCTCAAATCGGCAGCAATCCATATTGGATTTTATAAAACACGAAGTGGCTACTAAGGGATATCCGCCCTCTGTGCGTGAAATATGTGACGCCGTTGGTTTAGCTTCCAGCTCAACCGTTCATGGTCATCTGGCAAGGCTTGAGAAAAAAGGTCTGATTCGCCGAGATCCTACGAAGCCAAGAGCCATTGAAATATTGGATCATGACAACGAACATTATCAGGAAAAGGCCATACAGATACCTGTCATTGGCAAAGTTACTGCGGGGTTGCCAATCAGTGCAGTTGAAAATATTGAAGAATACTTTCCTGTACCTGAATCAATGGTTGAGAACGCTGAAGCCTTTATTCTCAATGTTCAGGGAGAAAGCATGATTAATGCTGGTATTTTAGACGGAGACAAGGTGATCGTCCGTCAGCAACGGACGGCAGAAAATGGAGAAATTGTTGTCGCAATGACAGAAGAGGACGAGGCAACTGTCAAACGTTTCTTTAAAGAAAAAGATCATATCCGACTGCAACCGGAAAATCCGTCGATGGATCCGATTTTGCTGGATAATTGCATGATACTTGGAAAAGTAATTGGTGTTTTTCGCACAATTCAGTAAAACTGGGAGAAAGATCGAATGAAAAGCAAGTTTACGTTCATTCGATCTTTTTTGTTCAGAATCAGCCTGTAGGGAAATTGAAAATAATTGCTTCGTCTTTTCTCAATTCGTTTTGACTTCACCTAGTGATTTAGATGTACATTATCGTGAGACTTGGATAAAATAGAAGAAACTGAATGAATTATGAGGGGGCTTCGCAATGAATGAACAACTTAAAAAAATATTTTTAATTGGGCTGGGTGCGACGGTGGCAAGTAAGGAGAAGGCAGATCAGGTCCTGAATGACCTCTCTAAAAGCGGCAGCGTTGCTGCTGAAGAAACTAAGGTTTTTTTTGAGAAGCTTACTGAAAAAGGACAATCAAAAAAAGATCACTGGCAAACTGACATGAAAGACGGTATTAAAGACGCTTTGCATGATGTTGGACTGACTACCGATGAAGAATATCTTGAATTAAAAGAAAAGGTTGAAACACTCGAAGCCAAACTGGCCAATCAAACATCAAAAGAGGCTTCACAAAAAGACGAAGGATAAGGCTGTTAAATCAGATAGGTGACCTAAATGATCGGTAAACACATCAGACATATCAAGCGGTATCGCGAAATTGTGACCGTTCTGGTTAAATATGGGTTTGGTTATATCGTCAGAGATGTCGGTCTGTTTCACCTACTATCCTTACCAAAGCAAATTGTTTCCGACTTTTCTTCTAATAATGATTCTGCCAAGCCGCTGGCTGGTAAAATCCGCTCCATGCTGGAGGAACTCGGCCCGACCTTTATTAAATTAGGCCAAATGCTTAGTCTTCGATCTGATATTATACCGGAACAAATTGCCGATGAACTGAGAAAGCTTCAGGATGAAGTCACACCTATCGATCCTAATTTAATCAAGACGATCATTCATGAACAGTTAGGAGCTCCTGTCGAAGAATTATTCGCCGAGTTTGATGAGAATTGTCTGGCGGCAGCTTCCATTGCTCAGGTGCATCGCGCAACCCTAACAAGCGGAGAAAAGATTGTCGTCAAAATCCGTCGCCCCAATATTGATATGATTGTCAGCAATGATATCGAAATTCTCTGGGATTTAGCCTCTCTTGTGGAAAAGCGCTATGCATGGGCTCGCGATCTGCAGCTGACAGAGATAGTCGGAGAATTTTCAACTGCCATTCAAAGTGAAATGGATTATTTCCATGAAGGGCGAAGTACAGATAAACTGCATAAATTCTTTGACGATAACCCAAATGTCACCATTCCTAAAGTGTTTTGGGATTATTCGACCAATCAATTACTGACACTGGAATATGTACAAGGCCTGAAGCTGGATGATTTAATTCAGAGTGATTCTAATGATCTTGACAAAAAACTCATTTCCGAACGGATTGTCCGTTCTTTTCTGGATCAGGCACTGGTAGTCGGCGTCTTTCATGGAGATCCCCATCCGGGTAATCTCTTCTTTTTTCCCGATAATAGAATTGCCTATATTGATTTTGGACAGGTTGGCACACTTTCTGAAGAAATGAAAGCCAATTTTTCCAGCTTGATCATTGGCTTGATGCGTGGTGATATTGACATGCTTCAGCGAACGATTCTGGAAATGTCGACGACTCCCGAAGGCCTGGATGAGCGTCAGTTCAAAGCGGATTTGGGCGTCCTGCGCGAGCATTATTACGATTTGCCATTTAAAGACGTGCATATCGGTCAAGTCATGCATGATGTCTTCGAATTGACGAAAAAGCACCACATCTTAATTCCGACAAACTATACGCTGCTTGGCAAAGCCCTAATTACTTTAGAAGGAATGATTAATAGTCTGGACAATCAGATTAGCATTCTTGAACTTGCAGAGCCATATGGACGAAAACTGCTTCTCAACAGATTGAATCCAGAACGGATGGCAAAGAAATGGTTCCGATCGCTCACCGATGCGCTTGAAAATACGGTTCAGATTCCGACCTTGCTCAAGAAAACGCTCCAGCACCTTTACTCCGGCAAAACTCACGTCGAAATGGAACTGCCTCAGCTCGATCTTTTGCTTTCCAAACTGGACCGTGTGGCCAATCGTATCGCATTCAGTATCATTCTACTGGCATTCAGCATCATTCTCGGCGGATTGATTATCGGAGAAACATTGGGCTCCCATCCCTTTTTAACCCATATTCCAATTCTTGATATCGCAGTAACAGTTATTATTTTTATGTATCTGCTCGTCCTGTTAGCTATTTTTCGTTCTGGCAAATTTTGATCATTCGTGTGAATTCTTAACCTCTAATCAATTGAATGACGGATTGTGGGCTAACCAGGGGATCCACTCCTGCCACATAACGGATAATTTCTTTTTGAGCATCCGCAATCCCAGTGGGTGTTTTCTCTTTGACCTCCAAATATTCTTTAAAAAGTTTTGTTATATACGCCATCTCCTGCTTATCGATTTCCTTCCCTGCCATGAATACCATCGCCAGCCGGTTCGCATCCGGTACAAGAAATTTCCAATCAGATTCCTGTTCATTTGTGATCATTTGGCAAGTTAATTCCCCTTCTGCAGCATTGACAAAAGCAATCACCACATCCTGAAGTTCACTCGAATAACCGGCTGCTCTCTTTTTTAAGTCATCCAAAAAAATGGGAGTGATTGGGTAAGCTCTTTTTTGAAAGCAATAATCCTTTTTTAATTGCCGAAGTAATGATGCAGAACCGGTACAGGCAATCAATTGTTTTTTGGAAATTTTGAAAAAGCTGGGTTTATTTGCGGGCAAGATCTTTTGTTTGCCTGAGTCCGATACCTCGATGAGACGACAATCACTACGAATCGATGCCCATTCCGTAGAAGCCACTATACTGACATAACTCATCAATCTTTCCTCGCCTTCTTGTTCGATTACTGAACAATTATAACGCAATAGTGACCTCACGTCTCGATTAACAAAATCAGAAAAATATTTTCATTATCTGAATCAGAAATATAAAATTTCATAGGAAAAACGACTTATTGAAGCAAAATCATTTCTTTTTTTCACAGATAGTCATAAAATAGACTTGTAAGGTTCATTATATTGTAACAATTAGACAGATATAAAGCTTGGTACTCCTATGAAATGAAGTTTCAAGCAAAAGTTTTTTAATTGGAGGAGGATCTTTACTATGGGAAAGATCAAGGCAAGTGAAGCAGTTGTTCAATTATTTGAAAACTGGGGGATTGATCACATTTACGGAATCCCCGGCGATTCAATTGACACAATGGTTGAAGCACTACGAAAAAAGGAAAGCAAAATTAAATTTTATCAAGTCAGACACGAAGAAGTAGCCTCGCTTGCTGCGGCTGCTTATAGCAAATTGACGGGGAAGATTGGAGTTTGTCTGGCGATCGGTGGTCCTGGTGCCATTCATCTGCTTAACGGAATGTATGACGCCAAAATGGATCATGTGCCGATGCTCGTCCTTGTCGGCCATATCCCATCAAAATTGACGGGAACGGATTATTTCCAGGAAGTTAATACCGTCGAATTATTCAAAGATGTCGCCGTATTCAATAAAGAAATTACAAGTGCCGAAAGCTTCCCAGGTGTCGTCAATCAGGCGATTCGCACCGCTTATCAAGAACGTGGTGTTGCTGTTCTTTCAATTCCTGATGATGTTCCGCTCGGCGAAATCTCGGATCAAGCTGCACAACTGTCGACTGTTTTTGAAAAGAAGATTCCGGGACTGGTCGAAAATGACCTTAGTGAAGCTGTTGCTCTTATCAATGCTGCTCAAAACCCGGTCATCTTAGCCGGAGTGGGATCAAAGGGTGCAAAAAAAGAATTGAAAATTTTCTCCGAACGAATCTCTGCACCGGTTGCTGTCACACTGCCGGGCAAGGGCGCCATCCCTGATGATCACCCGAACTTCATCGGCAATATTGGCAAGATCGGTACGAAACCTGCCTATGAAGCAATGAAAAGTGCCGACCTTCTGATCATGATCGGAACTGATTATCCTTACGCCGCCTATCTGCCAGAAGGCGCCAAATGTGTCCAGATCGACATTGATCCGATTCATATCGGTAAAAGATATTCAGTAACAACCGGCATTGTTGGTGATGCTGCCCAGGCATTGAATTACCTCAATCAGCATGTGACACCGGTTACTAATCGCCCATTCCTTGATACTTGCCAAGAAAGAATGACAAAATGGTGGAAATGGATGAGCGAGGATCAATCGAATACGAAAACACCGATCGCGCCACAGGCAGTAATGTCGGCGATTCAGGACATTGCTGAAGATAATGCGGTCTTCTCTGCAGACGTAGGAACGGCAACGGTTTGGTCAACACGTTATCTGCATGTTACCAACCAAGATTTTATCATTTCGGCATGGTTGGGCACAATGGGATGCGGTCTTCCAGGGGCAATCGCTGCAAAACAAGCCTTCCCGGATCGCCAAGTATTTGCAATCTGCGGGGACGGTGCCTTCTCAATGGTTATGCAGGACTTCGCCACAGCAGTTAAATATAAATGGCCTATCATCGTCGTGATCCTGAATAACAAACAATTGTCCTTTATTAAATACGAACAACAATCTGCCGGTCAATTAAATTACGGAATTGATTTGCAAGATATTGATTTTGCAAAATTTGCGGAAGCCTGCGGTGGAAAGGGTCTCCGCGTTCAGAAATACGAAGATCTTGAAAATGCCTTTGCAACCGCAAAAGCATCGAATGTTCCCTTCATTCTTGATATCGCTGTGAATGAGAATGCTGCACCACTTCCAGGTAAAATTGTCAAAGATGAAGCGAAAGGTTATGCGGCTTTTGCAGCCAAGTCAGTTCTCGAAAACCATAGAATGGAAAAAATGCCACCAATGAAAGATGTTGTTAGACATTATCTATGAGCCCCTATGATCCAGAATAATAAAAAAAGTGAGAAGCCAACCCGCTCCTCACTTTTTTTATTAGCTGGAAGGAGAACGGACTATCACATGTACAATTCATAGATAATAAATTGCTCTGACTCTTTATTTAGCATAACCTGCTCCGAATATGCACGCCTGCACAACTTAATGACCATATGCATTTTATGGACACCCTACCGTGCCATTAACAGCCTGTTAGCTCTGATTGTAATATTTCATAAACCGTATATTATTTACGTCATTTACCCAAACTGTACCCAGCAGCGCCATATTTAGCTAATCTTTCAACGTCTATTCTCTTGATTTTGGTCGCTTTTTGGTCACTCACCTTTGCGGGCCATAAAAAAAAGCCCTACAATAGGGCAAAAGATGTGGATAAAAGCATTCAGGGGTATTGCTTCGGTTCCGTTTCAGCTTATCAAGAAATTGTTAAGCTGGTTTTATGAATAAGTTAAGTCTTTGTTTTTTCTAAAAATATTTTAAACTCTACTGTAATTCCATAGCAGCTGCGAGAAGCCATGCATCCTCTTTCTTCTATTTATTTCTTGACAACGGCATGCCCGCCAAATTCATTGCGCAGAGCGGCAACAACCTTGCCTGAAAACGTATCGCTTTCGAGCGAACGATAACGCATGAGCAGCGAGAGAGCAATAACCGGTGTGGACACCTGCATGTCAAGAGCTGTCTCCAGCGTCCATTTTCCCTCACCCGATGAGGCCATAAGCCCCGTTAGGTCTTCAAGATTTCCGTCCTTAGAAAATGCATCCTGAAGCAGTTCAATCAGCCAGCTGCGAATCACTGAGCCATGGTTCCATACACGAGCTACCGCTTCATTATCATAATCGAAATCACTCTTCTGCAACACTTCGAACCCTTCAGCGATCGATTGCATCATCCCATACTCCACACCGTTATGTACCATTTTTAAAAAGTGGCCGCTTCCTGCTTTCCCGGTGTAGAGATAGCCCTCATCGACTGACATTGCTTTAAAAAGAGGTTCGAGATAATCAAAGGTCGCCTTATCGCCGCCTACCATGATACACGCCCCGTTGCGCGCGCCGCTCATTCCTCCTGACGTACCGACATCCATAAATGAGACACCTTTATCCTTGCATTGATCAAAATGACGTAATGAATCCGTGTATCGCGAATTGCCGCCATCAAGAATGATATCCCCTTTCTCGGTCAGCGCCAATAAAGCATCCAGTGTTTCTTCGGTCGGCGCTCCTGCAGGGACCATCAGCCAAAAAACCCGCGGTTTCTCGAGACTTGCAGCCAATTTTTCTAAGGAATAGAATCCACGGACATTTTCCGCGGCAGATGCCCTTTGAACGGCCTCCTCAATCCGGTCGAAGGCATGAACCTCAAATCCGTGCTCCGACATATTCAGCGCAAGATTATAACCCATTTTTCCCAAACCTACTAGTCCAATCTTCATAAATACCCACCTGATTCTTCGATTTGTTTCTTCATATCCTAGTTTACCCCATTTCTATTGGATCCGTCCAAAAACAATTTTGCTTGCCGCCCTCTGCTTTAAAACGTGTTCATGTTTCAGAGGCAGTATATTTCACTTGACGTTCATAGTTTGTTAAAATTTTTTTGAATCATAATTTTTAACGAAACTGTAGATTGGGATGATTGTCTAATGAAAATCTATCCGCTCGCCCTCTGGACCTTGGTGGTCGGATCCTTCGCCATTGGTATGACTGAATTCGTGATCATGGGGCTGCTGCCGAACGTCGCGGGTGACCTCAATGTCTCAACCGCCGCTGCTGGACAATTGATTACCGGATATGCACTCAGTGTAGCTATTGGCGGTCCGCTGATTGTCATTGCTACATATAACATGGCTCGAAAAAATGTTTTAATGCTATTAATGCTGATTTTCAGTGCGGGCAATTTCTTCGCGGCCCTTTCCCCTTCCTATGGATGGTTAATGCTTGGCAGGGTGGTTACGGCCATCGCACATGGTTCTTTCTTTGGACTTGGCGCCATTATGGCTGCTGGCCTAGTGCCGAAAAATAAACAAGCCACAGCGATGGCTTTAATGTTTTCCGGCCTAACGGTTGCCAACATTATTGGCGTACCCTTTGGAACATTAATTGGTCAGAGATTAGGCTGGCGGGCCAGCTTTTCAATTATTGGAGGAATTGGAATCATTGCTTTAGTCGGAATCCTGCTGCTTGTCCCGAAGCAAAAAGAGACTGATCAATCCAGCCTGCTGACCGAGCTAACGATTTTGAAAAGCGGACAGCTATGGTTGACCCTGCTGATTTCACTGTTCAGTTTCGGCAGCGTCTTCGCCTTTTTCACCTATATTACGCCCATTCTTCAGCGGATCACCGGTTTTGGTGATCAGAGCGTCGACCTGACACTCGTCGTCTTCGGCATCGGTGTGACAATTGGCAATCTCATTGGCGGACGCCTTGCCGACTGGCAGGTGAATAAATCCCTCGTCGGTTTGTTAATCACGCTCTTACTATTCTTTGTTATTCTATATTTTGTTCAATTTAATGGCATTCTTATGGTCATCGGGATCTTTTTATTTGGTATTCTCGCCTTCGCACAGTCGCCGACACTCCAATACCGCAGTATGCTGCTTGCAAAAAATTCACCAACCCTTTCCAGCACTCTTAACCAATCGGCGATGAATATCGGCAACGCGACCGGTGCTTTCATCGGCGGATTATCTGTTTCTTTCCTTCCGCTTCAGTATCTGGCTCTAACTGCCCCGATTCTGTCGCTGATTGGTCTCGTCTTACTATTGATTCAACTCGCTTCGATGCGCACAAAAAAACTATCAGCATCGGTTCATGGATAATTCAAATCAATGGAAGCTAGGTCTACTTACAGTCTTCTGTAACTATCAATTGCAGCGGACTTTTTTCATCGGTAGACGTGTATCGGACTTAAGAATCCGCTGCCTTTTTCGGGTTACGAGGAAGTGCGGACAGAAAAGACAGGACGGCACCCACCGCCTGAATCCAGCTTTCGGAAAAATTTATCGTATCCGTCTCTTCAGAATCCATGACCTCTCTCAATTGTTAAGCTCCAGAAAGAGCCTGCAGTGAATTGCCAATGATTTGCAGTAAATCACCAAGAATGGCTAACGCTTGACCTAAATTATAATCCTTCGTTTCTAGTGTTGACTGAAGGGATAAGCTTCCCCCAAGGCTTGGAGCCAATTACCAGTGATAATCATCCGCTGACTCCAGTCATCGTCATAAAGGCTGATCAAACCGTACATAACCAGTGTATTGCCGCCGGCCTGAAGTCCGTTGCCGATCGCGTCCCCGCCTTCAGAGATATTTGTTTCGAGAGCATTGCCCGCTGCTTGAAGGACATTTCCTACAATACCTAAATCCTTTTTCTTGTCATCGGTCAATCCGTCCAAAGGTGAGGTACCAAATGCTGCCATAACTGTTCCTGCAGCATTGATGAAGGCATAGACGGCTTCTTGAATCTGTTCCTCCATCACAGACAGCTCCCGAATTGCAGAATGAAAGATGCGTAAATTTTAAAACGTCGAAAATATATGTTATGTACATTCATTCTCTGAATGTGCCTGTCAGAGAAAATTGCGGATGTCAAAAGCAGAAATTTTATCAAAAAAAAAGAAGAGATCAACACGCAATGTGCTGGTCTCTTCTTACCTATCTATTTAAGCTGCCTGTTTCTCAGTTAATGTCCTCTTCCAAATACCTAATGTCAAACCGGAGATAATCGCACCGATAATGATCGCTATCAAGAACAGAATGGCATGGTTACTGAGCAGAATAACGAAAATTCCACCATGAGGTGCCGGAATGCTTATATGCCAGAGCTGTGTCAAACCACCGGCAATCGCTGAACCGATAATACAAGAGGTAATAACCCGCAACGGATCAGCTGCCGCAAATGGTATGGCACCTTCGGTAATAAAAGATGCACCAAGGACATAATTGGTAATCCCCGCTTTGCGTTCTTCGTCATTGAATTTATTTTTAAATAAGGAAGTCGCAAGGGCAATTGCGAGCGGTGGAACCATACCGCCTGCCATAACTGCCGCCATCATCAAACCACCATCTGCTGCACCACTTGTGAAGACACCAATTGCGAACGTATAGGCTGCTTTATTGAATGGGCCGCCCATATCAATGGCCATCATGCCGCCAAGAACAATCCCGAGAAGAACTGCATTCCCAGTCCCCAAATGATTCAGACCATTAATCAATCCAAGATTAATCCATTTAAAAATAGGATCAAAGATGAAATACATCAGCGCACCGGTAACAAACAAGCCTAATACCGGGTAAAGCAAAATAGGTTTCAGACCATCCAAAGTTTTCGGCATACCTTTAAGGCATTTCTTTAAGAGAACAATAACCCAACCAGCGAGAAATCCGGCTGCAAGACCACCGAGAAATCCGGCATTGGACGAGTAGGCCATAAACCCACCGACAACACCTGGCATCAGAGCTGGCCTGTCGCCAATACTGTAAGCAATATAACCTGCGAGTATTGCAATCAGGAAGTGAAAAGCACCTGTATCACCGCCGGAAATTGCACCAAGCATTAAGAATATCGGATTTTTATTGCCCAGGGTCTGTTCCAGTAAGAAAGAGATCGCCATTAAAATACCACCGCCGACAACAAAAGGCAGCATATGCGAAATACCATTCATCAAGTCTTTATAAATTCGGCTCCATATCGACCCGGTTGCTCCGCTTTCTTCTTCTACCGAGCCGCCACCTTCAGCATGGTAAACCGGCGCATCACCTTTCAACGCCTTATTAATCAATTCCTCTGGTTTACGAATGCCGTCACTGACCGGTGTCTGCAGAACAGGCTTGCCATTGAAGCGCGCCATTTCAACCTTCTTATCAGCCGCAACAATGACACCTGCCGCACGATTAATTTCGTCCTTAGTCAACACATTCTTTGCGCCTTCGGATCCGTTCGTTTCGACACGAATCTTGACACCCATTTCTTCTGCTTTCTTCTTCAAGGCATCTTCAGCCATATACGTATGGGCAATGCCAGTCGGACATGCGGTTACCGCGACGACAAATTTTTCATCAGCCTGTGGCGCAACAGCACTCTGTTTAGCCGCTGCTGCATTGTCAGCCTTTTCCTTTGCTTCTTTTTCTGCCTGCTTGTCATCAAATAATTTAACAACTTCATCAGCAGTTTTTGCACTTTTAATCTGATTAACGAAATCCTGATCAACGAGCAATCGTGATAAGGCAGCAAGTGTCTGTAAATGGACATTAGCTGCTCCCTCTGGAGCCGCAATCATGAAAAACAGATGTGACGGCTGCCCGTCCAATGCTTCATAGTCCACACCTTGTTTACTGCGACCAAAGACGACTGTCGCTTCATTTACGGCTTTCGTTTTAGCATGCGGCATCGCAATACCCTCACCGATACCTGTGCTTGATTCTGCTTCCCGTTTCAGAATCATCTTTTTAAATAATACCCGGTCATTAATTCGACCATTATGGTCCAGACTTTCAATTAACTCGTCAATTGCGGCTTCTTTGGTCGTGGCCTTCATGTCCATAACCATTGCGCGTTCAATCATTAAATCTGTGATTTTCATTCTTTTCACTCCCTGCAATTCTTCAATATAGAAACACAAATTTGTTTCATCCACGAGGAAATAATTTGATGCCTAAATTAAAATCCTCTTTATTCCCCTGAGCCGTACCATAAAGTTAAATCCCGAAGTTTCAGCATATGGTGTTTATAATTACCTAATAACAGTTATTTCTTACTATACCCATCTAACGGTTGATCATAAGCAACACTGTCGACAGAATAGATTTTGGTCTTTTCACAAATAATGGGAGCAATACATTCCAGTGATTCATTCGTTATAATTGCTGCTTGAGCCAGGTCGAACATTTTGCAGAATGCAATCTCGCTGAACTTGCTGCTATCTGCAACGATATAAGCTTGAGCAGCAAGCTCGCAGGCGGATCTTTTGATACTGGCTTCCTCGGGATCAGGTGTTGTGTAGCCGAATGCGGCATCAATCCCATTTGTACCGATGAAAGCTCTATCAAAACGAAACTGGCTGAGATTGCGTAAGGCCATACTGCCGACAACGGCCTGTGTCGTTCGTTTCATGAAACCGCCAATCAAATAACAATCCACGCCCTGTGTCGTTAATTTTTCGGCGTGTACAGGGCTGTTGGTGACAACGGTTACATTTGTATCTCTGAAATAACGGATCATTTCTAACGTCGTTGTCCCTGCGTCGAGATAGATACATTCATGAGGCTTTATTTGCTGATAAGCCAAATAAGCAATTTTCTTTTTTTCTTGAATGTTTTTGGAAGTTTTTGCTTCCATATCAAGTTCTTCGCTTCGAAGCTGCAGCAGCGAAGCTCCTCCATGCAGACGTCGGAGCAGATGGCGGGATTCCATATCCTGCAAATCACGGCGTATTGTCGATTCTGAGGCATCCAGATATCGAACTAAGTCCTGCACTTTGACGACCTTTTGTTCTTCCAGTTTCTGCATAATGCGTTGTTGTCGTTCTTCAGCCAACATCTTTCTGCCCTCCACCTTTAATATTGTAACACGCTTTCATTCAAAATCAATCTTTTTGCATCAAAAACAATCACTATATTCGTCAAAATACGACAATATTTTTCATTTTTCCTTCTCTAATCCAATTAATACAGAAAGATCAATGGTTACCGAACGTTTTTTCACATCCAACCATGCCTTCTTTTTCGCTTCATCTGCTTTCCACGCGAGCGGTGTCATCCTTATTATCGCTTGCATCGCCTCTTGATCAAGCTTTTTCGTATAATGGACTGGAAAAGTCTGGGATATCGAAAAATGATCATAAAAATGACTGATTATGGCTGAATTAGAATAGGTACTTTTTTTCTCACTGTCATAAAAGAAAGTGCGTATTTCCTGAAGATACTCGCTCCCAGGTACGACTTTAATTACCATTCCACCCGGTTTTAACAGCTGATGAAAGCAACGGTAATTCGAGGGGGAAAGAATATTAAGCAGGAGATCCATTGATTTTTCCCGAAGCGGCGGATGAACCAAATCAGCGACCATCCAAATTTGCTCAGCATATTTCTTCGCAGCAGCCAAAATACCATCTTTTGAAATATCAATTCCTATCCCATGAATAGCGCGTTTCGAGCGTTTTGCCAAACCTTCGCTGAACGCATTGAGATGTGTTCCCTCACCGCATCCCGCGTCAAGCATCCACAAGTCACTCGTTTCATTGGAGAAGGAATCAATTTTCATCAATTGATTTTCGATCGCTCGCAGTAGAGGTTGAAAAAAAGAATAGCTGTTCATGATTGTTCGTCTCGCGTCAAAAAGCGCACGGTCATAGTCACTATGTATTGGTCGCGTTAAAAAATTGATATAGCCTTGTTTGGCAAAATCAAAATTATGATTATTCAGGCAATGCATACTTTTTGTATCCGTTACATGTAGCTCTTCCCCGCAAAGCGGGCATCGGAAAATGGATTGGAATTTCTCGAATTGTTTAGCACCATTCTCTCTCTTACTGGAATCTTTCACACGGCTCACCACATTTTCAAAATTCATTCAATAGATATCATTTTAAGGCTTTTTTCAATCAATGAAAAGAATACTTCCGGAAAATCATTCAATTGGGGTTCTTTTTAACGGATTGAAGACAAATGCATTCACATTTTGTGTTCTTTTCGTTAATATATATTTAATCACATAGGAAAGGTGGACATTATGATGATCAATAAACCTGCTTTCATTCCGCGTCCGTTGGTCCGGAGCAACCAATGGATCATTGTACTGAGTGTCGCCGCGGCGCTAATTACCCATCTTTATTGGTTCTTGCTTATTCCATTGATCGCTGGCCTTTCAGGTATTGCTTTTCATTATAATCCAGTAATGAAGGTTGCCCGGCATTTTTTACGAAAACCTCTCAGCGCATATATCCCGGAGGATCCGGCACAGCAAAAATTCAATCAAACGATTGCCGTTTCTCTCCTTTCCGTAAGTTTCGTGAGTTTTCTGGCCGGTTGGCAGATCGTCGCCTGGATTACCGCCATCCTTGTCGGCAGCGCAGCTTTTATCGCTATTTTAGGATTCTGTATCGGCTGTTTTATCCATTATCAATGGAGTCAATATCGTTACCACAGACAAGAAGCGGAAAAACAGTAAGTGATACTCCAATGGTCAAAAAAGCGGAAAGCTCCGTGTCCTTTAAAGGAGAGCTCCGCTTTTTATTATTTGAATAATGGTCACAAGACGGCCCCCGCTTTTCCTGTACTTAAACTCTGCTTTTTCACGGGCTAAATGGAAGATTCATGCTTTTACAGTCGACTGAGAAAATGGTGGAACGCCTAGTATTGAGATTGAATATCATAGCAGTTGAAACGGAGTGGTGCGTGTTATGGATAATTATTTTCAAGGGCCCCTGGAGGAGGAGCTTTATATTCCTCATGAAATGCGTGAACAGCAAACAACGGGTAATGAGACGGATATCAAAAAAATAGCCAATCAATTAATGAATTATCACATTCTGGCTCATCTGAACGATGGTTCCCAGCAAGAAGGAATTCTCGATGAGGTCAACGACAAGGGTGTCGTACTGCTTATTCCTGAAGACATTAACGATACCGATCGGCAATTTTACGGGCCGCGTCGTTTCAGACGTTACAATCGATTCTTATTTCCTTTCTCTCTCTTTGCCTTCCCATTTATTGTGCCCTTTCCTTTTTTCTATTGATATATGCAGGCAAAAAGCTCCCTTACAGGAGCTTTTTGCCCTTCTCAAACTATTTTTTGTTATTTCTTTGATCCGTTGATGAATGGGAATTAAAGGCAAGCTCGAACAATCCTGTTGACGAAAGTCCGGCGAGTCCCCCCGCCCATAAACGGCTCGCTGGATCCAGATCAGAAAACGGCGTCGCTAGAAAACCAATCAGAATACCAATCAGAACGGCACTGAGCGGAATCCATTTTTTCAAAATTGGAAACGATATTTTCAATAATTGGACAAGTCCCGTAATAATAGGCGCCAATACGGTAGCCAGCACAAGCACATCCTGCATAACAATCCACCCCCTCCTCCACGAATCGTAGAGGATAAATGAAAAGAAGTTATGGAATAGCTTATGCTTAATCCGCGAAGGTTTTGTTCAACAAATGAAATTTATCCAACTATTGGGCTGAATCCCTGATTATTAGTTTCTTTTGCGATCAGGCCTGAACCGAAGCAAGGGTTTGGAGACAGCAGGCGCGATGACCCCGGCCGCAATGGCCTCAGGAATCCCATTGGTTAATACGATGAGCAGAAGCGCCGGCAGCAAGCCTGAAAAATTAATGTGCAGATAATTGGCGTACGGCGTTCTGTAAAAAATGTAGATCAATCCGAGAACGAGCACCGTGTTCGTTACTGCGCCAATCACTCCGGCGATCGCCATTGAAGCCACATCAAAAAACCGCAGCTTTTTCAGCCACTGATAAGCGTAACCAGCAATGAGTCCCACTAAAATGCGTGGGACGACAGCAATCAACGGATTCGTAAAAATAAGTGCTTCAATTGGACTATAGGGGGATAACCAGGCCCTCAGGCAAGAACTGATACCCCAAATTCCCCCAATTAACGCACCATCCCACGGTCCGAGAACGATAGCAGCAATGATAACCGTGATATGAATCAGAGTCAGACTGAATGCACCGATTGGAATATTTCCTAATAATGGAACAAAATTTTGCAAGAGAATAATTGCCGTCAAAATACTGAGCAGAACAAGATGATAGGTATGATTATGCCGATTCTGTTGGGCCATAGTATGCTCCTCTTATCATAGGTGAGTTATTGTATCGGTTAAATCATACCATAAAGAGGTGTCTAGAAACATTTCTTTGCAAGAGAAAACTTATTGACGATCACAGGCGACCCCCTAGTCAATAAGAAAGCGCACGTTTCTGAAGCGCTCCCCATCCCATAAGCATTTCCGACGTCGAAAATGCTCGCGAGGTCCCCGTCCACGGATCGTTATAATAAAATCCATCTTCTGTATAACCGGTCAGCGTGACCGCATGATAATTAAAGCCATCAAAAGTGCCCCAAATCACAATCGGCTTGTCATCACTCAGATGGTCTTTCAGCTCATTGATTGTCACTCCCGTCAGATTCACGGCTGAACCGGCATATCTGCGGACCAAATTCATCAAAGCCGGCGGATAAATTGTTGAACCCGATTTAAGATAAGGACTGCCGACAAAGCCCTGATTCGGATCACCATCGGTTGAGCGCGGCATTTCCTTCGCGAGAGTTAATTTGCTGACGTCTATTCCTTTATAGCGAAGCATCATGGTCACTGCCGTTATCTCGCATCCTGTTGGTAGTTCCGGTCGTTGACGAACAATTGGTACATTCATCTTCCATTTGGCAGGAGCCTTGCTGCCAATAATCCGAATCTCCGCAGTCGATTTTTTGATTTTTTCAGAAGTAAGCTTCTTCCCTTGTTTAATTTTCCCTCCCAATCGTTTAGCTTCATAACGGACGATCTGTATTCCTTTTTGCCCCTTTTGAAGAATTTTCGTATGCCCTTTCAGCATCGAAGCATCCTTCTGAACACTCGTTTTGTAAGGAATAGGTAGCTTTTTCTGATAAATAACGCGAATGTTCAAGCTTTTACTTTGCTCAGCCTGATCGGCTGACCGGTAGCGATATCTA
The DNA here is from genome assembly GCA_048976585.1 of Sporolactobacillus sp. Taxonomy (GTDB): domain Bacteria; phylum Bacillota; class Bacilli; order Bacillales; family Sporolactobacillaceae; genus Sporolactobacillus. Next base: position 9,785 of record JBHGUY010000018.1, on the reverse strand, counting down.
ACGGTATAAACTCCTGTCCGTGAGCTGTCCACTGTATTTTTTACTCGAAGTTCTGATAGAGGCAGCTGATGACCGTTCTGATCCAGCACTCTGACATTTTCTTGCGGATGGAACGCCTGACCGAGGGAGAGGACAGTTGGCACTTGCGCAAGCTGTATCCTAGGCTGCACAGCACGCGTTGTCGATGCCCGGCACGCCGTCACCAGCAATAAAGCAGAGAAGATTAGAAATATTAATGCTCTTCTTCTATTACGGATGGGGTACTTTATCAAACGAATCAGTTTTTTCACTCCTGACCTAGATCATTCCGGACTATGGTCAGCCCATTCATCCGAACAGTTAATATAATTTTAATCATTCTTTCTTAAAAATTTATTAACGGTGTAAAAAAATTCCATCCGGCAATAAATTCTTTGGATAATAGAAGAGATTAAGTGTTCAAACTATAGGAACCCATTACCCTCCTATGAAAAATAATTGTGGTAAAATAGGAGCAGCGTATTCCAGAGGCGTGATCAGCCTCTCGGCGCGAAATTCTGCCCGAGTGATCCCGAGCATTTCATTGGAGCGATTTATTTTGTTAATTAAAGGTATTTACCTGCTGTATTTTGCATGCCTGCTGATTGCTATTTTCTATCCTACCCTTATGACAGTAATCCTTTTCTTTTTAGCCACAATTCTCTGTTATCTGAGTGATCCACTTAAAAAAAGGCAAAAAAAATCTGGGCAATCCGATCAAGCCCAAATGTAAAAAATTTTTTTATGATCTTTTCAAAAATTCATGACGAATGATCCGCGAGTTATGTCTGGCAATTCTCAGTGAAACTGCAATCGATTTCCGTTTGCGATTAGCGAGATAAATCGCCCAAAAAAGCCGGGGCAGATGGAGAATATGGATTCGTCTCTGCTTTGAAAACATCATTTCTTCACTCTTTTTCATCGTCAATCATCGCCTTCTTCCTCAAAGGTTCGTGATTGAAGCTTTGCCTGCTTAACAATGATTTATACGTCAGAGGGGTGATCGGCGGATTCGATGCCTGCATCCGATAGACATAGCTGGCCAGCTGCAGGAATCCGGCGCAAGGAGCCCGTAGAAAATATATACACGGCAATAAATAGAAAACCGGCGGCGGCAAGCGCAAAGATAGACGGAGCAGCGAGATATTGGCTTAGGATTCCGCCGGCAAGCGATCCGAGCGGCATCATACAGGTGACGAAGCTGGTCATAACCGATAATACGGTCGCCAAGATTTCCTGTGGCAGCAGATTTTGCATCACCGTATAGCCTAGAATATTATTCAGACCCAGAGGCACCATGCTGAGTCCAAAAAATAGAACATGCAGCGGTGAACTTGTGGGCAGAGCAGCAAGCAGCCAGAGCATTCCACCGGCCAGATAACTGAATGCGAGCAGCCTGCCAATTGCAAATTTTTTGAAACAGGGAGCGATCAATGCGCCAATCAATGTGCCCGCTGCGGCGGCAGATAGCATAAATCCATAACTCTTGGAGTCTCCGAACGTGCCCGCAAAGGCCGGCAGAATCGCGGTCTCCGCGCCTAGTGCAAAATTGGCGACCAGCCCTGTAATCAGTATTCTGGCAAATAAAGAATGAAAAATGACAGAGAACCCTTCCTTTAGTCCGCCTAGATAGGCAGAAACCTGTTGACGCAAACTAATCCGTGTGCATTTCTTATTTTCTGAGGGAACAACCAATAATTTAAAGAGGGCTGCAGCAATCAGGAAGGTAAATACGTCGGCTGAAAAAAGCGGGACGGTTCCTATCGAGAGAAGAAGCAGACCGCCGATCGCATTAAAAGCGACGTCCGTTCCCTGATAGGCAAAAGCCATTAATGAATTGGCCTGAATTCTTGATTCTTTATTGAGAAGAACAGTAATCAGTGAATTCTCTGCTGGAAATGAAAATTGATCCAGCATGGAAAGGATGGGCATAAGGATAAGGAGAAAATGAACGGTAAGCAGATGATAATAATAGGCCATTGGAATCAGCAAGAGAAGAATTGCCTGCAACAACTGTGTCAGAATCAGCAGTCTCCTGGTCGACGAGTGATCGACAATCGGCCCGACCAGAAACTGCAGGGTTTGCGGCAAGAGGATCAGAAAGCCGGCAAGACCTGAATAAAAGGCGGAACCGCCTAATTTGTAGGCTAACCACATCGCCGCTACATAATAAAGACTGTCCCCAATATTAGTAATCAGACGTGCGGCCAGGAGTAGAACAAAATTTCGATTAGTCATTAAATTTTTCATTGAAATGCCCACCCATATCATTTATTTACTCGGTCAGTTTTATTTTACCGAATTGCAAAAAATAATAGACAGCCTCAGTCTAAATGCTGCCCAAATTCTTTCTTAGCCACCTGAAAAGCAAAGCCTGAAAGAAAATAAGGTCTAGCCGTCGGATCGTCTTTTAGTTGCTCCGTTAAGTGTGAATATTTTTCAAACAATGCCCGGGATTCCTGATAAAATTCAGCAAAAAGCTCCTCATTGAAGTTCATTTCCCAATAAGTGGCTAATCCTTCTAACTGCTGGCGATCAGACGTATCCGTGAATGTTTTGGAGAAAGCCTCATCAGGTGCCTGCAAAGCACGCGCGCGCGTCCGATCAATCATACTAAGCACGATTTGCCGGTAGGACGCACTCACCGCCTTTTTCTGCGGCAGAAGTGCGGCATCCGGAAGAAAGCTTTGCGCCACCGATTGATAAAACTTTTGCACGATTCCATTTATTTCTTCAGTCCTGACCCGTTCAATCAGCCGATTTTTCTCTAGCTCGTGTAGATGATAATGCACTCTTGCTCGGGAAAGATTCAGTTTTTCAGCAAGCTGCTGGCCAGTATAGGGCTTTTCGATCAGCAGCATCATTAATTTAGTGCGGAATGGATCGCTCAACGTCTTTAATTGATTCAAGTCTTTAATCACGAGTATAGATTTCAAAAGGGATCTCCTTCTTGTAAAATAAATTCAACCGGTTAAATTTATTTTACCGTCTTTACATTAATTATACAAGTGTATCCACACAGTTTTAACCATTGAGCATTAAATTTGTTTCTTTTGCCGACTATTATTACACTGAATAGACAAATACGAATAATGGAGGGATGAATTTGACACTCTATGACCATACTTTCCCAAAACTCACTGGCGAGCAAGTGGAGAACCTTGCCAAGTATCGGGATCAAGTGCTATTGATCGTTAATACAGCGAGTAAATGCGGTTTTACCCCCCAATATGAGGGACTTGAATCGTTATACGAAAAATATAAGGAACGCGGCTTCACTGTTCTCGGCTTTCCCAGTGACAGCTTTCTCAAACAGGAATTCAGTGAAAGTGAAAAAACAGCTGAATTCTGCAAAGTCAATTATGGTGTGACTTTTCCTCTCTTCAAAATGAGCAAGATGAAAGGCAGAGAAATGAATCCGCTCTTTCAGGAATTACTCCAACAAACCGGTGAGAAGAAGATCAGCTGGAACTTCAATAAATTCCTGGTGAGCCGTTCCGGCCACGTTTATCGCTACTATGGGTCGAAAATCAAGCCTGAAGCGCTTAAAAGTGATATTGAATCTCTTCTAAATGAATAATTTGATGAAAAAAGACAAAACTGATCGTGTCAAAAATGATTGAATAAACAGCCATGTCTCAATTTTAATCTTAATCCTCGACATAACTGAATTTCACTATATCATAGCCCGGCTCCGCGCTGGGCATTTTTAATTGATAGGGATCTGTTAACGTTAATTATTGTTTTTTATCATTGCTGCGGATGCCCCGCAAGGCTCTGCGGAGTCTCGCCTACCTTTTTTTCTAAAACGCAATATAATATTTAAACATCGCTAATTGATAAAATTTTTGATTTTCTCTGCAGCTTGCTTAGGTGTCAGGTGTGTATTATCCAATCGCAGATAATTTTCTTCTTTGATTTCCATGGGTAGCGAATTCATGCGCTGCTTTTTCATTGACTGTAAAAGTTCGTTTTCAGAGTAAACAATGTCTCTTTTTGACGGTTTCTCTTCCAAGCGGTGCGGGGTCCGATTTCTTTTCATCCGCTCATCCAAATCAGCAAACAGTTCAATAAAATAAATTTCGGCTCCCTGCGCTTGAAAAATCGTTTGGATATGTTGGATTCGTTCCCAGTCTTCCTGCAGATTAAAGGCCCAAATAAAAGTGAAAATCAACCCTTCTTGATCCGTTTGAGCATAGGATTGGAAAATCTCTTCACAGAAACGATGACAGAGGCGCCACATCTCGTCTGTGAATCCAAAAAAAGGAACTAATAAATCAATCGTCATGTGATTATGAAACAGTTTGAGGCCCGTTTCTTTGGCCAGTTCCTCTCCGACCGTCATTTTCCTTACTGCCTGTGGACCGAAGATAAGCACGAATTTCATTTCTGATCCCTTCTTCTGCAGACAAATTCCTTTAGGATAAGAATTAAGGCATCCTCTCTCCATCGATAACTTTGTTTCTATCTATTCATTTAAGATTACCTGAAAATACGGTAGAATAAAAGAAGAAATATAAAAATGCGGCAGAACGGACAAGGGTTCACGCCGCGTGATTATTTGAGGAGGTTCGTCTGCACCATGAGTTTATCTTTCGTCGCCATTGACTTTGAAACAGCAAATCAGAATGCTTCCTCTGCCTGTTCGGTTGGACTGACCAAAGTTCTGGACAGTCAGATTGTTGATTCCTATTACTCGCTGATTAATCCGGAGGAGCCCTTTGATCGTTCAAATATTAGGATACATGGCATTCAAGAAGAGGATGTCCAACATGCACCAAATATGGCCAACCTTTCAACAACGCTCTTTCAGTTTATCGGTGATCTGCCGCTTGTTGCACATAATGCCGGTTTTGATATGCGAGTCCTGCAAAGCAGCCTCAGTAAGTACAATTTAGATTGTCCGAAGCTTTCCTATTTCTGTTCATTGGTCCTTTCGAGGAGTCTACTCCAATTGCCTTCTTACCGGCTTAATGCGGTTGCTGATAATTATCAGATTCACTTCAGACATCACCGGGCCTCCGACGATGCAACGGTATGTGCTGAAATTGTTCTTAATATGTTCCGCGATGCCAATGTACAGAGTCTTAGCGAAATGATCGAAGGACTGCACTACCGGATGGGCAGACTCTATCCGCATTCTTATATCTCTTTTGCCAAAAAAAGGACGGCGCGCTATCCTCAGGCAGACTTCAAACCCTCTGAGATTGTTGCCCAGACTGCGGATTTTAATCCGGATCACCCATTTTATCAGAGAGTATTTGTGTTCAGTGGTGAACTACGGACAATGAGCCGAAAAGAAGCCTGCCAGAAGGTGGCTAATCTTGGCGGGATTAATGGCAATAATGTGACAAAGAAAACGAATTTTCTCGTGATTGGCGATATGGATTTCCGGCTGCTGAGAGGCCACACAAAAAGTTCAAAAATGAAGAAAGCAGAATTACTTGCAGAGCAGGGACAGGATATACGGATCATTTCAGAAAGTGATTTTCTGGAGATGCTCAGAACAGACTAATTAAAAAGCGTTTCGGTCTTCTTCCGAAACGCTTTTTAATTGCTTTTATACGGCTGCTGCCTTCATATATTGCTTAATTCTTTTGTATTCTTTTTTGAAATGCTTATTCTTTGAAGAATAAATGTGTTCCGCTTGATCCTTCCGAACCAAGACGATCCGCTTTTTTGTGATATTTTTCATATTTTTCACATGCAACAAAACCAGTGTATAGGATCCATTTTTATCCTCTGTCCTAAGACTAATTATCACTTTGATCTGATGATATCGTGTCTTCACTTTTCCTGTATCAGGCCGTTTAAACAGTTCAATCCTGTCTTTTGCCGCATAATACCCATTGATGGCTGCACGCTACGCTGCTTCGATCGACTTCTATTGTAAAAACCCTTCGTAAATTTGAAGGCGATCTTCTCATTTGCTGTCATCTTGTTTTCTGAAATCCCGTTCATACTGGAATAATGCAGGCTGCATCCGGCTAAGAGGGTCACAATCAAGAGACTTGCCAGAATCGCGCCAAATTTTTTCAACACAACTTCTCCTCGTTCGTTTCACACCGAAGTACTCGAGGATTAAATGCGGATTACGGCGTAGACAAAGGTTACAATCAACTTACACATGTCTCATTCTACCGTCTCCAATAACACGGTATCGATAGCCTGAATTTGTCTGATTTTTGTATTTTTAACACTTTTTTTATTTTTCGTCTTGATGGTCAGTACCGCCTCATAGCAGATATTGCTGCTGTCAATCTCATCATTCTTCTCATGAACGGAATAATTAAGGATGACATCCTCTTCAAAAAGAGCCAGAACTTGATTCATCGCATCCACATCTTTTGATGTGAACTTAAAATAAATATTGCTGTTTCTAAGTGACTTAAAGAATATATTGGACAGCTCCAGCCCAATCAGCGTCAGTATCGTTGCCCCGATTCCGACCCAGTACATTCCGGATCCAATCGCAAGGCCGATCCCGGAAGTCGTCCAGACACCGGCAGCCGTCGTTAACCCATGCACAAATTTTTTCTGGACAATAATCGTTCCTGCGCCAATAAAACCAATGCCGCTGACCACCTGCGCCGCTACACGGCTGGGATCGAGAATCACACCTTTTTCATTAATGATCTGCTGAAAACCGTACTGCGAAACAATCATGATTAATGCACTTCCCAGCGAGACAAGAAAATGTGTCCGAATTCCCGCATCCTTCGATCGAATTTCTCTGTCAATTCCGATTATGGCTCCGAGCACACCGGCAACTCCTAGGCGAATAATAAATTCCAAATCCATTTTCACACCTTCAATACTTCAATAGTCTAAGACTATTTTAACACGACTGGAAAATATGACTGATTGGTGAACCCTTAACGGTAATCAAAAGGAGAACAAGCATCGCTTCAATGCTTGTTCTCCCCTTTTTGATTCTCTATAATTATCGGCGGAGGATCTGAGTCATGCCCTGTTAACTGCGCCTGATTTTTCTAGACAGTCGATTTCCTAGAGATTGAATGATTTGCACAAGAATCACCAAGACAACAACCGTCGCTAGAATAACGGCATTGTTAAATTCCTGATAACCATAGGTAATCGCCATGTTGCCCAAGCCGCCACCGCCAATTGTACCGGCCATAGTCGTTGCATCAATCAACCCGATTGCCGCAGTGGTAAATGTCAGAATCAACGAACCAAAAGCCTCAGGAAGTAAAAAATGAAAAATAATCTGGTAGGGAGAAGCCCCCATGGCCTTAGCCGCTTCCAGAATTCCCGGATCGACATCAAGAAGAGAATTCTCTACTAATCGTGCAATGTACGGAGAGACGTACAGAACTAGTGGGACAATTGAAGCCGTTGTGCCAATCGTTGTATGAACAATAAACCGGGTCAGTGGAAGCACGGCAACCAAGAGAATGATAAAAGGCAATGAACGGACAATATTAATGATTGGATTAACGATTTGATAGATCAGTTTGTTCGGAAGAACACCGTCAGGTCTGGTCACCACCAGTATAATACCGACAGGCAGACCAACTAATGCACCAGCAAACAATGAAACACCAACCATATAGAGCGTTTCTTGCAGTGCCTGGATGAATTGTGCCAGTGAAATACCCATTATGATTCCTTAATCTCCTTTACAAAAATTCCCTGATCCTTCAGAAAATGAACAGCTTCCCCGAGTTGATGATCAGATCCGGACAAACTAAGTACCATATGTCCCAGTGTCGTCTGCTGAATTTCCGTCATTGTCGCAAATAAAATATTGACATGAACATCGTATGACCGGATAAGTCGATCAATTACCGGATCCATCGCTTTTTCGCCTGTAAATCTTAGCTTGATCAGTTGCCTGATTTTACCGGGAACAGCCTTTTCCACTACAAATTTCCTGATATTTTCAGGAAGTTTGTCATGGATAACTGTTTGGACGAAATGTTGTGTTGTTAGCTGCTGAGGATTGCCGAAAACATCAAGGACACTACCGTTTTCAATTATCTTCCCGCCCTCAAGAACAGCTACCCGATTGCAGATCCTCTGGATCACACTCATTTCATGTGTAATTATGACAATCGTAATCTTATACTGCTCGTTAATTCGTTTCAACAACTGCAAAACTGCCTCAGTTGTCTGAGGATCAAGGGCAGAGGTCGCTTCATCACATAATAATACGGACGGATTCAGTGCCAGGGCCCGAGCAATGCCTACTCGCTGTTTTTGTCCGCCAGATAATTCACCTGGATAACTTTTTGCCTTATCCATTAATCCAACAAATTGAAGCAGCTCCTCCACACGCTGACTGATTTCTTTTCTATTCTTCTTTTCAAGAATGAGCGGTAGTGCGACGTTAGCAAAAACTGTTTTTGAATTGAGCAAATTAAAATGCTGAAAGATCATTCCGGTTTTCTTTCTCAACTGCCTGAGCTGTTTCCCTCTGTATGAAGCGATTGGCACCCGGTTAATAAGTACTCGCCCGGATGAAGGTTTCAGTAATGCATTGATCGTCCGAATCAACGTACTCTTTCCTGCACCACTGTACCCGATGATGCCGAAGATATCGCCGTCTTGAATGGTCAAGTCTATATCCTGCAAAGCAGTAATTCCCGGTTGCTTTCCAGCCTTTTTTCCTTTAAAGACCATTGAAACCTTTTCAAATTCAATCATCTTTGTTCCTCCTGGTTAACCGTTCCACAATCAATGCATCCGGAGGCGGATTAACTGCGCCTAAAACTTAATCTGCCAAAGAAGCAACCGACTTCTGAATCGGAACCTTAGTCCCGCCAAATTCTTTTTTGATAAAATTCTGGGTATCTTTATCATGATAAAGTTTTCCGAGCTCAAGAATATATTTGTTCTTTGCCTTTTTTGGCGTTGTTACCAGAATATTGACATTCGCTTTCGTGTGCTGATTCATCTGTTCATGGTAAATGGAATCCTTCAGAGAATTAAGTTTCGCCTGAAGAGCAATACTGTTGCCAATAGCTGCCGCATCAACATCAGGCAGAATACGCGGTTCGGTTTCCGCCTTCACTTCCGTAAATTTAAACTTCTTCGGATTAGCTAATATATCATTAGGCGATCCCAACGCTGTAAACGAACTTTTAAGTTTGATGAGTCCGGCATCGCTTAGCAAGCGTAACGCACGAGCACGGTTTGCCGCATCATTCGGAATTGCAATCGTCGCACCTTTTTTGAGATCTGCCAGTTTCTTTACCTTTTTGGAATAAATAGCCATGGGTTCCAGATAGGTTGTCGCAAATGCCACCAGATGTGCATGAGTGGTCTTGTTATACTGCAGAAAATAAGAATAAGATTGAAATGCATTGACGTCTACTTGTCTATTCTTCGTTGCGTCATTCAGCTGGACACCGTCTTCGATATCCTTGACTTGAATATCTAAATGTACTTTTTTTGCAGCCTCAGATTTAGCAATGTGGCTCCATACCTGATAATCGGATGACAACGACCCGACCACAATCTTATGATTCTTAGACGCTCCAGTGGCCGATCCACATGCTGTTAGTGATAGGACCAGGATAAGAATAGCAACGACCGCTATCAATTTCTTCATGATAAAAAATCCCCCTGTTATTATCAAATACTCGCTATTTGTTCTCTTCTTTCTAAACCACCCTGCACTCAAAGTGCAGGGATTTCTTTTGCGACTGAAAGTCGCAGTTCCGGCTAAAGCCGGTTGAAAATTTCGTGCTTAAGCACGCTTAAGATTTCGACTGAAACTCAATCCTTGATAATCTTAAACG
>JBHGUY010000017.1:0-4339 GCA_048976585.1 Sporolactobacillus sp. | reverse complement strand
GAAAAATCCTGGGGGACGACCAAATTGTCTATTTTCTTCATCAGATCTATTCATTGCATCTTTATCAACAACAAGTATTGTGACTGCTTCATCATCAACATCCACAATAATTCCCTCAAGGATCGTTCCGTCATGTAAGTGTCCCATCACGTAATGGTTCATGTGTCTTTTACATAGTTCTTTAATCTGCATGTTATCGGGGTGTTGATTGGTGTTTGGGGCTACCGAATAATTATTGGATAAATTTCTTTCATCATTAGACTGGCCAGATTCTTGATTCATGTTTTAAAATCTCCTCCTTTGTAATGAACAGGGTATTCACCTAGGAAGAGATGTGTGCTTTTAACAGAATATTTGCTGTATATAATTTAGATGCGATGGGGTAGAAAGGAGCAAGATACGGTTACTATACAGAATGCACAGCATAACGGTTTACTGGACATGCATAGAAGTTAAAATTTGTTGACTGGTGATCTTTCCCATATATAAAATGGACTTAAAGGAACCAACCCTTTAAGTCCGAGAGTATTTAATCTCAGTAATCGCCACGTTTGTGGTCACGGTCGTCATTACGGTCATCTTTATTAAATGAATTACCGAAAGACTTAATCGCAACAATGTCTTCCAGACAAATACTAATACTGGACACATCGCGATGGTCACAGTTAAACAGTGTCAGAATATTTCCGGAGATACCTGCGAAGAATCCTTCAACTGACTGCGAATTCTTCAGAAATACCTTGATGAAGTCATTCTTCGAAATGCCCCTAATCAAATCACGGCCATCACATTTGTCACGATTACGGTTACGATCGTCATTCCGACCATAATCGCCTCCGCAACCTCCGCCATTGCTGCATCCATAGTTTCCACCATAATTAGAATTATTCCAACTCATTTAAAACTCTCCCTTTTCATTTTTTGTCCTACAGCTATAAGATATGAGAGCAAACTGTTTATGCAAGGGATAGGAGGACTGGTTCATTGGCTGATTTCGCAGACATTCAATGCGCGGTCTCCTTTTTTCATACAAAAATTAACCCCGTACCAAAAAGTACAGGGTCATTCGGGGTCCAAACCGTTGCCCAAACTTGTTTTGTTTTGCTTTTCTCGCCATTTTCAAGCTAATCAATAAGGAAAAGAATTAATGGGTTCGGCAAACAGTCCGGTGTTCTTGATCTTATCAAGTAAAAGTAGATTGCTTTTATGGCTGTAAATATACATATAATAGTCATTTCCAAATTCGACCATGATTTGATTGAGAACGAATAGTCTTGCCCATAAATAATCCCTTAAGATAAGCTTGCAAATATCAGGAACTTGATCCGTTTTCAGAGAAATGGAATTCTTTTTTTGCTTGTTTATAAATAGTGCTCTCATTGAATCAGACGTCTTATCATCCAGTTCATTTTTTTCAGAATAACATTCTATATCGTTAGCTCGAACGAATTCTAAATGGTTTAGCCTAATAAAACTCATTACTGCGTAAATATATGCCGACTCAACTTTGATGTACATATCTGCTGTTAAAAACTGTTCTTTGTTAAATGATTTTCCAATGTCTGAGTAACTAATTCAATCATTTACCATATATGCACCTTTTTGATTTCTGAGCTTAGGATTGTATTTAGTTATTCTGTACATGTATGTACCGATATTCATAATGTTGATTTCAACACCTGCTTATAGAATGCAATCAATTTCTACGTTATTCCAAATATCGGCCAATTTGTTACCATCTATTTCGAAATTATCAAAAAGCTCTTCAGCAGACGGATATTCTTTTTGTGTCTCTTTACTCGCAATCAATTTTAACGTATCAGTATGAGAGATTTGATATAATTTATTTTGATACTTAAGATCAAACTCTCTTCCTAGGTTTATCAAATGTATGGCTTTGGTGACAGACATAGTATTCAAATATCTCACCATCCTTAAAAAGGATATGCAAAAATATCCCCACGCCGAAGCGCAGGGAAGTGAAAGATTAAAGAAGGGAAACCGCCTTCTCGCAGCCACCGTTTTTTCCTATCAACTATTCGAAGTTATCCAAACAAAAGCGCATCAAGAGAATAAACCCCTGCCCCTGTCAAAGCAATACCAATGGCCGTGGCAAGTATAAGAAGGTTATATTCGTAACCATTCCCAGTGGCCCAATATCCGTTTTTCCCATGCACAGTAGCGATAGCTACAACCATTGTTCCTGCTATAATGATTCCGGCCAGAGGAGTCAGAAGACCCAGTGTGAATAATGCACCACCGATGAATTCAGACAACCCAGCGAGGGTGGCCATCAGAAAGCCAGGTTTTATTTTGATTGATTCAAAAAATCCAGCAGTATTTTTTAATCCAGGACCACCCATCCAGCCAAATAGTTTTTGTGCACCGTGACCAACGAATGACAATCCAAGTATTAAGCGGATAATTAATATACCTATATTCAACAATTGAATTCCTCCAGTAAAAAATTTGAGACAAATTAAACAATAAACAGTATCGAAATAAATTTCAATAAATATGCTTAAATGATGTGCTTTATTTTTTTCTCGGGATTTAAATTTTAATTTTGTCTGAATCCGAACGTATTGGTGTGATCAAGCGGGTCTGCCATTGAGGTTGTCTAGTTGCTTATAGGAGCAAGTAAATTCACCAATAAAAAATCATGGCTGAGGAAGAGGTCATGGCGTATTTTTTAGATTTTTTACGAATGATTTTCTATCCCAGTACTGATTTCAGCAATGTTGATTCCGTTTGTTTGATTGGATATCTTTACTGTGAAATCCACCACTTCTTTATCGGCTGCGTTAAACTGAGAAACGTTATTTTTCAAAAAGATCACCATTGCCACAAATCCTGTCGCCTGTTGGCATGATAAAATGGATGACTTTGTACCAGGCTTTGAAAGAGTGCGGTGGCTTTTAAATGAATTGTAGGACAAGCATCTCGGTAAAAAAGAGATTGTTTCGGTCTGCTAAAAGCACTATTTAAAAGTGAGGAGCCTTTTACCCCAATATCTTCACTGAATGTACCTCTTTGAATGAGAATCGTATTGATAAAAATGATTTCTTTATCCGTCAGAAAAGAAGTGGCATTCATTTATTTGCCAGTTCTTTAATTGCTTTATCGTAATTGTCTATAACCTCGGTTACATTAGGTTGACGCATGTCCAATTAGGCGAACGCTTCATACTGTGATCTATTATTTCATCCGGATTTATTCATTTAATTGTCTCGCTAGTATCAAGTTCACGTCACAATACGCTCATTCTTGAAAATGGATACATCATCGAAGGGCAACATTGAAAAAATTTTCGTCACATTTCTATTGACAAAAAAGGCCAGGGTCATTATATTGAAATTAGTTACAGTATATAAATAATTATTAAAATAATTTTCATTTTAGAGCGGAAAGGAAACACGGGGCTCAGCCGCTCACTTTTTAAAGAATGGGTATCACAAATTGTTTCATCAGACTTAGGAGGATGAAAAAAATGAAAAAGTATAACTGGGGTATGATCGGCACGGGATGGATTGCACATGAGATGGCTGATGCATTAAATGGCGTTAACGGAGAAATTTATGCAGTCGCCGATGTTAATGAAGCGGCTTTACAGGCGTTTAGTAAAGAGAAGAACATTCAGCGAACTTTCACTAATCCGGATGATTTACTCAAAGATCCTAATGTGGATATCGTCTACATTGCAACTCCGCATAATTTTCACTATAGCTACATTATGAAAGCGCTACAGGCAGGCAAGCACGTTTTTGCTGAGAAAGCGATCACGGTCAATTCGCCGCAATTACACAACGTGAAACAACTGGCTGAGGAAAAAGGATTGATTGTGACAGAAGGACTGACGCTGTTCCACATGCCGCTTTATAAAAAGGTTAAGCAGATTGTCCAATCGGGAGAATTGGGCGATGTTCAATTAGTACAAGTTAATTTTGGCAGTCTAAAGGATTACGATGTCAAAAATCGCTTTTTCAATAAGAATCTAGCGGGGGGTGCCTTATTAGACATTGGCGGTTATGCCACAGCTTTTGCCCGCTCATTTTTGAAAACGCAACCAGTCAATATTCTGACGACCGTTAAATATTTTGAAACAGGGGTAGATGAAGAATCCGGCATTCTCTTAAAAAATCTGGATGATCAATTAGCGGTTATGGCTTTGTCAATGCGCGCAAAGCAACCGAAACGCGGTGTTATCTCAGGCACCAAGGGTTATATTGAGATTTCTAATTATCCGCGAGCGACGGAAGCCGCGATCACCCATACCGAAGATGCACATACCGAAACACATGAGGTTATCACTGCGGGAGATGCCGATCTTGCTCTGCAC
>JBHGUY010000016.1:0-18751 GCA_048976585.1 Sporolactobacillus sp. | reverse complement strand
AGTCAGACCCAACTCCCGCGGTTAGACCTAACTGGAAAAAAGTTAGACCCAATCACGAAAAAGATAGACCTAACTCAGCAAAAGTCAGACCCAACTCCCGAGGTTAGACCTAACTGGAAAAAAGTTAGACCCAATCACGAAAAAGATAGACCTAACTCAGCAAAAGTCAGACCCAACTCCCGAGTTTAGACCTAACTGGAAAAAAGTTGGACCCAATCACGAAAAAGATAGACCTAACTCAGCAAAAGTCAGACCCAACTCCCGAGGTTAGACCTAACTGAGAAAAAGTTGGACCCAATCACGAAAAAGATAGACCTAACTCAGCAAAAGTCAGACCCAACTCCCGAGGTTAGACCTAACTGGAAAAAAGTTAGACCTAATCACGAAAAAGATAGACCTAACTCAGCAAAAGTCAGACCCAACTCCCGAGGTTAGACCTAACTGGAAAAAAGTTGGACCTAATCACGAAAAAGTTGAACCCAAATCGAGTGCATTTCAATTTGGGTCAACCATTAGATGTATGTGAATTCTGATATTCACTTATTCCTCTTTTTCGTCTACTATTAGAAATGTTTCATATCTATGGATCTGAAAGTCTGACAAAGGATGAGATCATTGATTGTTATTTTATTCAAGGAGAGCATTGAATTAATTTTGTTCATGCTTTCCGGGTATTTGCTTGTGAAATTGAACTGGCTGAAGCAAACGCACATGGCCGGGTTATCCAGTGTGTTAACCAATCTGGCTCTGCCCTGCGCCATTTTAATGAGCTGCCAAATGCCGTTCAGTTGGCGCATTGCCCGTATCATTGGGGAATCCGCACTTGTCAGTCTGCTTTTCATGATTCTAAGCCTGCTCATCGCGCTGGTCATACCCAAGCTTTTCAAAATAAAAGGATCGCTGAAATCCGTTTGGACAGGCTGCTGTACGTTTTCAAATATCTTGTTTATTGGTATTCCGATTATCGATTCGATTTATGGACAGCCAGGTCTGATTACTCTGGTGACTTATAACGCTTTTTCAAACATTTTTTTGTTTACCTTTGGGCTTAAATTATATTCAGGCAAGGCGCAGTTTGATTGGCGGGCTTTCTTAGTCACCCCAGCTATTGCCGCCTCAATCATTGGTTTCTTCTTGTTTTTTATAAAAATAACGTTGGCGGGTCCAATCGCCGCTGCGCTGACTTCTTTAGGGGCGATGACCGCTCCACTTTCGATGGTGATCACGGGCGCACTGTTTGCCTATACGGATATAAAAAATGTCGTGCGGCGGACGGACATCTACAAATTCTGCCTGACACGGCTTGTGATTTTACCAATTGTTCTGATTCCATTATTACTACTTGGTGTTCAGAACAAAGTGATTTTAGGTGTCATGATTATTGCTGCTGCAATGCCGGCCGGAGCGATCAATACGGCAATGGCTGAATTATATGGCGGCGAAGGAAAAACCGCTTCAGAGTATGTTGTCATCTCCACGCTCTTCAGCATGCTGACGATCCCGATTGTCGCCTACCTCAGCTTGTTCCGGTAAGGGAATGCCCTAGGATTTAGTCGAACGGCACTTGCCAATCCTTGTCACGGCTGGCGGTGAAACAGAGCTGGATTTGTTCCCGGTTGTTCTTTTCCTCAGAGAGCGGTGGAAGCTCATCTGATGCAAAATAACGGTTCTCCACGGTTTCAATATTCGGCTCGAATGATCCGCCGATTCCTTCACATTGCACAAAAATTTTGCAGACGCCATAAGCATAGATGGGCAGATTATGCGCGTTCCTGTCTTGAACAGCGAGAAGACGGAGCGGAACGACGTCGAGTCCGGATTCTTCCTTCACTTCTTTGACCACATTCGATTTGACGGACTGGTCGACATCGACCCAGCCGCCAGGCAGTGACCAGGTACCGGTACGCTCCTTGACGAGCAGAATTTTATCCGCTTTGAAAATCGCTGCGCGTGTGTCGATCTTCGGTGTCTGATAGCCCGTTTCATTGCAAAAAATATCCTGGACATGCTCTGCAGAGAAACCGGATTTCAAACTTAGAATGGCGGCTGATATTTCGCGAATGCGGGCAAATCGCTCCAAATCAAAGCGATCCTTGGAATAGGTGAGACCGGCTTGTGCTATAGCCTGTAGTTCCATTGCCCAGCTAAGCCAAGGCTTTTTTTCGTCAATCGTCTGATTTTTATTCAGCAGACTTAGGATGTCTTGCGGGGTATTCAAATAATAGGTCGCTCGGATGTGGCGGATAGAAACAGAAGTCCACAAAGCCAGTCCGCAATCGATGCCAGCAGAAGTCGCCAATTGGATCTCGGCGGAATTGCTGCCAATGAATAAGACGTCTTTTGCCTCTGCGCCCGTTTGTTCAAGGTATTTTTTTATCGATGAGTCATCAAGACCATCTTTTTCACGGATGACTTGGTCAAAAAAAGTGATCGGGGCTGCCTCATTATAAGAGGTGATGATGTCCAACTTGTAGTGCCTCGCTTTCAGTATTTGAAGAAGGTCGGGGATATTTTTGTCTACTGTCGATTCTCTTGTAAAAAGAAGATGTTTATAGCTCATATGAACCTCCAGATGTGCTGTAAATTTATAATGAAAGAGCATTAGCCGCGAAGAATAGTAGCGGGCGATTCTACAAATGAACAAGTAGGAATCTCTCTGTTTGCAGTGTATAATACATTTTAAGATTGGTAAATTATTTAGCGGTTATTTCATCCGCGGCAATCTGCTTGTTTGATTGTATCAATGGTAAGAAGCTATGAATACATAGTCTAGATAGAAAGGTGATCGAAATGGATAAAGATGGGGCCTCGCTAGCGTTCTATAAAGATTCCTTTTTTCAGCCATTAGAAAACTATCAATTTGGACAAACTCAATTTTCTAGCTCACCAATAGATGCGATAAAGGCTCTCAAAGACCATCAAGACGCGACTCCGATTGTTGTTCTCTATCATCAATCCGTGATCGGTTTTCTCATTCTGGAGAAGCTCCCTCAGCAGTCCATTTATGGCGCTTACAACGATGCACTGCTTTTTCGAACCTTCTCACTAGACATCAATTACAGGGGAAAGGGACTGTCGAAAATCGTTATGAATGCCCTTATCCCATTTGTAAAAGAGAACTTCACAGATAAAACTCATATTGTGCTGACCGTCAATGATGCGAATAAAACAGCCATTAATCTGTATAAAAGTATGGGTTATAGCGATACGATGCGCACCTTTATGGGTAAAAAAGGAAAACAGCTTGTATTTGAAAAATATATCTCTTAAGAGTCCCTTGCTGCTCCTACATATTCCGTATTGAATCATAAAGAGAATTTAGTGATTCTCGGAGAGTGATCAGAATGAGGAAAAAACGCATTTTATTCCTTTCATGTGTGGCGGTCATTTTAGCTGTAATTTTCTGTACGGGCTATCTCTATCAATTTCGCGGCTTCCATAATCGGCAGCTTTTTACGGGTAATCTGGATCATGATCGGATGATTAATGCATTCGATCCGGATACCGATGGAGATGGCATTTTTAATTTGAAGGACAAGGACGCCAACAATAATGGCCGCTCCAATAGGCAGGACATTGTGACAGGCGCCGACCACCTTGTCGGTATCCTCTATGATCCGCTGAAGGGCGGTTATGGGGATCTCGGCTGGAAAATGGGTTTTATCGTCTGCATCGATGTACCGCGTATTGCCTATGCTCATGCCGGTATTTCGCTTGATCAGCTGCTCAAGGAAGACTACGATCGGCACCCGGCTCATTATCACACGCAAGGCGGTATGAATACACCGGCAACGCCGTTCTTTTACCGCCGGGTGCGTAATGTCTATGATTATGCGAAGACGAATGGGCTACTGATTCGCAAAACGGTGAAACCGAGAACGGGGGATATCGTTTTTTACAGTCGCTACCATGCCACACTGGTTGTCGGAACCCATGCGGATGGCACTTATGATGAAGTGGAAGCGAATCCCGAGCAGATTGTTGTCCGGAAGCATTTGCATAAAAAATGGAAACCCCGTGACGTCGCCAGACTGCTAGATTAACCTCAATTTTTCCTTATACGAAGAATATAAAGGATCGATCGAACCTAAAATAAATAATAAATGCAATCCCATAAAACATGATCCGTTTGGGTAAATCTGCTGTAGCTGCAAGGTGATCATTCTACAAAAAAAGCAGGATAGCGCGACCCAATCATCAGTAGACCTCCTATAAAAGACAAGCTAGCCTGATTAAAAGAAGGAGTGCGAGCAGCCAAATTATTAAGGCAGATACCTTGTTCATCACCACGATTCCGCTTTTTCCAAACGATGTCCCTCCAAAAAAATGCCCAGCCAGTGCCAGAGAAAAAAACCATGCCCATGATACAAAGGCACAGGCAGCAGCAAACGCCCATTTTTCCAGACCGGAATAATTAAGCGCACTCGTTCCGATCACGCCTATCGTGTCCAGAATGGCATGCGGGTTTAGAAGAGAAACTGATAAAGCAAATACGATTTGCTTTTTTGGTGACGAAAGATGATTGAAACGAACATGATCCATGCGATTAGAATTCTTCCAGATTGACCATCCAATAATGATTAGAAAAATGAATCCTACGATTACCAGAACGTTTTGCAGAATGGGAAACGTTAAAATCACAAGAGATACGCCGGCAACAGCGAGAAAAATTAATAGAGTATCCGACAGAGCGGCAGTAAGGATCGCTGGGAATACAGCCATGAGTTGTTTTGATAGCGTACCTTGGTTGAAGATAAAAATGTTTTGTGCGCCCAAGGGGAGAATGAGACTGAGCGCCAGAAGAAATCCATGCAGGATGGCAAAAAACATGATGAAAGACCTCCTTCAAGATTGAAGTTTCGATTACCTTTCATTATCTATGGAAAAAGATCGAATGCGCACCAGCCAAACATAAAAGAATATACCAACCAAATTTTATGCTATGATAGAAAAATCGCGTGCAGTAGGTGTTTATAGGATGGATTTAAACCGAAAATCAGGTATGCCGCTTTATATTCAGGTGGTTGATTATATCAAGGAGAAGATTCGTGCGGGTGAATGGGGAGTGGGTACAAAATTACCTTCTCAGCGAAAGCTTGCTAAGTTCTTTCATGTGAATCGGAGTACAGTAACTATCGCTTTTGACGAGCTGACAGCACAGGGACTCATCCGTGGTGCACATGGTGCGGGGACTGAGATTATCAATAATACATGGGGATTGTTAGCGAAGAATCAACCAACGAATTGGCGTTCCTATATTGAGGCCGGATCGTATAAACCCAATCTGTCTGTCATTCAAAAAATTAATCAGGCGGAATTCTTTCCCCATATTATCCGCATGGGAACGGGAGAATTGAGTCCTGATCTAATGCCCCAAAAAAGAGTTTGGAAAATTCTCAATAAACAGCCCGATCCATTTTTTTCATTGGGTTATCAGGAACCTAAGGGAGAACTTCAGCTCAGAGAAGAGGTCTCCAAATATGTCAGCCGTTTCGGTATTAAAGCCGGACCGTCATCGATAATGATTGTTTCCGGGGCCCTTCAAGCACTTCAACTCATTTCAGTTGGATTGTTGGAGCACGGATCAACACTTCTATTAGAGCGGCCTTCATATTTATATTCAATAAATGTTTTTCAGTCCTCAGGGATGCGGTTTGTCGGATTACCTATGGATTCAGAAGGAATGAAAATCGAACGACTTGAAGAGTACAGAAGGATTTACAAGAGCTCCATTGTTTATACGATACCCAATTTTCACAACCCAACCGGTACATTAATGAGTTCGAAACGCCGCAGACAGCTGCTCTCTATTTCTGAACAGGAACGCATTCCTATTCTGGAGGACGATGTCTATCATGATCTTTGGCTCGACAACCCACCGCCGGCCCCATTAAAAGCATTAGATCAAGCGGGCCAGGTTATTTATATTGGCAGTCTCTCTAAGGCGCTGAGTCCTGGCCTGCGAATCGGATGGATAATCGGACCTGATTCCGTGATTGATCGGCTGGCAGATATTAAAATGCAAAGTGATTACGGCTCCAGCTCGCTTGCTCAATGGATGGCCAAAGAATTGCTTCGAACAGGCAGTTACGAGGAGCATGCCATTCTAGTCAGGCAACACTTAAAGATCCGCCGAGATTATCTGATTGATCGCTTGATCAAATATTTCTCAGACATTGCCAGTTGGCGTGTTCCAATCGGAGGGTTTTATATATGGCTGAAACTCATTCCTGAAATACGGCCAAATGCGCTTTTTGAAGAAGCTTTGAAGAATCATATATTAATTAATCTGGGGGTCATTTATGATAGGCAAGCTAGACAGTGCTTGCGCTTGTCTTACAGTTATGCCACGCCTAAGGAAATGGATCAAGCATTAAGGATATTGAGAAGTTTGATCATCGATTTCAACAACTAACTGTTCTCGGGATATAGGGTGGGAGTGCTTGTAAAAAAAAGCGGACAGTATTATCTACACTCTTGTACTTTTTATTTCCGTTATTATCAATCCGATTCTTCATACAGGGTTTTTAGGGAATATGATTACAGGTCTTGGTTCAGTTCTTGCCATCATCGTGTATTGGGTCGCAACTTTATGTAGGAAAAATTGATTTCATTATAAAGAGTTCATGAACATCAGAGATACGTCAAAATCGATTGATTTCGTACCCTTCTAGAAGTATATTAATCTCAAAAGAGTTCTAAGGAAGGGAGATTCGCTCATGGAACGTTCAGTTGTCCGCATGTTGGTATTCGCTGAAAACGGGAGATTTGCGCCCTTTTTAAGTGAATACTGGCGGCAGGATAACAGATTTTAGGAATGGGGCCAAATCCGGAGGGTGGGAATCCTGCAGTCAGAGAATAAAATGACTCAGGAGGATTCTCATGAATGCCCTTTTTAAAAATAATGATTTTGCCTTTCTATTTTCGGGTCGTCTCATTAGTAATATGGGCGACAGTCTTTACTATATTGCCGCCATGTGGCTGGCCTATGATCTGGGCGGCTCCTCGTTTTATTCAGGGCTCGCAGGTTTCCTGACCCTTTTGCCTGAATTTTTCTCATTTTTGGTCGGTCCTATTGTGGATCGGGTCACTTTGAAAAAGGTATTGATTGTGCCGACGCTGATTCAAGGCCTGCTCGTTCTCCTTGTCCCTATCTTGTATCTGCTTCATTTGCTGACTGTCACGGGTATTTTGATTATCATGCCGCTGATCGGTCTATTCGATTTATTTCCTTCTCCGGCAGAAAATGTACTGATCCCGCGGCTGTTTGAAAAGCATTCTCTTGTTCAAGCCAATTCGGCAATGTCCTTCGCCTACCAGGGGACTGATCTGATTTTCAGCGCTGTCGGCGGGATTTTAATCGCTTTAATTGGCGCAGTCAGCCTTTACTTCATTGACTCTCTGACCTTTTTTTTCGCGGCGGCACTTTTTGCATTCATGAATCTTGGTCAATCGAAACCCTCCGACCCCGAAAAGGCGAAATCCTATCCAGCATACTTGGTGGAAGGTCTTCATTTCGTTTGCCAACCTTTAATCGTCAGAATGCTTCTTCCCTTTCTGATCAGTAATTTTGTGCTTGGCGGGGTGTTCGCGGTCTTCCCCGCCTTCTCGAGACAGATCGGTGGCTCTGCTGTTTACGGCCTATTAATGACTTGTTATACAGCTGGTTTTCTGATCGGAACGCTGCTGTCGTCGTTTGTTTCAAGGCGCTTGAGTATGGGTGCTGCGGTGATTTGCGGCTATGGTTGTTCAGGCGTTTTGTGGCTGCTGATGGATTGGTCAGCCCCGCGTTCTGTAGGATTAGCCTGCACGCTATTGGTTCTGGCGAATATTCCGATCGGTGCGACGAATATCTTATTCAGTTCCTTTTTCCAAATTATTCCGCCTGCGGAGATGATCGGCAGGGTGGATGCCATTACAGAAAGTCTGATCGCTGCGGCCATGCCGCTGGGATCGTTAGCTGGGGGTTTGCTAGCCTCCCGGATAGGTGTTCATGCAATCATCGTCAGTCAGGGTGCAGTACTGACCCTCATTGGCGCTTACTGGCTAATAACCAAAAAACTTCGATGCCTACCGGATCTTGCGCATTTGAAAAATGGTCAACTGCGGTGAAATGATTTTTAATAGATATGAATGCAGCTCGGTCACTTGAAGCCGGGCTGTTATTTTTTAGCTTATTGAAGATTTCAAGTGAGCGATAAAATTCTGTGCTTCGCTACGACGAAATAAACGAGGAGAAAATTTTCACAGCTGATCGATATTGAGAAGCTATTTGGCTAAAAGGGGAATGAATACAACTTGATAGGTTTATGACTTCCTTGACCTTATCCAGATGGCCCGAAATAGCGGGCTAAATCTTCTGAGTTGACTTATTAGCAAAAAAATCACTATGATGAAAAAGGATCATGAGATAGGCTTGGCTTGATTTTCAGGCGGATTTTCTTATGAAAGATTTTAGCCTTATTTTCGTCCCTAAAAAGGAAGGTGGATGGTTCAATGCCAATCTTCAGCGCATATACCGATAGTGAAATTCTCAATTATTTAAAAGATCAGGTGAAAGACGGAATCGTTTACACAGACAGTAAGACCCTGAAAGAGATTTCGTTTAACGCCTACTTAACAGGAGTAGAGAGTGGCCTAGCGAGAGCTTTTATTGAAGTGAAAAGCGTTGAGGATATTCAAGGCGTATTTCGTGCTGCTCGTAAGTTTCATATTTCCGTCGTCCCTCAAGATACTGCAACCAGTACGGTTGGCGGTTCTGAAGGAATTCAGGATAGTTTTGTTCTGTCCACTCGAAAGATGAATGAAATTTTAGAGATCAGTAAAGAAGATTCTGTAGCAATTGTTCAGCCGGGTGTCCTGAATGGTGATCTTGACGGAGAAGCGCGCAAGCAGGGAATGTTTTATGCACCGGACCCGGGTTCCAAACCCATTTCTTCCATTGGCGGCAATGTGTCAACGAATGCCGGTGGGATGAGTACGGTAAAATATGGGGCGACAAAGGATAACGTTCTCGGATTAAAAGCAGTGCTCGTCGATGGCCGAACGATTAAGCTAGGTGGACGGACCTTGAAACAGGCGTTCAGCTACAATCTGACTCAATTGTTTGTCGGATCTGAAGGAACACTGGGCATTATTTATGAGGTGACAGTTAAACTGCTGCCGATTCCTTTGGGGACACCAGTCATGGGAATGGCATTTTTTAATAATATGTCTGAATTGGCGAAAACGGTAACAGCGATCCGCATTTCGGGCGTTTATCCGACCATGCTGGAAGCGCTGGACAGTAACACCGTTGCGGCACTGGATAAATACGAGGGCACGAATTATGCTGTTAACAGCGGAGCAATGCTGATTTTCCGGATGGATAACGGCGGCGAAGAAAGTATGCATGTGGTTCGTAAAATCTTAGAGCAACATCAGGCGCAACACGTGCAGGTGACCACGGATCCAAAAGAAGAAAAAGATCTGGAGCAACTGCGGCGGGATATGCTTCCGGCAGTTTTTCAGGGGCAAAATCATCTGATGGAAGACATGGCGATGCCGCTCTCCAAACTTGCGCCGATGATGGATTATATTGAACAGGTCGGCAAAGATTTGGATGTGAAAATCTATTGTGCTGGGCATGCGGGCGATGGCAATGTGCATCCGACATTCGTATGGCCGGAAGAACAAAAAGAAGTACCAGAAGTAGTGCTTGACGCCATGCGAAAGGTGTTCTGGGAAACCTTGCGGCTGGGCGGTACGATTTCCGGAGAACATGCGGTGGGTATGATAAAAAATCAGTGGAACAATCCTGAACTCGGTGAAACGGTGGACTTGCTTCAACATCAGATAAAGGATTTATTTGATCCCATGCATCTGCTAAACCCTAAGCGTAAGATTGATTAATAAAAAATGCGCTATTAATGGCGAATGACATTGGAAAAAGTGAGTAAATCGGGTTAAGGTAGAGTACATCACCTTAGCAGGAGACCTATTGAAGGAAAACTTTCTTTCAGGAATAGGAGAGCCTTTTTCTGCCGGATCTTGCGCATTTGAAAATAATTAATACCGTGGAAATGATTTTTAATAGATGGTAATGCAGCTCGGTCACTTGAAACCGGGCTGTATTTTTTTAGCTTATTGAAAATGTCGATTGCTAATATTGAACGCCTTATTTATCAAATGAATAATCTCTTTCGACTTTGCATATACGCGTGTAGAAGGATTGGTACCAACCAAGTAATCAGGATTCATGCTCGATTTTTCTGATCCATTGATAGTATTTCACAACGATATAAAGCAGAAACGGATTGATAATCAGTGAATACCAGGTAGTCCACCACCCATAGTGGAAATAGCCCCAGGGTTCAGGCAATAAGGCAATACATTCATAAAGCGTGATGGCGATTGTCCAGTAAAAGATGTACAATAGACGTTTTGATAATTGGGAACTAAAAGGATATCCATTTAAAAAAATGAGATTAACCGGTGGGATTAAGACGGTTAATATCAAGAAGGCTCCCCATTCAAGATGTCCGGAAAAATACCAATAGGCATGAAACTTCTTACTTAAATAGCCATCGACAAGGACTTGAGAAGCGATGGTGAACATCCAAAGATGCACGATTTGATTTTTGGTCAGGTGGTGATGTTTGAAGAAAGCAATAAAATTAAACAATGCAATAGCGATTAAGAGCCCTATCATCGGAGGTGTCTATTTTCCTTTTTTTAAAAGTATGTCCCAGGGCATTGATGAATATTCCTTATTAAAAGGGGGATCTCCGTAGACATAGGCTATCCCAAGCATTTTTTGTTAGAGTGGTACACCCTGATTTAGTTTTGCGCGGCTATTTTTTGTTCAATCCAATCGAGTCCGATTTGCATGGACTCGTCCCAGTAGGCCCATTCGTGTCCCATGGCTTCTTTTTCATGAAAAGAATGTGGGATTTTCGAGGCGTCAAGCTTTGCTTTGAATCTGAGATTGTCAGTGTAAAGAAAGTCAGCATTGCCGCAGAATTGAAGAATTTCCGGCATCGGATGATCCTGATCAGAGACCTTATCGACCAGATGGAACAGATCGTTGTCCGAATGAGGGAAACTCAGCGGATTGCCAAAAATCGATTCAAAATTATCACGATATTCTGGTGAACGCTCCAGCAGAGCAGCTAAATCAACCGCTGCAGACATCGAAAGAATGCCGGCAAATTTTTCCGGAGCACTTAGCCCCCATTTTAAGGCACCGTATCCGCCCATAGACAGGCCACCGACGAAGCGATTTTCACGTTTTTGCGTCAGAGGGAGCCAGCTTCCCAGTTTCGCCGGAAGTTCTTCCGTCAGATAGCTCCAGTAACGGTTACCATGAACCATGTCCGTGTAGAAACTGCGATCGGCGCTCGGCATGATGATCGTAAGCTGCCGGTTTTCGGCATAACGCAGCAGCGATGTCTTGAGCAGCCAGCTGCTATAATCACCGGAAAGTCCGTGCAGCAAATAGAGCGTTGCCGGGGGTTCGCCAGCCGTGAGCTTATCCGGAATCAGTACATTGACAGCTGTTTGCAGATCGAGCGTTTCAGAGTGCAGATTAATTGTCATCAAAGCCATTGAAATCGTCTCCATTTCAGAAAGCCATTTATTCAGGCTTCACTTGCTTAGTCGACCAGTTTAATACCAAAAGCGGTAATCAGCGATGCTGCCTGCAAGGCATCAATTTTCAGACCAACAGCCAGGTTCATATCCATACGAATCCCGTCAATGGCGCAGGTCGACCAATCGAGGCCGCTTAACCTAGTTTCGCTAAAATCAGCGCCACCTAAATCAGAATGTTTAAAGACTGTTTTTTTCAACTGAACATGCTGGAAAAAACTCTCTGTTAAATGGCTCGTCTCGAAGGCTGTATTCGTTAACTTCGCGTCTGAAAATGCGGCATAGGTCATCAGGCAATCACTGAATTTACTATCCTTCACTGCGGCTTTGTTAAAGTCCGTGCCGACCAATTTACAGGTTTGAAACTGATCACGATACAAGACTGCCTGATCAAAAGAAAAATTCGAGAAATCGCAGTTTGTGAACGAACAGTCCAAAATCTCTGTCTTTGAAAAATCCTTAAATAAGAATTGACAATTGGAGAACTGGACATCTGTCAGTAATCTTCTAATCTGCCAGCTGTCAATTCGGCAATTCTTCAAAAAAGTATTCTCCTCAATCTCTTCGAAAAAGATCGTCTGATCCTCAAATGTTGCTGATTTGTCCATTGAAAGAGCCTCCTGTTCGATCGGCGCCTGGCTGTTTCCTTGTTTCTATTATAAACGCCTCAGCGGTGAATGCGGTAAAATGAATCGCTACAATGAAGGTTTATTTTCTGCTGATGTATGAACAGCAATTTTTTGGGGGAAAAGATTGGTAACAGGTAGAATGAGGTGAAATGATGCAATCCAAACAGGGGTTCAGATGTGAAGGCCTGTTGATCCTGATAGGCGGAATGCTGTTAATACTGGCGGTTGTGATGCATCCGCCGTTAGTGGATCCTTATAACGGGGTTAAGGCACTCCATGGCTATAGACACGCAGCAATGTGGATGTGGGATCATATCGTAATGCTTCTGGCGATGGTTTTATGGCTGCTGGGCCTGATAGGAAGCTGCTTGGCGCTGCCCAATGACCGAAGCGCGGCAATGAGTAGGCAAGTGTTCACTGTGCCGCTTGGTCTCTGGATTTTGATTCTTTGCGCTGAACTGACCGCGCTTCCGATACTTGGCCGCTACGCGGTGCAGACGAATCAAGCAGTAGCGAAAATCATTTGGGCTGCCATCTTTTCATTTGTTCTTCTTGCTGGCTATTTGGCGATGGCTTGCTGTTGGCTGGGTGTAATCCTCTGCAGTTATGCAATGAAGCAAAATGCTGGCAGCGGGTTCCCGCTTTATTTTAGCCGGTTAGGATTAGCGAGCGGTATTCTGGGTGTTCTTGGGATTGTACTGACTTGCTGCTTTTTTAACGCTGGTTATATTTTGCTGCCACTGACGATGGGACCGCCCTATCTGTGGACCTTGTGGTTTGGATGGAAATTAATCTCACATCACTGAGCGAGACGCGCATAATGGTTTTTGACGGAGGGCAGCAGCGTGACCGCAAGAATGGCCAGGGCAAGAAACATATAGAAGAGATGCACAAGCGCCACTGCCTGTATCTCATACATTTCCACGGTCAGCCAGATGATTAGGATGAAGCCGGCGTATAAGGAATGATTCCAGGCCCAGTGCGTCTTTTTATAGAGATTGAGCCCTTCCGCTGCGGCGAACGGTTTTTCACTGATTAGAAACCAGGCGATAACGAGCGGATAAACACCGAGTACCAGGCACAAAATGATCCCGGGAATCAGATACGAATGAAAAATGCTAGTCCTAAGTAGGTAGAGGGGCATATGAAGTAGGGAACCGTCCGGAGCAAGCACCAGCAGCAAGCCTCCGAAAAAAGCACCAATACCGAGAAAAATTTGCAAAACAATTAAAACATGACATGCGCCTGTCTTTTTATGATTTGCCGCGCTCTGCATTGTTATTTCCCCCAAAAGAATAATTTTAATTGCTTCTTTCCATTCCATGAATCAAATAGCCTGCACTTCGGATCATCAGCTCGGCAAGTTTTTGTCGCTCATCGTTTGTCTGGGCATGTGCGTATTGCATGGAGAGCATCAGCTGCTCATTGTTGAAAAGATGAGCGATCAGTTGTTTATCTCTGCATTTGATTTTCCCTTTCTGCTCAAGCAGATTCAGGACAGAGACATAATAGGCGACATTTTTTTCAATAAGCTCCTGATGAAATATCTGACCAGCCGTATCATTGTAAAAATGCTCTGAAAAAATAAGCCGAGCCATTTGCGTCCATTTCTGATCAATCCGCTGTCCATAAGAAAGGATGAAGGACTGAAACACTTCTGCCGCGCTTTTCTCATCGAGATGATCTTCAATCTCAGCAATAGGAGGCCGTGAATAGGTAAGTGTGTGGACAAAAGTCTGGCAAATGTCATCCATGATTGCCTTTTTTCCTGTGTAATGGTTATAAATGGAACTTCCTTTAATGCCAACTTTCCGCGCAATATCGCGCATGGACACACCGTTATAGCCTTGTTGAGAAAAAAGGGCAAGAGCGCAGTCAAAAATTGTTTGTTTGGTGTTCATAGGGTTTCCTTTCGTTTGCTTATTTTGATTTTAAACTAACGTTAGTTAGTCTGTCAATCTAAATTTTTACGATTGTTTCTGTTAAAGGAAGATGCTAGAATTTACAATGAAAAGTCAGAAAATTATTAATTTGAACAGATTAGGTGATCAGATGAAAATTGATATTTTTCAACACATTGCCAGCGAAGGCCCTGCGGCAATTGGTGATTGGGCGGAGAAAAACGGCGATACACTCACGATACATAAATTTTACGAAAATGAGCCGGTACCCTCAGGCCATGATCTCGATTTTTTGGTCGTTCTTGGCGGACCGATGAGTGTCAACGATCAGGACAAGCCATGGATTGCAGAGGAACGGCGCTGCATTAGTGAGGCACTCGCAGCAGATGTTCCCGTGTTCGGGATCTGTTTAGGTGCTCAGCAGCTCGCGAAAACATTGGGAGCCGAGGTCATTGCCGGAGTGAAGGAGGTCGGTTGGTATCCGATCACGAAAACAACCCGCCGATTGCCTTGCATCCCCGCGGTGTTGACGCCGCTTCATTGGCATGGCGAAACCTTTGCTCTCCCTCAAGGCGCGGAACGATTGTTCAGCAGCGAAGCCTGCAGTAATCAAGGTTTTATTTTTCGAAACAAGGCGATCGGTTTGCAATTCCACCTGGAGGCGACGAAAGAGAGCGTTGCGACGCTGCTCGCGTGCGATGGGGCGTATCTCGATCAGTCACCCTATGTTCAGTCTGCGGAACAAATCGCCGCATTCACTGTTCCAGAAGAAAATCACAAAACATTGTTTCAGCTTCTGGACGGGTTGCGCGACCCAAAATAAGAGACTGTGAGGGATTTAAAAATGTGGACACCGTCTGATCGGTGTCCACTTCACTTTATCATCGCTTTTTACTTTTGGATCAATCCCTGCGCTTGAAGGATTTTAAGCATGTTTTTGCGACTATCAGAAGGTTTGCCGGAAGCCGCTTTGGCAATTTGATTGGTGAATGTGTCCACCCGACGATTGGCATCCCGCAAATCGTAATACTGGTTGACGGCATGATCGTAGTCCTCTAGCTGTTTCAAGGGCTGCTCCATGGATGAATAGCTATTTTCATGATAGACCGCATTTTTCGGCAGGCGCGGTTTGAACTGCGGCGACTGATTGGGGTAGCCGATGGCGAGGCCGAAGACTGGAAACGTGAAGCGAGGCAGGTTGAGCAAGTCAATTGTTGCCTGTGCGTCGTTCAGAATGCTGCCGAGATAAACGGTACCCAGGCCCACGCTTTCCGCCGCGATGACGATGTTTTGGGCGGCAATTACTGTATCGCTCCATGCGCGGAGAAAAAAGTCAGCGGTTGCAAAATTCGTTTCAGACTGTCCTTTTTCTTCAGCAATCTTTGCGTTTCGGTGCATATCCACGACCATGACAAAAAGACGTGCGGCCTCCGCTATGTAATGCTGACTGCCGATTTCAGCCAATTTCTGCTGCTTTGCCGGATCAGTAACATCAATAATCGAATATTGCTGAAAAAAGTTGCTTGTTGCCCCATGCTGCGCAGCTTCAACCAGTGTATCGACCTGTTCTTCAGTGAGTTTTTTGTCTGTAAAACTGCGGATGCTCCGATGCCGCCGTAGAAGTTCAATCGTTTCATTCATCGCTGAAAAATCACTCCTCTTGATTCTCGTTTTTCGATTCGTTCTATGTACCGATTATAGCACGGTGCCAAATGCTCTGGACGTCCAAACTTGCCCCAGTCAATAAGCGGACAATTGGCTGATCCATTCAGCGGTCGAACATCCCCATTGAAAAGATCATTCAGAGGGCACATTCTCCAAATTCCCAAGTTGACATCTTTATTTATATATATAATATATATATAAATAAACTATATATAAAAGAGGCTGATCTTGGTGGCGAGGAATAAAAAATTAACGATTTTTGTCATGTGCATCGGTATTTTTCTTTGTATGCTGGATACAACGATTATGAATATTGCTCTACCGGCGATTCAAACCGGTCTCAAGGTTCCTCTTGAAAATCTTTCGTGGGCAATTAATGTTTATACGATTGTCTTCGCTGTTTTTACAGTGCCGCTTGGCCGACTTGCTGACATGTATGGAAGAAATAAGATTTATCTGGCCGGACTTCTCATTTTTGCGGCCGGATCAATAGGGAGCGGATTGGCGGATAGTTCTGCAGCGCTGATTGCGGGGCGCAGCATCCAGAGTCTTGGAGCAGCTATTGTATTCCCATCCAGTATGACGATTGGCATCTCACAGGTTGCGATTGAAAATCGGACAAAAGTTATCGCCTGTTTAGGAGTCACACAGGGGCTCGCCGCAGCCCTTGGACCGGTTATTGGTGGGATGGTCACCCAATATATGGGCTGGCGCTGGGTATTTCTTATCAATGTGCCGCTTTTAGCTATTGCTCTTGTGATATGCTTGCTTCAGTTTGATTTGAAACATGAACAAAAGAGCCGGGAAAAGATTGATATATCTGGCTCCTTATTAAGTATGATTTTTCTTTTCGCGTTGACATTAGCACTTGTAAAGGGACGTGAATGGGGATGGGGTACGCCGCAAATTATTCTCTTGCTTCTTTTAAGTGCGGCAGCTTTTGTCTCATTTATTCTCTATGAACGGCGCGCGCAATCGCCGATGATACCGATGAAATTATTCAGAAATCGAAACTTTAATGGGGCTGCTTTAACCGTTGTCCTTAGCCAGCTTTTTCTCGTCGGGGTTATGGTTATCCTGCCGACTTTTTTAACGCGTATGCAGCATGAAACCGAATTGACAGCCGCATTGTATGTAACCCCGATTTCACTGGCTATTTTTATTTTTTCACCCATTGCAGGATTTCTAATAAAAAGATTGGGAGCGCGGTTAATTATCTTCTGCGGTTTTTTAGCCATGGCAGTCGCTTATTATTCGTATTATCATCTAAATATAACGCAAAATAACCTGCAGCTCATTTTCACTTGTGTGCTAATGGGCTCGGGTTACGGGCTGATCGTCGGTCCGATAACTGTCCTTGCCGCCGCAGATTTTAAAGGTGAATTATTGACTGCTTCGCAGAGTGTTGTTGGTGTACTGCGTCAGCTGGGCGCCGTTCTTGCCGTGGCCATTTTTATTTCCGGATTAACCAGTAATGTAAGCGGGGCCAGAGTGACATCAATTAATGCCGCCAAAAAGCAGATTCAAACGCTGGAAATACCCAAAAAAGATCAGCAAGCCATGCTGCAGCAGATATCCGCTGCAATAAAGCATCAGAAAGCCGAGAAAGAGAAACCAGCAATTTCCAAAACTAAGGAAAAATCTAT
Source organism: Sporolactobacillus sp. (assembly GCA_048976585.1). GTDB lineage: Bacteria > Bacillota > Bacilli > Bacillales > Sporolactobacillaceae > Sporolactobacillus. The sequence goes on along the minus strand of JBHGUY010000016.1, from coordinate 1,282 downwards.
CATTTCGACCGCCTATCAGAAGACGTTGGCACAGAATCATCTGAAGGAGCAAAATGTTCCGGAACGAATTAAAAAGACGATTCACGCGAAAGTTACACGTTCAATTAAGCAGAAGGTTCATCGATTAAATGATCAGGTCGCGCATTCAGAGAAACAGATTAGCCATGAAATTAATTTTAATATGACAAACGCATTTTCTTCTCTCTATGGTTGGGCTTGCCCATTTGCCCTGGCGGCATGTTTCATTGCATTTCTTTTTAAGAAGAAACAGGAGGTGTAAGGAATGAAAAGCGAGGATGTTATTTTAGGTGTTATTCGTGAGAAATCGCGAACAGGCTATGAAATCGTTGAGGTGTTCAAAACGATCTTTTCTCACTTTTTTGACGGATCCTATGGCAGTGTCTATCCGGTGCTGCACAAGCTTGAGAAAGAAGGAAAAATCACGAAAGAAACGATTGTTCAGGAGGGAAAGCCGAATAAAAATGTCTATTCTATTACGGAGATGGGAAAGGAACATTTTAAAAATTATTTGGAAAGTGACCTGCAGGCGGAAGTCACGAAATCAGATTTCTTGATGCGGCTCTATTTTGGCGAATTTCTTTCTCAAGCAGTTTTGCACGAATGGATTGAAGAGGAATTGAGCCGAAAGAAGAGACTACTTGATCAGCTGGAAGAAAATTATGCTCATTGGATGGACAAAATGTCGCTTTCTCAGAAGCTTTGTTACGAAATCGGCATTGAACGTTATCGATCAGAGCTGAAAATATTAACGGATCGATTGAGCTAAAGTTACTGCGTGTGAATCAGAAATTGATTCGTTGATTTCCCAATCTGGAGAAGTGGTTCGTGACTACCGTGAAGCGGATTAGGTCCAACTTTTCGCGGTTTAGGCCTAACTTCCGATATTGGGTCTAACTTTTCCCGAGTTGGGACTAACTATTAGCGTATTAGGTCTAACTTTTCGCGGTTTAGGCCTAACTTCCGATATTGGGTCCAACTTTTCCTGAATTGGGTCTAACTATTAGCGGATTAGGTCTAACTTCCGGCATTGGGTCTAACTTTTCCTGAATTGGGACTAACTATTTGAGAGTTGGGTCTAACTTTTCGCGGTTTAGGCCTAACTTCCGATATTGGGTCCAACTTTTCCGGAGTTGGGATTAACTATTAGTGGGTTAGGTCTAACTTTTCGCGGTTTAGGCCTAACTTCCGATATTAGGTCTAACTATTCCGGAGTTGGGATTAACTATTAGTGGGTTAGGTCTAACTTTTCGCGGTTTAGGCC
>JBHGUY010000015.1:0-84317 GCA_048976585.1 Sporolactobacillus sp. | reverse complement strand
CGTTATCCGCAGAAGAGGGAGCGTTATCCGCAGAAGAGGGAGCGTTATCCGCAGAAGAGGGAGCGTTATCCGCAGAAGAGGGAGCGTTATCCGCAGAAGAGGGAGCGTTATCCGCAGAAGTAGAAGAAAGCCGGAACCTGCAGAAGAACACCCATAGTCAAAGTGAAAGCCAGCGTCTAAAAACGCTGGCTGATAGTAAAGAATGATAGCCGCTCCCCTTTGATTGATCGAAATTATGCTAGGGATGATTTAGCCGACTGGTGCATAGCCGAGCTGGATCACGGTATCCGCCATCATTCTGTAGCCCATCGGATTCGGATGGGTATGATCGAAGCTGAGCAGCATCGGTTCACGTCCATAAAAGGTGTGATAAACATCAGCTATCTTGACAAAGGGGCTACGCTCTAAAGCCGCTAATTGCTGGTTATAACTTTCGAGCCAGACGTAGGATTCGCGAATCTGTGGCATCGGATTATACAGATTGAGAACACGAACGCAAAAAGGCTGCGGATTATCCATATGGATATCAAAGATAGTCCTGAGTATCGTTTCTATTGTAGCCACACATGCTTGAATTGCATTGTTAAGCGTGACCCGATCCCCTGTTTTTAACCAATTTTTGCCGGCATGAAGCAAATCATTACCGCCAGCGGTCAACGTGATAAACGAGGCACTGTGTACTGCGGCCGCTGTTTCGGGTTGCTGCAGGTTTTCGAGAATTTGGCGGGTGACCGCGCCATTTTTGGCGAAGCTTATCCGCTGAACGGGCTGCATAAAGTAGCGCTCAAGGCTTTGCTGATAGAGCTTAACGAAATTTGGCTGAAAAAGTGTGGAGCCGATGCCGACGGTTAATGAGTCTCCTAAGGCCACATAGAGTGGACGTTCACTCATTCAATCACCTCCAGTCAGTTCCTTTTGACCTTAACAGTCTATTCGCGGGAATAAATTATGTCCGTGCGGGACTTCGGCGGAAAGAACGGATCCTTGAAAAAAAGAATCACAATCCTTGCTCGGGCAAAAAAAACAGCCTCTGACCGCTTAGCGGCAGAGACTGCTTTTTTTAGATAAAGTTTTAATTGCCGATAAATTCCTGCGTCCAATAGCTGCCATATGAGCCGCCTTGAACATAACCGACACCAATGGTCGTGAAATTCGCGTTCAGGATATTCGCACGGTGGCCTGGACTGTTCATCCAACCGTTCACGACTTCCTCTGGTGTTTTCTGTCCGGCAGCAAGGTTCTCGCCGGCATAGGAATAACTGATGCCATATTGCTTCATCATATCAAACGGTGAACCATAGGTAGGGGACTGGTGATCAAAATAGTTTTTGTTCGCCATGTCCTGAGATTTATCACGCGCCATCCGCGCCAGTGTATTATTATTGGATTGGAGAGGCTTGAGGCCTGCCTTGACACGCTGGTCATTCGTCAGTTCAACGACTTTATTTTCATAAGCATTCATCTGACTATTGGTCGAAGGTTGGCTCGATGGCTCTGCTGGCTCGCTTGCTGGAGCGGGAGAAGAAGAGCCGGACTCACTCGTTGCCGGCTTGGCCGGTGTCGGTGCTGCCGGTGCCTTTGCCGGTGTACGAGATGAGCCGTCATCCTTCTTTGGTGCTTCTGCTGTTGTCGTGGCAGAAGGTGCCTCAGTTTTATCGGTGACAATGAGATGTCCTGTTGACAATTGGCTGAGATCGACGGGTATGCCGAGACTTTTAAGAATTTCAGCTAATGCGGGTACCTGATCCGTTTTCAAATGCCAAGGATTCAGAACATCCGCAAAAGCGAGTTTAAAAGTCTCCGCTTTGGGCTGAGATTGAGATGCTGCATCTGCGACGTGACCGAAAGCAAATGGAATAGCGAGCGCTCCGGCTAGAGTTAAAGCAAGAATTTTCTTGTACATGGTGTAGTAACTCCCTCCTTAGTTGCTCATAAATTTCGAGATTATGAGGGTGCTAGAGGGGGCGTTTGATGAATTGCATGATGTTACCAGATTAATGGGAAAATAAGCCGCATCAGATGATTAGAACAGATTCAGCGGGAAATCCCTTATCTTTTCCGGCCTAAACGCTGCATTTTCAATCCATTCTTTCTAAGCCGCACGCTCTTCCTGCAAAAAAATTCAGTGCGAAGCCCCAAAAGACAGGTCAGCGATAACGATTAAACCAGGCGATGATCTCCTGAAGGCGGCGGATTCTGTTTTTCGGTTTGCCGCTGCGCGAGAGTTCATGATTTTCACCTTTAATCCTGACGAAACGCGTCTCGACGCCAAGTCGGCGCAGGGCGGTATACCATTGTTCGGCCTGTTCAATAGGGCAGCGGTGATCCTCCTCGCTATGAATGATGCAGACGGGTGTCCGGACGTCTGGTGCATGACGGATAGGCGAAAAGCTCATGATTTTCTCTTCATCGCTCCAAAGATCCGTCCCGCAAAAATAACGACGCAAAAAATAATAGCCAATATCACTCGTTCCAAAGAAGTTATAAAGATTGCAGATCGATCGTTGAGTGACCGCTGCTGTAAAACGATTGGTGGTTCCGACAATCGTATTGGTCATGAATCCGCCATAACTGCCGCCAGTTACAAATTGCCGCGCGCGATCAAGCTGCGGGAAGCGAGCGAGAGCCGCGTCAAGGCCTTTCAGAATATCCTCTTTATCTTTTCGACCCCAATCATCATAGCAGCCAGCGCAAAAGGCTTCACCATAACCGCGGCTGCCGCGGGGATTGGTATAAACGACTGCATAACCCTGCGCGGCAAGAAGCTGAAACTCGTGGTTGAAAGAGTCTCCGTAGGAAGAGGCAGGTCCTCCATGGATCTCCAGGATGACAGGCAGCGGGCCTGAATTTTTGGACGTTTTCGGAGGTAAAAGTAAATAACCATCCATCGGCCATTCCTCCGCGCCTTTATATGTAAAAGGGATCGGCTTCGATAGATCCAGTTCCCGAAATAAAGCCTCATTCCATGCACTTAATTTTTTTCGTTCATGCCTCTTCGCGTTAAAAAAGTAAAGATCTCCCGTCGAAAGCGGTGTGGAAATAATAGCGGCAATTTGGCTGCCCCGAATATCAAAAGAAGTAATGACCTCTTCTTCTGCCATGGATACATCCGTAATCATACCTGACAGACTGACCTTTCGGATGCCGCTCTTTCGTCCGTTCTGAACCAGATAATAAAGCGATTGCCCATCTCCCGACCATTTGAAGGACGGCCGGTCACCATCGAAGCGGACATCTGTCCCAATAAAATTTCCAACGGACAGTTGTTCAGCGGCAGTCAGATCAATTGCCGCCCCGCCAGTGGTTGGAAGCAGATAAATGGCGATATTTTTGGGGGTGCATTCCCCGTCCTCGGTTCCGGAAAAAGCGACGGAATGTCCGTCAGCGGAGACTTCCAAGGTGTCAATCGTTCCCTTTCCCTGATACAGACATAAAGTTTCTCGGGTTGGAAGATCATAGCGAAAGAGATCATACAGGTAATCCGTTTTATCCGGATGAGGTTTACCCTGCAGAAAAAAGATCGATTGTCCGTCTGGCGCGAAACGCGCACCATAGGCATCACAATCTGGACTCGAAATCAACCGCTTCTTTTTATTTTCGCAATCAAAAAGAAACAGCCCCTGATCCGAAGAAATCAGCCCCTTGCCATTGGCCAGATAACGCAGCCGAGTGACTACAGAAACTTGATCATTGTCTGCTTCTTCTTTATCCGGAATCGGAGACTGACAAATCAGAGCATGTCCATCCGCTGCCACATCAAAATCCTTGACTCCCTCTTTGAAATCCGTTAGTTTTTCTGCTTCACCGCCGTCCAGGGACAATAGCCAGACTTGCTTCTGACCGCCTCGATCACTGAGAAAGTAAAGGGAGCGTCCGTCAGCGGAAAATCGCGGGTGTTCATTTCGTACTAACTTTTCCGAAGATTGTTCGAAAGTCAGCCGCCTATTCTTTCCTGAGGAATCAGATAGATAAAGGGCGGATTGATAGCCGTTTTTCTCCTTGCTTACTCGGGTCACGACATAAATCACTTGCTGCGCGTCAGGAGACAGGACCGGGCTACCCGCAAAGGTGAAACGATAGAGATCTTCTGCTTCGATTAATCGTCTGTTCATTTTTTCCCCTCCCATAAATCTATTATAGCGGCAGCGCGTCCGCTGGGAAAAGGGAGAGCCGGGAAATCTTTTTTAAGGGAATAAAAAACCACCCGCAACGGACGGGTGGTTGAAAATTAAAACGATTATTTAGGGAATTGCTGCTGCGCGTCCTGAGTAAACTGTTGCTGAGTCTGAAGGATTTTCTGCGGTTCCTGAGATTCGAATTTGTACCAGCCCTTATTAAACATCAGGTTATACAAGTCGCGCTGATGATCGCTTTCTTGGTCAAAAATATTTTTAATATCCTGATAAAGCGCTTGATGGCTGGCTTCCTGAAGCGCATGAACGTAGGAAACGCCTAGATATTTTTCTGTTAGCAGCATATCCGTCAGATAATCCTTGTCATTTAATTGTGCTGTTTTCGGGCTCTGTGTTTCTGTGTTCTGAATCGTCGTCGCCTGAGCAGGTTGTTTCATCATTGCATTGCACCTCCTGTTTGACTAACTGTTTGTGCATGCTTGCCCAAATGATTCAGGATATCCTGATAATGTTTGGTGTGAAGCTGACAGGTTCGGTTCATCGCCTGAACGATATCGCGGTCCTGACACATCGTCGCATAATAATGCGCTTTTTTAATCGCCTGAAGATTCCAGGAAAGCATGTCTTCAATGTAAAGTAAATCTTTTGTAGACAGAATTTCTGGAGGTTGCGGAAAATTCATCGGTGTTTGTCCACCCTGCTGCATATTCATTGTCTTATCACACTCCTGTTTCTATTTTTGAATGACGCTCTTCAGGCATAGTATGTCCGCAGCGAATAAAAATATTTTTTACAAATTGATGAAAAATGGCTAAGCGCTGCAAGATCGATCAATCCCTTTTCAAAAGTAAGCAGAAGTCTTGCCTAGGCCACTCTGCTTGTCTATCCTTAAACAAGGAATGGAAAAAGGAGCGAATGCAAATGCTGAAAATGTATCAATATCCGACCTGTGGGACCTGCAGAAAAGCAAAAAAATGGCTCGATGCTCACCAAATCGATTATACCGAGGTTCATATCGTCAAGAATCCGCCAACAAAGGAAGAATTGAAGAAATTATGGCGATGCAGTGGACTCCCATTAAAAAGATTTTTTAATACAAGCGGCAAACATTATCGCGAGCAGGGGATTAAAGAAAAAATATCAGGAACCGATGAAGACCAGTGGTTGGATTTTCTGGCCGCAGACGGTATGCTGTTGAAACGGCCAATCCTGGTTGAAGACAATAAAGTGACGATTGGCTTTAATGAGGAGACTTTTAATCACACTTGGAACAATTGATGTAAAAATGAACGGTTTTTTTGCTATAATAAAAAGGCTGGGAATTGTGCATATCACGGCATAATGCGGGTCATTTGAAACGGAGGCAGGAAAGTTGGATGTACCAAAGGATTTATTTTACTCAAAAGAACATGAATGGGTCAGAAAAATGGATGGCGGTAAGAAAGCGCAGATTGGTATTACCAAATTTGCCCAAAAGGAATTAGGAGATATTGTCTTTGTTGAATTGCCCGAGATTGGCGATACAGTCAATTCTGGGGATTCCTTTGGAAGTGTCGAATCAGTGAAGACGGTTTCAGAACTTTATGCACCGATCGGCGGGACAATCAGCGCCACGAATACAGATTTGGAGGATTCGCCGGAATTGGTGAATGAATCCCCTTATGAGCGTGCTTGGATGATTGAACTCGAAGCAGATGGAATTGATTTTGATCAGTTACTGACGCCGGATGCCTATCAAAAATTAATCGATGAGAATGCCTGAGATCCAGATTGGTTCACCCAAATAATATTCCCTGCCAGTAAAAAGAAAAAGTCATCATTAAACCAATTCGAGAACCGTAAAAACTTGCCGCTTAGGCGCAGGTCTTTGCGGTTCTTTTTGTGCTTTTTAAAGCTATCTGTCGAATCGTGACAGGTGCTGTCATCTATTTGTTACCAGATTGTCTCTTTCCATTGGGAGGGAAAGCATGATATAAAGGATACAAGAGAATTTGCCGTTTCAGGCTTTTTCCTTGAAAAATGAAATTTATCCAGACATTAACAAAAATATTTGACAATAGTCGGCTCTCTCGTTGGGACATGTTATCTTATATTAAGAAACAGGGCACGAAATGTAAAAACTTTTCAATAATCAGCCTTGCTTTCCGACTCGAAAGATTACCAAAAAAAACTTAAAAAATTCATTCAGAAAATGCGAGAGGTGGAACGGATATGATGAATGCAAACCAGCTTACGATGAGCGGTATGTTTAATCTTCCACTCGAAAATAATATATATAAAGTACAACAGGGGGACGAACCCCTGAGAAATATGATTATTGAATCCTATCAACCTTTTATTAAGAAGGTTGTTTCTAAAGTATGCAACCGATTTATCGATCAGACGATGGATGAATTCAGCATCGGGCTCGTTGCATTTAATGAAGCGATTAATCAATATCAGAAGGGCCAGGGGAGCAAATTTCTCACCTTTGCAGATATGGTTATCCGTCGCCGAATTATTGATTTCATTCGCAAAGAAACGCGTCAGGTTCGTCATATTTATCTCGATCAGGCCAAGCATGATGATGAGAACGGCATGGAGGAAAGTCATGTCGAACAGCAGGCGGCGATTGATTTCTATGAAGAAAAATGCCGGATTTCAGAACGGATGGAACAAATCAACAGTTATCAGGAAATGCTGCTGAACTATGGCATCACTTTTGATGTGCTGAGTCGTCACTGCCCGAAGCATGCAGATGCCCGTGAAAATGCGAAGATCTCTGCAAAAAAGCTGGTTGAACGGCCTGAGCTTGTTCGTTTCCTGAAGAAAAAGAAACAATTGCCGATAAAAGATTTGCTGCAATTTGTCTCTTGCAGCCGTAAAACGATTGAAAGGAATCGAAAATATATAATAGCGTTGTCCTTGATCTATATCGGTGGATTCAGCGCACTGAAGTCGTATATAGAACCGGAGATGGAAGAGGTTCTGTAAACAGATGAAAGGTGGGTGAGAAAACTGGATAATCAGGGAGTCCTTGTTTCCAAGAAGGGACGACAAGCCGTGATTCTGACCCAAACGGGTGTTTTTCGCTCGGTGAAACTCAGCCGTTCGGCAAATATTACCGTTGGCGAGATTGTGCGGCCACGGCATCTCACTTTTCCATTCTTTCGATTAAACTATTTCATAATGCCCGTTCTGGCAGCTGGTATTTCTTTACTCTGCTTCGGAGCGTTGACTCAAAGTAGTAATCAGGTTCAGCGGCCGATCGCCGCGTATATTAATCTTGACGCAAACATCAATCTTGAAGCGGCAATCGATAGCCGTCTTCGGATTGTTTCTGTACGTCTGCTGAGCAAGAAAGCTTCTTGGCCCACTTATGAACCTGAGCTCTTTCAGAATATGCCGCTTAGTCAATTTAGCCGATTGATGGTGGATAAATGGGAAGAAAAGGGGACGATCAAGAGGCCGACCTTCTGCCTGATGACCGCAGCACTTTCAAATGATCTGACGCGCTCGCAAAAGGAACAGATCCATCGGCGGCTGAATCAAGAATTCGCTGACCGCATCCTTCCTTCATTTAAAGCGACGGGTATTCAGGCTCAGTGGCTCCAGGCTTCAATGAGCGGCTGGAGGGAGGCTGGCAGCCATCATCTCTCGATGGGCAGATATCTGTTGTATTTGCGGGCAAATGCCTATGGGAAAAGGATGACACTTGAAGAAGCCAGACAGTTGCCCACCGCCCGGGTTGCTCGCATGAGCCATTCTTCGACGGTGCCTTGGCATTCCGTTAATCTACAGTCTGTTTTGTATCACCGGATTCAGCTTGATGAAAATGGTCAGCACGAAAAGCGGACAATGCTCTTTCGTGATCCGCTTCATTCGCCCGTGAGAGATGGAACTTCTTTTTATTGAAATGTCAAAGTAGCGGCTTGTGTTTATTCATCGAAGCTGGCAAGAAATGGTTGACAATAACATAAAATAATGTTAATTTGAAACCACGCAACTGTATAGCAAAACTCTTATCCAGAGTGGCGGAGGGACTGGCCCGATGATGCCCGGCAACCCCCATTCTTTGTCACGGTACAAAGAATGGGAAGGTGCTAATTCCTTCAGAAATTTTTTCTGAAAGATGAGAGAGGTGTCCCCCTCTCTTTTTGAGAGGCTTTTTTTTTGCTTGCCGATTGCTGAAAACGATGTGGGAGGTGAACTCAGGCGGAAGTTTTTACTTTTCATACCCGATTAAATACATATGAAAAGTGTTCTACGATTTTTTTATCTGCAGGAAAGTGAGGAAGACCGTTGATTGAGTTATCAGATGTAGAGAAAATTTATCAAACAGCGGATGGCCCCGTCCAGGCATTGAAAAACATTAATCTGTCTATAAAGGAAGGTGAGATTTTCGGAATTATCGGATATAGCGGAGCAGGAAAAAGCACATTGATTCGCCTGATTAATTTGCTTGAGAAACCGGATCGGGGTCAAATTCTGATTGACGGAGAAGCCATTTTAAATCTGGCCGATAAATCCCTGCGCCAGAAACGGAAACAGATCAGTATGATTTTTCAACATTTTAATTTGCTCTGGTCCAGGACGGTGGCGGCCAATATCGCTCTTCCATTGGAGTTGTCAGATGAACCGAAGAAGAAACGGCAAAACAGAGTGGCTGAGCTTATCCGCTTAGTCGGCCTTGAAGGAAGAGAAAAGGCTTATCCGGCGCAGCTCAGCGGTGGTCAAAAGCAGCGAGTTGGCATTGCCCGGGCACTGGCCAATAACCCCAAGGTTCTTCTTTGCGACGAAGCGACTTCTGCTCTTGATCCGAAAACGACAGATTCGATTCTACAGCTTTTAACGGAAATTAATCGAAAATTCAATTTGACGATTGTTTTGATTACGCATGAGATGTCTGTGATTCGCCGGATTTGCGATCGGGTGGCAGTTCTGGATCGGGGGGTCATTGCCGAATCTGGAACGGTGGCGGAGGTGTTTAGTCATCCTCAGCAGGTGATTACACGAGAATTTGTTGCTGAACGTCAGTCCATTCCTTCTGTTCGGGCTGAAATTTCCGGAGATCAGTCACAACAGGCAAGTAGCCGTCTCGTTAAGATCAGTTATGGCCGGGGTGTTTCACAGGAACGCCTGCTTCGTGAACTATATCAAAATACGGCGTTGTCAATCCATATCCTTCAAGCTTCACCGGGAACCGGCAGACAGAGGGATAATGAGTCGCTGGTCTTAAGAGTAGTCGGCAGCGAGTCGGCTTTCAAAAATGCTGCCCAGCAACTTTCCGATAATGCAGTCAAGATCGAGGTGCTTGATCATGGCTGAGTATTTGGCAAATGTGGATTGGCAGGCCATGTGGGTCGCAACGATGCAGACCTTGTATATGACTTTTATCTCCGGCATTTTCACTTTCTTGTTGGGTTTGCTTCTTGGTTTGCTGCTCTTTCTGACGGCAAAAGGCGGACTTTACGAGCAGGAGTGGATTTACCGGATTACAGCGGCTTTTGTGAATACGTTCCGCTCGATTCCATTCATTATTTTAATTATTTTATTGATTCCTCTGACTGAATTGATCCTTCGAACAATGATTGGCAGTACCGCGGCCCTTCCCGCGATCATCATCGGTTCCGCACCCTTTTACGGTCGCCTTGTTGAAATTAGTCTGCGCGAGGTTGATAAAGGTGTAATTGAAGCCGCTGAGGCGATGGGAGCAAGCAAGTTGGAGATTATTTATAAAGTACTGCTGCCTGAATCCTTTCCGGCTCTTTTGTCCGGTATCACGGTGACCTTGATCGCCTTGATTGGCAATACAGCGATGGCTGGTGTGATCGGTGCCGGCGGACTGGGAACGATTGCTTATAATGAAGGCTTTGAAGCGGGTAATAATGGCGTGACGATTATCGCGACGGTGATCGTGCTGCTGATTGTTTTAATCATTCAATTCATCGGTGATCGCTTAACGCGCTTAGTAGATAAGAGATAAAAATAAGATTCAAAATGATGGTTGATTAAATTAAAATCAGAACATCTCACTATTGGGGGAAATAACAATGAAGAAAACAATACTCGTTCCACTGCTCGCTGCCTTGGTTTTACTCTTGACGGCGTGCGGCAATGGCGGAAGCGGATCTTCCGCTAAAGAAACAACGCTTACGGTCGGCGCCTCAGCCGTACCTCATGCTGAAATTCTGAAAGCAGCCGCTCCTCTTTTAAAGAAAAAAGGAATTAATCTGAAGGTCAGAGTTTTTCAGGATTATGTTCTGCCAAATAAGGCATTGACCGCAAAACAATTGGATGCCAATTATTTTCAACATATCCCTTATCTCGATCTCTATAACCAGCAGCATCATACCGATCTTGTCAACGCCGGGAAGATTCACATTGAGCCATTCGGCATCTACTCGAAAAAATACAAGAGCTTCGGACAGATCAAAGATGGTTCAACGATTCAAATCAGCAATAATAAAGCGGAAGAAGGACGAATTCTGCTACTTCTGCAAACCAAAGGTCTCGTCAAAATTCATAAGGGTGTCAAGGGTGTCGCGGCAACCTTGAATCAGAAAAACGGTGAATATACAGATTTTGACAACCGCAAGCATTTGAAATTTCTCTCACCGATTGATCCGGCGATCCTCCCTAAGACTTATCTGAATAATACAGCCGATCTGTTTGCGATTAATACCAACTTCGCGCTTCAGGCCAATCTGACTCCGAAGAAGAATGCGTTAATTTTGGAAGGCGCCGAGTCTCCTTATGCCAATATCATTGCAGTCAGAAAAGGCGATCAGAACCGGAAAGCCATTAAAGAATTAGTCGCTGTGCTTCATTCAAAGAAAATCCAGAACTATATTACCAAAAAATATAAAGGCGCGGTATTGCCAGTCAACGATTCTGCCAAATAATCGACGTCGCCGTTTTTATGGGAACACTCGCCCTGATATAAGCTGGAAACAATCATTTGCTGTCCGCAGAAGTTTTGCGGCTGTGGATGATTGTTTTTTATTCGGACAAGTACGAGAAGCGGATGCTGCCAGCCTATTTGAGAAGGCTGATCAACTAATCAAGGGCGAAACTTCATTTCGTTTTTAAATTTTCGGGAAAGAGGGTTATAATAGGCAGTAAAAGCAGAGTTGTTTTAATAGAAAAAAGAAGTTCAGTTTGGTTGCTATCTATTTACAGGTGATATAAGATAATAATGAGAATAGATTGAGAATGGGCTTCTTTTTACTTAGCTGAATACATGACAGAGATAATTTTTCTATTGGAGGTAAATGAGATGACAGTACCTGAATTACAAATAAAGGATCTGCATGTCTCCGTCGAAGACAAGTCGATTGTCAAAGGATTTGATCTTGATATAAAAGGCGGCGAAATCCACGCTTTGATGGGTCCAAACGGTACCGGTAAATCGACTGTGGCCTCAGCAATCATGGGGCACCCAAAGTATGAAGTAACTGCCGGTAAAGTCCTGCTCAACGGCAAGAATTTGCTGGATATGGCTGTCGATGAACGCGCAAGGGCTGGAATGTTCCTGGCGATGCAATATCCAAGCGAAGTGAGCGGTGTCACCAATGCCGAGTTTTTGAGAACGGCTATCAATGGCCGACGCGGTGCCGGCAATGAAATTCCATTGATGAAATTTCTCAAGACTCTGGATAAAAAGATGGATATGCTGGAAATGGATCAAAAGTTTGCTGAACGTTATGTGAATGAAGGATTCTCCGGCGGTGAGAAGAAAAGGAACGAAATTCTTCAATTGATGATGCTTGAACCTAAATTTGCCATTCTTGACGAAATTGACTCTGGTCTGGATATTGATGCGCTGAAATGGGTGGCTAGAGGCGTGAATTCGATGCGTTCGGAAAACTTTGGCTGTCTAATCATCACGCACTATCAGCGACTGTTGAATTATATAAAACCCGATAAGGTCCATGTCATGATGAATGGTCATATTGTAACGACCGGCGGACCTGAATTGGCACTCCGTCTGGAAGAGGAAGGCTATGATGGTATGAAAGCGGAGCTCGGCATTAAAGATGATGAAACAGTTGAAGCCTAAGAACTCAGCTGTAGGACAGGAGGGAGAACAATGTTGACTGAAGTGCAAAACCTTCCTTTTAATGAGGAAGACGTGACGCTTTTCGCAAAACAGAGAAATGAACCGGAATGGTTTATAAATAAAAGATTAGAAGGTCTGAAATTGGCAGCTGCTCTCGAACTGCCCAGGCCTGAAAAAACAAGAATAACGGACTGGAATTTCACCGATTTTAACTATGAGACTACGGGTAAGGTGATCGGATCGACAGAAGAATTGCCCGCTCATGTTAAAAAATTAATTGGACAAGAAGATAAAGCGGGGAATCTGCTCGTTGTGCATAATAGCCAGCCTATTTTTCAAAGCCTTTCACAGGATCTGAAAGATAAGGGTGTTATTTTTACGGATCTGGCGACGGCGATTCGCGAACACGGTGAGCTCATCCGCAAGTATTATTTCAAGACGACGCAGATGAATCTTCATAAACTGACCGCTCTGCATGCGGCTTTAATTAATGGCGGGACCTTTCTGTATATTCCGAAAAATGTCGTGATTGACAGCCCGGTTCAAAGCATCTATTTTCAGGATGCCGCGTCATCCGGGCTGGTTGCCCATACGATTATCGTGGCAGAAGAAAATAGTTCGGTGGTTTATGTGGAAAGCTATCTGTCAGATCAATCCGTCGGCAAAGGCGTTGCAAACCTGATGAGTGAAACTGTTGTCGGAGCAAACGCTCATGTCCGTTTTGGGGCGGTGGATCACTTTTCAGAAGGCATTGTCACCTATGTCAGCCGCTGCGGCAATGTCGAAAGAGACGGGAGTCTGCAATGGGCTCTCGGCCAGATGAACGATGGAAATACACTTTCGGAAAATGCAACCAATCTGGAGGGTGACGGTGCATCTACGGATACGAAGGCAGTCAGTATCGGAAGCGGCGCGCAGAAACAGAATTTCGATAACTATATCCGTCATGTCGGCAAAGCAACAGTCAGCCGCCTTCTTGTACGCGGCGCTCAGAAGGATGCCGCTAACTCAATATTCAACGCACGGACGAAGATTGAGCATGGGGCTTCTCAAGCGGATGGAGAGCAAACACAACGAGTCCTGATGCTTAGTGATCAGGCTCGCGGCGATGCCAATCCGATTCTGTTGATTGATGAATATGATGTGATTGCCGGTCACGCGGCATCCGTTGGCCGCGTTGATCCTGCTCAGTTATACTATCTGATGAGTCGCGGTATTAAAAAGGAAGTCGCTGAGAAACTGATTGTCGAAGGATTCTTGAAGCCAGTTGTCGATTTGCTTCCAATTGAAGGTGTGAGGAAACAGCTGGCAGACCTCATCGAAGGGAAGGTCGGCTGATGGATGTTCAAGAGATTCGCAAAGACTTTCCGATTCTGAAACGGGAAGTCAATGGCCATCCGCTGGTCTATTTGGATAATGCAGCTACTTCTCAGAAACCGCTGCCCGTTATTCAGACCATGGTCGATTATTATCAGAATTATAACTCAAATGTGCATCGCGGGGTGCATACGCTCGGTACAATTGCAACCGACCGCTACGAGGAAGCGCGCGAGAAAATTCGTCGCTTTATCAATGCTCGGAGCACAAAAGAGGTTATCTATACACGCGGGACGACGGATTCGCTGAATATGATCGCTTATGGATACGGACGGGCGAATCTCGGCGCTGGTGATGAGATCATTATTACGCCGATGGAGCACCATGCGAATCTGATTCCCTGGCAGCAGGTCGCCTTGGCAACCGGGGCGACATTAAAATATTTTCCGATGCAGCCGGACGGAACCCTCGATCTGAATGAGGTTCGCCGCGCAATTACTGAACATACGAAAATCGTTTCCTGCACGCAGGTCTCCAATGTGCTCGGAACCGTGAATCCAGTGAAGGAAATCGCCGAGCTCGCTCATGAAAAAGGGGCGATCATGGTTGTCGACGGCGCACAAAGCACGCCGCATCAGACAGTCGATGTGCAGAATATCGACGCCGATTTTTTCGCTTTTTCCAGCCACAAGATGGTCGGACCGACAGGGATCGGTATTCTTTATGGCAAGGAAAGCTTATTGGAGGAGATGGAACCTGTTCAGACCGGCGGCGAGATGATTGACGAAGTTGGGCTATACCAAGCAACCTGGGCCGATCTTCCTTGGAAGATGGAGGCGGGGACGCCGCATATTGCCGGAGCGATTGGGCTCGGCGCAGCGATTGATTATCTGTCGGATATCGGTATGGACGCTATCCATGAGCAGGAGCAGAAACTTTCGAAGGCCGCATATCAGCTGATTTCGCAAATTGATGGCGTCACGGTATACGGGCCATCAGAGCGCGCTGGACTAGTTTCTTTTAATATTGATGGGATTCATCCGCACGATGTCTCTACAGCTTTAGATATGGAAGGCATTGCCGTACGAGCCGGCCATCATTGCGCGCAGCCGCTTATGCATTGGCTGAAGTGCGAATCGACGGTACGGGCCAGCTTCTATTTTTATAATTCGATCGAAGAAGTCGAATATCTGGCAAAAGGAATTAAGGACGCAAAGGAGTTCTTTGGTCATGTCATTTAATAATCTCGATCAGCTCTATCGTTCCGTGATTATGGATCATTATAAAAGTCCGCGTAACCGCGGCTCACTCGATGATACGGACAGCATTACGGTCAGTATGAATAATCCATCCTGCGGAGACAAAATTCACGTCTCCCTGAAGATAGAGGATGGCAAAATCGCCGATGTTAAATACACAGGAAGCGGCTGCGCCATCAGTCAGTCTTCTGCGTCGATGATGACCGAGGCCGTAAAAGGCCTGACTGTCGAACAAGTGCATGAATTAATCTATGACTTCTCCGAGTTAGTTCAGGGTCGAGAGCATGAGGATGGTCTTGAACTGGGTGACGCAGAGGCCTTGCAGGGTGTTTCGCAGTTTCCGGCGCGAATCAAATGCGCAACGCTGCCTTGGAAGGCCGTAGAGAAGGGCCTGCGGGAATCGACCAGACAGCAGGTTGATGAATCTTAAAATAATGACAATTTTGTGAACTGTGCTAGACTATATAAACGGACCCTGCCTGCTTCTCTGAATGAAAAAGCAAGAGAAAGGCTTCAAAAAAGGAGGAATCACAGATGGCGACAGAACAGCAAGTCCCTGAAATCGAAGAGTATAAATACGGATTCAGAGAAAAAGATGTTTCTGTGTTCCGTACTAAGCGTGGTTTGACCGAGGATATTGTTCGTGAAATCTCGAAGAAAAAAAACGAACCGGAATGGATGCTGAATTATCGGCTCAAGGGTCTGGCTCATTTTTATAAACGGCCGATGCCGCAATGGGGTGCCGATCTGAGCGGCTTGCAATTTGATGATCTGACCTATTATGTCAAGCCGGTGCAGAATCAAGGAAAGTCTTGGAACGAAGTACCGGACGAAATTAAGGATACATTCGATAAGCTTGGTATTCCTGAAGCAGAGCGCAAATATCTGGCCGGAGTTTCCGCCCAATATGAATCAGAAGTTGTCTATCATAGCATGAAAGACGATCTGGAAAAAGAAGGTGTCATTTTCATGGATACCGACTCGGCGCTTCAGCAGCATGAAGCTCTGTTCCGCGAATATTTTGGTAAGGTCATTGCTTATGCGGATAATAAGTTCTCTGCTCTCAATGCGGCCTGCTGGTCTGGAGGTTCCTTTGTCTATATTCCGAAGGGCGTTGTCTGTAAGACACCGCTTCAAGCTTATTTCCGCATCAACTCGGAAAGCATGGGTCAATTCGAAAGAACGTTGATCATTGTTGACGAAGGCGCATCAGTTCATTATGTGGAAGGCTGTACGGCACCGGTTTATTCAAGTAGTTCGCTGCATAGCGGGATTGTCGAGATTTATGTTCGTAAAAATGCCTATTGCCGCTATACAACGATTCAGAACTGGGCGAACAATGTCTATAATCTGGTGACGCAGCGTGCCATTTGCGAGGAACACGCAACCATGGAATGGGTTGACGGCAATATTGGCTCTGCTGTGACGATGAAATATCCGTCAGTTATCCTGAAGGGTGAAGGTGCCCGCGGCAATACCCTTTCGATTGCCATTGGCGGACACGGACAGAATCAGGATACCGGCTCGAAGATGATTCATCAGGCCCCAAACACATCATCAACGATCATTTCGAAGTCGATTGCCAAGAACGGTGGCAATGTGACATATCGTGGGAAGGTTCATTTTAGTAAAAAAGCGACTAATTCACGTTCGCATATTGAATGCGATACGCTAATCATGGATGATAAGTCGACTTCCGATACGATTCCGTATAATGAAGTACTGAATAAGGATATTTCTCTTGAACACGAGGCAAAAGTTTCCAAAGTCTCCGAGGAGCAATTGTTTTATTTGATGAGCCGCGGATTGACAGAACAGGAAGCAACGGAAATGATTGTCATGGGCTTTATTGAGCCCTTCACCAAAGAGCTTCCAATGGAATACGCCGTCGAAATGAATCGTCTGATTAAATATAATATGGAAGGTTCAATCGGCTGATCCTGTAAAAGTTTCTGAAACCTTTTGATCTGCGCGGAGGCAGATCAAAAGGTTTTTTCGTGCGTCTGAAGATCTGCGAAAGAGTTCAGCTTGTTGCCTCGGCAAGCATTCGGAGCTACAATATTGAAAGAACAAAGTTGCGATAACAGAATATGCGCGGGATGAAAAGAGCTGGAAATTCCGGAGAAAGAGCGGATTTGATCAGTGATATGCCCGGAAGGAAGATATTTGTCCGGCAAGGTTAGTTTGGGAGGATTCGATTTGATTACACTCCATTTTCTGCATACAAATGATATTCACAGCCATTTTGATAACTGGGGAAGTCTGGTCAGTTATCTAAAAATAGAGCGGACACGGCTGCAGCAAGAGCAGGAGCCGTGCCTGACGATCGATTTAGGCGATAATATGGATCGCGTGAATCCGCTGACTGAAGGACTGCTTGGGAAGGGAAATGTGCAGTTGCTGAATGAGGCGGCATATGACTACGCGACGATTGGTAATAATGAGGGCATCACTTTTACAAAAGAGCAACTGGAATCTGTCTATCAGGACAGAAAATTCAAGATTGTGCTCGCCAATTTATTTGAACCGGGTGGTAGCCGTCCCGAATGGTGCGATCCTTACATCGTCCAGAATATGGGCGGAGTAAAAGTGGGATTGATCGGATTGACGGCGGCATTTCCGAAATTTTATCAATTGCTTGGTTGGACAATCCGTGATCCGCTGAGTGAGTTAATTACGCTGGTCAGGAAACTCAGGGGACAGGTGGATGTCCTCGTCCTGCTTTCGCATGTCGGCCTCCCTTTTGATGAACGCGTGGCAAGAGAAGTGGAAGGTATCGATGTGATCATCGGGGCGCACACGCACCATGCCCTGGAGCGAGGTCTAATGATTGATCAGACATTGATTGCACAAGCCGGAAAATACGGCAAATATGCTGGTCATATCGTTGTCGAGTTTGATGAATCATCGAGGCGCGTGGTTCATAAGGGCGCGGATTTAGTGACATTGCGAGAAGCTGCCGATCCAGCTGCCGCACATTTGGTGAAAGAACTGACCGAAGCGGGAATCAGCCGGATGCGGGAGCCGGTTGCCTGCCTGGATCATGCGCTTCCGGTGGATTGGTTTAGAGATTGCGCGATTACGCAAATCATGGCGGATGCTTTGCGCAGCTGGTGCAAGGCTGATGTTGGTTTGGTGAACAGCGGAGTCATTCTTGACGGTCTGCCCGCAGGAACGGTAAGCCGTTACGCAATTCACCATATCTGCCCGCATCCGATCAATCCGTGCAAAGTCACCGTCAGCGGTGGAGAGTTAATCGAGATGATTGATATCGGACTACGCAAGGATTTTCAGACCTATGAACTGAAGGGGTTTGGCTTTCGGGGAAAATTACTGGGTAAACTCGTTTTCAGCAATTTGGAATACCGGAAAGAATACAGGGCGGGGCGACTTCACGCGACTGAGGTGACGGTAAAAGGGGCACCGATTGTGCGGGAGAAAGCCTATAGTGTCGGTACGATCGATATGTTTACATTTGGCAGTTTCTTGCCGCCGATTGTTCGGGCAAAGCAGCAGTTCTTCCTGCCGGAAACGCTGCGCGACATACTGGCATGGCGCCTTAAGACACTAGATCTCATCCGATAATTTTTTAGTCACATCGCTCGCTTCTGCCCATAAACTAAAGGCAAAGGAGGCGGATGAGGTGATTCAATTAGAACCAATTGCCATAGACGGAAAATTATTCAATGGAGTGACTGTCAGCCTGCCGAAAACGACGCTGCTGACCATTTCCGGAGATGCAGGCTATATCATGTGTGGCGCGCTTGATGTTCATTTGCTTAATAGCAAACTTGCCGATCGCGGTATTCTGGCCGGCAAGGCAGAGGGCGTGCGGACGCTGGATGATCTGCTGAACGCACCGCTCGCTGAGGTAACACTTGAGGCAGAGAAAAAAGGCATTCACACCGGGATGATTGGCCGCGAGGCATTGCTTGCCATGCATCGGTGAACACGTCGAGGGTATTTAGCAAGATCCTGATTAACAGAAACTGACAATAAAATTATTTTTATATCCCTCTGAACTTTCGCATATAGATGAAAGGAAGGGGGTTTGTCATGTTTAAGCCCAGCAGAAGATATCGGCGCAGAACGATGCCTTTTCGACGCGTTTTTTTTCTGACGTTGATTCTTTTTATTGTTTTTACGTCTTTTGGAATCTGGATGGTCAATGAGCAGATGAAGCCTGCTGTTCTGGCGATTGCGCTCACACAGGCTGAACAATTGGGCAACTATGCCGTTAACTATGGCATCGGTGAGGATGTACTGACGAATCTCCCGAGAAAGGATGACCCGAACGAAATTCCGAAGTTGAACTATGATAAACTGATAATTACTCACAAAAACGCCAAAAATGAAGTCAGTGATTATACGCTTAATTCAGATGAGGCCAATCATGTGAAAGGAATCATCAGTGATCGGATTCTCTGGTTTTTGCGCTCGACCGAAAAAGGACAAATCTCGATGAGTAATGGTCCCATGGACGATTTGGAATACCATCCGCATCCGCAGGGTGAGGCCGTGATTGCGGATATTCCTCTGGGACAGATTTTGAACAATGCGTTGCTGAGTAATTACGGGCCGCGCGTACCCGTTGCCATGGAAGTTGTCAGCAATGTTCAGGCTGATCTCCACGAGAGTTATAAAAATGTCGGGATCAACACGATTGTTATGATGATCTATCTGGATGTCAAAGTCAAAGTGGATGTCATTGTTCCTTTTACAATGAAGTCGGAAACGATTACCCAGCATATTTCGCTGGGCTCTAAAGTTCTGCCGCTCAATGTCCCTTATTATTACAGCACAAATGGCGGCGGGCTGACGCCGTCTGTCCCGATTGAGACCCCAAAAACAAAAACTAGCAAATAGTGCCCTTTATCGGGGCCGGCGCGATAATGCTTCGCGTTCCCAGAGACGCAGGGACGGATAGGGGTCGACTGAATATTCACTTCGCCCATTATCGAGATAGAGTCCATAATGAAGATGCGGCGGGAATTTTCCCATGGTTCCCTTAGGCCCGTAACCAGAGCTGCCGACGTAACCGATTTCTTCGCCAGGGCGGGTAATCGATCCTCTGTGGAGATGAGGGGCATAGCCATTGAGATGAGCGAAATAGTGATAATCACCATTAATATCGCGGATACCAACCCGCCAACCGCCGTACTTGTTCCAGCCAATCATCTCCACCATGCCGTAGCAGGTGGCATAAACGGTCGTGCCATAGTCTGCGAATAAATCCGTGCCTTCGTGAATACGCAGGCCGCCCCATCCGCGCCGTGCGCCCCACGAGGACTCATAGTCATAATTGGCCCGCAGCGGGAGCGGGAAGGCATGGCCGCTAAGGTCGACAGTGTTATAGGCGGAATAGATAGCCGCGTATGCTTCGATCATTTCGACGGCCTTTCCTCGATGATAAAGATTCCAGAGGCCAATCCGATTATTTTGTTCACCCGGTCCGGCTGCCGCTATTTTTTCGGCAATCGTAAAAAGACGGTCCTGATCATTTTTTCGGTCAGCAATTCCGTCCCCGTTTCCGTCTCTGCCCTGACCACCAAAAAAACGGATGATCAGCGGATCATTTTGCGACTGTGCAGGACGCACTGGCCCTGTCCAGACGTTATGGTTGAAGGGAATGTCCAAATAGGCTGAGTTTTTAAGAGCTTTCGGCTGGCTGTCAGCAATGTTGCGGGCATATTGATCGCAAGCAGCGATAAGGGTCCACGGCACGCCGGTCACAGCCCCAGTCTTCAGATAGAGAGCTTTCCGAGCAGTGAGATCGGGGACCGTCGTCGATTTTGCATCGACCGGACTCGTCTGCAGAACCAGCGAAATAGATAGTGCCATCATAAGGATGAAATGCTTCATTCGATTCATTAATTATCAAACTCCTTCACGATTGAAAATACGATAATTCGGTGAAATATGAAAATTTCGTTTCGGGCGCTTCTCTCGTTCAATCGACTGATCTGCTATAATAAAAAAGCAGGATAGATGAATGGCGAAAGCGGCCTGCAAAAACCATGAATCCCTCAGGTAGAAATGAGGAGGAGGTTATTCCTTGGCGAATCCATTGGTGTCGATTGATCATCATCACTATGAAATCATTGAAAATGTCCGTGACGGGTGGAATGAAGAAGCCTTTATTAAAAGGTATAGTGATATTTTGAATAAATTTGATTATATTGTCGGTGATTGGGGCTACGAACAGCTGCGTCTGCGCGGTTTTTATGATGATAAAAATCAGAAATCATCTTTTGACACGAAAATAAGCACGCTTATTGATTATTTAATGGAATATTGCAGCTTTGGCTGTGCCTATTTTGTGTTGAAAAAAACACCAGTCAAACAACATAAATCGCTGGAGCACTGAGTGGCAGCTGATTTTCTCTAGTTTGCGCAAAATATTTGATTTAATGAGAGAATTTTGCTGAATCCGCTGAAGAACTGAGGAGGGAAGACGATGTATTTTGTGAATCGGCAAAAAATAGCGGCAATGCTTGATTATGTGGATCATCTCTTGGTCATTTTTCATGATCGAAAATGGGAATCGGAAATCAATCAATTGGCGCTTGAGCGGCTGACCCAGAATCTGATTGAATCGATCATTGATGTGGGCAATCAAATGATTGATGGATTCATCATGCGCGATCCAGGCGGCTACGAGGACATCATTGACATTCTTGAGGATGAATCGGTTCTTCCACACGAGGAGGCAATCGGCATCAAACAGTTAATTGTGCTGCGCAAAACACTTGTCCGCGATTATCTGGCGATCGACCATCGGAAAATGGCCGGGATAGTTGCCGCTAACGAGCAGGCACTTTGCCATTTTTCTGGCAGAATAAGAACTTATTTGGATCAGGAATTGGGTCCGGTTTCCGCATTTTCAGCGAAACCAAAGGCGTAAGAACGCCTGATCAGAGAAAGGGTTGGGAATTTATCGATGAGTAAATCATATCAGGCATTTTTACTGGATCTCGATGGCACGGTCTACCGCGGCAAAGAAGAAATACCGGAGGCTGTCGCCTTTGTCAAGGCATTGAAAAAAGAAGGATTGCGCTATCTCTTTGTCACGAATAACTCGACACGGACGAAGGAAACGGTGGCAGAACAACTGGCTGGCTTTGGGATTCCCTGCACGCCGGATGACGTTCTGACAACGAGTATGGCAACTGCGCGATACATAAAGAAAGAAAAACCGGATGCATCGGTCTACTTTATCGGTGAGGAGGGGCTTGCTCAGGCGATGGAGCTGGAGGGGCTGCGCTATGAAGAAAATCATCCGGACTATGTCGCTTTCGGCATGGATCGTCAAATTACCTATGAAAAGTATACCAAGGCTTGTCTAGCCGTCCGTGCAGGAGCACGTTTTGTCTCCACGAATCCGGATGTCGCCCTGCCGAACGAGCGCGGACTGGTTCCGGGCAATGGTTCCCTGACTGCCGTCATCAGCGTGTCAACAGGCATTAATCCGGTGTTTATTGGTAAACCGGAGCCAATTATTATTGAACAGGCACTGGAAAAACTGGGTGTGAAGAAAACGGAGACGCTGATGATTGGCGATAATTACGACACCGATATTATGGCAGGTATTCGGTCAGGGCTGGATTCGCTAATCGTATTGACCGGGGTGACTTCTGAAACGGTTCTGCGGACCAAGAAAGTGCAGCCGACCTATATCTTGCATTCGCTGAGTGAATGGTCCTTCTGAGGCTTTCTGCTCTGATGAAAATTCTAAAGGCCTTTGAGATTGGGCGAAAATCGAGAAACTGTGCATAGAATAAGATTATCTGGGTCAGAAAAGGGTGATCGCTGTGGCAACAGATTTTCAGACATTGGTCAATCGCCATTATCAAGCGGATTCGTGGGATACGGTCGGCACTGTTCGTCTTTTTTTTCAGCCGGTGGATCATTTCTATCATCAAAATCTTGAAGCCCTGGCTATCCTGACGGATTATTTGGCCAATCAGTCTCGCTTGCCTGTTTGCCGAATGCTGCGCAATCGCGAAGGACAGTTGGGCACAGAAATCAATGGATCGCTCTGTGTTCTCATGACATTGCCGCAGGCCTCAAATCAGAAGGATCGGCCGCTGGGAAAAGCCTTGGCGGAGCTTCATCTGCTGACGACAGGTGTCGATGGCCAGTCCTTTCCGGAAGGTACGGTCTATCAAAGGACAGAGGGGCTAACGGCAAGCGTTGATCAGCTAGGAACGAAATATAATGAAATAGGCAGCCGATCGCCGAAAAATTCTTTTGAACGGCGTTTCCGCCAAACTTTTCCCTATTTTTCGGGCTGCGCTGAAAATGCCATCCAGTATATGGTCGATGGTTCGCTGAAGTATCCGCGCTCAGAGTCTCTAGCAATTAGCCATTATCGTTTTGCGGGCTTTTCGTCGCTTTATCCGGAAAACCCGGCTACCTGGGTCGCCAGTGAGCGTTCCAGAGATTTAGCGGAGTGGCTTCGTCTGCTCGCTTGGACTCGCGAAAAAGAGGAAATGCTTTTTTCAGCTAATCAATTCTTGAACGAATATGAGGAACTTTATCCTTTGTCTGAGCAGGCTGCCGCCAGCATGTTTGGCCGGCTTCTTTTTCCGCTCTCCTATGTGGAATGCTGCGAGCGGTATCTAGCCGGGGAAAGCGCGCAGGATCATGCGCTGCTTGAGGATGTTCTGCTGACGAATGAAAATCGAACGGAAAATACTCAACAATTGCTCAGCTATCTGGGAGTGCGTTATCCGGAGCTGGAAATACCGGAGTGGCTGCTCGGCGCACGTGCCGAGGCTTTCTGATAACGACCGTTCATGCCAAACCCCCCGCCTAAAGAG
Source organism: Sporolactobacillus sp. (assembly GCA_048976585.1). Taxonomy (GTDB): domain Bacteria; phylum Bacillota; class Bacilli; order Bacillales; family Sporolactobacillaceae; genus Sporolactobacillus. The sequence goes on along the minus strand of JBHGUY010000015.1, from coordinate 60,745 downwards.
GCGGGGGGTTTGGCATGAGACTGCCGATCTTTTCCGTTCAGTCTACAAATTTATTCCTTTATAGCAGCCGGAAATACCGGACTGCAGGAGAAAGCGGATTGAAAATGGAAGAATCCATTTTTCAATCCGACTCAGAAGACTTGTTCTAACTCTTTAACGCCAGGCACATTTTCTAATAATGCGCGTTCAATACCGGCTTTTAATGTCAACGTCGAACTCGGGCAATTGCCGCAAGCTCCAAGCAGTCGGACGCGAACGATCCCTTCATCTACATCGAGCAGCTCTACGTCACCGCCGTCGCGCAGCAAAAAAGGACGAAGCTTTTCGAGCACTTCTTCAACTTGATCGAACATAACCAAACACTCCTCTCCCCATGCTGTCTACGCTCATTATATCTTGTTTGTAATAAAAGATCTATTCTCATTCATCATTCGAATGGCGAGTCATGTTATATTATAGAAAGTATACTGGAATGAGGTGGATCGATGATTTTAACCGTCTATGGTGCGGAATCCATTTGCGCGAGCTGCGCGCAGGCTCCCTCGTCGAAATCAACTGCGGAATGGCTGCAGGCTGCGCTGAGCAGAAAATTTGGTCAGGCAGCTGACATCCGCTATATTGATCTGGAGCATCCTGAGACTGAGCAGGATCGGTTATTTTGCAAGCGAATCAAGGCCGATGAGTTTTTTTATCCACTGCTCGTCTCAGGTGATGCGGTCATCGGTGAAGGGTACATCGTCCTAAAAAAAGTTGTGAAATATTTGAAAGAACAAGGCTTAGAAGATATTAGTCACATTTCACCAGCCGAATAAGATGCAGTGACGAAATCATTCTCACGTGGTAGAATAATGTATTAAAATAGATCTCACGAATGAAATGCAGCAGAGAGAAGGTAGATGCCATGCTGGACTTTCATCATAGCTGGCCCTATGAACGAATCATCAATGATATCTATTTTGAAGAATGTCCTTTCTGCCATGCTTCCGCTGTTCTGCTTCCTTTAAAGAAAGAAGCAGTAGAACGAGCTTTTGAAGCCATAAAGACAGCTGTCGTGCTGCCCTGCTGCCATGAACGGCTGATTATTGAAGATATGGATAAAGATTATATCTGGGCCTCCGTGCGGCTGCGTTAAAAAAATATTTGCCCATTAGAACGTCTTTGAGAAGTTAGCTAAGAGAAAGAATATCAACTGCACGATAAATGGAGATGATCTCTGAGTGAATCAAACCTTTGAATTTACAAAAATGCATGGACTTGGGAATTGTTATATTTATCTGGATGGAGTGTCAGGTGAGCTCGATCTTTCGGATTATCCGGAACTTGCCCGGCAAGTGTCCGATCCATCCTGCGGCATCGGATCAGATGGCCTCATCTTGATTCTTCCGTCATCACACGCCGAAATTCAAATGAGAATTTTCAATAAAGACGGTTCAGAAGCGAAAAACTGCGGCAATGGTCTGCGCTGCGTGGCTAAATTCGCTTATGAGCACCATTTGGTGGAACAGGAACAATTCTCGATTGCAACTTTATCAGGGAATAAACGGGCAACTGTGCATCCGGAAAAGGATGGATCGGTTCATCGAGTGACCATTGATATGGGTGCCCCGTTTCTTCAGCGCCAACAGATTCCGGTAGCCGGCGGATCACCCGATGCCTTGGTAATCGATGAAAATCTGCAAATTGGCGATTACTCTTACTCATTTACCGCTGTGTCAATGGGAAATCCCCATGCACTCTTTTTTGTTGACAGTGTGGATCGTGCACCGATAAGTACACTCGGACCTCTGCTGGCTGACACCTATCCGCTTTTCCCGGAAGGCGCAAACATTGGTTTTGTTCATCCGCTGTCAAATGGCGCGTTGGATTACCGGGTATGGGAACGCGGCTCAGGAATTACTCAGGCCTGCGGAACCGGCGCTTGTGCAGCAGTCGTTGCTTCAATCCTCAAAGGATACGCAGAAAAGGATCAACGGGTTACGGTCCACTTAGCCGGTGGCGATTTAACCATTCGCTGGGAGTCGAACTCGGGCCATGTTTTCATGACCGGTAATGCGGAAACCATCTGTACGGGAATATTTTTCTGTCCGGAGACGGTGAAAATGGCGAGATAAGGCAGATTTAATTTGAAAATGTGTCTAAAATTTGAAATCTTGAGAATCAGCCTTTATAATTAGCTTTACAGAGTGGGCAAGTGATTGACTCAGCAAAAAGGCGACTCTGAGTGAAAAGGAGATGACGAAGATGAATATTACACTTACAGAAGCGGCAAATTTCCATGTAAAAGAAATGTTAGCAAATGAATCAGGAGAGAATCTGTTCCTTCGCGTGGGTGTTGGCGGTGGCGGCTGCTCAGGTTTGACATACGGGATGGGCTTTGATGATAAAGTGATTGATGGCGATCAATCGTTTGATGAGAACGGTCTCAAGATTGTTATCGACAAAAACAGCGCACCAATGCTTGATGGTGTCACCATCGACTTCAAGCAGAATCTGGAAGGCGGCGGTTTCACCATCGACAATCCGAACGCCATCTCCACTTGCGGTTGCGGCCATTCATTTAAAACGGCAGATAACGACGGCGAACCGGCAAAAGCGTGCGACTGCTGATTAGGCCATTCATGACAGAATGAAGAGTTAAGCATTTTCTAGTCATAAAACTAGAAGGTGCTTTTTTTGGTGATTAATTATTGCGCTGAACTATAAAGCTCAGGATTAAGCTTTAGAACTAGCGCGATATCCATCTGTGATTAAAACGGATTCAAAAGCCGTTAATTAAGGAAAATCGCATGAAAAGGGCAATTTTGGGTATATCTTTAATAGCGAAAGAATAAAGAGGTCTAGCTTGAAATGTTAACAAAAAAGACATAATATGAGTGTAGGAATAAATTTTGTGATTGAAATCTCAAAGATAAAAAAGGTGGATGTGAACCATGGGAAAGCCGAAAATATTGATTTTGGGTGCGGGATACGGCGGCATGATGACTGCTGTACGCTTAACAAAAGAATTGCACGCGGATGATGCGGAAATTACTTTGGTTAACAAGCATAATTATCATTACCAGACAACATGGCTGCATGAGGCGGCCGCGGGAACCATTCATCATGATCGGACGCGGATGCTGATTAAGAATGTTATTAATCCGAATCGTGTCAATTTTGTTCAGGATTCCGTTCGTTCAATCGATAAAGTCAATAAAAAAGTAATACTTAAAAACGGTGAATTAAGCTATGATTATCTGGTTATTGGGCTTGGTTTCGAGTCGAATACTTTTGGTATCACGGGGCTGGATCAATATGCCTTTTCGATTCGCAGTGTGAATACAGCACGCAAAATTCGCGAACATATCGAGTATAAATTTGCCAGCTATAACAATGATCCGGATGCAAAAGACACCGATTTAACGATTGTTGTCGGTGGCGCAGGGCTTAGTGGCATCGAGTTCCTCGGTGAGCTTGTGGATCGCGTGCCAAAGCTGTGCAAAGAATACGATATTCCACAAGCGAAAGTAAAGATTATCAATGTGGAAGGACTGCCACTAGTTTTACCCCCCTTCGAACGCAGTCTGGCTGATTATGCGCAGAAATATCTTGAAGACAAAGGCGTTGTTTTCAAGCTGGGTACCTTTATTAAAGAAGCGACTGCGAATGGCGTAAAGGTACAGAAAAAGGATAGTGAAGTTCTCGAGGAGATCGAGGCAGGAACTGTCGTCTGGACAGGCGGTGTCAAGGCTAACCATATCCCGGCAGAATCGGGATTTGAAACGAATCGCGGGAAGATAGAAGTTAACGCCGATTTGCGTTCCAAAGAGGATGATCATGTCTTTGCGGTAGGCGATGTTGCTGTCATATTTCCTAAGGAAGGTGAGCGCCCTTATCCGCCCACTGCGCAGATTGCTGTTCAGGCGGCGGAGGCAATCGCTAAGAACCTGAAGCATTTGCTGAACAATGAAGCCACAGAAAATTTTGTCTACAAGCCGCAAGGAACCGTTGCTTCGCTTGGCGACAAAGAGGGCGTCGGCACGGTCTTTGACAAGGAAATAAAAGGGAAAAGCGCCGCATTTATGAAGAAGGTTATTGACGATAAATATTTGATGGAACTTGGCGGCGTTGGACTTGTTTTGAAAAAAGGTAAGTTTAATTTTCTTTAAAACAGCGTTCGCCTAAATAACTGAAATTAAAAAGAACTGAGAAACAGAAATTAGACGTTTCTCAGCTCTTTTTTTATTCTATAATAAAGAAAAAGTATTCATGATTTTTCGCATATTGGGGAAGATGTAGATAAAGGGTTAAGCGGGATCATGAAGGATAGCCCATACTTTAATTAACCGTTTTAAATTGTCTGGATCATCAAGTGCTGTTTTAATCAAGGTCAAGAGTTCCGGTGATTGTTTGATTTGTTGAATCAGGAGAATATCTTCTGCATTCATATACCCGGGATTTTCTTCAAGGATTTGTGAAGAGCGCCCGAGTAAATAATCGGTAGTGACATGAAAGAAATCAGCAATCGAGAGCAGCATTTCTGGATCCGGCTGACGGGCACCGGATTCATAGCGGTTTAATTGAACATTGGAAATTGAAAGTTGTCTTGCCATATTAATTTGCGACAGATTCCGTTCTTCCCTTAGGAAGCGAATTCTGCTGCCTAGTACATTTTCCATCTTTATCGTCCTCGTTTCGATGCGCCTGCTCTGCAATGCATGAAAATTTTAGCATGTCTCTATGTGTAAAAAAGAGAAATTACCAAATAGGAAAGTTCTCTTTTTTAATGTGTTATAATCAACATATAAATTACCATTACGGAAATGGGTGGGTGGACTGGATGCTGGTAGTTAATCTGAAGAAATTGAAAAAATTGAGAAAAGAAAAAATGTCATTAAGCGAAATGTCGACAAGGCTAGGGTATCGGAGCCCGAATGGCTACTTTTATCTGGAATCTGGAAGAAATAAAATCACGGCAGAGACATTGGCAAGATTGTCAGAAATACTTAATCTTCCGATTCAGGATTTCTTTGAAGAGGTTGAGGATGTCGATCAGAACAAGAACGATTAAAAAACAATATCAAAAGTCTCCTGATAGATCGATTTGAACTATGCATTTAGTACGTCTAATGATAAACTAAGATATCGAAAGAGCTTGACTGCTTAAGATTAGCTTACAAGAGTGCTGAAGCTGTTGAATTGGATACTCTCTGAAAGGGGACAGACTATTTATGTGCGGGTTTTGCGGGTATATTGCGGACAAAGAAGAATTGACGCCGGGGAATCATGATCAGAATGAAATGACCAAACGGGCAGAAATTATCGAACACCGAGGTCCGGATGATGACGGGTATTACACGGATGATCAGGTACAGCTCGCATTCCGGCGTCTGAGTATTATCGATCTCGCCGGAGGACACCAGCCGCTCCCCTATGAAAATGAGCGCTACTACATCATCTTTAATGGTGAGGTTTATAATTATGTTGAATTAAGGAATGAATTGATTGAAAAGGGTTATCAATTCCAGACCACCTCGGACACAGAGGTGATTGTAGCGATGTATGCCGACCGCGGCGAGGCATGTCTTCAATCCTTTCGCGGAATGTTTGCTTTTATCATTTGGGACAAAAGGGCTAAGACCCTGTTTGCGGCGCGTGATCACTTCGGTATCAAACCTTTCTATTATATGGAAACCGAAAAAGGAATTTTCTTTGCTTCCGAGGAAAAGAGCCTTTTCCTTGATGGAGAGAAGCATGCGCTAGACGAAAAAGCTCTTCAGTATTATTTGACCTTTCAATTCGTACCGGAACCGAAGACATTGGCAAAGGATATCAAGAGACTTGCACCAGGGCATTACCTGATAAAAAGGAAAGCGGAGCCGATGCAGATTAAGACCTACTGGCAGCCGAGCTTTGCCCCCCAATCGCAGACCATTGATGAAGCGAAAAGAAAAATTCAGGATGTACTGATTGATTCGGTAAAAATGCATATGCGCGGCGATGTTCCAGTCGGCGCTTTTTTGTCAAGCGGTATTGATTCAACCAGCATTGTCGCACTTGCAAAAAGATTCAATGAGAATATTAAAACCTTTACGGTTGGATTTCCAAGCAAGGGCTATAGTGAGATTGACATTGCCAGAGATTCTGCCGAGAAGCTCGGCGTCGAGAATTACGCTCTTGAAATCACTCCGGAAATGTGCATGAAAGAAATGCCAAAAATTGTCTGGCATATGGATGATCCCGTGGCTGATCCGGCGGCTATTCCTAATTATTTTGTCGCCCGCGAGGCTCGAAAGCATGTCAAGGTGGTCCTTTCCGGTGAGGGTTCTGACGAATTGTTCGGCGGTTACAATATCTACCGCGAACCGATTTCATTGAAATGGTTCGATGCTGTTCCGAAGATCGGAAGGGATCTGCTTCATGGTGTTGCGTCAAGGATGCCTGTCGGTATGAAGGGACGGAGCTATCTGCTTCGCGGAACAACGCCTCTGTCCGAACGATATGTCGGAAATGCCTTTATTTTTAATGAAAAAGAGAAGAGATATGCGCTGAAAACGTTCTCGGATGAGGCTCCTTTTACGGATATCACCAGCCCGATATACGAACAGGCGTCAGAGAATAGCAAACTCGATCAGATGCAGCTCGTTGATATCGAGACGTGGCTGAACGGAGATATACTGGTGGTTGCAGACCGGATGACGATGGCACATTCGCTTGAATTGCGCGTTCCCTTTCTGGATAAAGAAGTGTTCCGCGTAGCAAGCTCTTTACCCGCTCTGTTAAAAACCGGTGAAGGTACCACAAAGTATGCCTTCCGTGAGGCGATGCGCGGGATCGTGCCGGATTCGATTCTTTTCCGCAAGAAGCTTGGCTTCCCCGTGCCGATCCGCGTTTGGCTGAAGGACGAGCTGTACGATTGGGCGCGTAATATTATTCATGACAGTGAGACAGACCGTTATATTAACAAATCGTATGCCCTGAAATTGCTGGATGATCATCGTGCAGGTCCGGTGGATAATAGCCGCAAGATTTGGGCTTTATTGACATTTATGCTTTGGCATCAAATCTATATTGAAAAGTCTTTGAGCGTGGAAAAACAGGAAATGGTTCAGGCTTAGACAGATAAAAATAAGATCCCTCTTAATTATAAGAGGGATCTTATTTTTTCCTTATGGCTGCGTGAACCTGAAAGGCCAATCCGGTTGACTTTAGCGGATTTCCGGTTCGTGTTCCCGTGAGAGTTCTTCACTGGGCTTGAATAGCAAAGTCAGACAATACAAAGCGCAAAGCCCAACAATACCGTAAATGATTCGCGATAGAGCAGTGGCTGCGCCACCGAAAATAGCCGCGATAAGATCAAATTGAAAAAAGCCGATCAGTCCCCAGTTAATGCCGCCGATGATGATCAGGGCAAGGCATGTTCTCTGTAAACCGCTCATTATGTTATTCCTCCTTTGTTGGAACATTGTCATACATGTCCTTTGCCTTGTTAGCATTATCAAGTTTCAAAAAAATATGCACCTTTCTTATTTCATTGAGAACGTTGAAAATGTCAATCGGTTTAGGAGAATTTACAGTCCTGTGAATTTCTTAAATCGATCTTGGTCCGTCGCTTTTGATATCGGTTCGTTACTTGAATTTATGGCGCGGGTCTTGTACAGTTAAGAAGGAAAAGAAAACGATTAAATGGTTAATGGAGGCATCATAAACATGAGTCAGAAGGTATCGTTTGATTACAGCAATGCGCTTCCGTTTTTTGCGGAGCATGAACTGGATTACCTCTCGCAACAGGTTGCCACTGCGCATAAAGCGCTTAATGAGAAAACGGGAGCTGGAAATGATTTTCTCGGTTGGCTAAAGCTTCCGAGTGATTATGACAAAGAAGAATTTTCACGGATTCAAAAAGCTGCTGCAAAGATACAAAAGGATTCCGATGTACTCGTCGTTATCGGTATCGGTGGTTCTTATTTAGGTGCGCGTGCGGCTATCCAGACGCTCAGTCATTCATTCTATAATGAATTGACCAAGGATGATCGAAAAACACCTCAGGTATTCTTTGCCGGCAATAGCATCAGCTCGACTTATCTGAATGAATTGTTTGATGTACTGAAAGACAAAGACGTCTCAATCGATGTCATTTCCAAATCGGGAACGACTACTGAACCGGCGATCGCTTTCCGTATTTTCCGTGAATTCCTTGAGAATAAGTATGGAAAAGAAGAAGCGAAGGGCAGGATCTATGCGACGACCGACAAAGCAAAAGGAGCACTGAAAACGCTCGCTGATAAAGAGGGCTATGAGAGCTTTGTGATCCCTGATGATGTGGGTGGCCGTTTCTCCGTATTGACAGCTGTCGGTCTGTTGCCGATTGCCGCTGCCGGTATTGATATTGAAGAGCTGATGGGCGGCGCCCGCGCAGCGCAGAACGATTTCAACGAAGAGGATTTAAGCAAGAATGCCGCTTATCAATATGCGGCCGTGCGCAATATTCTTTATAATAAAGGCAAGACGATTGAAATGCTTGTGAACTTCGAACCGCATCTTCACTATTTCTCTGAATGGTGGAAGCAATTATTCGGTGAAAGTGAAGGCAAGGATTTCAAGGGCCTATATCCGTCATCTGCCGATTTCAGTACGGATCTTCACTCCCTGGGTCAATTTGTTCAGGAAGGCCGGCGTGTGATGTTTGAGACGGCTGTACTGGTCGAAAAACCGCGCAAGAATCTGACAATTAAAGAGGAAAAGGAAAATCTGGATAATTTGAACTTTTTAACCGGTCAGACGATGGATTATGTCAATAAGAGAGCTGCTGAAGGGGTGCGTCTGGCACATACTGACGGTCAGGTTCCGCAATTAGTTGTTACGGTTCCTGAATTGACGGCATATAACCTCGGCTATCTGATGTATTTCTTTGAAAAAGCGGTCGCTGTCAGCGGTTATCTGCTCGGTGTCAATGCATTCAACCAACCGGGTGTTGAAGCATATAAAAAGAATATGTTTGCACTTCTTGGCAAGCCGGGTTATGAAGCTGAAAAAGAGACGCTGGAAAAGCGCTTGAAGCACTAATCAGAATCAATAAATAGCTCGGATAAGGGACGCTATGACGCGTAATTGCTGTCTAAGCGTCTTTTTATCGTCTTGCGGCAGCAGAATACTGTTTCGTGGATGGCAATCTTCTGCAAACGGCATCGATTGCTCTGGATTTCGTTTGACTCAGAGGCATTAATCCCTTAAGATGATTAACAGAGTATAAGCAGCGGATGAATACAGAGAGCCGTTTGGAAAGAAAGGGAGAGAAGTTTGTGAAGGGAAAGCGTACCGGAATGCTTCCAAAGTTGATCAGCATTCTGTTAACCTTTATTCAGGTTATTATCGTTTTATATATATTGCTTAAATTTTTCTCGGCGAATGATACGCCTTTTGTCCATTTATTGAATGCTCTAGCGGCACCGCTATTGCATCCGTTTGAAGGCATCTTTCATCCAGTGATCTTTAATGCGCATACACTCGATCTTTCATCTGTATTTGCCTTGATTGTCTATAGCGTGATTGGTTTCGGTCTGCAGAAAATATTTACGCTGTTAAAAATCTGATCGCTACAGAGAAAAAAGAATATCAAAAAGAGGCTGCTTCATCGTCAAGAAAATGACTGATGAAGCAGCCTCTAAAAACATGATGGAGCATAGGGGGATCGAACCCCTGACCTCTGCCATGCGAAGGCAACGCTCTCCCAGCTGAGCTAATGCCCCAAACATCACGACAACTATTATAAGGCATTTCATGATCGTCAGTCAACAATAATAGATAAAAAAAAGAGAAGACGCATGCATCGAGGAAGAAATGATTTTGGAGCAAACCTGTCAAAAAAGTGATTAGAAAAAAAATATGTATGAATGCGCTTCGATGGTTGAATTTACTGAAAAAGGAGCATTTTATTTCTAATAATCTCAATTTTAAAAGTTGAAAAAATAAGTGTATTGGGTATAATGGATATTGTTTTTAAAAAGTTTTATGACTTTATATTATCTAAATATTTAAACAGGAGATGCTTTGTCAATGAGTAAGATTTTTAGTACTAAGCCCGTTAAACAGCTGATTGCTGAGACAGAAGGTAAGCAAGGCCTGAAAAAATCTTTAGGGGCTTTCGATCTGACTCTGCTCGGCATTGGGTGTATCATCGGTACAGGTATATTTGTGCTCACCGGTGTTGCGGCAGCCAAATTTTCTGGACCGGCACTGGTTATTTCATTCATATTGGCTGGACTGGCCTGCGTATTCGCAGCGCTTTGCTACGCAGAATTTTCAGCGGCCGTTCCGGTTGCCGGCAGCGCCTATACTTTTGGATATGCTGGTCTCGGAGAAATCTGGGCATGGATTATCGGATGGGATTTGATTCTTGAGTATGCGGTCGGTATTGCCACGGTGGCAATCGGCTGGTCCGGATATGTTGTGAATTTGTTGAAAAATATAGGAATTAATTTACCAGCGGCCATAACACAATCCCCTTTTACCGGGGGCGTCATAAACGTACCCGCGGTGATCATCATCGGATTGATTGCTTGGCTGCTGATCAGCGGTGTGCGTAATACATCAAATGTCAATGGCACGATTGTTATTATCAAGTCTGCGGCCGTTATCCTTTTTATTCTTTTAGCCGTCTGGTTTATTAAGCCGCATAACTGGGTTCCTTTTATGCCATTTGGTTTCAAAGGTGTGGTCTCTGGAGCAGCTTATGTTTTCTTTGCTTATATCGGCTTTGATGCGGTTTCGACAGCAGCAGAAGAAGCACGTAATCCGCAGAAAGATATGCCTAAAGGCATTATCTATTCATTGCTTATCTGCACAGTGCTCTATATCATTGTTTCCGCAATTATGACTGGCGTTGTTAAATATACTGCATTTGGAACACCTGCTGGCTCTGCAGCTCCCGTTGCGTATGCCCTTGATCAGATCGGCATCGGTTGGGGTTCGATCATCGTATCGGTCGGAGCCATTTGCGGAATTACATCTGTTCTGCTTGTTCTGATGTTTGGACAATCAAGAATTTTCTTCGCAATGGCAAGAGACGGCTTAATCCCCAGAGTTCTTGGCAGAGTAAGTGAAAAACACAAGACTCCGGCGCTCTCGACAATTATTGTCTCCGTTCTTTGTGCTTTGACTGCTGGATTTTTCCCAATTGATATCGTCGCTGAACTGACGAATATCGGGACCCTGTTCGCCTTTATCATCGTCTGCGCAGGAGTTCTCGTTCTTCGCTACAAACAACCGAATATGAATCGCCCGTTTAAAACCCCATGGTTCCCAGTTGTACCAATCCTCGGCATCCTTTCCTGCGCTTACTTAATTACCGGGTTGCAGCCGGTGACTTGGATTCGTTTTGTCGTCTGGTTGATCATCGGGTTGATCGTCTACTTTGGCTACAGTATTCGCCACAGTGAACTGCACAAGAGTAGTGAAGGAGAAAATATCACTGATTAATAAAGAGAGAAAGCACCACAGATAAGAGGCGACTAGATAGCGTTGCCTGAACTAACAACTGATTATTATCATTTTTGCCCACTTGGAATACCGATTCTGGTTTCCCTTGTGGGCTTTTATTATCTTCATTTCGGAAGTCCTGAGCGGATTTATTCACGATGTTTGACGCTGCACAGTGAATGGACTCGCCTCAAAATGTCTGATCCTGTCAAAAATTTTTGAAAAAAAGTTGTCTGCCCCCAAATTTTTGGTAAGGTGAAGAAGGAAATGGTAAAGACTAGTAGAGGATGTCATGAGGATGAACGGAAAACATAAGTGGGACTTCTGGAAGGACATAGGGATTATGGATAAAAAAACACTTTATATACGTCTCTTTCATGTCTCTTATTTTATATTGGCGGCAGCAATCGCTGGTTTGCTGTTTTATTTTACTATCCTTGTTATCGGCGATCGCTACGTCGATGATGAGAAGCTGGTCATGAGCCGGACGTCCATTGTTGTTGATGAACAGGGGCATGAAATCTCCAGACTTTATGCTGAGAACCGCGATCCAGTGACTTTAAAACAGGTGCCAATGCATGTTCAGAATGCCTTCATCGCGACAGAAGATGAGCGCTTCTATAAGCATTCAGGCATCGATATCCGCGGAACGTTTCGGGCGCTGGTGACCGATATCCTTTCCGGTCATAAGGAGGAAGGGGGTAGTACGATCACACAGCAGTTGGCACGGAATGCCTATCTGAGCGATGAAAAAACCTGGTTCCGGAAGTTCAAGGAGATGGCGATTGCTATCGATTTGGAACGCAAATACAGTAAGAAACAAATTCTGAATATGTATCTGAATCAGTTATACTTTGGCCATGGAATATATGGTGTGCAGATGGCCTCCAAATTTTTCTTTAATAAAAATGCAAGCCAGCTGACAGAAGATGAAGGAGCACTGCTTGCCGCTTTACCTAAGGGACCGAATGGCTATTCACCCATCCTTCATCCAAAGAAGGCATTGGAGAGACGTAATTTAGTGCTGACCCTGCTCCAGAAAAACGGATATTTGTCCGCGGAAGAGGCGGTTCGTCTTAAGGGAAGGACGCTGGGGCTAAGCGTCCATAAGATTCAAAGTCATCCTCAATACGATACTTATCTTGATATGGTTGAGCAGGAAGCCGAGAAGCGCTATCATATTGCACCGGACGAGTTGATTCGCGGTGGCTATAGGATCGTCGTACCCATTAATCGCGATACTCAGGACGCTTCCTATGAGGCTTTTAAAAATAATGCCTATTTTCGCGGAACCAATCCCAAGATCTCGCCGCAGGGCGCTTTCGTATTAATGAGTAAGACTGGAGCGGTTCTTGCGGTTCAAGGCGGCCGTAATTATGTGCTTGGCGGCTATAACCGTGTGAATGTACCTCGTCAGCCGGGATCGTCATTCAAACCGCTCGCGGTCTATGGACCGGCGCTCGATTCTGGTCAATATCAGCCCTATTCGTTGCTGCAAGACAAAGCCGTGACTTATAAAAAGTATGATAACTACGCACCAAAAAATTATAACGATCATTATAACGGAAAAATGACGATGTATGATGCCGTCACTGTTTCGGAAAATGCACCGGCAGTCTGGCTCCTTGATCAGATAGGCATTGATAAAAGCAAATCTTATCTGGAAAAGATGGGTATCGATTTGCCGGATAAGGGATTGGCTATCGCGCTTGGCGGTTTGCAGCATGGGGTAACGCCTATGCAGATGGCTGCAGCTTACACGACCTTCGATAATCAGGGAAACAAAACCGACCCCTATTTTATTCAGGCTATCTATAATCATGATGGGAAGCAAATTGGTAAAGCCCATCCTGCTTCCAAGAAAATTTTTTCTGCACAAACTTCCTGGTATATGACGCGAATGCTGCAATCCGTCGTCCAGAGAGGAACGGCTCGCGCCGGTTACACGCGTACTGCACTTGCCGGTAAGACAGGATCTACAGCTTACACCAAAAAAGGGCTGCGTGATGCCTGGTTTGTCGGCTATACACCGGATGTCGTCGGTTCAGTTTGGATCGGTTACGATGAAACAAGCAAGAATCAATTTCTAAGTGGATCGAGTGATGATGCGGTCCAGCTCTTTAAATCAGTGATTAATCAGACGCCCGGAGAATCTTCCCAGACCGTTTTTAAGAAACCAGAGGGCGTCTCGGATCTTGCGCAACCGATTCACATGGCAGCAGTCACTAATCTGACGGCCAGCGGAACACTTGGAAGATTCGCTTTGCCAGCACTTGAACTGAAATGGAACGGATCTGCGGATTCCCGGATTATCTATCGCGTCTATTCTGAGGAGAATGGCAAAACTGTTTATCGCGGGCATGTAAAAGGCGCTCATCAATACAGAATTGATTTTGTCAATCCGATGTCAAAGGCCGTCTATTATGTGGTACCTTACAATCCGCAGACGCTTCAGCAGGGCAGTGCGTCAGATAGGGTCCAGATCAGATGGATAAGTCGTTTATGATCCTAAGATTTTTTGAAAAAAAATACTGATCCATGAAATTTCGATGATTTTCGCGTAAAATAATAAGAGGATTGTTACGTGTAAATGAATTTAGACGGCTGTTCATGTGCTGTCCTTCATTTTTAAAAAACAAGCGCTTACATAGGCCGAGGAGTTTGAGACAACTGCTGAATGATACTTTTTTAAAGGCATGCAGAAGAGAGCCTGTTCCTTATGTGCCCGTATGGTATATGAGGCAGGCGGGAAGATATCAGAAGGAATACCGAGAAATTCGCGAGCGTTATTCATTTTTCGAGATCAGTCACCATCCGGAGCTCTGTGCACGGGTGACGCGATTGCCAGTGGAGCATCTCCATGTCGATGCTGCCATTCTTTTTGCTGATATCATGACACCGCTTAAAGCCAGAGGACTCGGCGTTGAACTGGTTGAGGGAGTCGGGCCGGTGATCCAGCATCCGCTGCGAACTGGAAAGGACATCGCCCAGTTGAAGAGACTGGAACCGGGCAGAGATGTCCCCTACGTGCTTGAGACAATTGATCGGCTTCATGGGCAACTGCAGGTACCGCTGATCGGCTTTGCCGGTGCCCCTTTTACACTGGCCAGTTACCTCATTGAAGGCGGACCCTCGAAAAACTATCACCGAACCAAGGCTTTCATGTACACGCAGGCAGAAGATTGGTCAGCTCTGATGGCGGATTTGGCGGAAATGACGCTCACCTATTTGCAGGCGCAAATTCGGGCAGGAGCGCAGGCCGTTCAGATTTTTGACTCGTGGGTCGGCAACCTGAGTGCGGCGGATTATCATGATTTTATTGCACCGACCATGCAATATATTTTTACGGAATTACGGAAGACGCAAGCCGTGACTCTTTATTTTTCCGCAGGAGCAGGACATTTACTCAATGAATGGAAACATTTACCTATTGATGTTCTTTCATTTGACTGGCGCACTTCTCCGGCTGTTATATCAGGATCCTTCCTTTCGAATGCGCTGCAGGGAAATTTAGATCCCGCGCTTTTGCTGGCTCCATGGCCAATCCTTAAGAAAAGGGTCAAAGAATTACTTGATCAAATCGGAGGAAGAAGCGGTTATATTTTTAATCTCGGCCATGGCGTCTTCCCTGAAGTGAAGGAAGAAACGCTGCGGCTTCTTACTGAATTCGTGCATGACTATACTCTGAAAACAAGGGATGTTTAGAATGGAGAAGAATAAGAAAACGGGTCTATTGGTCATGGCTTATGGTACGCCTTACAAAAAGGAAGATATTGAACCCTATTATACGGCAATACGCCATGGAAGGAAGCCCAGCCAGGCGCAGATCGACAATTTGGCTCAGCGCTATGCGGCCATCGGAGGTTCCTCACCGCTTGCCCGATTGACTCAGGAGCAGGCTGACGCACTGGAGAAGGTCCTGAATGAGAATCAACAGGATATACAATTTAAAAGCTATTTGGGCCTGAAATACATACACCCTTATATTGAAGATGCCGTTCAGCAGATGTACGCAGATGGAATCGAGCAATGCGCTGCCCTCGTATTGGCGCCGCATTATTCGCGTTTCAGCGTTCAGTCCTATACGGATCGGGCAAAATCAGCGGCAAGCAAAAACGGCGGTCCGGCCATTTACTCGATCGAGAGCTGGTACCGGCAGCCGGAATTCATTCATTTTTGGGCGAATCGGGTGATCGGGACGATCAACAGTCTTCCGGATGAGGAGAAAGAAAAAAGTATCGTTGTCTTTTCGGCGCATAGTCTTCCGCAAAAAATATTGAAAAATGGGGATCCTTATCCGGATCAGGTGACAGAAACGGCGCAGGCCATTGCCCAGCAATCCGGAATCCGCCATTTTGTACAGGCCTGGCAGAGTGCCGGGAAAACGCCAGATCCCTGGTTAGGGCCCGATGTACTGGACAAAATTCGCGAATTGGCAGAGACGGGAAAATATAAACACTATATTTTTTGCCCAATTGGTTTTGTCGCGGAGCATCTGGAAGTCCTCTATGACAATGACCAACAATGTCGCCAACTCGTGGAATCGCTTGGCGGAGTCTATCACCGTCCGACGATGCCCGATGCCGATCCCTTGTTTATTAAAGGGCTGGCAGGCGCTGTAATGAAGGCTGTGCAACAAGAGGTTCAATCCGATCATGACTAAGAAAATAGCCGTCATTGGCGGAGGGATAACCGGACTTAGCGCGGCATTCTATCTCCAGAAACTGGCTGCCGATCGGCGTTTGCCGATCGAACCGGTCGTATTCGAAGCAAGCGATCAATTAGGTGGAAAATTTAATACGCTGCGACGAGCGGGTTATGTTATCGAACGGGGACCGGATTCTTTTCTGAAAAGAAAACCGGCGGCATTAGAGTTGGCACGTAATCTAGGCTTAGGCGATCATCTCGTCGAAAATCAGACCGGTAAATCCTATATTCTGAAGGATGGGCGATTACATCTGATACCGGCGGGTTCTGTGATGGGCGTGCCGGGGGAATTCGAATCCTTCCTTTCCTCGGATTTATTGTCTGTCCAGGGCAAAGCAAGAGTTCTTGAAGAACCTTTTTTGACACCAATGAAGGCTTTCGACGATCAATCGGTCGGTGCTTTTTTTGAAGAACGGCTCGGACGGGAAATTGTCGATACAATCATCGCTCCACTACTATCCGGAGTCTATGGAGGCAATCTGGACAATCTGAGTCTTGAGGCGACATTGCCACAGTTTAAAGCCATTGCCGAGAAAAAGGATAGTTTACTCAGAGCCGTTCATGGACAGGCTTCAGGCAAAAAGAAAAGCCAATTTGCCACCCTCGATAACGGTTTATCTGCTTTGACGGCTGAGATCGAAAAGCGATTGGCAGGAAAAATCCATGCAGGTACGCCAATTCGGTCGTTATCGGAAAAAGAGCAGAAGCTTATTCTGAGGACAGATCACGGCGAATTTGAAGCGGATGCAGCGATTCTTGCGCTGCCGCTCTCAGCTGCCCAAGTACTCTTGCCTGATCTCGCGCCGCTTCAACGGGCTGGAATTTTACCGGATTCCGGAATGACGACCGTTTCTTTAGCATTTGATCAATCCGCTGTAAGCATTGAACAGGAGGGCACCGGATTTGTTTCTGCGGAAAAGGGCGCTGGAAAAATTGCGGCGGCCACTTGGACACATCTGAAATGGCCGCATACTGTACCGGCGGGTAAGGCTTTGCTGCGGATCTTTTTCGGTCATGGATCATGGGATCCGCAAGGTCTCAGTGATCAGCAGCTTGCTCAACTGGCACAAAATGAGCTGAATCAGATACAAGGAATATCGGTTCAGGGAGAACCGGAATTCGTCGTTGTCACGCATATGCCCCGTTCCATGCCTCAATATGCGGTTGGGCATAAGAGCTGGTTAGCCGAACTGCGGCACACGCTTCAACAGGATCATCCACGGCTTAAGCTGGCAGGCATGAGCTATGACGGGGTCGGCATTCCGGATGTGATTCGTCAAGGCCAGGTAGCGGCTGAGGAGCTGTTGACTGGCTTATTGGATGCCCATGCGTGAATGAATTGAGAAACCTTATATGAACAAAATCTGTTTGAAAATAAATGCTTTGATGGCCAGCTATCCTGAACAAAAGGGAAGATAAATTTTAATGAAATTACTTCGAAATATATTTGCGGCGATTGGAGTTCTGGCCGTTATTTATGTTCTTTCTGGGAACGGTGGGTTGAATTCGGCGATTCAACAAATTACCCAGTCGTTTTCAGGGACTCGCGCGCAATCTGTCCCTGCATCGGGTACGGAGAGCAGCGTGCCAAAAGGGCTTGTCCGAGCTGTCGTGACAAAGGAATCGGATGGAGACACTTTACATGCCCGCGTAGACGGACGCGATGAAACGATTCGTATCCTTCTCATCGATACACCTGAAGATCAGAAGCCCGGAACACCTGTCGAGCCGTATAGCCGGGAGGCGGCAGCCTATGCGGCACAGGTGATGCCAGTCGGTTCGACGATCAGACTGCAGCTTGGCAAAGCGCCTGATCAGCGTGATCGCTACGGACGCCTGCTCGCTTATGTCTATGAACCGAGCGGCACGCTCTATGAAAATGATATTGTCCGGCGCGGTCTGGCCCGTGTTGCCTATATTGTTAAACCCAACACCGATCATCTTTCTGAACTGGAACGCAGTCAGACCTATGCTAAAAATAAAAGTCTTAAAATCTGGTCGATCCCGGGTTATGTAACCTCCAATGGCTACAACAGTAAAAAATAGTTATTGTGTACAAGCAATGAAGTTATCACGAAAATTAACCAACGATTTCGTTCGAAAGTGATCGAAATTTATTTCTTGATGAATGCCTATGAACGTGTTAAGATGGTCATTGAACTGAATGACCGTTTTAGTCATATAGTCAAATGTGGTGAGTGTATGATCATTGATCGAAAAGAAAAGATAATAGAAGCGGCTGAGCGCTCCTTCGCTTCGTTCGGTTATAAGGCGACGACGATGGATTCCGTTGCCCGAATTGCGAATGTCGGTAAGGGGACGATTTACACTTTTTTTAAAAATAAGGAAGAGTTGTTTTACGAAATTATGAATCAATTCATCCAGAAGGTAAAAAAAGTAGCGCTTGGAGCTATTCATGAGAACGATAATTTTTTTGTTAATCTGCATCGGGCGCTGTATTGTGTGCTTGAATTTCGCAAGGAGCACCAGCTAACGATCAAATTGACACAGGAAATCAAGGAAGTCGGCACAATGCAAGCCCAGGATGCACTGGCAAAGGTTGAAGATGCGATTTTATCGTTTCTTGAGAGTTTCATTAAGGAGGCCGCTGACAAGGGAGACATCAAGTCCTGCGATCCGAAAGTGACTGCTTTTGTTATTCTGCGGCTTTATATTGCGCTTGTCTTTGACTGGGAGTTAAGGCATGAACCGTTGTCGAGCAAGGAAATTGCCGATCTGTTTGAATTGTATCTTGTGGAAGGCCTGAAAAAATAACTTTAGCGAAAAGGTTATTTTTTTGGAGATTAATGACTAAATGACTGAAATGGTCAGTTCGTGTAATTATTCATCAATGTCATGGACGAAAAGGAGCGTTTTGAATGAATCTCGTTCAACTCATTGTTGCCGAGTTAAAAGCAATCATTGCTAAGCCGCATAATATTATTGTTATGGTGGCCGTTATGTGTGTGCCTCTTCTGTATGCTGGAATGTTTCTTTATAGTTTCTGGGATGCATTCGGCGAAACAGGCAAACTGCCGGTTGCAATCGTCAACCAGGATCAAGGGGCTAAAATTGCGGGCAAAACATTGAATGCGGGCAGCGATTTAGTGAAAGAGCTAAAGCATAATAAAAATTTTAAATGGAAATTTGTCAATGAGCGTACGGCGGAAGATGGATTTCATAATAACCACTATTTTATGATTGTCCGTATCCCGTCTTCTTTCTCAAGAAATGCGACGACGATGGCCGATCAGCAACTTAAACCGGTTCATTTGAATTATCGTCTGAATGCTGATTATAATTTTATCGCTTCCCGTATGGCGGATGCCGGGGTTAAAGAACTAAGAACCCGTGTTTCCAGCGAAATAACAAAAACCTACGCAAACTCGATGTATCAGCAGTTGGATAAATTAACGATTGGATTAAATAAAGCTTCAAAAGGGTCAAAGGATCTGGCAAAGGGAAGCAAAAGAGAAGTCAAAGGGTTAAATCAGCTGAAAAGCGGATTTAAAGCTCTCGCAAACGGCACAAACAGGCTGAAAAGAGGTGCCGGACAATTAGCCAATGGTGCGACACAACTGAATAGCGGTGCGGGTACGCTAAATAATGGGATTAAGCAGTACACGGGTGCTGTTAGTAACCGGATTGTTCCTGGTTCAAAACAATTGACCAGCGGGCTGAACCAATTGAATAATGGCATGCAGAGCCAGAATCTCAATGGGCAGGTTAACCAACTAAATTCTGGAATGCAGCAATTCGCGACGAGCATTAGCGGTCTTCAGGCAAAATTAAGTGCCTCTATCAATCCACAGAACATCGGGCAAAGTGCCGGAAAAGCGATCAATGCAGAAGCTATAGGCAATCAAGCTGTGCAAACGGCAGAAGCAAAGGGGCTTAAGGCGCAAACTGCCGATTCAGCGGCAACGATCGCTAAAAGTGTGACAGGAACAATTGGATCGACTGTCACATCTCAGAATACGAAAGATGCGATTAGTCAGGGTATCCAGAACAATGAAACGATAAAAAATTCATTAGAACCTACATTAATTGCGGCTGTAATGCGACAAAATGGTGTAGACAAACAAACCGCTACAGGAATCGTTGAAAAACAATTAAATGCCTTAGCGGTCAGTGTTGCTGATCAAACAACAAATACGATTAATATGCAAATTCAATCTAATACAAATACTATTAGCAGCTCGCTTCAGCAACCATTATTGACAAGAACAGAAGAAGCTATAGGCAGTACAGCTTCGCAAACGGCACAACAGGTTGCTCCGCAAGTCGCCGAGCAGACAGCTTCACAGATTAAAAGCGGAATTGTTTCGGGACTTAATCAGAAAGATCCGCAGTCGGGTCAGACATTGAGCTCAGCGGCCAATCAATTGGCAGCCGGGACTTCTCAACTCGCAAGTAAAAATGGCATTCCGTTGATTACATCTAGCGTGAGTCAGGCTGCTCAAGGCGCACAGCAGTTAAACAGTGGACTGAATCAATTGAATAGTAACTCTTCACAACTTACAAGTGGCTCTTCCGCACTGGCGACAGGTGCAGGAACACTATCTAGTGGTGCAAAAACCTTATATAGCAATTTTCCAACCCTCTCTAATGGGCAGCAGAGGTTGGCGTCGGGTACAAACCAGCTATCCGATGGTGCGCAGAAAATTTATAATGGCAATTCGAATTTGGGGGGCAGCTTAAGCAGTGCACATGCACAGCTGGCGAAGACACCGACCAATAACGCGCATGCGGAAAAATTTGCGGAGCCGGTTAAGGGTGTCAATCAATCTCATCAGGCGGTAGATACGTTTGGTTCCGGATTCGCTCCATACTTTATCTCACTTGGTTTGTATGTCGGTGCTCTGCTTCTTACAATCATTTATGATTTAGGTCGTCCGACTGAGTCAGGAATCGCTAAAAACGGTTGGACAATTGCCCTGAGTAAATTTTTTGTAACCTTCTTGATGTCTGTAGGACAGTCGCTCCTCGTCGATGTGGTTGCGCTGAAGGGACTCGGGCTTCAGGTTTCAAGCGTTCCAACCTTTATTGGATTCACAATACTAACAAGTATGAGTTTTATGGCAATTATTGAATGGCTTGCCGGGTCGTTTAATAACGAAGGACGGTTTGCCTGCATTGTCATTCTAATTCTGCAGTTAGTCTCTAGTGGCGGTGCATATGCCATTGATCTGATACCACATTGGCTGCAAGGCATCGCGCATTTCTTGCCGATGACGTACAGTGTAAATGGTTTTCGCAACGTTATCGATGGACATCAACCGCATCTATTGGCCTTTAACACAATGATCCTCTGGTTCTTTGTTATTGGTGCATTGATTTTGAGCCTTTTAACCTTCTCGATTAAATTTGAGCGGAAGATGAAAGAATATAGAGCAAGAAATCAGGAAGATCAACCTTCGATCGAATCTTGATCGGTGGTCAGAGAGACAAACAAAGAGAGTGCTGATAAAGCACTCTCTTTGTTTGTCTATTGACTAGAAATTTATAAAATAGGCGATAGCTTTCGCCTTAAAAGAAGTACTTTTCTGATCGCTTGTCAGCGAGCGATTTGTATTTTTTTATCGATGAGCGGTTCTGCATCGGTAGAAAGCGGCGTCTTTGTCCCTTTTCATGAAAGAAAGTTCAGAAATCGGTTTCTCGGCCGATATAATCCACCTGAAAAGTTTTTTCCTGCTCATCATACGTTATCTTCGTTACACTTGTATTCGGAATCCCATTCAGAGTAATCTGGTCACCAAAAAGAGAGTAGAGAATGCAATCAATGAATAAACCGTGGCTGACTGCAAGAACAGCAGTAGCATCAGAATTCGTCATCTGTTTCAGAACCCGATTAATTCTTTTTTTGACATCATCATAACTTTCAGCCAAGTGAAATTCATCCATTTGTTTAATCGAGGCCAGTGCTTGGATTCTTAAATTATCCGGGGATTCAGCTCGCAAATTATCAATCCCTGAAAATTTTCGTACCCGGCTCCACATTTCTTCGTTCAGGATCCCCTCAAACATGCCGAAGCTGACTTCGCGAAAATCTTCAGATTCAACAAACGTTAGTTGGGGGTTTGCGGAATTGGCGATCAGAAGACGCGTCGTTTGACGGGCACGACCAAGATCGCTTGAAAAAACAGCATCAAATTTTATATCTTCTTGCTTAAATTGTTTGCCTAGATCAATCGCTTTCTGTTTTCCTTCAGCGAGCAAAGGTGTATCCGAAATCCCTTGAACCTTAAATAATTGATTAAAAAGTGTACGGCCATGCCTGACAAAATAGAGAGTTTTCATCTGTATCCTCCTTGAGCGATCAATGGAAATTAGAGCTTCTTTTCTCTTGCAGCCCGATAAAAACAGCTTAACGTAAATACGCGGCTTGTGCAAAGGAGGTATTCGAAAAAAAAGGAGCAGAGGGCAAATGACGCCGATCTGGACGAGCGCTCTCGCTTTAAGATAGAATGGTAATGGTCAATAAAGGGAGTGTTAGGATGATCTATATCAATAATCGCGATATTTTGGACCAGACCCTTAATTTCGCTTTGGAAGAATATGCATTGACTGAACTCGACATTAATGAGACTTACCTGATGTTTTACCGCATGACCCCGACGATCATTGTCGGGCGCAATCAAAACACACTTGAGGAAGTCAATATGGACTATATCCGGGCACATGATGTTGCTGTGACTCGCCGTTTATCAGGAGGAGGAGCCGTCTTCAATGATCCCGGCAATCTCAGTTTCAGCTTTATCGCAAAAGATGACGGAGACAGTTTTAACAATTATCGTAAATTTACGGAACCGGTGATTCGCGCGCTGCATCACCTCGGCGTTGAGGCAAAACTTGAGGGACGTAACGATTTGGTTGTTGGTGGCAAGAAGATTTCCGGTAATGCGCAATTCGTGACTAAGGGCCGAATTTTCAGTCATGGAACCCTGCTCTTTGATGTTGATTTGGACCATGTTGCCGAGGCGCTTAACCCTGATGCAGAGAAGTATGAATCAAAAGGGATTAAATCTGTACGCAGCCGAGTGACCAATATCCGCGAGCATCTGCAGACGGATATGGATATCGATCAATTTAAGCAAACCTTGCTCCGCTACATTTTTGAAGAATCAGGAGAAATTCCGGAATATACGATTACTGATCAGGACTGGGAGGCTATTGTTACTCTCGCCAGAAAGCGTTACCGCAACTGGGACTGGATCTACGGAAAGTCACCTGCATTTAATGTCCGAAAGGCGCAACGATTTAGCGGAGGACGGATCGATCTTCGGCTGAATGTGAAACATGGTTTGATTGAACAGGCGACGATATTTGGTGATTTCTTCGGTCAAGGCGAGGTCGCCGATTTTGAAAAGCAGCTCATCGGCGTTAGGTATGAGCCGAAGGATGTGGAAGAATTTCTGAATCAGGTTAATGTGCCGCTGTACTTTGGAAAAATTGGGAAGACTGATTTACTGTCTCTGTTTTTCTAAGTGAGATTCATGGCGGGGATTCAGTTCTTCTGCGATAGAGAGGCCCGATTAGAAAACAGCCGGAGAACCAGTGATCAGGTTTGTTCTAAATTTACAGGAGACAAACTACATTTAACAGTAGCATGTCCGCTTATGCTGCCCCTAGGCGGCTGTATTTTTTGAACGTGAAAGGGAGGATTTTCTGTGAAAAAGGCAGCCTGGATCTTTTTGGTAAGCTATTGCGTTTATCTGGCATTAATCGGTCTCTATTTTTTTGTCTGGGCGAAGGCCGGAATTCCGCTGAATGCCAAGGGAACGCCAGCGGATCCGTCGTCGTTCATGAACGCACATCAATTGGCTGAAAGTAATCAGCTTAATCCGTGGCGTCATTTTATTGCTTTTGCAACGATTCCGCTTGAATGGGGCATTTATCTTTTTATCCTGCTTTCCGGATTTTCTCGCTTTCTGAGAAATCTGTCTGAGCATCTCTCCCGTTACTATGTGATTCAGATGCTTTTCTGCTTTTTTGTGCTTTCCTTAGTGACGGCCGCAATTTTTCTGCCGATTGACTATATTTCGTATCAGATGTCTCTGCACTTCGGCATTTCGGTACAGCTGGTTCAGGATTGGCTGAAGGATCAGTCGATCAGTCTGGCTGTCGATAGTCTAATTGGTTTCGTCAGTCTGAGTGCTGTTTTCTATTTTATTCGCCGTAATCCGAGAAACTGGTGGTTTCCGGTCTGGTTGCTGGCGATCCCTTTTGTCATTTTCATCATGTATCTTCAGCCGGTCGTTATTGATCCGCTTTATAACCATTTTCAGAGCCTGAACGATGGGGCGTTGAAACAGGAAATTTTGAATATGGCGGGGGATGCCGGAATTCCGGCCAATAATGTGTATGAGGTCGATATGTCAAAAGAGACCCATTCGATGAATGCCTATGTCAATGGAATTGGCTCACATCTGCGGAT
Organism: Sporolactobacillus sp.; assembly: GCA_048976585.1. GTDB lineage: Bacteria > Bacillota > Bacilli > Bacillales > Sporolactobacillaceae > Sporolactobacillus. The sequence goes on along the minus strand of JBHGUY010000015.1, from coordinate 36,144 downwards.
CGTACTCTGGGATACAACAGTCAATCAATTGACGCATGCACAAGTGCTTTTTATCATGGCTCATGAGATGGGACATTACGTCATGCATCATGTTCTTTGGGGGACGGCGGCAGCGATGGGGGCTTTGCTAGTCGGCCTATTTCTGGCTGCGAAGCTCTTGCTCTGGGTGGTGCGCAGATGGGGCAGCCGCTTGAATTTGCAGCATCCTGGTGATCTTGCAGCACTCCCTCTGGTTCTGCTTATTTTTGCGTTGCTCTCCTTTGCTGGTGAACCGGTACAAAATGCCGTATCACGCCATTTTGAGTACCAGGCGGATAACTATGCGATCCACATGACACAGAACCGTCAGGCGGCAATCACGTCTTTTCAAAAGCTTTCTGCATCAAGTCTGAGCGAGATGAATCCACCGGCGCTTGTGAAATGGATTCAGTACGATCATCCGACGATGCTGGAACGTATCGAGTTTCTTGAAAAAGTAAAATTGAATCATTAGCCTACCGAACGAAAAACCGGGGGATGACCGAATGAATGATTAATGGTGCGGCGTTTGGGGACTGAACTTTCTCCTTCATTTGATCTCGTTTTTTTGAAGGAAAAACGCAGGATCCTTTGAAAAAATGAGCGCATCTTTTGAATGAGGTTTGTGCTAAACTAGGTATGGCGAGCTCGTGACGGCTCAATATTGGAAGAGAATAGGGGAAGAAACGGATGACACAGGAGAAGAAAACAGTTGCTGTTCTGTACGGCGGCAAATCAACGGAATATGAAATTTCATTATTGACGGCCTATTCCGTCATCAATGCAATGGACATGGATAAATATAATATTTTGCCGGTCCATATTCAGCAGGATGGACGCTGGATCGCTGGTGAAATTCTGACGAAAAGGCTGGCACATCAAGAAGAGCTGCTGCTAAATGAAAATCAAACACTGGAAAATCAAGCGGAGCACTGGCTCGCACCATCCACTAAGTTGGACGGCTCTGGCAAACGACCAGATATTATTTTCCCATTGCTTCACGGGCCGAATGGCGAAGACGGAACGGTCCAGGGTCTATTTGAACTGCTGAATTTGGCTTATGTCGGAACAGGTGTTGCCGGTTCGGCGGCAGGAATGGACAAAGTCATGATGAAGGATGTTTTTGCTGCGCATCATATTCCTGGACCAGAATACATTTCTGTCCCCCAACATCGCTGGGAATCAGATGCGCCCGCTATTATTCAGCAGGTTAAGGAAGAAATCGGTTATCCCTGTTTTATCAAACCAGCCAATTGCGGTTCCAGTGTCGGCATCAGCCGCTGCCTGAGCGAAACGGGACTCTCCGCAGCAATAAATGAAGCCTTGCGTTTTGATACGAAGGCAATCATTGAAGCCCAGGTCGACGGGCGCGAGGTAGAAATCGGTGTGATTGGCAATCATCAGCTGGCCGTTTCTGTTCCTGGTGAGATTGTGACAAAGGATGCCGCATTCTATGATTATCAATCCAAATATCAGGAAGGTAAAAGTACGCTAGTTATTCCGGCAGAACTTCCGGATAAGGTGATTGCAGAACTGGAGGATGTGGCGAAGCGGGCGTTCACAGCTCTAAATCTTTCCGGATTAGCGCGGGTTGATGTCTTTGTCCGCGAGAAGGATCAGCGCGTCCTGCTTAATGAGGTCAACACGATGCCCGGCTTCACACAGTTCAGCATGTTTCCGCTGCTCTGGAAACACACAGGTGTCCCATATAAGCAGCTGATTGAAAAATTAATCGATCTCGGTCTTGAGCGTCATGCAGAGAAGCAGCATATTCAGTACCGAATCAACCCATAAGTCGAGATTTAAGTTTTGGAATCTAAGAGGCAGACGGTATTTTGCCTGCCTTTTTCCGATCAAAAAAGAGATCAGGGAGTAGTTTAAATTCCCTGATCTCTTTTTGCTATCTATTAATGGAGAATTTGTACGGTTAGTGTTTTTACACCGAAGTTCAAGGCAGCGTCTTTTGTCGGAAGGTGAATATCAATCCGCTTGCCTTTAATGGCTCCGCCTGTATCAGAGGCTACGTAGACACCGTAGCCGGGAATCTCAACTCGCGAACCAAGGGGAATGACGCTCGGATCAACAGCAATCACTTTTGCGTTCGGATTACTCCCAAAATCCGTTCCCGTTGCCGTACGTCCATTGAGTGAATAGCTGGTAGCAAGTACCGTGATCGACTGTCCGTTCGAAGAGGGAGCAGTGGAGTCACTCTGCGGATGGTAGGAAAGATTGCTGGCGACTGGCTGATTGGCCTTTTTCTGCTTTTCCTGAGCCGCTTTGGCTGCCGCAGCCTTGGCAGCTTTTGCCGCTACCTTTGCTGCCGCTTCCTTCTTGGCCTGCTCAGCAGCGATTCTAGCCCGTTCTGCTGCTTCTTTTTTCTCCTTTAGAGCTTTCTTCTTTTCCTGAACTTTAATATCGGCCAACTGTTCTTGATATTTCTTGAATTCAGGAGTATTGCGGTAAATATCATAGAGAACTGTCTTCGTCGCTGCTCCGACAATACCGGTGTTATTGAGCTTACTGTCTAATTGGAAGGCATTGACTGCAGCCAAGGTGCTTGCTCCGAAGATACCGTCGACATTGCCAGTATAATAGCCCAGTTTCTGCAGTACATCCTGCAGCTTGGCAACCGAAGGACCATTATCCCCTTGCTGGAGCAGATTATTTCCAAATATCATGTTACTGTCTTTGCTTGCTGATTGATTGGCCGGACGGATAATCGAGAATCCGGCTGAATTGGAAATATAATCAGGGTCTTCGCTTTTTTCAACGTGATTATCATTTGTACTGTTCGTTTTGGCATGGACAAATGCAGTTGGCGTCATCATTCCCATGAAGACCGTCAAACTTGTCACTGCTGTCAGCCCTTTAATGATATTCATAAAGTTTAAACCTCCTTAGGTACACAAAACGAAAGGTCTCTCTTTTTGCGTCCAAGGGTTATTGTAAGCGTCGAATGTCTCAGCCGTGTTTAACATGGATTACAGTTATGTAACAATGAGATAGATAAATTTCGATTTGTCAATACCCTAAATGGTGAAAAATAAGGTTTTATGAAAAAAAATAAAATAAATAGTCCCTTTTTACGAAAAAAAGTAATTTTTTGCTACTTCTTGCAAATATAATTTAGCGATGAAGCTGTTGGGCTTGGTAATGGAGACGATTTGCATTATGATTGGAGAGGAAATAGAGACAAATAGATACTCAGGATGATGCAGATATTTTCAATGGAGGGAAGTCGCGTGGAAACGAAAAAGGTCAATGAATCTCGTTCAATCACTTCGGTACATGTAATGCCCAGCGACACGAATAATCATGGTACATTTTTCGGCGGTAAGCTGATGATGTACGTCGATAATATTGCTGCGGTTGCAGCGATGCGCCACTCGCGTCAATTGGTTGTGACAGCTTCAATCGATTCTGTGGATTTTCTTTGCCCGATTAAGGCGGGTTCTTCGGTCTGCCTGGAAGCGATTGTTACCTGGACTCACCACACTTCTATGGAAGTTTTCGTGAAAATTATAACTGAGGACTTGATGACTGGGGAACGGAAATTGTGCACCACCTGCTTTCTGACCTTTGTTGCGATCGGAGAAAATGGCGAACCGGTTGCAGTTGCTAAAGTTATTCCTGAGACAGAAGAGGAGAGGCTGCTCCATGAGAGTGCGGAAAAACGCTATTTACACCGACGCGAGCGCCGTGCTGAAACCCAAAATTTTGCTTCAGAAATTTCGCTGGAGAAGCCCTGGGAATGATGATTGCCCTTATCTCCGCTAATGTCCACACCAATAATTTTCTGCGGCATAAAATGTAGTGCTGAGCAGGAAGCTGCTCAAAATCCGGGGGAAAAGGAGCGATTGGCGATATGGGTGCAACTAGCGGCGGATATAACAGCGGATTTGCATTAATCGTTGTTTTGTTTATCCTATTGGTCATTGTTGGTACAGCATATGTTTATTAATCAATAACTCTTCCTGCTCACAGAAGATTAAAAAGTGAGCAGACAAAAAAGCGCGTCCCGGAAAAAGAGGGGCGCGCTTTTCTATCGTCCGAAATGTACCTGAGACAGGCGCTCCCGTCAGGCGGCTGTTCGCTTCTGGATAAAGCTTTTTAGACGCAGGCAGACCGGAACCATCAAGAGGGTCAAAGCAATTCCTTTTAACAAATTAAACGGCATAACGCCGTAAACAATCAATGTGAGCAGACTATGAATACCGTGATTAGCTGCCTGGGCAGCATTAACAACCGTGCTCTCGCTCATGCCAAGGAAGAGGGCGTAACCAGGGAAGATAATATAATAATTAGCAATGGACATGATGATCGTCATGACTACTGTTCCGACGATCATTCCGTAGACAAGCGAAAGCAGTGAATAACGGCGGCGGTAAAAGAGCCAGGAAATAATAATTAGAATCGATCCTGCCACAAAATTAGCCATCTCGCCAATTGGGACAACGGTCAGTGAACTCGACAGAAGAATATGAAGAATATTTTTAATTGCTTCGATCAGGATGCCAGCACCCGGTCCGAGAATGATTGCTCCGATTAACGCTGGAAGATCACTAAAATCTAATGTCAGAAAACCTGGGAGCATCGGGACAGGAAAGGCAATAAGCATGATCAAATAACCAATTGCTGAAAGTAAAGAGACTGAAACCATTTTTTTCAAAGACAAAGCGTGTTTCATAAAATCACCCCATAAAATAGATTAGTTGGGGACGGTGCTAGATGCCGATTGGGTTGTGACTCGATTCATCAGGATTGCATTTTGCGTCGCGGCTTGCTAACCAGCAGATTCGGCCGATAGCAGAAACAAGATAAAAAGCCCGGAGGATTCAATCCTTCAGGCTTTGGTTTCACGCTAAAAAATTGCCGTCAAAAAAATAACAGGCACATGCGACATAGTGATGAGAGTGCACAACAAACAAGCTAATCCTCACATCATCCTTCTTTCATCCAGACTTTACTGTCGGTCCCGGTATCGCACCGGATCTGCCCGAAGGCTCGCGGACTCTGAATTTACATTCAATACCGCCGGTCGGGAATTACACCCTGCCCTGAAGGAATACAATATTCAATTGACATCTCTATTTTACATGCTTGATCGAGATTATGCAATGATTAATCCTTAACTTCAACGACCTATTCTGAGAACCTCTCCCAATGAAATTAAAAGGAGGAAGCAGTCATATGAAATAATCGAGTAGCAGACCGATGGAGAGCAGGATACCAAATAACGTCTGCATCTGTGCTGTTGCTTTCATCGCCGGCATCAGCTGGATCGATTTTGTTTTCCCTCGGAATAACTTCGTTGCTTGAATAGCCTTGGGAAGGCTGGCGAAAACGACAAGCAACCAGGCGGATTCGACATGAAAAAACATCAGTCCAATTATCCACAGATAAGAAAAAGCAAAGAGAAGGCTGAGAAAGTGTATCGCGCGAGGGCGCCCAAGTAAAATCGGCAGAGTACGCCGTCCTTTGGCCCGATCGCCCTCCAAATCTCGGATATTATTGGCCATATTAATGCCGCCGACAAGAATGCCAATCGGAATCGAAATCAGAATGCAATTCAGAGTCAGCGTTTCTGCCTGGATGAAGAAAGAAATCCAAATGATGAAAACACCCATAAACAAACCGGCAATCAATTCACCAAAAGGAGAATAGGCAATCGGACGAGGACCGCCAGAATAGAGATAACCGGTAAGGATGCAGACAGAACCGGCCAATGCAATCCACCAATTGCTTTCCACACAGATATAGATACCGATGAACATGGCTGCAAGACATAATGCGAAAGCCAGCCGGAGTATCGTCTTCGGGTGAAAACCATCACGGACGATGCTCCCGCCAATACCCACGGATTCTGTTGTATCCAGTCCTCGTTTGTAATCAAAATACTCATTAAACAAGTTTGTCGCAATTTGAATAAATATGGATGCGATAAGCATTGCTGCAAACAATAGGAGATCCGGTTTTCGCATTGGCAGGACCATCGCTGTTCCCAATGTGACCGGAACAATCGAAGCGGTCAGCGTATGAGGACGCATCATCTGCCACCATTTTTTAAAACCGGTATTTTTTTCAAGAAGCCGTTCCCCCATGCAAATCTCCTCCCAATCTCTGTTTTCGCACAAATTAAAAAAGATTTATAGAATAATAATCTCGCTTTATTTGTGAACTTTTAATAGACGTAAATCGACAAAAAAGGCACAATTTTAGTTTATGGAAATTATCCTGAGGTGTCAATCAGAAATGATTGGAGAATTTTCTGATTGCAGAGCGTTATATTAATTCCTTTGCTTGACTCGTATAGTTTGAAAATCTGTGATAGGTATTTTATATATATGTATTCCAAGAGCTTTTGCCTTCTGCGGCCATTTAATGTTCATAGGAGATAGCCGAGAGCGACAAAAACTCAGGGTAGCGAGCCGTTAATTGAACCGCCGGGTAAAAAGCGGGAAGTATTTAGAACAGGATTCGATTGGATAAATTACAGGGGAGGGGGACACCGAGAAAGAGGCGGGAAATCAGGAAGGTATCGTCGCCGCACGGACAGAGGCTTCAGGCTGGGGGGTGCCTGCTGCTGTTCGAGTTGGTTGTGGTGCCTCTGCTGCCGATGATGAATTTTCGCGTATCTCTGGAATCTCTTTGGGGAAACGGGAATTCAGCAAGGTGCGCAGTAGGGCACATTCATCTCCTGTCAGGGTAATTCCTCGCCCCATTTTCTTCTTGTCTGGTGCCCAGCTGCGGATATCGTATTTTGCCTCGCGATCATTCCAACTGACCAAATTCAATTCCTTTGACCAACCGCTGCTTTCTGTTGATAAAACACCATACTGCTTAAGAATACTGAAATGCAGGCTGGAACCTGTTCCCGTTGATGCCATCTCAATCACCTCTTATTTTTATTTGAACAAATGTTCTGATTATATTTTAATGGCAAACGTACGTTCTGTCAACACTTCATAACAGCGCTTTCTAAATTATTTTTTTCAATAAAACTCGACTTTGCTATAATAGATTCATAACCTGACTTTTGCAGCCATATGGACTAAAAAGCAGCCATGAACCCGCACAGCTATGCGGTTTATGGCTGCTTTTATTTGTCATAAAGTTGTAGGGGAATTTAGCCCTTTTTCACCTGTCCTAAAATTTTTTTGATTTCTTGGAGAGGCAGGCACTTCTTCCCAAAATCGATGTCGAATGCTTTGCCGATGTCGGCGAGTACGTCATCATAATAGTCAAACAGGTAATAATTTTCCTGAATGTGACTGCAGGATGCTTTTCTCAGACTTTCGATCAAGGTGGAGATTGAATGGGTACCGTGGAGACGGAGTTCCAAAATTCGGGCAATCATCAGTGATACAAAGCAGGTTAAAAAATGCGCCTTAATATGTTCTTGTGTCGACAGATAAACGGGCCGTGTTTCGAGATCGCTTTTGGTCACCTTGAAATTCTCTTCAATTTTCCACAAACCTCGATAGAGCTTGATAATCTGTTCGTCCGTTTCCTTATATTCACTGGTGACGATCGCATAATAGCCATCCAGTTCCTCTTCCTTTTTTAATTTTTCCTCATCAAAAAACAGCTGAGTTTGTACGGATTCTTTGATTTCTCCTGTCTTCGTGTCAAAACGCAAATTTTTCACAAATCGAGCCGCGCCACCGGAGGTGGCTCGATTGTAGCGGGAAGGCTCTTGAATCAGGCGTCTGGCCTTCTCCAGAGCAGGGGCACGGTCCGCCTTGGCCTTTCGCGCGTATTTATCACTGTAAAAAATGACTTGCTTTTCATCCACTTTTCTCTTGATTTTTTTCCCGCTTTCCGCCGTCACCCAAATTTCTCGTGGATACAGTCGGGATTTAATCTTGAATCCGTCCCCTTGGAAACGATACCCGTCCGAGTCGAGCACATAGTCTTTAAAAGCCCGGTCTGCACCGCGGACGGAATAGCTGAGGATATACCCGTTTTTGGCGGAAAGCGTGTACCAAATGTTGTCTCCTGTGGTCATTCCTTTATCCGCAACCACAATGATGCGACCTAGAGAAAAATTGCGCTGAATCGTGCGAAGCATCGGGATAAAGGTTTGCTTGTCCAGTAAATTTCCTGAGTGCAGGCCATAGGTAATCGGAATGCCGTCCGTGTCCATAAACAGGCCCATCTGGACGATTGGATTGGGGCGATGTTCTTTAGAGACTCCCTTTTTACGGAGTTCATCCGTTTCATCAATTTCAAAATAATAATTCGTAACGTCATAATAAATGAGATCTGTCTGGCGGCCATAGCGCTGCTTGATTCGCTCATGGAGCCAGAGCTGAAGAGCTGCCTGATGTTTATTGAAAAAAGACAGACTTCGGTAGAGGTCGTCCAGTGAAAAGTTGGTCTTCTCAAAAAAGCGTTCTTTTTGCGCGTACGTTTTCTTTTTGGAGGCCGGGAAAAGCAGACGAGAAAAGACGAGAAGCTTCATGATGGTGTTGGCATCATAGGCTTCCTGCGTATGGCGCTGCCGATTTTGGAGAAACGTATGGATACCCAGCTCATGATAGATCCGACTCAGAACGGCATAACCCAAGTTTTTACGATTGACTGCATTCGTTTGAACGCGCTCATCACGGCTCATTTGGAAGTTCATGACTGACTTTTCCGCTTCCTGTTCGCGGTTCATCTGTTTAACTTTTTCATTGAAAAAAACAATAGGGTCTTCGTATTTTTTTTCAAGCTCATCTAGATAGCCAAGGGATTCAATCGTTTTGAGCTTTGTTTTTTTCGTTGCTTTATCACGATAACCATGAACAATCGATAAATAGGTGCGGCCGGTCTTTTTATTTTTCGTCTTTTTGAGGAACATAGTTTATCCTCCGATTAATCAGTATGTATACACTGATTATATCATAATACATAATAAAACATAACTAATATTCGACATAAAAATATAACAAAAAAAGTCAGGATCATTAGAAATATCAATGATTCCGAGATGACTCGTAATGAGATGTGCTGCAAAACTACGGTGTTCTGATTATATTTTAATGGCAAACGTACGTTCTGTCAACACTTCATAACAGCGTTTTCTAAATTATTTTTTTCAATAAAACTCGACTTTGCTATAATAGATTCATAATATCTGAGAATAGGTGAGGTGTATGTATTGCTGCGCTATACTTTGGCATTGATTCGTTATCAAGAGGAATTGTTGATGATTAACAGGAAGAAGAAGCCGTGGAAGGGTTGTTGGAACGGTATTGGCGGGAAGCTGGAGCCCGGCGAATCAGCAGAGGAATGTATTATTCGCGAAATAAGGGAAGAGACGAGCGTGCAGCTCCTTCATCCGCTTTATCAAGGAATCGCCACATGGCATCCGGAAGGAGAAGAGCCTCAGGGAATGTATCTGTTCACTGCCGATTTAGGGCAAAAAGAGAAAGGACTCCCTCGAGCGACACGCGAAGGGATACTCGATTGGAAACCGATGGATTGGGTCTTCTCATCAGACAATCTCGGAACGGTTCCGACGCTGCGCTTTTTTGCCTTGAAGTTGCTGGATTCAACAAAGAGGACCCCTGTAGAGTATCATTTTGATTTTGACGGAGATGTGATTACTCATGCAGAGGAGCGCCCCTTATCCGCGAACTTTAGAGGTGAGCCTGAGGGAATAAAATGATCCGGCTCCCTTAATCAAGCATGAAAAGGATGAAAAGCATACAACAGGCAATGATTCCAAGGATGAAGAGGATCCAGTAATCTTCCCCCATCATGACAATTAGCAAGGGACACAAAATGAGATAAACACCGGCGAGTACGATCATCAATCCGGCCGATACATAGAGCTTTTTTCCAATTCGCTGGAAAAGGGTTCGTCGCCAGAGAATGGGCAACAGCTTCTTGCTGAACAGGATGAGGAGACCAAGAAGGACGAGACAGATACCGGCAATCACCGAATGATTAGTTTGTAAGAACATCGAGCGTCACTCCAGTATTAATATGAATCAATAAATGCTTTCTTATTATACATGCTCTGAGAATAAAGAGATACAAAAAAAGGAATGTCGCACGTTGGACATTCCTTTTTAAACTGACCTGAAGCGTTGCATTCTTCGCAGCTCAACCTTGAGCAGGAGAATTTCCTTGTTCTTCAGCCAAATCGGATGTGCAAAAGGCACATTTTGTTGCAGTAGCAGGGATTGAAGACTGGCAATAGGGACATTTCTTCGTTTTTTGCGGAGCCGCTTTTTTGACTGAAAAACGATTAATCATCCGGACAGTCAAAAAAATGACCAGCGCGATGATCAGAAAATTAATCACTTGATTAAGAAATAATCCATAATTGATGGTAGGTGCTCCGGCTTTCTGTGCGGCCGCCAAATTTTTATAAGAATGTCCGGTTAAGTTAATATATAAATTGCTGAAATCGACTTTTCCAAGCAACAATCCGATCGGCGGCATGACCACGTCTTTTACAAGGGAACTGACGATTTGTCCAAAAGCGGTCCCGACGATAACTCCGACAGCCAGGTCGATCACGTTTCCCCTTGCCAGAAATTTTCTGAATTCCCCGAGTATTTTCATGAAAGACACCTCCGTAAAAATTATTGAATCCCTGATTTTCTTCTCAAACAATTGGAAAAGCACAAAGCAAAGACGTGTTGTTGGAATAGAAAAAACAAAGCTGCACAATCTAACCACAGGAGGTCGATTCTGGTGAAAATTGGTAAAATCATCTATGTGATTGGCGCTTTATTAATGTTTTCTGTGGTCACTTATGCGCATCAGTCTAATCATCGCGTCAGCGCGAAAGAAACGGGGCAGGAAAAAATAATTGTTCCCTTAATAAATGACCGAAACGAACAAATGGGTGAAGCTGTGCTATCTGAAACGCCTAAGGGTGTTCGTATTGCCTTGAAAGCAAATGGATTGAGACCAGGAATTCATGCGATTCATTTCCATGAGAACGGTGTTTGCAGTCCCCCTGATTTCATGTCCGCCGGAGGCCATTTTAACCCGGAGGAGAAGCAGCATGGTCTGAAGAATCCGAATGGGCCGCACGCTGGAGATATGCCGAATATTTTTGCGGATCGACATGGCCGGGTCAACACGGTTCTTTTCAACTCGCGGGTAACTTTGCAAGAAGGCCGACCCAATTCGCTCAGAGATGCCGATGGTTCTGCTCTGATTATTCATGAATTGGGAGACGATCAGACCAGCGATCCTGCCGGGAATTCAGGAAAACGCATCTTATGCGGCGTTATAAAATGACGTCTCTTTAGTAGACAACTTAACCAAAGGAAGGGGCGGGATGCTCCTTCCTTTGGTTAAGTGGGATGTTTGTCTATTCAGCAAGCAGGGATAAACCGCCGTCAACGGTTAGTGTCTGCCCACGGATCATAAAGGCAGCCGGGCTGCAAAGAAAATAGACGGCTTCAGCGAGGTCTTCCGGTTTGACGATTCGGCCTGCCGGATTGTGCTTAGCCGCCTGCTCCAGCAATTCCTCTCGATTTGGAAAATGTTTGAGCGCGTCCGTGTCAACGGCTCCGCCCGATACGGTATTTACAGTAATATTCATCGGGGCCAGTTCAACCGCCAGGTAGCGCGTGATCGCCTCCACAGCTGCCTTGGAAACACCGACGACAACATAATTTGGCAGTGCCCGGACCGCTCCGAGACTAGAGAGAGCCACGATATGACCGCCACCGGTTTTTGCCATGAGACGTGCTGCTTTTTGGGCGGCAAATAAATAGGCCTTCGCGTTTATATCTTCTGTCCAGTTCCAGTGCTTTTCCTGAATATCCATCAGAGGGCGCTGGACACCTGAAGCGGCATTATTGATAAATACATCCAGCTTGCCAAACGTACGCTCGGCGTCTTCAAAAAGTTGGCCAATTTGCTCTACTTCGCCAACGTTTGCTTTGATAATTTTGACCTTTGATTTATAGTTGTTTTCAATCTCTGACTTTGCCTGTTCGGCAGCACTTGCTTTTCTGGCATAATTTAAAACCAGATCATAACCGTTCTGAGCGAATTTCAAGGCAATGGCTTTGCCAATACCTCGCGTCCCGCCAGTGATCAATGCGACTTTTTTCTCCATGTCAAATCCTCCTTGCCTGTCTTCTCTACAAACAGTATAGCAAAGCCGTCACAAAACGGGCAAATCCAAAAAAATAGGATGCTAAAATGATTTTTTTTGCTGAATAGGGTATGATAAAGACAAAATAAAGCGAATAAGACTGTAAGTAGAGACGCTCCTTGGAATGAGGTGATTTGAATGATTATTGTCTATCTGAGTGTGATTCTGGTTGTCTGTGCGATCATTTTATTCATTTTCTCGTTAATCCGGACAGCCAAACAATTAAATGGGACGCTGGCAGATTTATCAAAAACGACAGAAGAGATGCGGAAACGTGCGGAAGAAATAGCGGTTGAGAAGAAAAAACTTGATGAAACCATTTCTTCTATCCAGCTTGATTTTGTCCGGGACAAGGAGAAATTCCAGCGAACATCTCGCCGGGTACAACAGCTTACCAATTTGACAAAAGACGATATTTATAAAGTGAAGGTCGCTATAAAAGGAAAAGCATGAACGCTCGAAATTTCGCGTCCATGCTTTATTTAGGGTGATGAGCTATTTTGTCAGTTGGGAACGCAAACTTCGAATGCTGGTTCAATGGAGATGCTGATGTTCCCATGAACAGCTTTAGCAATCATGCAATCCATTTCTGCACGGTGAACAGCAGCCAGCAGTTTATCGCGCAGAATATCATCGCTCGGCTGACGATTCAGATAAATGACTGGATAATGGGTCACTTTTTCAAAATGTAAGCCATCTTTTTTTGTTACAATACCTACCGAGCGGATAGAGACATGATCGTAGTCAATGCCCTCTTTATTCAGTCGAATACCAAGGGTGATCATATAGCAGGAGGCAAGCGCACTAAGCAGCAACTCATCCGGGTTCGTGCCTTGTCCGCTTCCGTTCATCGACGGATCGACGGCTACCGCTGTTTCCAGCCCATTCGTGTGAATTTGCCCTTTGCCGTCCCAGGAGCCTTGCCAAGAACCAGTCAGATTAAACGTGAAATCTTTCAAAATAAACGCCCTCCTTCTCAATCATTTTATTGTACACGAGGGATCAGAAAGAAAATAGCAGGAAGCTATCGGCGTATCATAAAATATTTAAATGATATAATTGTAAACGCTAACTTATTCTAAGTATAGTCGCTCGCCCTTGCTCGGGCAAATTATGAATGCAATTATCAAAATTTGGATGGCTCCTTTGATGATTGGCAAATGTCAAAAAAAGGCTGATTTCGACATATATCGACAATTGCATGTTAACCTATTTATTGAGTAGTGGAATACTCTCTTTAGTTTCATTTTTTGCTCCGGTATCCGGAGCTTTTTTTTATGCCTCGAGAAATTAAAATAATCGATAGGGATAACCGGTGTTGAACGCTCTGTGCGGCGCTTAAAATGGCCAAAATGATGACCATTTGTCCGCAGAAGAAGAAACGTAGTTTTTTGCAAAATGCTGTATGCTCTGATTAAAATGATCGGTATGAATTTTTGATGGGAATAGTAAACTGTATCTAGATAAAGGGAGAAGGGACGGGTTCGGATGAATCAGCAATCTAATCGATCAACGCTGCGCGCTTTGTGGTTAGCATTATCAGGACTTTTGCTCTTTCTGATTCTGGTACTTGCTATCCGCAACCCGATTGTTCAATCATGGGATAATCGCTTGATTATTTTTCTGAATCCTCTGCGACGTGAACCGCTCATTCATTTTTTTCAGGAATTCACGCAGATGGCTTCATCACATTGGCTGCTTCCAGTGATTATTATTTTTCTGATTTTTCTGCTCTATAAAAAAAGATTTGCCGCAGCTCTGCTTTTGCCGGCTGCATTTCTAGTGGAAAGAGGATTGAACCGGCTGCTTAAGGAGTGGGTCATGCGCCAGCGTCCCGATTTCCCTCATCTGACGCATGAAATCGGATACAGTTTTCCGAGCGGCCATGCAATGAACGGGTCGACGATTTATGGCTTGCTGATACTGCTGATTTTGCCGCATATTCATGCCAAGTGGCTGAGAATTATCTGGGTGAGCGCCGGGCTGCTGATCATCCTGCTGATCGGCTTCAGCCGTCCGTTCCTGCGCGTTCATTACGCGACAGACATCCTGGCCGGATATGCCATGGGGGCAGTGATTATTGGGTTTTCCATGATCGCATTGAATCTGATCGAGCGGAAAAAGAGCAAGAAATAAGAATGGGCAATTCACGCTTGTTTCAATTCTATACGGCGAATCATTTTGCAGCTGAAAAATGTTTTCCTCTTCCTTCTATCTATGTAAAAAGTAAATTGTCTAATGCGTTACGAAAGAGGAGAATCTTCATGAACAAAATGGGCTGACTTTTCATGCCAGTGTTTCTTTTTATAGTTAGAGGCTGTGAGGTGGCTGTGAGAGAAAAAAGAAATTGTAGAAATTTATATCGCTTACATGTTTATATGTTAAAATATTCTTATATTAATATAAAGGGGAGATACACATGACACCTGATGAAATGAAAACATATCTTGATGCTCCTGAAAGGGCCATTGAGGATGTTAGAAAGGCAATTTACACAGAGGATGATTTTCAGAGGATGGTTGATGAGGTATATAAACAGCTAGACCCCTCTTGGAAAAAACTTACTATGAATCAAAAGCTCATTTTTGGTTGGTCAATGAACGCGCCTAAAATGTTAGAATCACAAAATTACCTGGATGAGGTATTAAAGCCGTTCATAAACAAATTGAACAAAGTATTAAGCTGGAATATTAGAAAGCCTGATGATTTTATGCTTTAAGTGTAATGTTTCACTCGATGCAGGGTATATGTTTCTCTAAGTTAAGTGGTCTACAAACGGTGACCCGCAGGAGGTAGACCACAAAGTTTAAAAAAGTCAGAATAGTTATCAATATGATAATCAGCCACACTGGACTGACCTTGAAAAATGCAGGTTGAGATCCCCAATTCTCTTGCAGGTAACAAATCCAGCTCTCTGTCTCCAATGACTAAATCAATAGGATATTTTTTTTGTAGATACATATATGCAAGGGGATTGGGCTTGCGCGGAAATCCATCATCAATCGTAACCATATCAGCAAAGTATTTATCCCATCCGTAGTATTCTAAAATTGATAAAACACCTGCTCTGCGCTTATGCGTCATTATCACATTTTTATTTGCATGCTTTAATACCTGTTCAACATTTTGAAAGGGACGTATATTTTTTGGAGAAATGTTCCTTTTTAAGGCACTTATTTTTTCTCTTTGTTCAGGGGAGATCTTATAGTAATCGATGGTGTGCGGGTATGAAATCTTAAGGTTATTGTATATTTCCTGTTTATCCACATCACTCCCTAATACCTCAGAGAGAATACTTGTATAAGCTGGATAGGTATCAAATAATGTTCCATCAAAGTCCCATAATATATTCACTTTGAAGCCCTCCAAAAGTTAGTTTTGTAATGAGTTTAACATAGAAAAGACATTCACACATTTCTTAGTTCAAGTGTGAGGTGAGAGCAGGAAATAATAGTCCTATGATGTCCAGAGTAAAAGCTTGGATCGAATGCGAATCGTTCATCTTTTTGCATAATGATTACGTTGGGTGGAGATTTTCCCAACCCTATTCTTTTTCTATAGGCTGACAATATGTTAGAATAGATTCCTAAAAGTGTATTTATAGGGGTGACAGTGATGAGTAAAAAAGGATATATACAGCTTGCGAACGGCAAAAAGGTCGAATTTGACCTGTTTCCTAACGAAGCACCAAACACGGTGGCTAATTTCGAAAAATTGGCAAACAGCGGATTTTATAATGGATTGACCTTTCACAGAGTCATTCCAGGCTTCGTCAGCCAGGGCGGCGATCCGAATGGGAACGGCACAGGGGATGCCGGCTACACGATAAAATGCGAGACTGATGGCAATCCGCATAAGCATGTGCAGGGCGCGCTTTCGATGGCTCATGCCGGGAAAGACACGGGCAGCTGCCAATTCTTCATCGTTCATCAGCCGCAACCACATCTGGACGGTGTCCATACGGTTTTCGGACAAGTCACCAGCGGAATCGATGCTGTTCTTACGATGGAGAATGGCGATGTGATGGACAAGGTCGAGGTCTTCGATGCCTGATTATCATTAAAAGGGGGACAACCAACGGTGCCACTTAAAAGCGGCAGCGCTCAATAAAAACAGTAGGGATAGGGGTGTGATGATGCCAACAAGCAATGTTGGACTGCAAATTCTGCCATTTTCAAAGGACAAGGATACCTATGAATTGGTTGATAAAGCGATTGAGACGATTCAGCAATCGGGAGTCAAATACGAAGTCACCGCTTTGGAAACGATTCTGGAAGGCGAGCTCGATGAATTATTGGACGTTGTGAAAAAAACGGTGCTGGCAACAGTTGCAGCTGGTGCCGATGAAGTCGCTGCTGAAGTGAAAATTCATTACCGTCCGCAAGGCACATCCATTGAAGAAAAAGTTGGAAAATATCGGGAAAATAAATAAAAGTGAGAGAAGCTCCGAACACTGATTTTTAATGTGGCGGAGTTTTTTCATGTACTCTTTTTTTGGAGCAATTCGATCTTAGCGGAAAACAACTTTCCGTAAAAGCCCTCTCAACATAGCGAACAAACGTTCCTGTGTGTTATAATGAAACCAAGCGATTTAACGAGAGACGGGAGAGAAAAATGATGTCGGTCCGCTTTATCTTAGGAAGATCAGGAACCGGAAAAACAGCCCTGTGTATGGAAGAAGCTCGGCGAAAGATTCAGGACGACCCAGCCGGTGATCCGTTGATTTATCTTGTTCCTGAACATATGACATTCGGCATGGAGTATGCATTCGCAGCGACCCCCCGTTTCGGCGGATTGACGCGGCTGAACGTCTACAGCTTTCCGCGTCTGGCGCTGCGCGTGCTCCAGCAGCAAGGCGGCATCACGCGTCTTCATCTGGATGATACGGGGATTGCGATGATTTTGCGAAAAATCGTCAGACAGCGTAGCACGCGTTTTCGTGTTTTTCACAAGGCTGCCGAACAATCTGGTTTTTTTGAACTTCTCTCACAAACTCTTATAGAATTTAAACGTTATTGTCTGACCCCGGAACAAGTTAGCGAGCAGGCCGCACGCCTTGACGGAGCGCCTGGTGATAATCAGGCAGCCGGCGATAAACTGCATGATCTGGCGCTCGTTTATGAGGCGTTTAATCAGGCCTTATCCGGAAAGTATGTAGACGGCGATGATTATTTAAAACTGATGTGTGAAAAAATTCCGGACACTGCCTTTCTGCAAAAAGCGGAAATTTGGGTGGACGGCTTTCAGACGATGACCCCTGAAGAGCAGATGGTCGTTGAATGTTTAATGGAAACCTCGGCCCGTCTTACGATCGTCGCCGGCTGTGATCGAATTTATGACCGGGCGCCTGATCAATTTTCACCGTTTCGTCATCCGGCGCTGCTTTATCTGAATCTGAAAGAGCGGGTGGAAGCGTTATCGGTAAAACTCGAACCAACCCTTTTAAAAACCAAAATTCTGCGCAGTTCCTCGGCTGCATTGAGAAATATAAATACGGCTTTTGGTAATTTTTCCAGAGAACCGCTGAAGGAGACGGAAGGCCTGGAACTCACTGAGGCTGTTAATCGGCGTGAAGAGGTGGAGCAGGCGGCGCGTCAGCTAATGATGCTCGCCCGTGATAAAAACTACCGATTCCGGGAAATGACTGTATTAGTGCGTCATTTGAAAGACTATCGGGATTTGATCGAGACACTCTTTTCCGATTACGGGATTCCTGTATTTATCGATCAGAAGAAGTCCATGCATCATCATCCGCTGATTGAATGTGTTCGGTCCGCTTTGGAGATTTTTCGGCAGAACTGGCGCTATGAACCGGTTTTTCGTTGCATAAAAACCGATTTATTTTTACCAACGGGCGCTCCGGTCGAACCGGAACGGGAGGCTTTTGATCGGCTGGAAAATTATGTGATGGCTTATGGTATTTCCGGCAGAAAAAAATGGACAGCCTCAGATCCATGGGATTATCAGAAATATCGCGGACTCGAGGAGAATAAACGACCGGCAACTTTGGAAGAACAGGAGATTCGGAATGCGGTACACCGGACACGCCTACTGATCGCGGAACCCCTATCAGCTTTTGAACAAGCTTTGCGCGCAGCGAAAACGGTAAAGGCACAATGCACCGCTGTCTACGACTTCTTAATTAAATTAGCTGCCCCGGAAAAATTGACACGACTTGCGCGCAGTGCCGAGCAGGAAAATCGTCTGGAGGAGGCGCGTGAACACCGCCAGGCTTGGGATGCGTTAATCGGTCTATTGGATCAATGTGCAGAGGGTGCCGGAGATGAATCGATGTCTTTTGACCTGTTCTGTGATGTGCTTGACACGGGACTGGATCAGCTGCAATTTGCCCAGGTTCCGCCCGCACTCGATCAGGTCCAGATCAGCAGTATTGATCGGCTGCGTGCGGCCGACTGGAAAGCGGTCCTCATTCTTGGTGTCAATGAAGGCGTGATTCCGGCAAAACCCGTTCAGCGAGGCCTATTTTCCGATGAGGATCGCGGTTTGCTGGAGGATGAAGGTCTGCATTTGGCAGATGGTGACGAGGAGCAGATGGCAGCAGAGAATGAATGGATTTACAGAGCTTTAACCTTGCCGTCTAAGCACCTCTTTTTATCTTATCCTCTGGCGTCCGAGGAGGGTGACGCACTCAAAGCGTCACCGCTTGTCGGCAGAATCAAGCGGCTCTTTCCGCAATTAAAAACAACAATTGCGCCATCTGAACCCCGGGGGCTTGATGAAGCCGCTCAGCTTGCTTTTATTAATCATCCGCGGAAGGCGATCAGTTATCTGGCCACACAGATTCGCGAATGGCAGCGGGGGTATCCGATCTCAGATATTTGGTGGGATACCTTTAATTGGCTGACGGCGCACAAAGAGTGGGAAGTACTTGGTCAAAAGATACTGTCCAGTCTTTTTGCGATGAA
Organism: Sporolactobacillus sp.; assembly: GCA_048976585.1. Lineage (GTDB taxonomy): Bacteria > Bacillota > Bacilli > Bacillales > Sporolactobacillaceae > Sporolactobacillus. The sequence continues at coordinate 17,085 of JBHGUY010000015.1, read as the reverse complement.
TAATGAGCAACTCAGTACGCATGCGGCTCGAGAACTATACGGGGAATCAATCCGTGGCAGTGTCTCGCGCCTGGAACTTTTTAATGCCTGTCCCTTTTCACAGTTTGCTTCGTATGGCTTGAAACTGCGGGACCGTGACGTCTATCAACTGGCGGCGCCGGATATCGGTCAGCTTTTCCACCTAGCCATTAAGCGGATGACAGAGCAGATAATGAAGAGTAAGCAGGATTGGGCAGATCTATCACCTGAAGCCTGCGACGAACTCGCTGAAACGACCGTAAAAAACCTGGCCCCACAATTACAACGTCAGATCTTATCCAGCACCAGCCGCTATAAATATCTTCAACACAAACTGGAACAGGTCGTTGCCCGAGTGGCGCAGGTCATGCGCAAACAGGCAGCTTCAAGCCATTTTGTGCCGATCAGTTTGGAATTGCCGTTCGGACCGGGGCAGCCGATTCCACCGTTGACGTTTCAGCTGAAAAATGGCTGCAGCATGCAGATCGTTGGCCGGATCGATCGCGTGGACAAAGCCGAGGAACAGGGACGGCTGATGCTGCGCATTATTGATTATAAATCGAGCAGCCGTGATCTGAACCTGAACGATGTGTATTACGGATTGGCTTTACAGATGCTCACTTATCTCGATGTGGTGATTACTTATTCTAAGGATTGGCTGGGCAAAGAAGCCGAACCTGCCGGTGTGCTTTATTTTCATGTCCATAATCCCTTCTTGAATCTATCCGAAAAGATGAGTTCTGAAATGATCGCAAATGAATTATTTAAAGATTTTAAAATGAAAGGTTTGCTGCTTGAGGATCCGAATGCTCTGCTCTTAATGGACCAAAACGGAACCGGAAAGCGATCAATTATTGCTCCCTTCGGTGTGAAAAAAAATGGAGAATTATATAAAGACTCGAAGGTGGCCACGGCGGAAGCCTTCACGGCCTTGCGGGACTATACGCAGAAGAAAATGGAGCAGGCAGGCAGGCAAATCACTGACGGAAATATTTCGATTGCACCTTACCGGATGAAACAGCGGGTGCCCTGCAACCTGTGTCCGTTTCGACCGGTCTGCCAGTTTGATCAGTCACAGCCAGGCAGCAGTTACCGGGATTTACCGCAAAGGCCCGATGACTGGCTGCTGCAGAAAATTGAGGGGGAGGCGGGTACGGATGATGCTGGAAAAACCGATTGACAGCCGCTGGACAGATGCCCAATGGCAGGCCATAACAACTGAAGGCCATAATCTGCTGGTTGCGGCTGCCGCCGGATCCGGAAAAACAGCCGTTCTAGTTGAGCGGATTATCCGCAAGATTATGGATCCGGATCGCCGGACAGGCATTGATAATCTTTTAGTTGTGACCTTTACGAAGGCAGCGGCTTCTGAAATGCGTGATAGAATCGGCCGGGCAATCGATCAAAAACTGAGCGAAAATCCCGGAGATCTCTATCTTCGCCGTCAGCAGACGCTGCTTGGCAAAGCCTCAATCATGACACTCCATGCCTTCTGCAGTTCGGTGATCAGAAACTTTTACTACTATCTGGATCTTGATCCTGGTTTTCGTCTGGTCGATGAGGTTGAGGCCGTTTTAATCAGAGAAGAAGTGCTCGATGACGTCATGGAAGACTATTACGCCTCTGACAATTCTGCGTTCTTTCATCTGGTTGATCGCTACTCCGGTGATCGAAGCGACGATGCACTGCGCGAACTTATTTTCCGGCTTTATGATTTCTCAATGAGTCATCCCTGGCCAGAGCACTGGCTCGATCACATGGTATCAGTCTATCAGCAGGATGAAACCGGATCGATCGACGCTTTAGACTGGATTGCCGAATTAAAAAAGATACTGGCCGTACGTCTGGCAGGTGCTTCCTCCGAATTAGACGCGGCGCTCGCTATCTGTTCCGAACCGCAAGGACCAGCAGTCTATACAGAGACGTTAATGAATGATTTGGCTAATCTTGCCCAGCTTCCAGATGTTACCGCAGCACCTTGGGCGACGGTTCGAGCAGCTATTCTCGCATTTGATTTTGGCAAGTTACAGACTTGCCGGGATAAATCGGTTGATGAGGGTCTAAAGAAACGCGTACAAAAATCCCGCGATCATGTAAAAAAAATAATTGCAGAACTGCAGACGGACTGGTTTCAGCGATCAGCCGAGGAAAGCCTTCACGATCTGAAGGAGATGGCAGATTCTGTGGCGGTTCTCCGGGCGATTACCAGCGATTTTTCAAAGGTTTTTAAAAATGAAAAGAGGAAAAAAAATCTGCTCGATTTTTCAGACCTGGAACATGAATGTCTGGCCATTCTGCGCAGCCCGGAGTCTGTACCTGGGAATGAGTTACCTTCAGACGCTGCTCGTCATTACCAGGCTAAGTTTTCAGAAGTTCTGATTGATGAATACCAGGACACGAGCAGAGTGCAGGAAGCGATAATCCGGCTGATTACGCGTGACGAAAAGGATGGCGGCAATTTATTTATGGTCGGTGATGTAAAGCAGAGCATCTATGGATTCCGTTTGGCTGAACCGGGACTGTTTCTCAGTAAATATAAAAGTTATTCGGCTCCGGATAATCCGGGTGAAAAAATCGATCTGTCCAGTAACTTCCGCAGCCGGGCAGAAGTAATTCATGGCATCAATTATATTTTCAGGCAAAACATGGACGAGCCAGTCGGCGGTGTCGCTTATGACGCTTCTGCCGAGTTGAAATGCGGAGCCGACTATCCGGACTATCCTTCAGCAGTGGAACTGGAAATCATTGATCGCGATCCAGATTCGGACACGGGCGACAGTGAAGATAATCGCGAGAGCACCGAAATTGAAGCCTCAGCAATTGCTGATCGGATCGCTGCATTGATTGGAGATGGGAAGCAGGGAGCCTATAAAATATATGATCGGAAGAGCGGACAGATGCGGGCGATTAAATATCGGGATATTGCGATTCTGATGCGGGCGGCAAATCGATCAGCCGCGATCATCAAAGAAACGTTGCAGACGCGAAATATTCCCTCCTACGCGGAATTGTCCAAAGGTTATTTCGATACGATCGAAGTCACCGTGATGCTGTCTGTTTTGCAGGTCATCGACAATCCTTATCAGGATATACCGCTGGCTTCCGTTCTCCGTTCGCCGATTTTCCGCTTCAGCGGTGAAGACCTGGCGGCGATTCGCGTTCGTGATCAGCAGTCTGGTTATTTTGATGCATTGAGACAATACGGCGCGACCCAAAAGGATGAACTTTCTGAACGAATTGTCCATTTTCTTGAACAGCTTGAAGATTGGCGGAACCTTTCCAAAAGGATACCCGTCTCGCAATTAATCTGGCAGATTTACCGGGATAGCGGTTATTTCGATTATGTCGGCGGCCTGATCGGCGGCACGCAACGTCAGGCTAATCTTAAAGCTCTCTATGATCGGGCAGGTCAATATGAGCAGACCTCTTTTCGCGGCCTCTTTCGTTTTCTCCGTTTTATAGGGCGGATGAGGGAGACGGGCGGCGATATGGGCGAAGCACGAGCCCTTAGCGAACAGGCGGATGTGGTACGGATAATGACGATTCATAAAAGCAAGGGGCTTGAATTCCCTGTCGTTTTTGTCGCCGGGCTTGGCAAACGGTTTAATATGAGCGATACGACGGCCCCAGCACTTCTGCATAAATCAATTGGTTTTGGCACGCGCTGGATTGATCCGGAACAGCGGATTAGCGTCCCTACGCTGCTCTACTTGGCCATCAAAGAGCAGCTACGTGCCGAATCGCTGGCGGAAGAAATGCGGGTTCTTTATGTTGCGCTGACGCGGGCAAAGGAAAAATTGATTCTTTGCGGCTCCGTGACCGGTGCAGAGAGATCCACGAAGCAGTGGCAAAGCGTGATGCATGCACATGGCTGGCTGCTTCCGGAACACCTGCGCCGCTCGGCAGTATCTTTTTTGGACTGGATTGTGCCTAGCCTCATTCGTCATCAATCGGCAGGCGTTCTGCATGAGATAGCCGGGGATCAGCCGGATAAAACCGCGGTGTCGCTTGATCCTTCTGATTGGATGATCAGCTGTGTTCCAGCCGGATCAATCGAGCCTGTTCATTCTGAAAGTGTTCAGAAGGATGCCGAGCGGCTTGAACATTTGAAAGAATGGAAGGCCGTAGCTTCATTTTCAGGCCTTCAGGACGAGGTGGTCCGCAGGCTGAACTGGTCCTATCCTTTCGCGCAGTCCACGCTGTCAATGGCCAAGCAGACAGTCACCGAGATTAAAACGCAGCAGGACTACTTCAGTGAAGGCCAGGATGATCGGCTGCTGGATCATGAATCTTTGATCATTGGTGGGGACCGGCCGCGCTTCCTTCAGAAAGAAGGACTTTCAGCGGCAGAACGCGGAACAGCTGTCCATCTGCTGATGCAGCATCTCTCGCTCGAGGGTTCGATGCGTGCGGAAGACATTCACCGTCAGGGATTGGGACTCGTGCAAAAAGAAATTCTGACTGCCGAGCAGGAAGCGCAAATGGATTATTTAGCGATCGGCCGCTTTTTCCAGTCACCAATTGGTCAGAAAATGTTAACAGCAAGAAAAATTTTCCGTGAATGTCCGTTCAGCTTAGCTGCTGACGCTTCAATGATTTATCGCTCTTGGCCCCAAACCAATCGTCAGGAAAAAGAAAAGGTTCTCATTCAAGGCGTGATTGACTGCATGATTGAAGATGCTGATGGTCTGATATTAATTGATTATAAAACCGATCACTTGAGCCATTTGTTTCCTGAAAAAGAAGCTGCAGCGCAAGAATTGCGACGACGTTACCGCGTGCAGCTGATTTTGTATCGAATGGCGATTGAGAGCATTTGGAAAAGAAAAGTCAATACAGTCGGTCTCTATGCCTTTGACTGCGGCTTATTTATTGATTTTAGTGATGAAAAGAGGACTATCGAATGAGATTGCTGCACACTGCCGACTGGCATCTGGGCCGGACACTCGAAGGACGTTCACGAGAAGAAGAACAAGAGGCTGTGATGGAAGAAATCTGCCGCATTGCCCGCGAAGAGCAGGTTGACGCGGTGCTGATGGCTGGGGATGTCTTTGATACGGTCAACCCCCCGGCAAGTTCCGAGGCACTTTTTTATGAAACAGCCCAGCAAATGACCTTAGGTGGAGCCTGTCCGCTGCTGATAATTGCCGGTAATCATGACAGTCCGGATCGGCTGGAAGCTTCTCGCCCTCTGGCCGGAAAACAGGGGATCACGATCATTGGGCGGCCGGTCGCGCAGCCGCTGACGGTCCCCATACGCCGGACAAATGAAACGCTGATGCTTGGCTGCATTCCTTATCCGTCGGAGTCCAGACTCAATGAATGCCTGAGTGAAATGAATGAAGAAGAAGCGCTCCAAAGGGCTTATAATGACCGAGTCTCCTTTCTCTTCCAGGAACACGCCCGCTATTTTCAAAAAAACACAGTGAATCTGCTGATGACTCACATTTTTGTGGCAGGCGGCAAAGAATCGGCATCAGAACGGCCGATTCAAGTTGGCGGCGCTTATACCGTTTATCCGGATGCCTTTCCGGCAACTGCGCAATATGTGGCAATGGGCCATTTACATAGGCCGCAGACGATTGGCCATGCGTCTGTTCCGGCTCGCTATGCTGGTGCGCCGCTGGCCTATAGCTTTTCCGAAGCCGGCCAGACCAAATCGGTAACCATTATCGACGCCGCGTGCGGTACTGCGCCGGTGATAACAGAAGTGCCATTATCTGCTGGACGCAGACTGGTCAGTTGGAAAGCAGAGAACGGCTTGAATGAAGTTCGAGAATGGCTCGATCAGAAGCGGGATGCTGGTGCCTGGATTGATCTCGAAATTAAGCTCGATCAGGCGATGACGATGCATGATATTCAGGAACTGCGCAAGAGAAATGAGCACATCGTCAATATCCGGCCAATCTATCAAACTCGCGAATCCAAAGAAGAAATTCAGCGATCGCAATTGCCTATCGATCAGCTTTTTGCGCGCTTTTATCGCGAACAGACGCAGGGTGCTGAACCTAGCAGCGATTTGGTCCGGTTATTTTTACAATTGATCGAAGAAGAAACAGCAGAATCTGAGGCCGCAGTGGGGAGTGACACCGATGAAACCAATTGAATTGACCGTTCGCGGGCTGAATAGTTTCCGGGAAGAGCAGCGTATTGACTTTGAAGCTCTTTGTGCAGACGGTATTTTCGGCATTTTCGGACCGACCGGCAGCGGTAAGTCGACGATTCTGGATGCGATGACCCTCGCTTTGTACGGAACGGTGGAACGCGCAGCTAATAATACACAGGGTATTCTGAATCAACTGGAGGATCAATTAGCTGTCGGCTTTACCTTTGAATTGAACGGCGCACAAACAAAGCGTTATCGGGTCGAGCGCAGCTATAAGCGTATCAAGGATGACGGCCTGCGCATGGCTTCCTGCCGTCTGCTTCAGCTTGGCGTAGAGAAGCAGGTGCTGGCAGATAAAGAAAGAGACGTCACCCGCAAAATTCAAGAGATTCTCGGTCTGACGCACGATGATTTTACACGCGCCGTTGTGCTTCCTCAAGGGAAATTTGCTGAATTTTTATCGCTTAAGGGAAATGAACGGCGGAAAATGCTTCAGCGGTTGTTTCATCTTGAAAAATACGGCGAGGTGCTGAGTACTCGTCTGAAGGCGCATGCCGATGCGGCAAGACGCAACCTAGCGACCATTACCGAGAAAGAATCAATGCTCGGGGACGCCTCGAAGGATGCCTTGGAAGCCTTGCGAGTCCACTCACAAGAAACAAAAAAGGAGCTCGACGCGAAACGAATTTCCTGGGAAAAAGAGTCGCAGGTTTATGATGAATTGCTGAAAGTGGAGGAACTGCAAAAAGAAAAGGCAGCGAAGCAAAAAGATTTGCAGCTTCTTGAAAACCAGCGTGAAGCCATCCAGGGGAAAAAACAGGCCTTGATTTTGGATCAGGCTGCAGATGCGCTGATTCCTTATCTTGATGCGTTCGACAGTTCGGGAACAGAGCTTAAAGAAGCAGAAAAGGTCTGCACTGAAAATAAAAAACAGCTTCATGATGCCGAAGCAGCAGAGCAGCTGAAGAAAAAGGCGCTTGAACAAGCAAAACAGAGCCTTGCAGAACAGGAGCCGGAAATCACCGGTCAAAAGCAGCAAATGCAGGAGGGGATATCTGTTCAGCGCAGGCTCAAAGAACTACAGATTAACGCCCAGACTGACAAGCAGAGTCTCGAACAATTGACCCAGCAAATGAACCGGGAAAGCGAAGAAGAAAAACGAATTTCTCAATTGATTGAGGATCATGATGAAAGATTGCGGGACGCGGAGAAGCGGATGGAAATCCTATTCCTGTCGGCGCGTGAAAGAAGCCTGCTGCAGGCGGCCAGAGAAGAAAAAGGCAAGCTGGACAGCCTGTCCGAACAGATTGACCGGAAACGTCAGGATTGGACCCGTTACCAGCAAAAATGGCTTGCCGATCAGGAAGCCATGAACCGGCTTCAGGAAAAGCAAAAGCAAAAAAACGATCAAGGGCAACAATTATTTGCGCGGTATCAACATATCTATTGCGGTCTTGCTGCACTTGCTGAGCAGATAGGCACAGCGCGGAAAGAATTGGAGTACCAGAGGGAGGAAGCGCAGCAGAAGCATGAACGCGATCTTCGGCAATCACTCGCTTATCAATTGGCTTCTGCGCTGGAGGACGGGGAACCTTGTCCGGTTTGCGGCGCGATTCATCATCCTCTTCCAGCTGCGGAACAGAAACTGCCGGATGAAACGCATTGGGAAAATAAACTTTCAGACTATCAGAGAGCAGAACAACGCTTATCTCAGGCGCAGCAGGATTGCCGCCTTTGTCTCTTGCAGATGGAACAACGCGCGAAAAATATAGCTGATCTCCTTGACGGTCTGCCTGATTTGTCCACTGAGAAAGAGGCGTTAATCCGTAAAAAAGCGGAGCAGCGCACCCTTTTGCAAATTGCAGCGGATTTTCGTAACGCTGTAAAAGCCGGGAAACAAGATATGCTCCAGACGGATGCCGGTCTGGAACAACTGACGAGCGATTTGCAACAACTGAAATTGGATCGCTCGGAAGTAGAGGCTCACCTGAAATTTTATCAGGATAAAAAGATCGAAATCGAACAAGAAGCGAGAAAAGACAAAAGTGAGGTCACTAAACGGCTTAAGGACTGGTCAGCCGATTACCAGGCACCGGAGAAAATTGACACGGCCTTTCAAAAGATGCAGGAGGACGATCAGGAGCGGGAACAAATTCAGCAAAGCATTCAGAAAATACGAAAGGAAAGAGAAACGCAGGAAGAAAAGCGGTCTGACTACCGCAATAAAAGAGCAGAGATTGAATCCGACTTTAATCGGCTGCAGGGACGAATGGAATCTTTCAGCAAGAACTCGATTCGTTGTCAGCAGGAATTAGAGAAGCTCGGTTTTTCCGCAGCATCCGAATTGGATGTCCTTCTCAAGCAAGCAGGCAATCGATTGACAGGGCTTCAGGCTGCGCAGGAGCGTGCCGACAAAGACTGGCGGGAATCCTGGACGATACGGATCCATTTGGAAAAGGCCCTAGAAAGTGCCGGGCAACGTTTACAGCGCGCGGAAAAAGACTGGGCGAATGTCTCTGAACTTTGGCAAAGGAAACTGGCTGATTCTGATTTTCGGCAGCGTTCAGATGTTCTAGAGGCTCATTTAGATGATCAGAGCCGAATCGATCTGAAGAACCAAGTCGACAGTTATGAGCAGAAGACTGCAGCTTTATCTACGGAACTGCGTTCAGTCAGTGAAAAACTGGGCGGTCGTTCAGTAACTGCTGACGCGATTGAGGCAAGCCATCAGCAATTGACCGCACTTCAGGCAACCGTTCAGAATTTGAGCGAAGCCTTTGGTGCTGCGATCAATCAATTAAAGGATCTTGAACAGCGGCATTTGACGTTTAAGATGCTGGAAAGCGAACGGAAAAAAGTGCAGAAAGCCGCGGACCAATTTGAACAACTACAACGTGTGTTTCGCGGCAACGCATTTGTCGAGTTTGTAGCTAGCGAACAATTGCAGCAGGTTTGCGTCGCCGCGTCTGCTCGGCTCAGCGATCTGACGCATGGGCGCTACGCACTTGAGTCAGATACCTCCGGTGGTTTTTCTATCCGTGATAATGGGAATGGCGGCGTTAGCCGGCCGGTTTCCTCGCTTTCTGGTGGTGAGACTTTTCTTACCTCATTGGCACTTGCTCTTTCGCTTTCAGAACAGATTCAGCTGAATGGCCACGTTCCCCTGCAATTTTTTTTCCTGGATGAAGGGTTCGGCACGCTGGATCCGGAACTGCTTGATACCGTGCTAACGGCCTTGGAAAAACTGCATCTGCACCGTCTATCGATTGGCGTGATCAGTCATGTTCCGGAAATGCGGGAACGGCTGCCGAGAAAACTGATTGTCGAGGCGGCGGAGCCTTCCGGAAGAGGAAGTCGCCTGCATCTGGAAGTTTTATAAAGGCAGATGGCTTTGCGGGATTGCCTGGAAAAGCGGGACTGCGCGGAAAAATTGTTATCTAGAGAAACAGGGCCATCTTTGTATGTCCTCTGTTCCGGCAAACCAGTATTTGTTATTGATCATCAGAGTTCTATGGAACCGCTCATCGTTCATACATATTGACGAAGTAGGAGTATTCGGAAAAGCTGTCTGCACGATTTTTGGCAATTATTTAGGATACAGTGAAAAAATAGATCAAAGCGATTTATCCACACCGCTTGATCCCTGCACCATTGAAAAAAATGAATGATCGCCATAGCCAGCGTAATACTATAGGAGAAGGCCGAATCGGTACCAGGAACATACGACTGCTGCCGGTCCTTGGGCGACTGACAGTATTTCATAACAACACGGTTGAAGCAGCCTAGTCAAATATGGTAATTTATAGGTAACGCTACGGATTGGAGCTGCAGCTTTTGCCTACAAAATGGAAGTCAGTTTATCAGGATGCCAAAGTATTCTCTATTGTAGTTGCCGGAGCGTTGCTGAATGCGGCAGCACTGAATATTTTTTTAATTCCGGCCAAAGTACTTTCCGGGGGTGTGACGGGTATTGCCCAGCTCGTTTCGGCTCTGCTGGAGAATGCACCCATTCATTTGAGTACGGGGCTATTGCTGCTCTTATTCAATATTCCGGTCGCTTGTGTGGGTTGGATTAAGGTCGGACACCGTTTTACCTTGTACAGTGCACTCAGCGTTTTACTGACTACGCTGTTCATGGCTTTCATTCCTGTTCATCCCCTGACCCAAGATATTCTGCTGAATGCAGTATTCGGAGGGGTTGTCCAGGCGGTTGGCGTTGGGATCACGCTGAAGTTCGGGGCATCGACTGGAGGCATGGATATCATTGCGATGATCTTGTCTCGGGTCAAAGATCGACCGTTCGGTTTTTATATGTTTGCATTGAATGCGCTGATCATTTTGTCGGCCGGTTTTCTATTTGGCTGGCGGCCCGCCCTGTATACCCTGCTCGAATTGTATGTGGCCACAAGGATCGTCGATGCCATCCACACCAGCTATGTCAAGCTGACTGCATGGGTGGTCACCGATAAGGCTCAGAAGCTGCAAAAGGCGATCTATGCTCAGCTCGAACGCGGAATTACGCGTATTCCTTCTAAAGGCGGATTCACCGGCCGTGATCGTGATACGTTAATGATTGTCATTACCCGTTATGAGCTCTATGAATTGCGCCGGATTATTCAGACGATCGATCCGTTCGCGTTTACGAATGTTGTTGAAACGATTGCTGTTTTCGGTCTGTTCCGCAAAGTCAGGAAGATGAAATGACTGCCCTTGCTGGTTCGATAGGGCTATGCTAAGATTAAAGAGTACAATTAATTTTTCGATTGAGGAGGTGGGTTCTGTGTCCATGTTCAAATTGCGCGCTAGGATTGATGCTTATTTATATTTAGTTCGCGCAACTTTTTCTGCTTTTCTGTTTAAGGGAGTAGTCTGCCCTTTTTGGGAAAACAGAATAGTTTCGACTCATGGCACAGGTCCTGTCGTTTGATTTTATGATTGATTGCAAAGCATTTTAATTATAAAAATTTTCAGCCATGAGTGCAATTTGCTCATGGCTTTTTTGCGTCTAAAATAAATCGAGGTGTCTCAGATGATTATTTGCCAGGCTGATCATATTAAAAAGAATATTGCCGGAAAAGAGGTACTGACTGATGTCAGCTTTTCGTTGCCGGAGGATGGAAAAGCGGCTTTGGTTGGCGCCAATGGCAGCGGGAAAAGCAGTTTACTGCGGATCATCGCCAGGAAAGATCGGGCGGATAGCGGAGCTCTGGCGATAAGCAGAAAGGCAACGGTTGGTCTTCTCGAACAGTTGCCGCAATTTGGAAAAGATACCTTGCGCGAGGTTTTGCGCAGAGTATTCAGTGCGTGCCATCAACTTTCAGAAAAAATGCGTCGCTTGGAAGCAGAATTTGCGCAATCTGAACCAAAGGTGCTTGAACGAAAACTGGCGCGCTATGCCGAATTGCAGGAGCAATTTCAGCGAATGGGCGGATATGAGATCGACTATAGAGTGGAGCAGGTTGCAGGAGGTCTCGGAATTCTCACACTTCTGGACAAACCTGCGGACGTCTTGAGCGGCGGAGAACAGACAAAAGCAGAACTGGCGCGCCAATTGCTGACTGCACCGGATTTCTTGCTGCTCGATGAACCTACCAACCATCTGGATATTTTTGCTCTGGAGTGGCTTGAACAATTTATCAGGAATTATAAAGGCGCTGTACTCCTCGTCAGTCATGATCGCTTTTTTTTGGATCGGATTGCGACAAAGGTCTTGGATCTGGAGGACGGCATCATCACCGAATACACAGGAAATTATTCAGCTTATGTGAAAGAGAAACAGCAGAGACAATTGGCCGCTTTTGCCGCCTATAATGATCAGCAAAAGAAAATTAAGAAGATGAAGGAAACCATCAAAAGATTGAAGGAATGGGCCAATCAGGCTAATCCACCGAATGCTGGTCTGCATCGCCGTGCGAAAAGTATGGAGAAGGCATTGGAACGAATCGATCGCTTGAAAAAGCCGAAAATGGAGAATGAAACTGCCGCCTTATCATTCGAAACGAATAAAAGAGCAGGTGACAGAATTTGTCAAGCTTCTGAGCTATCGGTGAAGGCTGGCGGTAAAACCCTGTTCCAAAATCTGACTTTAGAGATTCGCCTCCATGATCGCGTGGCAATTATGGGTCCTAATGGTTCTGGGAAAACAACGCTGCTGCAATGTTTGCTGGGAAAGCGAAAACAGGAAGCTGGGGAGGTCCGGCTGGGTACCAATTTGTCCATCGGTTTTCTGACGCAGCATGAATTTCAAACCCCGGAAGAAGAGAAGACCCGCTTAATTGATGTATTCAGAGAACATGCCTATCTTACAGAAGCGGAAGCCCGTCATGAGCTGGCGAAATTTCTTTTTTACGGTGCCGATGTTTTTCGGAAAATTGGTACACTGAGCGGCGGTGAGCGTGTTCGATTGAGAATCGCCGAGCTCATGCAGCGCCAAGTGAATTTTCTTGTCCTCGATGAGCCGACTAATCATCTGGATATCGATTCCCGCGAAGTGCTTGAGGACGCATTGATCGCTTTTCGCGGCACCGTACTCGCCGTAAGCCACGATCGTTATTTTATTCAAAAATGTTTTACAAGAATTTACTGGTTGGAAAAAGGGAAACTGAGAGAAAGCTCATTGCCCGATTAATCAAAAATGAACGGATCCAAGCGGATCCGTTCATTTTTGTTAGCGTTTAGCTTTAGCACGCCTGTTATGGCGCTTCTTTTTTGGCGATAGCCTGTTTTTCCTGTTCATTTCTATAATAACGCAGGACATGGCTGACATAGTCCGGATCCCCATAGGTTGTCCAGCCTAATTGTTCGGCTTTAAGTTGTGAAAAGCGTTTAGCAAGTGCCGGCGTATACTTGCCGCCATGCGCTTTGACATAGTCGGAAAATCCGATACCGAAATTATAGCTTTGAAGGGCGAGACGAGTATCACCACCGGCACGATCCAGTGATTTTCTGAAATATTTTGTTCCCGCGCGTATACTCTCTTCAGGACTTTTGATCGAGTCCTTGGGCAGACCCTGACTCTCCGATGCCTGCATGACGTCGACGGAGTTCCCTTTTGATTCCTGCATGGCCATCGCCATCAGCAGATCTGTATCATTTTCCAATCCATTAAGCCGCGCGTATTTTTTGAAAATCGGACGATAGCTTTCAATCTTCTGATTAATTACGCGATCACTATTCAGAAACGGGACGTGATCGGCCTGGGGACTATAGATGTTGGAAATGATAAATAGGGTAAGGTAGGAGAGGCCAACGAGTGTAAGCATGGAAACAATTAAAATGAAAAATTTTTTCATGCGAACATTCCTCTATACTTTTTGATCATTCTCTTTATATCTTTCACTCTCTGATTCTTCTTTACGTCCGTTCCCCCTCAAAAAAGAATAGACAATAATTTCCTAAACTATACATTATCCGGATTGGCCGCCGCTCACGTGCCCAGCCCTGCTGCATAAGATAGTGAGTAATCAAATGGTCAATGATCATAGGAAAGGATGACCTTCATGTGCGGAATCACAGGCTGGGTTGACTGGCGCAGCGATTTACGCGGCCAAGGGCCGACAGTTAAAAAAATGGCGCAGACGATGGACCACCGCGGCCCGGACGATTTAAATATCTGGGTCTCTGAGAAAGCGGCGTTCGGCCACGCGCGTCTGGTTGTTGTCGACCCAGAAAATGGGCGACAGCCGATGAAAAAGACAGTCAATCAGACCGAATATGTCCTGATTTATAACGGAGAACTTTATAATACGGAAGAAATACGTAAAGATTTATTGCAGGCCGGTTATACGTTTACCGGCCATTCCGATACGGAGGTTCTTTTAACAGCCTATATTGAATGGCAGGAGCAATGCCTCGATCATTTTAATGGAATTTTTGCTTTCGCCATTTGGGATCCGAAGCGGCAGCGTCTTTTTGCCGCCCGTGATCGGTTAGGCGTGAAGCCGCTTTTTTACAAGGAACAGAGCGGACGCCTGCTTTTCGGATCAGAAATTAAAGCGATTCTTGCCCATCCGGATGTGCTGCCGGCGATCGATCGCGAAGGTTTGTCGGAGATTTTCGGCCTCGGTCCTTCGCGGACGCCCGGAAACGGTGTGTATCTTGGAATTAACGAATTGCGCCCGGCTCACGCGATGACTTATACGGCGGATGGTCTGCATATTTGGCGTTATTGGAATGTCCGCAGCAAACGTCATACCGACAATGTTGAAGAAACGGCAGCACATGTCCGCTATCTGCTTAAAGACGCTGTGGAGCGGCAATTATTTGCCGATGTTCCGGTAACGACTTTCCTTTCCGGGGGACTGGATTCAAGCGGAATCTCAGCAATCGCCGCTGAATATTTTAAGAAAAAGGATCGCGGGCCACTGCACACATATTCGATTGATTATATCAATAATGAGCAATATTTTCACAAGAGCAAGTTTCAGCCGAACAGCGATGCACCTTTTATTCAGGAGGTAGCCGATTATCTGGGGACTGTGCATCATAATTTGATCATTAATAATGAACAACTGGTCTCTTATCTGAAAAAGGCGATTACAGTGCGCGATATGCCGGGTTACGCGGATGTCGATTCTTCGCTGCTCTGGCTCTGCGAGGGAATCAAAAAAGAATTTACAGTGGCCTTATCCGGCGAATGTGCCGATGAAATTTTCGGCGGTTATCCATGGTTTCATAGCCCGGAAACCTCGGCAAAAGAGGGATTCCCATGGATGCGCTCGACGGAAGCCCGCCAGGAATTACTGAACGACAAGTGGGGCAGCCGATTGAAATTGAAGGATTATGCGCTGATGCGTTTTAACGAAACGGTTGCGGAAACTCCGCGGCTTGACGGGGAATCCGGTGTCGATGCGAAACGGCGCGAACTTTTTTACCTGAATATGAATTGGTTCATGACTGCGCTGCTTGATCGCAAGGACCGGATGAGTATGGGCGCGAGTCTTGAGGTGCGGGTTCCATTTGCCGACCATCGGCTTGTTGAATATCTGTGGAATGTGCCGTGGGATATGAAGATGCTTCATGGCCGTGAAAAAGGGATCCTGCGCGAATCCTTAAAAGGTTATCTGCCCGATGATGTGCTGTACCGGAAAAAGAGCCCTTATCCGAAAACGTACCATCCGGAATACACCCGTGCTGTTTCCGAGTGGCTGCAGCAAGCCATCGATAATCCGGCTTCGCCGCTGCTTGAATTGATGGATAAACAAAAAATCCAGTCAATTATTGATTCAAAAGGTACCTCGTTCAAGGTTCCTTGGTTTGGTCAGCTGATGAGCGGACCACAATTGATTGCTCACCTGGCCATGATCAACGAATGGCTTGAGACCTATCACGTGGACATTGTCGACAGATAAAAAAACTGCTTCATACTCCGATTTCGATATGAAGCAGTTTTTTTTGTGAAATGGTAAATTTGTCACAGGAGTTGTCAAACAAAGTCGGTCAATTTTCAATCAAAATGGAAGAACTCATTCGCAAGGCTCGATAATTTAGCACGCAGGTCCAAAAATATATGCTGAGGTGGACTTGTTGCGATTAATAAGGCTCAATCCACTAGAATTGATGAATTGGAAAAAGAACCCAGACAAAAAATGTAAAAGCTGATAAACCAAAAGAGAGTGCCAAGTAATCTTTCCCATAAATAGGATCCTGTCGGGTCCTATTTTTTATGTGTAAAAACGCTAATCTATCAGCCTTTACGGGCACAGCAGGACAAACATAAATTATTAATAGGATTTGAGAGGTGATAGTACATTGAAAATTCTCGGCTTCGACGTGACAGAATGGGCGGCTTTGATTACAGCGCTTGGCGGCCTTGTCGGGGCGGCTTACGCGCTATTCCGGTTTGGCGTGCTGAAACCTATGGTTAGTTTCATTACAGAATTAGTAGAAAATCATATCGAACCGCTGAAAAAGGCATTGGACGATCTGACCATTAGCTTAAATCTTGATATGAAGGAGCATCAGGCAATGACTAAGCGATTGACGGAAGTTGAAAACGAAGTCCGGGATCATCGGGTAAGGATTACTAAATTGGAAGAAGATGATAAAAAATGAGAGGACGCTATTTACTCAAAAAGGACGAATTGGATTTTCGTGATAAGCTCTACCGGCCAAAGATCAAAGATCCGTCGGCGCTTCCGGAAAAGGTGGATTTACGCAGTCAACTCTCGCCGATTGTCGATCAGGGCCAGCTCGGGAGTTGCACGGCCAATGCCATCGGTTCCGGCTTAATGGAATATCTCGAAAAGAAACAGCTTCGAAACGACACGAAAGATTTCGTTAGCCTGTCCCGGCTGTTTCTCTATTATCAGGAACGGAAGTTAGAAGGCACGATTGATTCCGATTCTGGCGCACAACTCCGCGATGGGATGAAGGTTGTCCATAAGCTCGGTGTTTGTCCAGAAGTCGATGATCCATACAACATCAGTAGGTTTACCGAAGCTCCAAGCAAAAAGGCGGAAAAAGATGCCCCAGAGCATCGGATTAGTGAATATCACCGAGTCTCATCTCTGCATGCGCTCAAAGCTTCACTGGCGGAAGGGCATCCGGTCGTTATCGGCGTGATCGTCTTTGAAAGCTTCGAAGGTGATGACCCGGCGAAAAACGGTTTTGTCCCGATTCCACAAAACGGCGAGCAACAGCTTGGCGGGCATGCGCTCTTGGCTGCCGGCTATGATGACACGCTTGAACATGAGGGAAACAAAGGCTATCTGATCATCCGTAACTCGTGGGGCGATGCATGGGGTGACAAAGGCTATTGCTATATCCCCTATGATTTTGTCGCGCTTGGACTTGTCACTGATATGTGGAAAGGCTATTAATTTCTAAACCACCCTGCACTCAAAGTGCAGGGATTTCTTTTGCGACTGAAAGTCGCAGTTCCGGCTAAAGCCGGTTGAAAATTTCGTGCTTAAGCACGCTTAAGATTTCGACTGAAACTCAATCCTTGATAATCTTAAACG
>JBHGUY010000014.1:0-2858 GCA_048976585.1 Sporolactobacillus sp. | reverse complement strand
GGGAAGTTTGGCGAAGGCAAACGTCGTTTCGGTTTGAATCGTATCTACACGATGTTACGAGAAACCAGTGAAACAGTGATCGCCCTCAAATTCTTGGTCATGAACCTGGAGAGACGCCTTAGGGTTTCTCTGCGCTTTTTTTACTTATTGGCGAACAAGTGTTCCTTTCAAACTAAATTTCCTACACTTTTCGACCAGATAGTCCTGTAAGAATCAGGGAATGGCCGATTTGGCTATTGGTGCAACAAACCCTACTGAAGGGATTGAGGAGTCGTTCATTCTTGGGAAAATGGATAAAAGATTCAGAGCATGTAATCTTTAGCCACCAGAAGATATCTGCGATTGAACGATAAAATCCGCTCTACGGTTTAAATTCTTGTATTGACATCTGGTAAGTATGAAATATAATTTAAGTAATGAGCAGATTGAACTTCTGTGGAACATATAACATGTATGCGTAATATCGATTAAGAGGCCGGATATAAAACTTGTGAATTAGAAATCAAAGGAGATTTATTCATATGGCAAAAGTTGAAAGCTTTACACTGGATCACACAAAGGTCAAAGCTCCCTATGTCCGTTTGATCGCGACAGAAAATGGACCTAAGGGCGATCAAATTCAGAATTTTGATCTGCGCTTTGTCCAACCTAATGAAAATGCAATTCCCACAGCAGGTCTGCATACGATTGAACATATGCTTGCAGCTCTCTTGCGCGACCGCTTGAAAGGTGTGATCGATTGCTCTCCATTTGGCTGCCGCACAGGATTTCATCTGATTTTATGGGGAGAACATGATACAGTGGAGGTTGCCAAGGCTTTGAAGGGCTCATTGGAATTCATCGCTGGTCCTGCGACCTGGGATGATGTGCAGGGAACGACAATTGAAAGCTGTGGTAATTACCGCGATCATTCACTTTTCTCGGCAAAAGAGTGGGCGAAAAAAATAGTGGCAGACGGCATCAGTTCTGACCCGTTTGTCCGAAAAGTTGTAAAAGAGTCCCTGTAAAAGGGACTCTTTTTTCTAAACTGCTATTGGAAATAAAAAATGGTGAAAGCAGGGGTGAGCTGAAATGACGGATTATCGTGAGACCGATTTTATCACGCGGTGTATCCATGTCGGCAATGATATTGATAAAGAAACGGGTGCGATCAGGCGGCCAATAACGATGGCCAACAGTTATCGTCTTCCGGATGACGCTTCTGCCCTTAACTGGAGTGATCCGAATAATTTGATCTATACCCGGACGACTTCGGCTAATCAAATTTATCTGCAGCAGCGTCTCGCCTCTCTGGAAGGCGGAGAAGACTGCGTGGTATTAGCCAGCGGAGTTTCTGCTCTGTCCGCTGTGTTTTTCAGCTTTCTTGATAAGAACGCCCATGTCATTTGTTCAGATGTTTCATATATTGCGGTTTACCGACTTCTGGAACAATACTTACCCGATAAATATGGGATTGAAACGTCACTAGTCGATACATCAAGTCTTGAAGCTGTGCGGCAAGCCATTCGGCCGAACACGAAACTGATCCATATCGAAACACCGGGAAACCCGACGACGCGTATCAGCGATATTGCTGAAATTGCCAAAATTGCACATGAAGCTGGGGCTCTTCTTTCCGTTGACAGCACATTTGCTTCGCCTTATCTGCAGCAACCGTTGGCACTGGGTGCTGATCTGGTTGTACAGAGCCTCACCAAATATATTAATGGTCATGGCGATGCGATGGGTGGCGCAGTGATCGGCAATAAACAATTAATCGATAAGATAAAAACGGAAGCAATGGTTAATATTGGCGGCTGTATCAGTCCATTCAATGCTTGGTTGATCATGCGCGGTGTGGTGACTTTACCGTTGCGTATGAAACAACATAGCGAAAGTGCACAAAAGATCGCCGAGTTTCTGGAGGCCCATCCGGCCGTCAGTTTTGTGGCCTATCCAGGGCTGAAGAGCCATCCGCAGCATGAAATCGCCAAAAAACAAATGAGTCTTTATTCCGGAGTTCTAGCCTTCGGAATAAAGGGTGATTCAGAAACGATCAATCAATTTGTTAATTCGTTGAAAATTATCATTTCTGCAGTTTCATTAGGCCATGACGAGAGTCTGATCGTATTTATCGGACCGGATGATGAACGGATTAGTTTTTATTCTGAGGCATTCAGAAAACATGGTTTTCTTAGGCTCAGTGTCGGACTGGAGGGTGCGGGTGATTTGATTGCCGACCTTGAGCAGGCTTTTCGTGCAGCCGGTTTATGATAAAATTTTTCTATTGAATCTATAGTTTTAGCGCTAGGATCAGGGCGTTCCGGTATGACAACAAAAGCTGTTTTTTATGAGGCAAGGGGGATTAAACAGCGATGAGCACGGAAATTTCCTTGTTGACACATAGGAATAATAATGTTAAAACAGGATTATTCTTATTTGCCCGGCCGGACAGAATCCTTTCAAGAGAAGACAATGCTATAATGTATTATTGATTCATGACACACACGATTGTCGGATCATGCACGTTTGCTTTCTTATAATCAATGGTTTTTTAATAATTTCATAGAGAAAGATATTCTTATCAAGAGTGGCAGAGGGACTGACCCGATGAAGTCACGACAACCTGTATGCGGAAGCATATAAGGTGTCAATTTCAGTAGACTTATTTGTCTTGAAGATAAGAAAAGTGACAATCCTTTTAGATCGCTTTTCATCTCAAGATGAAAGCGATCTTTATTTTTAGTCAACGAACTCTTGGTCTAAACCCACTGGCTTTCAGCCAGTAGATCCTTTCAGGACTTGATGGCACTTTAGTGGCCTCTGAAAGTTTTTTGCTATAATAAGATAAGGTGAGCAAAATGGGATATATCCACTAC
>JBHGUY010000013.1:0-30766 GCA_048976585.1 Sporolactobacillus sp. | reverse complement strand
CCTCTTCTGCGGATAACGCTCCCTCTTCTGCGGATAACGCTCCCTCTTCTGCGGATAACGCTCCCTCTTCTGCGGATAACGCTCCCTCTTCTGCGGATAACGCTCCCTCTTCTGCGGATAAACTGCCTATCGGGCGATGCCCTCAGGCAGTTTATCCTAGGAGTTACTCCGCTTTCCGATAATGTACTTCACAGACTTTACCGCCTTTAGCAATCGTATTTCCGAGATGAAACTCAATATCTTCAAAAACGTTGCTGATCGCCCTATCTCCTTCCATGCAAATTTCGCAGAAAGTAGCCATCTCATCGGCATCAATATCCATTTGCATCCAGCGATTGACATAAGGGCAATAATGAAAGTTGACCTCAAACTCATCTTCGGTTGAAACTTTGGTCTCCATTTCGTAAACGCGGCTTTCAAGTCCACTTGTAAAACAGTTAGCGAATTCTTTCAGATCATGAACATCCTTCAGCTCCGTCTTCATCGCATGACCACCGTCTACTCCGTAGTTTTGGATAGCAGCGCGTGCAAACTCATCATCCAGTCCACGTTTTTTTGCTTCTTTAATCATATAAGCAACGGTTGATGCTCTTTTTTCTGTAATTCCTCTTAAAGCGAGAGTCACTTCATCTGTCAGTTTTGGAATATTATTTTTTTTAATGGTCTTCAATACTTCTTCGCGAATCTCGCTCATATTTCTCTCCCCTAATGATTTACTTTAATAGTTAACTCCAATCATATTCTGTAAGGTGCCCTATAGTCAATAATCATTATGTAATTAGTTGGTTTAATTTTTTATAATGATAAGAGATCAAATAATGGGTATTGACAAAAAATAGCAACATTCGTATACTTATCAAAAATCAAATAATTCTTATCAAGAGTGACGGAGGGACCGGCCCGATGAAATCCGACAACCGCACGAATGTGTTGGTGTTAAATCCGGCAGATGGAAATCTGGGAGATGAGAAGAGATTAAGCTGATCGGGCATATCATGTTATTTGGCTACTTTTCTAACTCGAAAAGTAGCCTTTTTTATTACCCGGATCAATTCAAAGCATAAGAAAAGGTGATAATCAGAAGTCTGTCAGTATTAAAGCCTAGTAATCAAATAGTATTAACCCATTAATAGGACTTTGATTTTTTGTATTTATCAGATTTCTCCATTTACATAAGGAGGTGCTGCTAGTGATAGAAATTCAGAAAATACACAAAAAATATGGTAAGGTCGATGTCCTTAAAGGTGCCAATATCTCTGTCGGTGATGGAGAAGTCGTCGTTATTATCGGGCCAAGTGGTTCGGGAAAAACAACCTTGCTCCGATGCATTAATTTTTTGGAAAAAGCTGACGCAGGAAAACTAATCTTCAATCAAAAAACGGTTGATTTGGCACGAGTGAACAGAAAAGATATTACCGAAATAAGAAGTCAAACAGCCATGGTGTTTCAAACCTATAACCTCTTTAATAATAAAACTGCTGTCGAGAACATCATGGAAGGACTCATTTGCGCCAAAAAGAAAGATAAAAAAGAGGCCCGAAAAATCAGTGAACAACTACTCGAAAAAGTAGGTCTTGCCGATCGAAACGATTATTATCCGAAACAGTTATCCGGAGGACAGAAACAACGTGTGGGTATCGCCCGTGCACTGGCATTGAATCCGAAAATTATTCTCTTTGACGAGCCAACATCTGCTCTCGATCCAGAGCTGGTCGGTGAAGTGCTGAAGGTTATCAAGAAAGTGGCTGAGGAAGGGCAAACGATGATCATTGTCACCCACGAAATGGCTTTCGCCCGTGATATCGCCACAAAGGTTATCTTCATGGAAGGCGGCGTGGTCGTCGAGGAAGGAACGCCGGACAAAATCTTCTCAAATCCCAGTGAAGTCAGAACGCAGCAATTTTTGCAGCGGATCACTGCCCACTGATGAAGGAGGAGATTCGCAATGCAAGGGAAAATCTTTGATGTCGGCTATATTTTTCATGTCCTGCCGATCCTTCTGGAACAGGTCCCATTCACATTATTTCTCACTCTGCTCTCATTAATTGCCGGGTTGATCGTTGCCTTTGGACTAACATTTCTCAGCCTTAGTCAAAACAAATTTTTGCGATCGCTGGTTACTGGCTATATTGCTTTTATGCGCGGTACGCCGCCTCTGCTTCTGCTTTTACTGGTCTATTATGGGTTACCACAGCTTTTTATGCTTGTACAAATCAACATCAATAATTGGTATAAATCGGCCTTTGCAATCCTTGCGTTTGCGCTTGGCATGGCGGCCTTTTTTTCCGAAGCCATGCGATCAGCTTATCTGGCAGTGGATAAAGGACAGCGGGAGGCCGCACAAAGTGTTGGCATGAGTCCGGGTCAGACGCTCGTACGTATCATCATTCCACAAGCCATTGCCATCTCGATTCCGAATATGGGCAATCTGTTTATTTCCCTTTTTAAGGAAACATCGTTCGTTTACTCAATTGGCATCATTGATGTCTTTCAGAAGGCACAGTCAATCGCAGCGAATGGCTTTGGCGTGCGACAGTTAGAGACTTTTCTAGCCCTTTCACTTATTTATTGGCTCATCTGCATTATCATTGAACAGCTGATCGGCTGGTACGAGCGACGGCATCGAATCATGATTCCTTAACGATACAAAGAGAGGAGGTCTGAACCCTTTGTTTGACATGCATTTTGCCATCCGTGCTTTCCCTGAGATACTATCCGCCGCACCAATGACTTTATTCCTGTCCGTGATTTCGACCTTGATTGGCATTCTTTTTGCCGCACTCATTGCTTTTCTCCGGATTAAAAAGATTCCCGTGCTAAATGAACTATCCGTTGTCTTTGTCTCGATGATTCGCGGCACACCGATTTTGGTGCAGCTCTTTGTTGTCTATTATGGCCTTCCTGAGTTTCTTTCCTATTTGCAGACAAAGGGCTTCGCTCTCTCGGCAAATGGGCTGCCTCATTTGCTGATCGCCATTATCGCTTTTACCTTCAATGCATCTGCTTATTTATCTGAAGTCTTTCGTTCGGCCTATCGATCAGTTGACAGCGGGCAGATGGAGGCGGCTTTATCTGTTGGAATGAATGGTTTTCAAGCGTTGATTCGAATCATCATCCCGCAGGCGCTGACTGCAGCAATTCCAAATTTCTCGAATGTTTTTATTGAATTGCTGAAGGACACATCGCTTGCTTACAATATTGAAGTGGTTGAATTAATGGCCAAGTCAAATGTTGTTGCTGCACTGGGCTTAAACTATTTAGAAGCTTATGTTGACGCACTCATTATTTATCTCGTCATCTGTTTCCTATTCTCGCAATTTTTCCATCTGCTGGAATTACGTTTTAAAAAATATACAACAATCTGAAAGTGAGTGGTAGAAAATGAATGCAAAGAAAAACAAGTCTGTTAAGAAGCTGGTGTCTCTCGGCCTTGCTTTCGCCTTGCTGCTGACTCTTTTCGGCTGCGGAAACGCATCGGGTTCCTCGCAGAAAGTAAAGGAAATTAAAGTGGCGTTGGTCGCCTCGAACCCGCCTTTTTCCTATCTGGGCAAAAACAACAAAGCTCAAGGCTATGACGGTGAACTGCTCCGGATCATTGATAAGAAATTGAAAGGCTATAAATTTACCTATTCAGCGCTCGCACAAAATTCAGCACTCGTCGGTCTGGCGTCTGGAAAATTTGATCTAGCTTCTTCGCACTTTTACAAAAACTCGGAACGAGCCAAAAAATATCTATTTTCCGGTCAACCAACCGGGCTTAGTGACTCGCGGCTAATTATCCGTAAAAATGAGACACATATTCATTCGTTAGCCGATTTGCATACGCGCAAATTAGCACCGATATCCACCGATGATGCCCGGTACAGCATCATCGCAAATTATAATAAAGCACATCCAAATAATAAAATTGATTTGGTCGGCATTGGTGATCAATATGCAGCCGATCCATTCAAAGCGATTGCCGCCGGACGCTATGATGCCGCAATCTATCCACTGCCTGCTTTCCAGGAAGTTCAAAAACAGCTTCATTTGAAACTGAAGGTTACACCTTCCATCGGCGTGGTTCCCACTTTCTTCTTATTTAATAAACAAATTGCTGCCGATAAAACACTGCGCAACAAAGTCGATGTGATTTTAAAAGAATTGAAGAAAGACGGCACCTTAGTAAAGCTGTCCAAGAAATGGTACGGCGAAAATGTTTTTACACTGAAAAAATGAAATTCTTGAACGAATGATTCCACATGCCCATTGCAGGCGAAATCATTTGACCGTGATTACATCTTTTGTGGAGGGAAAAGCAATGGCTCAATTGCACTGGGATCATACGATACAATTCACCAATAATCTGGACGATGCTATCGCTTTGTTCGGCACATACGGCCTGATCGCTGCCAAGGGCGGGAAACATAAACAATGGGGAACGAGTAACGCATTGCTTTATTTCGATTTATCCTATATCGAATTTCTCAACATCTTCGATTGGGATTTAGCGAAGCAAGCAGAACCGGGCAATCGGGTAACCTATGATGCCGTGCGCTATTTACCGCAGGAACAGCGTCTGAATTTTGTTGCGATCCGCTCGACCAACATCCAGGAGAATTATGATGAATTTAAGAAAAAAGGTCTGCCGGTAGGACCGCTCATGGATGGCAAGCGACTGGATACACAAGGAAAATTGATTGAATGGAAAATGTTCACGATTGATAAAGACACGGACGGTGTTGCTTATCCCTTTTTCATCCAATGGCAAGGTGCGGATGCCGAGCGGATCGTGAGTCTGAAATCGAGCGGCGTGATCAAGGAACATCCTTCAGGAAAAGCAATCGTCAAGGCAGCTGTCTTTAATGTCTCCAATCCGGAGAAAGTAGCCGCGGCATGGAGTGATTTGTTGCATCTCGAAGTAGAATCCGACGAAGGAAAGCCGGTGATCCGGATCGCTGATAAAAAATTCATCTTCGAAAAAGGGAATGAAAATCGTTTGGATCGCCTGATTATTGAGACAGATTCTGAGGAACTGAAAGGAACGCATCTTAGTATCGGCTATGGCAATTATTATTTTATTTAAATAAGTCCCTTTTGCCCGCAATAAACACTAATTCGCGCGCATCTAACGGGCAATTCACCTAATGAAAGGAGAATAACGATGCCCTTATCGAAACGAGAGCGATTCTATACACTTTTATCCGGCAAACCAGTTGATCGGCCTATCGTCAGCAGTTGGAATCATTTTACCCGCAACGAGCATAACGCACGCGATCTGGCAAACACAACCGTGACATTTGCCCAGACTTATGACTGGGACTGGATCAAAGTCAATCCACGGGCCACCTATTTGGCAGAAACATGGGGAAACACCTACGATTTTAATGACTATCAGGATGTCTTCCCCAGACAGCTCCATGCAGCTATTGAGACGGCTGCGGATCTAAGTCAGATTGAGCGGGTGAATGTTGCAAACAGCGAACCACTGAATGAACAACTCGAACTTTTATCCTTATTAAAAAATGGCATTTCTGATGTGCCATTTGTGCAGACATTATTTTCGCCGCTCAGTGTGCTCTCTTTTTTAGCCGGTATTTCTCCATATGAGGGGCAGCACTTATACGGGAGCACACAGACGCTAACCTTGCCCCAACTGCTCGCTGAAAATCCTGAGGAAGCTAAAAAAGCGTTGCAGAACATCACAGATACATTATCGGATTACGTCCATGAGATCGAGGAAACCGGAACAGACGGTCTCTTCTATGCAGTGACTGGAACAGCAAATCCACGATTTCTGCCAGAGGATGCGTTTGAGACTTTTTCCAGGCCCTATGATTTGCAAATTCTCAATCAGGTAAAAAAAGGAAAAGTGATTTTGCATACGTGCGGCGATTACGCTCGGCCGGAATATTTTGATCAGAATTACCCATTTGATGGCATCAGCTGGGATGTGGTCGCTCCGCATAACGCCGGTATTGAACGGCCGATGCATCATACGAAAGTCGGTGGCGTCCATCACGGTTATTTCACAGAACAAGATGGCGAAAAAGCGTTGGCAAATGCTAGGGCTGCTCTCTCTGCGAATTCGAGCGGTGCTTTTATTCTCGGCCCGGACTGCACCGTTCCGGAAAACGCGCCATCAACTCTATTGCATCAGATCAGACAGCTG
Source organism: Sporolactobacillus sp. (assembly GCA_048976585.1). Classification (GTDB taxonomy): domain Bacteria; phylum Bacillota; class Bacilli; order Bacillales; family Sporolactobacillaceae; genus Sporolactobacillus. The sequence continues at coordinate 24,615 of JBHGUY010000013.1, read as the reverse complement.
ATCCCGGATATATAGAAATGCATTTCGATAAGGAGAGCGAATCAGAATGAGTCAGCATGTTTATTTCATCGGTGGTGGCAATATGGCCACAGCCATTATCCGTGCATCATTAGCCAATCAAACACTCACAGCCGCTCAAGTCACTGTAACCGATATTCGGACGGACCGTGTTCAGTTTCTTAACAACACTTATGATCTCCAGGCATCCGAACGCTTGGACAAAGATTTCATTTCAGAGGCAGATATCGTCGTATTAGCTGTTCGACCGCAAGATGATCTGGCATCCATCGGTGCGTTCATCCATGAAAATATACAGCACACGACGACCCTCCTCTCGATCGTCGCCGGTGTGACCATTCATCAGCTTGAAAACTATATTGGGAAGAAAGAACAACCCGTTGTCCGGATCATTCCCAACACCTTAACAGATACGGGTTACGGATACAGCGGTGTGGCGTTGAACGCCTATGCAGAGAAAGAGACCGTTGAATCTTTTCTTGAGGGGTTCGGTAAGATTCAATATATTGATGAATCGCTGATCGATGTGTTTACTGGTTTCGGCGTTGCCGGACCAAATTATGTCTATTATTTTATTGAATCACTCGTTGATGGCGGCGTTCTTGCCGGCCTGACACGCGAACAGGCTTGGGAAGTGACGCTTGATAATCTTCTCGGTTCAGTGGCCATGCTGAAAAAAAGTAAGCTCCATCCGCGACAATTGATGGATATCAACAATTCACCCGGCGGTGTCGGCATTCACTTGCTCCACGAACTGAATGCAAGCGACTTTGCAGCGGGACTGCAACGCAGCGTCTTGTCCGCTGTTGAAACGACGACCCGCCTAGGCGATTCCAGTCAGAAATAATTAAAAAATCAAATCAAAATCTATTGAAAATTGTCCATTTACTCTTGATTTTTTCACAACGTTTGTAATATACTAACAACACGATATAAATAAGAAAAAGCAATGCGAAGAAGAGTAGGTTTCCTATGCCTTTTCAGAGAGTCGCGTCTGGTGAAATGCGATAAGGCAACAGTTGCCGAAGATGGCCTTCAAGCTGCACTGTTGAACCGTTCAGGTAAAACAGTGATGGGTGTGCCCATTAAAGCACCAGAGTCTCCGCTATGATCCAATTTTTGGCGGGTACTTGCTAAGGGGAATTTCCGCGAGGAGTTCCTAAAACCAAGGTGGTACACGAATGAAGCGTTCGTCCTTTCTATTCAGAAGGACGAGCGCTTTTATATTTAATAAAATATATGGGGGAATTAAAAATGACAGCAACACTTACAAAACAGGGTCCATTCAAATTTGATCAAGTGGGCAGTCTGCTGCGCCCTGCCGCGTTAAAAACGGCAAGAGAACAATTTGCAGCAGGTCTGATCGAAAGAAGTGTCCTGACTGAAGTCGAAAATCAAGCCATTCGGCAAATTGCCGATCGTCAAGTCGCATTAGGCTTAAAGGCTGTAACGGACGGTGAATTTCGCCGCAGCTGGTGGCATCTCGACTTTCTTGCCGGACTTTCCGGAGTCGAAACCTATTCACAGAACAACAGCTACAAATTCAAAGGTGCGAAAACGCGCGATACCAACGTTCGCTTTTCCGGAAAAGTCGGCTACAATCCCGATCATCCCTTCTTTTCCGCTTTTTCCTATCTGAACAGCATCGTTCCAGAAGGCATTCTCGCGAAGCAAACGATTCCTAGCCCAACTTTGTTTTTCCGTGATCATCGCAGCGACGAAGCTGTTAAATTTTATAATAGCCATGCGGATTATCTGGCTGACCTGGCAACGGCCTATCACAAAACCATCCAACGCTTCTATGATTTGGGCTGCCGCTATCTGCAACTCGATGATACGACCTGGGCTTTTCTGATTGACCGAATCATCGGGGCTCAAAATGAAGAGGAAAAAGCGCAATATGAAAAAACGGCACAGGACAGTGTCGCCGTGATTAATGCAGCGCTGGAAGGCCGGCCTCAAGATCTCACAGTGACGACCCATATCTGTCGCGGAAATTTCCGTTCGACCTTCCTGTTCTCCGGTGGCTACGGACCGGTTGCCAAATATCTTGCACAGCTTCATGTCGATGGCTACTTTCTCGAATATGACAACGACCGATCAGGCGATTTCTCTCCGCTTGCAGATCTCTTCACAGAGGGTTCCGATAAAAAAGTGGTTCTCGGCCTTGTCACCTCTAAATTTCCGGAACTCGAATCCGAGCAAAGTCTTCAGAAGCGGATTAATGAAGCGACCCGATATGTACCGCTCGAGAATCTTTGCCTCTCCACTCAATGCGGCTTTGCCTCAACCGAAGAGGGCAACAAACTCACCGAAGATGATCAGTGGGCAAAACTGAAACTCGTGATTGATACGGCCAAAAAGATTTGGCCAAATGCAGCGGATTAAATACAAGATAATTTCGAGCTGAAGCGGTCTGATACCGGTAGTTTCCGGTATTAGGCCGCTTTGTCGTCCACTGTGGTATCCTTTAAAAATGGGGATGGCGCAAAGATACCGCAACTTCTGTGTCCATTCGACATCAATAAAGTGATAAACTCACATTAAAGAGATCTCCACAATAAATGTTTTCACGCTCTTGCAATTTTTTCGCCTATAAACCCCTTCTTTTTCACTAGTCCTCACGAACTTTTAGCACTTATTTTTCTATACTTTCCCTACTAATCTCCTATTTTTTACACTTTAATAATATATCGACTTATTTTGACAGCCTTTTCAAAATCATCCTGCTATGCTAGTCAAATAGTTATTCAATGATCCTTGTCTTTGAGAGACTTGATAATCTAGCAGGGAGGAAAAGAAATGATCGGAAAAATGAAACTTCTTTTCAAAGCTCTATTGCCCGCAGCTCTCGTCTTTTTTACAATCGGTTCGCCGGCATTCGCCGCGGAAAACACAAAAACAGCTGCTGCTTCAGCAAAAAGTCCGGCAGGTTGGGTTGCGAATCATCCCATCCGTTTCAGACATGTCTCCAGCGGTACCATCAAGGCAAAGGCGGTCTCGAGCGTCCTGACTCCGTCCCAAATCAAATCCGCATATGGCATTAATTTACTGAGTGCAACGGGTGCCGGACAAACCATCGCAATTGTAGATGCCTATGGGAGCCCGACAATTAAAGCGGATTTAACAACCTTCGATCAGCAATACGGACTGCCAAGTCCAACATTAACCATTGCCCAACCTCAGGGAAAACCGAAGACAGACGGCGGCTGGGCTCTGGAAACCTCGCTGGACGTTGAATGGGCGCATGCGCTTGCCCCAAGCGCAAAAATTTTGCTGGTCGAAGCGAAAACAGCTTCAAATGCCAACCTATTGTCCAGTATTGATTATGCTACCTCACATGGTGCAAACGTTGTTTCTAATAGTTGGGGCGGCTCTGAATTTTCAACTGAGAAATCGGATGACAGTCATTTTACGACAAACGGAATCACCTATCTGGCATCCTCTGGCGATGACGGTCAAGGAAGTTCCTGGCCGGCCGCTTCCCCAGACGTCGTTGCTGTAGGCGGAACGACACTAAAACTCAATGCCGATGGTAGCTATGCCAGTGAATCGGCCTGGTCCGGATCCGGCGGCGCAAAAAGTTCCTACGAAAGTGCACCAGTCTTTCAATCGACCTGGAAATCGGTCATCGGCACAAAGCGAGGCATTCCGGATGTAGCTTTTGACGCGGACCCCAACTCAGGAGTAGCCGTCTATACAAGTACCCCCGATGAAGGCCAATCCGGATGGTTTCAAGTCGGCGGAACCAGTTTCAGCGCGCCGGCCTGGGCAGCGCTCATCGCACTGGCTGATCAAAACCGGCTGAGCCCGCTCTCCAGTTCTCAGACCTTGAGTGCTCTTTACAGCACCGCCGGAACAAGCGGCAGCACTTCCTATTCAAAAAATTTCCACGATATCAGTTCCGGCAGCAATGGCTACTCGGCAAAATCAGGTTACGATTTAGTCACCGGTATCGGCAGCCCGCAAGCCAATAGTTTGGTGTCTGCATTAAGCAATTATTAACAATAACTTTCTACTCCTGATCAGCTCATGCTGGTCTTTTTTTTATGAAATGCCGAATGATTGAAGCATGTGCGGGCGACATATTCTTTAGGCTATGTAACCCGGTCACCCGGGTAAATCAGGATTAAGCAAATCGCGGTTTTAAAACTTTTCCAGAATATCTTTGGTCAATTTTTTTATCGATTTCATCCATGGTTTTTTTGTCGTTCCAAATTTGTTCCCTGCTCTTTTTCAACAATTGCTTGTAGGACAGATGTTTTTTCATAGCTGCTCCTCATCTCCTTAAGATACATTTCATTATATAGTGCAATTTTGAATTTTGTATTAACTTAAAGAAATGATCTCTTTATTTTCGCGATAAACCAAATGATTGGGTTCAAGGCAAAATGCTTCAGTACTGTCATTAAAAGAATCCACTATTGAATCAAAAATTCTTCTTGAACTGTATTTTTCCCATTTGAAAACCCAAGTTCCTGATCCGGCTCAGTCTAAGGCCGCTTTTGCTTACAATCGAACCACAAACGCCTCATAGGGTCGTAAAATATAATCATTCAGGTTTATTGGAGACAGATCGTAGTTAGAAAGAATGACATTTTTCTGTAAACCACAGTCTGGCAGGCTCATTTTTTGCGTGCGAACATCAAAATTAGCAACGATCAGCCATTTCTCCTCACCCAGTGTTCGCGTGTAAGCAAAAACTGTATCCAGCGTATCAAGCAAATGATAATCTCCAAAGACAATGACTGGATTCTCTTTGCGCAATCGAATTAATTTTTGATAAGTATGAAAAATGGAATCCGGATCCTGCAAGTTCTGTGCAACATTGATAGAGTGATAATTCGAATTCACATGGAGCCAAGGAGCCCCGGCTGTGAATCCGCCATTCCGCTGATCGGACCACTGCATCGGGGTGCGCGCATTGTCCCGTCCCTTTGCATTGATTGATGCCAAAATTTCAGAAGGCTCATAACCTTTCGCAAGCCGTTCACGATACATATTCAGACTTTCAATATCGTCAACCTCACTAATATCAGAAACTGGACAATTGGTCATACCGATCTCTTCACCCTGATAGATATAAGGGGTTCCTTTCATCAAATGAAGCAGAATCGCCAGCATCTTAGCACTGCGATCATGGTACTGCGGCGAGTCGTCGCCCCAGCGCGAAACAATGCGCGGCAGATCATGATTATTCCAAAATAGGCTGTTCCATCCCTGATCACTAAGCTCAGTCTGCCATTTCGATAGAACGCTCTTGAGTTCAGTGACACGAAGCGGCTGCAAATCCCATTTCTCTTTTCCCGGCTGCTCGTCAAGGCTGCAATGCTCGAATTGAAAGACCATCGACAGCTCGTGGCGCGCTGGATCCGAATAAAGCTTAGCAATATCTGGTGTCGCCCCCCATGTTTCACCAACTGTCAGCAGATCCTTCTTGCCAAATGTCTTCCGGTTCATTTCCTGCAGATATTCATGCAATTTCGGCCCATTACCTGTGATTCCCTTATCTGGTTGTTTGCCGACTAGATCGATTACATCCATCCGGAAGCCGCCAACCCCTTTGCTGATCCAAAAATTCATCAGCTTCCAGACCTCACCGCGCACTTCCGGATTCTCCCAATTCAAATCCGGCTGCTTCTTACTGAAAAGATGCAGATAATACTGGCCGGATGCTTCGTCAAACGCCCAAGCTGAACCACTGAATGCCGAGTGCAGATCGTTCGGCTCGTGGCCGTCAACCGAATCGCGCCAGATATAATAATCACGGTAGGCATTGTCCTTTGATTTTCGCGATTCAATGAACCACGAATGTTCATCAGACGTATGGTTAACCACCAAATCCATTACGATCCGAATTTGTCTTTTTCTCGCTTCCGCGATCAATTCCTCCATATCCTGCATCGTTCCGAATTCCGTCATAATCTGTTCGTAATCGGAAATATCATAACCATTATCATCATTTGGCGACTGGTACACGGGGCTCAGCCAGATCGCTCCGATACCGAGTGTCTGCAAATAATCCAGACAGTTGATAATTCCCTGCAGATCGCCGATCCCGTCGCCATTGCTATCCTGAAAACTGCGCGGATAAATTTGATAGACAACAGTCGATTGCCACCAATAGTTATTTTTCTTCATGGTCTCTGTCATGGTTTTTCAACAACTCATTTCTTTTTTTATTTAATAGCTCCGCTTGTCACCCCGGAAATGATCCACTTCTGGAAAAAGATATAGATAATCAACACCGGTAAAAGCACAAGCAGGTACGAGGCAAAGGCGAGATTATACTGGGTCGAGAACTGTCCCTGAAAAACATATTGCGACAATTGCAAAGTTTGCTGATTCGGGTCACTCAAAAGGACAAGGGGCATCAGAAAGTCATTCCATGTCCACATGAAAGAAAAAATGGCAACAGTCGCATGCATCGGCTTCATCATTGGAAAGATGACTTTAAAGAAGACTTGCCAGGTTGACGCTCCATCCATGATTGCCGCTTCTTCCAGCGCGACAGGAATCCCCTTAATAAAACCGGAATAGAGAAAGGTGTTCATCGGCAACCCAAAGACGATATATAAAAAGGTGATACCCAGAACGTTATCCATATGAAACGCACTGACTTGTTTGACAAGCGGCAACATCAGAACATTGAATGGGATGAACATGGCGCTGATGAAATAATAGTACAGCATATTGAAGAATTTGCTTCGTTTCCGATTTCGTGTAATCGCATATGCAGCAGCCGAGTTCGTAATAATGGTAAAAATCACGTTCACAACCGTAATAAACAATGTATTTCTAAACTTGAGCGGAAAATCTGTCATCTTCCAGGCATCCACAAAATTTTCCCAGCGAATATGCTTAGGCCAGGCAAGGACATGGACCATGTCGGTCGGATCTTTCAGAGCAATGACAATCGTCATATAAATCGGTCCGAGAATCACAAAAACAGCCAGCACAAGCAGTATAGAAGTGATCGTCCAATTGATATGATGCTTTTTCTTATATACGATACTCTTTTTATTGCGTGTCAGTTTATGAGTTAGCTCCATTAATTAAGCTTCTCCTCTCTCTTCTCAAGGACACGAAGCTGAAAGATAGAAATGACAACCACAACAATGAAAAGCACAACGGCATTAGCAGACTGTACAGCAAATTGCCCGCCTTGAAAGCCTCGTTTATAAATTAATACCGAAATTGTTGTGGTCAGATTTCCAGGCCCGCCGCCTGTCATTGCCATAATTTGATCGAATGCCATTAAGAAGCCTTTTACCGAAAGAACCATATTTATGGTAAAGAATGGTGCGATTAATGGGAAGGTTATTTTGAAAAACCGTTTGATGGCTCCGACACCATCCATCTCAGCAGCCTCATAGATTTCTCGATCGACCGTTTGCAGTCCGGCAAGATAGATTAAGGTATTGAAGGCAAGTGATTGCCAAATCGTTACAATTAAAATACCTATCCATGCATGATTCGTCCCCAGTATGTTCGTGCTGAGCGCGGTAATCCCAAAATCTTTGCCGAAAGCAGGCACTAAATTAGCGAAGATAAAGTTAAAAACAAATCCAATGATCAGCGTTCCTAACATATAGGGCAAAAAATAAATAGCCTTAAGGGTGTTCTGAAACTTGATTTTCGAATTCAATCCGATGGCAAGCAGCAAACTCAAAATGTTTACAAGCAGAGTTGCTGCAATAGCGAACTTAAACGTAAATAGATAGGAACCAGTGACATCCGGATCGGTGAAAACATAGAGATAATTTTTCAAACCAACAAAACTCCAACTGCCAAAACCCTGCCAATCCGTGAAACTGTAAAAAGCACCTTTCAAAAACGGCAGCGTGTGAAAGACGAAGAACAAAAGACCAATCGGCACGGTCATCAGATAATAAGCCAAGTTATTCTTATGCTTCTTTTTCGCCATAATACACCTCCTTCTATATCAATCCGTTACGTTTGCTGAGTTATAGGTTGAATCTGTCTTATTCAGGAACTGAGTGATATTCTTATTGGCATTCATCCCGTTTTTATAATTCAAGGACAGGTTTGACAGCAAGGAAGCCAGATCGAACCCTGCTGGATAATAGTGATCGGGATAATTGACCACGTGACCGGCCGCGATATCCTTTTTTATCCCGGCAACTGCTGGTGAATTTTGATTCACTCCTTTGACAGCTGAGAAAGCAAATTGATCGTTGGCATATTTCTCCGCATTTCCCTTTTTCATCATGACAGCAACAAACTGTTCGGCAATCGTTTTATGGGTAGAGGATTCAGACACAGCAAACAATACATCGACACCGGATGTCACATAATTTTTACTAGAATCATTAGAAGCCGGCAGCGGAAACATGTCGACATGAATGTCCTTATTCGTTTTTTTGAATTCAGGAATGACATAATTACCATTGAGCATCATCGCGGCTTTCCCTTCAGCAAAAACCTTATTTCCATCGTTATAAGTAGTCCCCATGTAGTCAGGTTGTGCGTATTTCAGAAGGGTGAGATATTTTTGAGCGATCGCTTTGTGAGTCTTCGTAAAAGTGGTCTTATTTTTTGCACGAGCTGTTGCAAAGTTCGCAGGCTGAAGATCGCCCGCAAGCTCGTTCCAGATCGGAAGCGTTGTCCAATTGTCTTTAAAAGTCAATTCGAGCGGCTGAATACCTGCCGCTTTGAATTTTTTCATAGCAGCAATAAACTGATCCCAAGTCTTCGGAACCTTAACCCCTGCTTTTTTGAAGAGATCTTTATTGTAGAGTACACCTGAGGCATTGGTTGCATAAGGAACACCATAAAGACCTTTAGTCTTGTAAAGGCTGGTAATCATTCCCTTGTAAGCTGGCTGTACTGTTTTTACGTAAGATTGATTACTTAAGTCTTCAAGGACACCCGCCTTTTGTAATTCCATAAAGGTTGCGTCTCCACCCATAGCCAGCACATCAGGAATATCGTTTTTAGTCAATCGCGTTTTTAAAACCGTACCTGCATCAGAAGGGGAAACAATTTCAATCTGCGCATTTTTATGTGTTTTTTCAAATTTCTTTGCCATTGACTCTAGAATATCCGTATTTTCAGCATTTTTAGTCGAGAAGATTTCTATCTTCTGCTTTCCTGAAGCTGAGCTGCTTCCACACCCGGCTAAACTTGCCATAATTAAAAAAGCAACCAGAATACCACTAAAAAGTTTACTGATTTTCTTCATAAACATTTTCCTCTTTTCTATAGGTGTTACGTAACACCTTTTGGATAAATTAATCATAGCACACGATAAAAGCGCTTTCAATATCGACGGATTATTTTTTTAAGCATTTGAAACTAAAGCTGACGAGTACTTCCTTGCACAATGATCTTTGTACCAAGCATATGATTCACACTTTCACTGCTGCCTTCTCGCATTTCCCTTACCAGATATTTTACTGTGTACAAGGCTTTATCCCGAACCATTTGCTCGACCGTTGTTAATTTTGGACGCGATTGCTCAGAAAATATATTATGGTCAAATCCAGTGATCGAAAGTTCTTCCGGTATGCGGATTCCATTATCCAGAAAAATGTTCATTGCATCGACAGCTAGATAATCCGAAGTAAAAACCAGCGCAGTATACTTCTTAGCTAATGACCGTGACAATCTTTCCAACTGCTTGTGCCGTTCCGCCATTCGGTAGTCCATGCCAAAATAATCCTTTTCACAGAAGTCCAAACCGGCATCAGCCATGGCTTTTTTAAAACCGGCATAGCGACGCTGATCCACACCCACTAACTGGTCGCCGTCCGCGCAGAATCCAATCCTTCGATGACCCGATTGAATCAAATAGTGAGTAATAGAATATGTCCCTTCATAGTCCTGCAAGCCGACATTAATGAAACCCTCTTTCATCAATGCCTTATCAACGTATGTATCAATAAAAGCAAGCGGTGTTTGCGCTTCATTGACGAATTTTTCAGCATCATTCGGCAAAGCCCCTAAAATGACTAGCCCCTCAATATTCCATGCCGCAGCTAATTTCAAACTTTCTTTAACACTTCCGGAAGTATAGAGCATCATATAATAACCATTCTGCCGTATCTGTTCTTCCAGATAGCCAATGATTTGATTGTAAAATGGATCTGCCACGACATTGACTTCTGCTCGGCGTGAATAATTCAGAATCACGCCAATAATTCGCGAGCCGTGTCTGGCTAGCGTTCTGCCACTCATATTTGAGACATAATTCGTTTTCTCAAGCGCCGCCTTCACCTTTTTATAATTTTCTGGGGACACTTTGTTCTTTCGACCGTGAATCACATTGGAAACGGTTGTCGGACTGACCCCAACAATCTCAGCAATTTTTTTAATAGTAACCATTATCGAAACTCCCTCAACCATTATCTACACTATTTGAATAAAAACAGAGGATGGAATCGTTCACATTAATCTATTTTTTATTATATCCTTTCCTGAGGTGATGAAAAAGAGATAACAAACATTGAGGTTTAAAATCCATCCTATCTTTTTGCGGCAATCACATGAAGATTTTCCTTTCTAAATAATAACTAAACGCAGAAAAACAGGAAATGATCAAATGATCCATTTTCTGTTCCCTGCACTCTTATTCGTTGGTTGATTCAATTGATTAATTCAGGTCATTTCGCCAAGCTGCAGTACTTGCTTTCTGGAAGATATCAGCTTTTCCTATAGATTGGAACAGATTCATTTTATAGCTGACAACCTCCTTGGCAGCATCAATGCATTCTGGATAAATAGCATTAGGATCCCATAACTCTGTCGACGATAATATTTCACGGCATTTCTTGAAGAAAGCAAATTTATAATCTGAGGATATATTAACTTTCTGGATACCGATTCGCACAGCTTCAGCAATTTCTTCATCAGGATTTGCTGAACCTCCATGCAAAACCAGAGGGATATCAACCAGTTGCTGGATGCTTTTTAAAACATCCATGCGAAGTTTCGGCTTGACACCTTTCGGATAGATACCATGGCAGGTACCAATTGCCACCGCTAAAGAATCAACACCTGTCTTCGCAACAAATTCTTCAGCGTCTTCAGGGCGTGTATAAATGACTTCTGTCAGTCCCCCTTCAATCGTTGTGCCTGTATTACCAATCGTTCCAAGCTCTCCTTCGACAGATACATCCAGCTTATGGCTAACATCGACAACTTCTTTAGTGGTACGAATATTTTCTTCAAAGGGCAATAGTGATCCATCTATCATCACGGAACTAAAACCGACATGAATCGCACGCATAACACTGGCCAAAGAATCTCCATGATCGAGGTGCAGAACAAATGGAACTGGGCTATTTTTAATACGTGTCACGACGTAATTAAAGAAATCATCTTTTATGAAAGCCAATTCTGTCGGATGAACGGCGATAATCGCTGGAGAATTGTTTTTCTCAGCTTCCTCTACAACTACCCGAACAAAATTACTATCTGCCACATTGAAGGCACCTACAGCAAAATGATTATCTTTAGCAACCTCTAATAATTGTTTCATATTAATTAACATCTAAATACACGCCCCTTTTATAGAGATTTTCCAGCAGAATTTGCGATTAAAATATATTTTTGAACGATATTTTTGCCCGATTCCATGGTTTGATGAATTAGCTCGACATAGTCAGATTGTCCGGGATCTTTCAACTGATCTTTAATACTTTTTAATTGTGCTTTCATAAAATCCGTACCCATATTAATTTTGTTGATTCCCAGTCGAACTGAACGCCGCAGATTTTCTTCACCACATCCGGAGCCACCATGTAGTACAAGCGGCATCTCTGTTTCTTTTTTAATTTTTTCTACGATTTCAAAATGAAATTTCGGCGTATAGCCTTCAGAATAAGTACCATGACTCGAGCCATAAGACACAGCCAATGCATCGATACCCGTTTTTCTTGCAAAATTGATGGCGCTATCCGGATCGGTATACATGGACGTATTCGTGAGTTGATTCCCACTAGTTGCACCCATCTGCCCCACTTCACCTTCCACTGAAGCGTTATAGGTTTGTGCAAATTCAACCATTTCCCTTGTGATTCGAATATTCTCTTCAATCGGATATCCGGAAGCGTCCATCATTACACTTGAAAAACCATCCTGCAAACAACGTTTTACAAAACCGATATTCTGCCCATGATCCAAGTTAATAGCCACCTCTATACTCGCCTCATTTGCCATTCGGACAATTGGTGCAATCAAAAAGCGACTGTCTAAATGATATTGCATGTGTTCCTGCAAGAGGTCAATGATAATCGGTGCTCTTAATTTCTCCGCTGCATCTATCACTGCACGTGCAGATTCAAGATTAAAACAATTAATCGCCATAACTGCATAATTTCCCTTATTGGCCCGATTCAGCATGCCGCACATTGAGACATACATGCATATCACCTCGCTATTATTACTGAGTGATTGTTATTCCTGAAAGATCAATTTCATCTTCATCTTCAACATCTGCGTCAGTTCTGTCTGAATCTTCCATGGGTTCCTTTTTCCAAAGGAACAGAGAAATTCCAGTAATTGCTGATCCAATAAATAAGGCAAGAGAGAAAAGCAAAGGATGATTCATAGCCGGTACGATGAACAACCCCCCTGAAGGTACTGGAGACGCAACACCCCAGGTCATTGACAGGCCGCCTCCTATCGCTGCACCAAATGTACAGCAGACGACAACACGAATTAAGTCAACTGCGGCTATCGGAATCACACCTTCAGTAATCATGCATATTCCCATTGGCAATGCAATTTTGATATTGTCTTCCTCTTCCTTAGTATATTTTCTCTTGTGAAAAGCTTTTGAGAGCAACCAGGAGATAGTCACTCCAAACGGAGGAACCATTGAGGCCAAGATTTTCACTGCTTCAGGCTGCTTGACGCCTTGCAGTAAGAGTCCATCGCTAAAAAGAGAAGCTACTTTATTTACTGGCCCGCCAAAATCAAAAGCAGCCATGCCTCCCAAAATTGCCCCAAATACAAAACGCATCGATCCCTGCATGCCATTCAAGAAAGAAGTCAGACCATTTGTTGCCCAGACAATCGGAACCCCGATAACAAAGTACATGAGAAGCCCAATAACGACACTTGAAATCAGTGGGATAATCATCATCGGCATAAGTCCTTCTGCCCATTTGGGTACTCTCAGATAATTTTTGAGGAAAAGAACAAAATAACCGACAATGAAACCTCCAAGCATCCCGCCAAGAAATCCTGCACCGATCGAATGTGCAATCAGACCCATTAAGAGACCCGGAGCAATACCTGGTCGATCGGCGATTGAGTAAGCGATAGCAGCAGCAATAACCGGAGCGAGTAGTCCCATCCCCAAAACACCCAAAGAAAGTAATGCGGAAGGAATTGAATAGGCGGAACTATAATTTGTAATCACCTTTCCCCCCGTCAGGTTACCAATAGCAATCAATAAACCGGAAGCAACAACAAGAGGCAACATATAGGATATTGCAGTGAGTGCATGTTTTTTTACTTGCATCTTCTTCCACATCGCTCATTCCTCCTATTTTTTAATATTGATTTCACTTTCGATTTTTTTAAATAATTGCTTAGGTGCCTTGATTGCTATATGAGTAGGGATTTCCATCACCTTTTTCCCTTTAAAACGCTCTCGACCACTTATCTTGATATCGGCCGCGATAATAACCAGATCAGCCTCTTTTATTTCTGATGCTGTCAGTTCATCTTCGATTCCAATCGTTCCCTGCGTTTCAATATGAATGGTGTGTCCCAGTGCCTGAGCCGCTTTGATTAATTTTTCTTTAGCAATATAGGTATGCGCAATTCCTGAAGTGCACGCAGATATGCCTACAATTTTCACTAAAATCCCCTCCCTAATTATTGTTTTTGCTAGAGTAAATCAATCAATTCTTCTTTGGTTTTAATTGACTGAAAGTGCTGAATCATTTCATCATCGGCTAGGAGAATTGCCACGCGCTGCAAGAGTTTGATATGCAGCTTTGCTGAATCGGCATGTTTCACTGCAAAAAGAATAATCAACGTCACGGGTTTTTCATCCAGAGTCTCCCATGCAATTGGTGTTCTTGTCCGGCCAACCGCAATTGACGTTTTAACAACACTAACTGATTTACCATGTGGAATGGCTACACCCTGACCTAGCCCTGTCACTCCCTCTCTCTCGCGAAATAGCACATCTTTTAAAAAGTCGTCCTCATTCGTAATACATCCATTTTGAAAAAGCATATGGATCAGCGACTGTATCGCTTCCAGCTTTGTTTTTGCCTGTAAATCTAAATCGATCAAATCTTCATTAAGAATATGGCGAATATCCAATTCCTGCGCATCTGCCCCCAACAATAATCGCCTCCTGCTGCTTGCAATTGTAATTCCATCGTGCTATTAATAAGTGTGTGTGAAAGATGAAAGATATTCGTGCTAAGAATTTAACTGTCTCCATCACTCCCTTCATTGTTTCAAATACTGAATAATTGTTTTCTTGTTTGAAGAATGGAGAATCAAATCAATTTTTTTATTGTCAGCGAGCATTTTCATGACGCTGGCTATGGTTGTATTTCTTTCTAGCTGCTCATCGTCATCCCTGACTGCAAGTAAAATGATGAGTCGTATGGGTTCGCTGTTTTCCTCCCAAAGAATACCCGTATCACTTTTACCGATAGCCATGGTACTTTTGATGACTGTATCTGAAATTCCGTGAGGAATAACGGTTGCATTTCCTATTTCTGTGTTACCATAAGTCTCTCTATCAAGAACTGATTTTATAAATTGTTCAACATTACTGATGAAATGTTCATCATAGAGCATGTGTGCTAATTCATCGCAAGCTTGATAGCGATTGACCGCTTTAAGTTTTAAATTGATCAGCTTTTCCGATAGAATCTCTTCCAAATATGAATCTTCCCTTCTGTTTTCTTCAAAAATCCAATTCTTGCTCTCGATAATAAGAATCAATAAATTGGTCAATTTTATATTTGTCCGAATCATTCAGGATTGGGTTGACAAAGATTGTTGGTATATTCGTATCGTTCTGCACGTTTACAGTTGAAATGATCAAAGCAATTCCGTAAAAATCACTATCTTTTATTCGTTTCTGAGCAACAATTTTTTTAACTTCAAGCATTGGAAATAGTTTTTTAATTTTTTCACTCAGCAGATGCGAAGTCCCAATGCCACTAATACACTCAATTAATACAGGGATTTTATTTAGATATTTATCAATTGAAACTTGAAAATACATCGTAATGTATCCGGCTTCCTCATCGGTAACCCTCCCTTCCAGATAACCGGAATTTATTAGCTCAGCAATACTTTCTTTAACCAAATGAAAAGTGCCAGAATAATTCTGTTTTATCGAAAGAAGAATGGGATTAATCAAATAGATATCATGTTTCATCCGGTACGCCATCGCCTGAAGATGTTGGACGAGTTGCCTTTTTAGGTGATCGTCCATTCGTAAAGATAACCGACTTTTCGCCGATAGTGCTTCTATCAGCCGATCCGATAAATCATTCATCGAAAGGTGATTCTCAGAACTATCCTCGCTTTTTAAATTACAAGACTCTAAAATATAAAATAATTGTTTTGATTCATCGGGATTTAGTTCAATAGCGTACTCCGATTCGATTTCTTCAATTAGTGTATTTGCTGCCTGAACAATGAGATCTCCCAAAGGATTAAGGTTTGATCGTTTTAATTTCTGATCCTCCTGCGGAAAATTCAAATGCCGCTCAATCGTGCACAATAGAACACAGAAGAGGGTCAAATATGTTTGTTGATCTAGATAAATTTCATTTTTATTTTGTAAGTGATGAAGAAAATTTTTTATCTGACGCATCACGGCATTCTTGATTTGTGTTTTTTGTATAAATTCCGGTATTGCATATTGAGAAAACGGATCACCATTTTGCTGCAGAAAGCGTTCAATTATTGCAGCAGTCAACCTGACTTTAGAAAGAGGTTCACCAAGAATTACCGTTCCACTATTTTCTTTCGCAAGGATCAGGTCGAAAGCAGCAATGTTTCTTTCAATATGACTAAAATCATTAATAATTGAACTTTGACTCACAAAATATTTTTCAGATAATTTTTGAATCGATGTTCTCATTGGTGAAATGACAAGAAGATACAGTAAAAGATGAATTCTTCTTTCTCCTGGATCACTAAATACCGGAGATATATCTTGACCAATTTTCTGATTCTGTTTAAACCAATAACCCAGATTTTCTTTTTTTATCAATTCGAGTTTGCCTTGCTTATCATTGATAATTTTCCGAATATCCCGATAAATCGTTTTGGTTGATACGGACAACTTCGTGGCAAGCTCATTTGCCGTGATATAATCATCTGCACTTAACAGTAATTCGACTAACATTTTTTGTCGAGAATTCAAGGTATCATTCATCCTTCGCAACACCTCGTTCCTTTCTCTTTACATTGTTATCATATCTTTGTGTAAGCGCATACACAACTACATCTTTTTGTTCAAATTCGTGTCCCTATTAATAGGCATTTTACTTCATGGCTTTTGATTCACGCAAAATAAACGGTTCGATGAATGAAAAAATCATTGAACCGCGATTAATCGATCTATGGCATTGTCAAATATCCTGTTCAATTTGTCTGCTGATTTCAAAATCATGATACAAATTGCAAATCTCGAATCCACAATGTTTTGTCATTCAATAAATCCTGCTACACAATCATTCCATCTGGAATTCTCACTTCTGGCATTCTCAGTTTTCTCTCTCGATCCCGCCATAGAGGGGCTGGGTCTGGTATTCTGTCGCCCATGTTCTGTCCCCGTAAGAAAAATGCCACCACTCGGTCGGATTGGGAACAAATGTCTCGCTCATCATGATCCGCCGCAAGTATCGACGATTATTACGAATTTGTATCTCCTCTTCTGATAAGTTATTATCGGTTTCATAGTAAACTGAGTTTGCTTTATCAGTAAAGTCATCAAATTCAGTTCCCATATTGATCCAGCCCTGATCATCGGCGAGTGTTAAATCAATCGCACCACCGGAATAATGTGGGGCCGGCTTTTCTAAACTTTTTTCTGGATAGGCCACGTATTTGCCAATTTCCTCATTAATCTTTTGCTGACTATACCCTTTACGAGCAAACACTTTCATGGTCTCATGGTAAATAAAACTCTGTGTTTCGTAAGAACGCCAGCCATCGATAAGCACGAGATACAAATTGGCTGGCAATCGTTCAGCAATCTTGACTATTTTTTCAGCCACCCGCTCACGCAAAAATAGATCAGATGACGTTCCGGGCATATGCTGCAGAAAATAGGCCGGATAAATTTTGATCTTTTCAGAGCGGCCTTTTAAAGAAATCAATTTTTCATTTTGACAAGATAAAAATAGACAACCGGTTTCTGTATTTCTTGGAGACAATTGTGGACACCTCTTAAAGTATTGTTTACTTTTCCTTTCATTATAATCATAATTTTCAATTATTTGTAAGACTTAGGGATCTCATTACGCCAATTCGTCGTATACTTAAATTATTCTGAATGGACGGTAGTGATTAAGGTGAAACCGATCGAAAATAGCCGGCAACTCATTCTTGTGACGGCAAAAGGGTACGAAACCAGTCAGGTCAAGATACAGACGTTTTCCAGAAATCCATCCGGAAAATGGAAGAGACAGCTCTGCATTCCTGGAATTATCGGCAAATATGGATTTGCAGAAACCGGCCAGATGCAGGAAGGCGGATTAAAATCACCCCAAGGCCTATTCAACATTTCTCAGGCGTTCGGCAGATGGGCTAACCCCGGTACAAAGCTGCTCTATCATCTGATTACGCCTGACGATGTCTGGGTCGATAATGTCGAATCTCCAAATTATAACACCATGCAATCGCTACATCTGACTGGCGAGTCCAGCGAAAAAATGTATATCCCGCAGTATGACTACGGCTTCGTGATCAATTACAATACAGTGGAGAGGATCCCGGGCAAGGGCAGCGCGATCTTCTTCCACATCGATGATCATTGTTCCGATTATACTGCCGGCTGTACCGCTGTTTCCAGAAACGAGATAGTAAAGATCCTTAAATGGCTGGATCCCGGGCAAAACCCGATCATTATTCAGACTGTAATCAGCCGGTTGAAGTTTTATTAAGTTCTGAGGGTAATTTTGATCTTTCTTCTTTATCTGGCTCGCCTCTTCAAGCTGCCGCCTATCACGTGCTCCCCTAAATGACCCCTCAGGCTGTGCAGAGAACCATTCATTATCGAAAAAAAAGAAGATTCTCGCCTCTGAACAAGGGCAGAATCTTCTTTATCGCGATGGAAGTCCCACTTTTCTTACTTTCTCTCATGTCCTGCCACGGTGACCAACGTCCGCTGATCGGCTGTGATGCCAGCCTGATTGGCAACGTGGTAGACAATCCAATATTTTCCTGGACGTTTGGTATTCACTTTATCTCCCGAAATGATGACGCTGGAAGTTAGGTCACCGTCTTTCGGATCTCGTGCACGAACACCAGCCATTGGATTAAACGCTGAACCATAACTGACGGTCTCTTTATCGGGAGCCGCGATCGATGGATTATTTCCCCAGGCACTCTTCAGATGGCGAGCAACTGCATGATCGATACGCGCGCTACCACCTTTGACGAAGAAGGAAAGACCACGGCTGTCAGATGGTTTGTTCGGATTTGGATAAACAACCTGGGTCAGCACTTTTTCACCGTCATTGACAAAAACTTCAATGGACGACGTGTCGACATAGACTGTCAACCTAACTTTTTGAGCACTCCTATCGATCGGAGCATTATCCCCTGTCCGATTAATGCCTTCGCCGTCTTTGGTCCGATCAAGGAACGCAACGCCGGTTTTTGGATTATAGCCGACCTGTACGTATCGAGAACCGTCTGCGGCCTCGCGCAGCCTAAGTCCAACACTGTCCGGTGTGGATTTACGATTCCAGGAAAAATCGGCACTCACTTTATACTGCGTCCCTGAAAAATTTTTAATCTGCTTCTCACCAGACGCTGCACTAATTTTCTCAGAATGAGTGATCAGCGCTACAGGTTGTTGAGCGAGTTGCTGCGTGATCTCCGGGATTACTTTCTGCCTCAGCTGGTAGCTTGGGCCGCGTTTCACGAGTGTGAGTTCGCGCGGCAATGTCATTTCTCCATGCCATGGCGTTGTCTGCTGTTCGTCCACAAAGTTCCAGTTCGACATCCAGCCTTGCATGATTGCGCGGCCAGGTGTGTTCCCATAAGTCACACCGGCATAGAAGTCCTCTCCGTAATCCAGCCACTGCGGATGCTTCATCGTCTCCGCAGTCTCCGGTGTGAACGTTTTCCCGTTGAAACTGCCGACAAAATACTGCATACCGGATCCGCCTGCCGGCGCACCTTGCTGAACGCTGACCGTCAGCACCCATTTCGTCCGGCCTGTCCCGGCGACCCTCATCGGTTCAAGTTCCGGGCATTCCCAGACACCATTGCCGACATCATTTTCTCGTTTGATCGTCGACTGGAATGTCCAGTCCTTCAGATTTGTCGATGCGAAAATATCGATTTCTTGCCCCGAAACGACCGGCATGATCCATTCCTTGGCCGCCGCATCATAAACCACCTTCGGATCGCGGAAGTTATCGGCATCGCCTGTTGGCACCTTCGTCACAGGAATAATCGGATTCTGATGATTATACTTGGTGAACGTTTGACCGCCATCCGTGCTATAAGCCATATTCTGTTCCTGCACCTCGCGCACACCCAGATAATTACCGAGAGAATCTTTGCTGTAATCATTATCTCTGACCGCAACCTGATAGGTACTTGTATAGAACGCCACGAGCGTATTTTTACCAAATCCAGCCACATTATTCTTATCCTCTATGATCGAGCCGCTGAAAATATAACGATTGCCATTCGGATTGCCGCCATCCCAGTTCGTCGTCGGACGGCCAATGTAGTGCACCGGCTGCGTGTCATCCTTCGTCTGCATCCAGAAGTCCACCCAAGCATTATCATCACTTTCCGGAATCGCCACTGGCTGCTCTTTCCAATGCACCAGATCGGTGCTTGTCGCGTGACCCCATGCCATATTGCCCCACTGATTACCGAATGGATTGTATTGATAGTACATATTATAAACACCGTGTATCTTAATCAAGCCGTTCGGATCGTTAATCCAGTTCTGCTGAGTTGAAAAATGAAACTGATCGCGATTGAGCTCCTGATAGCCCATGCTTGTCTCTGCCTTAGCTTCCATTGGTACGATTGGCAATGCCATCCCTAAGGACAAGAGTAGAGCAACGCCTGTTTTCGCTATTTTCAACAAATTACTGTCCCCCTCGCCATTAAAAAAACGCTTACATTTATAAATTCAAATTGCAAAGCTATTGGGTGCGCAGCCCTTAATTGTGCACTTCTTACTTTAGCAAGTTCTGTTCCGCTTAGTGTTTCGCGCCTTGAAGGGAGGATTACCCATAAAGATAGTCTTTTTCTTCTAGTACTGCAGTCCCTATTGAGACAGTCGTTCCTTGTCTCAGAAACAGTATCTCTGTGAACTGACACACTAATGAGGAAAACAAGCAAAATTTAAAGCACTGCTCGATTAAACGAGTACACTGGAGGAAAATTGTGACCAGAATTTCACTGAAATTGAAGCAAAAAGAGAGCGGGAAAAGAAAGTTCCTGCTAAAGTCCCTGTTTTTCATCAAGTATTTCTGCTTGGGGGAACCGCATAATCGAATGTGAAATTTTCTTTGAGCCTCTGTTAAACAGCAGCGGTTAACAACTAAATTTCTATTTTCTATTGATTTAGTTATTAATTGATAAAATAACTATATGAATAGATACCATTTTTCTCATCAGAGGCATTAATAATGAAACTTTTTTTCGGATGTTCATCATCCGTTCATATTACAGAACTAAAATGAGCAAAGTATTGTTAAAAACGCAATGTCTTTCGAAAAGCTTCAACTGAAATGACCCTGATACAAACAAGTCCTCCTTTCAGCAAGTTTCTTTGAGAAAGATGATCATGATTGAGAAGGAGATCTGAATATGAATGCAACTGCACAACCTCTTGATATTGATGGAAAAGCTTATAACCGGCCATTTTTGATTCTTGTGCTGCTGGTTGGCGCTTTCTGCACCATATTGAATCAAACACTGCTGGCAACAGCACTGCCTGATATTATGAAGGATTTTGATATTACGGCAGCAACCGGGCAATGGCTGACAACAGCTTTTCTGTTGACTAATGGGATTATGATTCCGGTTACGGCTTTAATGATTAATAAGATTAGTTCGAAGACGTTATACATTGGCGCCATGACCATCTTTTTAATCGGAACGGTGCTAGCCGCCGTCGCAACAAATTTTTCTTTTCTGCTGGTCGGACGCATCGTCCAAGCCGCAGGCGCGGGAATTATGATGCCGCTAATGCAGACGATTTTTCTACTTATTTTCCCCAGGGAAAAAAGAGGGGTAGCGATGGGAATGGCCGGTCTGGTCATTGCCTTTGCTCCCGCTATAGGACCAACGCTTTCCGGTTGGATCGTCGATAGCTATAACTGGCGCGTCCTCTTCTACATGATTGTGCCAATAACAATCATCGTGATCATCTTGGCTTTTATTGCGATGAAGAAGGTCGTTCCATTAACTCATCCGCATATTGATTTCCTTTCGATAGTGCTTTCAACCCTTGGATTTGGCGGACTTCTTTATGGATTCAGCGAAGTCGGTAACGATGGATGGTCAAGTGGTACGGTCATTTCATGGCTGATCATCGGTTCGATTGTTGTCATCCTCTTCGTTTGGCGGCAGTTAGCAATGAAAGACCCGATGCTGGAACTGAAAGTCTTCAAATCGCCGATCTTCACTCTCTCCGTCATCATCAGCAGCTTCGTCATGATGGCGATGATTGGTGCAGAAATTGTACTTCCAATCTATATCCAGAGTGTCCGCGGAGAAAGTGCTTTGCATTCCGGATTAATGCTGCTCCCCGGTGCGATTATCATGGGACTGATGAGCCCTGTAACCGGTATTATCTTCGATCGAATCGGCGCACGGAAGCTTACCATTACCGGGATATTTATACTGACTGCCGGAACGATTCCATTCATGTTTCTAACCGCACATATAAGCCTGGTTACCATCATCATTTCGTACGCGATTCGTTTCCTGGGTATTTCGATGGTCATGATGCCGATCACAACTGCGGGCATGAACGCGTTGCCTAACAACCTGATGAGCCACGGGACAGCAGTGAATAACACCATTCGTACCGTTGCTGGATCGATTGGAACCGCCGTTCTTATCAGTGTATTGACAAATGTGACGAAAAATGGAGCACCCAAAAGAAGCCTAATGTCCGTTGATCCGGTTCAATATGGAAAAAAAATGCTGGATGCAACTTTAAATGGCATGAACATGACTTTTCTCGTTGCGGTCTGTTTCTGCCTGCTGACTTTACTGTTAACTTTCTTTGTAAAAGGAAAACAAGCCCCTGCGGAAGGCAATAAGGCCGCAGAGTAATTGCCGCCTTTTACCTCAGGGAATATCTAATAAATCGGGACGTGAAAAAATGATTCTAATTACTTTAATTATCGGTGCTGCTCTTTTTGTGGCCTTTATTCTGACGAGCGGCGCAAAATGGTTTGTGCGGCATAGATTTATCAATATTCTGCTTATCGCGCTGTCCCTGATCGTCTTCCTCGGCAGTGAGGCGCTGACGATCATGAATGAACATAGCCATTATGGAATGAAAAATGCTGTCACTACCAAAAAAGTCAGCATCTACTCGGTTACGGGATCCAATCCGAAACAACCGGCTGCCGTTCCTTTTCTTGTCCTGCGCCATAATGTCGGACGCGATCCGATCTATATCTTTAACGTCAACAAACAAGGAAAACCCAAGATGAAACATACAGCAATCACAGATAGCAGCCAGTTTAAAACAACCGGCCAGTCGCCCTATCTTCTGATTGAGAAAAAGCATCGCGTCTTTAAGAACCATTTTTATCGCACACTCTTTGCCTTCAGCGGACAAAGAAATCTAAAAATATCAACACTTAATATCTTTTATCTGCCTAAGAATCACCAGGTACTGACCGCAAAAGAACTGCAGAAAATGAGGAAAGCGATGGAGAAAAAACAGGAAATGATCAAAAAAGCGGCTGAAATGGAGCAGAAGGCTGCGGCAGCAAAAAGTAAAAAATAAACCGGTTAGAACCACCGAAACCTCTTTCGGTGGTCTTTTTTTGCCGCGATGAGAGCTTTCGAGGTCGATTGGGCGACCGATAGAAGAATTGAACATGATTAACCTGGCTAAACGCCGCGCTGCACATCTCGCGCAAAATCTTCAATGTGAGCAAAAATCGATTGGACACCATTTTTGAGCGCAGTAATCGATTGAGCATGCTGACTGGATAATTGATAGATAATGTCTTTGAAAAGAATCCGCATCTCCTGCAGCAGGTCCACTGCCGCCCGATCATAAAGGCGAACATCCGAATAATCTTCGTTAGGAAACATGGTCTGAGAGATATAGGGCTCATAATTCGTCACTAAGTCGGGTAGAAAGAGAAGCAAATGATCGACACCATTTTTTAACGCGCGGATCATCACTCTAAAATCTTCCAGATTTTCTGTCATATGTCGAATCTCTTGATTGAATCTAGTCACCCAGTCCGTAAACATGGCAATCAACTTAACAGGTATTGGAGATTCAATAATCATCGCCCCTCCATTAAGATCAATAATCGCCCCATCAACGATCACTTCTACTGCATTAAGCAGCTCTCTTAGCGTAAGGAGCAGCGGCACCAGATTCGCGCTTACAAAATTAGCTGCTTCGTCGACTGACATTTTTGTTACGATGGTACGCAGACTCATTCCCTGGGCCAGAAAGTCGAAATTTGTCAGAGCTGTATAATTTGAAGAAACGATTTTTGCCGTTGTCTCTTGAAGGTGGCCACCGTGCATAGCATGTGCGATCGCCACATCAGCATTTTGAAAATTACTGCCGACCGCCTGCACCTGTTCCTTATAGATCTGAATCTGCCGATAGAGCCGTGTCTTATTTTTGCCGACTATCACAAAATGATGATAAAGTTCACCGGCTACTGCGTCCGCAAATCCTTTGGCCTCATTGGCGATAAGGTGAGGGATCTCGTGATCCAAAAACTGAGTCACCGTATGGCATGCCCGTTCAAACGTATTTCGGATTCTTTCAATACGCAGCCTTATTTGATGAATGAAAAGGTCAATCTTAGCCAAAGCCTTTTCAGGATAATGCATCAAGGGTTCCAGATGCAGTTCGTTGAGTGAATTCCATGCTTTGAGACAATGCACCTCAATGTCCGTCAGCACACGGTCGATCTCATCAAGAAAATTTATCAATGCTCCACCTCCCTCGGTCAAACCTTTGGAAAGCGTCGTATTCTCAGCGCCTGTGGTCAGGAGATTTTCAAAGTGGCGTGCCAGAAGGTAAGCGTCAAATAATGGACACCTTCTCAAGGATTAGCCAAGCATGCGATAATTCACCTATCAAATGATCAGGAGGATGATCCATGACGCGAATTAAGTTACATCAACTTTGGCAACAGCGTTTGAATGATTACGAGAATA
>JBHGUY010000012.1:0-7302 GCA_048976585.1 Sporolactobacillus sp. | reverse complement strand
GAGAGGGCGTTATCCGCAGAAGAGAGGGCGTTATCCGCAGAAGAGAGGGCGTTATCCGCAGAAGAGAGGGCGTTATCCGCAGAAGAGAGGGCGTTATCCGCAGAAGAGAGGGCGTTATCCGCAGAAGAGAGGGCAGTTTATGAAAGATCTATTTTTCGGATAAGTTCAAGAAATAGGTTCTGTTTCGATTTGCTCCTTCCTGTTTGATGCTCGCCGATTGGAGAAAGTAGCGGGCTGTTGATTCGGATTCGAGCCCAAGAAAATCGCGGCATTGCGCGTTCGTTATTTTTGGCCCATAAATGAGCTGGTAGTCGCGCAGGCTGTCGATATGCGCGGTTTGAGAATTTTTCCGGCAGCTCGGACAGCTCCAGCTGTGATTTGTCCGCAGCATAGGTATCCGTCCGCAGTTTGGGCAGCGGACACCGCGGACGATGTCTTCTGGCAGGAGAGTCCCGTCACTAATAAGATCGATTGTCTTCGGCCGATGCGCCGCAACCAGACGATTTGCGATCGTTCGCAAATTTTTAGCGGAAAGCAGCGGTTTTGCCTGCCGGTAGGGGCGACTAATCCCGGTAATTTTTCGAGTCACCTGCGGCCCGCGAATAATCCTCCGGTTCTGAGCTTCATGCATATTCAAAAAATTAATATACGTACTCGGCGAGGAAAAGACAACCAGATCGTTAATTGGAATTTCCGGCAGAGAATAAAAGTTTGCATACAGCCAATCTTGTAGTTGTTGTTTTAACTTTTCAGTCTGAACAAGAGGATCCTGAAAGGTTTCAATTTTATCATTGAATTTCCGGGTCAGGGTATGTGTAAGAAAATCGAGGGAAAGAATACCGGCAATGTTTTTTACCTCTAGAATGACGATGCTCTGGGGGTGCAGCAATAAATAATCAATCTGGAAGTCATGCACCCGGTTGGACAGGCGCAGGTCATGAATCATGTAATAGTCCTTGTCCGGTAGGGCTGTAAGGTAGGGAATGAGCGACTTTTCACCGTGGAATCCGGCACGATAATTCTTGAATTGTTCCTCAACCGAGTCTTGGGTTGCTCCCGGTTGAACCCTGCGTGCAAAAGCTTCATACTGGGCAACGTAATAAGGAAGTTTTACCGGCTTAACAAACATATTCGAACCACCTCTTAACTAGGGCGGATACACCCTCCGCTCCTCGTTTTTTAGGGGGATACTTATGAATTCGACATTGGTAGCAAGGTTCCTGCCGAATCGTGTCTGATTTCGCGATTCGGCGTAAAAAAATTCATCGACACTAGGCCAATCAATTCGTGATTTCAGCCAAACGCTTTAACAAGAATTGGCCGTCTTGAAATTGAAATGTAATAATTTTCTTAGTAAAAGCACAGCAAGAGAATGGTATAATAAAATTTGTGCAAGGGATGAAAGAAATACATAATAGTAGATTTGTCCGCTGAAATTGTCGCTTTTTGTCAAATTTGGATACTTAAATTGCCGCGGATGGCTCTTCACCCGCATTCAAAAGTTATCGTAAAGGATTTAGCAGTTTGCAGGCGAAAGGCAGCCTGCTTCTTAGAGGCAGTCTGTTTTTGAATTTCAATGAGCGCTTTTGCGAAGTGGCAGCGTTTGGATGACCTGTAGATTTGGTTTTGAGTTTTTGCATCCGTCAATTCTAGCTCTGCGGGTGAGTTTTATTTTGACTCATGGGGTTCTGTATGTGTCAATTCTAACTCCAACGGGTCGGCACTTTTGAGTAGGGATGCCGCCGATTTCGGGCAAACGAGCACGAATCTATTTTAAGATTAACTGCGGGGAATGTCGTCTTAGGAAAAAAGAGAGGTATGGGGGAACAGCAACTTATGGAAGACATGATATTAATGCAGAATGTCTGGAAGGCTTATCCCAATGGCGTAATGGCACTGAACGGGGTTGACCTGTCCGTCAAGCAAGGTGAGTTCGTTTATGTTGTCGGACCGAGTGGAGCAGGCAAATCGACATTCATTAAGATGATCTTCAGAGAATTGCAACCGACGAAGGGCAAGATTTTCGTTAATCATAAAAATATTGCCAATTTGAAAGAGCGCCAAGTTCCCTATTTTAGACGCAAAATTGGGGTTGTTTTCCAGGATTTTCGTTTATTGCCAAAACTGACGGTTTATGAGAATGTAGCCTTCGCATTGGAGGTTATCGAAGAACATCCGCACCAGATTAGGAAGCGCGTAATGGAAGTGCTGGATCTGGTCGGGCTTAAGCATAAATTACGCTCATTCCCAGAGCAGCTTTCCGGTGGGGAACAGCAGCGAGTGTCCATCGCTCGTTCGATCTGCAACCATCCGCCGGTGCTGATTGCCGATGAACCGACCGGGAATCTGGATCCGGAAACGTCTTGGCAAATTATGGATGTGTTCACCCGAATCAATGAACAAGGAACGACAGTTGTGATGGCGACCCATAACCGTGACATTGTCAATAAAATGAAACACCGGGTCATTGCGCTTGAGGGCGGCATGATTGTGCGTGACGAAGAAGAGGGGGAATATGGTTATGAAGCTTAGGACTTTGAAGCGTCATGTCAATGAAAGCTTCAAAAGCCTTGGACGCAATAGCTGGATGACATTCGCTTCTGTGAGCGCGGTAACGGTCTCGCTTGTTCTCATCGGTATGTTTATGATGGTGATGTTCAATCTTAACAAAATTGCCGGCAATCTGGAAAGCAATGTTGAAATGAACGTCTATGTAGCGGATTCAGCGACAAAGACCGATACAGCGCAGCTTGAGAATCAGCTGAAGAGTGTTCGCAACGTCCAGTCAGTCAAATTCCAGTCGAAAAAAGAAGGACTGAATCGTCTGTTGCAGAGTCTTGGCAATGACAGACGAACCTTTGCGGATTTACAGAATGAAAACCCGCTGCCGAATATGTTTGTTTTAAAAACGAAACAGCCACAGCAAACGATACAAATCGCCAAACGAGTGAAAAATCTTTCAAATGTGACGGATGTCCGCTATGGCAAAGGGACCGTCGAAAAAATGTTCCGCTTTATCAGTATTTCGCGAAATGTCGGCATTGTTTTAATTATCGGTCTGCTGTTCACTTCGGTATTCCTGATTGCCAATACAATTAAGCTGACGATAGTTGCTCGCCGCCGCGAAATTGAAATCATGAAGCTGGTTGGAGCCACTAATTCTTTTGTGCGCTGGCCGTATTTTATCGAAGGCTTGGTCATGGGCGTGCTCGGCTCGCTGATTCCGATTTTGGTCGTGATTATCGTCTATCATTATGCGTATTATACAATGAGCATTAGCTTATCCTCGATGCTGATTCAGTTGATTCCCTACAAAGAGATGGCGGTCAATCTGAGTTTCATGCTGCTGATTCTCGGCGCTGTGATTGGTGTCTGGGGCAGCCTCAGCTCGGTCAGAAAATTTTTGAAAGTCTGAATCACCAATCCTTCCCTCGTGAAGGATTTTTTTGCACTTATCTTGAAAGGATTAAGCTTGAGAATCAGTCGTTCGTTCCCATTCACGGGCTTCAACTTTGGGGGCTCAGGGGCGCATGTTTTTACCCCTTTTGGCGGATGTTATTAAAAATCAGTTGTTTTATTTATTTGAGACGCGGGGCTTATAGGGCACAGCTTGGGCAGCCCTGACAAGACAAAACGGCTCACTTGCTGTATGATGAATGCAAAAAGTTTGTTTTTGGAGGCCTTCCGGTTTCTGGCAAATGGTGATTTTTAGTTGAGGAGGCAGTTTTATGAAAAAATTCAGTGGCAAAGTAGTTGCGCTGCTGATGGTGCTTTCGCTTGTGGTAGGCGCCCTCGGTTCGTATGCAGCATTTAGCTTTGCCCACCAGAATCGGGCAGCAGTCCAGCAGCATTCCGTGGTGTCGGCATCGGCAGTCAGTGGTGACAATGCTACCAAGATTCAGGCGATTCATGATTTGATTGAAAAAGATTATTTTCGCAAAGTCAGCAGTTCAAAGTTGTATGATGGCGCGATTAAAGGCATGATTCAGGCACTTGACGATCCATTCTCCAGCTATATGAACGCCAAGACAGCTTCCAGTTTTACTCAGTCGCTTTCGTCCTCCTTCCAAGGAATCGGCGCGGAGGTGCAGAAGGCTGGCAATGCGATCAGTATCGTTTCGCCGATTAAGGGATCACCAGCTGAAAAAGCCGGGCTGAAACCCAATGATCAGATTATCCGCATTAACGGTGTTTCCACTTCCGGGATGGATGTCAATCAGGCGGTGGACAAGATCCGCGGCAAAAAAGGGACGATCGTCAAATTGGGCATTAAGCGTCAGGGAGCGAGCAGCATCATGACGTTCTCGGTTAGGCGCGATGACATCCCAATTACGACGGTTAACCATCGTCTGATTCATAAAAATGGGATGGCCATTGGTTATATCCAGATTACCCAGTTCAACGAAAATACGGATCAGGAGTTTGCCAAAGCGCTGACGGCTCTTCAGGATCAGCAGATGAAGGGCTTGATAATCGATGTCCGCGGCGATCCGGGCGGTTATCTTCAGGCGGTGGAGAAAATTGGCAATATGATCATCCCCGATCAAAAACCGGTCGTCCAAATTGAGGATCGTGCGGGGAAGAAACATCCTTTCTATTCCTCGCGCAAGACGAAAAAGAAGTATCCGATCGTTGGGATGATTGACGGCGGCAGCGCCTCAGCAGCGGAAATTCTTTCCGGCGCGCTGAATCAGGCTGCCGGTTACAAGCTCGTCGGTGTGAAATCGTTTGGCAAGGGCACCGTGCAGCAGGGTATCGAACTTTCGGATAAAAGCGAACTGAAGCTGACGACCGATAAATGGCTGACACCGAACGGCGATTGGATTCATCATAAGGGTATTCAGCCGACGATTAAAGTGCAACAGCCCTCTTATTTCTTCGCTATGCCAGTAAATCTGAAAAAGGGCAAAGTGTTGAAATTTGATGAAAATAGCACGCAGATTGCCAACGCCCAGAAAATGCTGGTCGCGGCTGGATTTAATCCGAACCGCACGGACGGTTATTTCAGCAGAAAAACGGTTCAGGAAGTGAAAGCCTTCCAAGCTTCGGTCAAACTTCCGGCAACGGGAACAATTGATCGCAGGACAGCTAATGATTTGCAGGTGGCCACACTCAAGGCGATCAGCAATAAAAAGAATGATCGGCAGCTGAACGCGGCAGTTGGAGAAGTATTAAAAGAAATAAAATAAACAGAATAAATTCAGAAAAGCATTTTTCGGGAAAATACATCGCTGATAGCTCGCGGGCTGCGAAGTGATGCAAAACCGAAAATGTTTTTTTTTGTGGCCAAGCTGCCGACTAGTGGCAATTAATTTTCGACAAAGCAGATAAAATCATTCACAGGTTTGTCCATTTTGCGGTATTCTAAAGAGAGAAACAATTTAATGTGGAATCGGTTACGGGGGAAATCAGCATGGCTAACTTAGCACTAGCATTATTACGAGGAATTGCCGTTTTTTTTATTAACCCAATTTTTTATTTACTTGTTTGCGGACTGTTTTTATTCAGCGCGCAGCGGGTGAGACGGGAGCGGCGCTCATTCCGTGTCAAAGCGTATGGCATGTTCAATACGATTTTTCGCAGTATCGCCCCGAGTCTGATAACAGGCCTATGTGGATCGGTTGTTCTGATTGGTCTTGGTGTTTCTTTGAAACCGGGTGTTTTTGTACTCTTAACTGGCTGTTATTTAATTGTTATGCTGAGCACGCAGTTGCGTTTTCTTTCCCCGGCAATTGCCGGTGGACTGACTCTTCTCTTGGCTTATTTCTTACCGCCGATCCGGACATCCTCTGCCTTGCTGAATCAATGGATTACGGATATCCGCACGGTCAATATGGTCTCGCTTGGCGGTTTTCTCGCTGTAGCTCTATTGAGTGAGTGCCTACTGGTCTACGTATGGGGAGTCCGCCAAAGCTCACCGCGCCTGATTAATAGCCGCCGCGGCGGCCGGGTCGGCGCTCATGAGGCCAGCCAGCTGTGGATCGTACCGCTTTTTGCACTTGTTCCCTCAGCGGGTCCGATCAGCTCCTTTGCAGCTTGGCCATTGATCCACGGATCCGGAACGGGATTCGGCTTTCTGCTTTTTCCCATCGGCATCGGTCTCGCCCAGCTAATCACGTATGCTCTACCGGTTCGCGCCGTTCGGTCAACGGGCCATTGGCTCTTGTTAACCGCCTGTGGTTTCATTCTCTGCACAGTATTGGCCTTATGGTTGGAAATGCCTGTACTTGTTGTCCTTGGGGGCCTGCTTGCTTTAATCAGCCGGCTGGCGTTGCTTGTCCATCATCATCATCTGCGCAAAACCCGCCCTTTTTATTTCACACAGCCCAATCAAGGCGTGCGGGTGATTGGCGTGATTCCTCACTCACCGGTTGAGCGGATGGGCATCAAACCGGGAGAAGAGATTCTGAAGGTCAATGATCAAGTCATTAAAAATGAATATGAGTTTTACGAGGCGCTTCAAAAGAACCTGGCTTACTGCAAGTTGGAAGTCGTTGATCGTTTCGGCGAACCACGCTTCGCCAAAGGATCGGTTCACGAAGGAGACGGACATCGGATCGGTTTGCTTTTTCTTGAATCTGACAATTGGAAATATGATACAAAGACAGAAGCCTAAAGGTAGAAGCGAATAATATAATTGTAAGAAATAGCCACATGAGCATCTCAGTGGAATGTTCTTTCAAGACAGGACGCAAGAGAAACAGGTAAAATGTGGAGAGACAATGAGAATTATTTTTACATTAAAGATTCAGGAGAGGAGATCAGGCTAGTTATGAAATCAACAGGCATTGTACGCAAAGTCGATGAGCTGGGACGTGTCGTGATTCCGATTGAATTAAGGAGAACAATGGAAATTAAAGAGGGCGATCCGCTCGAAATATTTACCGATGAGGATCGGATTATTTTCAAGAAATACGTGCCGACGATGGCTTGCCAGATTACACATGAAGTGTCTCCTGATAATCTGGTACTCGCCAACGGCCGACTCATTTTGAGCCGCAAAGCCGCGAAACAAGTTGTCGAAGAAATCGAGAAATATATCGGGGAAGACACACATTCTTGATCTTAACATAAGTGAATCAGAGGAGACTTTCATCAATGCGGATGAGAGTCTTTTTTTTTCCCGGAATGTCAAATCAAGTGCAACAACCATGGAGCCAAGCCGTGAGCTAGCTTGCTAGCGCGGCCTCAATAAGCTCGGTGGCGCTAGCATAGTCGAGCGTCTTGCGGTGTTTCTGATTCAGTGCATCTTGAACCTGAGCAATAGCATCTTTAGAGAAGCCATGTAGTGACTGGCCTTTA
>JBHGUY010000011.1:0-50983 GCA_048976585.1 Sporolactobacillus sp. | reverse complement strand
AATGGAGAGGTACTGTTTTTTTTCTTTATCTGAATCAACTAATCCATCGGTCAGAACTTTAGCATAGCCCTGAAGATAAGTGACTGGTGTTCGAAGCTCATGAGAAATGTTTGAGAAAAACGCACGCCGCGTATCTCGATACCTTTGCAGACTGGCAGCCAGATCATTAAAATCATTCCCTGGAGTCTAACTTAAAGATCTTGATCTGAAAATGTATCAAAAAACTTTGAACAACTTTGCAAAAAAACATGCAACTGCCACAGTCCGAAAGCATCATATTTATATGAAGGCTGCATTCTGCCAATTTGGCGAAATACTTGGAATGACTTGGGGCTTGACACGAAGAAATGGACAGTCGAAATTATTTCGGATAGTATCGGATGGCATCGAATTCTCCCCAAAAGAAAAAGTCCGAAAACATTGATAAATCAACGTTTTCGAACCCTTATCAGATTCCATAGAATTGTAAAAATGGAGACGGTGGGAGTCGAACCCACGTCCAGAAGCATCGTAATTTAAGTGTCTACGAGCGTAGTCAGCGTATTAGCGATTCGCTCCGGCGGCGGCCCACTGACTGGCTTTCGCGGAGCTATCCCGATTATTCTCTTCCCTGGCCTTCAGGATGCAGGCTTCCGGCGTATCCCACTAGAGTGAGTCCCTGACCCTACCACATGGGCGATGGAGGGAGGGACCGCTAAAGCTGATTAGGCAGCTAAAGCGAGGTTGTTGTTTTCTTTGCCAGTTATGGCTTTGGCGTTTTTACGAGGCCGACCCCCTCGGCTCGCTGCTTAAATCCGACCTACCCCTGTCGAATCCGAAACGTCCCCTCATTCAATCTCATGCCTGATTTCGCGGCACGTGACCTTAAGAGGTTTGAGACAATCTATCCATAACTATATCAGAAAAGCGACTTACTACATGATATCACAAGTTCATCAAGATAACAACTCATGATTTCTGACGCTGGCGGAATACCTTGGCCATTTCCCGCTCTGCTGTTTGCTTTTTCAGACTCTCACGCTTGTCATACATTTTTTTACCGCGGCCGAGCCCGACAAGCACCTTGGCAAAGCCGTTTTTGATATAGACTTTCAGCGGAATCAGCGCATAACCCGCCTTATTTGACTCCGCGCCAAGCTTGTTAATCTCTTTCTGATGCATCAATAGTTTGCGTGTCCGCAGCGGCTCATGATTATAACGGTTGCCCTGTTCATAGGTGCTGATATGCATATTGTAAAGATAGGCCTCACCGTTTTCAATCCGCGCGAAGGCATCCTGAATATTGACTTTGCCACGCCGGATCGATTTGATCTCCGTGCCTTGGAGCATAATGCCGGATTCCACGGTCGTTTCGATAAAATAATCGTGTGACGCCTTGCGATTCTGCGCCAAGACTCGACTTTCGTTTTTCACCATTTCTTTCACCTGCCTGCATTTGCAATGTCCAAACTGCGATTCCAAGAACATCCGTTCACTCTGAATATCGCTGATTGATAGAATTCCCAGAAGATGGGTGTTTCCATTATAATCTTTTGTGCTCCTGAACGGCAAGTCTACTTGCCGACTGCCTACTAGCACGGTCGAGGATTATTTAATCTTTTTCTTGGGGATAAGATCGAGCAAGAAAATAATAGTGGTGAACACGAGTGCCGTCAGAAAAATATCGAGCAGGGAGCCGCCGTTCTTTGGCTTAATATAGCTGTACCACACCCATTGCACAATAAAAGCCGCGGCAAAGAGGATGAAATAATTCAGGACCTTTTTCACAGATAAAACTCCTTTAGCGAATACCGATTTTTATAGCCGGGACGAATCACTCGCGCCCAGCGCTTCATAGATAGCGTGTGCGACGCCGTCATCCTGACAGTCCAACGTTTCCCGATCGCAGCACATTTTAATGTCGCGATCGGCATTACCCATTGCAACCGACAAGCCAGCGACTTCAAACATTGATAAATCATTGTAATTATCACCGATCGCCATGATTTCATCCAGCGAAATCCCGAGATAATGTGCTAAATGATCCAGAGCGTTGCCCTTCGACACATTTCTCGCCATAATCTCGAAATTGCCTATTCCGCTCGAGACGATACTGAATCGATGCTGCTCCTCAAACTTTTTTCGAGCACGCTGCAACTTTTCGTCATCATAAGAGAAAATGATCACCTTATAAAAATCAGCACCGGTCTTCTCAAGCTCGTGCCAGTCGCTGAAGGTTCGGTAAAAAGCGTCCCGGGTCGCTCCCTGAAAGCCGACCGAGCGATCCTCATGAATATGAAGACGATTCAGCTCCTGATAAAGCCAGTCCGTCCCACTTTCCGGCACATAGATGTGATTTTCCGTATAAACGCCGATATAAAAATGCTGGTTCGCGAGCTCGGCGATAAGTTTCAGGGCATCCTCCTGGTCCAAATAATCTGCCCCGAGCAGTTTCCCGTCACTTGAATGGATGGTTGCACCATTGGTCCCGATAATATGCGTATCAATATCCGCCTCGCGCATCAGATGGCGGACATCGAAAAAGGCCCGTCCAGTAGCAATCGCAAGCGAGACACCTTTTGACTTTGCATAGCGTAGCGCTTTCAAATTACCCCAACTAATCTCGCGGTTTTTATTCAGCAAAGTACCGTCCATATCTGTTGCAATCAATTTAATCATTTCCCGAGCACTCCAATTCACTAAGAATTAACTATTTTTCAATTTTTCCAGAACAAAGCCCGCTGAAAAAGAAGCCAGCAATGAAAAAACGACAATGAATCGCATCTACCTCTGCTTCAGTATATCAAATGATTAGCCGTAAATCTAACCCTCTTTCATCATTTGGAGCCGTATTCATTATCCGTTTTCTGGTGAACACGTTACTTTTTCACAGAACAGGGTATAGTTAAATAGGAGGATTTTATTTTTCGCTTCATGCAATTCGCACAAAGCGATCGGCTTGCTAATGGTACCATTCTGTTTTTTTTTGATTCTAGAGGAGGAAAGTGCATGAGCAAAACACTACTGATTTCGAATCGTTTACCGGTGACCGTTAATAAAAAAGGTGACAAGCTAACCTTCACTGAAAGTATCGGTGGACTGGCAACCGGTTTAAAAAGCTATCAACAAAAGTCTGGGAGTCCTTGGATTGGTTGGACAGGCATCGCTGAGGAAGCGCTGACCAATCGGGATAAAAATCAGATAACCAGTGACCTGAACACCAATTATCACTGTGTTCCGGTTTCGCTGACCGAAGATGATCTCGAAAAATATTATTATGGATTCAGCAATAATACCATCTGGCCGCTATTTCACTATTTTCTTAATAAGTCACATTATGATTTCAGGACATGGGAAGCCTATCAACGGGTGAACCGAAAGTTCTTTGATGCAGTGGATCCGATTATGGATCAGGAGGACACGGTTTGGATTCACGATTATCAGCTGATGCTGCTGCCGCAGATGATCCGGGAAAAATATCCGAAAGCAAAAATTGGTTTTTTCCTTCATATTCCCTTCCCATCTTACGAAATTTTCCGCACGCTCATCTGGCGCGAAGAAATTCTGCGCGGATTGCTTGGTGCTGATTTAATCGGTTTTCACACCTACGATTATGTCCGTCACTTCTTTAGTACCTGCACGCGGTTATTAGGATTGGGTCATAAGATTCACGCGATCAGCTTTGAAGATCGCACCGTTCATGTTGGCGCTTTTCCGATGGGTGTTGACTATGATTTCTTTGCCAGTCATCCGGCAGACGCTCCACGTGAAGAACCTTATGAAAACATGAAAGATATGCGGACGCTGCTTTCGATTGACCGTCTTGATTACACCAAGGGTATTCCCGAAAAACTCAGGGCTTTTAAACGGCTTCTTGTTCGCTATCCGGAATACAAGGGAAAAGTGCGTTTCAACCTGATTGTTGCCCCTTCCCGTGAAAAGGTCGATTCTTATGAAGAACTGCGCCTGCAGATTACCGAGCTGGTCAGTGAAATCAACGGCATGTACGGAACCGTTAACTGGATGCCCGTCTGGTTCTATTTCCAATCCTTCTCTCAGGAAAAGTTGATCTCCTTCTATCGGTTCTCCGATGTACTGGTGGTTACTCCGCTCAGGGATGGTATGAATCTGGTTGCCAAGGAATACATTGCTTCTCGCACGGATCGGCAGGGCATGCTCGTCATCAGTGAGACGGCAGGTGCGGCCAGTGAATTAGGCGAAGCTGTGATCGTCAATCCAAACGATTACAATGCAGTTGCAGCAGGAATTAAAAGCGCCCTTGAGATGCCGGCAGAAGAAAAAATTGCTCGAAATAAGATCATGCAGGACCGGCTGAAACGGTATAATATTCATTTCTGGGTTGATACCTTTTTGAGTACCCTGACACGCAGCACGCGTGAAAAGGAAGCTGCCATTCAAATCAATTTGGATCGAGATCGTTCAGCAATTGTCAAAACGTACCAAGGAGCAGATAAAAGAATCTTATTTCTCGATTATGACGGAACATTGGTCGACTTTGCGCCAACGCCAGAGCTGGCAAAGCCCGATCGGGCACTTCGCAATCTTCTGCAAACACTAACAAATGATCCCAAAAACACGGTTGTCATCACCTCAGGCAGAGATAAATCGTCACTCGCTCAATGGTTCAGCCACACGAATCTTCATCTGGTTTCTTCCCATGGACTATGGCTGCTTCATCCGAATCAGGACTGGCAAATGACCGTGCCGCTTAGTAACGAGTGGAAACGATCAATCCGGCCGATTCTTCAAGTGTATACCGATCGAATGCCTGGATCATTTATTGAGGAAAAGGATTATTCCTTCGCTTGGCATTACCGCCTCTGTGAGCCGGATGCCGTCGATACTTGGTTGCCAAGCATTAAAGCCGACCTAATGAATATGACTGGCTCATTGAATCTGGGTATCCTGCAAGGAAAGAAAGTCCTTGAAATTAAGGACAACCGGATCAGCAAAGGTACGGTGACGCCTCTCTTCCTTCGTGACCAAAATTATGATTTTATTTTCGGTATCGGTGATGACCGCACGGACGAAGATCTTTTTGCTTCACTTCCGGAAAGTGCTTATTCGATCAAGGTCGGCTCAGATGATTCGCGGGCAGCCTATCATTTAAAATCATGGAGGTCAGTCCGTCAACTTTTACAGCAATTTGCAGATAACAAAGAACAAGGAATTACAGATTCTGAAACTCTGACCACTCGCTGAAAAAATTAAATAATTAAGCAATAGAAACAGGCCATCGCCTTCTTTATCCCGTTTCAGGATGAGAAGTGGATGACCTTTTTGCCGATTATTGTCTTTTAGTTACTCTTGCCTTTATTTTTGACAAACGAGCGCGTTCCTTGATTGCTTGAATTCCCGGAATGACCGGTAGAGGTTCCGCCACGGCGGTCATTATTTCCACCTCTGCCGCGTCCACCGCGATGATCATTGCTGCTGCCTGGTCTGCCGCCGATGGGGGCCTTCTTTTGACCACTTATTGGCTTGTCCTGAATAATTGTCGGACGGGATTTACGCTGGCGCGGCTTCTGCGGTTTCATGCCGACCACTTCAAAATCAACAGCATGTTCATCCAGATTCACATCCAGCACGCGGACCTGAATTTCATCGCCAATGCGGTATAGATGACCGGTACGTTCACCAATCAATGCCATATTTTCTTCGCTGTAGCGATAATAATCATCCGTCAGATAACTGATATGAACCAGGCCTTCAATCGTATTCGGTAATTCGACAAATAGGCCGAAATTGGTGACACCGCTGACGACACCATCGAAGGTTTCACCGATTTTATCTTGCATATACTCTGCTTTCTTCAAGTCGTCCGTATCACGCTCGGCTTCCACTGCGCGCTGTTCACAGAGTGATGTGTGCTTGGCAATCTCCGGCATTTCCTGTTTCCAGTAAGCCTGTGTTTTGGCATCGGTCTGATGATCAAACAGATACTTCCGCAGGAGACGATGCACGGTCAAATCTGGATAACGGCGAATCGGCGAAGTGAAATGAGTATAATATTCCGTCGATAATCCAAAGTGTCCGAGACATTTATCGTCGTATTTCGCTTTGGCCATTGATCGCAGCATCACCGTACTGATCACCGCTTCCTCAGGCTGTCCCTTAACTTTTTCAATTAAGGACTGCAATGTGCGCGGATGGACATGCTCTGGTGAACCCTTGAGAACATAGCCGAAATTAACGGCAAAATCGAAGAATTTCTGCAATTTCTCCGGATTCGGTTCTTCATGCACCCGGTAGATAAACGGCAATTTCATTTTATCGATATGCTCGGCAATCGTTTCATTGGCTGCCAGCATGAACGATTCGATCAGTCGTTCAGCAACGGTACGCTCACGAACGACGACATCGACCGGTTTGCCATTCTCGTCGACAATAATTTTCGCTTCAGTAAAGTCAAAATCAATCGCGCCGCGAGCATTTCTCTGATCTTCGAGAATATGAGCAAGTTCCGCCATGAGGTCAAAGAATGGAATCAAATCATGATATCGTTCCAGAACCTGATCGTCTTCACGCTGAAGAATTTTGCGCACATTCGTATAGGTCATCCGCTCCGTACTGCGAATCACGCTCGGGAAAATATCATGGTCGACAACCAGACCCTGCGGTGTGATTTCCATTTGGCAACTGATTGCCAGGCGATCAACCTGCGGATTCAAACTGCAGATGCCGTTCGACAAACGATGCGGAATCATTGGGATGACTCGATCGACGAGATAAACACTGGTGCCGCGTTCATAGGCTTCTGTATCGAGCGGCGTTCCTTCGCGTACATAATAACTGACGTCGGCAATATGAACGCCCAGCAAGTAATTCCCGTTCTCCAGACGCTTCACGGTTACAGCATCGTCGAGATCCTTGGAATCCTCCCCATCAATCGTGACGATTGTCTCTCCGCGCAGATCGCGGCGGCCAGCCAAATCCGCTTCCGATATCTGTTCCGGAATTGCTTCGGCTTCTGCCATCACTTCCGGCGGATACTCCAGCGGGAGATCATGCTTATAGATGATCGAGAGAATGTCAATGCCTGGATCATTTTTGTGCCCGAGGATCTGAGTAACCATCCCCTCGGCATTTTTATGCCCCTCGGGATATTTTGTGATCTCGGCGACCACCTTGTGGCCTTCCATTGCCCCGTGTTCGGCATTTTCCGGAATAAAGATATCCCCTCTGATCCGATTGTCGTCAGGAATCACAAAACCGAAATGCTTGCCGGCGTTAAACGTGCCAACGACCTTTGTAATCGCACGTTCCAAAATGCGAATGATCGTTCCTTCTGCTCGATCCCCGCGTGCGTCATCCGTTTTATGAGACACACGAACCATAACGGTGTCACCATTCATTGCGCCTGCCAGATCGTTTGGTCCGACAAAGACATCATCAAGTTTGTCATCTTCAGGGATTATAAAAGCAAATCCCTTCGCATGGCTCTGGACTCGGCCTTTCATCAGATTCATCTTCTCGGGCAGACCATAACACTCCGATCGCGTCCGAACAATCAGTCCTTCGCTTTCCATTTGGTTTAATAATTTTACAAATTCAGTAAAGTTCTCTGTTCCCTCGATGCTAAAGGCATCCTCCAGCTCTTTCAATGTCATTGGCCGGTACGTTTCCTCGCGCATAAAATCAAGAACTTCCTGTATACGTTCTTCTGCCATGTAAAAACCTCCTGTTCTTAGGAAACAGACCAATCCAAACTTTCAAGAAACGCATGGATATCCTGATTTAATTGTTTTTTCTCTGTCCCTAACGTAATAACATGTGTTGATTCTTCATACCATTTTACTTGTTTGACTGGCGAGTGAATCTCATTATAAATAATATTCGCACTGCTAATGTGAATCATTTCGTCATGACGTGCCTGAACAATAAAAATCGGAGCCGTAATCCGGTGAAAATTGCTCCTGACCTGATTGACTTCAGCCGCAATTTGCTGAATCAGATCCGGGAGCTGCGTCTTGATAGTCTCCAACTCCGTGGCCCGTTCTTCTTCTTCAATTCCCTGATACCGCTTGATATTCTCCGCATAACGGAGAACACCGGCGCTTATCTGATCCGCCCGGCCAGGCTCGGCGGGGGCACACATAGGGACAATACCCTTCACTGAAAAAGTGTAACCACATTTTAGCGAAAATACCCCACCGATCGACAAACCGCAGACGGCGATTTCATGGTAGCCTTGCTGATTCAGAAAAAGCCAGGCATCGCGTACATCCTGCCACCAATCTTTAGGAGATGTGCGCATCAATTCTTCCGGCGGTACAGCATGTCCTTTATAATGCGGGGCATAACAGGTATATCCCATCTTCACCAAATAACGTCCCAATTGCCGAACATCAGCAGAATTACCCGTAAATCCATGGAGAAGTAGGACAGCCCGAGGCCCGCCTTCGAAGAAGAAAGGTTTCGGCGGTCTGACCTTCATTCCTCGTCACCCCTTTTGCGACCGCAACTCTGCAAGCGTTAAACGAAAGCAAAATTCATGCGCGCTTCATAAATTAAAAACGGATGCCTAGAAACATCTTCCAATCCATTATACGTCATCCTTAGGCTGAGGTCTAAGCACAAAATAGATCGGCTGCAGAGATAACAAAAACCGGGCGAACAGCCGATTTATTCCGGCTATTCGTCCGGTCTGTTTTTATTTGAAATAATACCCAAGCAAAAAGGCGCACAAGAAAAAAAGGACAGAAAAGAAAATCGTCAGGCGATTTAATCCGACTTCTATACCCCTTGCTTTTTGTTTACTGAATAATTGTTCCGCGCCGCCAGTAATGGCTTCAGACAGGCCGTCCCCCTGGCTTCTCTGCATCAAAACAAGAACAACCATAACAATAGCGGAAATAAGCATGACAATGAGTAAAAAGGTATGCATTTGGTACGCTCCAATCTCTAAAACTCATTCCGAGGTTTAAAAAGGTGTTCCGCAAAATTCGAGTAAAGTGCCGAGTTCCGTTTCTCGCGGTGCCGTTTTACATATAATATGATATAAGCCGCCGACGAAGCGAAATTTTTCACGCACTTTTCAGCCAAGAAAGCTCTGCGAACACACTTCATTATTTTATAATGTACCACACAGACAAGCCCAGAGCAAATAAGAATGGCGAACAGAAAAAAATTTGTGAAACATTTTGCGGCCGCGCTTCTGCAGTTCTCAGTTCTCGCTTGAAGTGCGGTTGAACCTTTCCCTGTAGAAAGAATCTCTGCTCCTCTAAGCAGAATTCCTACCTCTCGACTTGGACCGGCAGAATCTGAAAACAAAAAAAGAACCTTTTCCGGTGATTCTCCGCAATCACGGCAATCCCGAGGCCCTTTTTTACTAAATTTTAGACGGTAGCGTTCAATTCGCGCTCCGCTGCCGCCAGCCTTCTTTGCCGGTGTCGGTAGGCAAAACCGGAAACAGAAACGCAAATTTCATAAAGCAACAAAAGCGGCACAGCAACCAGCGAATGCGAGACAAAATCCGGCGGTGAGATCATCGTTGCCAGAATAACTAAGCAAAGATACGCCATCTTGCGCATCTTGCGCATTTTTTTTGGCGATAAAATACCGAGACTGGTCAGAAAGACAACAACGACTGGCAGCTCAAACAAAATGCCGAATGGCAACACAAGATTTATCAAAAAGCCGAAATATTTATTGGTCGTAAACATCATTTGGAACATGCCGCCGTTCAACGATACTAGAAAACGGAGAATATTAGGAAAAACTACAAAATATCCGAAGGCAATCCCGCTCAGAAAAAGCAAAAAAATGGACGGAATATAGGACAGCGAAATTCGCCTTTCCTTTGGTGTTAGCGCCGGAGCGACAAAGAGCCAGAGCTGCCACAGAATCATTGGCAGTGTCAAGGTAATTGCCATCAGTCCAGCAATCATGAAGTAAACTTTAATAATATCGCTCGGGCCAAGTACAGTAAGTTTCGCATGGATATTCAGATCAAAAATCAGCCATCGGTAGATGCGACGGACGAAAAAGAGAGAAAACGCGAAGCTGACGATAAATGTGATCAACACGATGATGATCCGTTTTCTCATCTCATTCAAATGGTCCATCAGCGCCATGCCTTGATCGGGCTCATTCATCGCACTTCAGCTTCCTTCCTCACTTTTTTTCTTCTTTGACCGTTTCACTTTCTGTAACATTTTGCGTTTTCTCTTCTTTAACGGAATTTTCATCAGAAGCTAGTCCCTGAGTCGCTTTTTTGAACTCTCTAAGCGATTTGCCGAAGGATTTGCCAATTTCCGGCAGTTTCGAAGGTCCAAAAATAACAAGTGCAATAATCAAGATCATGATCAGGCCGGGTAATCCTATATTAAATGGACTCATAGTGAAGCACCTCTTTTTTTGGATAATGGGTCGTAAATTTTATTCGTCCGTCCTCTCTATTTTACATCGGTCGAAAGAATAAGGACAGACCTTAGCAGATTCGCGGCAGCATCATTCCAGAGAGACGATGCAGGCGCCGTTTGCTCCCAAGCGGGGTCTCCAGCAGCAGCCTTCCAACCTTTTCGCCTGTGACACTGCCGATAACCGTCGCGTTTGCACCCTCTGAGAACTCTCGGAGAATTTCCAGTGCACGATCTGCATCTTCTTTGGCAACAATTAACAGCACTTTCCCCTCATTTGCCAAGTATAGCGGATCAAAACCTAGAATATCGCAAGCGCCGACGACTTCACTCCGAATCGGAAGAGCGTTCTCCCGAATTTCTAAGGTGATATGAAAATCTTCAGCAATTTCCACCAATGTCGTGGCCACTCCACCGCGCGTCGGGTCGCGCATCATCTTCACCCGGACGCCTTCATGAAGTACGGTATCAATCATCTGATTCAGTGCTGCGCAATCGCTTTGCAGATCGGTTACGAGTCCCAACTCACCACGGGCGGCAAGGATAGCAATGCCATGATCGCCGATCGTGCCGCTGGTGAGAATGACGTCCCCTTCAGTAATCTTTTCCGGATCGACTGTCTCCGCAGGCCGCTGAATACCGATTCCAGTAGTATTGATGTACACACCATCTGCACCGCCCTTTTCAACAACTTTCGTGTCCCCGGCGATTACGCGAACGCCAGCCGTCTTTGCTTCTTCAGCAAGCGAGTGGACGATTTTCCGTAAATCCGAAACAAGCAATCCCTCTTCAATAATAAAACCGACTGTCAGATACAGAGGAATCGCTCCGGCGACGGCCAGATCATTGACGGTGCCGGATACAGCGATTTTTCCAATGTCTCCGCCCGGGAAAAAGAGTGGATTGACAACAAAACTATCTGTCGTAACGGCTATTTTGGCATTATCGAGATTGAGAAACGAAGCATCAAAATGCGATTCACGGTCATTACCGAACGCGGAAACAAAAATTTGCTGAATCAGCTGATGAGCCAGCTCTCCGCCGTCTCCATGCGCCAATGTGACTTTCCGATCCATGGCTTATCCTTCCTTTCTCATGTATGCATAATGGGCCGAGCA
Source organism: Sporolactobacillus sp. (assembly GCA_048976585.1). Taxonomy (GTDB): domain Bacteria; phylum Bacillota; class Bacilli; order Bacillales; family Sporolactobacillaceae; genus Sporolactobacillus. The sequence goes on along the minus strand of JBHGUY010000011.1, from coordinate 39,504 downwards.
GGCACCCTCGGTCGAGACCATGCACGGACCAATTGGATGCAACGGTGTGCAGGCTTTGCCAAAAAGAATACATTCCTCAGGAGTAGCGAGGCCACAGATCATGTCGCCGCAACGGCAGCGTGTTTTCTTCGGTTCGCCCACTTCAATCGCGAACTTCTTTTTTGCATCATAGGAACGGTACTTCTCACGAATGGAAAGACCACTTTTCGGAATTTGACCGATACCGCGCCAAGCCTCGTCACTGGGTTCAAAAAACTCATACATTATCTTTTGAGCAACCGGATTGCCATCTGCGCGGACCACACTCTGATAGTTATTGAGAATCGCCGGCTGATCCTGATCAAGCATCTGAACCAGTTTATAGATCGCGCTGAGCATTTCCACCGGTTCAAAGCCGCTGATTACTCCCGGCATGTGGAATTCATCCACAAGGAATTGATAAGCATGCTGACCGAGCACGATGGAGACATGGCCTGGTAAAAGAAAACCGCTGATTTTAACATGCTTTTCGGTGAGCAGTGTCCGCAAAACCGGCTGAACCAATTTTGTTGTCGCCCACATCGTAAAATTCGTCAGGCCCTTCTGGTTAGCGAGCTGAATTGCCGCAGCCAGAACCGGTACAGTTGTTTCGAAACCGACGCCGAGAAAAACAACCTCGCGTTGCGGATTTTCCTCGGCAATCCGAACCGCATCAAGCGGTGAATAGACAATGCGGATATCCCGGCCCTCTGTTTTGGTGCTCTGCAGGCTTCGCCTGGAGCCCGGCACGCGCATCATATCGCCAAAGGTACAGATAATTCGTTCATCGGAGTTAGCGACCTCAATCATTGCATCGATTTGTTTTTGATCAGTGACGCAGACCGGGCATCCGGGTCCGGATAGCAAGCGAACATGGCCTTCCAGAATTAATTTGACACCGGTGCGGGCAAGCGCCATGGTATGCGAACCGCAGACCTCCATGAATGTCGGCATTTTACCGGTGCGTTGTCTGTAGCGATCAGCCAATTCAATCACTTTTCCCGCCAATTTCTTCGCAACCGACGGATCTTTAGGTTCAAATAACGTCTGCACTGGCTATCTTCTCCCATTCATGGATGCTCTTCTGCGCAAAATCTTGATCAATAATCGACATTCCTTGTCCAGCATGAACAATCACATACTCACCGACAGCTACTTCAGGAACGAAGAGAATGCCAACTTCCATTTTAGTCCCCATCACATCGACCCATGCCGTATATTCTTTTTTTTCAATCACTTGAGCTGGAACACCAACACACATGTTTTCAACCTCCAACAGATTTTCTATTCTTATCGTCTTGAGAACGCATACTTCATCCGTTCATTCGCCGGTTTTTGCGGCCGCTATCATTAGCTGGCCGGCGCATAATCCGCCGTCACCGCTTGGAAAACGGTGATGCGTATAGACCGCGAAGCCGCGGTGTCCAAGAATCTGGATAAGCCGACTGGCTAAAAAATCATTATTCATGCTCCCGCCGGAGAGAACAATTTTTTTACCAAGATCCGCTCTATCTTCAGTCAACCGGCAAACTGCCGTGCAGCAGGCATCTGCCACTGTTTCGTGAAAACGGCGGATGATTTCGGCCGATGCCGCCCCTTGCAAATGTTCTCGTGTAATCGCGCGAATCATCTCACTGAAGTCGATTTGCAGCATACCCGCTTGCATGCGCAGCTCGAAGGGATATTTTTCAGCAGGTTCCAGTTGCTCTGTCTCAAGAAGGTCAGACAATTCGATCGCGGCCTGCCCGTCATAACTTGCGATCGGACAGACATCCAGAATCGCACTAACCGCATCAAACAATCGGCCGCATGTTCCGGCAAGTGGACTATTTATCCTGTTCTCTGTCATTCGCCGAAGAATGGGGAGATTCCTAGCCTGATCTGGAAATAACTTTTCAGCCAGCTGAAAGCCTTCCTCACCTAAAAGATCAATCAACATGGCGGCGGCATTCCGCCAAGGTTCGCGGATTGAACGCGATCCGCCAGGCAGCGGCGTTTCGCGCAGATGCGCCAGCCGTACATACCCTGCGGCACTACCGTGAAGAATTTCAAAGCCCCAAATGCTGCCGTCTTCCCCGTAGCCTGTCCCATCAAGAATGATTCCGAGACAGGGTTCACTCAATCCGTTATCCACCATGCATGACACAAGGTGAGCGTGATGATGCTGAACATCGATCACCCTTGCCCCAAAAAGCTCTGAGAGCTCTCTCGTTGCAAATTGCGGATGGCTATCACGGGCAATCAAATGCACCTCGCTGCCGGTCCATTTGAGCAGGTGGGCAAGCGTTTTTTTATAATGGGCAATGCTCTCCTCCGCCTCTAAATCACCAAGATGCGGTCCGATGATCATTTGCCAATGACGGCCAAGTGCGAAGGTATTCTTCATCTGACTGCCTAGCGCCACGATGCCGTCGACAGCTCTGCCTACGTTCAGTGGATCAGGTACATAGCCGCGGGCACGTCTGAGAAAATACGGTGCGAAAGCGCTGATCCGGACGACGGAATCATCGATCGGATGAAGGATCGGCCGGTCATGCATCAGTAAAAGGTCCGCAATTCCCGCGAGATAACGGCAAGCCAATTCATTCTGGTAGAGAATGGGCAGGCCGGACGGATTGGCGCTTGTCATCACCAGATAATCGTAAGAGCCGTCGTCAAACAATAAATGATGAATCGGCGTATAAGGTAGCATGACACCGATTGTCCGTACACCAGGTGCCGTTTCTTCGGCAATAAGCCCCGTGCCCGATCCTTTTTTGTTCAGTAGAACAATCGGCGCCTCTGGTGAAACAAGCTGCTCCTCCTCTTCCGCTGACAGCGTAGCAATTTCTCGAACAGCCGCTAGCGACCGGGCCATGATTGCCAGTGGTTTATGCGGACGGCCTTTGCGCCTTCTGAGTTCCTGAACCGATGTCCGGTTCCCGGCATCGCAAGCGAGATGAAAACCGCCAATCCCTTTGATCGCGACAATCTTTCCGGCGGAGAGTGCGGCAGCAGCCTGATGCATCGCATGATCACGTGCGGCAAGAATCGTTCCGTCGATTGCCATCAAGGACACCTGAGGACCGCAAGTGGGGCAGGCAATCGGCTGCGCATGATGACGCCGATTGGATGGATCCTCATATTCTGCCTGGCATCGGTCGCACATTTTAAACGACTTCATCGAGGTCAGCGGCCGATCGTAAGGTAATCCCTCAATGATCGTATAACGCGGTCCGCACGCTGTACAGTTGATAAAGGGGTAACGGTAACGAAAATTATCCGGATCACGCATTTCTTCTAAACATTTCGGACAGGTCGCGGCATCAATCGGAATGACAAGATTGGACTTCCCTTCCGGATCACTCGGGATGATCGAAAAAGTTGTATAGTCTGATAGTTCCGTCCATTCCGTCTCCACCTTGTCCACCCGTGCCAGCCGCGGCTGGCAGCGAGTAATCTCAGAAAGGCGCGTCTCTATCGAGGTTTGCTCACCCTCCCAAACAATTTGGACACCGTCCATATTGTTCTGGACGGTTCCCGTTAGTTGTCCTTCACGCGCCAGACGATAGATGAATGGGCGGAAGCCAACCCCCTGAACGCGGCCGCGTACCGCAATCTTTATTGCCCGGCGCATGCCTGATAAGCTTGATCAATCCAGGCCAGCCACTGATCGAAACCTTCTCCACTCTTTGCCGATAAGGGAAGCAGCTGTGAATCCGGATTAATCGCCCGCAAATCTTTCCGGGCTTGTTCCAAATCAAATGACAAATAGGGAAGCAGATCGATTTTATTAATCAACGCGAGCTCTGTCACATGGAACATCAACGGGTATTTCGGAATTTTGTCATTGCCCTCCGGAGTGCTGAGGACCACAATCTTATGATCCTGACCCAAATCAAATTCTGACGGGCAGACAAGATTGCCGACATTTTCGATAAATAAAATGTCAATCTTATCCAAACCCAGCTGCGGCAGGACTTTGGCTACCATCCGCGGATCCAAATGGCATTCGCCTTCAGTCGCAATCTGGAAGGCCTGAACACCCTTAGAACGAATTCGCTCCGCATCTCTCTCCGTTGCGATATCCCCTTCAATGACACCAATCCGATACTTTTCCGCCAGTTTAGCAATCGTTCGTTCCAGAATCGTCGTTTTGCCGGCACCTGGCGAGCTCATGAGATTAATGGCTAGTGTTTGGGACTGATGGAATAATCGTCGGTTAAATGCCGCTGCGCGATCATTGTTTTCCATAACATTCTTTTCCAATGTGATCTTCATCTGCTCAGCTCCCTTCGTATGATTTAATTTTAAACGTTTCTCCGGCAAGAAGCACTCCAAACGGCATCCCGCATTCGGGACACGTCGCAATAAATTGTGTCGGTTCATACATCTTGTCACAGGCCAAGCAGTGGGCAAGACCTTTCTCTGGAATGATATCCAGAACCGCATCCGCAGAGAGCTGTGGAATCTGCCGACTTTCTCTGAACGCTTCAAATGCGAAACGCAGAGCATCTGGCAGCACATTACTCAGATCGCCGACGACGAGTGAAATTTTTTCAATTGAATGGATGCCCTGTTTCTTCGCATCGTTTGCTACCATCTCCAGGGCATCCTCCATCAAACCCATCTCATGCATCAAAGAACTCCTTATTCCGGCAGTGCAACCCACCAGCCTTTTTCGTCCCGCCTGACCGAATAGAAGGAGAGCTGGAGTGCTCCTTCATTCTGTTGAAAAGAATAGGTGCGGCTGCAAGCCGGACAGTATATTTTCTGTTCGAACGCCTGCCACTGAACTAGGCTACGGCAATGCGGACATTTCTTATCAAATGCCAGAGCCTTCCGCCCGTCATAATAAATGCCGATCAATTTTCGGTTCACCATCTGTTCCTGATAACCGCGAACGGGGGCAGGTAATGACAGCCAACTCAATCCCTGAAGGATCGTTGCCGCCTGATCAATCTTTTCCAGATCGTGTTCCAGGATCGGTGAAACGATTTCTTTGCCCGTCTCCGTCAGGCTGCGGGCCAGCTCCCTAAAAAAACTCCGCCGGTTCATTCACTTTCCCGCCATTCAGCAATCTGCTGCTTAATTTGATGAATCAATGACGGGATCGCTTGACGTACCGTCTCTGTTAATTCCGTTTTCAGGTCGAGCGAAGCCGGTTGCAGGCCAAACATCACCATTTTTTCCGGAAGAGTATCCCGGAGCTGGGCAGCGGACATGACTTCCTGAAAACCGATCTGATGTACCGACATTTTTATCCCGTTAAACGCCGGAATTTCTTCTTTCGCCAGTCTGATAATCGTTCCAGGCTTCCTGTCGGCATTAATGGCATCCACAATGATCAGTGCGTTCGTAGCTTCGACCGGGCCGAGCAATTGCATGCCTTCAGTCGTTCCATCGACAATTTCAATATTTTTTATGTTTCCTAATGTTTTCTCAATTTCCGGAAGGATCTCAATGCCGATACCATCATCTGAATAAAGGGTATTGCCAATCCCAAGAATGGTGATTTTTTCCGGCAGAACCGCAGCCGTTACAGTTCCAGAGTATTTCTCCGCCGCCTCTCTTTCAGCTGCGCGATGCTCAGGTTCGAACTTGTAGCCGGTAAAAATGGAAGACATCGTCCCGTTGCGGCTCAGCCAGTCTTCGCGAATCGACATATAGACATGAATCACAATGAAAAGCATAAACCCCCAGGCAACCAAATGATGCCAGGAGCGGACATTGAAATCATTACCGCCGAAAAGAAAGGGCACCCAGGCAAAAGCCTTGCCATAAATGGAATCTGGCTGCGGCTGGAATAGCATATAATAGCCAGTCAGCACCATGATAACCGAACCCAGTCCGATAAAAATCCAATAGCTCAGCTGTGCAAGCGGATTATGACCGATATAATGCGACTTATGATTCGGTATGAAAAGATAGCCTTTTATGGTTTCGATCAGTCCTAGCCAGAAATTCTTTTGCAGAATCTGGCTTTTTGCAAAATGATTGCCCTTAATTGTCCAATAAAGACGGAAGATCAAGTTAGCCGTGAAGACGAAGGCTGTAAAGAAGTGAACCTCTCTCATCCAGCCCATGAAAAAATGAGCATAGGCATCACCCGTATTTTCCGGTGTGAGAAACGGATGAGCAATATAAATGCCAGTAAACATCAGAATCATGATCGAAGCAGCGTTCACCCAGTGGAAAATACGGATCGGCGCTTCCCAGACATAGACAGAATTAGACGTACGGGCATTGAATGCGTGGTGCTCTGCAGCCTGAACAGCCTCGTTCTGCGTTTCAGTAGACTTGTCAGGAACCTGTTTAACAGCGGGATGGCCTCCTGCTAAAATTTTCATGAATGCTCCCCCTCTCATTCCACATGAACCGAGGTCTGCTCGCTGTTTTCCAAATCCGTCAGATGGACTGCGCAAGCCAGACAAGGATCAAAGGAGTGAACCACACGTAGAATTTCGAGCGGTTTCTTGGTATCGGCCACCGGAACATTTTTCAGAGAGGATTCGTAAGCACCGATGACGCCTTGATTATCCCGCGGCGAAGCATTCCAGGTTGTCGGAACCACGGCTTGATAGTTCTTCGTCTTGCCATTTTCGATTTCAATCCAATGGCCAAGTGCTCCGCGCGGCGCTTCGCTGGTACCAACACCAAAAGCATGCTTTTTCCAAGTGGCCGGATCCCATTTCGAATTATCAAAGGTCGTCTGATCGCCGTTTTTAATATTTTTTATCAGACTGTTATAATCATCACGCATCCAGCCGACAATCATTTGTGCATCCAGGCCGCGGGCAACAGTCCGGCCTAATGCAGAGTGAAGAGCGGAAACAGGAAGGTCAAGTTTTTTCAATGTCTCCTGAATTATCGGTCGATAATCGCCCTTGTTTTTCGCGTAGCCGACCATCATTCGGGCAAGCGGACCGGTCTCCATCGCGTGTCCCTTCCAGCGCGGTGATTTGATCCAGGAATATTTGGCATTCGTATCCAGATGTTCATAGGGGGGATTTGGTCCGGAATAATCCAGATTCGTTTCACCTTTCCATGGATGCCTGCTTCCTGCTTTCTTGCCGTCATAGTTATACCAGGCATGATCGATCCCTTCACTGACCTGATTCGGATCACGCGGATCGACATCCAGAACTTCGTTCATATTGCCGTTCAAAATGATGCCTCGCGGCACACGATAAAGCTGCGTCTCCCGAACATCTTTTGTGGAATAATCTCCGTAGCAGAGATAGTTATTCAGACCGCCGCCGATTTCCTTCTTGCCCCAGTCCTTATAATACGAGCCAATTGCCAGCAAATCCGGCAGGTAGACTTGATTAATGAAGTCATGAGCTTGGCTAATCAGTTGATCGACCATCTCTAATTTTTCCGAATGAATGCCGTTATCCATATTAATATCGAGCGGTGTTGCCATGCCTCCGACTAGATAATGAGGATGCGGATTTTTGCCTCCAAAGATTGTATGAATTTTGACGACTTCCTTCTGCCAATCGAGGGCTTCCAGATAATGAGCGACGGCAAGAAGATTGACTTCCGGCGGTAGTTTATAAGCGGAATGTCCCCAATAGCCATTCGCAAAAATACCAAGCTGTCCGCTGTCCGCCACTTTTTTGATTTTATCCTGAACACTTTTGAAATAACCCGGCGATGAATTCGGCCAGGTGGAGATCGACTGTGCGATCCTGCTCGTCTCTTTCGGGTCAGCCTTCAGTACGCTGAGTGCGTCGACCCAGTCAAATGCGTGCAGATGATAAAAGTGAACAACGTGGTCATGCAGGTTCACTGTCTGATTCATCAGGTTGCGAATCAAGTTGGCGTTCTGCGGAATATGGATATCGAGTGCATCTTCTACAGCGCGAATACTGGCAAGTGCGTGTGAAGACGTGCAGACACCGCAAATTCGCTGCACATAACCCCAGACATCACGCGGATCTCTGTTTTTGACGATTAACTCAATTCCGCGGATTGCCGTACCGGAACTGAACGCATCCGTAATCTTACCCTCCTGGACATCGGCCTCAATCCTCAGGTGCCCCTCAATACGGGTTACCGGATCGACGACTATCCGTTTACTCATCTCGATCACTCTTTTCCTGCTTTTTCTCATTGTGATGCTTGACTGCCGCCGTTATTCCGGCATGCGCCCCGACACCGACGACCGCCGCACCGACGACGCCAGTTCCCCATTTTTCCGGATTAATCGTTGTTTGTGTAAACGGTATTTTGGATCGATGCGTATAGAACGGTCCGTTGTCCCAGAAATCCGCTTCAGAACAGCCGATGCAGGGATTGCCGGATTGAATCGGATAGCTGACTCCGCCATTCCAGCGCATTTCTGCACAGGAATTATAGGTGGTCGGTCCCTTGCATCCCAACTTATAGAGACAATAACCAGCCTTCAGATTCGGATCATCAAAAGATTCGGCAAAGAGTCCAGCATCGAAATAAGCGCGCCGATTGCATTTATCGTGAATCCGGTGCCGGTAAAAAGCCTTGGGTCGACCAAGCATATCCGTTTCCGGCAGCGCATCGAAAGTGACAATATGGGCAATCACGCCGGTCATTACCTCGGCGATCGGCGGGCAACCGGGCACACGAACAATGGGAATACCCTTTAAAATAGAAGAAACCGGCTGCGCGCCTGTCGGATTAGGCTTGGCTTTAGCGATACCTCCCCAAGAGGAACACGTCCCATAAGTCAGAACCGCCTTCGCGTGAGCCGCTGCTTCGCGGAGCAGATCCAATCCTGAACGCCCGCCTATGCTCAAATAGCCAGCCTGACTCGGCACACTGCCTTCGACAACGAGTATATATTTGCCTTTATATTTCTTTAAGACATTCTGCTCAGCATCTTCCGTTTGAAAACCGGCAGCCGCAGAGAGTACCTCCATATATTCCAGTGAGATCATATTAAAAATGACACTTTCAACTTTTGGATAAGAGGATCGGATGAATGATTCTGAACATCCGGTACAGTCCTGCATCTGTAGCCAGATGACTGGGACCCGCTGCTTCGTCTCCATGGCGCTGGCGACCTGCGCGGTTTGTGAATAATCCAACCCGATCGCGGCAGCCAGTGTTGCGCACATCTTCAGAAATGTCCGCCGTGAATAGCCTTTTTGTAGAGCGCTTTCATATATTGTTGGCTCTTTCCTCTCCATATCTTTTGCCCCCCGCCTTCACTCATTTTTCTGTATTAGTCTGTCCGTTCCCCAAATCAGTGCTATGAAGCCATTATTCAGAAAAAATGTCCAATCGTTACCATTCTTTCACATTTATGTTTATCATAAAGGAGGTCGTCCGCATTTGATATGATCAATATCACAGATTGTTGTTTAGAAAAACTATATAATACCTTAATTTATCTTATCGAGTGAATAAAAAGATTATATAGAGAAGCGATGATTTTTTACCGCAAAACTACCGCAAAAAAAAGGAGGATAAAAGATCATCCTCCTTTCCAAAAATACATTCGCTTATTCGTTGCTTGCTTTTTGCCTTAATTTCTCTTTTTCACCGAGCACGCTATGCCGGTAACCGTAAGAAAAGTAAATGACAAGTCCGATGACAAGCCAGATGACGAAAAACTTCCATGTGACTGCGGACAAATGAATCATTAAATAGCCACAGCTCAAAACAGCAAGCAGCGGAACAACATGAATCAGTGGGACCTTAAAATTGCGTTTAATATCTGGCCGGGTGAAGCGAAGCACATAGACGCCGACGGCTACCGAAATAAAGGCAAAGAGCGTCCCAATATTAGTCAGCTCGGCTAATTTATCCAGCGGAATCAATCCTGAGAAAACTGTCGCCATTAACCAGGTCAGGATAATCGCATAAACCGGTGTCTTCGCTTTTTTCGAGAGTGCCGCAATCGGTTTGGGAAGCAAGCCATCCCGGCTGATTGCGAAGAAAAGACGAGTCTGTCCGTACATCATCACGAAAAGGACGGTGGTAATTCCAAGAATGGCGCCAAGTGAAACAAGACCAGCGACCCAGTTCTGATGAACAAAGCGAAGCGCAAAGGCCACAGGATCGCCAACATTAAGATGCGTATAGGAAACCATTCCGGTCAGAACGATTGAAACGGCAATATAGAGAACCATACAGATACCGAGCGACGAAAGAATGCCGATTGGCATGTCGCGCTGCGGATTTCTGACCTCTTCGGATGCCGAGGATACGGCATCAAAACCAATATAGGCAAGAAAAGCCGTGGCTGCTCCTTTAATGACGCCGCTAAAACCATACGGCATGAACGGGCTCCAGTTTGTCGGACGCACATAAAAAGCACCGACAACAATAAAGAGCAGAACCACGGCGATTTTAATTAAAACGATAATATTGTTAATCCGACTCGACTCTTTCACACCGGTGAGCAGGATCAGCGAGAGGACAAGTACGATAACACTCGCCATCATGTCAAAATAAGTGCCATGAACTGGGTTCCAGGACAAACTAATTGCCTTTGGAAGAGCAAGACCAAAGCCGCGGAGCAGTTCCTGAAAGTAAGCCGACCAGCCACTAGCTACCACGGAGCAGGCCAGACCGTATTCCAGAATCAAATCCCAGCCGAGTATCCAGGCGAAAAGCTCACCAAATACTGTATAACTATACGTATAGGCACTGCCTGAAGCTGGAATCATTGAAGCAAACTCTGAATAACAAAGCGCTGCGAAAGCACAGGCAATGCCTGAAAAAATAAAGGATAGAATAATTGCCGGTCCTGCGTTGTTGGCCGCGACAATACCGGTCATGACAAAAATACCCGTCCCGATGACTGCACCGACGCCGAGCATCGCCAAATCAAAAGATCCCATCACTTTCTGAAGGCCCTTTTTGCCGGCGGCCTGACTTGCCGTGTACTCCATTGACTTCCTTCTGAATAACTTCATCCTTACATTCCCTTCTGTCTCTGTTAATTTCAACCACCATCGTCATGTTCTCTCTCTTTTCTAATTGAAATTTTCTGATTATTACTTGACTATAGTAGTTGGTATTAATTCTACAAAATAAGTGTTGTCATGTAAATGAAATAGCCAAAATCGTCCGATAACTTTCACAGAATCAACAGGTATTCTCCTTACACAATTGGTCAATCCTGTCAGAGGTATGACTCGTATATGCTCGTCCGACATCACGAACTTCTACTTTTTGTTACAATAGATTTAAGAAAATATTTTTCTTTTTTAATTTATTATTAAAGAAATATTTTTTCTTATGCCCACCAAAACAGATAAATCGGAGGTTTTTGTATGTCTGAGACTGCTGCACCCCGTTCGAACTTGAAACATCGCGCACTGGAACTACTGCTTAAATCACTGTTATCCTTTTTCGGTGTCGCTATCCTCGCCATTGGCGCTATGCTTTGCAAAGTGGGTAACGCAGGGCTGGATCCCTTTACTGCCTTAAATCTTGGCGTTTCCGCGCGAGTACATTTGAGCCTGGGTATTTATCAGCTACTCACAAATTGTGTCATTATTCTGATCGTTCTGCTGCTCGATATTAAAAAAATCGGAATCGGAACAATCATCAATATGGTTTTTGCAGGATTTATGATCGACTGGTTCAGCACGGCTTACAACGCCATCTTCCACTACCAGCCCTCGTTAATGACTAGCATAATCAACGGGATTCTCGGTCTACTATTTTTTACACTTGGTACTTCTCTGTATATGGGTGCCAATCTCGGAGTCGCTCCCTATGATGCGCTCGCTCCAATCGCTTCAAAAAGGCTGCATATCAAATACAAATTTTGCCGAGTTGTTCAAGACATTGCTTTTATGATTGCCGCGCTTATCGCCGGCGGTCCGATTGGACTGGCTACACTATTCATTTCCTTTTTTGCCGGTCCGCTCATTACTTTTTGGAATCATGGATTGACTGAAAAATTGATGGCACAGCTTGTTTCCTTTAGCCAGGCTCCCTCTGGAAAAAGCATTGGTCGCGGGATCGATAACGCCGGCAAATTCACCTATCATCTCGTTAAAAACGGATATGATCAGACCGTTCTGACTCAGGAAAAGCTCTCTCAGTACTCAGATGAACAGTTGGAAGAGAAAGTTGAACAGGCGAAACAGACCCTTCAGCAAACGGATGTCATCCGGAAACACACCTTTATCCGCTATGGCCTTCTCAAAAAAGAAGAACGTCGGCGAAAGGATAAGAAAACCCAAGGACCCGATCAGGAGGATGATTCCAACCGCCCATCCTGATCTCATTGAATTTCCATAAGAGAGGTACAGGGGCGTATTCTGCCTCACCGGTTTTTACGCTCTATTCCTAATCGGCCTGGTCACATTTCCAAATTTACCGTTCAGGCATAGACAAGCCCTCAGGGGTAATTGAAAATTTTGAAAGGAGTTTTACCCATTCTAGCATTAATAATGACTGCGACAGAACATCTTGAATTGAAAAACGTGGAGGAAAAACCTTTGAGACCTGATGAAGTGAAGGTAAAAATGAAATATGCAGGAATCTGCGGCACAGATAACCATCTCTATCATGGACAACCGGGCTCAGCTGTAGCGGAACCGCCGATTATTCTGGGCCACGAAAATTCCGGCGTTATTGCAGAACTTGGTGCTGAGGTAAAAAGCGATTTGCAAATTGGCGATCGAGTCGCCATTGATCCGAATATTCCCTGCGGTTTTTGTTCGTTTTGTCGTCATCAGCTGCCTCAGCTTTGTGAGCACAATGAGGCGATCGGCGTGACCCGAAATGGCGGTATGGCAGAATATGTGAATGTGCCAGAAACGAATGTCTATAAAATCCCGGATAATCTCAGCCTTAAAGCAGCCGCAATGGCTGAACCGGTCAGCTGCGTTGTTCATGGACTGGATGAATTGGTAATCAAGCCAGATATAACTGCACTGGTTATCGGCGATGGCTTCGTCGGACAAATTTTTACTGAGCTACTGGCCAAGCGTGTCAAAAGTGTTGCCGTAAGCGGACATAATCCGAAAAAAGTTGCTTTACTGAAGAAGATTGGCGCTTCGGAAGTCTTTAATCCTGAAGAAGTCCCCCATTCAGCGACGTACGATATTGTCATTGAATGTGTCGGACTTCCGGGGACACAGGAGCAGGCGATTCGCTCCGCCAGCCGCGGGGGACAGATCTTGATGTTTGGCGTTACAAATCCAGGCGGTAAAATTCAAGTCAGTGGTTATGATATTTATTTTAAAGAATTTAACCATAAAAGGTGCCTTTATTAATCCTTATGCGATGAAGAATGCACTCGCGCTGATGTCTAACCAGACGATTGATGTTGAACCGCTGATCACGCACGAATTCAAGCTGACAGATGTGGCAGACGTCTTGTCCGGCCATTATCAAGCTAAAATCACAAAAGCGATCATCAAGATCTGAGGCATTTTTTTGCCTATAAAAAAACGTCCTGTTAACCGGAAAGGCCGGTAAACAAGACGTTTTAAATTTGATCAGCTAAACTTATTTCTTGATGTTGTAGAAAGAATCGTTGCCGAGGAACTGAGCAGCGCCTTCGAGACCATCTTCGATACGGATTAATTGGTTGTACTTTGCAATGCGGTCTGTACGAGCCAATGATCCGGTCTTAATTTCGCCTGCATTCGTTGCAACAACGATATCAGCGATAGATGTATCTTCAGTTTCACCGGAACGGTGAGAAACAACGGCTGTATAGCCGGCTTTCTGAGCCATTTCGATAGCGTTCAATGTTTCTGTCAACGTTCCGATCTGGTTAACTTTGATCAGAATGGAGTTGGCAACACCCATTTCGATACCCTTTTTCAGGTAATCGGTGTTAGTAACGAACAGGTCATCACCAACGAGCTGAACACGGTTGCCCAGTGCCTTGGTGAGTTTCTGCCAGCCTTCCCAGTCGTTTTCATCGAGACCGTCTTCGATCGAGATGATTGGGAATTCGTCAACCAGTTTCGTGTAGTATTCGATCATTTCATCGGTGGTGCGGACAACACCTTCACCTTTGAAATTATACTTGCCGTCTTCATACAATTCTGAAGAAGCAGGATCGATCGCCAGTTTGACGTCAACGCCCGGCTTGTAGCCTGCTTTTTCAATCGCTTCAATAATTGTCTGAAGCACTTCTTCGTTATTCTTCAAGTTCGGAGCGAAGCCGCCTTCATCACCGACTGCAGTCAGATGACCTTTAGCAGAAAGAACACTCTTCAAAGCATGATAAACTTCCGCACCGATGCGTACGGCTTCTTTCATTGTTTCCGCACCGACAGGCATAATCATGAATTCCTGGAAATCGACGCTGTTATCAGCGTGCTTGCCACCGTTCAGAATGTTCATCATCGGTGTCGGCAATACTTTGCTGTTCACACCGCCAAGATAACGGTACAGCGGCAGGCCCAGTTCTTCAGCTGCGGCATTGGCAGCAGCCAGAGAAACACCAAGAATGGCGTTAGCGCCTAATTTGCCTTTGTTTTCTGTACCATCAAGTGCGATCATTGCTTTGTCAAGAGCAACCTGGTCGGAAACTTCCATGCCGACAACTTCAGGAGCAATGATTTCGTTAACATTTTTGACAGCTTTCAGAACACCCTTGCCGCCGAAACGGCTCTTGTCGCCATCACGGAGTTCAACGGCTTCGTGTTCGCCGGTTGAGGCACCGCTCGGTACGAGTGCGCGGCCAAAGCCGCCTTCTTCTGTATAGACTTCAACTTCAACAGTCGGATTGCCGCGAGAGTCAAGCACTTCGCGACCATAGACTTCAACAATCTGAGACATGATTATCTCTCCTTATATTGTCTTATTTAATGAGCGCTACAAACCTAGCCGCTGCCTTGTCCGGACAAGGGCAGATATCCGGCAGGTTTGTCACTTTTATTTAAAAATCAGTCTTTCGCTGCGTTCAGAAGCGCGAGGAAAGATTCAGGCTGGAGGCTTGCGCCGCCGACCAATGCACCGTCAATATCCGATTGTGCAAGCAGTTCGCCGATATTTGCCGGCTTAACACTGCCGCCGTACTGAATACGTACTTTTTCAGCCGTCGCTAAATCATACAATCCAGTAATTGTTTCACGAATGAAATGGCAAACTTCATTGGCCTGTTCTGATGACGCCGTCTTGCCTGTGCCAATCGCCCAGATTGGTTCATAGGCGACAACAACGTCCACTGCCTGATCGGCAGGAACACCTTCAAATGCCTTGCTAACTTGTTTCTTGATCACTGCCTGCCATCTGTTTCCTTCACGCTCGTCCAGCGTTTCACCGACACAAACGATAGGAGTCAGATGGTGAGCAAAAGAAGCAAGGACTTTTTTATTAACAGATTCGTCAGTTTCGGCGAACATGGCCCGTCTTTCAGAATGGCCGATAATAACATACGGAACACCGAGATCTTCGAGCATAACCGGGCTAACTTCGCCGGTAAATGCGCCGGAATTTTCAAAGTGAACAGTTTCAGCAGCGATCTTCAAATCCGATCCCTTGCTGTCGGCAACAATGCGGTCGAGTGCAAGAAAAGGAGCGGCAATGACCGAATCGACGATTTCCGGTGAAGGAACTTTATCCTTTACCGCTTCGACAAATTCATGAGCTTCTTTAACTGTTTTGTTCATCTTCCAGTTTCCGGCAATGATTGGTTTACGTGACATTTAGGACACCTGCCCTTTCTTGCAGTCAAAATAGGTTCGCTGAAATTATTCAGCGTCGTTCAATGCGGCAACGCCCGGAAGCACTTTGCCTTCCATCAATTCGAGCGATGCGCCGCCACCTGTAGAGATGTGGCTCATCTTGTCAGCAAGATGGAATTTTTCAACAGCTGCAGCGGAATCGCCGCCGCCGATAATCGTCGTAGCGTCAGGAGCTTCGGCAAGTGCTTTGGCAACCGCTTCAGTTCCTTTTGCATAAGCGTCCATTTCAAAAACACCCATTGGTCCGTTCCAAACAACCAATTTCGATTTCTTGACTGCGTCAGCATAGAGCGCAACCGTTTTCGGTCCGATATCAAGGCCCATCCAGCCTTCCGGAATGCTGTCAACATCGACCGTTTTCTTATTTGCAGATTCTGAAAATTCATCGGCAACGACGGCATCAACAGGGACGAGGAAGTTGACGCCTTTTTCTTTAGCCGTTTCCATGAATTTCTTTGCCATATCCAGCTTTTCTGCATCGAGCATCGACTTGCCGATGCTATAGCCCTGAGCCTTGATAAAGGTAAAGGACAGTCCCCCACCGACAATCAGAGTATCCACTTTGTCGAGCAAGTTTTCAATGACCCCGATTTTGTCTGATACCTTAGCGCCGCCGATAATCGCGGTGAAAGGATGCTGCGGGTGGTCAAGAGAAGCTGCAAGAATGCGCAGTTCTTTTTCCATCAGGAATCCGGCAACTGCTGGAAGATAATGAGCAATGCCTTCTGTAGAAGCATGAGCACGGTGAGCCGAGCCGAAAGCGTCGTTGACGTATACGTCGGCAAGCGCTGCGAATGCTTTAGCCAGTTCTGGATCATTCTTCTTTTCGCCCTTTTCAAAACGAACGTTTTCAAGCAAAAGAACTTCGCCATCTTTCAGCTTAGCAACAGCTGCTTCAACTTCCGGTCCAACTACGGAATCTGTCTTGGCAACCGGTTTGCCGAGCAATTCGCTCAGACGTTTGGCTACAGGGTTCATCCGCAGTGATTCTTTGTTTTCAGCCGTTGGGCGGCCAAGGTGCGAAGCAAGGATAACCTTTGCTCCGTTTTCAATCAGATAGTTAATAGTCGGCAGTGCGGCACGGATACGAGTGTCATCAGTTACTGTCGTGCCATCGAGCGGAACATTGAAATCAACGCGGCAAAAAACTTTTTTACCTTTGACCTCAATATCGCGAATCGTTTTCTTTGCCATGTCATAACCCTCTTTCCACTTCATCTGTTGACCAAAATCAGGTATTTCATTTTCTCTTCATTATAAAATAGCGGAAACAAAAGTGTTTCCGCTATTCAAGTGCTTATTCAAAGTTCAAAGCTGATTATTTTGCTAATTT
Source organism: Sporolactobacillus sp. (assembly GCA_048976585.1). Taxonomy (GTDB): domain Bacteria; phylum Bacillota; class Bacilli; order Bacillales; family Sporolactobacillaceae; genus Sporolactobacillus. The sequence goes on along the minus strand of JBHGUY010000011.1, from coordinate 22,518 downwards.
CGCAAAGTATTCAAGAGTTCTTACCAGCTGAGAAGTATAGGACATTTCGTTGTCATACCATGCAACAACCTGAACAAGTTGTTTGCCGCCAACTTCAAGAATCTTTGTCTGTGTTGCGTCAAACAAAGAACCGTAAGTGATGCCGATAACATCAGAAGAAACGATCGGATCTTCGTTGTAGCCCAGAGTTTCGTTAGCAGCTGCTTTAACGGCTTCGTTGATTTCTTCAACCGTTGTATTCTTTTCCAGTGTTGCATAGAGCAGAGTCGTTGAACCTGATTTAACAGGGACACGCTGAGCAGAACCATCGAACTTGCCTTTCAATTCAGGGATAACAAGAGCAACGGCTTTTGCAGCGCCTGAAGAAGCAGGTACGATGTTTTCAGCAGCGGCACGAGCACGACGCAGATCGCCGCCTCTGTGCGGGCCGTCAAGAGTCATCTGGTCACCAGTATAAGCGTGAACGGTCGTCATGAGACCTTTTTCAATACCAAATTTATCATTCAGGACTTTAGCTACTGGAGCCAAAGAGTTCGTTGTGCAAGATGCACCGGAAATAACTGTTTCGGAGCCGTCTAGCGTATCATGGTTAACGTTGAATACAATCGTCTTCATGTCGCCCTTTGCAGGTGCAGAAATAACGACTTTCTTCGCGCCGCCTTTGATATGCGCTTCTGCTTTGTCTTTCGAAGTGAAGAAGCCTGTGCATTCAAGAACGATATCAACGCCCAGTTCGCCCCATGGCAATTGTGCCGGGTCGCGTTGCGAAAGAACCTGAACTTTTTTGCCGTTAACAACGAAGTAGCCTTCTTCAACTTTAACTTCGCCGCTGAAACGACCCTGAGTCGTATCATATTTCAGCAGGTTTGCAAGCATTGCCGGATCCGTCAAATCGTTAACAGCAACAACTTCCAATTCTGGAACATCCTGAATTCTTCTGAAAGCAAGACGACCAATACGTCCGAAACCGTTAATACCAACTTTAACTGTCATTAAAAATGACCTCCTAAATGGGTTAGAAATTTTTTAAAATCTCTTGTGCTGCACCTTCATCCGTAATCAATACGGAATCGGGGCCTCTCTTAAAATAAGCCTTGATTGCCTCAGCCTTAGACTTGCCACCGGCTATGGCAATTACGGACCTCGCGCCAAAAAGGTCTTCCCACTGCAGCCCAATTGTCTGGACCTTGTGGATTACCCGGCCTGTCTGGTCAAAAAAATAGCCAAAAGCCTCAGCCACAGCTTGCTCTGTATCAATTTTTTCAAGAATGCCATGGCCGGAATGGCGGCGAATCGCCATTGTCCGTGCATCGCCGATCCCGTGAACAATAATTGTCGCACGGCGGACATACTGCAAGACCCGGTGAATGCTTGGCTCTTCCATCAAACTGTGATAGGAATCATCACTGAGCTGATCAGGAACGTGGAGCAGATGGTAGCGTCCCTCGGCTTTCTCGGCCATTTTGGCGCAGATTGTGTTGGCCTGATTCTCGACCTCTTCACCCAAGCCACCGCGCGCGGACACAAACAGAAGATCCTGATGTGCTTTCTTCAGCGAATGCATCATTTCGGCAACGGCCGCGAGCGTTGAGCCCCCGGTTACCGCAATAATATTCTCCGCCTCAAGACAGCGCTCGATTTCCTTGACACAGGCGAGCCCAATCTCATTCTTGACCAATGTGTACTGATCACTGTCACCGGATACAATGACAACTTTGGAGACCCCTAAACAGTTCTCCAAATTTTTTTCCATTTCTTTCAACCCGGATATATTCTTCATGACTTGACTCAACGCTTTAACAATAGCCTCTCCATGACTCGTCAGATACATGCCGCTTGACGCCATATGAATCAGGCCTTGCTGGCTAAGAAAAGTCACCTCTCCGCGCAGGACACGTTCAGTCATCCCAAGATGACTGGACAGACTGCGCCTGCCGATTGGTTGAAGAAAATAGAGTGATTGAAGGATATGGTAGCGGCTGGACATTATGTCTAAGACATCAGGGATGAGCTTTTTCTGAAGATCAAGCAAGTGTTCCACAGCGTTCCCCTCGATCGACCTTTAGTGGTCTCAAAATGTCCCACACAGCCATTTTATGTCCCATCTGCCCCACGTACATAATAGCAATTTTCAATAACCATTACAAGCATAAACATGTAAAACTTGCCATGAATCGACTTTTGGCCGCAAAACTGTCACATCTGGAAAAATGGGATAGCAATACGGTTTGAAAGGGTATCAATATCTGCTTATTTTGAAAAGTTTTACTTTTTCTGCTATCCCCCATCTCTTCTATCAAATCAGAAGTGTTCAATGGGGAGTATTCCCCGATTTCGCAGAATAAAACATCATTCGACAGTTTCCGCTTTCATTTAATCAGCTATGGGACGGATGCAGTCCATCCTATGCCCGCTGGCCTTCCCTCTGTCTTCGCTGCAGAGTTGAAGAAATACCCATCAATCCGCGATACTTAGCGATAACTCGCCTAGAGCAATGAAAGTCCTCGTGAAGAAGACGCTCCATCAGCTGCTGATCAGACAAGGGATGACGCTTGTCTTCCGTCTCGATCCATTTTTTAATTCTTGATTGAATCTGAAATGCAGAGACCTCTCCATGGTCTTTCTTTATGGGACGGACAAAATATTTTTTCATTGGAAACAAACCATATGGTGTTTGCATATATTTATGGGCAACAGCCCGGCTGACCGTCGATTCATGGACTTCCAGTGCGACAGCTGCCTGCTTCATCGTAAACGGCCGCAGACTTTCTATTTCCCCGGACTCAAAGTAGCGCTCCTGTTCATGCATCAGCATCTCGGCGATTTTTGCGACGGTCTGCTTTCGCCGCGAAATCCCCGACAGCAGCCATTCCGCCTCTTCCTTCTTCTCACGAAGATAGTGCCGCGTTTCTTTATCTGCTTCTTTCAAATAGTTGTCATATCCGGCTGTATCGATAGAAACGGCTGGTAGATAGCGATCTTCAATTTCACAGCTTAACCCATACTCGGTTTTTGTCAGGGTCACATCCGGAACAATATATTGGACCCGCTCTTCATGCATTCCGGAGACCGGCATCGGAGTCAAGCCGCGAATCAGCGAAATTTCCTGTTGAACTCGGGTTTCGCTCGTCTCCAGCTTTTCAGCGATCCCTGCCCAATCCTCGGTCAGAAAGCCATCCACATAGTCTGAAATAATTCGTTCGGCAAGCGGATGAGGCGGATGAAGACGTTTCAGCTGCAGCAACAGACATTCAGGCAGCGAGCGAGCGCCGACTCCCGCAGGATCGAGCGCCTGAACCAGCCGTAGAGCGGATTCCGCCTTCTCGCGGTCAAAATCAAATTTCGCCAGCACGACTTCAGGCTCAGCATCCAGATAGCCATTATCATTCAAATCATCGATGAGGCAATCGGCGGCATCGCGTAAGACGGAAGCCCCGTTTTCCTGATGCAAGTCCTGATGCAGGGATTCGCGAAAATCACCTTCATCCGCCACCGTCTCCTCAATCACTTCAGTTGTACTTCTTATTTCCCCGTCGTAAGGTGGCCGATAATCGCTTTCCCTGGACGAAAGTAGCGGATTCTCCAATGCCTTTTGCCGGATATAATCCGCCAGCTCCTCATTATTATATTGAAGCAAAGTTACCGACTGCAGCAATTGCGGTGTCATTTTCAGCTTCAACAGTTGCCTTTGAACCAGTTCCAGCCCCATCACGCATCACCTCTTTCCTCTATTATAACAGTGTAAGCGGTTAATAAAATACAAAAATCTTTTTCATTCCTCCAACTGCCACCTGCCGCCTTCCCCGTCAGCAGGCCATACAAAAGCCAGGCCAAAATCCGCTGATTTCAACCCGGCTTATCTGTTAAAAAAATTTCTTTTTCCAGAATAACAATGTCGTAATTCCTGCCAAGAACAATGCCAGACTAATTGGAATCCAAAATGCGTGCGGGGCATGCTGCCATGGAATCGAGTCGGTGTTCATGCCCCAGAAGCTGGCAACCATTGTCGGAATCGAGAGCACGATCGTGACTGTTGTCAGAAACTTCATCACCACGTTGACATTATTGGAAATGACAGAAGCGTAGGCATCCATCATCCCGCTCAGAATATTGCTATGCACCTCAGACATTTCAATAGCCTGTTTAATTTCGATAATCACGTCTTCAAGCAGATCCTGATCGTCTTCATACATCCGTAAAAACCGCTGCTTCGTCATTTTTTCCATGACAATATTATTTGATTTCAGCGAGGTCGTAAAATAAACCAATGTCTTCTCCAGACTCAGTAAATCGAACAGTTCCTTATTTCGCATCGATTCATGCAGCTCTCGTTCAATGAGTGAAGTCCGCCGATCAATCGTCTTCAGGTATTTAAGATAATAGCGAGAAATCGCATATAACATTTGTAAAGTGAAGCGCGTCTTTTTATAGGTAAAAAAATTCTTGATTTTATTATTCACAAAGTCATCAATAATTGGATTGCTTTGCAGACAGACCGTCAGAAAATAATACGGGGTCACAATAATACCAAGTGGGATCGTATCGTACGGCGCTGAATCCGATTCATCCTGCACGAGTACTGGAAAATCGACGATAATCAAAACCACATCGTCTTCCTTTTCAATTCGTGATCGTTCATCGTCGTCCAGAGAATCACGGATATAATCCGATGGGATGTCTGTTCCATCGACAATCTTCTGAACTTCTGCCTCTGAGGGTCGTGTCAGATTAATCCAGCAACCCTTGGCTAATTCATCTTTTTTGATCAAATTATCTTGCTCATCTGTCAAATAAATATCAATCATCTGACCACTTCCTCTTGTTTTGAGGGAGCTTATCTCACAATGTCGGTGCAGATGCCCGATCGCTCATGTGCACAATCTTCAGACACTATGAAGGCTTCCTGCTTATTATGTCCGGGATCGGGTTTCTGATTAGACGAACTGTCAGAACTCATTGAGCGATCATCTCCTTGCCGCAAATTTTGGATTCGGCTGCCCTCTCCAGTCACAGGTCTGAAAAGTACAGGTTCAAAAATGGCGCAACCCTGCGGACAGCCAACAAGTATTATCATACCTTGAGCTTGCCAATATGACAAATAAAAAAAACACCTGACAGAAAAAATTCTCTTTCCTGTCGGCATTTTTTGAGATATTGCATCTGCAATCGTGGGTTATTCTTTTTCTGTTTTCAGCAATGCGGCTGCGGGAAGCAGGGACGGCCGCATTGGACATGCCGGTGACAGCTATCACAGGTCTGCGACATCGTATGCGGATAAAAATGCTGGTGCTCATAGATGTAATGGGTTCTGACCTGTGTATGCAATGGGTGAATATGCTGCACGACAATCGGTTTATAGATATCCTGGATCTGCACAGTCTGCGGATCGGAAAAACTTCCGCCTTGCTGTGGTGGACAATGAAGAATATCCGGACGGCCGGACATTGCCGGAGCGGGAGCCATTCCCCAGTCGGAAACAGGCATGCCGTCCATTGCAGCAGGTGAACCGGACATCTTATACGGAGCCGGTAGCGGTGATTTCCCCGGAAACGGATTCGCTTTGGTATTCGGAACCGCACTGACAACCGGCATCACTTTCTTTGCCGGCGGCATTTGTGGTTTTGCTTTTTTCAGATCTGAGATCCCCGGATAAACCGGAGACACAGGTGCTTTCATTCCGGAATTCATGCTTGGCGGCCAAATAGGCATTGATTTTTGCATGGGTGCCGCATTTGGAAAATTCGGATGAAAGGCATTCCCGGGCATTGGTTGATTATAATTTACTGCAGTCTCCATCGTTTGATTTCCCCCTCGTCAATTTGAGTACATTGATAACCTATGCCCAGGTTATGGCCTTGCCCGGGCGATTGACCTGATTTTTGGGTAAATAACCAATTTTGGGCGCAATCCCGCATCTGATTCTCTCCATCTTTTTGCGTAAAGGTGTTGCAATATTTGTATGGATCGGGTAGAATATGTCAATGTCAGCTGTTGATGATAGGCGCTCGTAGCTCAGTGGATAGAGCAATGGTTTCCGGTACCATGTGTCGGGGGTTCGACTCCCTTCGAGCGCATAAGGAATGAGAGAAAGGGTCAGCCTAAGTGCTGGCTCTTTTTTTGAGGAAAAAAATTTTAAAGCTATAAAATTTGACCTATACTGACCATTAATGTATCATTAATCTTGGTTAGAAGGAAATTATCTCATCAATTGAGTGAAAAAGGAGGTAGGTTCAATGCCTTTAATTCCAACAGTCATTGAGCAAACAAACCGCGGGGAGCGGGCTTATGACATCTATTCCCGCTTGTTGAAAGATCGTATTATTATGCTGGGTACGCAGATTGATGACAATGTGGCCAACGCCGTTGTTGCTCAATTGCTCTTCCTTGCAGCAGAAGACTCGGAGAAAGATATTTCGATTTACATCAACAGCCCGGGCGGCTCAATCACCGCCGGTATGGCAATTTACGATACGATGCAGTATATCAAGCCAAAAGTTTCGACAATTTGCATCGGCATGGCTGCTTCGATGGGCAGCTTCCTGTTGACCGCCGGTGAAATCGGCAAACGCTATGCGCTGCCGAACAGCGAGATCATGATTCACCAGCCAATGGGCGGCATGCAGGGCCAGGCATCCGATATGGAGATTCATGCGAAACGAATTCTCGATATCCGTGAAAAATTGAATCATATCTATGCAGAACGAACCGGACAGCCCTATGAAGTAATCGCCCGCGACACGGATCGCGATAATTTCAAGTCTGCCGAAGAAGCCAAAGAATACGGCCTGATTGATGAAATTCTGACAACAGCAAAACAATAATTATTTGGAAGATTCTCTTGCAACAGATGAAAGAACCCGGTGCCTCCGCGAGCCCCGGGTTCTTTTTTCGTAAAAGCGCCTAGCTATCAAACTTCAACCTTTTAGTTTGTCTACGGGTAAACAAACGCTCACTTATCGGAGCGCACGCAGAGAAAAAACTTCCGCAATCAGAAGCTCTTACTGCGCCTTTTCGACAAAATTGCCAAGCACATCAATCGCTTCGGCTTCATCAGGCCCTTCTGCTCGTATCAAGAACTCGTCGCCAAAGGAAGGTGCAATGCACATGACTCCCATAATGCTCTTTAAATTAGCGACTCTGCCTTCCTTCTCCAGCGTGAGCTGTGCCTGAAAACGATTGGCCTCTTGAACAAATAAGGCAGCGGGCCTAGCTTGAAGCCCGTTCTTGAGACCGATAATAATTTTCTTCTGAATCATTGAATCAACCTCTTTCTTAGTGCATGAATTCAGAGGTTCTGCTTCAATATTATTTTGAATCCGATTACATAATCAAGAAAGAACAATTCGCACATGGCGGACTGTATTATTGACCCTGACGAATTCGGCTGGCAATCCCATCAATCTTGCGAAATCGATGATTAATTCCCGATTTGCTGATCGGTTCACCGGCCAGTTCACCGAGTTCCTTAAGCGTGATGTCCGGATGCTGCAAGCGTAACTCGGCAATTTCCCGCAGCTTATCCGGCAGTTCATCAAGACCGATGCTTTTCTGGATCAAACGAATATTCTCCGTCTGCCGCATCGCTGCGCTGACTGTTTTATTCAGATTCGCCGTCTCGCAATTGACAAGTCGGTTGACCGAATTACGCATGTCTTTGACAATCCGAATATCCTCAAAATAAAACAGGGCCTTATTCGCACCGATAATGCTTAAGAAATCAGTGATTTTTTCTCCCTCTTTCATATAAATAATGTAACCATTCTTTCGAGGCAGAACCTTGACATTCAAATCGAATGTATTCATCAGTTTAGCCAAAGAATAGGTATGATCTTCATAATTCGAAAAAATTTCCAGATGATAGGAAGATTCAGGATGATTGAGCGATCCGCCAGCGAGAAATGAACCGCGCAAATACGCCCGTCGATAGCAATCCTTTTCAATCAGTTCTTCCGCAATTTCACGAGTGAATTGCCCATCTTTACTGATGATCTTCAAATCACGAAGAAAATCACGGGCACTTTCTTTCAGTCGGACAATATAAACATTATTTTTTTTAAGCCGCATTTTGCGACGAACGAGGATTTCAATCGGATAATGATAAACCTGCTTAATTAATCGATAGATCCGACGTGAAATAGCCGCATTTTCGGTCGCAATATCTAATTCAATGCGTTTGTTACGAATCGAAATGAAGCCGTTCATCCGTGTGAGCGCAGCAAGCTCCGTTCGGGCACAGTACTGATCTACTTCAAGTGTTGTCAATTCTCTTTTGGTGTCAGCAGCAAAAGACACAGCGATTCCTCCTTTTTCAGACGAAACGGGTTCATACCGGGAAGGGCGGTTCCTCCTTTTCAGAGAAAGAGAGCCGTCTCTGTTGCGGAAGACAGCGAGTCATCAATAATTGGGCAATCGCTGCCTCATTATGACGAATGACGCCGCCTGAAGTGCGAATTAAAGGCGCACTGACCACTTCGATCCCCTGCCGCTCCAACTTCTCGCGATCCACCGAAACCGGTTCCGCCTTTTCGGCGGCGTAGCGCTGAAGAATAGCCGACGCAATCGGCTGATTATTAACAAAAATCATATCAATACATAGGCCAGGAACATGACGCTGAATCGCAGCAATGTGATCCGCAGCCGAAAAACCGTCTGTTTCACCCTTCTGTGTCATCACATTGCATAAATAAACCTTTTTGGCCTTCGAACGGCATATTTCCGCGGCTAGTTCGGGAACAAGCAGATTCGGGATAACACTTGTGTAGAGACTTCCCGGACCAAGCGTAATCAAATCCGCCTCGCGTATCGCCTGGATACTTTCCGGCAGCGGCCGAATTTGAGCCGGTCGCAGAAAAACACGGGCGATCTTCTTATTCGCTTTTGGAATACATGATTCGCCTTCAACGATCGAGCCATCGTTCATCACCGCGCCAAGAATAATGCTCTGATCAGCGGCCGGCAGTACTTGCCCATGAACATTCAGAATCCGGCTCATCTCGCGCACACCTTTAACAAAGTCGCCGGTAATGGAGGTCAGAGCGGCGATCAATAAATTGCCCATCGAATGACCATTCAGCCCGGCATCTGTCTTAAAACGGTGCTGCAATAATTTTTCAAAAATCGGTTCGATATCCGATAAGGAAACCAATACATTACGAATATCGCCGGGCGGCGGAATCTGCAATTCATTTCTGAGCATTCCGCTGCTGCCACCATCGTCTGCAACCGTAACAATAGCCGTGATGTCTACGGGATATTTCTTCAATCCCCGGAGAACATTTGGCAATCCGGTTCCCCCACCAATTGCGACTATCTTTCTCCGATCCACCATATCCAGTCAAATTCCCTTCTTCATGTCCCTGTGTGAAACACTCGTCGGATATTCTCCAGACAGCTGCTTGCCTATCCATTCCGCAAGCGCAACCGAACGGTGCATTCCACCCGTACAGCCAATCGCAATCACGAGCTGTCCTTTGCCTTCTCGCTTATATTGAGGCAGCATGAATCTCAGCAAATCCATTAATTTATTTAGAAATTGCTGAGTCTCCGTCCATTTCAGCACATATTCAGAAATATCAGCATCGAGACCCGTACGCTCCCGCATATGTTTAATATAATAGGGATTCGGCAAAAAGCGGACGTCGAAAACCAGATCAGCGTCAATCGGCAGTCCGTACTTAAATCCGAAGGAAAGCAGATTGACGCGGAACGTCTCCGCCTCCTTGCCGAAATCACTGATAATCTGATCACGAAGCGCGTGTGCACTCAAATCCGAGGTATCAATATAATACTGAGCGAGCCCCTTGACTTCCTCCAGCTTCTTGCGTTCCAGCTGAATGCCCTCGATGGGACGGCCCTGCTGTGCCAGCGGATGCGTGCGCCGCGTTTCTTTATAGCGTTGAACGAGTGTTTGATCCGAGGCGTCTAGGAACAATATTTTCGGCCTAATCCGATCCGATTTGCTAAAAGAGTCCAATGATTGAAACAAAGAGTCAAAGAACTCACGTCCGCGCAAATCCATGACCAGAGCCAGTTTATTAAATTTATTCGAGTCAGCATCTTCAATCAAATCGATAAATTTCGGCAACAGGGTCGGGGGAAGATTATCAATACAGAAGTAACCGATATCTTCAAAAATACGGGTCGCAACTGTTTTCCCAGCTCCTGACATTCCTGTAATGATTACCACCTGCATATCCTTCATGGTTGACCCACCCCGTCGCCTGTCAATTTCAATATATGCCAGAATGGCGTCTGGGGATTGTTCCCCCTGTCGCCATTCTCAAAACTTTTTTGCTACAGTTATAGTATAACCGAAAACAAATGCGGCAGAAAGCCGTTCTGAGATGATCTGCTCCGCTTTTTCTCGAAATATCCAGTCAAAAAGCAGGAGAATCATCCGTTATTTGTGCGACACGACAGCTTTTATTGTCCAGGCAAGGCGTCTCGAATTTTAATAAAAAAAATGATGCGCTAGTTAAACGCATCGTCTCATTCTATATTAAAAAAGGGGGGTCAATTTATAGTTTTATCATAGCGCTATTTTATGACAGATCAGTTACAGTCCGATTAAACAATGATGAATATTATCTCCTGTTGTCCATTTTCCACTGTCCAAGGGAAAACAAAATTACAGGATCATCCATTAGAGCGGTGATGGCTTATCCCTCAGCAACTGCTGCCGCATCTTTTAATTTTTCAACATATTTCTGTGCATTCTCTGCAGCGATGCTCCCGTCACCCGTTGCCGTAACAATCTGACGCAACTCTTTCTGGCGCACATCTCCAGCTGCAAAAATACCTGGGAGGCTCGTTTCCATCCGTTCATTAGTCACGATATAACCATCGTTATCCGTAATTCCCAGATCCTTAACCGCATGAGTCAGCGGATCCATACCCACATAGATAAAAACACCATCTGCTGGGAAATCTGTCTCTTCGTTGGTTTTTTTATTTTTAAGCGTCAGGCTGCTGACCTTGCCGTCTGTACCGTTAATTTTCTCACAGGTTGTATCCCAGATAAAATCGACTTTTTCATTATTGAACGCACGATTCTGAAGGATTTTCTGTGCCCGCAGTCGATCGCGGCGATGAATGATCGTGACACTCGATGCAAATCGTGTCAAATACGTTCCTTCTTCAACTGCCGAATCGCCGCCGCCAATGACCGCCAGTTTCTTACCCTTGAAGAAAGCCCCATCACAGACCGCGCAATAAGAGACGCCGCGGCCAGCCAGTTCTTTTTCACCCGGAACGCCCAGCTTACGATATTCCGCGCCTGTAGTCACAATGACCGTGCGCGCCTTATACTGCTTACTGCCACAATCTATCGTCTTGTATTCTTTGCCGTCCTTGATCGCTTTAATATCGCCATAAGCATATTCCGCACCAAATTTCTTCGCATGTTCAAACATTTTATTCGAGAGATCCGGGCCCAGAATGGATTCAAAACCTGGATAGTTTTCTACCGCTTCGGTATTGGCCATCTGTCCGCCCGGAATTCCTCGTTCAATCATCAGCGTCGCCATGTTCGCACGTGCAGCGTAGACGGCCGCAGTCATTCCTGACGGGCCAGCTCCTGCAATAATGACATCGTAAATTTTTTCTTCTTGTGCCAATAAAATCCTATCCTTCCATAATAGCAAGTTTGCGAACAGGATAAGTTCTTCACTTATTATCTGTTCTTTCGATAGTTCTATGCTAATGAAAAAAAGAGGCAAAGTCCAGAATATTGCTTGCCTTCTGTTCCTGCCTCTTTTACAAATCAGTTGTTTCTTCACGCTGTTCTTCCAGTGCCTGAGTGAGCTCCTGGACATGCTTGCGGATTCGGTAGACAGTGGTTCCTGCCCTTGCCGCAACCTGTTTTTGCGAATGACGCATGCCGTATTCTTTTCCCCAGAGGTAGATCAGCGTCGCCGCCCAGCCTAGACAATCATTGTTTGACGTCCGGTGAATTAAAAGGGAGTCGGCAATGAACCAGAAATTATACAATTCCGGTCGCTTAAGTACTTCCTTTTCGCCGCCGAAAAGCCTTTCGATCAGTCGCATAATCTCCAGTCCATCATTCGTCTGTCCGGATTGCTGCTCCGATAAAAACCGTTTTGCCAGCGCCTGGATCATCGGGTTCGGCCCCTTTTCTGAAAGCCTAGCAATGCCATTCTGATCATCGCTTCCGGACAGATAAAAAAGGGAGAAAAGTTGATAAGCGCGAGTATTCTCATGGAGCTCTCGCTCCAATAAATCTTTGACCATAAAATTATCGGCTGCATCAGGTTCAAACAACATATCCTGAATTTTTCCATATTTAAATGGGTGGAATGGCTTATTGCTGAAATAATTCACTTGCTGCCAATCCTGAAGCGCTTCACGTTGATCACCCAAATGAAACGCCGCAAGCGCCATCCAGAAATAAAAGACCTGATCCGGTCGCACCCCGCGCGACTTTGCTTCGTGGAGCCAATAATAGGCTTTTTCATCATAGCCAATAAACAGATAAGTCGAACCGAGTTTGCCGCAATGTTCAGGATTCATCGGATAGAGGATGTTCAGCCGGTGGACCACATCATTAAGCAGCTCTTTCTCGCCTATCTGATAATAGAAGGTCGCCAAATTGCAGAGTGTGTGAATATTGCCCGGATCGCGATTCAAGATTTCTTTTGCAGTATTGAGCGCAACGGCCGTCTCTCCCATAGAAAAATAGGCAACGCTCAAATTATTGCGTGCCGCCAAAAAATCCGGTTCAGCTTGAATCACTCTTTTAAAAAAACGAATTGCCTCTTCAAAATGACCATGTTCAAGAGCCATTCGACCTTTTTCATGTACACGAATATAATCCGGTTCATTGTCAATTCGAACCATCTCTTCCATTTCCTCGGAGAGCATCTCAAACAATTCACGGGCTTCATCCATGAAAGCTCCATTCGGATCAAGCGTCATATAAGAATGAATTTCCTGAAGAGCCGAGTCAAAATCACCCAGATAGGCATAATTATTCGCCATAAAAAAGTGACATTCGGTCATTCGCGAATCAATTTCGTAAACTACCCGTTGGAGCAGCTCGATCGAATGTTCATATTCTTCCATTTCGGAAAGAATGGCCGCTTGCTGGCAAAGAAATTCAACGTCATTTGGTTTTATTTTAAGCGCACGCCCCAGATATTTACTGGCGCGATCCAGTTCACCTTTTTGATACCAGTTCATCCCCTTCTGAAAAAAATATTCAGCGGTGGGATGAAAGGGGATAATTTTCTTCTCCTCTTCGCGGTTGACCTCTTCCATGAAATAAAATAACCTCCGTACACCCTTTTTTACTTTTTTATTCAGTATACCATAAATCAAAAAGTGCGGATGAAAACCGGCTTTTCAGGAGGCTTTATCCGCATAAAATTAAATTCTCGCAGAGCAACAAAAAAGAGCCATGCAGATTGCTTTTGTGGTAAAAAGCAGCCCTTACGAACAAGAAAATTTGGCCACTCAAAAAAGGCTTATTCTTATAGGGATACTGCCGGGCTTTTCAACAAAAGCAGTTCGGTCATCTGACTAATCCAATAATCCGGATGATAGGTCTCCAAAACGCTCCGGCTCTTCATTGACCAACTGACCGCTGCCGTCCGTACATTAGCTCGTGATCCGGCAAGCAGATCCGAGGGACTGTCGCCGATCATCAATGTCCTCTCCGGATCAGCCGATAAACGTTTCATTGCCGTTTGGATCGGTTCAGGATCCGGTTTAAGGCGCTGGACATCGTCACTGGTGACCAGGGTATCAAAATAATGATCGATCCCCATCAATTGAAGACCGCGATCGACCATATCCCGTTTTTTTGTCGAAACAACGCCCAATGCGCAGCCGCTTTTTTTTAACTCGCTGAGTGTTTCATGAACAAGTGGAAATTCAATCACCATCTGATCATGATAGCGGCTGTTATGTTCCCGGTAAACAGCAACCATTTCGTCAGTCAACCGTGGATCAATTTGATTAAAACTGACCTCAAGTGGTTCGCCAATAAACGGTATCAGATCTTCCTTTTTAAATTGACCAGGAAAATATCTGTCAAGCGTATATTGAAAAGAGGTAAGAATCAGCTGGTTCGTATTGACCAGCGTTCCATCCATATCAAATAAAAAGGTCTGAATCATGACTCTCCCCTCCTATTCGTGCACTGCGCATCCTTATTTCAGAACTTGGAATTCGTGCGCGGCTCTAGAAATTAATTACTTATCCAAATAATGTAACCTTTTCGGCTGCCGGAGCCGCCAATAGCCAATGAGGCAAATACCGAGAATAACCAGCAATCCGGCCAACCACTGAGAAACGCGCAAGGAACCCAGCATCAGGCTGTCCGTACGCAAGCCCTCAATATAGGAGCGGCCAATGGCATACCAGATCACATAAGACATAAAGACTTCACCGCGTTTCAGATTCACTCGCCGCAAAATAAGCAGGAGAATGAATCCGGCAAAGTCCCAGACGGATTCATAGAGAAAAGTCGGAATATAATAAGTTCCGTTAATAAACATTTGGTTAACGATCAAACGCGGCAGGTGCATCGCCTCGAGCGCCGCACGGCTGGTCGGTCCACCATGGGCTTCCTGATTCATAAAATTGCCCCAGCGCCCGATCGCCTGTCCGAGAATCACACTCGGTGCGGCAATGTCGGCGACCTTCCAGAAAGGCAGGTGGCGCACGGCACAGAACACGATCGTCGTCGCCACGGCACCAATTAATGAGCCGTAAATGGCGATACCGCCCCGCCAAATGGCGATGATCTGATCCGGATGCTGCGAATAATAAGGCCATTCAAAGGCGACATAATAGATACGTGCGCAGATGATCGCAATCGGCGCGGCAAATAAAATCAGGTCAACATAGGTATCCTGTGGAAGCCCGCGCCGCCTGCCTTCGCGCATTGCCAGCAGCAATCCGAGAAGTGCACCCATGGCAATGATAATGCCATACCAGTAAATATGTACAGGTCCTAATTGAAAAGCGACCCGGTTCAAGGGTTCAATATTCTGATTCATTATTTTCTCTTCACCTCAAAATTAATCAGTTCACTGCAGGGCTCTTCAGCGTTCATGCAGCGTATCGTTCAGTCGATCAGAAAATTGCTGTGCAGCGTGATAGCCCATGTTTTTCAGCCGATAATTCATCGCTGCCACCTCAATGATCACGGCGAGGTTGCGTCCCGGTCGAACAGGAAGAACGAGCCGGGGGACCTCAGTGTCAATCAATTTGATTTTCTCCTCGTCCAGGCCCAGACGATCATATACTTTTTTCTGATCCCATAATTCCAGATGAATCACGAGCGAGACTCGTTTATAATTGCGCACGGCACCTGCGCCAAACAGTGTCATGACGTTAATAATCCCAAGGCCACGAATTTCAAGCAGATGCTGAATCAGCTCAGGTGCATTTCCAACCAGCTCCGCTTCACCTTCCTGACGAATCTCAACCGAGTCATCGGCGACGAGCCGATGTCCGCGTTTAACCAATTCGAGCGCCGTTTCACTTTTACCTACACCGCTTTCTCCCGTAATCAGTACACCAACCCCATAAACGTCCACCAGAACACCGTGAACGGCGGTCATCGGAGCCAGACGCGATTCCATATAATTGGTAATCATACTGCTGAGACGCGTGGTTTTCATTTTCGAAGAGAGAATCGGCACACCACGCTTATTGGAGGAAATGACAAATTCTTCAGGAACCTCGATGCCCCGTGAAATCACGATACAGGGCGTCTGTGCAGTGCAAAGTTGAGAGGTGCGCTTGTACCGCTCGTCCATACTGAGTTCGTTGAAGAAGGACATTTCTGTCCGTCCGAGCAATTGAAGGCGTCGCCGAGGATAATAGGTAAAATACCCGGCAATCTCCAGACCCGGGCGGGAGATATCACTGACAATAATCTCGCGGTTGACGCCCTCTTTCCCGCTAATCAGTTTCAGATCAAAATGTTCAATCAATTCACTGACATGCACTTTATTCATTATATTTTGCTGCTCGTCTGCTGCGCTTCCAAAACAAAATACAACACCGCCTTCGAACAGCCATCCTCCAATCTGTATCCTGATTTTCTGTTTTTCATCCGCTGATTCGTTATGATTTTTTGAACGAACTGAAACGGCTGTCTCTTTTTCGCCACAGGTACACTCAGGACTTCCTGCTCGCTTGCCCACAATCAATCTCTAGGTGCCTGACGGGCGAGCGGGTTCTCCATCTTTCAACCGCGTCGAAAAGGTCTAATAATGAATGTCTGGATAATCATTTGACAAATTGACATGATTATCGCGACGATCAATGCGCTGCCAAATCCTTCTAATTGAAAATCCGGCCGCATGATTTCTGCCGTCAGCAGAAGCATCAGAGCATTCACTACAAAAATAAAAAAACCGAGCGTTAGAAGCGTAGCCGGCAACGAAAAAATCAAGAGTATCGGCCGGACAAACAAATTAAGCAGCGAGAGTATCAAACTCGCCCCAAATGCAGCGCCGATTCCGGATAAATGAACCATGGAATGCAGATAACCGGCCAAAGTCATGAGGATAACCATATTAATCACACAATTAATCAGCCAGTTTGTCAGCCATTTTCTAATCAATCGGCTCACACTCGCTCTTCAGGCATAATCAGATAAGCAAGAAAATATCCGATAGCACATGGAAAAAATAATGAAAATAAAGTCAGGATAATGAAAATGATGCGAATCACAGTCGGATCCACATTCAGATAATCGCCGATTCCACCCAGCACACCGCCTAATATCCGGTTTGAGCTTGAGCGGTATAACCTTTTATGCATACGTTTACCTCCTGAAATAATCCGCTTATTCAACTATAACCTTTCCCGCAAGTATTTAACAAGACAGAAACTATTTTTAAAATAAAAAAGCCACAAGAATCTGCCTTGTTCAAATCTATGATTCACAATAAAAATTAGCCTAATTAATTTGAACCACTGCGCATGAAATTCCGATCCTCTTCTGCGGATAAACGATCCTCTTCTGCGGATAAATTGCCTATTGGGCTGAAGACCAGCCCTCAGGCAATCATCCTTTGATTCGCCAAGGCCATGCTTGGACTGCGCCAGAACGGCAGAGCCATAATCCTGTAGATCCAAATAAAGAAAGCTGACTTCTAAGCGAAATCACCTTTCTTTTTTTCAAACTTCTTCTTTTTCCAGTCGATCTTCCTGTCGTTTTTTATCACGTTCAAGGATCGGTTTCAGATATTTTCCTGTATAAGAACCGGGTGTTTCGGCGATCTGCTCCGGAGTGCCTGTGCCGACAATTGTTCCGCCGCCGTCCCCGCCTTCCGGTCCGAGGTCGATCAGATGATCCGCGCATTTAATCACGTCAAGATTGTGCTCAATGATCAGTACGCTGTCGCCACTGTCAACAAGCGCTTGAAGCACATGCAGCAGTCGGGCAATATCATCGGTGTGCAGGCCAGTCGTTGGCTCGTCCAGTATATAGAGCGCGCGTCCCTTTGTCCGGCGATAGAGCTGAGAAGCCAGCTTCACCCGCTGCGCTTCACCGCCGGACAGCGTCGTCGCCGGCTGGCCGAGACGAATATAGCCGAGTCCGACATTATTCAAGGGTTCCAGGCGCCGCTTAATCCGCGGAACATTTTTGAAAAATTCCAAACTTTCCTCGACTGTCATATCAAGAACATCGGCAATCGTTTTTCCTTTATAAGTGACTTCCAGTGTCTCGCGATTATAGCGTTTGCCATGACAGACTTCACACGGCACATAGACGTCCGGCAAGAAATGCATTTCAATTTTAATAATACCGTCACCGGTGCAGGCCTCACAGCGACCGCCTTTGATATTAAAACTAAAACGGCCCTTTTTGTAGCCCCGCACCTTCGCCTCATTCGTTGCTGCGAATACTTCCCGAATCATATCAAAAACACCGGTATAGGTTGCCGGATTGGAACGCGGTGTCCGTCCAATTGGTGACTGGTCAATTTGAATGACGCGATCGAGCTCCTTGATCCCTTTAATCGTTTTAAATTCGCCAGGAGCCTCGTGCCGCCCATTCAATTTCTGCGCCAGGGCTTTAAACAACACTTCATTGACTAGTGTGCTCTTTCCCGAGCCGGAAACACCGGTCACAACCGTCATCACGCCCAGCGGAAAACTGGCCGTAATATTTTTCAGATTGTTAGCTTTTGCCCCAGTAATTTTAAGCGCACGTTTCCCGAGCGGTCGGCGCTGCAAGGGTATCGGAATAAACTTTTTCCCCGAAAGGTATTGACCAGTCAGCGATGCCGGATTCGCCATGATTTGCCGCGGCGTCCCTTCCGCCGTCACTCGGCCGCCATGTTCTCCAGCTCCCGGACCGACGTCGATGATATAATCCGCAGCGAGCATTGTGTCCTCATCATGCTCGACGATGATTAGCGTATTACCCAAATCGCGCATATGCAGCAGCGTGTGAATCAGCCGATCATTATCGCGCTGATGAAGCCCAATCGACGGCTCGTCCAGAATATAAAGGACGCCCATCAGTTGTGATCCGATTTGCGTGGCCAATCGAATTCGCTGCGCCTCGCCACCGGATAGGGTTCCGGCGGCGCGACTGAGGGTGAGATAATCCAATCCAACATCAATTAAAAAGGTTGTCCGCTGCCTGATTTCGCGCAGGATTAAGCGAGAAATTATCTGCTCCTTTTCAGAGAGCTCAACATTGTTAAAAAAGTCCAGCATCTGGCGAATCGGCAGAGCTGTCACTTCGCTAATATGCTTGCCGCCAATTTTCACAGCAAGTGCCTCCGGACGCAGCCGATGTCCATGGCAGGACGGACACGGTTTCTGCATCATGTATTGTTCCATTTGTTCACGGATGAAATCTGAGGAGGTTTCTCGATAGCGGCGAGCAACATTTGGCACAACCCCCTCGAAGAGCATTTCCTTATCGCGTACTTCGCCGAATTCGCTCTCATAATGAAAATGAATTCGCTTCGTCCCACCGCCATAAAGAATTAAATGGAGTTTATCCTTGGGCAGTGACTCGACCGGCTCATTCATGTCAACGCCGAACGTCGCGCAGGCTGATCGCAAAAGCTGCGGGTAATACTGCGAGCTGGTCGGTTCCCACGGTGCAATGGCCCCGTCTGCCAGCGATTTTGACGCGTCCGGAATAACGAGACCCAGATCAACTTCCATTCGCGAACCCAGTCCATCACAATCCGGGCAAGCGCCGAACGGGCTATTGAATGAAAACAGGCGCGGTTCAAGTTCCCCGATGGAGAAACCGCAGATCGGGCAGGAATGCTTCTCGGAAAAAAGCAATTCCTCTTTGCCGATGATATCGACGAGCACGCGTCCATCCGTCAGGCGCAACGCCGTCTCTAAAGAATCCGCCAATCGGCTGGCCGCTCCTTCTTTCACAACGATCCGGTCGATCACGACGTCAATCGTATGTTTCTTATTTTTTTCAAGCGTCAGTTTCTCGCTGACTTCATGCATCTCGCCATCAACGCGAACACGAACATAACCCTTTTTCTTGATCTCATCAAGCACCTTGACCTGCGTGCCTTTTCGTCCAGAGACAATCGGCGCCATGATCTGCAACTTCGTCCGCTGTGGATAGGCCATCACCCGGTCGACCATCTGTTCAATCGTCTGCGAGGTAATCTCCGTGCCGTCATTCGGGCAAAACGGGTGTCCGACGCGGGCGTAAAGCAGGCGCAGATAATCATAAATCTCCGTGACGGTGCCGACTGTTGACCTTGGGTTATGACTCGTTGTCTTTTGGTCAATCGATATTGCTGGCGACAGGCCCTCGATTGCGTCCACATCCGGTTTATTGGTCTGGCCAAGAAATTGACGGGCATAGGCAGACAGCGATTCCACATAACGTCTCTGCCCTTCAGCATAGATCGTGTCGAAAGCAAGTGAGGATTTTCCTGAACCGGATAGCCCGGTGACGACGACCATTTTGTCGCGCGGAATCGTGACATTGATATTTTTCAGATTATGTTCGCGTGCGCCTTTAACGACAATATTCTCCAGTACCATAAATAGCTTATCCCTCCGCCTTAAGTTCAAAAATAATATCACGAAGTTCCGCTGCCCGCTCAAAATCAAGCGCTTTGGCCGCCTTCTTCATTTCGCTTTCCATATTAACAACCGCCTTTTTGCGTTCGGAAGCAGTCATTTTTGCCTTCTTTTTCTTTTTGCCCGTCCCCGCATTCACATCGTAGGTCGCCTTAATCAGTTCCGGGATCGCCTTCTGGATCGTTTGCGGCTGAACATGATGTTCTTCATTAAAAGCCCCCTGAATCTTGCGGCGGCGCAGGGTTTCATCCATCGCCATCCGCATCGAATCGGTGATCCGGTCGGCATACATGATAACTCTGCCCTCCACATTCCGAGCAGCGCGGCCCATCGTCTGGATCAGCGATCGTTCTGAACGCAGGAAACCTTCCTTATCCGCGTCAAGAATCGCCACCAGCGATACTTCCGGAATATCCAGGCCCTCACGCAACAGATTAATACCGACAAGCACGTCAAATTCGCCGCGCCTCAGATCGCGGATAATCTCAATCCGCTCCAATGTCTTAATCTCCGAATGCAGATAATTGACCTTGACACCCATTCCCTTCAGGTAATCCGTTAGATTCTCGGCCATTTTCTTGGTCAACGTCGTCACCAGCACACGTTCCTGCTTTTGTGCACGCTTGTTAATTTCACCGAACAAGTCGTCAATCTGTCCTTTAATCGGCCGAATCTCGATTTCCGGATCAAGCAGGCCAGTCGGCCGGATAATCTGCTCAACCGGTTTGCCGGAATGCTCCAACTCATAGTCCGCCGGTGTTGCCGAAACATAGACCACCTGATTAATTTTCTCCTCAAATTCTTCAAATTTAAGCGGTCGATTGTCTTTTGCTGACGGCAGGCGGAAACCATTATCCACGAGAACGTTTTTGCGGGCCTGGTCACCATTGTACATCGCCCGCACCTGCGGCAGCGTTGCATGGGATTCGTCAATCATCACCAGAAAATCCTTGGGAAAATAGTCCATCAGCGTATAAGGCGATTCACCCGGCTTGCGGAACGTCAAATGGCGGGAATAGTTTTCAATTCCCGAGCAAAAGCCGACCTCCTCCATCATTTCCAAATCGTAGCGTGTCCGCTGTTCCAACCGCTGGGCTTCCAGCAATTTGCCGTTTTCATTTAAATACTGCAGCCGCTCTTTCAGCTCCTGCTTAATATTGACAATCGCCCGAGTCATTTTTTCCTGCCCGGTGACGAAGTGCGAAGCCGGATATATGGCGACATGATCCCGTTCGCCGACAATTTCACCGGTCATCGGATCCATCTCTGTAATCCGATCAATCTCATCCCCGAAAAATTCAACACGAATACAGTGATCGTCACGGGAGGCCGGGAAAATCTCCACGACGTCACCACGAACGCGGAATGTACCGCGCGTAAAATTAATATCATTTCGTGTATACTGTGTATCGACCAGACGACGCAGCATCGCATTGCGCTCAATTTCCATACCCTTCCGCAGCGAAACAACGAGCGATTTATACTCTTCAGGCGAACCTAAACCGTAAATACAGGATACACTGGCGACAATAATGACATCGCGGCGTTCAAACAGTGAACTGGTCGCAGAGTGGCGCAGTTTATCAATCTCATCATTAATACTTGAATCTTTTTCTATATACGTGTCGGTCTGCGGGATATACGCTTCCGGCTGATAATAATCATAGTAACTGACAAAATATTCAACGGCATTGTTCGGGAAAAATTCCTTGAATTCACTGTAAAGCTGACCGGCCAGCGTCTTATTATGTGCAATAACGAGTGTCGGCTTCTTCACCTGAGCGATCACATTTGACATCGTGAATGTTTTCCCCGTACCGGTTGCTCCGAGCAGCGTTTGATCACGTTTGCCATCTTCAATTCCTTTAACCAGCTCGCGAATCGCTTCTGGCTGATCGCCTTGCGGTTTGAAGCGGGAAACCAATTGAAAATCCATTCATCCGCCCCCCTGACATCTTTTTTATACCCTCTATCCTTTGCGCTTCTCCGTTAAAACGAGCCACGTTCTCGTGGGGCGAAGCTCATGACCTGAGAAATCAACCTCTATTCATCGATTTCGAATAAATCCAGTGCACTCTTTATTTAGAGCGTTAGGTTCTTCGGTAAACCCATCGAATTTTTTATCGCGATCGATCAGATCATAACAGATTTTAATAAAATTATAGCATAAATCGCTCGAAAAGCGCTAAAAAAGCGAACAAATATTCTTAATTTGACTCTTTTCTGGCAAGTTTGCTTTTCGCGGACGACAGGTATCTGTTATCCTCTCATCTATAATAGCCGAAAGAATGATAAATTCTTCAGAAAAAAAAAGACTCCCGGATTTAAAATCTAAGTGCAACACATCAAAATTACACAAATAGGCCATGGAGACCTAAACTTAAAGTGCCAAAACTCTAAAGAAAGGAAATCTCCATGACCCAATCTAAGAATAGCACTGCCAAGCATTACCAACAA
>JBHGUY010000010.1:0-75484 GCA_048976585.1 Sporolactobacillus sp. | reverse complement strand
GAGCTATGAATCATCTCCCCCGAAGGATCCTGAACTATCGGACCCCCGCTGAAGCGTTCGAGAAAGAAGTACAGAAGCTCGTGAGCTGAGCTGCTTTTTGTTCCTGCCGCCTAGGCGGCAGGAACAAACTCAGTGATACCGCCGGATGTCCAGGTGGCTAATTTATTGTTGCAATCTACCTATAATTAAAAATGATGATATTGATGAATTTGAAAAGTACATTGATAAATATTTATAAGTTGTTAAAAAGGTGTTAAATCCAACGTGTTCTTCAATAATGGATTTAACACCTTTTATTTCAAACAATAAAGAAAATCCCCAAAATCCTTATCGGACTGGGGATTTTCTTTATATGTTTTGCTTAATAAGTTTCCATGTATTGGTCACGTTCCCACTGGTGTACCTGTGTGCGGAACATGTCCCATTCGATTTCTTTGGCATCGTTAAACCGGGAGACAATATGTTCGCCAAGCGCGCCGGTAATGACGGAATCCGCATTGAATACTTTCAACGCGTCATTGAGCGAAGCCGGTAATTCTTGGATACCGAGTTTTTCACGTTCTTCGTCATCCATGACGTAAATGCTGCGATCAACCGGATCCTGAGGCGTCAGGCTTTCCTTGACACCATCGAGACCAGCTGCGAGCATCGCTGTCATTCCGAGGTATGGGTTTGTTGCAGGATCGACGCTGCGCACTTCGATACGTGTGCTGAGACCGCGTGAAGCCGGAATACGAATCAAGGCACTTCGGTTGCTTAAGGACCAAGCGATATAGCTCGGTGCTTCATAGCCAGGAACCAGGCGCTTGAAGGAGTTAACGGTCGGGTTGGTAATCGCCGTGAATGCTCCCGCATGTTTTAGAACGCCGGCAATAAATGCCTTGGCTGTTGTACTCAGACCCTCTTCTGCAGATTCATCGTAGAAAGCATTTTCTTTGCCTTTGAATAGAGACATATTGGAATGCATTCCTGAGCCGTTCACACCGAACAGCGGTTTCGGCATGAAGGTCGCATGCAGATTGTGCTGACGAGCAATGGTCTTTACAACCAGTTTGAATGTCTGGATATTGTCACAGGTTCTGACAGCATCTGCATATTTGAAGTCGATTTCATGCTGACCAGGAGCCACTTCATGGTGGGAAGCTTCGATTTCAAAGCCCATATCTTCCAGTTCGAGAACAATATCACGACGGCAATTTTCGCCAAGGTCTGTCGGTGCTAAATCGAAATAACCGGCATTATCATTCAATTCCAGTGTCGGTTTTCCTGCTTCATCAACCTTGAATAAGAAGAATTCAGGTTCAGGCCCGATATTGAAAGCTGTAAAGCCGAGCTTCTTCATTTCTTCCAATTGAGCCTTAAGAATGTTGCGCGGATCGCCAAGGAACGGTGTACCGTCCGGCATATGAATATCGCAAATCATTCGTGCAACTTTGCCTTTTTCAGCAGTCCAAGGGAATACGACAAAAGTGTCATAATCCGGATACAGAAGCATGTCCGACTCTTCAATCCGAACAAACCCTTCGATCGACGAACCGTCAAACATAATCTTGTTGTCCAATGCTTTTCCCAGCTGACTGACTGGAATTTCAACATTTTTAATAATGCCGAGCAGGTCAGTGAACTGCAAACGAATAAATTTGACGTTTGCTTCATTTACCTTGGAAATGATGTCTTCTTTCGTAAACTTTGCCATCGTGATCCTCCCCAAAAATAGGTTTCTATAATTCTTGTTTAACTATATATATACAGAAAAATAGTCACTTGAAAAAACGCGACAATTCTCCTTGTATCAACGAAGCCTTACTATACTTGCCAGCATTGACCAGCTCTGTTTTGAGGAATTTCATCAGTTCAGCATCGGAGAGCGATTTCTTCTCCGCAGGCGGGCGATTGGCAGAAATAGGCTTCTCGTTAAGCACACGCCGGATTCCAGCCAAGTTGACGCCTTCATCGAGAAGAGATTTAATATCCAGTAATCTGTCGACATCATTAAAAGAAAAGACTCGGCGATTACCTTCAGTCCGCTCAGGATGGATCAATTCATTTTCCTCATAATAACGAATCTGCCTCGCTGAAAGGCCGGTCAGCTTCTGAACAATACCCATAGAAAATAGCGGCATTGAACGGCGTATATTCTCATCCATTTCGCCTCACGCCCCTTTCTTACCCACATTATAACTTTGGAGAAATTAGTTGTCAAACAGTGTAAGTAAACTTAACACTAGATGATACGAATATTTATAGAATTGTCACATATCCAGTGAATTTAAATCAATCAGCTGTTTTTCCGCTAAATGATTGACTGCGAGAATCAGAGCGGTTTTCACATGTTCAAAAGTCAGCCCACCTTGAACATAGAGTGTATAAGGCTCCCGAAGCGGTCCGTCGGCAGTCAGTTCGAGACTTGCTCCCTGAACAAATGTACCAGCGGCCATGATCACCTCGTCTGCATAGCCAGGCATTGGGCTAGGGACGGGGAGAACTTGCGCATTAATCGGTGAAGCCATCTGCACGGCCTGACAGAAAGCAATCATCCGTTCAGGATCATGAAAGGTGACGCTCTGAATCAAATCGGTTCGCACTTTTTCAGAAGATGGAGAAGTTTCCATGCCTAGGATTTCCATAAAGGCCGCAGTAAAAACAGCCCCCTTCACCGCCTGAGCAACGCTATGCGGCGCGAGAAAGAAGCCTTGGTATTGGTCCTTTAATTCACCAAGCGTCGGCCCGACTTCTTTTCCCTGGCCGGGAACGGTCAACCGCTGCGCACAGCAATTAACAAGCTTTTCTTTGCCAACTATGTATCCGCCGCATTTCACCAGACCACCGCCTGGATTTTTTATTAAGGAACCGGCCATCAGATCTGCGCCGACATGACAGGGCTCTAACGTCTCGGTGAATTCTCCGTAGCAATTATCAATAAAAACGATGACTTGCGGATGTACCTTTTTAATCGCTGCGATCGCCTCACCAATTTGATGAACAGGGATTGACGGACGATCTCCGTAACCGCAGGAACGCTGTATAGCAACCATTTTGGTTTTAGAGGTAATGGCCGCATTCACGGCGTCAATGTCAATGCAGCCTTTTCTCAATTCAATTTTGCTGAAACCGACACCGAAGTCCTTCAGTGAACCGCTGGATTTTCCAGACAAACCAATGACGCCTTCTAATGTGTCATATGGTTTGCCTGTAATATACATCAATTCGTCACCGGGTCGCAAAATACCGAATAACGCTGTTGTGATCGCATGGGTTCCGGAAATCATCTGCGTCCGGACAAGTCCTGCTTCAGCACCAAAGGCATCGGCATAGACTGCTTCGATACCTTCTCTTCCGAAATCATCATAGCCGTAACCGGTCGTACCGCTAAAGTGTGCATCGCTGATTTTATTTTTACGAAAACTTGACAGTACGCGAAATTGATTTTCAAGTGCAATTTTATCGATTCTTTCCGTCTGCACTTGAATTTTTTTCTCAACAAGTCTGACCAATTGTTCTAATTTTTTGCCATTTTTTAACCTATCATACATTATTTATTCTTTCTCCCCATCTTTATTACGATCAAACAAATGATCAGTTTGGATTAGGCGCGATGCAAGCGGTGCATCCGGGAAGATATATCCTTCCAATTCATAATCCTGAGTCTCTTCAATAAAAGAACGCTGCAAGAGCAGCGAATGCACCTGAACCTCATGCAGCAGGCCACCGGCATCTGCTGACACTTTGCAACGATAGGGTACCATCTGCGCTTGTAATCGCTTTTGAATTTTCTCCAATATTCGCGAACGATCAGCAACATTTCTTGCCGAAATCAATATCGCGCCCTGTGGTGTGATAAACGGTGTTTTTAATAAGTCTTTTTTATTATATACGGTCAGTATCGGAATCTGATCGGCTCCAAGCTCTGCTAAAAGCGAGCGAACCGTTTTCTCGTGAGCCGTTAAATCAGGATCAGAGGCGTCAATGACATGCACAATCAACTGAGCACCGGTCACCTCTTCCAGTGTCGAACGGAATGCAGCAACAAGCTGAGTGGGTAATTCCTGAATGAAGCCAACCGTATCGGACAGCAGGCAAGTAAAGCCATCAGTCAATCGCAGCTTGCGGGTCAGCGGATCAAGTGTCGCAAAAAGCTGATCTTCCTCAAAAGTTCCAGCCGAAGTCAGCTGATTGAACAGAGTCGACTTACCAGCATTTGTATACCCGACCAAAGCGATCTGGCATTGATTGCGATCCGCACGCCGCTCTCGGTACCTTTGGCGATGCTCGACAACCGTCTGCAATTGACTGGCGAGATCCTTCATTCGATTGCGAATATAGCGGCGATCCGTTTCCAGCTTGGTTTCGCCGGGACCGCGCGTGCCAATCCCGCCGCCGAGTCGCGATAAACTGGTACCAATCCCGCTCAACCGTGGCAGCAAATATTGTAATTGCGCCAATTCGACTTGGAGCTTGCCTTCACGTGATCGAGCACGTATGGCAAAGATATCGAGAATCAGCTGTGTACGATCTAAAATCTTCGCCTGAACAGCCTCCCGCAATCTTCCCTGCTGACCTGGAGAAAGCTCGCCGTTGAAAATAATCGTTCCGGCATCCAGTTGATCCTCTAATACAGCCAGTTCTTGCAATTTTCCCTTACCGATATAACTCGCCGGATCGATTTTTGGCCGTTTCTGCGTCAATACAGAAACCACTTGACCGCCAGCAGTTTTTGTTAGAGCTTCCAGTTCCTCCAGTGAGGAGTCGAAATGTTCATCCGTCTGGTTTGGCAACTGACAACCTACAAGTATAACATTTTCCATAAAATAGCCTCTTTCTTAGTGCTCCTGTGCCTCACTTAGATCAAAAATCTGCCGTTCATCATCAAAAAGCAGATCACAAGCACGGATGGTCTGCAAGGCATCTCGATCGAAGGATGTTTCCCGAACCAAGCGAACAGCCTGCTGGCGAATCATCTTCTCCACCAAATTGCGAACATAGCGCCCATTACTGAAATGTTCGGTTTGTTCGAGAACCTTATGACGTAAATGCCGGGATAATCTCTTTTCGGCCTCAGTTGTCAGCAAATATTCGCGATCTTTGATCATCTGCAAAGAAATGCTCAATAGTTCGCTCCCAGTGAAATCTGGAAAAGAGAGGATCATCGGAAATCGCGAGGGCAACCCGGGATTCATTGATAGAAAGTCTTCCATTTCATCCGAGTAGCCGGCTAGAATCAAAATGAATTCATTATTATGATCTTCCATCTGTTTGACAAGGGTGTCAATCGCTTCTTTGCCAAAATCTTTTTCCCCGCCACGAGCGAGGGAATAGGCCTCGTCGACAAAAAGAACACCGCCCATTGCCTTTTTCACCAGTTCCCGCGTTTTTTGGGCCGTCTGGCCGATATATTCACCAACCAGATCGGCCCGCTCCGCTTCAATCAGATGCCCCTTTGATAGAATACCCATATCCGCAAATAATTCACTCAATAATCGAGCGACCGTCGTCTTTCCAGTTCCCGGATTCCCTTTGAAAAGCATGTGAAGCGATTGTCGGCTCACCTTCAGCTGGGCCTCTTCTCGTTTCTGGTATACATAAAGCCAAGCATATAGCTCCTTCACCATTCGCTTAACAGCTTCCATGCCGACCAATCGGCTCAGTTTGTTTTCCAATTTTTCCAGCGGCGCATGATTAAATTTCTCCTCTATCTTAAAAGGCAAACTGGAATTGTTTTCTTTTTTTTGATTAAAAATAACGTTAATCTGACTTTTTTGTGTATAGGTATATGACTCCGGCACCGTATCATTCACCTCGCTGATTTTCAGGTTGCTTCCCGGACAGCGTTCCCAATGAACGGATCGCCTCGCCTCACGAAAGTGTCCGTCTCAGTAATCTGCAGAAAAAAACTGTACTGATAAAGTTTATGTCACAGGCTACTGTTTCAGAAGGGAATGCCCGGATAGAAAAAACAGAAAGCAAATCTGCCGTCTTTTGTGAATCCACGGTTGGTCACCGGAACGAATAACAAGAAGGGCAGCTGACTGCTGCCCTTCACCAATCTATTATGCCTCTTCTTGACTTGTCCAATTCACGGGTTTTGACGGAGTGAATGTTGAAATGGCATGTTTAAAAATTAATTGCTGTTTTCCATCACTGTCCAGCAGAACAGTGAAATTATCAAAGGCCTTAACTTTGCCCTTCAATTGAAACCCGCTGACCAGGAAAACTGTAACGAAGGTCCCTTCCTTGCGCAATTGATTCAGAAAAGTATCCTGAATATTAATGGACTGTTTCATTTTATTCCTCCTCTTTTCTCTCTAGTAAAAAATTTTCATCGCTGCAGGAATAATCCTGCATCAAAATCTTACCCCGACCTTTTTCTGAGAAGGAAAAAATGTCCTGCCAGAAAGATCTTTATCTAGATTATATTTTAATTTTCCATCATTTGCAAAGAATGATCAAAAAATGTTATCTTTTTTTACATAAAAATTCAATTGAGTCTGCTTTTTTCACCATCACTTGTTTTCAGCTGATTCAACCAGATGTTCTCTGACATAACGGAGAACGGCTTCAGCCTTGCTAGCAAAATCTTCTTCCCCTGAACCCATGTCCACCCAATGAACAGCCATTTGTCCACGAAACCAGGTGAACTGCCGTTTGGCATAATGTCGGGAGTTTTTTTTCAGCTGACTGACCGCTTCCTCTAGCGACTCGCGGCCTTCAAAATAGGGGAAAAACTCCTTATAGCCAATGGCTTGTAAGGCCTGGCTGCCGGCAAGACCGCGATCATAGAGACCACGTACTTCTTCAAGCAGTCCGCGGGCCATCATCTGCTCCACTCGGCGGTCGATCCGTTGATAAAGCAGCGAACGATCCATCGTCAGCCCAATCACTATGGCGTTATAGAGTGATCGTTCTGGCACACGCCGCTGCTGCTCACTAAACGGGCGTCCGGTTTCGTGACAGACCTCCAGTGCACGAATGATGCGTACCTGATTATGCGGATGAATCCGTTCAGCAGCGACGGGATCGACTTGTTTCAGACGTTCATAGAGAATAGCGTGTCCATGATCGCAAACCAATTTTTCTAATTGTTTCCTGAACTGCGGATTCGCTTCGATTGCCGAGAATTGATAATCATAAAGCGCCGCTTTGAGATAGAAACCGGTTCCGCCGATCAGGATCGGTATTTTTTTTTCATCGATCAGTTGCCTGAGGATCTGCCGGGCATCCTTTTGGTAGTCGGCAGCAGTATAGGCTTGATCGGGCTCCCGCAAATCAAGCAGATGATGGGGTACACCTTCTGCTTCTTCAGACGTTATTTTGGCCGTGCCAATGGCCATGCCTCGATAGATTTGCGAAGCATCACCATTAATTACCTCTCCGCCCAATGCTCGAGCCAGAAAAACGCCCATGCGGCTTTTGCCGACAGCTGTCGGGCCGACAATCGCAATCACCTTTCCATCCATGGGTAACCCTCAATTCCTTCCTGATTTTACATTAAATCAAGTATAGCATAACATGAACGGTGCCTTCAGACGGTCGATGTCCCGCCCTTAGAAATCTATTTTTTCGAATGAATTGAACCCTTTTCTGTTCGGCAACTCGTATACTTTCAATATGAAGATCGTCACATTGGCTGAGGAGGAATTTAATATGAGCGAGGATCTTTCGAAACGACGCCTTATTTTTCTTCAAGAATTAAAAAAGCTCCGCGAAAATGGATATTTTAGTCCTGAAGTCGAAAGTAAAATTCATTCAATCTATGAACACTACTTTAGCGACCAAGTGCGTTTGACCGCGCAACGTTCACAAATTAATCGGACCCATCCGATACCCGAACAAAAGAAAAAGGCTGTGCGCCAAACCGTCCAAACAAAGCCTGCCACCAGACCCGCCCCGCCTATTCGTCCGGCACTAACCAAGGAACAAATCCGCGAACGCAATCTGACGCTCGTCTTGATCCTTGGTGTTGTCTTTCTGCTGCTGGGAGGATTAATCATGGCCACGACGCATTGGGGAAATTTCGCGGCGATACTTAAAGTGCTGCTGATTCTATCAATCTCTCTCGTTTTCGCCGGCATGAGCCTGATTGCTAGAAAACTGAATATACCAAGGACCAGCTTTGCTTTCCTGACCCTAGCCGCATTATTTTTGCCGATTATCATCCTTTGTGCCTCGTACTACCAATTAATCGGAGAATATTTTTCCTTGCGGGGGCCTGGCATCACTTTGCTCGGCTTTGCCGCATCCATTTTACTTGCTTTCATTTACCACCAAATCGCCCGACGCTATCGTGCGGTCTGGTTTGAAGCATTCGCGGTCTTTCTGACTTATCTTGCCTTAGCTTTTATTACTTACTATATGACCCAAGATACAGTGTATTGGATGCTGCTTTTCAATCTAACCAGTCTTGCGGGATTCCTCGTGCTTCTAAGATACCATCAAAAACCATCCGCCCAATTTCTCCAGTTTGTTGTTAAGTATGAGCGAATAATCGGTCAGATCATGGTTATTCTGAACGCGCTTCTGACACTGATCTTCCAATCCGAAAGCCTAATCTATACGCTCGTTTACTTGTTGTCGGCCTGTGCTTTTATATATTGTCTCAGTCGCCATTTTTCCCCTTTTCATGTCATTGGCTATTTTTCCTTTTACCTGCTGTCTTTTTTGCAATATACCATTCATATCCAAGGTCACAGCGCCTGGATCATTGGCTGCACAGCATTAATCGCATTCTTCATCCTTCTGCAGCATTTTACGGTCGATCAGTTTGAATCCCCCTTGTGGATTACCGTGCACCACTGGGTCAATATCGGGATGATTCTCTGCCTTTCACAACTGTTCACGTTGGTTAGAACCGTTCATTGGAGTGAAACGGCGCTCAATGTGCTGTTTCTAATGGCTGGTTTCGTTTTACTACTGCTGCTTGTCAAAAAAAATAGCCAGTCGATGCGTTATGCGGTCGTCGTCTATCTTTATCTGGTGATCAACAATCTGTGCCAAATTTTCAATGCCTCACCGGCAGTCGAGATTCGCCTTTTATTGATCCTTAGCCTGACTCATCTTTTTGGGTTCTATCTCACCCGAACGATTAGGAAACGTCTTCCTTCCTATACTCAGGCTTCTCTTATCAGCGGTTCAGTCGTCTTTGCCGCCAGCTTTCTGTACGGACTGACCTTTTTTTCATCATTCGAACAAGCCTTCTGGGGGATTATTATTTGGATTCTGCTCATTCGTACCAGCCAATTCAAAACCGGAAAAGCTCAAAGCATTGCCCTCTGGATTCGGCCATTTTTACTGGGCCTGATCGTGATTCGCCTTCTTCCGTTCGCTAAAGAGGCAGCACTTATCTTAATACTGGCAAATGCCGCTGTTTTATTAGAAAAATGGCTGTTCCAACGAATCAAATGGCCAGTCGCTTGGCCAATGTCTCTCTATGCGGCGATGACATTCTGCCTGGGCGGATTAGCCGCCTGGTGCCTCCAACTGTCTGATCCACCAGCAATAATTCCATTGATCGTTATCTCTTATATCACCTGCTTTGCTATCCTACTCGCGGTAATCTCTAAAAAACGAATCTGGCAAATCATTCAGAGTCTTCTGAGCGGCATAACCATCGGCTATCTGGCTTATCTGCTCTATTTTCTAGGCACACCACTGACCGGAATTATTCTATAATTAGAAATTTCTTCTGTTGCAAGTTTCGTGATACCCTTATTTCTGAAAAGGCGATATTCGGCTATTTCTAACAGAATCTACTTTTGGCTGGCGCAAGTGTTGATGCTGGTCGCGACACTGTTGGTATGGTTCTCTTTCGACCGAGTTCCAGTCAGCCCAATCACCTCGCTTCTACCACCAATTGTCTATGGATACGGGGCTTACCGTGGAAAATTCCGCCTTTTTCAAATTGGTTTTTATTCTGCGGGCATTTTCTTTCTCTTGCAATTTCTGGAAAATTTACGAACAGCGTTATTTTACCCAAATGTAAGCTTTTGGTATAGTCTTTCAGTAACAGCCTTCCTTACCTTTTTCATATGGAGTCTGCTCGATAAATCAAGAAAAAGGATCTTCTTCTGGCCTACACTGATACCCATCACCTTATCGATCATCACGTCTTATACCGAGCATTATGTCTGGATGCTTTTACCGATCCTCTGTTTTGCCCGATTTGCCCAATTAGCGGAGCAGCGGATTTTCAAATATATTCTGAGCCATGTTGCCTTCTTCCTCGTCTTCCTCTGGATCATCCAGATCGAAGTGTTTTATCGATTCACGGGTCAGCCCCTGACTATTGCGTTCGGAATCACTGCATGGATCGAAATCTTAACCTGGCTGTTCGGCAAGCCCACTTGGCGGATGATGCTGCGCTGGTTGTTATTCTCAACTCTTGTGCTCTGCGGTCTTTCTGCTATTCAATATCAATCACCAACCAGCCTGATCACGACCTTTATTGGCCTGTTCTCGCTCGTGCTGCTCACCATTTTTCTATGTCATGAACGAATGAACCGGTGGATAGGGGTTCCGCTCTTATTATTATTATTCTTCATCATTGAAGGTAATTTTTCACAATTGCCGTATCTCGTACCGGCAGGCTGCTTCATCTTGCTGTCGTTTTTCTTTGTAATTATCTCTTTGTATAGAAAAGATCCGATCCTTATCCTGACAAAAGGAGTCTGGCCGCAAGCGGATTATTTCCTGATTAGTGCCTTCGTCTATCTGTTAGCCAGTTATCTGACAATCGCCAATCATGGAAACTTTATTGGAAAACTAATCGTTTCTCTTCTGTTGATCATTTATTGTCTGAGCTTCTCCATTAAATCAGCCAAGTGGTTCGAACAGAAAATATGGCGAACTGCCGCTTTCCTGCTCATACTTTGGCCAGTCTTACTAATTTTTCTTCAAACCCCTCTTTCGGGTTATTTAAAACAGATGGTATGGCTTCTCATCTTTCTCTGTCTGACATCCTATCTTTTGCGGCATACCTGGAAACAATGGCTGGATCTCTTAGCCATTGAATGGTTGCTTGTTGGTTTGGCCTATCTCAATATGATGATCAATGCCTTGATGATTGGCGGCAGCATTAATCTGCTTGCCTATGCGATCGCTGCTTTACTCGGAACCTGTACAGGATTTCTATTGAAAATCAAATCCTATTTTTCAATCAGCACCGTCGCGCTTATCCTGAGCCTTTTATATAATCGCCGCCATCTCTGGATTGAACTGCCCTGGTGGTTTTATCTCGTTATTGGTGGCTGCATTCTTATTGCTCTTGCCAGCCATGCCGAATGGAAAAGGCAGGATAAACTTCGGCGAGAAAAGCTTGGCCTACCGGAGAGAACGTCATGGCTCCGAAGAATTCAGCATCTTTTTCTTAATTGGCGGTGATTAAAGAGCGGGCGCATGGCGGCCCGCTCTTTTTATTTGCCAAGAGAAATCATGTAACAAATTCTGCCTGATCAAAAAAACTCCGCAGAAGCGGAGTTAGGCAGGAAAATAACTGATGACACAGAAGAAGTTAATTCACATTATACAACTAGGATATATATGATTTCAAGTTTTTTATTAGAAAATTTCAAAACAAATTCAGGCAGTCAGTCCATATGCAGCAAGAAGCAGTTAATCAGTGGATGGTGCTCCCTGCCCCACTCGCCGATCGAGCGCGGGAATCAGCAGATAATAAATGAATGTACCACAAAGACCGATTCCCGTGATCAGCAGTGACGTTTCCAATTTCGTCAGAAAGGCGCTTAAATAAATCGTCAATGAGGAAATCAACATCGCGGCATTAAATTTCAGACCATTAAACGCCATATAAATACTTCTTGCCTCTTTAGGAGGAAGTGCAGCCGCATAAGATTGTTCGACAGGGACACGGAACACCTCTGCTAGAGTTAGCAGAAACATAAAAAATAAGAGAATCCAGACATTATTGAAATACGACAGAGCACCATAACCGATGGAAAATAAAAAACAACTGGAAATTAATGTAAGCTGATCGTCTAAATGTCTCCCAATTCTTGTCACCATTAGCATGAGAATCACAACAAGAATCGTATTCTCGCTTCGCAGCGTGCCAAGCATCGTCAGCCCATTCACCTGCCAAAAAAAGAGATGTTGAATCGGCATTTTATCGCTTAATCGAATACCGATATAATTGGTCAACTGCTGCTCCATTGAAAAAATTAAAATACCCGCCAGAACATAGAGGACAAACAGCCTGTCCTTCATCACTCGCGCGTAACCTGACATAATCCGCACGACATGATTCCGGGATTGCCCAGGACGGATGCTTTCATTTAAAGGCTTGCTGGTTTCTTTGATAAAAAAGGCAACAAGCAGAACAACGAATATCTCGGCAAGGCAGAGGACGGCAAATAACTCAAATAAATAATGCTGGAAAAGCAGGGCGCCAAGAATTCCACCTGCCGCGATGGAAAAATTGGTTGCCCAATAGGTAATGGAATACATCAGCTTCCTCTGTTCCGGTGTGCTGACATCAATCAGCATCGCGTCACCCGCCGGGCCGGCCAACCCCCAGGAGATACTGTTCAGCAGCGTCATGGCAAAAGTGAGACCAGCGGATTCAAAAAACGGGGAATTGGAGAGCATCATCACCATAAAGGCAAATAACCGATTCAATTCAGCTATTAGCATCATTCGTCTGCGACCGAATTGATCAGAGAGGTAGCCGCCAAGGAGCGCCATGCTAATGCCGATGAAGACATTAATTAAAAGCAAAAGTCCTGTATTTCTCTCGCCAAAATGATTGGCAAAATAGATGGTCATAAATGGAAAGATCATATTTCCGACAAAATGACTGGTAAAAATTTCAATAATCCGTATTTTAATATTTTTATGGAAATCTCTGAATCTCATCCTGGGCCACCTACTTTGGGAAAAAATAGTAGAACTTCATTATTGTAACATAACTGAATGTCAGCATGGACAAAACCATTCAATTTGCCTCAATCCGCATGAAAAGCCGATACCTATGCATATGATCGTACAAGTTCATCTTTTTACGGAGGAAAATTAATGTTCAATAAGATCTTATACATTACCGGAGCCAGCCTACTTCTCGGAATCGGGGTCAATGGATTTATTATTCCTCTTCACTTGCTTAATGGCGGAGTGGTTGGAATTAGCATTTTATTAAATTACGCTTTCGGTCTGCCAATCGGTCTAATGATTCTTCTCATTAACTTGCCTTTATTTCTCTACACACTTTTTTATGAACGGCATTACTTTGTGAACGGAATGTTGGGTGTTTTAATTACAGCAACGGTCATTGACGGATTGGAGCCGCTGCGCGGCATGCTGCAATTATCCGCGCCATTGAGTGCAACATTAGGAGGTCTATTCATCGGGTCGGGTGTCGGTCTGCTTCTTCGCCGAAATATCAGCCATGGTGCCACCGATCTGCTTGCCCTGCTAATCCTTAAATACTTTCATGTGAATCCAGGCATCAGTATTCTAGTCTTTGATTTTGTCATCATCCTGACCGCTGTTTTCCTATTCGGCGATCTGCGCATTCTAATCTCTTTTCTGACCGTTTTCTGCGTTGGGACGGTCTCCGCGTTAATCTCTGGGATTCACTCCGTTGCGTTCTATGCCAATGCCTGAGCTTTTTTCAGCAAATGAGCATTATAACCCGTTTCCTCTCTGAATAAAAATTACAAACAACTCAGCAAACGCCCTTACACTTTTTCCGCTCATGCATTTACTGGTATAGAAAGGACGTGAGTTAATGGGTAAAAATAATTTTGGCGGATCGAATCCTAATGCGAATGCAAATGCAAATGTGAATCCGATCATTTGTGATCCGCGATACGTGGTTCATGATAGCTATGTCCCGCGTTACATTCCGGTGATTCATCCGGTGGTTCATGTGAATCGCCAGAACATCGTCAATGTCCCGCAGCATTCCGTTCAGCAGTCGCAGCAAAATCAGGTCGTTGATCCTGGGCTCCCAGACCATAATCAGGCCTGCCAGTGGTGCAATTGCCCGCCGAGGCCAAACTGCTGGTGGTAATTTTAAAAATCCCCCCAATACGGGGGACTTTTTGATCCGGAAAATTCATTCAGAACAGGTTGAGTGCGCCCAATCCATGAAAAACCGCCTACCAGAATGTACCTGGCAGACGGTTTTAAAATTTATTATCGCTGAGCGGACTGTATGGATGCTTCATTGCCGTTTTCCTGACTCTTTTCGCGTATCTGCAAGAGATACGAAAGAATTTCTCGGCGGCGGATGATACCAATAAATACACCCAGGTCATCGACAATCGGTACAAAATTTTGCGAAAGTGAAGTATCCAGAATATCGTTAATCTCTACATCAATAGATATCGCCTTAATATCCCGATACCTCGGAACATTCTTAAGCATAATATGTTGCGTGTCTTTAAAATTGAGATTATCGTGATTCTTCAATTCCCACAGCACATCGCCTTCAGTTAAGGTCCCTGCATACAGGCCTTCCTTGGTCAAAATCGGAATCGCCGAGTAACGGTAATGCTCCATTTTTTCCAACGCCTGTCTCAATGTCCAATGATCATAGACAAAACGCACAGTACTTTTTGGGGTAATTAGGAAAGCAGCATTCATCCTTATCGCTCCTTACGGACTAGTGTCCGGATGTTCTACCGCTTACATTATATACTTTATTTTCGTTTTGACAAGAGCCCATTCACTTAATCTTCGAGCAGTAAGAGAGCGTTACCCTTTATCATCTGAGCCCAGACTTTCCTTGCTGATTGTCAATAAATCACCGAAGGAAGAGCGATTAACGACAGCCACGTCTGCATCGCTTGCCGCATTCGATGCCGCGCCTGTTGACTCGATTGACGATGCTGATTGGTTGCCAGGCTGCGACTGCCGCGTCTGAATCTGTTGATCAACAGACTGAATTTCTTGCTCTAATTCTTTAATTTGTGCTTGTTTGCTCGCGGGGTTGGATTGACTGGCCTCCAATTCATTAAGATCGTTCTCCAGTTTTTCCTTTTGACTTTCCAGCGTTTTAAGCGTCCTGTCCGAACTGGATCCAGATGTTACGGACGTCTGATTGGCTAAATTACTGCTGGTTGATTGGATCTCCATTGTTTGGTGCTCTCCTTTTTCGCGGATAACCTATTTTATCACTGTCATCGTCCAAAATGCTCCCTTTTGAGCAGAGCAGATCGGCTTTGATTTTGATAGTCCATCTTCTCAATCATTATCCCATCGAATTCTTAAAAAAGGGTTAAAAAAGACCGCTTATTAGAGTCTTAATGATAGAAATCATTTATTTACGGATCGTTTTATTCTCATGAAGGATTTGCTCAAGGCCTTCCAGAATATCAGCGCGCATATCTTCGTGCTTCAGAGCCATCTCGAGATTAGTCAGAACAAACCCGAGGGTCTCTCCGACATCATAACGCTTTCCCTCAAATTGATAGGCGTAGACGCCCTGTAATTCATTCAGTTTCTGTATCGCATCTGTTAATTGAATTTCTCCGCCTGCTCCAATTTCCTTCTTTTCGAGGAAATCAAAAATTTCCGGTGTTAGCACGTAACGACCGATGATCGCCAAATGGGACGGTGGATTTTTTGTAGGCTTTTCGACAAAACTGCTGACCTCATATAATCGACCTTCATTCGACTTTGGCGCAATGATTCCATAGCGGTGGGTCTGATTCTCAGGCACCTCTTTCACACCGATTACTGAACAGCCGGTTCGTTCATATTGTTCAGCCAACTGCTGAATACATGGTTTTTTCGCTTGAACAATGTCATCGCCAAGCAAAACAGCAAAGGGTTCGTTGCCAATGAATTTTCTCGCACACCATACAGCATGTCCTAACCCTTTCGGCGATTTTTGCCGAATATAATGAATATCAATTCTGGAAGGTTCACGGACTTTTTCCAGCAGATCCAATTTGTTCTTTTGAATCAAATTCTGTTCGAGTTCATAGGCGCTGTCAAAATGATCTTCAATCGCCCGTTTCCCTTTCCCAGTAACGATGATAATATCTTCAATTCCAGCCTGGACAGCTTCTTCTACAATGTACTGAATGGTCGGTTTGTTAACAATCGGCAGCATCTCTTTGGGAAGCGCCTTTGTTGCCGGAAGAAATCGGGTACCAAGTCCGGCCGCTGGTATAACAGCTTTTCTAATTTTTCTCATGAAATTGCCTCCTTGATCTCAAATCTCTAATGTCCTGCATTTAAACTTAAACTGATCCTATGCGGCTTCTATTAACTTTTAATTAAAAAGAACCATCGGTGAA
The DNA here is from genome assembly GCA_048976585.1 of Sporolactobacillus sp. Lineage (GTDB taxonomy): Bacteria > Bacillota > Bacilli > Bacillales > Sporolactobacillaceae > Sporolactobacillus. Next base: position 59,228 of record JBHGUY010000010.1, on the reverse strand, counting down.
TACTGCCTCACTTTTACTTCATACAGCTCTCCATTATTTTTTAATCTTTTCTTAAACTCTCTTCCTTATTCTAGAATTGGAGAACTGTCTTTTTTTTCAGCAAAAGGCTATAACTATAAGAGGAAAGACGACCGTTCTCTTTTTAATGAAAGAATGGACGAACCGTTTCCACCAATTCCAACCAGAAAAGAGGCGAATAATATGCCCGTTTCACTCGATAGCACCTTGCTCAAGCTCCTCACGCAAACTCAGGCCGCACAAGCCGGGACCCCCTCGAAAAGTGAAGGCCCTAAGAAGACCTCTTCGGATTTCGCGCAAATTCTAGCCTCATCCCTAATCAACAATTCCTCTTCGCAAATGCTGAATTCCTTAAGCAATGACACCGACAGCGAGGATGCTGCGACGTCAGATACTAACTCAAATCTGAATGGTCTTGGCGGCGTTTCATCAAGCAATTCATCAGACGATCTCTTATGGAACCTCTTGTCGAATACGCTCGATCCCTCGTCATCAACGAACGCTTCCTCTTCAAGCGATGCTTCCTCCAATCAAAATGCGGAAAATCTAAGCTCCCTGCTCAGCGCCATCGGCTGATTCATTCTGCAAAAAACACTTGTCCTACCGGAAACGGCTGGAATGAGTGTTTTTTTATTAATTATCGCTTAACACTCCGGTCTGATTAAATTGGACCTGCTCCGCCATATGTAGCAAGTCAACCAGCAATTCGTGACTCTCCGCCTGCAAATGATGTTTCTTTGCGGTCTTCACAATATAGCCATTGATATAATCCACTTCCGTCGGTCTACCGTGCAGGACATCCTGATACATCGATGGCCGGTGCAAGGGATTGACTTGCGAACTCTCATGAACAATGACCTGCGCCATCTCCTCCGGAGTTTGCATCAGCTGAACACCATCCGCCTTTGCTGCCTTGCAGCCCTCATCAATCAATCTCCGGGTCAACTGATCCGCGCCGGAATAAGAAACATATTGCCCCATGGTCAAATCCATCAGGGTGCATAAGGTATTGATCACCGAATTCATCAATAATTTGCCCCACAGGGTCCCCATATAGTTTCTCTGTAACGTTGGATTCATTCCGGCCTTCTGAAATTCTTCCACAACCTGATAAGTGAATGCGTCCGGCGTTTCCGTCACGTTCACTAATTGCGTGTGACCTGCGCCCTTGGCACCCATGAAATCGACATCACCTGGTGCGTTTAGAACGGTGGCAATCAGAGCGATACCGGCAATGATCTGCTGCTGCGGAACATATCTTTCAATCACATCTACAGCCCCGATTCCGTTCTGATTCGTTAGCACATGCGTCCGCGGGCCGATAAAATGACGGCAAGCAGCCATTGCTTCCTCTGTTTTCATCTGTTTGACGAAAACAATAACCAGATCCGGGATTTTGTCATATTCCTGAGGCAAAAAGACAGATGCAGATACTAAATTCCGATTCTGATGATCGCGCGAAACATAGACACCGCCCTGCTCCTTAATCGCCCGATAGCTCGGTTCCCAAGGCTCGACAAAATCAACGGCGTTCCCGGCCTCTTGAAGGAGGAGTCCATAACGCAGACCCATTGCTCCGGCACCAATGACAACAATTTTCATTTTCTCACTCCTCTTCTTATATACCCAACTTCCATAAAGATTAATTATCTTGATTTTAGCACAACCCAAACGAAAAATTCAGAAAAGAAAATAAGGGCACAAGAAAGAGAGGAAAACGTAAAGACCTCCGCTCACTGTGAGCAGAGGTCAATTTATTGATTTATTGAGATTAATTGGTAACGGTCGTCCATTCAATTGGAATCTGATACGGAATAGGATCGACGAGTCCGGCTTCTTGAAACCCTTTGATACGCAGGCGGCAACTGTCACAGACACCGCAGGCTTTTTCTCCGCCATTATAACAAGAGGTCGTCAATTGATAAGGCGCCCCGAGCTTTGTTCCCAGTTTCACCGTTTCCGCCTTGGTCAGATGCATCAGGGGGGTGCGGATGACAAGGGAATGATCGCTCACCCCAGTTTTTGTCGCTAGGTTAATCGTACGATTCATGCTTTCAATAAATTCTGGCCGGCAATCCGGGTAGCCACTGTAATCCACCGAAGACACACCGGTAAAAATCGTGTCCGCACCGATGACTTCGGCATAGGCACTAGCTAGGGACAGAAAAATCATATTTCTTGCTGGCACATACGTGACCGGTATGCCCCCTTCTTCACCCTCATGAGGCACGTCAATCGAACTATCTGTCAAAGCGCTCCCGCCGATTTGCCTGAAAAAATCAAGATTGATCAGTTTATGTTGCTTGACGTTAAAATATTCAGCGATTTTTTTCGCCTGTTCCACTTCGCGGGCATGCCGCTGACCATAATGAAAAGTGATTGGAAAAAGTTCAAAACCCTCAGTTCTTGCTAAACTCATGCACGTGGTACTATCTAGCCCGCCACTGAGCACAATAACCGCTTTTGGGGTAGCCATCACTCTATCCCCTTTCTCTTTAATTTTTCACTGAATTTATCGATTATCAATTTTCTCCGGATAAAGATCATGATGACTGAGGCGTTCAAAAGCAACCTGGTCCCAGCATGTACCTGTCTTCCCGTAATTCACATACGGATCGATACTGATACCGCCTCTGGGTAGAAACTTGCCCCAGACTTCCAAATATTTCGGATCCATCAATGCAATCAGATCATCGGCAATTTTATTAATACAGTCTTCATGAAAATCCCCGTGATTACGGAAGCTGAACAGATAGAGTTTGAGCGATTTGCTCTCCACCATCCGCTCGGCGGGAACATAACTGATATGGAGCGTTGCAAAATCAGGCTGATGTGTGATCGGGCAAAGGCTCGTGAATTCCGGAAAATTAAATTTAACAAAATAATCGCGATCCGGATGGGCATTCTGAAACGTCTCCAACAATTTCGGATCATAATCAAAAATATAGTGTGTGCCCTGATTGCCAAGCAGCGTCAGTCCTTCATTTTTTCGATCGGTCATTCGAACTCACCCTTTATCATGACTGTTTGCGGCTTCTTACCGCCACGAATCCAATGAACAAGCAGATAAATCAGCGGAACACCGATAATGGCATAGGAAAATTTCAGCAGATATTCCGTACCTATTGTTGTAAAAATAGCTGTAATCGGTAACACTCCGGCAAATCCGACAAACATAAATACTGTCGAATCGGCAAGTTGGCTGATTGCTGTACTCATTAGACTACGCAGCCATAGCATTCTGCCACGTGTCCGTTTTTTTAACCCAGCGAAAATGGTGATATCCAGCGTTTGCGAGACGGTATACCCGCATAGGGAAGCCAACACGACGCGCGGCATCGCACCAAGCACCTCAGCAAAGGCTTGCTGACCCTTCCAGAAAGAAGCCGCGGGCAGATGTACCGCAGCCTGGAGTAGAAGCGTAAAAAGAATATTGCCTAAGAGTCCCACCCAGACAATCTTTTGGGCAACCGGTTTGCCCCAGCATTCCGTGATGCTGTCGAGCACGAGAAACGTTAAGGGGTAGATAATGATACCTGAAGTCATTGAGAATGGACCAATGGAGAAAAGCTTGGAGGCCACAAGATTTGCGGCAATCAGGCAGGTGACAAACACCATCGCCAGAAAAATGATTTTGAACGGAATATACACTTTCGATGGATTCGTATTCACTATTAATCACTCCCGTAGTTTTTTTGGTACGGCAGAGGAGGGTTTCGAACTCTGCCAAGCCTGAACCTCTTGATTATAATGAGGTTGTCCAGTGATGACAAGTAAAACTTTATTTTCTATCGAATCGGCCAGTAGGAATATCGCGTGATGTACAAGTACCAAGATTCCATTCATTCCTTGGAACGAACTCGAAAGAATTTTTCATTCTGCCCTATTTTTCTTAGACTACACTGGCCGTGTTATTTCAAAAGTCTCACCTAATTTCGCATAGATATTCCCTGCCAATCTACTGACTGGTTTTAGTCCTGCAGAATCTATTCGTCCTTGCGCATATAGATCCTTGCGAATATGGTAATACACCACACGTCCAATTAATAAATCACAAGAAGGGTCACTCTCAGTTCCACCCAGTGGAATTGCCTTTTCAAGTACACACTCCAGCCTAATCTTTGCCTCTTTCAGACCTTGAACACTGACCTTTGTGCTGCTGACAGGGGTAAGTCCGGAGTAATCAACTTCACTTTCACTCGATGGTAAGGGTTTTGCCGTTTGATTTATTTTTTCAATCGTAGATTCATCCGAAATGTGGACAACGAACGCTCCTGTTTCGATCGCATTCCTTGATGTATCTTTCATCAATCCATTAGCCCGCTGCACAGAAACAGAAATCATTGGCGGTTCATTTGTAACTATATTGAAGTAGCTGAATGGAGCTGCATTTAATACGCCCTCTAACGACTGAGTGGTAATGAAAGCAATCGGTCTCGGAATAATGCTGCCCGTTAAAAACTTATAATTTTCCCGACCAGATAATAGCTTTGGATCGATGCTGATCAATAGCTTCTTCCCCCTTTATAATCGATTTCTCCTGTACCGACAAACGATGCCAGTCAATCCATTGAGCATCACCAATAGTTGGCAATATCTTCAGTTTAGCACAACGGACTCCCTCTTGGCTTTCGCACGGAGCCTTGAATCTTATACAATTTTTGAGTATCCGGTATCTCCATTCTTTCCACTTTTTAGGGCGAGAAAATCACTATCAATGATTTATCCTTCACAAGTCATGAATTCTTGACTTTTATTTATAATTAATATAATATAATAATTGTTATAGTAAACGGATAGTTAATCTCACTACTAGGGGGAATATTGAATCATGGAGAAATATAATTACGATTTTCCAAAAACAAAAACAGCGTTAAACCAATTAATTGCGGATATCAGCGAGTTAAGTGCGAAGGTTCATCAGGCACATTGGTATATGCGGGGTCTTAATTTCTATACCATGCATCCGAAAATGGACGAATTTCTTGAAATGTTAGATGGTCAATTGGATGATGTGGCAGAAAGATTGATTGCAATCGGCGGCGCTCCTTATGCTTCATTGACCGAATTTCTCGCTCATACGGTTCTCAAAGATACGAAGACGACATTTGAAGAAAAGAATCTGCCTGAGCGGATTAGCGATCTGGTCGTCGATTTTAAAACTCTGAGGGATCAGTATCAGGAAACCATGGATGTCAGCGGAGCAGAGAATGACCTCAGCACACAGGATATGGTTATCGAAATGAAAACAGCCATCGATAAAAACATCTGGATGATGCAGGCCTTTCTCAATAAAGCACCATTAGATGATTCATCGATGAAAATCTCAGAGTTGACTTATAAATAAATTAAAAATCATCGACAGATAAAATTAATCCGGCGTGCGAAACGAATTCTTGTTTCATGCACCGGATTTTTTATTGCCTCTCATCTGAAAATATTCGCTCAGCCTGAATTAATAAGGAAGATAATTGGAATAGGAGATAAGCAAGGTATATACCCATTGGAATGAAGATAATAAGCGCCCTGACACCACCAAAAGTCAGGCTATCTGAGCGACTTTCTCCGATTAAAGGTCCCATGGATGCAAAAATAAAAAAAACAACCTGAAAAATACAATAGACATGCCAAGTGTGATCGGCTTTTCCAACAAACTGTTTGTCACCGATCCGGTGTGCCTCTTCTCCAATTGCTTTACATAAATGATAAATACAATAGGCGAGCAATGACAGGGTTACCATCAGATAAAGGACGGAAAATATCCGCCCGCTTAGTTGCGCGGAACTGTTGATGACGTTATTTAAAACCTTAGAATGTCGAATGAAAAGATCCAACCCCGTTAGAAAAATCATCATAAGGCTCGCTATTTTGACATTAACAAATCGTTTATTATTAAAATGTGAAAACAGCTTAAGCGCTCCTCCAAATACGATTGCATACCCCACTATATCCGGAAAAATATTGATTCGACCGAGATTCACATCCAAAAAAATAAAAATAAATCCAATTAACAAATATTTGCATCCCATAAGTCGTCTCCTCCAACTGAGACTCGCTCTTTCCTTTCGAACTTTTTATTATTATACAATAGAGCAGCCGATTAAGAAGGAGTTTGCTATGAATAAGAGACTATTCATTCTCTATAGTGTCATGATCTGTTTATTTTTCATTTATACAGGATATACGTATATGGATCAAACCCATCAATCCGCATTGATCGTACATCCGAAACAATTACAGACACGAACACAGGTCTTGCCATCTCCTCATTTCTCCGGGCAACGACAAAGTTTAAAAAAGCTTGGGTTGTCAGACCTGTCGGCTGTGACCCTGTCGAAAATTGAACTTGATCATTTAAAGCATACAAAAGGGCATATGGTCTCTCACGCGACTTATTATCAGAAGATAACTTCGAAAAGTCAGTGGAATCTGTCAAAAAAAGAATACGAGCAGGAGCTTACTCGGGTATTCCAATCGAAATGGCCACAGTATTTGCAGCTCGTACGAGTTAGTTTACGTCTTATTGATGAAGGGGAACGTAAATTTCTATTAGTAGGTGAGGATCAGGTTGACTTTAGTCCTGCCAATTTGAAACCAACAACCCTTGCCGTGCAATACAAACAAGATTTCACGACCTTGTCTCATTTTGCCCAGTTAACATCGGCGAGTGTCACGGAATTAAACAATCACCACCCGTCCATCCTCACCAAACCCTATAATCCTTCATCCTCAGGCACAGACAACAAGAGCAGCGGATTTGACGATGCTGATGGCGAAACTAATATTGTTTATCAGGTCCATTGGAAACAGCCTGCGCTCTTTCAAGATGTTGCTGGTCAGGATTTCTTGCACGTGACAGAGTTTGAGATTCCAGCGAAAACAGAACGAGTGGATTGCTTTGTTCAGCAGAATCAGCCCCATTTATCTGCACAATTGTCCTATGACCTCCCTTTGAGTCCGAATAAATAGGAGATGTTATTTCTAGGTTTGCTCATCCTGCTGAAGTGCAGTCTCCTCAATCATTCTTGTCTGTCAACAGTGACAAAAACTTCATTCTCTTTAGAAGGAGCCGGTTGATCGAAAAATTCGTACTGAGGAGCAGAATAGAGAAAATGTACAATAGCAGTAGGCATAGGAGTGGCCTCCATTCACGATTCGATACAAAATTTTAGTTTGTTTCACGTACAAAACGGTTAATCACCATGGTATAATGTGAAGAAAAGGTATTTGAATGACGAGTTTGCCATTTCATCTGTTTGAATATAGCGAAGTCCGGAGTGAGAAACATGAACAACGATTCTTTTAAAAATCAAAACAATCTTTCAATCGTGGATGGCTTAGTTCAACTTTCGTACCTGATCCAGACTGTTCTGGGACGGGTTGGAACCGAACATGATCTTTCGGTCATTCAAATTCGACTTCTTGGAATTCTACGGGATCGAGAGCCCAGCATGTTGCAACTTGCCCGGTATCTTGGCCTCGACAAATCCAGTATTACCGGCCTCGTTGATCGCGCAGAACGACGCGGGCTCGTCGAACGTACGCTTTCTCCAAACGACCGGCGCAGCTTCAACGTAAAGGTCACTTCTGCCGGCCGGCAACTGATCCATGAGGCTGGTGACGAGATCGAGCAGCGGATAAATGCTGCAATCAAAGGGCTTTCGGAGACTGAGCGTTTACACTTCGTTATCCTTGTGACCAAAATTTTAGAACAAGATAAAGGCCTGTAAGGATCCCCTCCTGCAATCAAAAAAAGCCTTGAAAGGCATCCGGCCAATCAAGGAGTATGTCATAAAACACTATTTTTAATCGATCGTTGATTGGAAATCATTCTGCTTATCAACATACCTGTATCACCTAACGACGTTCTTCTCTCCCACTGTCATAGATTATGTCTTCAACGCGATTTAGCACGTTTGCATACCTGGCTGCAGCAAAGAAATAGTCAGATAATCGGTTAACATATTTTAAAACTGCCTTATTGATTGAGGATTCCTTTTGGAGAGCAACAATCTGACGCTCTAATCTTCTGGTCACCGTTCGTGCAATATGTAAGGCTGCTGCCGTCTGGCTTCCTCCAGGAAGAATAAATTGTCTGATTTCCGGCGAATGGGCACTGTAGAAATCAATTCGTTTCTCGAGCCAACTGACGTTTTTTTCATTAAAAATATAATCCGAATGATCAGAAGGCATTGCCAGATCATGTCCGGCATCAAAGAGATCTTGCTGAATTTCCTGCAGTTCCTTGATAAAAATCTTTGCCGGCCCGTTACAAAAGGTGACGGCATAGCCGATCCACGCGTTCAATTCATCCATTGTTCCATAGGCGCTGACTTGAAGATTATCCTTTGCGATCCTGCTGCCGCCGACCAATTGCGTCATTCCTTTATCGCCATTTCTTGTATAGAGTTTCATGATCTTGGTCTCCTTGCCTGCAGTTATTCTGTCATTTTATTCTCAACAGCCTTCAAATCAAGTCCGGATTTTTTATATTTCAGCATTTTATACAACAATTCACTGATATAGGCACCTGCTTCTACTGGAGGAACTCCTTGTGAATGAATATTTGAAACAACGGTCCGCCTCATTTCCGGCATTCCCATCGTTGGCCGGTAAGCAATATAAGCACTCATGGATTTAGCGGTCGCCAGTCCTGGCCGTTCGCCAATCAGCATACAGACAACATCGGCATCCGTGATTTCGCCAACCTGATCCATCACACCAACTCGGCAATACTGAACAAAAATAGGATTTTTACAATCGAGGCCATAATAATTCAGCCCCTGTTTAATAGAAGGAATGATTTCCCTGATATTTGCTTCAATCGCCGCAGAACTGAGTCCGTCACCGACAATGACTTGAATTTTCGGGTGACTCGTAATATTCTCTTTTATCTTTTCCTCGTTTTCCTTTGAAAAGCGCCGACCCAGATCTGGACGCGTCAAGTACTCATCCTTTGAATGGCAAAGCGTCTGGATCGCGATGAAATGCATGTCTTTAATTAACTCTGGATTAACATATGAAAAGACGGAGTCCTGAGCAGCCGCATGATCTGCTCTGAATCGCAGGATGGATTGTGTTTTGTACCTTGGTCCGCAGCGCCAGAGGCCCAGCCTGGCCGATGTGCTGGCTTTCATTTTCAAATAGCCCTGACGATTATGTGGATTTGGAACAAGCAGTTGTTCCCGTATATTGATTTCTGAAATGTCACTCAAGATTTTATCGTTTTCCATATGAGTCATCTCCTCTGGGATCGATTAGCGAATGATTATTCTCGTTCTAAAAAAATGGAGGCATCACCAGCACGCTCCGTTAAGCGGCCATTTTCTGTAATACCGATTTTTTCCATCCAGTCTTCAAATTCTTTAATCGGATGTAAACCGAATAATTCACGAATGGTGGCAGTCTCCTGAAATCCCGTCGATTGATAGTTCAGCATGACATCATCCGCATGCGGAACCCCCATGATGTAATTGCATCCTGCCGAAGCAAGCAGCACGGTTAGGTTCTCGGCATCATTCTGATCAGCCTTCATATGGTTCGTGTAGCAAACATCACACCCCATAGAAAGTCCGGTTAATTTGCCCATAAAATGATCCTCCAAACCGGCACGAAGCACTTGCTTGGCATCATACAAATATTCTGGACCGATAAATCCGACCACGGTATTTACGAGAAAAGGATCAAACGCCCGGGCAAATCCATAGCAGCGCGCTTCCATGGTCACTTGATCGGCATCGAAATTCGCTTCGGACGATAATTCAGAACCTTGACCAGTTTCAAAATACATCACGTTCGGTCCCCAAGCCTGTCCTTGTTCTGCTGCTAATTGCCGGGCCTCTTCCAGCATCGCTCGGTTAATGCCAAAAGCGGTATTTGCTTTTTGAGAACCGGCAATCGATTGAAAAATTAAACCGGCCGGCGCTCCTTTTTTCACTGCTTCCATTTGTGTCGTAATATGTGCTAAGACGGATGTCTGTGTCGGGATCTCCCATTTACTGCGAAATTCCTCGAACCTGTTCAAGATGTTGCGGACACTCTCTACGGAATCATTGACCGGGTTCAAGCCGATCACAGCGTCGCCAACCCCCATGCTGAGCCCTTCCATCATTGAAGCCATGATCCCATCCCAATCATCGGTTGGATGGTTGGGTTGCAGACGTGATGAGAAGGTACCCGGACGGCCAATCGTCGTGTTCGCCGTTTTTTCAATATGTATCTTTTTTGCCGCATAAATCAAATCCATATTCGTCATCAGCTTGCAGACAGCTGCTACCATTTCAGAGGTCAGCCCCCTAGAGAGGCGTTGAATTTGATTGTCTGTCGCTGCATAAGAAAGCAGCCATTCGCGCAAATCCTGTACCGTCCAATTTTTTATCGGCTGAAAAATTCTTTGGTTCACGCCATCAATAATCGTGCGTGTCACCTCATCTTCATCATAAGGAACAACAGGATGATTATAGAGATCATTCAGCGTTAACTGAGCGAGTACAATTTTAGCTGCGACACATTCTTGAGCACTCTTTGCTGCGACACCGGCAAGCTGATCACCGGATTTCAATTCATTTGCTTTAGCTAATACTTCCTTGACCGAATCAAAAGCGTAAGCCTTTCCGGTCAGGATTGTTTTTAAGATCATTGCGGCACCTCTTTTACTTAATTAAATATTAATGTTTTGACACTGACTGGCAGGACTGCCGCGTGAGCGACCGGTTCGCCAATATCGATATAATCACTGGTCTCCGCCTTCACGCGATCAATGCAGACAAACGGATATTTTCGCGGCAGATAAGAAAAAAGGCTATGGCCTAATGCCTTGGCAATGTCTTCATAGGTAATCACAATCAGCGGCAGTGCTTTGTCAATTAATTCATTGGCGCCGTCGCGAATCCCTCTTGCACAGGATTGAAGCTGATCAAAGGTCGGACTTTTTAATCCGGTGAGGGAAATCGCCGTGTTCACTAACCTTCCATCGACACGGAAGAGATCCAGTTGATTTTTTATCTTATCTGCCAAACGGTTCGCATTAACTTCCCCATTTTCAACAGACAGATGAAGAATGGGCAGATTTCTTAGCGGAAGCACATGCTGTGAATAGGAGATCGTACTTCCGCTAACTGTCACGGAGTAAGACCCTGCCCCGACAACAGTTGCCCGAATCGTCTCTTTAGAATGATGCACGGTTTTATCTTGAAAAAGACGCGATTGCCGCAGCTTTCTTCCGAGAAGCAAGCCAATGTCGCCATATATAAAGGCCTCTTCCCCGCCTTTTTCCATGCAATCCGCCACGCCGCCCGAAAAGGTAATCGCCCGAATCTTCGAAGGATCGAGTTCATTAAAACAGTGATTAGTCACAAATAAATCAAAAAAAGGATTTCTTTCTCCGATACCGACACTATTCTCAATAATGCGAACCAGTGTATTCATAATCGGCTCCAGTTGTTTAGCCGACTGCAGAATACTGCCCTCATGAACCTCCAGGTTTAATCGAGCAATTAAGCGCTTGATCTTCGGGGCAATATAACGAACCTCCAAGGTCTGCGGATCGATTCGAATTAACCTGCCCCCTACGTCAAAACAGGCGGTATCCAGCACTCGATCACCATCAAGTGCTGCCAGATTGGTCGTCCCTCCGCCAATATCAAGATTAATCATCGGAGATTTGCTTTCCCTCGAATATCTGCTAACACCGGCACCCTTTGCTGCCAGTATTCCTTCCAAATCAGGTCCGGCTGTTGCAACAACGAAGTCGCCTGCATAGTGGCTGAGTGTTTGTACCACTTTCTCAGCATTTTCCTTACGTGCCGTTTCACCCGTAATGATGATGGCACCCATCTGTATTTTTTGCTTATCAATCCCCGCTTTCAAATATTCACGAGAAACAAATTGTTCAATGCTTGGATAATCGATTTCATATCCATCCAATAGCGGTGTGAAGATAATCTTGCTTTGATAGATCACTTCTTTTTTCGAGATGACAATATGTGGAACTGAAAATGAAGAAGCCCTATTTTGGAACGTCAGTCTGGATAGTACAAGTTGAGTTGTCGACGTCCCGATATCTATACCCACACTTAAAACAGCACTTTCCAATGCCGATTCATCTCCATTCTCTCGATAAACTTGTTGCAGAAAGAAATAGATATGTTATGATTTATAACATGTTATGAAACTTTATTTCTTGTATTCATTTTAACGCAGATTTTCTTGTTTGCATCAAAAACAGCAAATATTTTCGAAATGAATGTCAGGTGATATAACGTAAAAAGATGAATCGTTTGTTGTTTTCTTTAGCTTATTAAGTGATTACAATGAAAAATTGCAACAAATGATGTAGAAATGTAGCAATTGTATTCAGAATATTTTGTTAGATATTGTTAGATTTATGTGTCTGCATCTGGCAACTGACGAAACATTTCTACTTCGATTACACAAAAATAAAGGAGTTCCTTCGGCATGTTGTTATCGGGCATTTTGGTCAATTTAATTCTGCTTATTGTCATGTTTGCCATTATTTTTAAAGCGAATCATTCGGTGCAGGGAGCGAGATCACGGCAGGTAGCTGTGGAAGATCTTAAGTCATTCGGCTATAAACAGGAGTTACTGCGCGACATGGGTGGATTCTCCAATTTTGCCGTTTCCTTTTCGATCATTTCAATTCTTACCGGTGCCGTTACGCTGTATGGCTATGGATTTAATCAAGGTGGACCAGCCATTATAGGTGTTGGTTGGCCAATCGTCACCTTGTTTGTTCTATTCGTGGCTGCGGCCATGGCTGAACTGACTTCATCGATACCAACCTCTGGAGCTATCTATCACTGGGCTTCTATTCTCGGCGGGCCAAGATGGGGCTGGTTTACCGGCTGGCTGAATATTATCGGACAAGTGACGATCGTCGCAGGCATTGACTTTGGCTGTGCCGGTTTCGCGTCCGCTTTAATTTTCGGCAATCCAACACATACCCAGACACTTGTTACTTACGCTGTGATTTTAGTGATGCACGCGCTTTTGAACCATATCGGTATCAATGTCATATCCAAGCTAAATTCGTTTTCGGCCATTTATCATATTATCGGCGTGTTCATTATAATAGGTGTCCTGACTGCTTTTGGTCCTCATCATAATGTCGGCTATCTTTTTAACGCCAATTTTTCTACGGCAACAAACGGCAGCATGCCCTACTGGTTTGCTTTCCTTGTCGGTTTGCTTCAGGCGCAATGGACTTTGACCGGATTCGACGCCTCCGCACATACAAGTGAGGAAACGATCGATCCGAAAGTTCGAGCACCATGGGGTGTCTATCTGTCGGTAGCCATTTCTGGCATCTTCGGTTTTATTCTATTAGCGATTGTCACGATGTCGATCAAAGATCCTACTGCCGTTGCTCAGGCTGGGAACAATGCCTTTATCGTCGCGATTCAACAAGCCGTTGGCGGCTGGTTCGGCCAAGCGATGCTGTGGATGATTACGGTGGCAATGTGGTTCTGTGGTCTTTCCTCCGTGACCTCGTCCTCACGAATGGTTTTCGCCTTCAGTCGAGATAAAGGTCTGCCGCTGTCCAGAATTTGGGCGCGGGTCTCACCGAAATTTCATACACCGAACTATGCAATCTGGTTGGTCGCTCTGATCGCCTTTATTTCAGCTATTTTCAACAATGTCTACGCCGTCATTACCTCACTGAGTGTTATCGGTCTCTATGGTTCCTACTTCGTCCCGATTTTCCTAAAATTGAGAGCAAAATTCAAAGGCGCCTGGACAGAAAAGGATGACGGTCCATGGAGCCTTAAAGGATGGAGCAACCCCATTCATGTGATTGCCTGTGCTTGGATTGTCTTCCTCGTTATTCTGATGTCTGTCTCACCAAGCGACGTCGCGATTACCAAGAATTATACCTTGCACTATGCCACAGGCAAAATCTTCATTTCAGTCATTGTTCTGTTGACTATCTATTTCTTCGCTTATGCCAAGAATCATTTCAAAGGACCGCATTTAGGTTCTTATGCTGAAATCAGCCAGCGTTTGCGGAAGAAAGACGATTCTGCTGTTATTTCAGGGGAAACCGTTCAGCACTAATTCACTAGTTCCAATCAAAAAAGAAGCCATTCAACCCGAGCCAATTTCGCTCATGGATGGCTTCTTTTTGTTCTGCTCGTTAAAATTTCGTATAATACCAAATTATCTTTTGATGCGCCTTGACAATCGTTGCTCCCGCACCAACTTTCGGCGTTTTCCCATTGACCGAAAACATCCAACCTTTTTTGCCGCCCGCCTTTAAACCCTCAAGACTCGTAACATAAGCCATTCTCCCCGATCCGGTGACGGTCAGTTCAATGTGATGTGCTGACGTATAAGCCTTGAGCTGCTGCATCGCCGTCTCTCCTTTTTTGACTGGCACCTGCGCTTTAATCATTTTATTCCCATTTTTTAACTCAAGAGCATCTGTAGCCGTCACTTTCTTGCTTGTCTGAGTCGGCTGCGCTTTTTGAGTCGCCGTTTGAGAAGAAACTGCCCGATAGACAAACAGGCCAATAATTATAATGAGTACAATGGCAATAAGGGTGATCAGACTCTTCTTCTTCAATGCAAATATCTCCTTATAAAATAGTATAAAAAAATCCCGTACCCAAAAGGAAGCACAGGAAATGAATCACCAAATGTCTACCGCAAATGGGGAGCTTGCCGCGGCCAAGAAGAAAAGATCGGACTGTAACCGTTACGGGATAGTTCAGGACTTGCACCTGATTCCATTCTTCAGAGCCATTATTTAATTTGCAGCGCCGCCTGCTCCCGGCGAAAAACCTTAAAGAGAAGCGGTGAAAAAAGGCCAAAGAGCAAATTGCCGACTGCATGATAGGTATCAAAAATCAAGCCGCTGAAATACAGCGAAAGAACCGTCCAAATGTTCGTCGACATCAAAAAATAAGAAAAGGCCATGATGAAGCCGAATAGATAACCGGAGACGGCGAGCCAGCCGATGTAAAAGACCGTTTTTTTAGGGATGAAAGAAGAAACAAGTCCGATCAATCCCCAGGCCGCCATCTGGAAAGGTGTCCAGTAGCCTAGGCCCAAGATCATATCGGTCAGAAGTCCTACCATCAATCCCTCGGTGAGCCCTAATTTCCAGCCAAAGAACCATCCGGTCAAAATAACAATCAGTGTTGCCGGCTGAATATTCATCCCGTGAATGAGCAGTCGGCCGACGACAGCTACCGCAGTCAGCAGTGAAACGACGGTTAGCTTGCGAACTCTTAACAAGGAAACCCCTTCTTGCGATGATAGATTGCGCTTCTAATCTCTGGCCAAGTCGCGAGTCGAGAAAACTATGTATCCGTCAAACTCCGGACCACTTCGTGAAAAATTATTCGTCTCGTAAAAATGATTAAAAGAAACATAATTACATTGTACCTTTGATCGAGACATATCTCAATAGTAGGAAATTAATCTGGGATGAGTCAATATCCATTCACAGAAAACTCGTTCAAATAAGTGCATTTAGTGCAGTTACCGTGGAAAAATTCTTCCTATTTTTGCAGATAGCCGTTAATGAATTCATAAATATCAATCATGAAAGAAGCGAACATAATGGTCAGAATCCATTACAATACACGGATTTCAATCATTAAATGTTAATGGCACCGTAGTCTGGCAGTTACACATGTCTATAGTCATAAGTTTGATTGTGTTTTCGGACATCAAATTTATGACCTCCGATCAACACCTTATCTTTTGCAGTCCATTTAACTTGTGGCGTTCTCCGCATAGCGTAATAAATTGGCCACTCACTCTTTTGAGAATTATCTCTCAAAACGGCCAAAACGGTATCATCTGCCAATCCATTTGATTCATAATATAGAGTAACTGTATAGGCTTTTGTTGGTGATGGATACTGCGTATAAAAATCAGTGCGAGGCAATAAATCCAAGTTGTATAGCCAATTGTAAGTAAAAACAATCAGTAGTATAAAAGATACTCCTGTTGTAATTAAGAAAGGTAAGCTATTCTTTTTATACGGATTTGACCTGATGCGTTGTATGAATCTAGTGATCATCATAAATATATTCACAATAAATAGAACCAATAATACAACTGCCAGAATTAAGCATAAATTATATTTTATTTCAGTCATTTCCCCCTCCTTTTTACGGATTGCAAAGATAATACGAATCAATACTTTTTCATCCTGCTAGATTTTCCCTTTTAAAAAATTACCTAGCCTTTGTAAAAATTTAGTACATTATTAAGCGCATGAATCCACAAACTGATTGCGTGACACCATCGAGAGCAATGATTAGCATCTTCCTGATTGCGGCCAATGAAATATACTCCCCCTTCTCTGGTTCAGTCACTTGTTTAAAGAAACATAGTTACCCTATGAATCTTCGAAGTAACTACATCACTTTTCCATTGAAGGGAGGTGATGATTTTGGCCAAAACCAACTTGAACAAGCACATCACGCCTCACGGGCTCAGGCATACGCATGCCATTATGCTGTTTGAGAGCGGCATAGACATCAAATCTGTGAACGAACGGCTGAAACAGTAGCGTCGAACTCACAACAAATGTACGTCCATTTCACAAAAGATTTGGAAGATAAACTGATCAAGAACCTGCAATCGTATCTGACGTATTAAATTTGCGGGGGAAAATTATGGGCAAATCCATTTTACCCCCTTCAAAATCCCTTTACTGGACGCGTTTGAACATCTTTTCCATTTCGTAGCTTGAGAAGTGGACAATCACCGGACGGCCATGCGGGCAGGTGAACGGGTCTTTAGCTTTGCCCAGCGTGTCGAGCAGCGATTGGATTTCGTCGTTGCGTAGATAATGATTGGCTTTGATTGCCCGCTTGCAGGACATCATGATCGCCAGTTTTTCACGCAACTTTTTGATGGAAACCTTGCCGCTTTCGATCAGTTGATCAACGGTGTCCTCAATCATTTGCTGCTCGCGGCCCTTCGGCATCCAAGTTGGATAAGCATGGACGACGAGAGTGCGATCGCCGAAAGGTTCGAAGTTGAGGCCAATGGTCTTCAAGTAGTCATGATATTCCATGACCGTTGCGTACTCAGAGGCGTTGAATTCGAAGGTCAGCGGCACGAGCAGTTCCTGAACGTCATGGGCTGTTTGACCAATTTTCTCGCGATAATATTCATAGTTGATCCGTTCCTGGGCAGCGTGCTGGTCGATAATATAAAGACCATTTTCATTTTGAGCGAAAATATAAGTGCCATGCATCTGCCCGATCGGCCATAGCTTCGGCAGTCGCCGTGTCTCTTCCGCTTCTGGATCGTCCTCTTCTTCAAAACTTATCGGTGTGGAAACTGCGGCCGGGATCGCCTGTTCCGCCGCTGGCGCTGCCTCAGCCTTGCCTGCGGCGAATGCTTTCCCACCGTCTTCATGGATTTCTTCCGCGAACGGTCTTTCCGCAGGCTGATCTGCTGACTGCTGCTCTACTCTGCGGGTTTCTACTTCCGGGCCGGTGACGACTTTTTGCGAGAAATCCATCGCCTGCTGCTGGTTTTGCTGCGGTTTCGCTTCCCGCGTTTTGGTGCCAACTTCGGGAATCAGACGCTCTTTGTGAAAAGCTTTCTGCAGTGTGTCACGGATCAGTTCGCAGAGATCTCTTTCTTTACTGATTCGCGCCTCGAGTTTCGACGGATGGACATTAACGTCGATCAGTGACGGATCCATGTGGATATGCAGCACGCAGATCGGATAACGGCCAATCATCAGCAGGGTGTGATAACCCGCAAGGATGCTGTTGAAAATTGGATAGTTAATAATGAAACGATTGTTGATGATGATATAAACATACTGACGACCGGCACGCGAAATCTGTGGATGGACAGCAACGCCTTCGATGTGAAAATCAAGCGAGTCACCGTAAAAGGGAATCGCCGCTTGCGCCGTGCGGATGCCGTAGACCGCTGCCAGAACGTGGCTCAATTCACCGCTGCCATTGGTCATAAAAATATTTTTTCCATCATGATTCAGCGAAAAGCGAACGTCCGGATAGGATAAAGCCATTCGATTAATCACGTCGGTAATTTTACCAAGTTCAGTATGAATGCTTTTCAAGTATTTCAACCGTGCAGGTGTATTGAAGAACAAGCGGCTGACAGTGATTTCCGTCCCCTTACGGCTTTCTGCACTTCCGGATTGGGATTGGATGACATGACCGCCCTGCAGCACAAGATGGGTACCCGGATGCTCGCCGTCCGAGGTTTTCAGTTCGAGATAGGAGACAGCAGCAATACTAGGCAGCGCTTCACCACGGAATCCAAGAGTACGAATATGGAAGAGATCGGCGTCGTCATGAATCTTGCTCGTCGCGTGACGTTCGAAGGCAATCTGACAATCTTCTGGAGCAAAGCCCTTGCCATTGTCGGTGACCTTAATCGATTTGAGGCCGCCTTCTTCAATATCGATCACAATTTTGAGTGCATCCGCGTCAATCGCATTTTCTACCAGTTCTTTAACGACTGATGCCGGTCGTTCCACAACTTCTCCTGCCGCAATTTTATTGGCAAGCGACTCGCTTAATCGTTTGATTTCACCCATTTCGATTCCCCCTCTCTATTAATGTTTCAATGCCTTCTGCAGCGCATAGAGCTGATTCATCGCATCCATTGGCGTCATCGTGAGTAGGTCGATTTTTTCCAAATCTTTAAGTACTTTTTGTTCACGACGACTTGTCTTTTTATTTGAAGCGTCTTCCGGAGCGTCAAATAAAGCCAATTGTTCCGGTTGATCCGCAGGCGTTTCGCTCGTAGCCGCTGTTTCTTCATGAACAGTCGGCGTGTCGCTCGACGACACCACATTTTCTCCCTTGTCCTCTTCCAGATCCTGAAGAATTTCATTGGCACGTTCAATCAGTGTCTCCGGCAAACCAGCGAGCTTGGCGACATGGATGCCGTAGCTTTTATCCGCTTGCCCGTCAAGCACCTTATGTAGAAAAACAACGTTACCATGTTCTTCCATTGCTCCGACATGGACATTTTTCAGATGATCCAGTTTTTCATCGAGAAAGGTCAGCTCGTGATAATGCGTCGAAAAAAAGGTTTTCGCGGCAATATGGTCGTGGATATATTCGACAATCGCCTGAGCGATCGCGATGCCGTCATAGGTCGATGTGCCGCGGCCGATTTCATCAAGCAGAATCAAACTATTCTGCGAGGCATGGGTCAATGCATATTTTGCTTCGTCCATTTCGACCATGAACGTGCTTTGGCCGGAGACGAGGTCGTCGGCCGCGCCGATCCGCGTAAAAATTTGATCAAAAATTGGCAGACGTGCTTCATCCGCTGGCACAAAGCAGCCAATCTGCGCCATGATCGCAGTCAGAGCTGCCTGACGCATAAAAGTACTCTTGCCACCCATATTCGGACCCGTTATGAGCAACATGTCGACATTTTTATTCATTTGAATATCATTGGCAACGAAAAAGCCATTCTTCATCACTTTTTCAATCACCGGATGGCGGCTGTCTTTGATCGAGAGTGTCCGATCATTGGAAAACGTCGGCCGAATATAGCCGTTTTCATCACTGACCGAAGCGAAACTCTGCAGCACATCAAGCGCGCTGACGAGCCGTGCTAGCTTCTGGAGCTGCGCTGCCTGATCCTTGATTTTAAGCCGGACATCACTAAATAGCTGATATTCAAGATCCACGCGCTTTTCTTCGGCCTCCAGAATCACCCGCTCTTTTTCTTTCAAATCCGGGGTGATGAAGCGTTCAGCATTCGAGAGCGTTTGCCGGCGCTCGTAGCGGCCCTCGGGAAGCAGCTTCAGATTCGGCCGCGACACTTCGATATAGTAGCCGAAGACGCGATTATAACCGACCTTCAGTGATTTGATCCCCGTTTCCTGCCGCTCACTTGCCTCAAGCTCGGCGATCCAGCGCTTGCCGTTTTTGGAAGCATCGCGGTAGCGATCGAGCGTTTCATCGTACCCGGAACGAATCATGCCGCCATCTGCCGCCGAAAACGGTGGATCATCGACGAGCGCTTTTTCGATCAATGCCCGTACCGATTCGCAGGGATCCATCTTTTTTTCGTAGTCCGCGAGCGCCGGCTCATCCATGCTCGTGAGAATTCTTTTGATTTCCGGCACCTGTTCGAGCGACCGTTTTAATTGCATCACTTCACGCGGGTTGACGTTGCCAAAGGAAACCCGACCGACGAGCCGTTCGAGATCATAGACATTGTTCAGCGCCTCGCGCAGCGATTCGCGTTCCAGTAAATGGCTTTTCAGCGCGCTGACTGCATCAAAACGTCTGGCGATTCGTTCTTTATCTAATAGAGGCTTCTCAATCCACTGTTTGAGCCGCCGACCGCCCATCGCCGTCTTCACGTCATCGAGCAGCCAGAGCAGCGATCCATAAGTTTTCTTGTTGCGGCTTGTCTCTACGAGTTCAAGATTGCGTCGTGAATGCGGGTCGAGCATCATATACGCCTGCACATGATAGACATCGGCCACCTGCAGATGATCGAGCGAGCGCTTCTGCGTTTTCACGAGATAACTAAGCAGACGGCCGAGTGCATGAACAAGTTTATCCTGATCAATGCCGCGGGCGATCGACTGGAGGGCTTCAGGCACCTCGTCCTCTTTTTCCTCGGATAACGTCAGGTTCAGTTGTTCAGACAGTTGTTCGCGCTTATCATTCGGAAAATCGTCAGCGACGACCAGTTCGCGGACATCATTTGCATCAATCTCCTGAATGGCCCCGTCCCAAGACGAGATCAAGGTCACCTTTGTCTCACCAGTTGTCAGGTCGCTCAGGGCGAGCCCGATCGACTCATCGGTAAACAGACTGAGTGCTGCGAGATAATTATTGCGTTTCGGTTGCAACGAATCCTCTTCCATTACCGTTCCGGGTGTGATCATCTGAATCACTTCGCGTTTAACCATGCCCTTGGCGAGCTTCGGATCTTCCATCTGTTCGCAAATGGCAATCTTATAGCCTTTGTCGATTAATATTTTGATATATTGTTTGACCGCATGGTAAGGCACGCCGCACATCGGTATGTATTTATCATTCTTTCGCGAAGTTAGCGTAATTTCCAATTCCTTGGACGCTTTCAGCGCGTCATCGAAGAATAATTCATAGAAATCACCAAGCCGGAAAAAGAGAAAAGCGTCGGGATACTGTGCCTTAATTCCCAGATATTGTTCAATCATTGGTGTATAACTCATTGGTTTGATTCACTCCATCTTCCGTTTGTTCATCTCTTAATTATAGCATAGAGTCAGCGAAAGATAGGGGCATCAGTCTGTAATAATCAACCGATTTTTCAGAGATTTTCTGCCAGCAATGAATCTTTTTCCCCGTAGGGCGCGGCTTGTTGTATAATAATAGAAATATCAGAAAAAAGAAGGTTGGCGCATCGATGATCGAAGCATGCGAACGATTAAAGAGGAATGTGCGACAGGTTCTGGTTGGAAAAGATACACTTACTGAAAATCTGCTGATCGCGCTGATTTGCGGTGGTCACGTGCTGATGGAAGATGTCCCCGGCACTGGAAAAACAATGCTGGCAAAAACGCTGGCCCAATCCATCCGCGGCGATTTCAGGCGAATTCAGTTCACCCCAGATATCCTGCCGTCGGATGTCACTGGGATAAATTATTTCAACGTGAAGACGCAGAGTTTTGAAACGCGGTTTGGGCCGGTTATGACCAACATTCTGCTGGCTGATGAAATCAATCGGGCGACGCCGCGCGCACAGTCGAGCCTGCTTGAGGTGATGGAGGAGCATCAAGCAACGATCGAAGGCGAGACTCATCCGATTGACGGGCCGTTTCTCGTCATCGCTACACAGAATCCGATCGAGTCTCAAGGAACATTTCCGCTTCCAGAAGCGCAGATGGATCGCTTTTTCATGCAACTGTCCTCCGGTTATCCTTCTTTCGATGAGGAACGGGCAATGGTGCGTCTGTATCAGCAAAACAGTCCACTTGCGAACCTGCAACCTGTATTTACACTTGATGAGATTGCCACGCTTCAGGAAGAAGTGAATACCGTTAGCCTGAGCGATACGGTCGTCAGTTATTTGCTGCAGCTCGTGCGTGCGACTCGCGACCATGAGTGGATCGCAAACGGGGTCAGCCCGCGCGGAACACTCGCGCTGATGCACGCCGCTCAAGGGCGAGCATTTATCACAGGCAGAGACTATATCATTCCAGAAGATGTCAAGGCGATGGCCATCAGCGTACTCGCCCACCGGCTCGTACTATCGATGGACGGTGAACTGCATACAACCAAAGAACAGTTCATGACTCATCTGCTGTCTGAATTACCTGTGCCGGTCGAATCTGGGACCGGGGAAGATCAATGAACTGGTCCATTGATTCGATTAGCGAGAACGTGCGCAGTCTGATCTTGCTTACCGGATTGCTTATTTTAGTGATCGGGTTAATGACTGGCAGGTATGCCCTGTGGAGCATCGCTATTTTTTTCCTGCTCCTCGCTTATTTTTCGAAAAAGATTCTTTTACATAAGATTCACCATCTGGAACTGGATAATAGCGACAAGGAGCTGCGGCTGATTCCCGGCGAGGACGGTGAATTTACTTTGTCTTTTATCAATCATTCACGCCAGGCTTTTCCAACATTTCAGGGTTATTTCACACTGGATCCGCTGGTGACTTTAGCAGGTGAGCAGGAGAAAGCGAAGGAAATCAAATTTGAAGTATCCGTTCCGGCTCACAGCAGCGCCAAAATCAGTTTTCGTGTCCATGCCGATACACGTGGTGTCGCTCGGATCCGCTCACTCCACCTCTCGTTTTCCGATCCGTTGCACATTGTGCAAGCGGCTCTCAGTTATGATCAAATGATTAAAAACCGGATCATTGTCTATCCGCGGCCAGAAAAAGTACCGCAGCCGGAGCGGCGCCAGCAGCAAGCCATCGGATTCGATCCATCGCCCTTTTCTTTATTCGTCGATTTTTCTGCGCCGATTGGTACCCGCGATTATCAGCGCTCGGATTCTTTTCGTCATATTCATTGGAAGGCAAGCGCGCAGCTTGGAAAAATGCAGACCAAAACATTTGAAAAAATTGCCCCGGTGTCTTGGACTTTTTTATTGTTGACACCGCCAAATCATTATCATTTTCAAACAAGCCCCGATTTTGAACATCGACTGTCTGCAGCTGCCTGGCTGATGCGTTGCGCCTATAAGCAAGATATCCGCTACGCCATTTTCAGCAATACAAAACCGATGGGAAATCTGCTTTTTAATGGCATTGAGGCCGATCAAGGTATCCGTCAATTGAAGAAAGGCTGGTCGTTCCTCGCTTTTATTCAACGCTGGCAGATGAAAACACCAATTGATCAAGCGTTGACCGCCATTCACCAGAGAATTCAGCCAGGAAGCACCATTATTCTGATTGAGGACGGAGAGCAAAGCGGCTCTGCACACATCCTTAAAAATCTTCAAAGAGAAGGTCATTCAATCTATCGCCTGCGCCTTAGCGGCGAAACGGCTCAGCTCGATCCCGATCGGATGAAAAAAGAGGGGGAAGGATAATGGAACGTCTGCAACACGTGCTGCCTGCAGCATTTTATAGCGGCTGTGTCTGGCTGCTCACCTATTTGGCGCTGCTCCCTACTTCCGGTGGAAATTGGTCAATCGCCGGTCCGCTACTTCTGCTTTTCATTTTGCATCACGTGCTGTTCCTTGTTTTTCGGCAGCGCCGCCAGATGACCTGGACCATTTTTATTGCGTTAACGATGGTTTGCGCATTGATCGGTCTGCTATTCTTTCATTTCCGCTTATACGCGGGGTTTTTGCTTGTGATCATCTGGGGCTATTTTCTCTCACCAGATAATCGCGATTCCGGCCATCTTTGGGGCATTTTTTTAATTTCAACAGGTGTTGCCGTGCTGGATTATTTGCTTCCGTTTTCGCCGCATCTGGCTTTTTTGGCCGTTCTTTTTGCTGAACTCGTCTTCATTGCCGGCTATATTCTGTGCCGGGATCGAAAGAATTTACTACTTGTGAGTTTGACAGGATTTTTTCCACTCGCTGCGCTTGCGCTCGGAGTATTGATTTCTTTAATCTGGCCTTTTTTTCTCTCGATTCTTAACTTTTTATATTGGAAAATTCTGAGCAAGTTCCTAAGCGAGAGCTTTTCGCTCCTTTTTGCCCTGATCAATCACTTGACGGGTAAGGATCGCTCACCACTTTCGCGGATGCAAAAAGTGCTGAAAAAAACAAGAGATCAGCCACCCGCTAGTCACCAGGGGTCAAATCCTTTCACTTTCATTCAGCAGTACCGCTGGCTATTTCTGCTGCTGATCGTTCTGATCGCGGCACTGATTCTCTTCCGTTTCTATAGAAAGCGGAAAATCAATCAAGAAGCGGATTCACACCTCGATCAGTCCTCCGTGATGATCAAAAGGGGGATAATAGCCGGCATTAAAACGAAGCTGCCTTTTTGGAAATCATTCGTCCCGCCGGTCAATCCGATCCGCCGCGCCGTTTTCCAGTTGCAAAAAGAAGCAAGGAAGAGCGGCTTCGGACGTGCCCCTGGCGAAGCCTTAAACGAGTGGGCGCAGCGCCTGAGTGTTCCTTCAGCGGACTCCGATTGGATCTCCTATTACGAAAAATTTCGATATGGTGAGAAGCTTTTAGACTCTGAAGAGAAAAAACGGTTTTTTGAATCTCTTCAATCCTGGAAAAAACAGATTGAAGAACATGCGGCAAAAAACAGCGATACATGATCGCTACTCAGCTGCCTCCGCTCGAAATCTTTCTCCACAAAAAAGAGGAGCGGATTTTCTTCTTTTTCCGCCCCTCCTCTCGCTGCGAAAAAAATCTGCACTCTGAACCCTTCCTCAGGTGAATGCAGACGCAGCCTATTCAATTTTTCAACCTTGAAAGGGGGAGCATTACTTTCGCTTACTCATCATCATTCGTGAGAAAATCAGAACTCAGACCGCTCAATTCTTTGTCCAGGTCATCCTCTTTCTCATGCTCATGTTCGACTTCAACCAGACCATCGCCATCAACCTGAACCTTTACTTTCGTCTCGCCAACAATCTCTACAAGAAATTCGCGTTCAACCTGTGCTAAAACCTTCGTGCCGTTCGATGAAATCTTCGCTTCGAGACAATTCGGTTCCTGAAGCGGACGGCACAACACATCGACGCGTGAAATCAGCTTCTTGTCACGAAGCGTTAGCGGCACGCGATCCCGATAATCTACGGTTTCGCAAACGACCTCAGTCCGAGTGTTCTCGTTGAACGAATACCACGTATTAATGTCATAAGTTCCTTCGACAATAACTGCGTCCTTATGATACGAGGTTTTATATTTATGATTTATCACCCAGCATCCAAGGATATTCGAAGGTCTATGCGTTGGTGTTACAGTATGTGCGGACTGACTGAATTTCTTGCCTCTTCCGCAAACCGCTTTCGTAATAATTTCTCTGTATGCATTCTCTGCCAAGAGTCCAAACCTCCTTTGCCTTCTTCATTGTCATGTTATGCAGGGCAAATGACACGTGTGAATCGAAAGGCGGATCGCAAAAGAAAAAAATCTCCCTTGAATTTTAAAAGGGAGAACGATCAAGCCGATGATGCATTCAATGGAGGCAAAGAAAGAATAATCGGACGCGTAACGCTTTTGATAGAAAGAAAACGCTCAATGAAAAATAGGCTGCTTTCTGTTAAACCTTCGGCTGCGTAGGCAACCTTTTCGATAAGTAAAAAATCTTCGCCTGTTGCCGAAGATTTTTTGTAGGAATCTATTTTTTACCTAAATCAGGCAGTTTTTCAAGTGATTCATTCACTTTATTGGTAATTAATTCGGTGGTTTGCTGCAGCAGATCATTGGTTTCCGCCTGCAATTGTTTAAACGCCTGAACGACAGGAATCGCATCGAGCTCAGCCTGCAATGCGTCAATTTTCGCTTCATTTTTGCGATAGGCCTCATGCTTCTGAAAATGGGCCAGATTAACCGATTCCTTTTGCAGATATTTTATCTGATCGATCAATTTATCCACTTTTTTATTGGCTGAAATTTTGGCTTCCGCCTGCTTATAGGCCTGCACCTCGTCCAGTTCAGCAATTCGTTCAGCCATGGCTCGCGCCTCGTTCAGCACATCTTCCTTGGAATATCCGCTCATCTTCTTGCCACCTCCGGCTCCCGCTGCCACTCACCATCGAGCGACCAGATCTTCGCATCGGTGATTTTCACACGAACCAGCTGACCAATCAGCGATTTCGGGCCACTAAAATTAACCACCTTATTCGTCCGCGTGTGTCCGGAAAGCACGTCAGCATTCTTCCGGCTTCCGCCTTCGACGAGCACTTCAACCACTTGATCCTGATATTTTGCACTGCTTTCCGCCGCGTATTGATTAATCAGTTTGTTCAGCCGCTGCAACCGTTCCTTTTTGACCGACATCGACACACTGTCCTTCATCTTGGCGGCAGGTGTACCGGCTCGTGGTGAATAGATAAAAGTATAGGCCCCGTCAAAACGACATTCACGAACAAGAGAGAGGGTGTCCTCAAATTGTTCCTCTGTTTCATTTGGGAAACCAACGATGATGTCGGTTGTGAACGAAGCGTTCGGCACCGTCGCTTTAATTTTGTGAAAGAGATCCAGATAACGTTCACGGGTGTAACCGCGGCCCATGATTTTCAATACATCTGAATTACCGGACTGAACCGGCAGATGAATGTGTTCACAGAGATTGCCGCCCTTCGCAAGCACTTCAATCAAATGATCATCGAAATCTTTCGGATGGCTGGTCATAAAACGAACCCGTGGAATACCGATCTTGCGACATTCGTCCATCAGATTTCCCAGACCGTAATTTTCCAGATCTTTTAAATCTTTTCCATAGGCATTGACGTTCTGACCGAGTAAGGTGATTTCCTTATAACCCTGACGCGCCAGTTCACGCACTTCACCAATGATCTCCTCTGGACGTCTGCTTCGCTCCTTACCGCGCGTATAAGGAACAATGCAATAGGTACAGAATTTGTCACAGCCATACATAATATTAACCCACGCCTGGAAATGGCCGCGGCGCGATTGCGGCAAATTCTCGACAATGTCGCCTTCCTTCGACCAGACCTCAACAACCATTTCTTTGCTCAGAAAAGCCTCCTTGAGCAGCTGCGGTAACCGGTGAATATTGTGAGTGCCGAAAATCAAATCCACCCATGGATATTTTTCTAAAATTTTATTGACGACGGATTCTTCCTGCGCCATGCATCCGCAAATACCAAAAATCAAGCCTGGTTTTTCCCGCTTCAATGCCTTGAGTTTGCCAATATGTCCAAAGACTTTATTCTCCGCATTTTCGCGAATTGCGCAGGTATTAATCAGAATGACTTCCGCCAAGGCGGTATCGGTTGTTTCCTCATAACCCATTTTTTCCAGTATACCAGCCATGACTTCCGTATCGTGTTCATTCATTTGACAGCCGTAGGTTTCGATCAAATAATATTTTCCTTTGCCGATCGCCCGAACCTCATCCGGAATGCTGAAATCATTGATGATGTGAACCGCTTCCCGGCGTCGGCGACGAGCATCCTTTAAGGATGGCGGTTGAAAATACTGTGAAAAATCGACCTTGCTTAACTTTGAGTCAACCACACTCAAGCACCTCACATTTCATCCCTAAATTATAGCAAAATCACCGACTAATAGAAAGAGATGTGGCGCGCGCGCCACAGATAGATAAATCGATAGGTAAATCCGAGGCGATCCGGAGCAAATCAGGCTTGGACTTCGCCTTCTCTTCAGCTCAATGACCTGTCATAATAAACTATTTAAATCATAACTTCATTCGTTATTACGTCCACCCGCTGAAATAAATGGAGCGAAAAGATCAATTATTTCGTTCCACCTCTCCCCTGTCCAACTTTATTTCTTCTGATTTCTCTTGGAAGATGGCTGAGAACTTTTCTTAATCATCTGCCTATTCAACTCGTTCGTCTTCCAATAGAATTTCCTCGACCTGATGATCGTGATAACTCAGCTCAAATTCCAATTTGATTCCATTCAAATGGTCAACATAACCAATAACTTCTGCTCCGGAGCCGTCATCAATAAAATGATAATTCTTTTTTCCATATAAATGAATCACTTTTTTCTCCGAATCACCCAGCCGGATTCCTTTTCTCGTTCGTAAGGGATTATCAAACGGATCGATATAGGCACCATCCTCGCCAATAGTTCCTTCAATAACGAAACGCATAATTTCACCTTTAGTCCTTCCAGAAATAATGGAAGCCGTTTCCATTCGATTTCCCCAGTGATAATAGTCGTAAAGATCATTGTCTTCTCTTGATAAAGGCTTACCCTGTTTTTCCCTGAATCTAAGAGAATTTATTGAATCGTGAACTCGAAAACCCCCAATTGCTTCGCGAGATAGATCCGTTGATCTTGTTAATTTGTCGGGTGCCCAGATCTTGACAAAGTAAAGAAAGATCATCGAAATTACTGCCATTAAAATCACCAAAACGAAGA
Source organism: Sporolactobacillus sp. (assembly GCA_048976585.1). Lineage (GTDB taxonomy): Bacteria > Bacillota > Bacilli > Bacillales > Sporolactobacillaceae > Sporolactobacillus. The sequence continues at coordinate 30,717 of JBHGUY010000010.1, read as the reverse complement.
CTGGAACTATTTTTTTATTCATGACACTTCTCGCTCTCTTGTTGCTTAATTCGTCTGATTTCCGGAAGCAGTGTAACTTTTCGCGTCTGCTCTGAATTGATCAATCGTTCAAATGATAGTTATCCAGAATTTTTTTTGCCTGGTCGTGTGAGAGATTAAAAGATTGCCACGACTGCGGTGAATTTAATTGCCGATGCCGCTTGATAAGATCCATTTCCACATGTTTGCGGACAGACGAATCGCCGACCCGAATCAGTTGTACCCTTTGTGGTATTGCATCGTCCGAGAGTGTCGCCAGGTAATTGGCATCAATCTTGCCCGTTGTTTCATACCGAACAATATTGCTTTTCGTGATGATCCCGTCAATATTGGCATAGTTAAGCACCACGAAGAACGCCAGAGCCGTGAGCAGATAGAAACGAAACAGCTTCATTTTCGGTTGCCAGATCCGGTAACATGTTCCAATGAACAGGACAAACAGGAAGATCATGAAGGCATGCGTGATAATCCTCAGTCTTGTATATCCATAGACGTTTTCGTAGACCGCCATCCGGATAAAAGCAGAGGCCAGGATAATGAGCGTACAGCCGACAAGCAAAGATTCCAACCAGCGGACCATGGCGCCTGTTTCTTTTTTGGTGAAGTGAAAGAAAATCACCAGCAGGCTAAGATTGATCAGCGTTACGATGACCAGCTCAAAGAAACCGCGCCGCGCGTACTCCGAATAGGTAAAATGTGCCGGTAGTCCCAGATCGAGCCCGCCAAACAAATACGAGAATTGAATCAGGGTGAAGAAGAGATAGAGCGCATTGATCACGGTCAAAACGGTAAGAATGATCACTCGGTCCAATCGAAAGTTGGGACCGATTCCCGAATTCATCTCCAAAACAGACCAGAAATTTTTACCGGGACGACGCAGACTCCAGATATAACTGAACGAGAGGACAGCAATGATGCCTGAGAAAATGATTTGTCCGATCAGCGAACCCAGATCAAAACGAACAAATAGCGAGGGAATCCTCCCGAGCAGATGATTGAAGATTTGATCGGCCGATGAAAGAAGCGGGACGACGAGAAGAAGCAGCGGAATCGTTAAACCGATACCCGCTAAAATTTTCAAAAGGATACTTTCTTTTTTCAAACCGCTTCTTTGAATCAAGAAATGCCCAACTATTCGAAAAGGCAGAAGACAGTAGACAAACGGACGGTATAAGAAACCGAAAAGGATGTCGAGAATAAATGCTGCCGACTTTGCTCGAGATTGCCCGGAAGCCAAAGACGTTTGCATCACGATCAGTATAGGAATAACTAGAAAATTAAGGGCCATAAAAATAATATTGCTGAAAAAAAGATACGAAAACGACAGCAGGATCACTGATAAAAAGAGATAAACGCTATCCAACCCTTGGGCGGAAAATTGTCTCCGCAGTGCTCCGCAGCAAATCGCATAAAAGGCAAGCACAAATATCGGAATGGAGATGCCTAAATTCTGCTGATAGAATAAAACGTCCGCGAGTATGCCTAATAGAATCGTTCCGAACAGCAAGATTTGACTTTTTGAGAAAACCCGGCGTGCTTTCGTGTTCTGCAAGATCTTTGAATCATTCATCGGTGGTCATCCACCCTTCCACTAGATTTTTATTTTGTCCGATTCGAGTTCAAGCAAATTACCCAGTTGGCCGTTCAGTGCCAAGCAGATGGCTTCTGAAGTTGAAAAACAATCCTTAACAGGGAAAATCTAGTAACAAAGGAAAAGCAAGCAGGCACCAATAGTTTTCGTTGCTTTCTCAATTGCTTTCAATTATCACTCCTGATTAAATCACAAATTGATTATAGCATAGAAATTATTGAAAAAGAATATTTATTTATTGTTTATCAATAATTAATATTTGTTATTCAACAAAATAAAAAAAGCCGTGTTTGCGGCTTTCTCGTCATTCAATCGTTTATTTAAGAGGCTTAAAATACATGCCCTGGAAAATTAGGCTCTCTCGAAGTACGTTCCGCAGCAGGAAAATTTGTTTTTCGCGGACTATTCTTCATTTTCCGCAGCGGATCACTCAATCTCACAGGCCTCAGCGAGCAATTCAACCAGATGGACAGCCTTAATCCGCCCCTTGAGATGTTCCCGTTCAATGCCTATATTCATTTGCAGCAGGCAGCCCGGATTAGTGGTGACAATTCGATCAACGGACTGTCTCTTGACATCCTCCATCTTCACATCCAATATTTCCATGGAAGGCTTGAAGTTTACTAAATTATAAACACCTGCCGAACCACAGCAGAAATCCGGATCATCCAGTGGTTGGAACGCGATTCCTTTTATCTTATTAATCAGATTTTTCGGTTCATCAACTACCTTCTGAACATTCGTCATATGACAGGAGGGTTGCAGCGTCACTCGTTCTTTTAATTCTTTTTTGAACGGTAGATCCAATTTGTCCAGCAGAACACTGATATCGATCGACTTCTCTGAAAAACGCTGCGCCCGCGACTCCCATTCTGGGTCATTAGTGAATAATTGCGGGTATTCGCTGAGCATGGCTCCACAGCCGCCAGCGTTGTTGATAATATAATCAACTTTCTCTGATTCAAACGCTTCGATATTCCGTTTGGCCAGTTCTCGACTGATCGCTTTTCTCCCATCATGCAGATGCAGGGCACCACAGCAAGCCTGTTTTTTGGGAATCAGCACATCGCAGCCGGCGGAGGCCAGCAATTTGATGCTCAAATCATTGATTCTGCCAAATACGGTGTCCATCACACAACCCAAGAAAAAAGCCACTCGGTACTTGGCCGGCTGATGAGTCGCTTGAACAGCATGCAGGGGTTTCAGACCTCGCGCGCGGACTTCTGGCGTCGCTTGTTCAAAAGTGGCCAGATTCTCGGGCAACAGACGGTTCATATGCGTCAAATGTGCAAGATCTCTCACGCCTGATTTCTGGTAGAACCAAAGCAGATTACCAGCCGCCGCCATTAATCGATGCTTCGGGAAAACCTGTTTATAAAAAAGATTTTCCTCAAATTTTTTCAGTGGCGGCACAGAGTCTTTTTGCTGATCAAACAGAGCTTCTTTGGCTGATTCCAAAATTTTTCCATACTCCACATGAGTTGGACATACCCGTTCACACGCCCGGCAGCCCAGGCAAAGATCGATCGGTTCCTTTATTTTTTCGAGCGGAATTTTCTTCTCCGCCACCATCTTGATCAGATTAATTCGCCCTCTTGGCGATTGAGTCTCCTTCTCCATCGTTTTATACGTTGGACAGGCAGGCAGACAGGTCCCGCACTGGATACAGTTGAACGTTTCATCATAAGCAAGTTTTTTCAGCGGATCCTCTCTCATTCTGACAACACCAGCTTCGAACCGGGAACGGGAAATATTTTTCCGGGATTGAGAATATTATTCGGATCCCAGGCAGATTTGACTCGCTCCATCATCTCAATGGTCTCCGGTGAGAATTCCCAGGACATGAAAGCACTTTTCATCGTTCCAATCCCATGCTCGCCCGATAATGTCCCACCTAACTCCAATGCGGCTGTAAAGATGGCTTCGATTGCCTGTTCGACTCGAATCATCTCCTGTTTATCCCTTTTATCGCAGATAATATTCGGATGCAGATTACCGTCTCCCGCGTGACCGAAGACGACTAAATCAATGGCAAACTTTTTTTTGATATCTTGGAGACGCTGACAGAATTCAGGAATTTTGCTTCGTGGCACTGTCGCATCTTCAGATATTTTCGTAGGCTTCTGGCGGACAATCGCCGGAGAGACCAATTTGCGTGCTTTCCAAAACTCCTTTGCTTCTTCTTCCGTTTCTGCCTCTCGAATCTCACGCACCTTTAACTGTGCAGCGATTTCTTCGATTTTCTTCATTTCATCATCAATTGCCGCTGGATGACCATCCAGTTCCACGAGCAGAATGGCCTCACAATGGACGGGAAGTCCGAGCGGACGATAGGCCTCTACTGCCTGAATCGAAGCTTGATCCATCATTTCAATCTTAGAAGGGAGGATACCTGAAGTCAGAATTCGGGTGACCATTTTACCTGAATCAACAAAATGATCGAAGCTAATCATAATCGTCCGAGTCGCAGGCGGACGCGGAACCAGGCGCAAGATCGCCTCAGTAATGATTCCAAGAGTCCCTTCCGATCCAACGATTAATTTGGTCAAATCGTAACCGCTGACATTCTTGACTGTCCGGCCACCAGTATGGATGATTTCACCCTGCGGCGTCACAACCTCCAGCCCGATGACATAATCCTTGGTCACACCGTATTTCAGGCAGCGCGGGCCACCAGAATTCTCAGCCAGATTGCCTCCAATGGTTGAAAAATGCGAACTGCCGGGATCCGGCGCATACATGAGCCCGTATTTGGCAGCTGCATCATCGATCGATGCTGTGATTACCCCCGGCGATACCACTGCGACCAGATCCTCCGGGTCAATCACCAGTTTCTGTCGCCACTGAGAAAAATCAAGGACGATGCCGCCCTTCACTGGAAGCGGTCCGCCGCTCAGACTGGATGCCTGCCCACGGGGGGTGACCGGTATTTTATAACGATTGGCCAGCTTCAGCACCGCTGCCGTTTCTTCAGCTGACATGGCCTGGATGACCAGATCCGGCCGGTAAAAGCCAAATGAAGCATCATACCCATAGCTGACTAAATCCTCATCACTGGTTAAAAAGCGGCGGGAATCTCGAATTATTTTTTTCAAATTCTGAAGGACTGCTTTCCCTAATGTCATTGTCTCACCCCAAGAATCGCTTAATTTCATATTCCATATATCCTTAATGATAACGCTTTCAGTAAAGGATCGTAAAGTAAAGGCAATTCATCTCTAAAGATAACGAGCTCCCCGCAGCACTCTCACTTGAGCCCGTCTAAAGAAAAACACCAAAAGGGAATCTTTCCTCTTCGGTGTTTTACAATCTGCCCACTTTCTCCAGCCATATTCTCGATTACCTTTCGGGGCTGATCATGGCTTGTCTTATTGTTCGTCTAAAAATGATAGCGATAATTCTTTTCAAAGCGGCCCTGGTTCTCACATGAACTCGCACCGGATTAGCGCGACTCAATAATTAATTTTATCGCGGTCCTCTCTTCCCCATCGATCAATATATCCGTAAAAGCCGGGATACAGATTAAATCCAGCCCGCTCGGAGCCACGAAACCTCTGGCAATGGCTACCGCCTTGACCGCTTGATTCAGCGCGCCCGCTCCAATTGCTTGGATTTCCGCTGTCTTCTGCTCCCTCATTGCATGTGCAAGGGCACCGGCAACTGAATTAGGTACAGATTTTGCTGATACTTTTAATACATCCATTGACTTTGTCATCTCCTTATGAGGATTGCCCATAATAAACTATATTCTCACGGGAGATGACTATTCCTGCCGAATCGGATGACCGGCAAATTCTTCTAATCAGCAGGACGGATTAATCAAAAAACGGATGATCATCATTAATCAGCACGCGATCTATTTTCTTGGCATGACCGTTCTTCTCATCAATATCAATCACAACGGCCCCTAATTGTCCGGGACCCGGTGCGCCTTCGAAACGAACCGGCATCGAGGTCAAAAAACGCCGGGTTACCGCTTTACGGTCAACGCCGATAATTCCATTATAGGGCCCGGTCATGCCGACATCGGTCAGATAGGCGGTTCCTTCCGGCAGAATTCGTTCATCAGCCGTCTGAACATGCGTATGCGTACCGATAACGGCGGATACTCTGCCGTTCAGATACCAAGCAAGCGCTAATTTCTCACTTGTGGTTTCCGCATGAAAATCAATAAAGATAATTGGTGTCGTTTGACGCGCTTCTTCGACTAATTGTTCAATCACACGAAACGGATCATCCAGAGCTGGCAAAAATACCCGTCCTTGAAGATTGATCACCGCAACCTTAGAAGAGTTCACCGAAAGGACGCGCATGCCTTGTCCCGGAGTCCCCTCTGGAAAATTTGCCGGCCGAACCATCTTCACCGCTTCATCGATAAAGTCAAAAATATCGCGATTATCCCATGTATGATTCCCCATGGTTAGAAAATCCGCGCCGTTTTCAAGTAATTGATTGTATATTTTTTTGGTTATTCCCTTGCCATGCGCACTATTCTCCGCATTTACGATGGTAAAAGCCGGTTGATATTTTTTTTTAAGGCGGGGCAAGTAGTGTATCACCATTTCTCTGCCCGTTTGTCCGTAAACGTCGCCAACAAATAAAAGTTTCATTCCTTCACTCTTTTCTTAAAATTTATTCTTTGAAAAAAGCTTGCGCGGCTTTATTTCGTCCAAAAATAAAAACGGCTTTCGCCGCTTTTATTTTTATTTCGCATATTCCACTGCCCGTGTCTCGCGGATTACCGTTACCTTGATATTCCCCGGATAATCCAAGTCATTCTCAATTTTCTTCGTAATCTCGCGAGCAAGCTGGAAGGATTTGGCGTCATCCACAATATCTGGCTGAACAATAATACGAATTTCTCGTCCTGCCTGAATCGCATAGGACTTCTCAACGCCCTCAAATGACTCCGAAATCTCCTCCAATTTTTCCAGACGATGGATATAGGTTTCGAGCGTCTCGCGTCTTGCACCGGGACGAGCCGCGGATAACGCATCAGCAGCCGCAACCAGCACTGAAATAACTGAAGTCGCCTCTGTATCTCCGTGATGAGAAGCAATGCTGTTAATAACAACGGAATGTTCCTTATATTTCGTCGCCAACTCGACTCCGATTTCAACATGGCTACCCTCAACTTCATGGTCAATCGCCTTGCCGATATCGTGGAGCAGTCCAGCACGCCTTGCCAACATCTCATCTTCACCAAGCTCCGCTGCCATCATTCCAGCAAGAAATGCGACTTCGACAGAATGTTTGAGTACATTTTGTCCGTAGCTTGTGCGGAAATGCAACCTTCCTAAAATTTTTATCAAATCCGGATGCAAACTGTGGATGCCGACCTCGAATGTCGTCTGTTCACCATAGTCGCGGATCTTCTCATCGACTTCGTGTCTCGATTTTTCAACCATCTCTTCAATTCTGGCTGGATGGATTCGTCCATCCTGAACCAATTTTTCAAGAGCAATCCGCGCAATTTCACGGCGAATCGGATCAAACCCAGAAAGAATAACAGCTTCTGGCGTATCATCAATGATTAAATCAATTCCGGTAAGCGTTTCTAGAGCCCGAATATTTCGGCCTTCACGGCCGATTATCCGCCCCTTCATCTCATCATTTGGGAGATTGACAACCGAGACGGTCGTTTCCGCAACATGATCCGCAGCGCAACGCTGAATAGCCAGCGAAAGAATGCTTTTTGCTTTCTTCTCAGCATCCTCCTTGGCACGCGACTCAATGTCTTTGGCAATCTGAGCCGCTTCATGAATCGTTTCCTGCCGAACCTGATTCAGAATCCATTCCTTGGCTTCTTCGTTCGTCATTCCGGAAATGCGTTCCAATTCTGTTTGCTGCTTCTTCAGCAGCTCCTCCACTTTGCTTTCTATCTCTTCAATTTGTCGATTCTTCTTGCTTAGCGCTTCCTCCCTTTTGTCCAATGAACCCTCTTTATTATCAAGAGACTCGCTTTTTCGGTCCAGTAAATCCTCTTTCTGTACCAGGCGGTTTTCCTGCCTTTGAAGTTCATTTCTACGTTCACGGGCTTCGCTTTCTGCCTGAGACCTTAAAGTATGAACCTCATCCTTAGCTTCAAGAAGAGTCTCCTTCTTCAATGCCTCTGCATCCCGACGTGCGTCTTCCACAATCTGGTGTGCAGCATTCTCGGCAGAAGCAATTTTCGCCTCAGCAATTTTTTTCCGGTAATAATACCCAATCAATAGACAAACCACAGAGACAAGCACAATGGAGATGATTGTTAAAATATTGCTCAATCTTTTCACCTCCTTGCTTTCCCATATCGTCAAGAAGTAAAATCAACTGCTTTTACTTTTGAGATGCTTAATAAAGAAACGATGGGGGAGCAAAACCACGTGCTGTTCTTTTTAGACGTGCCACATATTGAAACATTCCACATGAGACGCGAAGAGAACTTCGGTGCTGCAACCCCTCTCAATCACGCCGCTCTTTAAGCACAAACTGGCAGAAAAATTTACATTTTCATTTGTCGGTAACTTAATAGTTACAATTTTATTGTATAGTTGCATATTTAGGTTGTCAACCTTGGGTACAATGAAATAAACCAGCCGATTTCTATTATTCCTAATTTTCGTACAAAAGATACATTGTTCTATTCTTCTGCTGCTCTCATTCCCAATCCGCTCCAGCTTTGTGTATAAAATAATGCCCAAGCAGCCTGACGGGAGGTCCGATTGCCTGGGCATTAATAGGAGCCGATGAGTTCAGCAAGTATTTTAAATCAAAATCAATCCTTATCTTCTGATTGATCATCTGCTACATCCGGCGGAACAGTTACTTCATCAGGAGCGTCAGGAGCATCATCCAAGTGATAATGGACTCGGATTTGCTGTTTAATTTCTTCTTTGATTGCCGGATTTTCCTTCAAAAATAGTTTAGCATTTTCCCTGCCTTGACCGAGCCGCTCCTTGTTAAAGGAGTACCAAGAGCCGCTTTTCTCAATAATGTCGAGATCGGAACCGATATCGAGAATTTCACCTTCCTGCGAAATACCGTGTCCATACATAATATCGACTTCCGCTTGTTTGAAAGGCGGAGCGACCTTATTCTTCACAACCTTAATTCTTGCACGGTTACCAACGATATCATTGCCGATTTTCAACGTCTCCGCTCGGCGTACTTCCAGACGAACCGAGGCGTAGAACTTAAGTGCACGGCCACCGGAAGTGGTCTCAGGGTTGCCGAACATAACGCCGACCTTTTCACGGATCTGATTAATAAAAATAGCCGTCGTTTTAGACTTGCTGATTGCTCCCGATAGTTTTCTCAAGGCTTGGGACATCAGACGCGCCTGCAGGCCAACATGCGCATCGCCCATTTCTCCATCGATTTCAGCTTTCGGCACCAAAGCAGCAACCGAGTCGATAACAACGATATCAACTGCCCCGCTGCGCACCAGTGCTTCAACAATTTCAAGTGCCTGTTCGCCCGTATCCGGCTGTGACAGCAGCAATTCATCAATATTCACGCCGAGATGTTCAGCATAGACTGGATCAAGGGCATGTTCAGCGTCAATAAAAGCCGCCTGACCCCCGCCCCGCTGTGCTTCGGCGATCGCGTGGAGCGCGACGGTCGTCTTACCGGAGGATTCAGGGCCGTAAACTTCAATAATACGGCCACGGGGGTAGCCACCGACGCCTATTGCTATATCTAATGCCAGGGAACCGCTCGAAACTGTTGACACACGCTGTTCCGGCTGTTCTCCCAGTCTCATAATCGAACCTTTGCCAAACTGTTTTTCAATCTGACGCAGCGCACTGTCCAGCGCCGCTTTTCTGTCATTTTTTTCAACCATCGCTTCGATTCATCTCCTTTGCTTCTTGCCTCTATCATACCTTTTTTCAATACTGAGCACAAGTGTTCGCAGAACATTTGATCGCTTTATTTTTCTGCCGGCAGGGGTTGTGCACTTAAATATCGGCGTACTAAATCGTAACCTGTTTTTGCAGATTGGATTCTGATTTTACGGCGGGATCCATTGAACCGAAATAGATAACTCTTGCAGTTCCGGCCATCATCAATCCCAATATATACCGTGCCGACTGTTTTTCCCTCGCTTTTTTCAGGTCCCGCAACGCCGGTAAAACTGATACCGATTGAGGCCTCACATTTCTCTCTGACAGATGCCGCCATTTTTTCCGCACAAGCTGCGCTGACTGCGCCTTCTTTCTCCAGCACGGTCAGCGGGACTCCCAGAACATGTTCTTTAACTTCATTTGTATAGCAGACAACGCCGCCTTTAAGTACCGCAGACGCTCCTGGGAGTGCCGTCAGCCATTCTGCCGCCATGCCACCGGTGAGGCTTTCAGCAAAGGCAATTGTTTTCCCGCTGCCTTGCAACAGGTGAAAGGCGATTTCACAAAGCGACTCTTCACCATAGCCATATAAATAGTCACCGACGCGTGCCGTAATTTTCTGCTCGGTTTCATCTAGCAGACGCACAGCCTCACTGATGTTCTGATGCTTTGCAGTCAGACGCAGTGTCACTTCGCTTTCCTTGGCCAGCGGGGCAATCGTCGGATTCGTCTGATTATCAATCAGGTCAATCAGCTTTGTCTCTAATTGCGATTCACCAATACCGAAGAATCGCAGCACGCGAGACTGAATATGTTCCTCATTTCGATGAGCCAGGTATTGAGCCGCAAAGTCACGAAACATCGGTTTCATTTCGGACGGCACGCCCGGCATGAGCAGATACCTGTGTTTCCCGGACTCGGCAATCATTCCCGGAGCCATGCCTTGGTGATTGGGCAGTACATGGCTGCCTTCGATAATAAGCGCTTGCTTTCGGTTATTTGCTGTCATTTCCCGACCGGTCGTTTTAAAATACTCAAGAATGCTGTCCATCGCTTCCTGATCCGTAACGAGAGGCCGTCCGAGCACGCGGGCGACGGTCTCTTTGGTCAAATCATCACGCGTGGGACCCAGACCCCCTGTAAAGATTAAAAGATCGGCCCGCGATTCCGCATGATGAATCACCTCCAGAAGCCGTCCCTCATTATCACCACAGACCGTATGGAAATACACATTGATCCCGAGCAGGGCCAATTGTTCGGAAATGAACTGTGCATTTGTATTAGCAATTTGGCCAAGCAGCAGCTCCGAACCTACTGCAATAATTTCTGCGTCCATGAATCAAATCTCCTTTCGAATGCGCGTAATCTATTAACCTGTGATTAAATTGCTCGTCTCTCACTCTATATTATCCAGCAGGCCACGCCTTCATGCAACCCGCTGGTTTCTCACTTTGAGCGGAGAACAATTTCCCGATTTTTATAGAAATAATCCGCGCCGGACAAGACCGTTAAGATCACCGCGATCCAAAGAATGATTAGATCGAGCGGGAACCCATTCACGCCAAATGGAATATTATTGAATAAAAATAAGATGATCGCCAGCATTTGCGAGAAGGTCTTCCATTTCGCGATTTTGCTTGCTGCGATAACATCGCCTTCCTCGACGGCAATTAAACGCAATCCTGTCACCGCAAATTCCCGAGCAAGAATCAGGATCACCATCCACGAGGCCATCGTTCCAATACCGGCAAGCGACACAAAAGCACTCATCACGAGCAGTTTATCTGCAAGCGGATCCATTAGTTTGCCGAAATTGGTGACTAAATGCCGTTTTCTAGCTATCTGTCCGTCCAGCCAATCCGTAAATGAAGCAAGAATAAAAAGAATTCCTGCGATTAGCTGAGCGACTGGGAGTTGAAAATTTCCCGCACCCAGTGTACCAAGTGAAAGAGGGGCGAGTAAAAAAATTAAAAAAGCAGGAATCATAATCATACGCGAGACAGTTAATTTATTGGCAAGATTCATCAGAACAACCCCTTTACCGTACTTTTTCCCGAAAAAAAGAGCTGCCGATCCCGACAGGCTCTCTTTTCAAGTGAGTTCCTTATTTACTAAAATTAATGATTATATACTGAACCGTGTTCTGATTAGGAAATTTGAACGTCTTTCCGTTAATCTTTAATGATGTATTCGGCACGCTCCCGAATTGAATCTGAAGAGATTGCGATTGCGAGGCGTCAAACTTATAGCTCTTTTTTCCGGCTGCGCTCACGGTACCCTGAGCCAGTTGTTTTCCTGTTTTTGCATCGGTTGCCATAAACCAAGCATTCTGGCCCGTTTTGGAAGCAACCGTTACATTGAATTTCGTCGTCCCCGTAAGTGTATATGTCGTACGATTGCCCTGCACTTGATCCTGCTTCAGCTGCTGCGCGTCTGACGACGATGACGAAGAGGCACTGGAGGCCGTACTTGATGAAGAAGCTGCCGAAGAACTGGCATTCTTGGTGCTGCTACCCTTAAAAGAGACAGAAGTACCCGCCGACTGACGGCTGGCTCTGTTATTCTGATTGCCGGCAACATGGGAAATCAGAATATAAACCAGCATCAGAACAATGAGAGTAAAAACAACAATAATTGTTTTATTGATCACCGAAGACCAATTCACAGAGGAAGAACTCTGACGCGTACGGCGTACCGATTTGGCGGCTGGCTCCTCACCGCCGTCCGGTGGGGCCGTCCGCAGTTCAACCGGTTCATCTCTATCGAGCTTCGGCATTTCATCCGCATGTTCTTCAGCAAATGTGGAAAAATCAATGCCCAATGCCTCCGCATAGCTTTTAATAAACGCACGGGTATAAAATTTTCCGGGCAACTGACCAAAATCTCCTGTCTCAATCGACTGAAGATAGCGTTTCTGGATTTTGGTCTCTTCCTGCACTTCGTCAAGGGAAAGGCCCTTCTTCTCCCGTGTCTCTTTCAGTACCTGACCAAGTTCACTCAAATTAAAACACCTGCCATCTTAAATTGAAAATCTGATTCCGGCAAATCCGTTCGTCCGTTTCCTCGGAAACAAATAATCTAAGGATTGGGGGAACCTTTGCATTGGAGCCTAACCGGATATTCCAGACAACCGTTCTCCCGCCGGTTGCCGCCGCAGATCAAATCTTATGTATCGAGTCCTTAGCCGTTCAATGCCAAAAACCCTACTGGCATTCATATTTCAATAAAAAATGAAATACTAATAAAGCTCCCGGGATTTCAGGAATATTCATGAGGACTCATCCGCACAGATTATTCCTGACTAATCAGGATAATCATTCATCCTTTCAGGGATCACTGCTGCCAGCCTCTCAGGCAAAGCGACGGGACTTTCTAAGTCTGTCTTACGAGGCGGTCTCTATAAGTAATATTATCATAAGTTGTTCATTTTAACGATAATCTTAGCAAAAAAAGAGACGCTCAAAAGCATCTCTTTTTCATGAACCCCTTTTATTGAGGCTGTAATTCGCTAATTTGATCGGAAGTGACCAACTTCAGCATTAAGCGGGCAAGATTATGCCGTTCGGAATCATCGGCAACACGCCACAAGTCAGACATCACCCGTTCCTGCTCCGTTTTCGGATCGACGTTACGGCTCAAATAATCGCCGATTTTTTTGGCGAAAATCTCCAACGTCTGCTCATTCATTCCCAATTTTTCGGCCTGTTCCACTTTATCACCAAGAAAATCTTTCCAGCGTTCCCAATTTTCAATTGCCTGCACATTAAGACCTCCCTTGGATCAGACTTTAATTGATCGTGCAGGATTAGATTGTCGTTTATTCAAACAATCTATGCTGGAAAATGGATGCAGACTAGCAATACCAAGCTCCATTTGCCGAAATGACCTGCCCGCTAATATACGAAGCATCCGCACTTATCAAGAATTGAACGAGTGCGGCAATCTCATCCGGCTGACCGAGTCTTCCCATTGGAATATCCTCCCGAACCAGATCCAAGTCTTCGTTGCTAAACCGATCCAACATCGGTGTTTGCACCGCTCCCGGCGCGACCGCATTCACCGTGATGCCGCTCGGAGCCATTTCTTTGGCCAAGGCTTTGACCAGACTGTTCTGCCCGCCTTTAACCATCGAATAGAGAACCTCCGTCGAAGCACCCGTGAGTCCCCAGATTGACGAGATGAAAACGATGCGGCCACTTTTTGCAGTAATCATTGGCCTGATCATTTTTTGAACCAACTGAAAGGGGCTGATCAGCATAAGCTGGATAGCTTCAGTCAATTGTTGAAACGTGACCTCCTGAATCAGTCCCACGTCGCTTTTTCCGCAGGCGTAGACAAGACCGTCGACGGACAATTCGATTTGTTCAAAAAGCCGCGCTACCCCATCAGGCTGAGCCAAATTGGCCTGAACACATGAAAAGTCCTGTGCCATGTAGGTTTCAGCCAGTTCGCGGCACAGTCTTTCAGCCTGTTTTTCTCCCTGCTGATAATGCAGATAAAGTGAGGCACCAGATGCGGCTAATCGCCGGGCAATGGACCGGCCAATCGCACCGCTTGCACCAGTAATCAAAATTCTTTGCAAAAGTCGTCCTCCATTTCTGAACCGCACTCAGAAAAAGCGCATAGTCTTTGTTAGATCTGGGTACATTAATTTAGCGCGTCGTGGTCGGTGCTTCATCGCTTGGCTTAGGAATCAGCACGGCCCGCGGTTTGCTTCCTTCATAGGGACCGACAATATGTCGATCTTCCATGGCGTCAATCAAACGGGCCGCCCGTGTATAACCGATGCGAAAGCGGCGCTGCAGCATGGAAACACTTGCCGTCTGCATGCCCGCGACGAGATCGACTGCGTCATTAAATAATTCATCTTCCACCTTTTCTGCATGAGCAGGCTCTAAACCGCTAGTCGGGATCATATCTTGACGATAATTGGCTTTTTGCTGGCCTATCACATAGTTCACAACATTCTCGACTTCTTCATCCGATAGAAACGCACCTTGGATACGGACCGGTTTCGATGCACCAATCGGCAGAAATAGCATGTCGCCCTTTCCAAGCAGTTTCTCAGCACCCCCGCTATCAAGAATGGTGCGGGAATCCATCATTGAGGATACACTGAAAGCGATCCGCGATGGAATATTTGCCTTGATCACTCCGGTAATAATGTCGACAGAAGGCCGCTGGGTCGCAATAATTAAATGAATACCGGCTGCCCGGGCCATTTGTGCGAGCCGAGTCACCGTTTCCTCCACATCTTTTGAGGCAACCATCATCAGATCGGCCAATTCATCAATGATGACCACAATATACGGCATCAATAATTGCTTCTCCTCATGTTCCGCGTTGAATTTTCGGACCATCTCATTGTATCCTTCAAGATTTCGCGTCCCGCTTTCTGAAAATAATTCATAGCGACGCTCCATTTCGCCAACAATATTTTTCAAGCCTTGAGCGGCTTTCCCCGGATCGGTCACCACTGGAGTCAGCAGATGCGGAATTCCATTATAGACATTCAACTCAACCATTTTCGGATCAATCATGAACAATTTGACTTCACTAGGCTTTGTCCGCATCAACAGCGTGATAATAATACTATTGATACAGACACTTTTGCCGCTACCCGTCGCCCCGGCGACCAGCAAGTGCGGCATCTTGTTCAGATCGGAGAGAATCGGCTCCCCAGAAATATCGCGGCCAAGCCCAATCGCCAGCTTTGATCGCGCCTGATGCGCATTTTTGGATTCGAGCACTTCTCGGAGGCCAACCATCGCGACTTCCTGATTCGGGACTTCAACGCCGACCGCGGATTTGCCAGGGATCGGGGCTTCAATTCGGATATCCTTTGCAGCAAGCGCAAGTGCCAGATCGTCACTTAGATTAAGAATTCGGCTCACTTTCACACCGGCCTCCGGATAAACCTCGTACCGGGTAACCGCCGGCCCGAGATGCACCTCTCGTACGGCAGCGCGAACACCAAAGCTTTCAAACGTACGCTCAAGTGTGCGTACATTTTCAGCGATATGCTTCCGTTCATTATTCTGCGCATTCTTCCTTGGATTGTTCAACAAATCCAGAACCGGCAACTGATAATCTTTATTTTCGATCGTAGGCTGTGTAAAATCCGGACCGGCATTCGCGACATCGGAATCCTCGGAGGATTGTTGAGTGGACTGCTTTTTCTCTGGCTCTGGAGTAGCTGGTTGGTCTGCAAAAGCTTCCGGATCAGCAGTCTGACGTTCATTGAAATCATGGATTTCCGGTTCATTCGGATTTGCCGTCTCCGGATCATCCATCGTTTGCTGATACGTATTTCCAACCAATGATGAGACCGTTCTTTTTTTCTTTCGCTTCTTTCGAGTAAATAGATTTTGAATAGCCTGACCTTGACGCTTCAACGATTTCTTCATTCCTTTGAATAAACCGCCGAACATTTTTTTGGCCGTATCTCTAAGCGATCGTCCGGTGATCAAGATGGCGGAGACAATAAAGAGAAAACCGGCCATAAAGCGCGTCCCCGTCGTCGAGAACAAATAATGGAAAAAGGCGAACCCGACCGCACCAATGATCCCACCGCCGAGCCCGAAGTTACGGACTGAACCTGACAATTCTTCTTTGAAGAGCAAGAATGTATTATAGATCACCGATCGGCTCTGCCAGACATTGACCGCGGACAGTCTTTCAAATAAGCGAATATGGCTGACCAGCAGCAAAGAAAAGGACAAAAGATAGATGCCGACCAATCGTCGTGAAAAAAAAGTCGGCTGTTTTCTGAAACTGATGTAATAGATTGAAAGAGCAAGCGAGAATAAGAGCGGAATGATCCACCAGTCTCCGGCAAAGAAACGGGCAATTTCTTTAAGAACCTCACCCGCCATGCCTAAGCTGCTAATTCCGATGCAGGTCAAGGCAAACATCGAAAGACCGCCCACCTCATAGATGAGTGTTTCTTTCCATCCTTTTTTTATTTGTGCTTTCTTTCTTTTCCTGCCTGCCATTGCGCGCACTCCTCATCTTCTTTGAAACCTTCACCGAAACTTGCAAAAAACAACTACTCTATTTGTTCTCAGTGATCTCCCTGCAAATTGATATATTTATATTATAGTATAATTCAAGTGAGCTTAAACACTCAAAGGAAAAGCGAGAATTGAGACAGCTTATTTTCCTACCCATACACGATCAGAGCAACCTCATTTGCTCAATGCTCCTTCTAATCTAAATTCAATCCACGAATGGCGCCATGAAGGGTCAGATGGGTAATCAGCTCAGCAATCTCCTCCACCGATTCGACGGTTCCTCCCCTCAACCATTCGATCATGACATTGAAATGCGCGGACAAAAGATAAGCCGTTATATAGCGCATCGGATAAGCCACATTCCCGCCAAATTGATCCTGCAGGATTTGCTGCAGGTGTTCCTGTGCACCATTCATCAACCGGCCATAAAGGGATGAATTTTCACCGCTTTCTAACAGTCCAAGCAGCAACGAACGGTTGTCCTTATAATAGCTGAGTAATTCGATAAGACCTGGAAAAAGCTGATCACTCGCTGACAATGCCCGAATATCGACAGCCATCATCAGCTGCACGAGCTGATTCGCTTCGTGAAGAAAATGATCCGTACAGGCTTCAATGAGCTGATATTTATCCGTATAGTGCTGATAAAACGTCGCCCGGTTGATGTTGGCTCGGTCGGCAATATCTTTCACAGTCAGATGATTAAAGCCCTTTTCATTCAGCAATATACTGAAAACAGCAATGATTTGATTTTCAGTTTTAATAAAACGGCGATCATTTTTCATTAAAATTCCTCCATTAGGCAACACGTCTGATCGATCTGTTGCCTATGCAACAAATCGTGTTGAATTGCGGATAGCATCTTTTTCCCTGCTAAGTATACTTGAAAGGCAAGAAGATTTTGGAGGGGTTGTCTTGCGTTCATCGATCAGAAAAGGATTGGGATTAGTCGCCGGTACGCTGGCATTTGTCATGGCGATTCTCGACACGACGATTGTCAACATCGTGCTTCCGGATATTATGAAAGATTTGAATAGTTCTGTATCGACTGTCTCCTGGCTGCTTAACGGCTACAATATGGCATTTGCGATCCTGCTGCTGACTGCTGCGCGGCTGGCTGATCAATTTGGCCGCAAACGAATTTTTCTCATGGGCATCGGTCTTTTCACAGTGGCATCGCTGCTATGCGGTCTCTCGCAGAATATGAACTGGTTGATCGGTTTTCGCGTGCTACAAGGTGCCGGTGCTGCCATTCTAGTCCCCGTTTCAATCCCGCTCCTGCTGTCACTATTCCGCAAAGAACAACAGACGCTAATCATTGCTATCTGGGGTGCCTGCTCTGCACTGGCATCCGCATTCGGTCCAGTGCTCGGCGGTTTGCTCGCCGATTATGGTTCGTGGCACGACGTTTTTTTCGTCAATGTCCCACTGGGTCTGCTTGCTCTAGTATTGACCCTTGTTTATATTCATGAATCGGCCGATGGGTCAGCCGAGAGACGCATCGATGTTCTTGGCATGCTCGCCTTATCGGCTGCCATTGCACCGCTTATCTTTTATCTGATTAAAGGCAACGACTATGGCTGGACTGCACCAATGATGCTGCTCCTACCGATAATCAGCGTGATCGCCCTGCTGCTATTTCTTTTGATCGAATGGAAATCTTCGGCGCCGATGCTGCCATTCGCTCTATTCAAGAATCGAACGTTCCGCTGCAGCAATTACATTATTTTGCTCGTCGGTATTGCCATTAACGCGATCATGTTCATCATGTCGCTTTATCTGACGCAGCTGCGTCATCTCTCCATCCTGCATGCCGGTTATCTGCTGAGTACCCTGCCAATCGGTACGATGCTTCTTTCGATCGTCTGCAGCCGGCTGATCAAGAAAATATCACCAGCTATTTTACTTATGGTCGGTACCTGCATCATCGGCAGTTCATCACTGCTGATGAGCCGATTTACAGCAAATACTCCTTATTCAGTGATTGGCTGGATCTTAGCGCTAAGCGGCTGCGGATTCGGCATTAACTTTCCAGTAATCATGAATTTGATTGTTGGCGGTGTACCAGACGGCAATATGGGCATGGCCTCCGGTCTCGGCAATATGTCGCGCACGCTCGGCAGCATCGTCGGTGTCGCCGTGATCGTCGCCGTTCTCACCGGCAGTCTGCAAGGTTCGCTTGCTGCAATGAAGCAGAACGCCCTGCAGAAAATCGATCGCAATACCGTTCTGCTTCCTGTCATGAAAAGCACGATGAAGTCAAAAATTCGGGCAATCAAAGCAAACACCTCGTCGGCTGGTTCTACTTCCTCGGCTATTCCGGCACTGCATCGCAGAATCAACCGCAAGATCGTTTTGACACGCCGCAAAAAAGATGCACAGATAAATCGACAAATCAATCAATTGGCCACATCGAAGTGGCTGCCAATCCAAAAAGCATTTCAGGTCAAAAAACAAATCGTGCAGCGTATGCCCCATTCGCCAGTGCGCACCGCCCTGCTCGCTCAGTTGAAAACCAAAGAACAGCTTGCCGCAAATCAACTTGGCAAGCAAAAAACAGCGATGAGGCGACATGCTGACCATACTTTGGCTCAAAAGCTCAATCAACAGCGTCGCGAATTGCTGCGCCTCACTGATTGGTTGCAAGAGCGTGCGGAAAAAAATGCGGTGTACACTTTTAGCTGCGCTTTTAATACGACCGCTGGTATGACGTTTGCAGCGCTCCTCTTTTGCCCTTTTATACGACGGCAC
Organism: Sporolactobacillus sp.; assembly: GCA_048976585.1. Classification (GTDB taxonomy): domain Bacteria; phylum Bacillota; class Bacilli; order Bacillales; family Sporolactobacillaceae; genus Sporolactobacillus. The sequence continues at coordinate 11,497 of JBHGUY010000010.1, read as the reverse complement.
AAGTCGCAGACAGCCATCCGTTCAGAAAAGAGTTGAGTTTTTCCTGCCGATCCTATTCAAAAAACAAAAATCCGCTCCCCTCAAATGAGGATCGGATTTTTGTTTAAAATTCCATGATAATCGGTAATATCATTGGACGGCGTCTTGTTTTATCAAAAAAGTAACGGCTTAAAGCGTCCCGTATACTACTCTTAAGCGATGACCACTCAGAAACATGTTGTGTCAGCGCTTTTGACAGCACTTCCGACACAATTTGATTAGCCTGATCAAGAAGATCTTCAGATTCCCTCACATAGACGAAGCCGCGGGTAATGATTTCCGGGCCTGCCAGAATACGTTTTGTTTTCCGGCCAAGCGTCACAACCACAATAACAGTGCCATCCTGCGATAACAGCCGGCGATCACGCAAAACGATATTGCCGACATCGCCGACCCCCAACCCATCGACAAGCAATTGTCCGGCAGGAACGGATTCGGTCTGTCTGGCTTCGCCCTTTGTAAATTCGACAACGTCTCCTTTATCTAAAAGGAAGACCCGATCAGGCGTATAGCCCATCGTTTCTGCCAATTCCTGATGGGTCTTCATCATTTTGAATTCCCCATCAATCGGAATTAAGTATTTAGGCCGGACAAGTTGAAGCATCAGCTTAAGATCTTCGGCAGAGCCATGTCCGGAAACATGGACACTTTTTCCAAAAACGACCTCAGCGCCTGCACTCATTAATTGGTCAATCGCGTTTGTTACTGTTTTCTCGTTGCTTGGAGTCAGAGAAGCTGCATAAATAATCAAATCATTTTCTTTAAGTTTTAGTCGATTGTTCAAATGATTAGCCATAGCGGATAACGGAGTTAGCGGATCTCCATCCGGACCGCTGGTGATAATCGCCAGCTTGCCGTTCGGTGCCTTGGATGCCTTTTCCCAAGAGTTCGTACTATTCTTAGGTAAAATAAGAAATCCCTCTTTTACAGCAATTGAAATGATCTTCTCCAAATATTTACCCTCAAAAACAATTCTGCGGCCATGACGCACGCACGCATCCACGAACTGCTGAATACGATGCAGATTGGTCGCATGAATCGTCATGATTACTCGACCCTCAGCCGTGTACATAATATGCCTGAATTTATCGCCAATTTCAGCATCCGAGGGTGCCTTCCCCGGCAATTCCGCATGCTTACTGTCACCCAGCATGCACAGAACACCTTCGTCTCCCAGTGCCGCAATTTTGCTGACATCCGTACGAATTCCGCCAACCGGTGTAAAATCAAACTTATAATCACCGGTATGCACAATATTGCCCTGAGGCGAGTGAATCGACAAGCCAATAGAGTCAGGGACACTGTGATAAGTCCTGAAAAAAGAGACTTTGCAGGAACCAATCATCAGGTCATGATCTGGATCGATCGTTACAAATTGCTCCTTGCTATAATTCTGTCCTGCTTCCTTCATACCCTCTTTGACCAACGCCAAAGTCAAGCGTGTTCCGTAAACAGGAACCTTCAATTCCTTAAGCAGGTAAGGAAGACCACCAATGTTAGCTTGATGTCCGTGTGTCAGAAGGACTGCCTGAATGCGATCGCGATTTTCAACCAGATAAGAAATATCCGGAATAACCGTATCCACACCAAGCATATCTTCATGCGGATGCATCAAGCCTGCATCAACCACATAAATGTCGTGATTTATTTCAATGACTGTCATATTACTTCCGATTTCTCCGACGCCGCCCATTGCATAGATCCTGACGCTGTTCTGTCTCGAATGTGTCAATGGGCATTCCTCCTATTAAATTGAGCAGTCATCGCTTTTGACCCGAACTAATCATTGCCTTTATTATAACCAAACCTTCTGGCAATGTACAATTATAAAAAGTATAAAAAATACTCCGTTTAAAAATCAGATTGAGACATCCATTCCGTGAAGCGTTTATTGGACGCGCCGCTGCACCTGCTGCAGCGAGTCGCGTGAAGCAGCGACTGCGCTGACTCTCGCAGCCTCCTTCAACGCAAGGATGATCTGCTCAAGCGAAAGCGACGGTGCCTCGATTGCTTGTTCCGGTAGGCAGGGTACGTGGATAAAACCGGCCTTTACCTCTCTTTTCGCTTTACTCATATAATGCATCAGCCTGTAAAAAAGATAATTGCAGACAAAAGTTCCTGCTGATTGTGAGGAAACTGAAGGAATGCCTTGTTCTCGGATCGAATCGACAATGGCTTCAACGGGCAGTGTCGAAAAATAACTTTTTTCTCCGTCCGCAATGATCGGTTTTCCAGGGCCGGTCTGTCCCTCATTATCCAGCCTCAAATGGTCGCAGCGGTTAATCGCCTGAACTTCAGGCGTGATTTGTGACCTGCCAGATGCTTGACCAATTGCAAGGATCAGATCAGGGTCAATCGCCTGGATTGAAGCAATAAATCTTTCGGCCGCGCCGCTATAGGTCACTGGCAGCTGGGTCGCAAGCAAGACGATTCCTCCGGGTAATTGTTCGCCATCAAGCCTGCGGACTGCCTCCCACGACGAATTGATTCTATCTCCTCCAAACGGTGCAAAACCGCTCAACAGAATCTTCACTTTAAGGACACCCTTCGCTATTTTTCTAATTTTCAATTATCTTTTTTCGCGCCAAATGGTTTATTTTTATTATGACATGCGAGCCGTCGCCTGATCAAGCGAACCTGCACGTACAGGTGCAGACTATCCGAAATTTAGTAAGAATCCAATTTTCTAACAAGTACTGGAAAAGTCATGATAAGATGGAAACATTGAAAAATGTTTTCTAAGGAGGGCTGCTTGATGACGGGTTATCTTCATCTGCTCTTTTCGATAACTGTTCCCATCGTTATTCTCTGCGGCTGCGGCTTTCTGCTGCAAAACTATCGCAAGACCGTCGACACGAAATTGCTGGCTGATATCAGTCTTTACATACTGGCACCGGCGCTCATTCTCTCGGCACTTTCCGAATCGCACTTAAAAGGACAAAATGTTTGGCATATCTTCATTTTTACGGTGGTCATGACCGTTATCCTCTGGCTGACGGCTATTCTGACCGCAAAACTGCTGCATCTGCCGGAAAGACAGACGCGCGCGCTGACATTGACCACTTTATTCAGCAATTCGAATAATTACGGACTGCCGGTTCTGCTGCTTGCTTATGGAAGAGCGGGTTTTTCACTGGGGGCTGTCTACGTTATCGGTCAAATTATTCTCGTGAATGTCCTCGGCATGTATGTCGCTTCCCGTGATCAAATGAATGGCAAGCAGGCAGTCATCCATATTTTTAAATCGCCGCTTATCTATGCGTGTATTATTGGTTTCTGTATTAGCCTCTTTCATTGGACTCTTCCAGGTGGACTAAGCAGTGCCATCAACATGATGGGCGCTGCTTATCCGACACTGGTCCTTTTGATCCTTGGCACTAAATTGGCAGCGACGAGGCTTTCCGGTCTGCATCGAAAGGACGTTTGGATTGGGATTGGCCTGCGTCTCCTTATTATTCCACTACTGGCTAAAGGGATCCTAATCCTTCTGGGCATCCATGGCATGCTGGCCTCCGTTCTGTTTGTCGAAACCAGTATGCCCGCAGCAATCAATGCTGTCACCTTGGCGGAAAAATTCGATGGCGACACCGAGATGATTTCGTTGGTCGTTACAGTTACCACGTTGCTCAGCTTTCTTTATCTTCCAGCCCTCATTTTCATCAGCTAAAAAAATGGGATCAGGAAAGGAGACCCCTTGTTTAGCGGAGTCACCTTTTTATATACACGGATTTACTTTTCCATGCCTTCACCTCAGGGTTCGATGCAGGAGATGTCCACCACTGCTGAAAAGGCGCCAACCCGTAATCACCGCGGAAAGCAAGCAGATTCCGCTGGAGGCCAGAAAGACAATGTGCATGCCAAACAAGAAAATATCCGGCTGATGCGGAAGAATGCCCGTTACCCGCTGGCCGTAACGCGCAGACATTGAGGCAAAAAGCAGAGTCGTCGCGAAGGTAATCCCGCTAATCATCCCCAAATTACGAATCAGTGCATTCACGCTTCCGGCGCTGCCCAGCTGGTCGCGGGGCACAGATGACATGACCAGCGAATTGTTCGGCGATTGAAACAGACCGCTTCCGACTCCCAGGAGAGCGATCAGAACGCCAACCAGAGCAATCGGACTTCCGGCATGCACCCTGCTGAAACCGATTTGCGCCGCAACGAGCACGAGCAGGCCGACAAAAGTCAGCAACTCAGAACCAATCTTGTCCGACAAAGCGCCGCTGAGTGGTGCAATGACCGCCATCATAATCGGGAATAGCATTAAAAGAAATCCTGAATCTCTTGCGCTCAGATGCAAAATATTCTGGGTATAGAACGGAGCGATAATATTGAAGCAGAAGTTGGAAACAAAGACAAAATATGCGCAAAGAATGCCGATCGAAAACAAATGATTTTTAAAAAGTCTCAGCTGCAGCATTGGTTCTTTCTTCCGCCACTCCATTCTCAGAAAAGCAGTAAAAAAAGCAGAAGCCAGCAGCAGAAGAGCGATAATTCGCTGATCCGTATAACCCCAGTGTTGACCGAGCAGCATGCCAGCAAATAATAAAATAATAAATAACCCAAAAAGCATTGAGCCTTTCTTATCGAGACTGCCACCCGGTTGAACCGAGTCCTTTGGAAGCAGGCGCCAGCCGAGCAGCATCACGATTAGACCTATTGGGACATTAATCCAGAAAATGAAATGCCAATTGACTGCAGAAACGATGAGCCCACCGATTCCGGGGCCCGTAATGCCGCCCAGAGAAACGAAGGTACCAATCAGGCCAAGTGCCCGTCCGCGTTCATTAGCTGGGAAAATATCCGTCGCGATGCCGAAATTATTGGCCATCGTCATCGAAGCACCAACAGCCTGAACAACTCGTCCAAAAAGCAGCAAGGCGAAACTGAAACCGAGCCCGCTGAGGAGCGATCCGAGGATAAAAAGAAAGGTTCCGATGCGAAAAATTCGTATTTTGCCGAATATATCGCCCATCCGTCCGAAGATAAGAATAAGCACGCAGATGGTCATCAAATAAATTGTGACTATCCATTGACTGCTGGCAATCGGCAGCGCTAAGTCCTCTGAAATACGCGGAAGTGCAACATTCACGATGCTTGCGTCTAACGTGGACATAAATGTAAAAAGATTGATAACAGTCAGCACCGTCCAGCGATCTTTTAGCGCTTTCTGCCCATCTAAACCGGATCGGAGTTTATATTCATTTCTTGCCACTTGCCTCACCTTTTCTCTCGTTTGTTCTCTGCATATTGTTTTAATCATCGCTCAACTTTTGCTGACGATCAATTCAGCGGCCTTGAATAGAGCGTGGTCACGCGGTCAGCCACTAGAATACTCTAATTTTTAGCTAAAAAAGAAAAACCGTCACCCTTCTGTCAATAGAAAGGATGATGGTCTTTCTGGCACTAACATTTCTTCATTCATAGTCTCTGAACGATTTCCCGGACAATTTCATTAAGTGTCGGGATCAGTTCACCGACGATTCTTGTTCATTAATAAGCGTTTTATAAATGGTGAGCAGCGAGGCGTGCTCTTTGTCCGTCAATTCAACCATTGGCAAACGAACGCCACCGACAGGAACGGCGCACTCATTCAGAATCGCCTTCACGGGAGCCGGACTGGGCTGAGCAAATAGTGCCCGCATGAAAGGAAGCATCGCCCGATGCATGGCTGCAGCGCGCGCCACATCACCTGCTAAGAAGGTTTGAATCATTGTTTTTAATTCTGGTCCAATGATATGGGAAGCCACGGAGATCACTCCCTGACCGCCAATTGCGAGAACAGGCAGGGTCAGACCATCATCGCCGCTATACAGATGAAAATCGTCATCGGTGCCGTTGATGATCGCAGCCATCTGATCCAGATCGCCGCTGGCTTCTTTTATGGCAACAATATTCTCTATTTTTGACAGGCGAATCGTCGTTTCCGCTTCAATATTCACTTTGGAACGGCTGGGAATATTATAAATGACAATAGGCAAATGAACCGCCTCAGCAATCGCCTGATAATGGGCGTAAAGCCCTGCTTGATTCGGTTTATTATAATAAGGGGCAACCGCCATGATCGCGTCTACGCCTAATTTTTCGGCTTCTTTCGAAAAGGCAACAGATTGAGCCGTATTATTTCCACCTGTTCCGATAATCACTTTGGCACGTCCGTTCACCACGTGCACGACATGTTCAAATAATGCCAACTTTTCCTCGCCTGTCAGTGTCGGTGATTCACCCGTTGTTCCGGCCACTACAAGGCCATCTGATCCTGTACGGATGAGATGCTCGATTAAGTCTGTCGTACGGGACAGGCTTACTTGGCCTTTCTCGTCAAAAGGTGTGACCATAGCGGTCAACATTTTGCCAAAATCCATTTTTTTCACTCCTGTGTTGGATGTTCCAGACCTGTTTCAGCCTGTTCTTTCTCCAGATGGAAGGCTTGATGCAGCGCATTCACTGCGTCTTCCATTCTCTCTTGATCGACTAGTACCCATATCGTATTGTGGGAATCAGCAGATTGGAGAATGCGAATGCCTTGTTCTGTCAGCGCATTGACAATCCGTGAAGCAACGCCGGGAACTCCGGCCATTCCAGCGCCGACTGCTGATACTTTTGCGCATCCGGTCTGGACTTCCGGCTGATATCCAAGCGCCTGCAGAGTGTTCACAGCGCGCTCAGTAAATCTGCTCATGACCGTATAAATCACGCCATTCGGACTGATATTGATTAAATCCACACTGGTTCCCTGTTCGGCCATTGCTTTGAAAACTCGTGCCTGCAAATTGTATTCTTCCTTGCCAGCACGAACTCTGATCTGCGTAACCCCTTTGACATAGGTAATTCCGGTCACCGGTCGTTCCTGCACGTCCCTGCCGTTCACTGCCCGATTCATCGTTGTCACTAGAGTGCCCAATTCATCGCTCATCGTCGAACGAATATGAATCGGTATTTTCGCCGTCATGGCAATCTCAACGGCACGGGGATGAATGACTTTTGCTCCCTGATAAGCAAGATTGCAGACTTCGTTATAAGTCAGAACCGAAAGCTGACGGGCATTCCGAACGATGCGGGGATCGGCAGTCATCACGCCGTTCACGTCTGTGAAAATATCGATCCACTCGGCACTGACGGCTGCGCCTAACGCCGCTGCCGATGTATCGCTGCCTCCACGGCCGAGGGTTGTAATTTCACCGTCTGTCGTCTGCCCCTGAAAACCAGCCACCACAACGGCATCCAGATTCTCCAGCCTTTTCAGCAATGGGGCAATTTGCATATCAATAATTTTGGCTTCGTTAAAAGCCCTGTTTGTCCGGAATCCCGCCTGAGCGCCGGTTAAGGCCTCGGAATGTATGCCAGCATGCTTGAGCAGATTTGAAAAAACGATCATCGATATCGTTTCGCCGCAAGACATCAGAATATCTTTTTCACGCGGTGAACTGCCGGTACCGTCAATCAGACTTAGCAGCGTATCTGTCGCGTACGGATCGCCCGATCGCCCCATGGCTGAGACAACGACAATCACCTTATATCCTTTTTTTACTGCGGCAGTGACATGAGCCAGCGCATGTTCCCGCATCTCCGGGGTCTGGACAGAGGTCCCGCCAAATTTTTGAACAATGATTTTCAAATGGTTTCCACCCTTTCTCTAATAGGAGACTCAGAAAGTCACTGATGAATGGACATTCCCGGATGAAGCGCGTTCTGAGAAATATCTCTGACGAACTGGCGCAGCAGGCATTCGCTTTTTCAAAAAAAGAAAAAGCAGACGTCAAGTCTCTCCTGCCTGTATCAGACTTTGACCAGTCCGAGCTTCAGCAGGCTTTCCGCAATTTGTACCGAATTCCAGGCTGCTCCCTTTAGCAGATTGTCAGAAACAACCCAAAGGTGGAAACCGTTAGCAACATCCGGATCGCGGCGGATACGACCGACAAAAACTTCTTTCTTCCCGGAAGCAGCTGCAGGCATCGGATAAATCTGATGTGCCGGATCATCCTGAAGAATAACGCCCGGAGCATCGGCAAGCAGATTTTTTATGGCTGCAGCATCCACATCATCTTTACCGATTTCTATATAGACCGTTTCGCCATGGCTGATTTCTACCGGAACTCGGACGCAGGTTGCCGAGACTTTCAGATCTTGATCACTCATAATTTTCTTTGTCTCATTAATCATTTTCATTTCTTCAAACGTATAATCATTCGGTTGAAATAAGTCAATCTGGGGGATAGCGTTGAAAGCCATCTGATAATGCTTCTTATCCCCTTTAACTGGTAAAATGGCAGGTTCTGGAACTTTACCATCTAAAATTGCCCGTGCCTCTGTCGCAAGTTCCAGCATTGCCTTCGTGCCTGCTCCGGAAACCGCCTGATAAGTAGAAACAATAACCCGTTTCAGCCCGTAAGCCTGACGAATCGGTTCAAGTGCAACAACCATCTGAATCGTCGAGCAATTGGGATTGGCAATGATGCCGTGATGTTCAAATAATGCTTTTTCATTTACTTCCGGAACCACCAGCGGTACCTCCGGATCCATACGGAATGCACTCGTGTTATCGACAACAATGGCGCCGCGCGAAGCAGCTTCGGGTGCGAGCTGCTTTGATACCGAGCCGCCGGCACTGAATAGAGCAATATCTATCTGTTCAAATGATTCCGGTTTTGCTTCCTCAATTGTCCACTCTTTATCGCCAAAAGTAACCTTCTTGCCTGCAGAACGAAAAGAAGCAAGCGGAAGAAGATGTTTGACCGGAAGAGGCGAACTCTCAAGCATCTGCAACATTCTAGTTCCAACGGCGCCGGTTACGCCGACTACTGCTACATTTAATCCTTCTGACTTTAGCAAAACCATCTCTCCTCAATAATCCTGTCATTTTTTCTATTATATGATCAATAATAATCGAAAGAAAGTGAGAATCAGGAAATCATTATTTTTTACCGATCCCATTATTATTTTATCACATTCATTGTTAGAAAACGCATGATTATTGATTTTCAGAGGGTTTTATCCACGAGAACCGGCTGTAATTGTTTGCCATCCAAAGCGATTTTCACTGTTTCCAGGGTCAGATCCATTTTCCCGACCAGCGAATTCGGTTTCTTTACCGGATCATCTTGGCCAAATGGAATGAAATAAATATTTTTAGTGACAATCAGTTTGGCAATATTTTGCAGGTTCAAACCGAGTCCATCGTTGGTTGAAATACCAAGTACGACGGGACTGCCATTCCTAAGCGTCGCCTTAGCAGCCATCAACACAGCAGAATCAGTCTGAGCGTTGGCGAATTTACTCATTGAATTGCCGGTAATCGGTGAAATAATCATGCAATCCAGCGGTTTTTTAGGACCGAACGGCTCTGCTTCCACGATCGAATCGACGGCTTTATTGCCTGTAATTTCCTCAATCTTGCTGATCCAGTCCTCTCCCTTGCCAAAGCGTGTGTCGGTATGTCGCACAGTATACGTGACGAACGGACTGACCCGGCAGCCGGCTGCCACAAGTTTTTCAATCTCCGGAACAACCTGGCTGTATGTGCAATGTGACCCGGTGATACCGAATCCAATATGTTTTCCCTCAAGATTCATCCGGTTCTTCCTCCTTAAATTTTTCCTCAAGTAATTCCTCCAGCACATTGGCAATGATTTTTCCGGCTGTTTTAGGTGCCACAAGTCCTGGCAGTCCCGGAGTGATGATTGCTTTGATTCCCCGCTTTTTGGCATAACGGAAATCTGTTCCGCCGGGCAGTGAGGCGAGATCAATGATGAAGCTGCTAGCCGGCATTCTCGACAATACCTGACTATTCAAAACCATGACCGGTATCGTATTAATGCAGATTTCAGTATCCTGGACTTTATTCTCCAAATCCTTCAAATAAAAGGCGTCTACACCCATCTCAATGGCCCGGGCGATTTGCCGCGGATTGCGATCAGCAACTTTGACGCGTGCGCCCAAAGCGTGAAAGGCTCTGGCCACACTCATTCCGGTTCGACCCAGCCCGAGCACAAGCACATTAGCCTGATGAATCGTAATCTCTGTATGTTGAATGACCATCATTATGGTTCCTTCGACAGTCGGAATAGAATTATAGATGGCAACATCGTCGCGTGCGAACAATTTGACGACCTCGCGCTCCGTTTTCTGAGCAATTTTATTAAGATAAGGTGTTGAAATTCCCGAATAGATCGTGCAATGATCCGGTGTTTGTGCCAGCCATTCTTCCGTGAGTTTTACCGTTTGATTGGAAAACGTCGTCTCCACGTTTCCCTCATCATCCGTCCCGCTTACAGGAAGAATCAAACTGTCTACCGTTCTCGGTTGAATTTCGTCCAATGTCACTTTCATCGCTCCATTAAAATTCCTATCCAGCTGATCGAAACCGACAAGCGACAGACGAGCATCGAGTGCAATGAGCTTATCGATGACCTCAATCTGACGGGCGTCCCCTCCTAAGATCACAATATGCCTGTTTGTCAGCATCGACTTTCCCTCCGAATGGCTACTTCAATTCATTTTCCACATAGCCGATTTTTCTTTCAACACTTTATGGTATGATAAATACCCTGGTTCGTGATTGTCTCTGGGCTTGGAGAATACGCGGAAAAATCAAAGGATGTGGAATATTTTTTTTAGTAAATCCATCGTTCGCTAGTGGGCAGACACTGACTGTAATCAAAAAAGAGATTAAGAGAATTTGCCATAGATAAACACTAATTTTTATAGGGGATGCTCAGCGATATAAGAGCTTCAAAATAGCAAATGTATATTCGGCATCAAAAACTTAGAATAAAAGTATCAGCGGTCAAAATGGGGCTGGATAACGGTACAGTGGAAAAAAATCGAGGTGATCATTTTACCTTTACAATATCGCAGACGTATTCAAATACCCGGCATCCATTTGAATCTCAGCAGGAAATCGCATAGCTGGTGTTCTTTGGGTTTATCGCCTATGAAATCATTTATTTTGTAATCCTTTTGCTTAGATCATTGTTAGATCTCAAAATTTAACTTTCCCCATGCCTCGCGCTTCGACGTGGGGATATTTTTTTGCTAACTACTTTTGACTTTCAACACCTACAGTTTTTGCAGATTTTAGGATTAATTGGAATTGAAATCTGGCTTGTCTTATGGATAATAACTGCTTTATTAAAAGGGGAGCAATAAGCATGGTTGATAAAAAAACTAGCGCCGCTCAGGATACCTGCGTCCCGTAAATGGGAAGCTAAGAGCAAAGAGCGTACTACATGTCCAAAATCAACGGCAAAATCATTTATCAGACTCGACGCCACTGCTGATGAACTGGAAAAATTGATGGCTGAACGACACAAGTAATTAGGGTTTGTTGCACCAATAGCCAAATCGGCCATTCCCTGATTCTTACAGGACTATCTGGTCGAAAAGTGTAGGAAATTTAGTTTGGAAGGAACATTTGTTCGCAAATAAGTAAAAAAGCGCAGAGAAACCCTAAGGCGTC
>JBHGUY010000009.1:0-122817 GCA_048976585.1 Sporolactobacillus sp. | reverse complement strand
TATCCGCATAAGTGGGAGCCTAATCCGGAGAAGAGGGAGCGTTATCCGCAGAAGAGGGAGCTTTATCCGCAGAAGAGGGAGCGTTATCCGCAGAAGAGGGAGCGTTATCCGCAGAAGAGGGAGCGTTATCCGCAGAAACGAGCCGCTATTCATAAGAAACTCAGCAGATACGAGCTTGAAGGTCATCTTCGGCAGCCCATTGCCTTATCGCATCTCACCAGGCGCGATTTTCAGAAAAGACATCTCCTGTTCTTCACATTGTTCTTTCCTATTTATATTGTGTTGTTAGTATATTGCAAATATTGCTTGAATTGCAAAAATGATTTTTCTAAATAGCAAAAGAAACTTGGTTTGCTCTCTGGACAGTACGCCGATCTGCAGCTACGCAGCTACTGTTGCCCACTTTTTTTGACGATTTTTCCTAAAGTAATAGGCCTAATACTCTCAAAAGGCGGAATGAAAGGGCTTGATAGTTCTCGAATTGGATCTTTACCCAAGTAAATCCATCCTAATTAATTGACTTAAATAAAAACAGAGAATATAATACCGATAAAACCCATTATATAACTATTAATTGAATAGCGCGTTTATCCAGAGAAGATGAGGGAACTGGCCCGATGATGCTTCAGCAACAGACCTTTATGGTACTGTGCTAATTCCAGCAGTGTAGACTGAAAGATAAACAGATTTATGGAAATCTTCTGTTTCTCTGACAGAAGTTTTTTTGCATTAAAATAGTAATTTACTAGCATTAACAAGGCAAGGGGATGGTTTCAATAATTGAATTTCAAAATGTTTCGAAAGTTTTTCGACGAAAGGATTCAGAGACAATTGCCCTGAAAGATATACAATTAACTATTCATGATGGAGAGATCTATGGCGTCATTGGTTATAGCGGTGCGGGGAAAAGTACACTCATTCGAATGGTCAACGCCTTGGAGACTCCTTCATCGGGAAAAGTGATCGTTAATGATATTGATTGGTCCGTATGCAATAAAAAACAGCTGCGTCACTTTAAAAAGAAAATTGGAATGATCTTTCAACATTTTAATTTACTAGAGTCCAAAACTGTTTTCGCAAACGTAGCGATCCCACTAATTTTAGAGGGAAAAAGCAAGAATGAAATCAAAGAGCGAGTGACGGAGCTTTTGGAATTTGTTGGATTAGCAGATAAAGCGCAGAGTTATCCTAGGGAATTGTCCGGTGGTCAGAAGCAGAGAGTGGGTATTGCCAGAGCAATTGCCCTAAATCCAGCAATATTGCTTTGTGATGAAGCAACAAGCGCTCTTGATCCAAAAACGACTGAACAGATACTAGCACTCCTGAAAAGAATTAATCAGGCCTACAAAATCACCATGCTGATTGTTACTCATGAAATGAGCGTGATTCAGAAAATCTGCCAAAGCGTTGCTGTAATGGAGAAAGGCAAGATTATCGAATCCGGAAATGTCTTCAATGTTTTTGTTCATCCGAAGTGTCAAACAACATGTGATTTTGTGCATACGGTTATTCCGGATGGCACATCAGAGCAGCTGAAAAGTCTCCAAAATGGAAATGGCAGGATATTTAAAATTGAATTCATTGGTGAAAAAGTATCAACCCCAATCATTAACCAATTGATTAAAAATAATCCGGTGACAATCAACATTCTCTATGCCAATATGTCTAAAATTCAGGGAAGGGAAGTTGGGCATATGGTCATTCAAATTGAAGGTCAACAAATCGCAGTCGAAAACGCCATTAATTATGCGGAAAATCTTGGCATTCATATGGAGGAAGTGTGAAAGTGATACAAACAACAATTACGCTGCAGCAATTTATGCAGGCATTAGAAGACACGCTTGTGATGGTGCTGTTTTCTCTTGTCGTAGGAGCAATCATTGGTATCTTTCTTGGAATAAGCATTGTTGTTACAAGACCGGGAGGCGTGTTAGAAAATCATTGGATTTACCGATTACTTAATCCGGTCATTAATGTCATTCGCTCACTCCCGTTTATTATTCTGCTAGTCGCGATCATTCCATTTACACGATTCATCGTACATACGACAATCGGTACGCCAGCTGCTATTGTTCCGCTAATCGTTTATATCGCCCCATATATCGGCCGACTTGTTGAGAATTCTCTCTTAGAAGTTAACGATGGGATTCTTGAAGCAGCTAATGCGATGGGAGCTTCACCTTGGCAAGTGATTCGCTATTTCTTACTCCCAGAGGCACTTGGATCGCTGATTCTCAGTCTGACAACGGCGACAATTGGACTAATTGGAGCAACGGCAATGGCAGGGACTGTTGGGGGAGGTGGCATCGGCGATTTAGCAATATCTTATGGTTATGAACGGTTTGATACTTTTACAATGATAGCGACTGTTGTTCTTCTTATTATCGTTGTTCAGCTGGTTCAATCCTTTGGAAATTATCTGGCGAATAAGGCAAGAAAAATATAAACTCGAGAGTTCTTATTATGAAAAAAGCATGAGGTTTCACTTTTCATCGGCGATGTGTACGACAGCTTATCATCTTCGGTAGGGAGAGCACTGGAGCAGATGTGAAAAATGTAATGCTGTCTTGCTGGCGCTTTAGAAGAAATGAGAGGAGAAATTTAATGGAAAAAGAAGAAATCTATAAGAATCTTTTTATACAAATTCAGGCTTTACTTCATAATGAATTTGATCTGGTAGCCAATATGAGCAATATGACATCAATAATTTTTGAAAGGGTGCCTCGGTTGAATGGTGCATCTTTTTATCGTTGGAAGCATGACGAATTAATTCTAGGTCCTTTTCAGGGAAGAGTGGCCTGTATGCATATTCCAATTGACAAAGGTGTGTGCGGGAAGGTGGCCGCGACAAAAACAACAGAGATAGTTGACAACGTCCATCTTTTTCCCGGGCATATTGCTTGTGACTCCCGCTCCAAGTCAGAAATTGTTGTGCCTATCTTCCAACCAGATACCCAACAATTTTTCGGAGTACTTGATCTTGATAGTCCGTATGATGCAAATTTTGATTCGGTTGATGCAGATCATTTGGAGAAGATTGTGACATTAGTCTTTGGCAACAAAAAATGAAAGGTTAAATTTTATAGAAGTGAGTGATTGAAAATGGCTGTTTTTGTGCCTTCGGAACGGGTAAAGCGGCTCCCTGTTAATTTTTTTGATAGACTGGATGAAAGATTGGCAGAATCCGCAGGAAAATCAGGAAAACCCTTCATCAATCTTTCCAAAGGAAATCCTGATCTTCCGACTCCTGCTCACATTATTCAGGCAATGAAAAAGGCAATTGTTAAGCCGGAGAATCAAGCTTATCCTCCTTTTCTTGGTAAAGAGAATATTCGGCTCGCAATCAGCCGATTTTATAAAAAGGAATATGGTGTAACCATTGATCCACTATCTGAGGTCGCTGTTTTTCATGGCGCTCACATAGGCATTACAGCCATTCCTCAGATTCTGTTGAATCCGGGAGACTACTTATTGATTACTGATCCCTGTTATCCCATCTATCACTCAGCTGCTACTCTCGCGGGTGCCAAAACCTTTGCGCTTCCCTTAGAAGAAACAAATGGTTATTTACCGGATTATCGCGTCATTCCAGAAGATATTAGGAAAAAATCAAAGCTGCTTTTGCTTAATTATCCGAACAATCCAACAGGCGCTTTGGCTAGCGAATCGTTTTATCAGGAGACTCTTGACTTCGCCAGAGAGAATAACATCCCTGTGTTGAATGATTTTGCTTATGCATCTCTTGGTTTTGACCGCAGAAAACCGATTAGTCTACTTCAATTAAACGGGGCAAAAGAATTTGGCATTGAGGTATATACGCTTTCAAAAACCTATAATATGGCTGGGTGGCGATTTGGATTTGCTGTGGGGAATGCCTCAATAATTCAGGCGCTCAATCATTTTCAAATGCATGCATACAGTACAGTCTTTGGAGCTGTTCAGGATGCAGCCGCTTGTGCGCTCGAGTCGGATCAGAAATGTGTCCGCGAGATCGTGTCAACCTATCAAGAAAGACGCGATCATTTGATAAAAAGTTTACGGAAAATTGGCTGGCCTGTTCCTAAGCCAGAAGGTACTTTTTTTGCATGGCTTCCCGTTCCTGAAGGTTATAATAGCCAAACTTTCGCTGATCTGCTGTTTGAACAGGCACATATTGTTGTTGCTCCCGGGATTGGGTTTGGGGAGAAAGGGGATCGCTATATACGGATCAGTTTGGTCAGCCGTGTGGAGATGCTCGAAGAAGCCGTCGAACGGATACGGGAAATGAATTTATTTTTCAAATGAAAATTATTATAGATTAGAGGTTTGACGAATGATTCCTATCGATCTTACAAACAAAAATGCTCTGATCACTGGCGGAAACTCGGGTATTGGAGAAGGAATTGCTGAATTGTTTTTAGAAGCAGGGGCAAATGTTGCCATTGCAGATATCGCTTTTGAAGAGCCTTTCAAGAGGATCTCTGAGCACAGGATTCATTTGAAGTTAGATGTCACAAACAAGAAAGCTATTTCCGCTGCGGTTCAGTCTGTAACCGACTATTGGGGATCCATTGATATTCTTGTAAACAGTGCGGGCATCTCAACCATGGATTTTGCCGTTAATATCAAAGAAGAAGATTGGGACAGAGTTATGGATATTAACGCGAAAGGAACTTTTCTAATCTCGCAAGCTGTTGCTAGACAAATGATCGAACAAAAGATATCTGGCCGGATCATCAATGTCGCTTCACAGGCAGGGAAAAACGGCTATCGGTGCATGGGAAACTATTGTGCATCCAAACATGCCGTTTTGGGTTTCACGAAAGTCATGGCAATTGAGCTCGCAGCAAAGGGAATCCTTGTCAATGCGATTTGCCCTGGAATTGTTGAGACACGAATGAAGCAAAGAGAACGGATTGATGGTGCAAAATTAAGAGGACTCACGCCGGAGCAAATCCATCAGGAAGACTGTTCTCAGGTGCCTCTCGGCAGAACTGCACTCCCTCGCGATGTTGCTAATGTAGCCCTTTTCCTTGCCAGTTCGTTATCTGCCTATATGACAGGGCAAGCGATCAATGTTACAGGTGGGATGACGATGAATTGATTTTGATAGGTGGTCCTCGTATCGAGATGCTTTATTTACTCGTGTAGAACGAGAGAAAGAGATGAGTTTATGTCTTTACATTTAGTATCCAGGATTGCTCCTCAGCAATATTTATCTGAAGAGGGAGCTTATGACTTCTTGTCCAAAGTGCTTCAGAAACTATTCGTGAAAAAAGTAATCTTTCTTCATGGAGAAAAGGCATTTCATCAGGCCTCGCCGTTTTTGCCTGATTTGAGCTCTTTTGGAATTGATGTCGTCGATCTGCCGTTTCATGGCGAGTGTTCACATTTGGAAATAGAACGTGTGATTCAGACAATCCGTTTAACAGGTGCAGACTCTGTTATTGGATTAGGTGGGGGTAAGGTTTTAGATACAGCAAAGGCAGTCGCGTACAAAGCGGGTAATCTACCTCTTATTTTGATGCCAACACTGGCAAGCAACTGTGCGGCTTGGTCTGCTCTTAGTGTTCTCTATAAGGACAATGGTATTTCGCTCGGTCACCAGATTTATCCGAAACAAGCAAATCTCGTGCTCATTGAGCCACGGGTCATCGCTGCTTCTCCGGTGAATTATTTTATAGCAGGGATTGCTGATACACTGGCTAAGTGGTATGAAACAGAAAGTCTGCTTTCAAATGTCAAACATAAGAATCTCGCTATTATTTATGCTTCCGAATCGGCCCGTTTGTGTAGGGAGATTCCACTGAAACATGCTGAAAAAGCAATAGCAGATATGCGGCACGGCATTGTATCAGACGATTGGAGGCTTGTGATGGAAACGAATATCATGGCCAGTGGTCTGGTCGGCGGATTTGCTGATGAACTTGGGCGGGCAACCGCTGCGCATTCGATTCACGATGCTTTGACTACCTTTTCTGAAACGAAACATTTTCTTCATGGAGAAAAAGTAGCCTACGGAATTATGGTACAATTAGCCCTTGAAAATAACTGGGCGGAAATTAAAAAATTAAGCGCACTATACCAAAGTCTTCATCTGCCGAAAAGCCTTGCTGATCTGAATTTAGCAGGTCTGTCAGAAGCGGGAATATCGGAACTCGCAAGACAATCTGTTACCCCGGATAAAACGATCCATCTTTTACCCTATTCGATTACCCAAGAAAGTGTCGCTCTGGCTATTAAATCTTTAGAGCAATGGGCAGTGAAACAATAGTCTTAAGTCTGCCCAATCCAATAATGACAGTTAAATTTTCGCAAAAAGCTAAGTAATCTTCTGAGATTACTTCATATAAATTATTTGATTTTATGAGGAGAGGTTCATTTTGAAAAAGAGTATGGGACTTGTTAGTATTATTCTTGTATTTTTGTTAATCATCAGTACAGCATGCTCGAATCAATCAAATTCCGGCATAAATAATAACAGCAAGGCAAAAAAAAATATTACCATTGGTTTCAATGCCGGACCTTATGAACAAATGTTCAAAGAAGGTGTTGAACCTATACTCAAGAAAAAGGGCTATACCGTAAACACCAAGAATTTTACGGATGGAATTCAGGTTAATGTCGCGGTGTCTAAGGGACAAATTGATGCGAATATCATGCAGCATCCAGTCTATATGGAATTCGTCAATAAGCAGGAAAATATCCACAATGTTGGTATTGTGCAGATTCCCGGTCCGCCAATGGGGTTATTTGCCGGTAAATCAAAATCATTAAAATCTTTAAAAGATGGGGATATTATTGCTCTTCCAAATGAGGCTTCCAATCTATATAGAGGACTTGTCATTCTTAATGATCTGGGATGGATTAAACTAAGCCCAAAATCCAATCCCGCGAATGCCTCATTGAAAGACGTTATCAGCAATCCGCATCACCTGGTATTGAAAGATATGAATAATGCACAGGAAGTCCGCGCCTTACCTGATGTCAATTATGGAGTCATTCAAGGAAACTTTGCCGTATCCAGTGGTTTGAAACTGACTTCAGCTCTGAAGTTGGAAAATTTACAGGATAGATTTTCTATTAATGTTGTTGTTGCCGCCCAGAATAAAAATAGCAAGTGGGCCAAAGATATCGTAGCGGCTTATCATTCCAAAAGGTTTAAACACTATTTAAAAACACATAAGCAATATGATGGTTATCACCTGCCTAAATACTTTAACGAATAAAATGTTCAGTAAAACAGTCGTCTTGCGAAATGGATGACTGTTTTTTAATTGTCTCAGAGATAAAAGAGTGGACATCTAAGGTCTAGGCCAGCAATTCCATTTATAAGCTGCCTGACTTTCAAGTATTCAAAAGTTTATCGATTTTTTCAATCGTACGGATATTGCGGGAAGTCAGCTTGCTTTTGTATTTTTTGCTGCCTAGGATTTTCGAACCGAATTCTGAAGACAATGTCGATCCTTTTGGAACGATCCAAAAGGCCTCACCCGCTTTAATTTGAAATCGTTCGGAGTCCTGTGGTGTAATGGAATGAAAAAGTTGATCGAGATCGACCAGCAGCTCTTTTTCGTCTGAAAGAATCAGATAGTTATGGAAGTCTTTGGAAACAGGAATAGTTTTTGCAGCCGCATGAATAGCTCTCAATTTCTTCTCCCCGCGGATGAAGACCGAGGCCTCATATTGAAATTGCTCGCTCAGTTCAGTTTCGATTTTTTCCTTGAGTTCTTGTTCAGTTTGATTTTCCAACGGCGTAAATAGGACATTTCCGGTTGCTAAAATCGTGCGGACATCGGAAAAACCAATTGACTCAAACAATTTAGCGAGATCGTCCATTTTCATTCGTCGTCCGTTGACATTGACACCGCGCAAAAAAGCACAAAACTGACGTTTCATACCCATCCCTCTTTTCAGGCTTCTATCTGGCAATTGATAATTGTTCCTCAAATCCCGCTTAAGAACCAGGAATGTATCATAGGCATTTGCTTTCGAGCGATTTACTGAATGAAAGGAGACTGTTTTTTTATTTACTGTAAATTTTTTGAAAGAAAGTTGATTCTCTGCACCTTTGTTAGGTATTATAGAGAAGACGCCTCTTCTGATGGGAGATATATGCTCACCATAACAGAATTCAGGGTGTTTTTCTATATTGAATGAGGATAGTATGAATTGAAAACTATGCGAACAGCAGATGAAAAAGGATGATGCTCCCGAGTGGATCATCAGCTGTTTTTTTAATAGAGGGGGAGGCATCGATTGAGTCATGACTTCCAAATTTTATTTTAGCCGAATTATTGGTCGGCCCGTTTTTCTGTCCAAAGATGCCCATCCGCTTGGGCGAATTGCCGATCTATACGTGGATACAAGTTATAAACGTCCGAAGGTAACTGCGATTAAGCTCCGTGGCGGTGCGACACTCGATAGTTCGACGATAGACATACAGAAGGATGGTTCAAATTACAATTTTTTCTGTAACAATCTGCATAGTAAAGAAGTCTCGAACGGAGAGAATTACCTATCCCTTATGGAAAAGATGTTGGATAAACAGATCATTGATTTGGATGGGCGGAAGGTTGTCCGTGTGAATGATTTGCGCTTTGCGGTAGTTGCCACCGGCACTTATCTCATCGCAGTCGATGTCGGACTGGAGGGCTTATTTCGCCGTTTGGCTATTGCCAAACCGTTGAAAAAAATTTTACATCTTTTTCATAAGAATCTTCCGGGTAGATTGATTTTGTGGGACGATGTACAAACTGTTGAACCGGGTGAAAAGGGTCTAAAGCTGGCGGCGCAGGCGAAAAAAATAGAGTTGCTGCATCCATCTGATGTCGCGGATATTATCGAGGATTTGGATAAAGATACGCAGATGTCGATGTTTACGGCACTCGATGAGGAAAAAGCAGCGGATGTTCTAGAAGAGATGGAACCTGAATCACAGATCAAATTGATCGATAGTTTATCAATTACGAAAGCCGCCGATGTTCTGGAGAAGATGCCATCTGATGAAGTTGCCGATATTTTTGGCGTACTGGATCGGGACATTGTCGAAGATTTGCTGAGTGAAATGAATAAGGAGACCTCTGAAGAAGTCCAAGAATTGATGGAATACCCGGAAAACAAGGTCGGCAGTCTGATGTCCATGGATTTTGTCTGTGTGAATGATCAGATGAGTGTTCAGGACTGTTTTGCACTCATGCGTCAAGAAAAACCGGAGATGGATACCGTTTTCTTCCTATATATTGTGAATGAGGCGAAGCGATTAGTCGGCACAGTCTCGCTGCGCGATCTGGCAGTCTCGGATCCGTCGCTGCCGATTCACCAAATCATGGATACAGATTTCCATACTGTTCAAGATGACGACAATCTATCAGATCTGATCGAGGTCATTACAAAATACAATTTGCCGGCTGTCGCGGTGTTGGATGGTGAGCAAGAATTGTCCGGCATTGTCATTGCCAGCGATGTATTATATTATCTGCTGCATAAACATTGATTTTTTAGTGAAATGTCAGCTAAAAGTGTCATGATACATGCCTGATCCTGGCGCCAGTTAGGAGGGAAGATTGATGCACCTTGCAAAAAAGAAATCTTTTCATTTTTTTCTACTGCTTAGCATTCTCGGGCCGGGGTTGATTACGGCTAATGCCGGTAATGATGCGGGCGGTGTTTTTACCTATGTTTCGGTCGGAGCCACATACGGCTATCGAATGATCTGGGGATTGATCATCATTACGATCAGTCTCGCGGTCGTTCAGGAAATGAATGCGCGAATGGCGATCGTAACTGGCAAGGGACTTGCCAGTCTCATTCGCGAAAATTTTGGCGTGAAATTGACGTTTCTCGCCATGCTTGTTTTAGTCATTGCAAATTTTGGCGTATCACTCGCGGATTTTGCCGGTATTGCTGTCAGTTTGGAATTGTTCGGTATTAGCAAATATATTTCTGTACCGGTTTTTGCGGTGGCGATCTGGTTACTCGTTTCAAAAGGATCGTATAAGCGTGTTGAAAAAATTTTTCTTGCCTTCACCTTGGTTTTCTTGGGTTATATCATCTCCTGCTTTCTTGTTCGTCCGGATTGGGGCGCTGTTTTTAAACAGTCGATAACCCCGACGCTTGCACTGAATCAAGGCTTTTTGCTCACTTTCATCGGAATGATCGGAACGACGATTACTCCTTATATGCAGTTTTATCTTCAATCGTCTGTCGTTGATAAGCGTATGAAACTTTCTGAATTGAAAAACGCGCAGATAGATGCTTGTTTTGGAGCAGTTTGGGGGAATCTAATCGCTTTTTTCATTATTGTCTGCACGGCAGCTGCCTTGTTTAAGGATGGCGTCGTAGTCAATTCGGCACGGCAGGCGGCGCTTGCACTCGCACCGCTCGCGGGTAACTTTGCGACGATTCTTTTCGGTGCCGGTCTGCTTGGCGCCTCTGTTCTGGCTTGTGCCGTTATCCCGCTTTCTACATCTTATGCGGTCTGTGAAGCTTTTGGTTTTGAGAGTGGCGTCGATAACCGCGCCAGCGATGCGCCAACCTTTTATGGTATCTATACGCTGATGATTATTATTGGTGCTGCTGTTGTCTTAATTCCCGGTCTATCACTCGTGCGCCTGACGCTGTTCACGCAGCAGCTGGCCGGTATGCTCTGCCCAGTCATTCTGATCTTTATGACACTGTTGGTTAATAACAAACGGATTATGGGTGAATATGCAAACAACAAAATCCAAAATGTGCTGTCTGTTTCGACGGTCGTTTTCATCCTCGCTATGAGCGCCCTTCTTTTTATCATCCTGCCGTTGTTTTTAAAGTGAACAGTTGAAGCGATGGACTGAATTTTTTTAGTGAAAAGTATCAATATAAACAAAATGGTGAATTAAATCATTTGGTCAATAAACTCAATTGATTTATAATAAATATAAAATACATATTAGGAGTTGAAACCATTTAACGAAACGTCTGTAATTCTGGAAAACAGTAACTCAGAGAATACGTTAATTGGACACCTATGCCTGAACAAAAACCTTATGGCACGGTCATTATCCGTGCAAAGCAGATCCTAGATTTCTTAGAGCAGCAAGATCATCCCGTTAATCTACAGGAAATTTACACTTCATTGAAAACAAGTAAATCCACCGTTTTAAAAATACTAAACACGCTTTGTTCCATTGACTATGTGAAAAGGGATGAAGAAACAAAACGATACATTCTGGGGACGAAATTGATCAGTTATGGAGAAGCCGCTAAAAAATCGTTTAGCATCGCTAAATTGACCGATCCGGAGCTGAGCGAGCTTAATGAAAAAATAGGTGAAACTGTCCATTTGGGTATCTATGAAAGGGATCATGTTGTCTACATAAAGAAGCTCAATGGAAAAGGTAAAATCATTTTGCAATCAAGGGTTGGTCATACACTTGATTTGTATTGTTCCGGTATGGGCAAAGCTTTCTTGGCTGAACAGAGTATGGAAGTCATCCTCGATTATCTGAATCGTACACCGTTAATTAAGAAAGCGAAAAATACGATCACAGATCCCGAAGCGTTATTGGATGACCTAAAGAAGATTAAACAACGTGGGTATTCCATTGATGATGAAGAAAATGAGGACGAGATTTTTTGCATTGGCACAGTACTTAAGCAGGGAAATCGGATCTTGGGTCTTTTTAGTGTCAGCACACCGGTTTTTCGAATGAATGAACAAAAGCGTAATGAAATTATTTCGTTAGTCCGTGAAGCGAGAAAATCGATTGAAAGTAAAATTAACTGACAAATAATAAATTATTTTTGTCCCCAGTGTCCTGTTTGGGACTTTTTTTTTACTTTCTTTTTGTGAAAGGGTTTACAAGTTCATATTGCTGCGCTAAAATGGTTACGAAGTTTATTATAAATAAAATAAATTTATTATAAAGAAACGAGAGGCGAACTCTGATGAGAAAAATTGCTGCCCTGTCTGCACTAGAAAAGAATGGTATCGTTGCCGTTTTACGGGCTGAATCTGTCGAAAAAGCATTGAAAATTTCAGATGCTTTGATTGCTGGAGGCATTAAGAGTATCGAACTGACGTTTACGGTGCCAAACGCAGTTCGGGCTATTGAGAATCTTGTGGTGAAATATAGAGATGATGATGAACTCTTAATTGGTGCTGGAACGATCATTGATGCACATTCTGCTCATGACGCGATCGCAGTTGGCGCAAAATTTATTGTTGCTCCAACATTCGATGAAAGAACGGCTGAACTCTGCAATCTGTATCAAATACCGTATATACCGGGCTGCATGACGGTTAATGAAATGAAAACAGCAATGCAAGCAGGTTCGGAACTTGTCAAACTTTTCCCTAGCAATATTGTCGGCCCGGCATTTGTTAAAGATGCCAAGGCTCCTTTACCACAGTTGGAGATTATGCCTTCTGGCGGTGTGAACCTGAATAATCTGGCGGACTGGTATCAAGTGGGCTGTAAAGTGATTGGCGTTGGTGGCAGCCTATTGAAACCTGCAGCAACAGATGATTTTCATAAGGTCACCGAAATGGCAAAAACATTTACCGAAACGTATAAGCAATTGAGTGGTCTGTATGCCTAAGATTCTGACGCTCGGTGAGGCCTTACTTCGACTTTCCACAAATGCAGGAGAACTGCTGAATAGCAGCCGAACGTTTCATGCACATTATGGAGGTTCAGAAGCAAATGTCGCGTCAATATTAGCTAATTTTGGCTATCCCGTGGCTTTTGCAAGCAAATTGCCAGATTCTCCTTTGGGCATGGCTGTCTTGAGAAATCTTCACTCTAATCAAGTAGATACAACCAATGTATTATTTGGAGGGGAAAGATTGGGTATTTATTTTTTGGAACGGGGAAATAGTTTGCGCTTTTCAAGAGTTATCTATGATCGACTGGGTTCCAGCATCTGTCAGATGAATCTGAAGGAATGGAATATCGATCAACTTTTTGATAATGTCTCCTTATTCCATATTTCTGGAATTACCTTTGCCTTGTCGGATGCCTGGCATATTTATGGGCAAGAATTGGTTCAAGCAGCTTATGATCGAGGGATTCCGGTTAGTTTTGACCTCAATTTTCGTCAGGCCATGTGGTCGCTTGAGGAGGCAAGAAAATCTATCTGCCCGATTCTGCCGATGCTTAGTTTCTGCTGTGCTAATTATCAGGATGCACGGAACTTTTTCACTATCGATCCGGAAATTGCCAAGCCGGATAATATGGCAGCCTGTTACCGCGAAATCATTCGAAAGTATCCAAATATCAAGGTGCTTTACGCAACTAATCGCCAAGTATTCTCAACATCCAATAATGAATTGCAGGGTATTCTGTGGAAGGATGGACATTTTACCAAATCGAAAAAATATCAGCTCCTGCCTATCGTCGATCGTATCGGCGGTGGCGATGCATTCGTAGCCGGTACGTTACATGGGATCCTGTCGCATATGTCTGTTGAAAAAACGGTCCAATTTGCTACAGCGACTTCGCTTCTAAAACATACAGTTAATGGAGATTGGATGACGCTTTCTGCTGATGACGTTCAAGCATGGCTTGATTCGCCAAATAGTGAAGTTCATAGATAGAGATAAGCCAGAAGAAAATGTATTGTTTTCTTCTCATATAAATACATTGCATGGTTAAACTTAGAAAAATGCCGGACAGAACAAGTGCCCGACTTTTCTATTCCATATTTTTATGAAAAGGAAAAAACATCTTCTGGAAACAGAAGATGTTTTTTCCTTTGAAGATGTTTTGTTGCCCTAAATAGAATAGTCTGCACAGTGAAGCAATTTTTCTGCATTTTGTATTCTTTCAGGGGTTGGTGGTTCAATTCCTTCCAAGCGATAACGAATCCCCATCTGCTGATATTTGGCAATACCCATTGTATGGTAAGGGAGAACTTCAACCTTCTGCACATTATGAAGTGTTTTAATGAATTCTCCCAACCGGTAGAGATCGCTATCAAAATCCGTTCGGTTAGGAACGAGAACGTGTCGTATCCAAACCGGTTTTTTAATTTCGGATAGATAGCTGCACATATCCAAAATATTGTCATTGGTGAAGCCGGTCAACTGTCGATGCTTTTCTCGATCGATTTCTTTAATGTCAACCAGCAAGAGATCAGTGACGTCCATCAGTTGGTTAAAACGACTAAAGAAAGGTTCTGAACGGGTGAATGGCTGACCGCAAGTATCCAGGCAGGTATGGATACCGAGAGCCTTAGCTTTTTTGAAAAGCTCGAGTGCAAACTCTGCCTGAAGCAATACTTCACCACCGCTAATGGTTATTCCGCCATCTGTGCCCCAGAAACTTCGATAAGGAAGTGCTTTTTCAAGAATCTCGTCAGCAGTCATTTTCGTACCAACTTTTGTTTTCCACGTATCCGGATTATGGCAATACTGGCAGCGCATACTGCAGCCTTGGACGAAAATAACAAAGCGGATTCCCGGTCCATCAACAGCACCGAAACTCTCTGTCGAATGGATATAGCCATATACTGTGTCATTTTCCATTCCACTGTTTTTCATCTTGTATCCTCTCGAATCTCAGAAAGCGAACGATGTTTTCCTGAACAAATTTAAATTCTTTCGTGGAATGTTCGGGAAATGACGTCATCCTGCTGTTCTTTGGTTAAATCAGCAAAATAGACACAATATCCAGAAACACGAATCGTGAGTGTCGGATATTTCTCAGGGTGTTTCTGAGCATCAATCAAGGTTTCACGATTGAAAACGTTAATGTTCAGATGATGCCCGCTTTTCTCCATATAGCCATCAACTAATTGGACAAGCGTACTTGTGCGTGTCTCAGAATCGGCACCGAGCGTCGTTGGTGTGACGGCAAATGTATTTGAGATGCCGTCCGTCGCATATTTATAAGGTAATTTAGCCACAGAGAGAAGAGAGGCTAGAGCACCATTCGTTTCAGAACCGTAATAAGGGTTCGCACCCGGAGCAAATGGCTGCCCCTGCTCGCGACCGTTCGGAGTGGATCCAGTGTTCTTGCCGTAGACAACATTTGATGTAATGGTCAATACAGATGTAGAAAGCTTCGCATCACGATAGAGATGATGTTTTGCCATCTTAGTATAGAGCTTTTTAACTAATGCGACAGCGATCTCATCTGCCCGGTCATCATTGTTCCCGTATTTCGGATAATCCTTTTCTACTTCATAATCAACCGCAATACCGTCTTCATCACGAATCACACGTACATGACCGTATTTAATGGCTGAGATCGAATCAGTAGCAACTGAAAGTCCTGAAATACCTGTTGCGAATGTACGATTTAGCTTTGTATTCTTTAATGCCATCTGAGCAGATTCATAATAATATTTATCGTGCATGTAGTGGATGACGTTCAGTGAATTGACATAGACATCTGCCAGCCAGTCAAGCATAGGTTCGAGTTTCTTTGCAAATTCATCGTAGTCGATATAGTCAGATTTGATCGGTTCGAAAGCAGGACCGACCTGTGCCTTCGTTATTTCATCGACACCGCCATTAATTGTATAGAGAACAGCTTTAGCCACGTTAGCACGTGCTCCGAAGAATTGCATGCCGTCTGCTACGGGCTGAGCCGAGACACAGCAGGCAATCGCATAGTAATCGGTTCCCCATTGTGTGCGCATCAATTCATCATTTTCGTACTGAATCGTTGAACTCTCGATCGATACCTCTGCTGCATAATTTCTAAAGCTCTCAGGTAAATGTTTGGACCAAAGCAAGGTAATATTCGGTTCTGGTGCTGAGCCCATATTAGCCAGCGTATTCAGGAAACGATATGATGTTTTGGTGACCATATGCCGCCCATCCATTGCCATGCCGGCAAGAGAAAGGGTAGCCCAAATCGGATTCCCAGAGAAGAGGGAATTATATTCCGGCGTGCGAATAAAGGAAACCATTCGAAGTTTCATCGTAAATTGATCAATCAGTTCCTGAGCGGCTTGTTCGGTTAATAGGCCTTCCTTCAGATCACGTTCGATATAAATATCCAAGAATGCATCGACGCGACCAATGGACATGGCAGCACCATTTTGTTGCTTAACTGACGCGAGGTAACCGAAATAAATCCACTGGATGGCTTCCTGAGCATTCCGCGCTGGTTGAGATATATCGAATCCATAGCTTTGTGCCATTTTTTTAATGTCTTTCAAAGCACGGAATTGATCGCTAATTTCTTCACGTAGTTGGATAACCTCATTCGTCATCTCGCCATCACCAGTGTTGTTGAAATCTTCTTGCTTCTGTTCCATTAAACGATCAATACCGTACAAAGCGATTCTTGGGAAGTCGCCAATCAGACGGCCACGACCGTAAGCATCAGGAAGCCCGGTAATAATTTTATTATGACGGCACTTACGCATTTGCACATCATAAGCATCAAAAACGCCTTGGTTGTGTGTCTTGCGGTATTCATTAAATACGTGATCAGTTTCCGGATCAATCTGAAGTCCATAGGATTTCAGAGCGTCTTCTGCCATACGGATTCCTCCAAATGGCATTAATGATTTTTTAAGCGGCTTATCCGTTTGCAGACCGACGATCTTCTCAAGGTCCTTTTCAAGATAGCCCGGTTTATGTGAGGTGATTGTCGAAACAACCTTTGTATCAGCCTCGAGGACACCGCCTGCTTCGCGTTCTTTTAACTTGAGTGCCAGAAGTTTGTTATTCAGTGTTGTTGTTGCATCTGTTGGTCCCATAAGAAAAGTTTCATTACCATCATAAGGCTTGTAGTTCTGGAAGATAAAATCCCGAATATCAATCTCTTTTTGCCATTCCTCGCCTTGAAAGCCCTTCCAAAAAGAGGCAGCCTCAATTGACTCTGCTTTTGCCATTTTCATCCCTCCAAACAATCTCTACAATCTCTTTCACAAAACCATTATATATCATAAAGAAATATTCTTCCATACAAATTAAAACTTTGATGGATCAATTCGTTAATAACCTTGCTTTTTTTGAACATCCCGTGAACTTGAAAAAATAAATGGAAAAAGGATTGAATTTATAGGTAAGCGCTTTATAATGGAATTGTATTGATGAATAGTAACTTGTGTTTATCATAAAGAAACATAGGAGGCTTTGAAAGTGGAAAGATTAAATCACTCTTTTGTCAAAAGTATCAAACGGTATCCAACAAAAGGCATTCAATTTGGTGAAGGAAATTTTCTTAGAGCGTTTATTGACTGGCAGATTCAGCAGATGAACAAAAAAGATCTATTTAATGGTGCTGTAACAATTGTTCAACCCTTGTCCAAGGGTATGATTCATACATTAGGTGAACAGGATTATCTTTATACCACATTGCTTGAAGGAAAAGTCAACGGCAAAGACGTTCAAGATCATGAAATTATTTCCTCAGTAAATGATGCCATTAATCCATATGAAGACTATGATGCTTTTTTAAAGCTGGCTGAAAATGACGATGTTCGATTTATTTTCTCCAACACAACTGAAGCGGGGATCTCCTATCATGAAGGTGATAAATTAACCGACAAGCCGCCTGTAAGCTATCCAGCAAAAATTACGGCATTTCTCTACCATCGGTTCCAGACAGGCAAAAAGGGACTTTACATCATCCCTTGTGAATTGATTGAAAATAACGGAAAGCAGTTAGAAAAAATTGTTTCTCGTTATTCCGAAGAATGGGAACTTGGTGATGACTTTTTGAACTGGTTACACACAGATAATACGTTCTGCTCAAGTTTGGTCGACCGTATTGTGCCTGGTTATCCAAAAGATCGTGCGGAGAAACTTTGTAAAGCTTGGGGCTATCAGGACAACATGATTGTGAAAGCTGAGCCCTTTCTCATATGGGTGATTGAGGGACCACAGAAGTTAGAAGAAGAATTGCCTTTAAAAGAGGCTGGTCTTAATGTTGTCGTGACGGAAAACTTAAAACCATATCGTGACCGAAAAGTTTATCTTCTTAATGGGCCACATACGACGATGGCCTGCCTGGCTCGTCTTGCTGGCATTCAAACAGTTGGCGAACTAATGGAGGATCAGGATTTTTATCCATTCATAGATAAAGAAATGTATGAGGAAATTGTACCATCACTCGATCTCCCAAGGGAAGAATTGACTAGTTATGCAGCAGGTATTCAGGAACGGTTCAGAAATCCTTATATGGAACATCAATTGAATTCTATTGCATTGAATAGTGTTTCTAAATATCGTGCTCGTCTGCTGCCAACACTCCTGAAACATATTGAACGCTTTGAAAAAATACCTACACGAATTGCTTTAGCCTTATCTGGTTTGCTTGTTGTGTACGCGAAACAGGATGACTCAGCAGCTAAAGCCATCGACATGCCTGAAACACTAAAAATATTTGCTCAAGCTGCTCAATCATCGAAGTATGTTGAAACTGTCCTATCTAATACTGAGCTTTGGGGAATGGATCTAACACAAGTCAAGGGATTACTGGAACAGGTTGAGAACGGTGCCAAAATTATTGAAGAAAAAGGAGCTCGCAAAGCTGTTCAGCAGATTAATAAGGGAGAGTTTGTCTTTGAAAAATAAAATGATACAACTAAATCCACGAGATAATGTTGTCGTTGCTCTACAGGATAGTGTGGCGGGTGACACAATCAATGTGGGCGATCAACATATTGTCATTCTTGAGGATGTCAAGCGCGGACATAAGGTGGCGATTAGCGAAATAGAGGAAAATGCCAATGTCATTAAGTATGGGACCCCAATAGGACATGCGAAACAAACGATACATGCGGGAGATTGGGTACACACACATAACGTCGAAACGAATTTGTCCGGAAAAATTGATTATAAGTATCGGCCTGAGATGCATCCCTATACTTATCCAAAAGACATGAGAACTTTTAAAGGGTATGTTCGCAGAGATGGAAAAGTAGGGGTACGAAACGATCTGTACCTGATTCCGACTGTGGGTTGTATCAACATGATCAGTGATTTGATCATCAATCAATTCAAGCAAGCACATCCAGATAATGGCGCATTTGATGAAATCATTTCCCTGAAACATCCATATGGCTGCTCTCAATTAGGTGGGGATTTGGAAACAACACGGAAAATTCTTATTGATGCTGCGAAACATCCGAATGCGGGAGGCGTTCTGGTTTTTGGATTAGGATGTGAAAACAATCAGCTCGAAGACATGAAGAAACAAATGGGTGATTACGACGACTCTCGCATCAAATTCATGATTTGTCAAAAGGTTGATGATGAAGTAGAAACTGGCGCTCACCTACTTGAAGAACTCAATATGTATGCTTCAAAAGATCATCGAGTTGATCTGCCACTATCTGAACTAAAAATTGGTCTCAAATGTGGCGGTTCCGATGGATTTTCTGGAATTACAGGGAATCCGTTGCTTGGAAGATTGTCAGACTTTGTTGTATCACAAGGTGGCTCAACTGTTCTTACAGAGGTTCCGGAAATGTTCGGTGCAGAGACCGTACTCATGGGTCGTGCTAAAAATGAAGCTGTATTCCATAAGATTGTTCACTTAATTAACAATTTTAAAGATTACTTTGCTTCCTATAATCAGCCAATCTATGAAAACCCTTCTCCTGGAAATAAGGCTGGAGGAATTACGACATTGGAAGATAAATCATTAGGTTGCACGCAAAAATCTGGGACTTCTGCAGTTGTCGATGTCTTGAAATACGGCGATAAGATTAGCGAAAAAGGATTATCGCTGCTCCAGGCACCTGGTAATGATCAAGTCTCCTCATCGGCACTCGCTTCGGCCGATTGTCAGATGATTTTGTTCACAACGGGGCGCGGGACGCCTTTCTCCACCTTTGTCCCAACCTTAAAAGTGTCGACAAATACTCAGCTGTTCGAGAAGAAAGGTGCATGGATAGACTTTAATGCCGGACAGTTATTAGATGAGAGTATGGATGAAGTGGCAAATAAATTCATTCAACTGATTATTGATACAGCAAGCGGAAGAATTACGAAAAGTGAATTACGCCATATACATGAACTGGCAATTTTTAAAAATGGAGTTACTGAATAAACAAAATATAAATATTTTAAAAGAGGTAATAGTTATGTTCTTGGGCAATGATTTTTTATTGACTACTGACTTGGCCCGTAAATTGTTTCATAATCATGCAGAAAGGATGCCGATCATTGATTACCATTGTCACCTTAATCCAAAGGAAATCTATGAAAATAAGAATTTCCACGATTTAGCACAGATTTGGATTAATGAAGGTAATTATGGTGATCATTACAAATGGCGACTGATGCGGGCTAATGGAGTAAATGAAAAATATATTACTGGTGATGCGAAGCCCTATGAGAAGTTTGTGAAATGGGCAGAAACGATTGAACAGGCAGTTGGCAATCCTCTATATGAATGGACTCATTTGGAACTGCGTCGTTTCTTTGGAATTGATACAATCCTAAATCGTCACACTGCTGCTGAAATTTGGGAGAAAGCCAATCAACTGCTGGCCAGTGATGCATTTAGGCCAAGAAATTTGATTAAAAAATTTAATGTTAAAGCTGTCTGCACAACAGATGACCCTATTGATGACCTGCATTATCATGACTTAATTAAACACGATGAACAACAAAATGGATTTAAGGTGCTTCCAGCCTTTCGTCCGGATAAAGCATTGAATATCTATAAGGACGGCTTTGCCGATTATATTCAAGAGCTTGATAGGATTTCCGGCGTGTCAATTAGTGGGTTTTCTGATATTGTCAGCGCACTGAAACAGCGAATCAATTATTTTCATGGAAAAGGCAGCCGGCTGTCTGATCATGCACTTGATAGATTCACTTATGTTGATGCGACAAAGAAGGAACTAGATCAAATCGTTGCTCATGCCCTTTCCAATGATAAACTTTCTGAAAATGAAATTAATCAGTATCGAACAGCACTTTTAAAGGAATTAATGAAAATTTATCATGAAAAAAATTGGGTCATGCAATATCACATCCATGCCTACCGCGATTTGAATGAACCGATGTATCAGAAATTGGGACCGGATACTGGTTACGATGCGCTTACCGATGAGAAAATTGCAGACTCCATTGGACAATTATTTACTTCAGCAGAGAAAGAAGATTGTATTCCAAAAACAATTCTTTATTCGTTGAATCCGAATGACTGGCTTGCATTAACAGCGATCATCGGCTGTTTCCAAAAAGACACTGTGCAAAAATTACAACTTGGTTGTGCCTGGTGGTTCAATGATACTCGTCAAGGCATGCGCAGGCAATTGGAAACCTTTGCTGAAGAGAGCCTTTTGCCTAATTTTGTTGGTATGTTAACTGATTCTCGGAGTTTTCTCTCTTATCCTCGTCACGAATATTTCCGTAGGACTCTTTGCGAATTGTTCGGTGAATGGGCAGAGCGGGGGCAGATTCCAGATGATGAAGAACAGCTTGGAAAAATAGTTGAAGATATCTCTTATAACAATGCTTATCGCTATTTTGAATTTTTTGAGAGCGGCGCTGGAGCACCAAATAAAAATTAGAAAGTTCGTTCACTATAAGATTGAAAGAAAATAATGGACGCTGGTATTCAAAATTGGGCAAGATGCCAGCACTTATTTTTATTAGACAATTATCCAATTATTGGAACAAAAAACAATATTTAGAATCACGAAAATGTAAGCGATTAAATAAAATGGGATGGTGTTTAAAATGGTTGATACTTCAACTGGTTATCCTCCAAAGGGTAAAGTAATAGCTGGTCAAATTGTTAATCCAGAGCAATCCGGGAAAATTAGTTTGAGAGAAAAAATCAGTTATGGTTTTGGTGATTTTGGAAATGGATTCATGTTTGACTTAGGACAAGCATATCTTACTAATTTTTATACAGATGTAGCAGGTATAGGTGCGGTTGCAGTCGCAGGAGTCTTTTCAATTACTAAAATATTTGATGCGTTTATGGATCCAATTGCAGGTTCCTATGTTGATTCACGAAAACCTGGTGCACGGGGAAAATTTCGCCCAGTCATGATGATCTCATCTATTCTTTTGGCTATTATGACTGTTGTGACTTTTACAATGCCTAATCTCTCCATGAATGGCAGAATTGCTTATGCTTACATTACTTATATGATTTGGGGTGTCCTATATTCGTTTACCAACGTTCCTTATGGATCACTTGCATCAGTTATGACACGAAATGTTGAAGATCGATCATTGATGGCTTCTACACGACAAGCTGGTTCCATTGGAGCTCAGCTCGTTACCGGAGTTGCTTTTGTTCCGATTATGCTACTCTTTCCCAGTACGAAACTTGGTTACACGTTTACAGCAGCAATTATGGCTTTTATTGGTATTTGCGGTTTTTTTGTTTGTTACATGAACACGAAAGAACACATTCATGCGGAAGCATCGCGTAGCAAAGAAAAGGAAACGATGAGAGATTATTTCCGAGTCGTTTTCACCAACCGACCACTCTGGAGTCTGATTTTGATGACACTATTTACTATTTCTGCTATGAACACGAATAATCAGATGATGATTTATTTCTCTAAATATAATCTAGGGAACATCGGTTTACAGCCTATTATAAATTTTATCATGATGGGATGTTCAGTAGCAGGAATTACTCTAATTCCTATTTTAGTTAAGCACTATGGCAAAAAGAAAACAGCTATCGGTGGTCTTATTGTGGGAGCGGTAGCGAACGGTCTGAATTTTGTCCTTCCGACAAACCTTTATACCTTTATTGTTTTTGTAACGATTGGATATGTTGCTCTGGCTATTCCGAATGGTGTGACTTGGGCCTTTGTCTCGGATTCCATAGACTATGGGCACTGGCATACAGGCGTACGTAAGGAAGGTATTACTTATGCAGCCTTTAACTTTTCACGCAAAATAGCACAATCTATTGCGGCACTTGTTTCGGCTGGAGTTCTTGCATTCACGGGGTATATAGCGAATGCGCGTCAGACTTCAGAAACATTGCTTGGGATTAAGGGCGCTATGACACTTTATCCAGCGATTGCTCTGTTCCTTGCTGCCTTAATTATTTGGTTCTTCTACAATCTTTCAGATAATAAATTCAAAGACATTGCAAATGATTTGGAAAATGGTCGTTGGGAAAATGGCACATTCCTAAAAGATTAAAAAAATAAGGTTCTGATGGGAGCAATAATCGGCTCCCTTTTTAAATGGGAGGGTATTTTATTTATGCAATTAACAAACGATTGGCTGCAGGTAACAGTCGCTCCTCTTGGTGCGGAGATTCAGAGTGTGACAAACAGACAAGAAGGTTTTGAGTATTTGTGGAACGGTAATCCAAACTTTTGGCCAAGACACGCACCAATACTTTTTCCTAGTATTGGAAATTCTAATGAAGATGTTTACTATTTGAATGATAGACCATTTAAGATGACTCAGCATGGATTTGCACGAGATTATCCTTTTGAACAACTTAATACCTCTGAGACACATGTCAGTTTTTGTCAGAAGGATTGTGAAAAAACCTATGAATTGTTTCCATTTCATTATTCGCTACAGATAGATTATGATTTAGTTGATAATCAATTAAGAACTAATTTTCGGATTACAAACTTAGATGAGTTGCCAATGCCGTTTTCAATAGGATCACATCCTGCCTTTAATGTGCCGATTAACTATAAAGGAAATTTTGAGGATTATTATCTCAGAACCTATCCAAAGGTTAATCAATTGATGATCTTTGAAACGACGCTGAGACCTAAACCTTTCCGTTCTGGACGAATTGTAGGTTTCGGACATGACTATAAGGGACTTATCCATCTGACTCATGATCTATTCCATAATGGATTATTGATCTTTCAGAATCCTGGAATTGATTCAATAGAACTTTTCTCGCCAAAGACAAAGCATTCCATCACGCTTAACATTAAAGAATTTCCGTATTTCACTTTGTGGACGACAGAAGATTATCCTTCCCCATTCTTATGTATTGAGCCTTTTGCAGGATTGCCTGATGTTTTCGGAAAATCTGTGGATTGGTATCAAAAGGAAGGAAATCAGACTATCGACATGAAAAAACAATTGAAGATAGCCTATTCAATTTCTTTTGATTAATAAACATGTTTAAAAAGTAAACTTTATAGAGAGGGCTGCTCCTTGAATGATTGAATATAAAAAGGCGGCAGCTATTTTAAGTGTTAGTCGTTTGTGAGGGATGGTTCAATTGGGTATTTTTACTCTATCGATAAATATTGTTCTCCCATTGTGCATCTTCTGTCTTATCGGTTATTTCACTCGCCAGAGGCATTTAATCTCGGGAGAAGCCTACAAACAATTAAATAAACTTGTATTCCGAGTTCTGTTGCCCAGTGCACTGTGCTATAGCACGTTTCACTCCAATTTTCGTCAGGGTTTTCCCCTCAAATATGGACTGTTTGGCTCGCTAGGTGTTTTTGCTGTTTTCTTAATAGCTTTTATTGTGATCGCATTCACTCATTATCCTAAAGAAAAAAAGGGAGTTATTATCCAAGGAATTTCGCGCAGCAATTTTGTCCTTCTTGGCTTTCCCGTTATCCAGTCTGTCTATGGACCGCATATTGGTGCAACGGCTATTCTCGTTTCTTTTGTAGTACCGTTATTTAATTTATTGAGTGTTGTTGTTTTGGAGATTTATTCTGATAAAGAAATTAATTATCTGCATATGGTTTGGGATATCTGCAGAAATCCGCTGATTATTGGCAGTGTGCTCGGAATTTTCTTAAATCTTATCCATTTTCCGATGCCCTACATTTTTGATAGGACATTGTCTCTTCTGAATGGCGCGACGACACCACTTGCGCTCATTGCTTTAGGAGGTACTTTCCAGATTAAGGCCGTGAGAACGAATCTAATGACACTCGTATCAGTTATCCTCTGCCGACTTGTGTTTGTCCCGTTTGTATTTGTTGGTTTGGCGATTATGATGGGCTTCCGCGGAATCGAATTGATGTCGCTTTTTATCGCTTTTGGCTCACCGACAGCAGTCTCTTCAGACAGCATGGCTCAGGAAATGCATGGGGATGGGGAACTTGCTGGGCAAATTGTGTTCTTGACGACACTTTTATCGGTAGCTAGTTTCTTTATCTGGATATCACTGATGGAAGCTTATCATTTGTTATAAAATGACTATTGACAATCGAGACAGATGGATTATAATTCGAATTGTAAATTATAAATAATAAACAGTATTTCTTATTTATAAACATATAGAAGTGATGAAGGATTCCTCTATAAGATATAATCTTTGCAATCTATGTAACCGCTTTATAATTTGCTAATTTTAGGTAATCTGAAAATAAAACGTGATTAAATTTTAAAATTTTTTTTGAAGGGGATAAAAAATTGAGTGAATTAATTACTGCGGGTGAACCATTAGTATTATTTATTGCCGATGAAAAAGGGGCATTAAGTGAAGTCAAACATTATTCACGCTATATGGCAGGAGCAGATGTCAACGTCTCTGTCGGTGTTGCCCGCCTGGGTCATTCAGTTACATTTTTAAGCGAAGTAGGGACTGACCCATTTGGAAAGATTATTCTCGACTTTTTAAAAAGGGAGAATGTTAATACACATCATGTGCTGACGACTTCAGAATGGCCTTCTGGCTTTATGCTTAAAGGTCTGTCTGATAACGGACGACCAGAAACTGCCTATTTTCGAAAAGGCAGTGCGACCTCGAGATTAACGAAAGACAGCATAGATACAATTGATTTCTCAGGAGCTAAGATTCTTCATCTTGGTGGAATCCTAGCAGGATTAAGCGAGACAGCTTATCGAACGACATTAGCGCTTATTGGAAAAGCCCGGGACAATGGTCTGACCATTACCTTCGATCCGAATTTACGACCGGTCATCTGGGATTCAGAGGAGGAAATGATTCGACGGACGAATGAGATCGCCTATCTCTGTGATGTCGTTGCGCCGAATGTGAAGGAAGGACGTACTTTAACCGGGGAAACAGAGAAAGAAAAAATGGCCGATTTTTTTCTGAAAAAAGGTGTAAAGCAGGTCATTATCAATCTTGTCGACAGCGGTTCCTATACGAAGAAAAGTCTTTCAGACGGCACGTATTCTGAGACCCTAGTCCCTAACTTTAATACCAATAAAGTAGTTGATCGTGTCGGTGCCGGCGATGGTTTTGTGGCAGGTGTGGTTTCAGCGATGCTTGAAAATTTAAGTGATCGAGATGTGCTGCTCCGTGGGAATGCAATTGGTTCGATTCAGATGCAGAATCTTGGCGATAATGATGGACTTCCGACCCGTGACCAACTTGAATCGTTTATAAGTAAAACGCAATTAGCAGTGCGATAACGCTTAACACTGAGTAACTTGAAATGCTTTGATGTATTTTCCCAAAGCTGGAAGAAACAGCATCGGCAGCAATTCACCGACAAAGCAATCCATGGAGAGTTAAACGCCCATTTTTCATTAGATAAACTGAATCGTATCAGAAAATAAGCTGACGCAATGGTCTGAATGACCGATTGAGTCAGTTTTATTTTGCCTTAAAAATTATATCTGATTTATTGTTCAAACACGTGTAGAGATAAATCAAACTCATATAACACGCATAAATAGATGCAAATTTGCATGATCTTGAGTGAATGATGTTAATCTTTTAGGAACAGACAAGGAGACATATAATTTACATGAAAGGAGGGAGAACTTGATTGGATAGTAGATGTGCACAGATACTCGTTCAGTTAAGGGATTCCGGAATCCCTTTAACAATTACACAATTATCATTAAATCTACATGTGAGTCACCGTACAATTAGTTATGACCTGAATAAGATCGACAAATTTTTAATCAGTTTAAAACTGCCGATCCTAAGCAGGACGAAAAAAGGAATAAGTACCCTATTTGGCCCTCGGGATTTAGCAAAATTGAATCATGAATTAATTAGCATTGACAATTATCAGTATATATTATCTCCGAATGAAAGAAAACAGTATATTTTGTCTGAACTGATTGCTAGTCACAAATATATCACAATACAACAATTGGCAGATGAACTATCTGTTTCCAGAAGTACGATCATTCTTGACTTGAAAGCTATTAAAGAGCAACTCGAAAGTTATAATATTAGCATTGAATCTAAAAAGCATGAGGGTATTCGAATTATTGGTAATGAAAAAAGCATTAGACGAATTCTTTTTACGATAGTCTCAAGCCACTTTCATCAAGAAACAATCATGCAAGATATCCAAAATAAAGTGCTTAGTCATAAAGAGTTGGGTTTGGGGAAAAAATTTTTGAATTTCTTTGAAAATATAGATATTGGCTTTATTGAAAGATGTATTCAGACAGCGGAACAGGATTTAAATGTTCTTTTCTCTGATATCGCGTACTCTGGAATTGTGCTGCATATCGCAATGGCTATAAAAAGGATTCAGAGTGGAAAAGACATCATTATTTCTACCAATGAAATGAAAACGCTATCAAAAACAAAAGAATTTTCAGTTGCTTCCAGTATAGCAAGTCTGTTAGAAAAGCATTTTAAAATAAGCATACCGATTGATGAGATTGCTTATATTACCATCCATTTTCTCGGGGCAAGCAGTACTCAGAGCGGGAATAAAAATAAAAATTTGGAATATGAGATTCTGACCCAATCAATAGTTGGTTTAATGACCCAGTTTATTCAAGTGGATTTATCTGGGGATCAGATTCTATTTCAAGGTTTAATTAATCATATTGGACCTGTCATTTATCGGTTGCAGCATAATCTGCAATTACAGAATCCATTGTTGATGGAGATTAAAGAAAATTATCAGGATCTTTTAATTAAAACCCAAGCAGCATTAGCTCCTCTTGAGAGATATTCAGGCAGTGAACTGAAGATAGATGAAACGGCTTATTTTGTTCTCCACTTTGCGGCTGCATTAGAAAGACAGAAACCATCAAAAAAGAAAAAAGTAACAAATGTTTTGATCATCTGCAGTACAGGGATCGGTTCAGCACAAATACTTTGCACACGTATTCAAATGATTTTTAATGTCAATATCGTCGAATGTCTTGGTGTGCATCGTGCAGAAGAATTTCTAAAAAGACATCAAATTGATCTGATAATTTCAACGATCCCGGTACCAAAGTTGAATGTTGAGAGCATTGTTGTTAATCCACTTTTAAAAGATAAAGATATTCATCGACTTCAGAATGTTATAGAACCAAAAAAACTACAAGATGATAAAGATAAATATCAGAAACTGATGCATATCATTGCGGGAAACTGTAAAATCATTCATTCAGCAAAATTGAAAATGGAGCTACAGGAGTTGTTTGGCCCATTTCAAGAAAAGGTGGTAAAGGGACTTATGTTAAAAGAGGTTCTGACGAAAAAGGTCATTCAGACGAATGTACCAGTAAACGATTGGGAGGATGCTATTAATAAATGCGGGAAATTATTGATAAATTCAGGCGCAGCAACCGAAAAATATGTGGAAGCAATGATCCAATCGGTAAAGACTATTGGTCCTTATATTGTCATAGCACCAGGAATTGCTATGCCTCATGCCAGACCAGAGGACGGTGCATTGAAAACAGGTTTCAGTCTAATTACTCTTGCACAACCTGTTTCTTTTGGGAATAAGGAAAATGATCCAGTATCCATTGTGGTCTGTATCTGTTCATCCGATCATACGAGCCACATAAAAGCCTTATCGGAACTTGTTAATCTGCTTGGCGATGAAAGCAAGGTACAGCAAATTGAAAGAGCCGATCGACCAGAAACGATCGTTGACATTGTACAACATAAAGTAGGAACAAAAGGGGAGGAAAGATCTGAATGCTAAAAATTTATACGGTTTGTCCACAAGGCCTTGGGAGCAGCATGATTGCAAAAATTCATGTGCAGAACATATTGGACTCTCTGGATGTTGATTATGATGTAGAAACAGCTGGAGTTGCTTCAATAGTTGGTGAGAATTTTGATCTTCTTATCACCGTGGAAGAATTAAGAGAATCACTCTCTAATGTCGATCCCCAAAAGATAATGATTATAAAGAATTTTTTTAAAAGAGATGAAATTGAAGAAAAGCTTAAACAAAAATTATTTGAAATGCAAGTTATAGGAAGTGATCAATTATGATCGTATTAAAATTTATCGTTTTTCAAATTCTATCTGTCCCAGCCATACTTTTGGGCGTCGTGGCAATGGTAGGGTTAATATTATTAAAAAAGAATCCGGCAAAGATCATTACGGGTACCCTTAAAACGATAATAGGTGTACTCATCATTTCAGGTGGTGCAGGAATTTTATCCAGCTCTTTGACACCATTTGGAACAATTATAAATCATGGGCTAAATGTTCAGGGGATTATGCCTACAAACGAAGCAGTTCTTCCTTATGCACTAAAAAATTTTGGCTCCATGGGTGCAGTTATTATGGTAGGCGGGTTTGTGATTAATATTCTACTTGCAAGATTTACAAAATATAAATTCATTTATTTGACTGGTCACATCATGCTTTATGTCTCACTATTTGTGACAGCGATTCTTGAATCCGTTGCAGGATTAAATGGATTTGCTCTTTTTATCGCTGGTGCAGTGATCATGGGATTATATTTCACCTTCATGCCGACGCTTCTCTATCCCTATTCCAAAAAAATCACAAACGGAGAAAAATTTACGGTTGGTCATACAGGTGATATTGGTTACTGGTTTTCAGCATGGCTAGGGAAATATGTCGGTAACCCGAAAAAGAGTGCTGAGCGATTTAAACTGCCGAAATGGTTGAGTTTCTTCAGCGATTCAACAACGAGTATGGCTATTACAATGGTTCCGATCTATCTTATCGTTGTTTTAATTGCAGGTTATGGTTTTGTCTCAAAACATGTTAGCGGTACGACGGACCCGATTATGTTTGCTATACTACAAGGATTAACTTTTGCCGCTGGTGTAACAGTTATTCTATCCGGTGTTCGCATGATGCTATCTGAAATTATTCCGGCATTTTCGGGTATTTCCAGCAAGATAGTCCCAGGAGCCGTTCCCGCACTTGATTGCCCAGTGATGTTTCCTTATGCACCAACTGCACTACTGTTAGGGTTTATCTCGATGTTTATAGGTATGATAATTGGAATGTTTTTTCAAATGGGTTTTCATTCCCTCTATATCATTCTCCCCGGCATTGTTCCTGCTTTCTTTGCTGGCGGTACGGCAGGCA
The DNA here is from genome assembly GCA_048976585.1 of Sporolactobacillus sp. GTDB lineage: Bacteria > Bacillota > Bacilli > Bacillales > Sporolactobacillaceae > Sporolactobacillus. The sequence goes on along the minus strand of JBHGUY010000009.1, from coordinate 92,719 downwards.
TCTTCGGCAATAGTACTGGGGGATGGAAGGGAGCTGTGATTGGTCCGTTTATAGTAGGTATTGTACTTGCAATCGGTACTGGTTTCCTTATTCCGAGTACTGGTGCATTGGCAAAAACGGGAAGCACTTTTGGTGATCCTTTCTATGCAACAGCAGGTTTGGCATTTGCTAAATGGATAAAATTGGTTTCAGGAAATGTAACAGTTGGCATCCTAGTCTTGGCAATTATTATAGCCATAATTGGATTGCTGCTTAGAAGACGGAATAAAAAAGAAAATGAACTGGAAAACTCAGAAATATCTAGTGGCGTAATAAAATGAGGGGGTAAAAAAGTGAATCGGTTAGCATTGCAAGAAATGGCGAATAAACTTCGAATGGATGTTTTAAATTCTGTGTATCATGCACAATCGGGACATATTGGCGGTGCGTTTTCATCGGCTGAAATTGTTGCCTACCTCTATTTCTATGAAATGAAAATCAAGCCAACGAATCCTGGGTGGGAAGAAAGAGATAGATTCGTGCTCAGCAAGGGACATGCGGCACCAATTCTCTATAGTGCATTAGCTGAACGGGGCTTTTTCCCAATGAGTGAACTTGATAATCTTAGAAAATTTGGATCAATGCTGCAGGGACATCCGGATATGAAAAAAACACCAGGTGTGGATATGTCTACCGGCTCTTTGGGTCAAGGGTTAGCTGCAGCAGCAGGGATGGCTATGGCTGGAAAAGTGAATCAAAAAAAATATTATGTTTATGCGCTTGTTGGTGATGGAGAAATTGAGGAAGGTGAAATTTGGGAGACATTGATGAGTGCTCCGAAATATAAGTTAGATCATTTAATCCTTTTTCTCGATCATAATAGGATCCAACTGGATGGTTTTACCGATCAGATTATGAATTCTGAGTCAGTAGTGGATAAAATGAAAGCGTTTAATTGGAAAGTGATTGAAATTGATGGACATAATATTCAGGAAATTGATGATGCTGTTCGAGGAGCCAAAGAAATAGCAGGACAGCCCACAGCAATCGTTGCAAATACAATGAAAGGAAAGGGCGTTTCATTTATGGAGAATAAACCCTATTGGCATGGGAAGGCACCTAATAAAGACGAATACATCAAAGCTAGAAAGGAACTGGAGGCGAGTTTATGACCGAGTTGGGTTTAAAAAAGATCGCTCTTCGAGACGCTTATGGAGATGCACTGCTCGCTCTTGGGAAAGTTCACTCAGATGTCGTGGTTCTTGATGCGGATCTGTCGGAATCGACAAAAACATTCAAGTTTGGCGTAGCATTTCCTGAACGCTTTTTCAATATGGGCATTGCCGAACAGAACTTAATGGGAGCTGCTGCGGGTTTGTCCACCTGTAATCTTGTTCCTTTTGCATCAACTTTTGCTTTATTTGCAACCGAAAGAGCTTTTGAACAAATTCGCAATTCAATTGCTTATCCAAAGCTTAATGTGAAAATTGCTGCTACACATGCCGGCTTATCAGCGGGGAAAGATGGTGGAAGCCATGAAGCTATAGAAGATATCTCCTTAATGCGCAGTATTCCTAATATGACCGTTATTTGTCCTTGTGATGCAATTGAAGTCAAACAAGTAGTGGACGCTGCTTATTTATATGAGGGACCTATCTATATTCGGTTGAGTCGAATGGAACTTCCCATCATTCATGACGAGAATTATCAATTCAAAATTGGGAAAGGAGAAGTTTTAAAAGATGGTGATGAGTTAACAATAATCGCCACTGGGGCTATGGTTGCCCGAGCAATTGAGGCTGCAGAACAATTGCAATCAGAAGGAATACATGCAGCAGTTATCAATCTTCCAACGATCAAACCGATTGACAGAGAATTGATCATAAAATTTGCGCGGAAAACCGGCAAAATAGTCACAGCTGAGGAACATAATATATATGGTGGTTTATCATCAGCAGTAGCAGAAGTTGTAACAGACGCTTATCCAATCGTAGTCGGTAAAGTGGCGATCAAGGATCGTTTCGGTCAAACAGGAACCCCAGAGGAACTTTTTACAGAATATGGTCTAACCTCAGAGAAAATTGTGAAAAAGGCTAAGAAAATATTATGAGTGATTTCGATGAAGAAAGACTCAAGTCTGACAGTTGCTGTCAGACTTGAGTCTTTTAATTTATATATTCTCCTCATTTTTATTAAAATAAGATGTCTATTATTAGATACTTACAATGATAGAACTAGATTACTCCCTGCCTTAAGAAGCGTAACAAGTTCTTTTGGGGTCTTAACATTGATCATCCTATTTAATAAGGGATCAGAGTCAAAAAGATTATATAGATCTCCCATTATATTTTTTGATTTTTTCTCATCGGTTCTTAATGCAATTAAAATGATGACAGATACTTTGCTTTTTCCCCAATTGATCGGATTACTTAGTGTAGCAATTGAAATGACTGACTGATTAACGTATTTTCCTTGACCATGTGGAATTGCAACCTTATTCCCCAAATCTGTAGTTGCAATTTTTTCCCTCTCTATCAATGAATCAGCAAATTGAGATGTGATAAAATTTTCTTTTTCAAGTTTTTTAGTGATGAATTTGATAATCATGTTTTTATCATTAAAATTAAGATTGGAGAAAATAAATCGTTCATCGATAATGTCAGTTAAATATTTGAAATGAATGGTTCTTCTATTTTTATCAAGTAAATAATCAAGATAAAAATTATTTATTGATTTTGCGTCTGTCAGGTTCATCATTTGAGAAACTAGAATAACCGGTTTATTTATATTCTTTAGCGGAACTGTGGATACAATAAAATCGATTTTATCAAGATTTTCTACAGTATCGATATTTCTCACTGCACATATTTGACAAATATTTAAATTTGGCATGAGTCTTCTAATTCGATTGGCGACTAGTTCTGAAGTACCGATCCCACCTGGACAGACAATGATTACATTGATTGCATCTTTATTTCTTTCAATAGCTGCTTGAAAATGAACCATTAGAAAACCAATTTCATCTTCGTTCAATTTTAAATGTGTTTCATTTTCCACTAGTGACGCTAAAAATGTTGTGAATCCAAACATAGCCGGATATTGTTCTTTAATCTGTTTCATAAGCGGATTTTTTATAGTCATCCCAAACTTAACTCGATTAATCATCGGATCGATATGAACGAGCAATCCCTTATAAAGAATGGAGTCATTGGTAAAATCAACATGTAAGGCATCACTAGCCAAACTGATTACTTTTTTAGTGAGCCTTTTTACATTGTCATCATACTTTTTAATATCATCAGAACCGATCGTATCCTCTATCCCTGTACTCATAATACATTGATTTAGAAAATTCACTTCTCCTATACTTATAGTCGTTCCTGTGCCAGAATTGTTGTCATTACAGAATATTTCAAGAGTTTCTTTAGCGATAATATAAGTTTTGAGTAGATGGAGATTATGCATATGAGTGGTTCTCTTAATGAAATGTTTGTCTGACTGTCGTCGTAACATTACTGCGATTGAGATCATCATATTGATATAGTAATTTTCGTTGAAATAGCAGTTCAATTCTTTTTCAATATAATGAATTATTTTCTCTGAGCGATTAATAATATCTATTGTAATGAACTGATTAATTAAATTTATTATTTGCCTATTCTTTTCTTCATAGATGTTTTTGTTAAGATCAAAAGAATTAGTAAAACGATTTATTCTCTCTTGGATGAGGGATGTCATAGCTTTTCGAATGTTGATTTCTGTTCCTGAAATCCATGTACCATGTCCATTTTTCGTTAAAATAAGATGAAATTGAGAGATCCAATTCTCTATCTCTTGCATGTCATTCGTGATAGAACTGATACTACAAAAATATTTATCAGCGAGTTCTCTGAAATTGACTGCGCTTTCATTATTCAATAACAGAAAAATTATTTCTTCTTTTCTTTCAGTAGTTGAACTTATTTTAGTATAGGGCTCACTTGAAATCATTTTCATTAACATTTGTCTTTCTGCTTGTTCTCCATCTAATTTAATGCCGCTTCCTCTTTTCCTCTCTATCCAAATATTTAACTGCGCTTTTTTTTCTTTGAGATAGTCGTCTATTAATTGGAGGTCGGTGTGAATCGTTCGTCCTGATATCCCAAGCTTGTGTGCAAAATAAGCTATAGTATGAAAGTCATCCTCACTATTTAAAAATTGCAATAACTGTAGTTGCCTAGATGTTAACATAGTCATATTGAGAGCCTCCTTTCATGCTTCTATGCTCTTAGCCATATTGTAGCATTGAACTTATTTGCATTACATTCCAGAGTATTTCATTAAAACAATTGAAAAATTGGTACAAATTAAAGAACTAAATTTATGCAATAATAATTGAGCAATGTTTTTTGAAATATAATTTGATTTTATCAGGAGTTTAGCGAAAGAAATCTTTTTGGAAACTCAGATATAATTATCTACCAACCTACAATATGGAGGTATTGTCATGTTCTATTATGATTACCATGTTCATACAAATAACTCTTTTGATTCCCGAGCAATCATGAGGCAAGTTTGTTCTGAAGCGATATCAAGACACCTTAAAGAAATATGTTTTACAGAACATTTCACTCTAAATAGACAAGTACCAACATTTGGACATATGAACTGGCAAAATTACAATCAGGAAATTGAAAGAAACAAGAAGAAATGGGCAAATCAATTATCAATAAAAAAAGGGGTTGAAATCTGCGAACCACATATATTTGCCAATCAATATAAGGATCTTATTGATAAACAGCAATTGGATTTTATTCTTGGTTCTGTTCATAATCTTGATAATATAAAATTAAAAACTGTATTGGAACAAGAAGGAAAATATATGGCTTACACAAGATACTTTCGAGAGATGCTTAAAATGGTCAAAACTGCAGATATCGACGTACTGTCACATTTTGATTTAATAAAGAGATACAGCGAGCAAGAATTTTCAGAGAGAGATTTTGATGAGTATTCATTAATTATTAAACAAATCTTAAAAATTGCGATTCAAAGAAATATTGGAATTGAGATCAATACATCAACTTATAAAAAGCTTTATGAAACAATGCCCGAAGAGAAAATACTCATTTTATACAAAAGTCTGGGTGGAACTCTATTAACAATTGGTTCGGATGCACATGAGAAAAATAAAGTGGGAAACTATGTTAATGTGGCACAGGATGTAGCTGAACACTGCGGATTTCACGCATTCACGATATTTACAAAGAGAACACCAAAAAATGTAAGTTTTGTTGAATAATTCGTTTTGAGGCTAATAATTGAAAATATTGGACGAAAAAAGCAATTAAAATAAATTCATGCGCTATTAAATATTAGGAATCTTCTTGCCCCTGTGTACAGACAGCAGGGGATTTTTGATTGTAACCTGCATTCCCGTGCTTTTATACCAAGGCCATGAAAATCCTTAATGTTAAGGAATTTCTCGACCAAAAGTAACTAGTATAATTATACCAATGCAGAAACGACATTAGGCTATAAATCCTTTACTGATGCGGATTTCGGGACACCTTGGTATAATTTTCCGGGAATCTAGGTTGTTATGGGAAAAGTAAATAACAATTTCATGTGTACTCCTGAAATTGTTTGGTATTTACGCAAATGCTCACGGACCATACAATAAAAAATGTTAAGAGAAGAAGGCGATTGAGGGTAGTCGAAATGAAGTGAAATCCAGTATTCGCACATTAGCAGTTATAAAGGGGTGAGGAACAATTAATTAACAGAATTTTAATGCTTTTTCTTTATTTATCATCTCTAATATTAAGATAATGAAAGCGGGGAGGCCAAGATGCTGATTGACAAAGCGATGATTTTAATGAATAGTCACGCAGAAAATGAGATTGACTTAATTATTGAATTAGCAAAACGAGCATTTGAGACGGGACATATTACGAATGTAGATGATTATATATCTGCGGTTTTAAAACGAGAAAAAGATTTTTCAACAGCATTTGGTCAGGGAGTTGCTATTCCACATGGAGAGACTGATGTCGTGAAGTCTTCATTCATAGGTTTTTGTAAGCCTTATCATGAAGTGCTTTGGGGCTCTGATAAAACTCCTGTAAATATGGTTTTTATGATTGGTGTGCCGGTTAAGCATAAGGCTAAATTGCACTTACAAATACTTGCCGATCTAAGCAGACATCTTCTAGATGATGAATTTAGAGCAAATATTATTCAAAGTAAAACATCGGAAGATATTTTTAAAATTTTGTTATCCGTTGAAAAAAGAATAAAAGTTCCATAAAAAGGGAGGATCGCAAAATGATTACAGTTCTAAAAAATATGAAAACTCACTTAATGACTGGCGTTTCTTATATGATTCCATTCGTTGTGGCCGGTGGTGTTTTATTGGCACTTTCGGTCATGTTCTCAGGTAAAACGGCAGTACCAACCCATGGACTATTGGGAGACATTTCCACTATTGGACTTGCGGGAATGGCATTATATGTTCCTATATTGGGCGGCTTCATTGCCTATTCAATGGTAGGTAAGCCCGGAATAGGACCGGGCATGATTGCAGCGTATCTTGCTTACGCGACTAAAGGTGGTTTCTTGGGCGGTATGATTGCGGGAATCGTAGCAGGAATTGTTGTTTATTACCTGAAAAAGATTAAAGGACCCAAACAGATTGGTCAGGTGTTGCCTATCTTTATTATTCCGCTTCTGGGTTCTTTAATTTCTGGAATGATTATTTTGTTAGTTCTTGCAGATCCTATCGCATCATTCATGACAATTCTCAACCATTGGTTATTAAGTATGCAAGGTGGATCAAAAGTTCTCTTAGCTATTATTCTGGGATCAATGATTGCCTTTGATATGGGTGGCCCATTTAATAAAACTGCTTTTTTCTTTGCTGTTGCCGTTATGCCTACCTATCCGCAGCTTATGGCAGTTGTTGCCGTAGCCGATTGTACTCCACCATTAGGATTGGCTATTGCTACGTTTATAGCGAAAAAGAAATTCACACAAGAAGAAATTGAAGCGGGCAAGGCAGCATTAATTATGGGGTGTATTGGAATCACAGAAGGGGCTATCCCATTTGCTGCGGCCGATCCATTTAGAGTCATACCCTCAATTATGGTTGGGAGTGCATCAGCAGGCATAACTTCGATATTGCTAGGTGCCACGAATCATGCTCCTTGGGGAGGCTTAATCGTATTACCCGTAACAGGAAACTGGATAGGTTATTTTTTTGCAGCAATTGTTGGTACAGCGGTTACGACACTGTGTTTGGTTCTTGTAAAGCGGCCAATCGATCAACTTGTTAAAAAAGAAGAAAAGGCTATCAGGGAAGATGATTTGGAACTTAATTTTTAATAAAGTATTTCATTAAATTGAAGAGGTGATTGAGATGTATATTGTAGGTGTTTCAGCGTGCCCAACAGGAGTTGCTCATACTTACCTTGCTGCAGAGGCTCTAACAAAAGCATTCACTGCCAAGCATCATCAGATCAAAATTGAAACGCAGGGTGCGAGTGGAATTGAAAATGAAATAACTCCTGAAGAAATAAAAAAGGCGGATTTTGTAATTCTGACTAAGGATATTGCTATTAAAGGTGAAGAACGATTCACAGGTAAAAAAATTGTGAAAGTCATGTCTGGAGTGGCTATTCAAAAGGCTAATGGAATTGTGAAGAAAATTGAAGAAGCACAGAAAAATTTAAATAACTAAAAGGTGGAAGAAATGTCATGACAAAAACAATCACTAAATTGCCAATTAAAACGATGGTTCATAATCTTCTTCAGTTGTCAAAGGAAGGCAAAGGGGCAACGTTACTAGGGATCGGGCCAATGTCTTCACGTGTGTTGCGCGCAAGCTTTGAACTTGCTCGTGACAAAGATTTTCCACTTCTTTTTATTGCGAGCCGTAACCAGGTTGATGCAGATGAATTAGGCGGTGGTTATGTGAATGGATGGAATCAGAAAACCTTTATGAAGGCCATTCGTGATATAGCTGAAGCCACTCATTTTGATGGCTTATATTATGTATGTCGCGATCATGGTGGACCTTGGCAAAGAGATAAAGAACGAAATGATCATCTATCTGAAGAAGAGGCTATGAAACTTGGCATGCAATCTTACTTGGAAGATATTAAAGCAGGTTTTGATCTTCTGATGCTGGATCCAACAAAAGATCCCTTTGTTATCGGTAAAGCTATTCCGTTAGAACGAGCGTTGGAATTAACAGTGAAATTATATGAATTTTGTGAAGCGAAAAGAAAAACATTGGATCTCCCTCCAATTGGTTATGAAGTAGGAACAGAGGAAACGAATGGAGGGTTAACGACTCCACAGACTTATATTAAATTTCTCAATCGCTTAGAGGAAGAATTAACAAAGAGAGATTTGCCCATGCCAACATTTATGGTCGGTCAAACAGGAACGCTAACGCGGTACACTGAGCAAGTTGGAACAGTTAACTTCAAGAATGCTCAAGAGTTAGCGCAACTTGCCGCAAAATATGATATTGGACTAAAAGAACACAATGGCGATTACATGAATGATTTCCAGTTACTTGAACATATTCCAGCTGGAATTACAGCAACTAATGTTGCTCCACAATTTGGAACCGAAGAAACTAGATCATACTTGGTATTAGCAGAGCTTGAACAAGAACTAAAGAAGCAAAATGCCATTCATGGAACAGTGTCAAATACATCGACTGTTCTGGAACAACATGCAATTGATTGCCAGCGCTGGCGGAAATGGATGGAGGGCGATCAACGTAATCTTTCAGTTGGAGAAGTAAAGGCTAATCCTGAACTTTCTGCTAAGATTCTTGACAATGCGGGTCACTATACATTTAATGATCAGGAAGTTAAGGAGGAGATTGATAAAATGCTTCACAACCTTTCTCAAGCGAATATTGATGGTGATCGATTTGTTGTTGATCGTATTAAGCGATCCATTAATCAATTTGTAGAGTCATATAATCTTGAGGGTGTTACTTCGCGAATTAAGAATTATCAGGATTGATAAATGGAGTTACCTGAGCACTATTCAGGAAATGGTAACTTGAAGTAATTAAACAGGAGTTCAGCTTAAACGATTATTTAATTTGATCAGTTTGTTTGAAGTAGGAGGACAAATCATATGAACTTTAATATTAGGATTTATGCCGATGGTGCAGTCATCAGCGATATGCTCGCTGCTTATCAGACAGGTTTTGTAAACGGATTCACTACTAATCCGAGTCTAATGAAAAAAGCAGGGGTAACGGACTATGTTGTTTTTGCACGTGAAGTGGTTGAAAAGATCTCGGATTTACCGTTGTCTTTTGAGGTGTTTGCCGATGACTTTGAAACTATGGAAAAAGAAGCGGAAAAAATTCACTTACTTGGAAAAAATGTTTTTATTAAAATTCCGATTACCAACACCAAGGGTGAATCATCGATTCCACTGATTCAAAAATTGGAGGACAAAGGGTACTCACTAAACGTTACCGCTATCTTCACGACCAAACAGGTCGAAGAGACCGTCGCCGCTCTAAATCCGGAAGTGGAAAACATCGTGTCTGTCTTTGCCGGGCGGATCGCCGACAGTGGCGTGGATCCGATTCCTTATATGAAGAAGGCGGTGGAAATCTGTCATACAAAAAAAGGTGCGAACCTGCTTTGGGCCAGCACTCGGGAAGTGTTTAATGTCTATGAAGCAGACCGCATCGGTGTTGATATTATTACCTGTCCACCAAGTGTTATCGCGAAACTGAAAAGTGTCGGTAAGACGCTGGAAGAATCCTCCTTGGATACGGTGATTGGTTTTAATCGTGACATCCAAAAATTGGGCTTCTCGATTCTAACGGATGAAGAAAAGACGCAGCTAAGATAAAAGGATCGTTTGATGAATCCAGAAAGAAGTGGTAAGGCATGACAACTGCAATCGAACAATTAGCGATTGATACGATTCGAACTCTGTCAATTGATGGGGTGGAAAAAGCTAACTCCGGACATCCTGGTTTGCCAATGGGTGCGGCCCCGATGGCTTATACCTTATGGGCGAAACGGATGGTGCATAATCCGATGGATCCGAAATGGTTTAACCGAGATCGCTTCATTCTTTCTGCTGGACATGGATCGATGCTTCTGTACAGCCTGCTCCATCTTTTTAACTACGGGCTGACTTTGGAGGATCTGAAACAGTTCCGTCAGTGGGGAAGCCGCACGCCAGGCCATCCGGAATACGGGCATACGGTTGGTGTTGAAGCAACGACTGGTCCGCTGGGTCAGGGAATTGCGATGGCTGTTGGCATGGCGATGACCGAAGCGCATCTGGCAGCGACTTATAATCGGGAGAATTTTGAAGTCGTTCACCATCAAACGTACGTAATTTGCGGGGACGGAGATCTCATGGAGGGGGTCTCCTCTGAAGCGGCGTCGCTTGCCGGGCGTCTGAAACTAAACCGACTGATAGTGCTTTATGATTCAAATAAAATTTCTCTGGATGGCAAGCTAGACATGTCCTTCACTGAAAATGTCCGTCAGCGCTTTGACGCCTACGGATGGCAGACCCTGCTCGTGGAAAATGGTAATGAAGTGGCGGATATTCAGTCCGCGCTTGATCAGGCGATTCAGGATAGAGAACATCCGACGTTGATCGAAGTACGGACAACAATCGGCTACGGTGCTCCGCATGTCGGTGGGACAAACAAAGTTCACGGTAATCCACTAGGGGTTGAAGAAGTCGAAGCGACAAAAGAGGCCTATGGCTGGCATCACGAGCCATTTTTCGTACCTGAAGAGGTCAGAACGCATTTCCAAGACCTTGAAAAACGCGGTCAGGAAGCTGAATCGACTTGGAAAACACGGTTTGCAAATTATGAGAAAATCTACCCGAAGCTGGCGGGGGAACTCAAGGCTGCGATTGACAGAAAACTGTCCTCAAATTATGCGGCCGACCTGCCTGAATACGAGGTGGGGACAAACAAAGCAACTCGTCAGACATCCGGTGAAGTGATTAACGCTTTGGCACCGGCCGTACCGCAGTTGTTTGGTGGGGCGGCGGATCTTGCTTCGTCAACTAAAACGATGATTAAAGGTGGTGGCGATTTCCTTCCGGAGCATTATGAAGGACGGAATATATGGTTTGGTGTTCGGGAGTTCGCGATGATGGCAGCGGTCAACGGAATGGCGCTTCATGGTGGTGTTATTCCCTTCGCTTCGACCTTCTTCACCTTCTCGGATTATGCGAAGCCAGCCATTCGTCTGGCGGCTCTGATGGGGATTCCATCGATCTTCGTCTTTACGCATGATTCGATTGCGGTCGGTGAAGACGGACCGACGCATGAACCCATTGAACAATTGGCCGGTCTGCGCGCCATTCCTAATCTAAATGTACTCCGCCCGGCAGACGGTAATGAGGTTCGCGAAGCGTGGAAAGTTGCAATGGAAAGCAGGCACACGCCGACCCTGCTTGTGCTTACTCGCCAGAATGTGGAGACGACGGACGGTGAAGTAAGCGGAGCATCAGCAGGTGTCAAAAAAGGAGGTTATGTGGTCAGCGAGGCTGAAGGTAAACCGGAAGGACTTCTGATTGCGACTGGATCCGAGGTTGCTCTCGCGGTACAGGCCCAGAAGAAATTGAAAGACGATCAAGTCTCTGTCCGTGTTGTCAGTCTGCCGTCCTGGGAATTGTTTCGTCGTCAGCCAAAAGCCTATCAGGATCGAGTGCTGCCGCCAAATTTGACGGCACGCGTCGGAATTGAAATGGGGACATCGTTTGGTTGGCATGAATTTGTCGGTTCAGAAGGTGCGTTGATTACTATTAACCGATTTGGTTCCTCAGCACCAGAAAAACGTATTTTGAAAGAATATGGTTATACTGCGGAGCATGTCGTTGAAGCGATGAAGAAAACATTGAAAGCTAGTCAGATGGCTTAATAACTTATATGAGCATTCATCATTTGCAAGCATACGCTCATATAAAAAATCTGATTTTTGATCCCATGTATGAATGTTTTGTATCGAAAGGGCAAATGCTTCCGCAAGCGAATAATACGGAATGAAATAATAAACTGAATCGTATCAGCAATCAGCTGACTCAATGGGTCTCTCATCCCATGTGTCAACTGATTTTTTAATTTTCAATCACATCCATCGATCATTGTCACAGGACTATGACGAGTATCTTGTTAAAATAACTGACATATCATGTCCATCATCACAATATTATTGAAAGCGCTTTTATAGACTGTGATGAAGTCTCCATGAATGTCCTTTATACTTTAACTTGTAGGGGAGGTGAGATGATGGAGCTCGAGGAAAAAGAATTAATAAAGCAGATCCTTGTCCAAAATGAACCGAGCTTATATGACATAGAAAAGGATTTGTCAATGGGCGAGCCGCTAATTTTGAAGATGATTCATTCTATTAATGATCAACTGGTATCAAACTCAATTGATGTCGTGAATCACAAACTGATAATTTCAGAAAAGTGTGTAGACGAGTTGAATGCGTTGCTTATTGGCACTCCTTACCCTGTATCGCAGAACGATGTCGACTTTCGGAAATGCCTGATCGAGCTGGAATTGATGACGCATGATGCTCATCATTCGTTGCAGACTCTTTCGGACCGCTTTTATGTCAGCAGGAACACGATGTATACAGATATGAAACAAATTAAAGATAATCTGAAATCGCAGCAATTGGAACTTCGCTACTCTCGGAAGACGGGCTATCAGATTTGCGGTTTGGAGTATTTATTGCGCAATCATCTCGTTCAAATCACGCGTAATCTCCTAAAGTCTTTTTATGGGAAATCATGTCTGAAAGTTCTTGATTTTATCAACGAGGCGGATCATGCGAAATTGAGCGAACGATTAACGCTAATTGAGAAACAAGCTCAGATTCAATTAACAGATGAACAGATGGAAGAATTACCTTATATTCTGGCTGTAATCATGAACCGTATTCGCAGTTTTCCGCAGCCTTGGGGTTTCAAGATTGAGAAATATGATATCCGCAACACGGTGGAGTATCCCATTATTAAGCATTATCTCGGTGATTTCACATTTCTAAAGGATGCTGATATTCTCTATTTTTCATTGCATATCTTGTCATCAAACCGGATTGAGTCAGCCTTTGATTTCTTAAATAGTGAGGAGGTTCTTTCAGCAATTGATCGATTTGTTGAAACAATTAAGAACAAGCTGGCTGTGCGCTTCGTCAAGGAAACTGAATTCAAAGAAAAACTTCTGCTGCATGTTCAGCCCGCGATATTCCGAAATTTATTCGGTTTCCGAATTAATAATCCGTTGACGGAACGATTCATGCATGAGCATAAAGATATTTATCTGACGGTCGCGGATGCGGTTGAACCTTTTGAAGAAATTGTCGGCCATTCACTCTCGGATGAAGAAATCGTCTATCTGTCGATGATTGTCCTTGGATGGCTTTACCAATCAGAAGAAAATAAAACCTTCTATTATAAGGCTGTCGTTCTGTGTCCGAATGGAACATCTGTTTCCAAACTTTTATTAGAGAATCTCAAAGGGATGTTCCCGCAAATTGAATTTATCGGTGCGTACTCCTTCCGGCAATTTGAGCAAGTGGATGTAGATCTTGATTTTATTTTCACAACAAAGCCGATCCAGAGCAAGGCGAAAACAATTATTGTGCCGCCATTTCTGGAACCGGAAAGCAGAAAACAGCTCCGCGCTTCAGTCTCCAAGTTGATACGAACGGATGCTGCTATTCAAGCAAAAAGCGCAGTAAATGTAATTAAAGATTTGCTCCCGGAAGATAAGCATTATGCAGCAGAAACCTTGCTGAAAGTATTTTTTGCAGGGAATAAGGAAGAAGCTTCATCGGTTACGGTTTCGAAATCCAGAAAGCTTAGGATCGATTTACATCATATTTTATTCGTCAATGAATCGGTATCGTGGATGCATTGTCTGGATGTGGTTTTTGCCCCGATGATCGCCCGAAAAACGGCTGATAAAGACTATCTCAGAAGGTGCAAGGAGGTGTTCTATTGCAATTACCAGCAAATGCTGATTGGGCCGACTATCTATCTTCCGCATACTGTGCCGCTTGGACATTCGGAAAAATTAGATTTGGAAATTGTCCGATTTAGGCAGCCGGTGATCGATCCTGAAGGGCATCCTGTACGAATTATGGTTGGACTTGTTCCATCAAGCACCAATGAACATGTTGGGCTTTTATTAAAGCTTAACGATGTGTTTGTGAATCAGCAGTCTCTGGATCAACTGATTAAGGCACGTGATGCTTCAGAAATCGTGCAAATATTTAAGGGAGGTGCTGTCGTTGAACATTAAGCAGTCCGGGTTTCTCTTGAATGGTCAGGATAGCCTCCTGTAGTTTAAGCACTAGTCTCTCTTTCGTCTCTGATAAACCCTTTTAAAATGAATGGAGTGGTCAAAATGTTAGACTATTTGAAACAAGAAGTTTGCGACCTTTCGAAAAGAGCACAGCGTAGCGGACTTTGCAAACATAAATCAGGAAATTTTAGCGCACGTGATACTGAAAGCGGTTTATTTGTTTTCACACCGACCGGCGTTGACCGAGAATTTTTGACCCCAAGAGATATGGTCGTTGTTGACAGCGATGTTCATGTTGTTGAAAATTTGTCCGGACTGAAACCAACAAGTGAGTTGCTTATGCATTTGAAGACGTATGAGGCACGTCCAGACATTAACGCTGTCGCCCACACTCATTCAATGTACGCGACCTCCTTTGCGATTGCTAATAAAACGATTCCGGCAATCGTTTATGAATTGCAGGCGCTTGGTGCAAAACGCGGCTATGTTCCAGTTGCCCCTTACGGTCGTCCGGGAACCTATGAACTGGCGGGTCACGTTGCCGATACACTGAAAGATTCAGATGTCGCTTTGATGGAAAAACATGGAACCATTGGTATTGGCAGCAATATCTATGATGCCTTTCTGAAGGTTTCCTATTTGGAAGAATTAGCACAGATGTATTATAACGTCCTGACGTTGAGCGGCGGCAAAGAACCGGATGCGCTTCCTGCTTCGGAGATTGTGCATTGGGCATATCCGAAAGAGGTCAGCTTTTCATAAGTATTGGAGGAGATTCTGATGGTGGAAAACAACTTGACATTCGGTATGTTTTTTAAAAAAGATTTGATTTTCCGCGATGCGGTCTGGGCGGATACAGAGAATTTTTTCAAAGAGATTTCTAATAGCCTTGAACAAGGGGAATATGTGGCATCAACTTTTTACGAGGCAATCACGACTCGTGAACGAAATTATCCGACAGGGCTGCAGACCGCTTCAGTCGGCGCGGCCATCCCCCATGCGGACCCGATCCATATCAAGAAACCATTTATTGCGGTGATTCGTCCGGTAAGACCGATTGCCTTTGCACCGATGGGCGGAAGTACGGATGATGAAAAAATTCAAGCAAAAATCATCTTCTTGCTTGGCGTGATGCGTAATGGACTTCAGGTGAAGGTACTTCAGAAGTTGATGGCGATGTTGGCGAATGAAGTGGTGATAAATGAACTGCTTCAGGCAACGAGTGATGAGCAGGTGCTCCGCGTGATTAAAGATGCTTTCGCTGCGGAACGGACTGTTTGAGATATAAAAAATGAAGGGAAGAGATTGACTATGGCAAAAATTATTGTCGCTTGTGGTTCAGGTGTTGCAACATCACAGACGGTCGCGTCCAAAATAAACCGGATGCTGAAAGAGAAAAAAATCAATTCAACGGTTGAGGCCGTAGATATTAAATCGCTGGATAACTTTCTCAAAGGGGCAGATGTTTATGTCTCGATCGTTCGAACGAATAAAAAATTCACTATCCCGGTGATTAACGGTATCGCTTTTCTGACTGGAATGGGTCAGGATAAAGAATTTGAAAAATTAGTGGATGCAATCAAGAAGGCGGATGCTAAAAAAGTGAAATGATCAAAATCGGAGAAAAATGGGGGTTAAAATCATGCAAGTGCTCAAGGAAATCGTCAATTATATTCTAAGTTTGGGTGCACCTGTGTTCGTCCCGTTAATCATGCTCGCCGTTGGCTTGATCGCAAGAATGAAATTTAAAGACGCTTTTTCGGCTGCACTGACTCTGGGAATCGCCTTTACCGGCATGACCCTGGTTATTAACTTCATGACTGGCGCAATCAGTCCTGCTGCGCAAGCACTTTCTCACCGCACGGGTATCACGTTAACGGCAGTGGATGGCGGATGGCCGGGTATGGCTGCCATCTCCTGGGCCTGGCCCTATGCCTTTCTCATGTTTCCGCTGCAGATCGGGATTAATATCGTGATGCTGATTTTTAACTGGACAAAAACACTGAACGTGGATATGTGGAATGTTTGGTCGAAAATTTTTACAGCGGTTATGGTCTCCTATATTTCCGGAAACATTATCATGGGCTTTATCGCAGCAGCGATTCAGATTGTTTTGGAATTGAAGGTCGGCGATATCTGGGGACCGCGTGTTCAGGAACTTACCGGTATTCCAGGCGTTACAGTGCCACATCACATCACACTTTTAGCAAATATTCTTCACCCTGTCGAAATCGTGCTCAATAAAACACCGTTTCTGAACAAAAAGGTAGACTCAGATTTCTTGAAAGACAAAATTGGTATATTCGGTGAGAATGAAGTCATGGGTGCAATTATTGGTTTGTTGCTCGGATTTTCCGCTGGCTACAGCATATCGGGATCTTTGACACTTGCTGTCAAAGCGGCTGCCGCACTGGTCCTGTTCCCGATGATTTCCAAGTTATTTTCGCAGGCTCTATCGCCAATATCTGAAGGCGTTTCTGAATTTATGCGCAATAAATTTTCGGAAAAAGAGGTATTCATTGGTCTTGACTGGCCGATTCTCGCCGGACGTAGTGAATTGTGGGTTGCTGTCATTATCACGATTCCGATTCTACTGATATGTGCAATTGTGCTCCCGGGCAACGCGGTTCTGCCTTTTGCAGGGATCATTAATCTGTCGTTTGTTGTCGCGGCATTGCTCTTAACCAATGCAAATATTATTCATATGATCATCATGGGATTGCTGACCTCTCCACTCTTTCTGTATGCCGCAACATTCTTTGCACCTTATATCACGCGGCTGGGCAAATCGGTTGGTACGGTCTCGATTCCTCATGGGGCGATGCTCAGCTGGAGTACGTTTGAATCACCGGATTTTCGTTTTCTCGCAGCTTTTGCAGCCAAGTTTAATATCTGGGCGATCCTTGGCTTGGTGGCCTGGATGGGACTCTTCTATTGGCTGTATAAAGATATTGATAAACAGAATAAACAAGTTGCAGTGGCCAGCGAAAGTGACGCTGATGTGTCATGATTGAAAAAACCTTCTGGTATCTAATGCTCGCTCTGTCAATTGGGCTCTTTGTCCTGACCATTGTTTCTAGCAATATTCTACTCTTGATTGCAAGTCTGGCGTTGGCCTTTTGGGTTCGGATCAGAGGAAACAAGGTGCTATTCGGCGCCTACGATCAAAAAAGGAAAGAAAAAATCGAACGGCTCAAAAAAATTCGTTCCAAAAGTGAGGCTTGACTCAAAGAGAAAACAGATCCATACTGTCATGCAGGGTTAGTCAACTTGAAAAAGAGTATAGAAATCCAGGACAGTTCTTGATGACGATTCAACATGAATGACCCGGGAATTTTCCCGGGTTCTCTTTAGGTACGGAGAAGAACTCTTTCGACAGACTGAGAAAGAAGGTTTGGGCAGATGATTCAATTACCTAATGACATCATGACTTTGCGCAATGGTGTGAAAATGCCGGGTTTCGGTCTCGGCGTCTGGCATGTGGAAAATGGAGAGAAGGTCATAAGCTCGGTGACCCATGCCATTAATGCGGGTTATCGGATGATTGACACGGCGGAACATTATCATAATGAAGATGGGGTTGGTGAAGGAATTCGTCGCTCGGGCATTGATCGTGATAAATTGTTCGTCACGACGAAATTATGGAACGATGATCAGGGATATGAAACGACCTTGAAAGCTTTTGATAAAAGTCTGAAAAAAATAGGTCTCGATTACCTCGATCTCTATCTCATTCATTGGCCGATTCATGGTATTTTTCAAGAATCATGGAAGGCGCTCGTGAAGCTTTATCAGGATGGATGGGTGCGGGCGATCGGTGTCAGTAATTTTCATCCCCGTCATCTGGAAGCATTGAGAGAAGTTTCCGATGTTGTTCCGTTCATTGATCAGGTGGAATTGCATCCGCTGCTTTCGCAAAAGCCGTTGCGGGATTATTGCGCAGAACAAGAGATTCAAATCGAAGGCTATTCCCCACTGGGGACAGGAACGGTGTTGGATAATCCAGTAATTCAAAGGATCGCTGACAGCCATGAAAAAACGGCAGCTCAGATTGTCCTTCGCTGGAATGTTCAAAATGAGATTATCACCATCCCGCGTTCAACGAAAAAGGAGCATATCGTCAGCAATGCCGACATTTTTAATTTTACACTGTCCGTGGATGAGATGGCGGCCATTGACACGCTGAATGAAAACAAACGTAATAACATTGATCCGGAAACTGTGTGATCTCTATAAGCGAAACTATAAAATAGAAGCAAAAAAGCTTCGATTCCTGATGGATGATCGGAGCTTTTTTTGCGTGCAAAAAGATTATTGCGTTTATTCGAGTGAATGACTATTTAGTTGGTAAGACTCCATCCAACCGCATAAATCAGAATGCTTCTTTTTTTCCGATATAATCAATGTGAAAAGTCTGGCCATCATCAGTTATCTTAGTCACGGTTGTATTATTAATATGGTTAACTTTCATTTTCTGGTCGGTTAAAAAATATAACAGACAATTAATAAAAAGGCCATGGCTGAAAAATAACAGGTTTTCGGCATCCGATTGGCGGGCTGTATTTAGAATGCTGCGGATGCGTTTTGCGACGTCCTCGTAGTTTTCAGCCATATTCATTGTGTCCAATTTTTTAATTATCGATAGAATTTGAATTTTTTCCTCATCCGTAGAGGATTCGCTGACTTGATTTTGACTATATTTGCTGACGTCCGCCCATAAGCGGTCGTTTGATCCACCTTCGAAGCAGCCAAAAGAAACCTCCCGAAGATCTGCGGTCTCGATGAGAGGTGTTTGCGGATGGTTGGAATGCTCAAGAAACAATCTCGCCGTTTGTCTGGCTCTGCCCAGATCACTGGTGTAGGCGATATCAAATGCTAAGTTCTGACTTTTAAACCGCTCGCCTAGTTTTCCCGCGGCAGATGCACCTTCTTCGGTCAGAAGGGAATCCGAAGATCCTTGAACTTTGTTTAAAACATTGAAAAGGGTCTGACCATGTCTAATGAAATAAAGGGCTTTCATTCTGCTAATTCACTCCTCGCTACATCAGAAATAAGGTGCTCAACAATTTCTTCCATACTTAGGTTAGCATAGAACAAGAAGATAATTCTGTAAAGGAGCCGACTATTTTGCACAAAAATGAATAGTTGGGTATAATATAGTAAAGGATAAAATAATGCCAATGATGTGTAACCATCATCGGCTTGGCAACAAACTGCATTCGCAGAGTACCGCTTCCAGATTTCATAATAAATAATCCGTCCAGAGTTGGCCTAAAACTACATGGACGGATTATTTTTTGTTTCTATGAGACAGTATGACTACAATGCTTACAACAGTGCTTATTATTGTGACCATCAGGCCAGCAAAGGATATTGCAAACATTAGTGCTTCGTATACTGTCACGCTTCCACCCCCCTCCTGGGGCAAGTGGTCGCGGCATCCGCTCATGTGCTTTATTTGTGCCGATTCTATTGTATCATGGGTTATGGGATTATTTTCATTTTCTCGACAATCATAGGTTCTAGAACAGACAACTACGCTTGAATAAATTCAGGCGCTTGTGAGCTTGCACTTAATGGTGCCTAGGGTCACAATTTGCGTAGATAATCATTGCATGACTGTCATCAGGATAAACATCTTATAAGATAATTACAACTGCCTTTAGAGTTCGCAAGTTACTGAATGGACGAGCAATGCTAGCGGTTTGCCAAGCCTTGATGCAGGATCTTAATGGCCGCGTTATGATGCGACTATGAAAAGCATCGCATTGGGGGACGTCTTTTATTCAGCGACAGTAGCTTTAATATCTGTTTGTCAAGTTATTTTTAAGTGAAAAAATTTGTAATATATTTCTATTTTTGTAAATATTATCTTTATTTACCTATAAAAAAACCTTATAATTAGGTTTGGTAGTTCTTGTCCAACTTTCTAATTACAAGGAGTTACTGTGGATAAGGATAGGACAATTTGATGAAGGTGAGGTGGACCACTTAGACGATTTAACAATCGCCCCTCTCTTTCTTTAGAACTGGTAAAATATGGATAATTGTGGATATGAACAACGGCTTAGATCCTTCTTAACTTTTTTAAATTCGGATCAAAAATTATATGTCTGAATATTCTCGCAAAATATCTATATCCATATATTTACAAATTGACAGAGCACAACTATTTTTATGCACTGCTACTGAATCTGTTTAAATCTATGACACATCCTATCCCTAGATCGATTTATTCCAGAATGGATACTCCTTGAATGTTTTTCAATCAACGTCGGCCAGAATTTGTTTGTAGAGTCAGCGGGTCGTATGGTTTGGGATGAGGACAGGATCGCAAGTGAACATGATGATGAAGGTACAAAAATAAAGCACCCTAATCCACGATTGATGACGAGGATTGGGTGCTTATCTTTCTTTGGATGAGCATCAGTTGATTGGGGAGTCTTAATCCAGAACTTCCCATTTCCAATTCATAACTTCTGGTAAATCAGTTCCTTCTTCTCGAATGTATCGATTATGTTTTTCGATGATGTTATCCATTTTTTGCACAAAGGCATCACATTTTTCGGTATATTTTGGCTGGCGTAAAACGGCAGCTTTGGCAAGGTGGAAGCGATCCAGATGATTCAGGACACGCATATCAAAGGGTGTTGTAATGTCGCCTTCTTCACGATAACCGTGAACATAAATGTTCCTATTATGGCGGTTGAAGAAGAGATTTTCAATTAAGTCGGCATAGCCGTGAAAGGCAAAAAGTACCGGTTTGTCTTTTGTAAAATAATGATCAAATTCTTCATCGGAAAGGCCAGTATGATCACTGGTATCACTCTTGTGACTTTCAAGCCGCAAAATATCAACCACGTTTACAAAGCGGATTTTCATATCCGGGAATGCCTGATGCAAGAGCTGAACAGCAGCCAGACTTTCCAAAGTGGGCTCCGTTCCTGCACAGGCCATGATGATATCCGGTTCTGAGCCTTGGTCAGTGCTTGCCCAGTCAATAATTGCCAGCCCATGATTAACGAGCGTCTCAGCCTCATCCATGGTGAACCACTGTGGACGCGGATGTTTTGAAGCAATCACGAGATTGATTTTATTGTGTGAAGACAGAACTTTATTAACAGTGGCAAGCAATGTATTGGCGTCTGCCGGAAGATACTCACCGATGTATTGATGTTTTTTCTCGGCAAGATGCGTCAGTAATCCCGGATCCTGATGCGAGTATCCGTTATGATCTTGCTGGAAAACGGTAGAAGAGGCGATAATATTTAATGATGGGTAAGGCTTTCTCCAAGAGAGTTCACTTGATTTACGCAGCCATTTAAAGTGCTGTGTCAGCATGGAATCGACGACTCTTAGAAAGGATTCATAGCTGGCAAAGAAACCGTGCCGCCCGGTTAAAGTATAGGCCTCGAGCCATCCTTCTGCCTGGTGTTCAGAAAGCTGCGCATCCAGAATCCGTCCTTCGGGAGCTTCAAACTCATCTCGGGGTTCATCTACGGGTGATAACCACTGACGGTTCGTGACTTCAAAAATGGAGCCCAGGCGATTAGACATAGTCTCATCAGGCCCAAACACTCGAAAATTATCCGGATTAACGGAAATAATATCACGAACAAATTCTCCAAGCACAGACATATCCTGAAATTCCTTTTCACCATGTTGTTCCACTTGAACCGCATATTTTCTAAAGTCAGGCAAGATCAGTGCCCTGGGATCGATACCTCCGTTTGTAATCGGATTCATTGCCATCCGGTGATTACCCTTAGGAATGATTTCAGCGATATTCTTCTGCAGTTTTCCATTTTCATCAAACAGTTCTTCGGGTTTATACGATTTTAGCCAGCTCACTAATTGATCGGCATGTTCCATATGATTACGATCAACAGGAATCGGTATTTGGTGGGAGCGAAAGGAATTCTCAACCGGTTTGCCGTCCCATGCTTTCGGCCCAGTCCAGCCTTTTGGGCAACGGAAAACAATCATTGGCCACTTTGCTAAAGTCGGATCGTTGTTCTCACGCGCTTTTTTTTGAATCGATTGAATATCTGCAACCGCTTGATCCAAGGTCTCGGACATGGCGACGTGCATGGCCTTCGGATCGTTACCCTCGACAAAATAAGGCTTCCAGCCGATTCCTTCAAAATATTTTGTCAGATCTTCATCTGAGGTTCGTGAAAAAAGTGTTGGGTTGCTTAGTTTATAACCGTTCACGTATAGGATAGGAAGAACAGCGCCATCGTGAATCGGATTTATAAATTTGGTCGATTGCCATGCTGTGGCGAGCGGCCCGGTTTCTGCTTCCCCGTCCCCAACAACGACTGCAGCGATAACCTCCGGATTATCCAAAATGGCGCCGACTCCGTGTGAGAGGGAGTAACCTAATTCCCCGCCCTCGTGAATGGACCCCGGGGTTTCCGGTGCGGCATGAGAGGCGACCCCGCCTGGCCATGAAAATTGTTTGAATAGCAATTTCATCCCCTCTTTATCCTGAGAAACGGCTGGATAAATTTCGCTGTAACTTCCATCAAGGTAAGAATTGGAAACCATAACCTGACCGCCATGACCAGGTCCCTCGATGTAAAACATATTCAAGTCATATTTGTTAATCACTCGATTTAAATGGGCATAGATAAAGTTCTGTCCTGAAATGGTTCCCCAGTGCCCGATCGGGTGTATTTTCACGTCCTCCGGTTTAAGCTCTCGCTCAAGAAGCGGATTATCCTTCAGATAGAGCTGACCGACTGAAAGATAATTAGCAGCTCGCCAGTATTTATCAACCTGGTCTAAATATTTCTTGGAAGAATAGTCAGTGGTGATTTCGGTAGACTGAATCATAAAACATTTCCCCTTTCAGATTTCATAGGTTTGGTGGAAAGTCATTATGTTTATTATTTATCCCATAAGAAAGAAATAAATTCACGTGAAAGCATTCACAATTATTCTAATTGCTTTAAAAATAGCATGGGAGAAGCAATGTGATCTTTAACATAATAAAGAAAGTGAATCGCGAATGCTTTTTATGCCACTCTGATAAAATGACCACCTCCAAGAAAAAATCAATAGAACAAATGGGAATCCAATTAACCGTTTAATTGATTACACGTTGAAGATAGCACAGAAATCACAATAAGTAAATGAATATTGGAAAATATATTTTAAAATATGATTTGTAAAATGTGTTTATAAATATGTATTGACAGCGATTTCAAAGATCGGTATGATGTCATCAAGAGAAAAATTTCACAATGTTTGATTTGGACGGGTTATAGAATTTGAATACGCACTCGGCGGTGGTTCGGCGATGGATGCAGCAAAAGGTATGTGGTTATTCTATGAACAGCCGGATGCATCGTTTCTCGGCGCAAAGCAGAAGTTCCTCGACATTCGTAAACGGACGTACAAAGTGCCTCCACTCAAAAAAGTGACTTATATTGGCATTCCGACAACATCCGGTACCGGATCAGAAGTGACACCCTATGCGGTGATCACAGTTTCCAAGACCCAGATTATGCGCTGCAGCCGGATGTGGCTATCGTTGATTCACAGTTTGTGGAGACGCTGACGAAAGGACGGTTGCGCGGACAGGACTTGACGTGATGACGCATGCAGTTGAGGACTATGTCTCTGCCACGGATTATACACGCGGCTGGTCGAGAGGGAGAAAGAGACCTCTCGTTCTTTGCTATGCACTTATTTTTCGGCATTTGCCGCGTGATGGGGCTACTATCAGCTGAGCAATAAAATGGAAGGCACACGTAAAGAATAGTCGAGAGATAGGGAGAAGAAGAGGTTTTCAATTCACAATTAGAATTTACGAATTCTCTAAATATTGTCGAGAAAAACCTTGATTGCGGATATACCGGCACCGCGGGATACAGGATTTATTTTTACTTTTCCGAGCTCAATATAATTATCTTTTTCCGGGAAAGCGGTTTTTCCGAGAACGAGCTGATAAAGTTCATCAATATCCGCTTGATTCATAAATTGGGTTATCTGACCATCAATAATGATTCTGTCATCAATGAACATATGCAAATTATTAATGGCCAGTGCTAAATATTCCATGAAATGCCGCCAACGATAAATCTTGGACGGGTCATGATGGTGAAGAGCTTCGAAAAAAAACTCTACGGATTCATCCGCATTCAACAACGAATTAAGCGAGCAATAGGTTTCGA
Source organism: Sporolactobacillus sp. (assembly GCA_048976585.1). GTDB lineage: Bacteria > Bacillota > Bacilli > Bacillales > Sporolactobacillaceae > Sporolactobacillus. The sequence continues at coordinate 68,239 of JBHGUY010000009.1, read as the reverse complement.
TGCATCCGTTTTTCCCGCAATAACATTTTCGTCCGTTTGGGTCAATTGTCATATGTTCAATCGTTCCGCTACGTCCGTTTTTCCCTGTATATATTTCTTTATCAATCATGATTGCAGCACCCACATGATGACTGATGGTCAAATAGATGGCATCGTGAATTTCCGGATGAATCCATTGTTCTGCAGTTGCGACGCAGGAAGCATTATGAAAAAAGCGGCAAGGGATATCGATCAAACTTTGAAAAGCATCTGTGGCCATACCCGTGTTATTGAGAATTTTACCATAGATGACCTTTTTGCCATCAAATGAAATAAGTCCCGGAAATGCGATGCCGATTTCCAGTATATCTTCGTGCTTAATATCAGCTGAGTGAATGAAAGCCTGCAGTAAATCATTCAGCTTTTGGCAGTAGGATTGATCATTTTTAAAATCGATTTGAACATGTTGTTCTTGGAAGGCCTCACCGTATAAATTAATCAATGAAAAAACAGCATATTTTTTTGCAACTTCGATACCTACAGTCACTTTTGCCTGAGGGCAGATGACATAAGCATTAGCTTTACGGCCGATAGATGAATCCAATTTACCATCAATCGTAACAAGCTGTCTCTTTTGCAGGATGGCTAGATTATGAGTGACGGTAGGCAGACTCATCTGCAAATCGTTCGCAATTCCTTGTTTAGATATCTTTTTCATTTGATAGATATAGTGAAAGATATCACTTTTATTGGCCTGCTTAATATCGTTCAATGTTACTCTTTCCATGATTTCTCCTTGGTTTAAACATAAAAACGTTTTGTAAATTGCATTTATTAATTATACTGTAACATGTTAAATTACCTTTTTCAATTAAGATTTGTGAATCGAGTAAAAGAAAACCCCGCGCTTTTGCACTGGGGAGTTTAAGAGATGTTCAGTGGATCAATATTTAAATGAGAGGATTGAGTTCGCCGCTTTGAAGCAAATCTGAAATTGCTTTTTTTCTATCTGCGGAATTAAAAATTGTGGAACCTGCAACAAATAAGGATGCCCCGGCTCTCAGACAGGATGGAAGTGTTTTGGTATTAATCCCGCCATCTACTTCAATCGCAACGTTAAGCTTTTGCGACGCAATCATTTGCCGAACTTCCTTGATTTTATTGACCATTGAAGGGATAAATTGCTGACCGCCGAAACCGGGATCCACGGTCATAATTAATACATAATCCAGATCACAAAGAATGGATTGAATCACAGAAGCAGGAGTCGATGGATTTAATACGACACCCGCTTTTTTTCCGCCCTCTTTTATGATTTGGATCGCTCGATGAAGATGCTTGCAGGCTTCGACGTGAATGGAAATCATATCTGCACCTGCTTTCAGGAAGGAAGGCAGCAGGGCTATCGGTTCCTCGACCATGAGATGAACATCCAATGAAAAACGAGTTTCCTGCTTCAAAACTTGGACAACATTTGGCCCCATGGTAATATTAGGAACAAAGTGACCATCCATGACGTCAACATGGATAATATCAATATCATTCCCCAGATCCTTAATCTCATCGGCGAGATGGGCAAAATTAGCTGAGAGGATTGACGGTAAAATTTTCATGATTCCTATTCTCCTTCCTATTTTGAATGAGGATATTCTCTATAGAAAACGCTTACTAAATGTAGTCTACGACTGAATAAAAATAAAGTCAAAGCCCCTATTTGGCTATTCCTTCCCTGTTTTAAGAGATCACAAATAGGACTTCTAAGACTGCAAGGATTAAGTGAATGTTAAATAAATTGGATACCATCGTGTACGGGGGGCAGGCAATAAGTGGGATTGAAAACGCATACAACGCTGATGTTTTGCGTAGTACAATGAATTCATGGGAGGAAGAGAAGATGTACTTGAGCAAACGAAGTGATATCTTATTGAAAGACCTTTTAATCCATAGAAGAAGGTCAAACAAAGAATTACAGATTATCTGCAATTTGTCACGTCGTCAAGTGGATTATGGTATTTCAAAGTTAAATCAATGGTTACAAGAAAAATCATATCCATGCATTGAGCATACATCGTCGGGACATTTTGTTGTTCCAGCTAAATTGCTGAAGTTATTAGGAAATTTAGGGGATGCAGAGAGCAAAGTAAGTGATTGGTATATCTCCTCACCTAAAGAACGCGGATATGCTATCATTTTAAAAATCATTATGAGGGACGAACCTCTCTCGGTTAATCACTTTATCTCTGAATTGGAGGTGAGCCGAAACACGATATTGAGAGATTTAAAGGAGGTCAGTATTTTTTTAGAAAAGTATCAACTTTCGTTGGCTTATTCGCGCAAGGATGGGTATCAGATTGTTGGTAAAGAATGGGATGAACGATTCATTCTCAACAGAATTATTAATTATCTGATCAATATCTATGGTGGTGAGACTTATCTTCAACACTTTATGGGAATTTCCCAAAGTCTTGTTAATCACTGGAGAGATAAACTAGAAAAAGTTGAAACGCAGTTAAAACTTAAATTCACTGATGTAAAAATGCAAATTTTACCCTATGTTTTTGAGAGTATTTTTAAAAGAATTGAGCAAGGTCATGCCATTGAAGATGTTTTCTTCACAGATTATGAGGGCTTGTCAGATACGCGTGAATATACGGCGGCTGAACAATTAATTCAAGATCGGAGGAACATTTCAAAGAAGGAAAGAATGTATCTCACGCTTCAAGTGCTTACGTCAAACATTATCCCGTCCAAAGATTTTATGTTTGATGAGATTCCACAATTGGAGCAGGCCACAAAAAAATGTCTGAACTTTTTTGAGACCAATACTTGCATAAAGTTACCTAATAAAAAAACTTTATTAGAGAAATTGATGATTCATTTAAAACCAGCGTATTACCGAATTAAATATCATTTGAACCTAAATTATACGGGGTTGCAACAGATTAGTCAAGAGTATCAAGTCATTAATTATTTTGTCAAAAAGTCACTCACTCCATTAAATGAACTCATTGGTGAATCATTTCCTGACGAAGAAATTTTGTTTATTTCATTGTTTATTGGGAGTCATCTCATTAATTTCGGCAACAAATTAAATGCCAAATTAAAAGCTGCAGTTGTTTGTGCAAACGGAATCTCATTCTCATTATTGATGGAAAAAACATTAAAAAACATGTTTCCAGATATGCTTTTTTACAAGGCAATGTCGGTTCGAGAATTCGGCCAATTTCGATTACCCTGTGATGTCGTTTTTTCATCAGTACCGATTGATACAAAGGCGAAGCTGTTTGTCGTTAAAGATTTGATGAACGATGCAGAAAAAATGAAATTAAAACACAGCGTTCTTAAATCAATCTATCATTTTGATGAGGGATCTGTGGACGTTGATGAAATGATAAAGGTAGTCGAGAAATATGCGGAGATCCACGACAAAGATAAATTAAAATCATCAATTATTGATTTTATCACACGTAAAGATGCTCAATCAAAGTCCGATGAATCCGGAAAAATCATAGAGGATGAACCTTATTGTCATCTCCATGATCTCTTATTCACTTCGATGATTCATCAGGTCAATGAAGTGGATAGCTGGAGTCAGGCGATTGATAGAGCTGCTCAGCCGCTGATAAGTCATGGTTTCGCCGATAAAACCTATTTAGATCGACTTCAATACCTTTATAAAAAACCGCTTACACAAATTATTCTCGGCAACTCTATTGCGCTGCCGCATGCAGAACCGGAGTACGGCATTAATAAACTGGCGATGAGCCTCTTGCATATTAAAAAAGGCCTTCAGATCAATCCGTCATTAACTATTCATTTTGTCGTCGTTCTTGCTGCAGTAGATAAAAAAGCTCATTTCAATGCTTTATTGGAATTAACAAGGATTGCTCAGTCACCAGAGTATATTGCTTCGATGAAGGCTTCAGAAAGTTGCGACGATCTTTATTTCAAGATTAAGCAATTTGATAAAGAAGTGGCAACCCATATTTTTAAAAATCATGTCGGATAAGAGATGACTAAAGAATGTTAATACGGAATTTTTTGAATGAAAATTTGATCTTCACAAATTTAAAACCGGCTTCTCAGATGGGTTTATTTCAATTCCTATATGATCAGGCGAAACAAGAGGATTTTGTCACCGACGATTTTCTGACACGCCTTACTCAAAGGGAGGAAAATTTTCCCACGGGTCTAAAGCTTGGTGGGTACAATGTTGCCCTTCCGCATACGGATGCTGAATGTGTAAAGAAGGAATTCATCGCTATTGCGACACTAAGTTCAACAGTTCCTTTTCAATTAATGGAAAATCGAAAGGAGCAAGTGGATGTCTCTCTGGTTTTTATGCTTGGGCTTAATAATCCGCATAATCAATTAGAAGTTCTTAAAGAATTAGTCCGTTTGATTCAAGATCAAGATGTCGTTTCGCGATTAGTAGCTGCCGCTTCTAACGATGGAATCATTGATCTCTTTAAGACAGAGCCTTTAAAAAATAAATAGATAGGGATGAATGAGATGACTAAAAAAATACTGGTAGCTTGTGGAGCGGGTATCGCGACGTCAACTGTCGTCGCAAGCCGTGTGGAAGAATTGATAAAGGATAACAAGTTGGATGCGAAAATAGAACAATGTAAAATCACGGAAGTGAAATCGAAGCAAAGTGATGCAGATCTCATTGTGTCAACAACGATTTTGCCAACGAAGTATGAAATTCCGGCAGTTATTGCAACCGCATACATCAGCGGAATTGGTATGGATAAATTAGATGAAAAAATATTAGGCTATCTAAAATAATTTCATGAGGGGGAAAAGAGATGACAGCGCTTTATAATGGAGTCCAGTATGTATTAGGCTTAGGAGCAACGGTTATTCTGCCTTTAGCTATTTTTGTTATTGCGGTTTGCTTCCGTGTTAATGTCAGTAAGGCTTTTCGTTCTGCAATTACGATTGGTATCGGCTTTGTTGGAATCAATTTGGTCATTGGACTATTGACTGATAGTCTTGGGCCTGCAGCACATGCAATGGTTAAGAACTTTGGCCTTCATTTGACCATTCTGGATACAGGGTGGCCGTCAGCGGCGGCAGCTTCCTGGGCTACTCCAGTAGCAGCTATCCTCATTCCACTTTGTTTGTTACTGAACATCGTTTTGCTGCTTTTAAAAGCAACAAAAACATTAGACATCGATATATGGAATTATTGGCACTTTATTGCAGCTGGAGCAACTGGCTATATCGTCACTGGGGGGAATTGGTGGTTTTCAATTCTTTGCGCTTTCATCTATGAAGTCATCGTTCTGATCATTGCCGATCGTTGTGCTCCTTTGACCCAAGGCTTTTATGGACTTGAAGGAATTACTTGCCCAACGGGGTCAACGGCAGCGTGTGGATTAATTGGAATGCCGATTGGCTGGGTGATTTCAAAAATACCCGGTATCGGCAAATTGAAAGCCGATCCTGAAACGATCCAAAAAAGATTCGGAATTTTCGGAGAACCGGCGATTATGGGTTTACTTATTGGCATTATTATCGGTTTGCTTGGTGGTTATGATATTGGGGCGGCTTTTAAACTCGGTATCTCCCTTGGTGGTGTCATGTTCCTGATGCCGCGGATGGTTAAGATTTTAATGGAAGGTTTGATTCCAGTATCTGATTCTATCCGAGACACAGTCAGCAAAAATTTTCATGGGCGTGAAATTAATCTTGGACTTGATGCTGCCTTGACAATTGGTCATCCAGCGAATATTGCAACGGGTTTGATCTTGGTTCCTATCACTCTTTTACTTGCAGTCATTATTCCGGGGAATAAAGTTCTGCCCTTTGGCGACCTGGCAACCATTCCTTTTTATGTGTCATTTATCGTAGCAAGCAGAAAGGGTAATATTATTCACTCGGTACTGGCTGGAATGGTCGTTATTTCATTGGCTTTGCTGATGGCAACCAACTTTGGACCGGTTCATACAGAAATGATGCGCGGTGTCTATAACTTTCCCAAAGGCGTGACGGAAGTTTCTTCACTGGATATGGGTGGAAATATTTTGAACTGGGCTATTCTTAAATTTTCTCAACTCATTCATACGATTCTATAATTTATTGAAATAGCGGGTGGTAGTAAATGAAAGCAGCAGTATTACATGAACATAACTTTATTGAGCTTGAAGACGTACAGCTTCCTGCTTTAAAACCTGACGAAGTACAAATTCAAGTTAGAGCCTGTGGAATTTGCGGATCGGATACGCATAAAATGCAAACGCGATGGAAGTATCCTCTTCCAGCCATTATGGGTCACGAGTTTTCCGGTGTTGTTGTGAAGACAGGGGAAAAGGTCAGCAATATTCAGAATGGGGATAGAGTTGTTGTCATTCCCTTTATTCCATGTGGACACTGTGAGTTTTGCGAGCGTGGTGACTATTCTTTATGCAACGACTATCAAATGATTGGCTCAGTTTATTATGGCGGCTTTGCTGAATATGCAAATGTGCCGGCAAAAAATGTTCTCCCCATTGGTGAGCTCGATTTTGAAAGCGCTGCTATGATTGAACCGTCTGCTGTGGCTCTTCATGCGGTTCTTAATCTCGCACCTCAAGTCGGTGATCGAGTCGCTGTTTTTGGAATTGGAACGATTGGCATGCTGGTGATTGAATGGTTGAAACTTTCTGGGGTGAAAGACATTATTGCCATTGATATTGCTCCAGAAAAATTGACTGATGCAAAGAATATGGGTTGTCACTATACGATTAATTCCAAAGATGAGGATATGCAGCAGCGGGTTCTAGAAATAACAGATGATGCAGGCGTTGATGTCGTGTTTGAATGTGCGGGATCAAAATTTACGCAGGAACAATCCTTGCTTATTCCAAAGAAAAAGGGAAAAGTCGGATATGTTGGGATTGCATACGCGGATGTAACGCTGCGCGAGAAGGCGTTTGAGAACATTTTCCGCAGAGAACTAACACTCAAAGGGTGCTGGAATTCTTATACCGCTCCTTTTCCAGGAAGAGCATGGACAACAACGATTGCGATGCTTCAGCAAAAACGACTGAACTTATCTAAATATATCTCTCATCGTTTTGATATAAAAGATACAAAAAAAGCGTTCGAGATGATGATAAAGCGTGAACAACCTTTCAATAAGGTCATGATAATACCAAATCTAGAGGTGCATAAATAATGAAAGCAGTAGTAAAAGAAGAACCAGGCTTTGATCACATGATATTAAAGGATGTCCCTGAACCGCAAGTTTATGGAGATCGGATCAAAATAGCCGTTGCTTATACAGGTATTTGCGGTTCGGATATACACACCTTTAAAGGCGAATATAAGAATCCAACCACCCCCGTCACACTGGGCCATGAATTTTCAGGAAAAGTTGTTGAAATTGGTCCGGATGTGAAAAAGATTAGAGTAGGGGATCGGGTCACAAGTGAAACAACATTTGAGACCTGTGGAACCTGTGATTACTGTAAAGAGAAGGATTACAATCTTTGCAGCCATCGAAAAGGGATTGGGACTCAGGCAAATGGCAGTTTTGCGAAATATGTTTTATCTAGAGAAGAAAGTTGTCATGTGCTTGCCGATAGTTTATCTTATGAAGCTGCAGCGTTAAGCGAGCCACTTTCCTGCTGTGTTCACGCGGCTCTCGAAAAAACAACGGTGAGTGCGGATGATAAAGTTCTTATTTTTGGTCCCGGACCGATTGGACTTCTTCTATTACAGGTTGTCAAAGCACAAGGAGCTTTTGCGGTGATGTCAGGCATTACAAAGGATCATTCGCGATTGGAGCTGGCAAAAGAACTGGGAGCAGATGTGGTTGTCGACACGATGAAAGAAGATCTGAATCAGATCATCTTACAGCTAACAGACGGCTATGGAGTGAATCGCGTATTCGATTGCTCGGGTGCCATTCCGGCCGTTAATCAGGGGCTGCCTCTGATGAGAAAGAAAGGAACTTTTGCTCAGGTGGGTTTATTTGCTAAAAAAGCAAATCCAATTGATGAAGAATCGATTATTCAGCGTGAAATATCCTATATTGGCAGTCGTTCTCAGAAACCGAGCTCTTGGTTGATTGCTCTCGATCTTCTGACAAAAAATAAGATAAATGCAGATAAAATGATCACCAAGATCTTCCCGCTTGACCAGTGGAGAGATGCATTTGAAGCAGTCATGGGCGGAGAAGAGATTAAGGTCTTAATAAAATCTTGAATGACAAGTGGAGAAAGGGCTTCTTTCTCCACTTCACTTCACTTTATCATTGGAGGGAATTTCATGAGTGAATGGAATGTGAAAATTTATGCTGATGGTGCAGATATCAATGATATGATGGCAGCCTACCAAGCTGGTTTTGTAAAAGGATTCACAACAAATCCAAGCCTGATGAAAAAAGCGGGTGTCACAAATTACCTTGCCTTTGCGCAAGATGTTCTTCAAAGGATTCCAGATTTGCCGATCTCATTTGAGGTCTTCGGCGATGATTTTGAAACGATGGAAAAGGAAGCGCTTAAAATACATGCCTTTGGCGACAATGTGTATGTTAAAATTCCGATTACAAATACGAAAGGCGAATCTTCCATTCCCTTAATCAAGAAGCTTTCCAATCAAGCAATATCGCTGAATGTAACGGCAATACTGACGACCGAACAGGTGGAGGAAACAGTCGCTGCACTGAATCCGGAAATTGACAGTATTGTATCCGTTTTTGCAGGCCGAATTGCTGATACAGGGCGGGACCCCATTCCCTATATGAGAAAATCGGTCGAACTCTGCCACAGGAATAATTCTGCTCAATTATTATGGGCAAGTTCTCGTGAGTTATTTAATGTCTATGAGGCGGATCGGCTTGGCGTCGACATCATTACTTGTACACCAGCAATCATTGAAAAGCTTAAGAACGTTGGCAAGACTCTGGAAGAAGTTTCTCTTGACACAGTCAGAGGTTTTAGCAGAGATATTCAAACATTGGGTTATTCTATCCTCTGAAAATATAAATGGAGTGACTATAAATGACAACAAAGCTTGATCAGCTATCTATTGACACCATTCGTACTCTATCTATTGATGCGATTGAAAAAGCAAAGTCCGGACACCCGGGGCTTCCGATGGGTGCAGCGCCAATGGCCTATACTTTGTGGACGAAGATCATGAATCATGATCCGTATAATCCTAAATGGTTCAATCGGGATCGCTTCGTCCTCTCTGCAGGTCATGGGTCGATGCTGCTCTATAGTTTACTCTATCTCTATAATTATGGATTGACTCTTGACGATTTGAAACATTTTCGGCAATGGGAAAGCTTGACTCCCGGACATCCAGAATTCGGTCATACGTTAGGAGTTGAAGCGACAACAGGACCGCTAGGCCAGGGTGTAGCCATGGCTGTCGGAATGGCTATGGCGGAAGCTCATTTAGGAGCCATCTATAATCGTGAAAACTTTGATGTCGTTGATCATTATACTTATGCTCTCTGCGGGGATGGTGATCTAATGGAAGGGGTGACCAGCGAGGCTGTATCGCTTGCTGGACATCTTGGACTAGGCAAACTGATTATGCTCTATGATTCCAATAAAATTTCATTAGATGGAAAGCTTGATTTTTCCTTTTCTGAGGATGTGCGGCAACGGTTTGAAGCCTATGGCTGGCAGACGTTATTTGTCGAAGATGGTAATTGTGTGGAGAAAATTATAACTGCATTGAAGGAGGCTAAACAGGACAAAGATCGACCGACATTGATAGAGATTCGTACCCTCATTGGTTACGGAGCGCCGCATGTTCAGGGGACCCATAAAGTCCATGGGAATCCGCTCGGTGAGGAAGAGGCCAAAGAAACGAAGGCTGCTTATGGATGGGATCACGCACCCTTTTTTGTACCAGAGGAAGTTAGCAAGTATTTTAAGCACTTAGCGGAAAACGGGGAAAAACAGGAGACAGAATGGAACGAGAAATTTGCGCGCTATGAGGCACATTATCCTGAACTTGCCCAATCGCTTAGGGAAGCCATTTCAGGGGAGTTGCCTAAAAACTATTCAGACCATCTGCCCGTTTACGATGAAGGAACGAATAAAGCAACCCGAGTCGCTTCTGGTGAAGTCATTAATGCAGCAGCAGAGAGAATTCCGCAGCTATTCGGAGGTTCAGCCGATTTGGCTTCCTCGACAAAGACAAGTATAAAAAATGGTGGAGACTTTCTTCCCGATCACTATGAAGGGAAAAATATCTGGTTCGGGGTCAGAGAATTTGCGATGACAGCGATAGTTAATGGATTAACCTTGCATGGCGGACTCATTGCATTTGGTTCCACTTTCTTCACCTTTTCAGATTATGCGAAACCGGCAATCCGTCTGGCTGCTTTAATGAAAATACCGTCCATTTTTGTTTTTACCCATGATAGCATCGCCGTTGGTGAGGATGGGCCGACTCATGAACCCATTGAGCAACTTGCCGGTTTACGTGCAATCCCGAATCTTAATCTTCTCAGACCCGCAGATGGAAATGAAACACGTGAGGCATGGAAGATTGCGTTGGAAAGCAAATCCAGTCCAAGCGTCATTGTACTTACGCGGCAGAATGTTGAGACATTTTCCGGTGAAAGAAACGAGGCAGATGAAGGAGTCAGAAGAGGCGCCTATATTGTTTCAAAAGAAAAAGATGCCATTCAGGCCCTATTAATTGCAACGGGATCTGAAGTGAGTCTAGCTGTTAAAGCCAAGGTATTGCTGGAAAAAGAGGGGATTGATACGCGCGTAGTCAGCCTCCCCTCTTGGAAATTGTTTAACAGTCAGTCTGCAAGCTATCAAAAATCTATTTTACCTGCAAAGGTGGTTAATAGAGTCGGTATCGAAATGGGTTCTTCTTTTGGATGGCAGCAATACATTGGAGAAAAGGGTATAACATTAACAATCGATCGCTTTGGTGCTTCTGCTCCTGGCGCGCGCTTGCTTAAAGAGTTTGGGTTCACTCCGGAGCACATCGCCGAATTAACCAAAACTTTGGTCGACCGCAATCAAACAATGGAAAATTCGGTAGGTCGATCATTATGAAGATCGCTATTGGATGCGATCATGCAGGATTTGAGCTGAAACCCGCAATCATTGATCATTTGAAAGAAAAACACATGGATGTTCTTGACGAGGGGACGTTTTCAAATGAGAGCACAGATTATCCAATATATGCTAAAAGAGTAGCGGATGATATCATACAACAGAAGGCGGACCTAGGAATTCTGATATGTGGAACAGGAGTCGGTATCTCAATATCCGCCAATAAGGTCAGAGGAATCCGCACGGTGAATTGCAGCGAACCCTATTCTGCTAAAATGGGACGCGAACATAATAATGCCAATATTCTCGCCTTTGGCTCTCGAGTCGTTGGCAGTGAGTTGGCAAAAATGATTGTCGACGCTTGGCTGGATGCTGAATTTCTGGGTGGCAAGCACCTGAGACGGGTAAAACAGATCTCTAAAATTGAAGACGGTCAGTTGAAAGCTGGAGTATAAGTAATCATGAAAAAACAAAGCTTGTAAAATTATTAGATGGCGGGTTTCCAAAGGATCGGCGAGAGGATTTATTTCCTCCCGCCTTTTCGCTAAAATCTGCTTCCTGTTCTATGGGCCGTAAAAAGCTCAATGGATGATGCTGAGTGTATGTTTGGAGGAGTGTTTTGAATCAGGAAAAGAAATTTAGAGATCGGGGGATCATCGAGATGAGAGCGATTGAAAGAAAAGTTCAATTATTTTGCCTCAATTGTAATAAAAATACACTGCATAAAATTGTTTATATTAATGATCAGGTGGCATTTATTGAATGCGAATATTGTCATAAATCTTTAGATACGAAACTAGATATTAACAATGCGTTTTATCACGAAACGTATCAAAGAATCTATTCAAAGCCTAAGCGGCTAGTTGAGGAACTAGAAAATAATCCCGGCCTGTTTTTCGTGATGCTGCCCTTTCGTTTACTCAGTAAACCGTATAGAATGACTATGGGATTAAATCAATCAAGAAATGTCATCAAGAAATTTAAAAAAGAGTATAAAAAAAGTTTGTAAAGCATTTGACTTCTATAGAAGAGACATGAGAGAACAAAGAGTCATATAACTGTAAAAAAAGGTAATGGATTTATTTAAGTTTATGAACTATACTTTTAATAGGAAATCGCTTTCATATATGCTTTTGAGGAGGAAATATCATGGTACATTGGTTACGAACAAGCAAAACGTCATCATTCATTCTTTTAGTTTTACGGCTTTGGCTCGGATGGCAGTGGGTACAGGATGGATTTGAAAAAGTATTCGGTGCCAAACCGTTCGATGCAAGTGGATTTATGAAGGGAACAGTGGCACATCCGGTGACGGGGCCAACCGGAAAAGTCCTTTACGGTCCGTATAATGCTTTTATTCAGCACATTGCACTTCCCGGCTCCGGATTCTTCAGCTTTTTAGTAAAATGGGGCGAGCTTCTTGTTGGTATTGGCTTAATTTTAGGCACTCTGACGACGGCAGCTGTATTTTTCGCCTTACTAATGAACTATATGTATCTGTTCGCCGGTACGGTTTCCAGCAATCCTTTGTATCTTTTGATTGGCGGAATCATCCTTTTTGCCGGATTTAACGCTGGGAAATGGGGCGGTGACTATTGGATCATTCCATGGCTCCGTCAGACGTTTCGCGGCTGGTTCGGAAAGTCGAAGAGTGATGTACTCATCAAGTCCTGAAAAATAGTCAAATGAAAGAGGCTTCATGATCAGTGTTTTTGATCATGAAGCCTCTTTTTTCAATGGAATTAAGTAATCCTGAGAAATGGTGTAGAATTTTACATAAAGAAATCTCTGGAAGAGGGATGCCATTTGGACGAAACATTCATCTTTTCGCTGGCACCGATCATTGATTCGGAATCGCGGGTGCTGATTCTGGGTTCGATGCCGAGCCGTATCTCACTTGCAAAGCAGCAGTATTATGGCAATCCGCGCAATCATTTTTGGCGGCTGCTTTTCCAGATATTCGATGAGCCTTTAGAGGCAGATTATACGAAAAAAACGGCCTTTCTCCTGAAACACCATCTGGCGCTTTGGGATGTGATCCATTTTTGCAGGAGGGAAGGCAGTCTTGATTCCGCTATTCATGATGAAGCCGTCAATGCTATTCCGCAGCTTCTACAGAGATATCCAAATGTTCGTCTGATCGCCTTCAACGGAAGAAAAGCACAGGATGTTTTTAGAAAAAGGACGGGCCAAATGAACGATTTGCCAATGATCCTGCTTCCCTCATCCAGCCCGATGCCCGGTCGTAACGTTAAAAGCTATGATCAGAAATTTGAAATATGGAAAATGCTCAAAACAGCCGCAGAGGAAGATAGCTGCGATCATTTCATGTAGATGAACTCCTTATGGGGTTTGTTTTTTTCCCTCTCTGGGTTTTGCCACAGATAAAGGGGAGGTGGAGTCTCTTTCAATGAGATGCGTTGATAGAGATAAATTAACATGGGGTTCCTCAGGATGATGAGTGCGCCAGTTCAGAAGTTCAACTGATTTTTTCCCCATTTGAGCCATATTAATGGCCATGGTTGTAATCTGTGGATGAGATAGAAGAGTCATTTCTGTATTATCGAAACAGCAAACGGAAATATCATCAGGCACTCGATAGCCTTTTGATTGAAAATAGGAGATGAGGATGAAACCAAGGCCAGAATTTACACAAAGCCATGCAGTTGGCCAGTTTATTAATTTGTTTGAGAGCGCATCAAGCTGCTTGAAAAGTGTTGAGCGTTCCTCAAGAACATCAGTAATCGCACATTCTTTATCGTCATTCAGTTTATAATCGCGGATTGCTTTCGAATAGCCCTCCCATCGTTCCTCATAGCTGGGTGACCAATTAATATTGCCTAAGAAACCGATATGCCGATGCCCCAATTTTATCAGATACTCCATTGCGGTGTAAGCACCAGACTTATTTTGACTAATCACGCAATCTACATTTAAGTGGGGATCGTGGTGATCAATCAGAACACAGGGAAGGTTGAGGTGCAATAAGTGTGAAGTATACTCCTGTTTGATGTGAGACAGAATAAAAAGTCCTTTAAAATCTTTGGCAGCGAAGTTGCTTGGCAGTTTCTGAGCAGCCACTAATTCTGGAGAAATGCTGAATGTAACCAGCTCACGCCTCTTTTTATTGAGTTCTTTTTCAATATAATGCTGGATTTCCCCAAAGAAGCTTATCTGAGATAAAGCAAATTCTGTGGCAAAAAGAGCGTAGTATGAATATTCAGTGGATGATAGATCTGCGAGACTTGCTTTCTTTTTATAATGATAACCAAGTTCGATCGCTTTCTCTCGGACCAGTGTTTTTGTATGCTGACTGACTCCGTTTTTATCACCTAATGCCTGCGACACGGAATTTTTGGAAAGATTGAGTTGGTCGGCAATATCTTGCATGGTTATTTTTTTCATAGGGAATCTCCATTCGTTCACCTATCCGGTAGCTTTTTGTACGATTTGTACTTTATAAAAGTATAACAGATAATGTAATCGCTTTCCATAAGTAATGCAATTACAAAATAAGAATATAATTGTTATTAAAAAGGGAAATCAGCATATATACTAATTTATTTCACTAATATTTTTGTAATCATAAAAGTAATGTTAGAAATAAATTGACATAATAAATAGACAGTGCCATATTGTAATTGTAGTAAGCGCTTTCAATTACGATATTACTATTCTCTGCATCAGAAAAAAGGAGGTAGAGTTTATGTCTTTAAAAAGGATCACGGTAGTCTTATCGGCATTCCTTCTCGGCGCAAGTCTATTGGCAGGTTGTGGATCTTCAACAGGTTCGGGAAGCAACGGAAAAACGACGATTACCTTTTGGTCGGCGCCGAATCCGCCGCAAACAAAGTTCTGGAAGCAGATGGCCAGTGCTTATGAAGCAAAGCATCCTAAGGTCACAGTTAATGTGACACAAATGAAAGAAAGTCCATCTTCAGAAGCGACTATTCAGTCCGCAGTTGCCTCAAAGACAGTCCCAACCATGTCGGAAAATATTACACGAAGCTTTGGGGCGCAGCTGGCAGACAGTAAAGCCATTCAACCACTTAACAAATTAGCAGGAATATCTGATCTCGTAAAATCACGGAATATGAATAAAACGATTAAGGGGTGGACCTTCTCAGATGGAAATCAATATGTTTTCCCTGTTTATTCCAATCCGATTCTGTTTGCTTGGCGGTTGGACACACTGAAGAAGCTGGGATATTCAACGCCACCTAAAACATATCGTGATGTTCTTAAAGTAGGGAAAAAACTCAAAGAGAAATATCCTGATAAATACGTTTGGGCAAAGCCAGCTCTCGTTGATCCGACGTCATGGCAAAGATGGTTTGATTTTTTCCTTCTTTATAATGCAGCATCAAAAGGGAATGATTACGTATCCGGTACAAAATTTGTAGCCAACGATAAAGCTGGCAAAGAAGTACTGACATTCATGGATCAGCTAAGAAAGGAAAACGGCCTGTTGACCAAGCAAGCGACTGATCCATTTGAGACGGGAACGGGTCTGATGGTCGATAATGGTCCATGGTCATTTCCGAACTGGGCTGAGAAATATCCAAAGTTGAAATATGGAAAGACTTATACACTCGCGCCGCCGCCTGTTCCAGATAGTATGAAAAATGGGGTTCATCCTTATACGTATGCAGATTCAAAAGGGATCGTCATTTATTCAACAGCAACCAAGGAACAACAAAAAGCAGCCGTTCAGTTTTTAAATTTTGTTTTTAGTCATTCAAAAAATGATCTGACTTTTTTGAATACAACCAATTTGATCCCGGCACGTGATAATGCAGCAACAGACAGTCAATTTACTGCTTTCTTCAACAAGCATCCTGAGCTTAAAGTATATGCAGAGAATGTGGGATATGGTATCCCCTCAATGGATAATAAAAATTATAACGACATTATGCAGCAAATCGGCGTGCAAGCCTTCAATCCGGTTATTCGGGGACAGAAGTCGCCAACCAAAGCATGGAGTGATTTAGTGAAGAGTGAGAAAGAAGAGTTAGGGCAATGAAACGAAACAATAAATTGGGCTGGATATTTTCTAGCCCTTATTTGATCTACACCTTCATATTCTTTCTCATTCCATTGATCTGGTCAGCATGGCTTTCTGTTACAAACTGGGATATGATGTCCCCGATGGTTCATTTTGTCGGCATGACAAATTTTGTGCAGGCCTTGGAGAGTCCGGCCATCCATGCCGCATTTTTTGTGACCTTTAAGTTCTTGATTATTTTTGTTCCGATGGCGGTTGTTTTATCTCTGTGGATTGCCATGCTCGTCAATGGATTGCCCAGATTTAAAGGATTATTTTTGGTCGCTTTCTTTCTGCCATATTTGTCATCGGGTGTTGTTTCATCACTGATTGTAAAAGGTATTCTATCGTATAATGGGCCGTTTAATATTTTTCTTCGCCATACCTTCCACTTGGATGTGAATTGGTTAGGCACGCCGATCAGCGCGCTCCTTGTTATTTCTTTCATGATCGCTTGGAAGATGTCAGGATATTATGCTTTGATTTTTGTATCCGGATTGTCTGGAATCAATGAAGAACTCTATGAGGCAGCTGCGATGGACGGCGCAAATCGGTGGAAAAGTTTCTGGAGGATTACGATCCCTATGCTCTATCCGGCACTCTATACGGTTCTTGTTCTAGCTGTTGGCACGAGTTTTGGTATTTTTACAGAAGTCTATCAGCTGACAGGCGGAGGACCAAATTATGGAACCAATACTTGGCAGATGGAAATCTACAATCAGGCGTTTGTTAATTTAAAATCTGGTTATGCCTCCGCCGTCGCATTAATTTCGGCAGTCGTGACCTTTGCTTCAATCGGTATTTTTAGAAAACTGATGGAGAAGTGGGGCGCACGTAATGGGTGGTCGTAAACAGAAAAAAATCGGTTTGAGCATTCGCTATACGTTGGCAACGCTCTTGATGCTTGTCATGATCTATCCCTTCGTCTACTTGGTGCTTAACTCCTTCGCAAGTTGGGATCAGGTGGATAAAAAATTATTTCCAACTAAATATTCTTTACGTTCCTGGGATTGGTTACTTCACCCCTCAACGACGTCGGCGCCGGCACCATGGATCCATTCTTTTTTCAACACAATCCTCGTTTCAACTCTTTCAGTCGCCTTGATGCTTCTGTTTGCGATCATGGTCGCGTATGCTCTGGCAAAATTGAACTTCAAAGGCAAAAGATTGTTAGATAATGCCATCTTGTTCCAGATGTTCTTCCCGGCAATCATTCTCTTGATTCCTCAGTTCTTGCTTGTTACAAAAGTAGGGTTGTTGAATTCGTATCTCGGGATGATATTGCCGACTGCTTTGAGTCTTTGGGCGATTTTCATGTATACAAACTTTTTCAAAGCGGTTCCTGATGCACTCATAGAGGCAGCACGTTTGGATGGCGCTGGGGATTTGACCATTCTCTTTCGAATCATGTTGCCGATGTCTAAATCGATCACCACAGTTATTTTCTTATTCCTCTTCACCGATCGCTGGACACTTCTTCTATGGGATATGATTGTCGCAAAGAGTGACAACATGACAACGCTGAACGTTTTGATTTCTCAGATGTTCGGGCCCTATGCAACCTATCCGGGGCCAATGTACGCAGCATCTGTCATATTAACGATTCCATTAATCGTGCTGTTCCTATGTTTCTCAAGGAATTTCCAGGAAGGCATGCAGTTCACGCTGAAATAAAATCTTTGGAGATACTATGGAGGAAGAATGAGATGAGTGCAAGGGCCATGAGTTGCCGGGCGTTGCTGAAAGCTTACAAAAAAGAGAAATCGATCGTTTATGATGTAAAAAAATTAATTTTCAAAGGGATTAAAGGATGTGATATCTATAATCCGACGGTGCCTTTTATCGATGAATCCAAACAGATTATCGCGGGGCGTGTTGAAAAAAGAAGCAATGAGCATTCCACCATCTGTTTTTTTGAAAATAGAAAGGGAATCTGGTATCTAATGGAGAATATGCCGGTATTTCCTCTTCAGGACCCCTTTGTCACACAAATTGACGGACAGCTACTTCTGGGTGGAGTTGAAGTATTAATTAATCCAGACCATAAAGTGGTATGGCGGACTGTCTTATATAAAGGAAGCTCGGTAAAAAATTTACTTCCTTTTTATGTGGGGCCGATCGGAATGAAGGATTTGCGCCTCGGACAAATGGTAGATGGTAAAATATTGATTCTGACCAGACCTCAAGGGGGGAAAGGCGGCAGAGGAAAAATTGGTTATTTGCTTCTTTCTCGACTCGATCAATTGTCCAGCCAAAGATTGGAAGATGCTCCCTTATTGGAAGATTATTTCGCTTTAGGTGAGTGGGGGGGAGCCAATGAGATTCATCCCTTAAAAAACGGGAAAGCGGGTGTACTTGGTCATATCGCCTGTTTTGATGCGCGCGGCGATCGTCATTATTATTCAATGGCATTCACTTTAAATCCGTTAACCGGTGCTCATTCTCCCATTGAAATTATTGCCATTCGTACCAATTTCCTTAATGGTCCGGCAAAACGTCCAGATCTGAAAGATGTGATTTTCACTGGTGGTGGAATCAGATATCATTCCACCTTCACCTTGTATGCGGGAACGAGTGATGCAGAGGCTCAGAAAATTGTATTGAATGATCCTTTTTTAAATTATGAAAAATAGGAGGCTTTTATTTTGCCAGTCATTTACCGTTTTTCTGAAAATCCATTGATTACACCGGAAGATATTTCGCCATACCATGAGGGTTACGAGGTGATTGGGGCCTTCAACGCCGGTGTGGTAGAATTTAATGGCGAAACCCTGCTGCTTCTGCGAGTAGCGGAACGCCCGATCAGTCAGGGTAGAAAGATATTATCTCCTTCCTTTGATTTGAAGCAGCAGCAAGTGATTACCCAGGCCTATGATCGGAATGATCCGGACTATCTTTTTGATGATAACCGGGTCATTCGCCTAGCCAGTCATCCCAATGTATTCTGCGGTCTAACTTCTTTATCCTATTTTCGCTTGGCACGCAGTACAGACGGTCATCACTTCAAGATTGACGCGCAGCCTTTTATCTATCCCTCGAATCGTTATCAGTTGTTTGGCGTCGAGGATTCGAGAATCACGCCGATTGGTGATTCATACTATATCACCTTCAGCGCAGTTTCACCGATTGGTATCGGTGTGAATTTGGTCGAAACAAAGGATTTTGTCAGCTATCAGGATCATGGTTTGATTTTTGCTCCTGAAAATAAAGATGTGGTCATCTTTCCTGAGAAAATCAAGGGTTATTATTATGCGCTAAATCGTCCGTCACTGAAGAGTGTCGGCCAGCCGGATATTTGGATTGCTCGCTCTAAAAATCTACTGGAGTGGGGTCACCATCAGCATCTTTTGCCGATTCGCCCGGGCAGGTGGGATGGCGCGCGGATCGGTGCGGGGGCGGTTCCGATCAAAACGTCGCAGGGCTGGCTCGAAATCTATCATGGCATGTCAGCGGATGATCGTTATTGTCTCGGCGCGGTTCTGCTTGATCTGGACGATCCGACAAAGGTCCTTGCCCGTTCCGAAAAACCGGTGCTTGAACCCGAGGAAGACTACGAGAAGAAGGGATTCTTCGGCGAAGTTGTCTTTACCTGTGGCGGGATCGTGCATGACCGTACGTTGCGACTTTATTACGGTGTTTCCGACCGTTCGATGGCTGGTGCTGAACTCAATATCGATGAGATACTCGCTGAATTAACTGCAATTAAAAGATAATAAGGATACGGACTCGTCCTGAGTAGGATGGGCCCGTTTTTTAGCCCATGAAAAAAGTTAGTGCGATGACTGAGGACAGAAAATTGAAGCGAAGAGGGAAAAATTTAATTGTTCAATCGAAATTGGGCATTGAAATGTGACATCGTTCAGCCGAAACAATCAATTGTATGAACATGAATTATTTGGTCAATTAATGAAGCGGAAAATCCGTGCTATTAAATTTCTGTAGGTATAGGTCAAAAACACTTTAAGAATAGAGATGCAACCATGAGTTGCGGCCATGGCAGCGAGAAGTATCTTTACTAAAAGGGAACTCTTATACATAATTGCAACGTAAGCAAAAGAGTCATTAGTTAATTTTAATTGAGAAGAAGGGAAACCATGGAATTATCCAAACGAATCAAAAGTGAACGTGAGAAGAAAAAAATTTCTCAGGATGTGCTTGCTGAACAATTGCATGTTTCCAGACAGGCCATATCCAAGTGGGAAACCGGCCAAAGCTATCCAGATCTGGATAAGTTGGTTCAGCTGTCCGAATTTTTCAATATTACGATTGATGAACTGGTCAAAGGCGATGCGAAACTGAAGGAAGAGTTAATAAAAGGAGGGAAAGGGATGTCTGGCCTTGCCATATTAAGCTATGTACTTCTCTTATTGGGTATAATTACAATTTTCTGGGGCGGCTCGCAATTCCCGATCAACCTGATGAACAGTGAGTTTATGTCTTTCGTTGTTGGCGGATTAGTTTTAATGACCATTGGTGCTGTGCTACTTCCCGTTGCGCCACTCTGGCTCAGATTGGGAATGATGTGGCTAATGACTGGAATCATTCTTCTCTATTTGATTGGATTTTTTATGCCGCTTTGGGATACATTGTCTGGCATCGTGGTCATTCTGGGTCTCGCCTTATGGTTCCATTTGCTGATTAGCGGGATGGGACGCTGAATTTTGTGCAATGTATCACTTTCTTAAAATTGGATCAAGATATGAATTCTCGGGTTTGAAGTCTAATCCTGCAATATTTAAAACACGCCATCCTTAAACGATCATTTGACTCGGATCGGGGATGAGCGTGTTTTTTTGTCGTTGGAGTTCTTCAACCTTTCTTCCCTTCACTGGATAACTTTGACGGGCAGACAGTACCGGGCGGGCATGTTATATTAATTGAATAGCAGTACATAATAGATTGGGAGATTGGATTAAATGTTAAGTGCACAAACGACAGCAAATGCAACAGGAGTCATGCTGACGGGAGATTTTGATGATTTTTATGAACTGTATGAAGCCATGCTCGCGATCATTGGTGAAGAAGGAGAATATATCGAATACGCAGGTGCGCGGATTCATCTGCTCGCCTTCCTGTATGATTTGCGGCATGCCTATATGGGGAACCGGGAAATCAGTTTAATAGACAACCAGATGACTCATGACATTATGATGCGGCAAAGCGTTGTCACTTCTGAGAAGAATGTAGCGTATTCCTTTCGTACGGTCTGGATCGAAATGATTTTTATTGTGAGCATCTTGAATGATTTTATTCTGCTGCATGCCGCGAAGCTCGCAGAGACGAATAATATGGAAAAGATGCTTGCTCCAAAAGTGATGCTTGATCCGGATATCGCGGCGGTTCGTCGCTTGCAAACGGCGGTATTGGCTGAATATCGGACAATGACGTCTGAGGAAACCTACACGCAATTTCTCAAATCGATTACACACTTTTATACCTATTTTGGTGGCTATATGACTCAGTTCATTGATAAACTGTCTATCAGTTATATCAATTTGGCTAACCGCGAGGAGCGTTTGGAGTATCTTCCGATTTTTATTGATCAAATTATTCACCGTACCGGAAAATACCCAGAGATGCTGATTCAAATTCGACAGACATCGGCCCTTCATCAGGTACCAGTTAGCCAGATTCAATTTGATGATGAGAGCTATCCGCAGACCATTGATTGGTAATAGAGAATGATAAAAAAGCCAGCGAACACTGGCTTTTTTGTTTTAAAAACAGCTTAATTTTCGATGCTTAGATCAGCGGAATCATGCAGCTAGGAGGCGAACAAGAGACTCACTCGTCCCCAGATTACAGAATGTGATTCTCTACTGGCTGAAAAGGTTGATTGGCGATGAGAATCGATTCTGTCGGACACCCTTCCTCGGCATCATCCAGATCATCCAATAATTCTTCAGGAATCGGCCGGATCCCTTGATTGTTATCGATGAGTGAGAAGGCAAGTCCGCTATCGTCTTCATCGAAGATATCGGGTGCGGCCGCCTGACAGGCCCCGCATGAGATGCAGGTCTCCTTATTGACACGTGTAAAGATGGAAAGCAAACGGCTTTGACTTTCTTCATCCATTTGCTGCCCCCTCCTTTCGTTTGTTTCCATTCAGGCATTTTGCCATTTAACAACAATAATTTCACTGTTTTTTATCGCTTTCAATGCATGACGTTCGCTCGCGTTGAGTCGAACAATTTTTCCGGGAACAAGCGTCTCCACCTGTTCATGCGTCGAAAAGATAATTTCACCAATAACCGGCACAACGGTAACGATTGCATCGGCACCACTATGTTCCGGTACTTCTTGTCCGGCTTTGAGTGACAAATGGGCGATAGCCTGGGCCGGATCTCTATAAAGCAATTCCTTCATTGAATCTGTCGCTTGAAATGAAAAGACATTCATTTTTTATTCCTCCCTAAGATGCTGCGCTAGTCAGCAAATGAATTTAATTGATAACTTCTATCATCTATAATAAAAGAGACTTCATAAGAATACCTTGAGCTAGATCAAGAATTGGTACTATAAATGTGGCGAAGATCACAAAATGAGATGAAGGAGGCCTGATGATGGTCCGTTTGCCTGCGAAGGGATGGTTTAAAAAACTGTCAGAAACGACACGTGCTGAAATTGAGGAAAGCGGCATTTATCGCTCATATTCAGCGAGAGAAACCCTGTTTCTACAAAGCAAGCCCTTGACCGAGTATTATTTTGTCATGGAGGGGCTTGTGAGTGTCTATCAACAGAACACGGACGGGAAGAAATGGGTGGCCAGCCTTTTTTCATCTGATGACTTTTTCCCACATGTGGGCTTGCTGACGGATGCTTATGTTTATCCGGCCAGCGCAGAAACCGTTTCAAACAGCACGCTTTTTGTCCTGCCTCGGAAAAAGGCACTGATAGCCTTCGACACTATTCCGGAACTGCAAAATCAGCTGACCTGCTTTCTTGCCGATAAAAGTCAGGAATTGATGAATCGGTTTTCAGATTCAATTTTCAGCAGTGCATCCGACCGCTATCTAACATTTCTTCGAAGGCTTGCTTTGAAGACAGGAAAGTGTCAGCCGGACGGACGGTTTGTTATTGTGCTCGGCATGACAAGTCAGGATATGGCTGAATATATCGGTGTTGCACCTGAGACGATCAGCCGCATCATGCATCATCTTTTGTCTGCTCATCTTGTGGAGAAGGTTGGAAAGAAAAAGCTCTTGATCAAAATGGAGGATTAGACGAGATGCATTCAAAAAAAGGAGCCTGTTTCGATTCATCAAAAAAACAAATTTTCCAAGACTGGTAATTATGGCAGGGTATAAGTTGTCAAATTATGTCGAATGGACAGAAAACGCTTCGATTCAATTAATTTTTTTAGTCAATTAGTCGGTAGGCAAGACGCTTTCTTTTATATATAATATGAACAAGTTGACAAATAAGTCTATTTTGTGACGAGAATTGAGACTACGGTTCGGAAACAAGGCTGTGGTCCAAATACTTATGAAATGCGTGGGCAGTGCTGCGCATGGAAAAAACGAGGAGGTTTTTTCAAATGGCAGGACAAATTCGGCTGACACCGGAAGAATTGAGGAGCTATGCAGCAAAATATGGACAGGAATCATCGAATACCGGTGAATTAATCGGACGGCTTGACGGTATGATTAACCAGCTTGCTCAGGTCTGGGAAGGTGCATCCAGCCAGGCCTTCAAATCTCAATATGAGAGATTACGCCCGTCATTCAATCAGATGCAGCAGCTTCTAGAAGACATCAATCATCAATTGGCGAAAACGGCAACGATTCTGGAAGATACTGACCGGCAGATTGCCAGCCAGATCAACAATTAATCGATCCTTTTACACGGAAACACCGGGGCTCCGAGCGGGGTTTCGGTGTTTTTGTTTTTACTTCCTTTAAAAAAGGTATAAGGAGAAATGCAGATGCAGATAGAGTCCGAGAATGTGGTGCGAGGGAATTTACGTCGTGATATTGATACTTTTCAGAGGCAAGAGCGGGTGCTGAATGATAAGATCAGCCAGCTCAAGCATTTAATCGCCCAAATCACCGAACATTTATCCGCTTTTGAGGCCAATCAGTCTAAATTTCAATCACTCTACAATCCGGTTTCGGAATGGGCCGGCACGAAACGAAAAAAGTTCAGTGGTCAAATGGATTCGGACACTTTGCCGGATTATCATCTTTTTCTGAACGCCGTCCGTGGGCTGAAGGATGATGTACAGGATGAGATCCGCACGTTGAATGCGAGTCTTGATTTATGTCAGACGGATATCCACTCTCTGCATGCCTCACTTAACGCACTAAAGAATAAATAGGAGGTGTACAGATGAGCCCAATCGAATTTGATGCCCACGCCTATACTTTAAAAATTGATCAATTAAAGCGGGCATCTGAAGCGCTAGATAAGGGAAAAACGCTGGATACCCAGCTTTCGGACACTTCTTTAGGAAACATCAAGGAATTGTGCCAGGCCATTGATAAGTGGCAGAAGCTCCTGCAGGATTATCATCAGTCTCTGCAGATGGAAGTCAGCAAGCTGACAAAAGTTGGCACGGATATGGTGAAAGTCGATCAACAATTGGCCCGAAAAATTGACTCGGAATTACAGACAAAGTAAGGTGTAGGACGCGATGCCAAAAATTCGTTTAGCTGAAGTGAATAAGATTGGGACGGAACTCGCCGCAGAGGCTAGTTCCTCGCGCAGCGCACTGCAGACCGTGCAGGGAGAGATCGAGGATCTTTGCTCTCTGAGCGCCATCCAGGGAGCTACAGCCGTCAGTATCAAAAACTATTTTTCAGAGGTTCACCTGCCCATTCTGAAGGCTTTGAGTGAAATTAGTGAAAGTCTGCCCCAGACCTACAAAAAAATGCTCAGTCAATTTAAGAGCCACGTTGATGCCTCTCCGGATACGGTCATTCGTTCCGAACATCTCGGCGAACTGCACAAGGACATCGACCGGCTCAAGGATCACTTTGACACCATTCACCGTCAGCTGGCGGCGGACGTCCGTTCCGTCAGCGATGTTGCTTTTTTTCGCGTGCCGTCCGCCGACGGATTGACTCATGATGTGACGCAGCAGGAAAAGGATATCACTCAGCTGAAGACGCATTTTGAAAGCTTTGCTTCAGTGAATTATGCCGGCGAGCTCATGCCGCTGCTGAATACGCTGGAACAGGCGATGACCAAGATCAAGACGAGTTACAGTCCTCATTTTGGCCAAACCAATTTTTATCAGGCCGGCAGCTTCGCAAAAACAGAACTGGGGAAAAGACTAAAAGTAAAGACGGCGCAATTAGAAAAAACGAGACAAATCGAAAAAGCGAAAAAGGAAGGCGACAGTGATCGTTCGGAGCGTATAAGTCTTGGAATTGATAAAACGAAAGAAGTCCTAAAGGCGTTACCGGAGATCGTTGCCAGCATCAAAGGCCTGCGAATTGTGAAGAAGGGCGATTATATACGCGTTACAGGTAATAAAAAAGCAATGAAAATCTTTTTGGATAGATACGGTCATTCAAAAGTGAAAGGCAGATTTAATGTCAATTTCTCAAACGGGCAATATATACGGATCCAAAAGAAAAATTCGGGAAATTATACAAAACGCGTCAGTGCCTTAATGAATGAATCTGATGAAGTTAACTATGCTTTGAATGCTACAGCGCGGAAACAAGCTTTTACAAATGGGTTCAAAAAAAATTTAACTGATTTAATGAAACCCTTTAAAACATTTGACAACTGGAATGATGTCGGTTATATTGCAAAATCTGGAAAAGTATTGACAGGTGTCGGAACGGCTGCCGAATACGCCTCAGATATCAATCAGTATAGAAATAAAAAAATGGGCGCAAAAAATATCGCTCGTGTTACGGATGATATTGCTACAGACACCGTGACTGGTGCAGTAACATCAGGAGTTGGCGAAGCTGTAGGGGCTGCTTCTGCTTCCGCACTGGCGGGAGGTGAAATGGGAGTAGCACTTGGACCGGCTGGAATGGCTGTTGGTGTTGTTGCGGGATTGACATTGGGATTTATTTTAAATTATCCAATTTATAAAAAGAAAAGTGCTATTGATTGGGCGAAAGATGGATTGCATCATATTAGCGATAAAATCATTTCTTGGTTCCATTAATTGGAGAGGTAATAGGGATTGATTATGAAAAAATTGAATGAACTGAATCAGACAGATTTTGCTTTTTTTCTTAAGAGTACTCGTCAAGGCAATTCCAACCCAATCACATTGGGCAGACTGATCTATATTTATCCTGCTCTATCTCTAGGAACACTTATAGCTTCATTCTTTGGGTCTATAACGATTGGACAATCTTTTCATAAAGAGTATCTTCCGTTTCTAGCTGTTGACGGGATCATCTCAATTATATTTCTTATGTTTGCTCTTTTATTTCTTATGAGAAAAGTTAGTTTTTGTTTGCAGAAAACAGTTCTTTTAACTGCCTTTATTTGGCCGCCAAAAATGTGTTTTGATTTTGCAGTATTTTTCTTAATTTGCACAAAAATAAGTATTCCAGCACTGAATTATTATTTGTTCTTGGTAATCTATTCTTTATTTGCACTTTCCATTCTTCTTTCTGCCATTGTCCGATTTTTTATTCATGCCAAAAAGGGGTTCTATCGAGATTCAAATCATTTAGGTCAGGGCAAAGGAACAGCAATTCCTCTTTTTGGTTCGAGTATTATCGGCGCAGCCGTGGCTCTGGGCTTCATTATTCCGAGATATTCCAGTAATACGGTGACCTTGATAATGATCTGGATTACCACTTTGATTTTGACGCTTCTTTTAGATTACCTTGTCGCGCCTTCTTCTTTCAGCTTCCTGTATTGTCAGATGCGCTTTCGCAAGTTCCGATTAACCCCTGAGCAACAGGCAGTTATTGACGCTAAGGGTAAAAAGGCAGAGCAAGCCTATCTTAATTTGGAAAAAAAACGGGATAAAATGAAGAGAGAAGCGAAGAAGAAAAAAAGTTAAGTATTTTAAAGCTGAAAAAGGTGCAGTGAAATGTGAGGCACATTCTGGAGAAGTATTGCCGCATCTGTAAATAATATAAAAACTATAAGAGGGCTACCTGCCAATCTTGCAAGTTTCAGACAATAATAAAAAAATCAAACTGGTGATAACCGTCTACAGAAAAAGTATTCATGTAGAAGAAAACATTTTTGAAAAATTCAAAAAAGGATTGATCCCTATTGATTAGGAGTCATATTTCTCAGGAAGATTTTTCTTATTACCTTAAGAGATATCGGATGGGTGATTTAAATCCCACAAGAATGGGGAAGGGCCTTTATATTTATTCTGTTATTTCCTTGCTTGCTCTTGGAATGGCTTATTTGGGATCTCTTACTGTAGGGCAATCTTTTCATCAGACTTTTGTTCCTTTTCTTTACGCGGACGGATCGATTTCAATCATTTTTCTGATTATGTCAATTTTGTTTTCCATAAACTCTATGAGCTTTCGATTCCAAAAAACAGAACTTACGGTGGCATCTATAGCACCGTTGAAAATGAGTTTCGATTTAGCGGTCTTTTTTTGATTTATACAAAAATCAATTTTCCATCTGTTCCCTACTATTTATTATTGATAGTTTATTGTGCACTATCCTTGGCTGTGCTGATATATTCCCTCAGCCGGACCTTCCATAATGTACGCTAAGGATTATATCGGTTACACGGAAAACAAAGGAATGTTGCAAAAACAAGTAATATCTCCTTATTGGGCTCTGGATTGATTGTTTTGGGAGTAGCTTTAGGTTTTATAATCGACAGGCATTCTGGGAGTACAATTATCTTAATTGTTGCGTGGAGTGGGACATTATTTCTTTCTTATATTTCAAATTTGCTTCTTGCTCCAAATCCTTTTATTTTTATGTACTGTCAGTTGCGCTTTCCTGAGTTCAGGTTAACCGCTGATCAGCAGGCAGCTCTTGATGCTGAAGATAAAAGAAATGAGCAAGCTCACCTTAACTGGGAAAGAGAGAGGGAGAGAAAAAAGAAGAAAAGATAAGCATTGTAGAACTGAAGAAGGTTCAGTAAAATGTGAGGTACATTCTGTAAAAGGATGATTGTAAAATAAAAAAGCTCGTCAGTGGAAGGAAAAACAAGGTCATAAGAATGAATGATGAAAAAATTGAATGAACTGAATTATAGAGATTTTGCTTTTTTTCTGGAAAGTATTCGTCATGGTGACTTTAATCTAATAAATTTGAGCAGGTTAATTTACATTTGTCCTGTAATATCGATGGGTTTACTCATAGCGTCATTCTTTGGCTCATTTTCGATTGGACAATCATTTCATGACTGGCTTTTACCCTTACTTATTCCTGACGGGAGCGTTTCAACTATTTTTTTTGTATTAGCCTTTTTATTTTTTATAAGAAAAGTTAGTTTTCATCTGCAGAGGACAGTCCTGCTCACTGCCTTTATTTGCTTGCCAAAAATGTGTTTTGATTTCGCGGTAGTTTTCCTGATTTATACAAAAATTTGTATTTCGACACTGAATTATTATTTATTTCTGCTGATCTATTTTTTATTTGCGCTGTCTATTCTTCTTTCTGCCATTGTTCGTTTTCTCGTTCGTGCAAAAAAAGGGATCTACCGAGATTCAAATCATTTAGGTCAGGGCAAAGGAACAGCAATTCCTCTTTTTGGCTCAAGTATTATTGGTGCAGCTGTGGCTCTGGGCTTCATTATTCCGAGATTTGCCAATAATACGGTAACTTTAATTACGATTTGGGTCGCCTTATTAATTATGACACTTCTTTTAGATTACCTTGTCGCACCTTCTTCTTTTAGCTTTCTCTATTGTCAGTTGCGCTTTCCCGAGTTCAGACTAACTCCTGAGCAACAGATAATTATTGACGCTAAGGATAAAAAAGCAGAGCAAGCTCATCTTAATTGGGAAAAAGAGCGGGATAAAATGAAGAGAGAAGCGAAGAAGAAAAAAAGTTAAGTATGATAAATGAGAAAATGAGAGACACACTTTGCAAAAGAATTTCGCATCTATAATTAATATAGCTATCTGTCAATCTTGCATGATTCAGTAAAATAAGTAAAAATGTGACTCTAGATGTTAAAAATGGAAGCACAAACCAGGGTTAATCGCTACGGGGTGGCTGCATGACTTTATTTGATAAATTTCAAGAATCTGATTTCGCAATGTTCAAAAATGGATTAGTATCGGGCAGGTTAAATCCGGTTCGTTTGGGAAAATTTCTTCTGGGAGTGGATTTGGGCAGTGCTCTGTTCATTTTTGGTGAGCAACTGGCTTTAACTTCGATTCACGGTTCATTTTATCAGAGCTGGATTTCACTAATTAATGGGCAATGGTATAGTTTGCTCGCCCTGGCCATCGTCTCACTGCTCTTTCTATTAAAAAAGGTCAGTGTTACTTTCCAGAAAAGCAGTCTTGTTTTACTTATCCTGTCTTATAGTGAATTGATGGTTAGTTTATCCTATGCGACTTTGTTTGTCTGGAGAGATGAGAATGCTGCTCTCCCGTTTAATTTCTTATTCTTTTTGTATATGCTAATCATCGTACTGACTTTTGTACTTTCGTTAATTAGAAGTTATTTTTTGCTTAAAAAGGGAGAATTTAGGAAAGAGGGAAGAGGGTTCTTTCATAAGCAATACAGTGAGGGAATAAGTAGGTTTTCGGCGATCCTTCCATTTTCAGCAGGAGGTGTGCTACTCTCTATTATTGCTTCAAAATATTGGGGACAGGATGCCTTAACAATTCTAGTTGTCATTGCTGGCTTTATTGGTTCTCTTGTTGTATTCGGGGTCGGGATCATAGAATTTTTGTTTGTCATTTACTGCAAATTTCGTTTTAAATCGTTTAATGCGGTAAAAGAAGAGCAATCATTCGATCTGTCCGATTTGTGAATGGGCTGAAAAAATTTAAGCGGTGTTTTGTTAAAACATAATTAAAATCGAGGAATCTTCATGACTTTACTTGATAAATTTCAAGAATCTGATTTCGCAATGTTCAAAAAAGGATTAATATCTGGCAGGTTAAATCCGAGTCGAGTGGGCAAATTTCTTCTGGTAGTGGATTTAATTAGTGCTCTATTTATCTATTGTGGTCAGCAAGCTGCAATCGTAGCTCATGGTTCCTTTTACAAGAGCTGGATCTCACTAATTTATGGGCAATGGTATAGTCTGCTTGCTCTGGCCATTGTCTCACTGCCCTTTCTATTAAAAAAGGTCAGTGTTACTTTCCAGAAAAGCGGTCTTGTTTTACTGATTCTTTCTTTTATCGAATTAGCAATCGATTTGTCGTGTGCGACTTTGTTTGCGTGGAAATATTCGTACGCGAATCTTCCGTTTAATCTTGTAATCCTCTTGTATATGATAATCAACTTGTTGATTTTCGTTCTTTCCTTAATCAGAAGTTATTTTCTGCTGAAAAAAGGAGAATTTAGGAAAGAAGGAAGAGGGTTCTTTCATAAGCAATACAGTGAGGGCATGAGTCGTTTCTCAGCAATTCTACCATTCTCAGCTGCAGGAGTACTACTCTCTATTATTGCTTCAAAATATTGGGGACAAGATGCCTCAACAGTTTTAATCGTCATTGTCGGTTTTGTTGTTTCTCTTTTTTTATTTGGAGTCGGAATCATTGAATATTTGTATATCATTTACTGCAAATTTCGTTTTAAATCGTTTAATGCAGTAAGAGAAGAAGAATCATTCGATCTTTCCGATTTGTGAATGGGCTGAAAAGATTTAAGCGAAAATGCCTTTTTAGGTTTAGGACATTTAAGATGAATTTCAAGTGGCGTAGAAAGGGTAATGTCGAATTTGAAACGAAGGAACTGGTCTGTGGAGGAAAAAATGTTAAATCTACGAAGGTTAAACGAAGCAGATTTTGAATGATTGCGGAAAGGGATTCAAACAGGGGGATTGAGCCCTTATCGAATCTATTCATTGTTCTTTGGTTTTTTCATCTGTTCTTTGGTCTCTGCAGCCATAAGCTATGCCATGGCTTGGTTGGGTTTTTCCGCAGCATTAATGCATCAATGGGGATGGTTTTTTTACTGCCAGTGGGCGAGTTCGATTATCCTTTTGTTTTCAGCCCTTCTATTTTTATTTAAACGATTAAGGATTCAATTGCAAAGGGTATTATTTGTGATATATCTCATAACTGTCTATATCACCGGATATGATTTTTCATTTTTGGGGATGTTGATCAGCAAATTCGCCTTTCCCTCATTGTCACTGGGAGCGATATTGCTGTTTATAACCGTGATGAGTCTGTTTATTCTGCTCCTGGGACTTCTTTTCATAAATTACAGACTGAATAGGGGAGCTTTTAGAAAAGATGAGAAGGCTCTTTGGAAAATCAGGAGATAGTGGAGGCAATAACAAAGTAGCTATTGGGATAGGTTTTTTTGCACTGATAGGAGCCATTGGAGGCAAGTTTCTGGCGCAATCTGTCGGTCTCAAGATGCAAGCTCTTATTATGTTTGTCATTGCACTATTTTTTTTATGCGTTTTTTATGGCTTGATTTTACCCATAGGTCTGATCACTTTTTATTGTAAATGCCGGTTTGAATCTTTTAATCCATTAGAATAGCTGCAAGGAAAAGTACTCCTAAAGAGAAAATGTTATTGTGAAAAGATCCAACAGGGGATTAATCTCTTGCTGTCAGTAATATTCCTGAAGAGGTTTATTATCTTTAGAATGATGGGTTAAAATCTTAATAGATGTTACATAGGGTCGTAACAATCGATTGAACAAGAATTTCAGGGCAGAATGAGGCAGCCTTGAAACCTTGTGATGCCTCAAAAAGTATTATTAGGGAAGGTTTTCATAAAATATGATAAAATATTTTTGTAAGCCTCACTAGTTTGATATAATCGGCTCATTAAAAGGCGAAGAGGTGCTTAAAGTGGAAGTACAGCAGGGTTCGCTGGTCTTATTAAATTTATTGAGCCGGTCGGTGATTTGTTCCGGTGACAAGTGGTATGAAGAAGGCGAAGCGCTGAGACAGGTGGCTCTGGAGGGCGGCGTTTATCCGAATGGTCCACTCGTTTTGATGATTCAGGATGTGAAAAATGAACCGGCTTTCAAAAAATATACCTTGCTGCTTCCGCTCAGTTCGCCAGTGGAAATAAGCGAGGATTCGCTCCAATTTCAAGAATCGCTGCATCTGCCTCATACTTTATGGAAACGTCATTATGAGGAATCGATACCGCTTGAACAATCGTATCAAGAAATCAATGATTTTGCCGAACAGCAACGATTAACCATTGCTGAACCCTTTTATCATGTCTGTCTTGAGATCAATGGAGATATCTATTTTGATATTCATGCCCTGATCACCGGAGGCGCTGAACAATGATTATCGAAAATGATTCGATAGAATTGCGGAATGTTGTTTCACGACGCTATTTCATCCATTACTCCAAATTTGCGGAAGCCATGGAGGATTTTTTCCAGGAGATTAGTCTGATGAAGCTGACGCCTACTGGGACCTTTTTTTACTCGTTGAACAATGTTCCGATCAACGGGGATATGGCTCTTGAATATTTTATGGCAATAGAAGAAATGGACATTCCGAAGCATGAGGGGTTGATTTTCCGCAGCTATTTCACAGTAAGCAATATGCTTATGACCTTTCTCACTGGCCAATTCGCTCAGCTGACTGAAAAATCCTATGCCGAATTATTGCTTTTTATGCGCGTCAACCGCTTGGAGATGGCTTCGCCGATATTTCATTTCTTTAAAGGAACACGTGATTTCCAATATGTGGAGCTGAAGGTAGGGGTTCAGGATGCAAATGGCGAAGAATGATGATGTGATCCGGGAAAGTTCATTAATCTGTTTCCATGTACTCAGCCGCGCAGAAACGCTTCCTAAGGAATTGTGGCTGGAGAGAGCGCTTGAATTAAAATACACAGCACTTAAACACGGCCTTTGCCCAGTCAGTCCGCTGATTATGACCATCGACGAGGCTCAGGGCTCGAAGGATGACCGACTTTTCACTTTCTATTATTCCCTGAATGCGGATTTTGAAAACGCAGAAAAAGCCCAATGCAACTATCAGAAATCGTTTATGATCGATCAAACTCTGGCTATGCGTCATTATCAAATGAACAAGCCGTTCTCAGCGACCTATCGCGAGTTGAAGGCTTCTGCGGATAAGTTGAAACTCCGTCCGGGAAATACCTTCTATCATGTGATGGTTCCTGTTTACGGCGATTGGATTGCCGAAATTCATCTGCCTATCTTAACTGAGCCCGTTCAGAGATGAAGAGGTTATTCGCGTTTCCGCGAGCAGTGCCTCCACCCTTCCAGTTGTCAATTCACTGCTATTTCTTCCAGCTTCACACAAAGTCCGCCGTCTTGAATATTCCTCATCAAACCCATAGCCCCTATTTATTTTCCAGAATCTATTAATCAACCTTTCTCACCATTTTTGGGAACCTGGTTCTCTCTTTCCGCTATGAATTTATTTCAAAAAGATGTATTAAAAAGTACGTATGGGAGAAAAGTCACAGTTGTAATTTGTCGTATTTTGTCGATAATGGCCGAATTTACGAAGATTTGGTAAGAAAATCAGGAGGATCGTTGTATTCAATAAATCGTCACATCATTCTATAATACAAAAAAGGAATGTTTATCCAGTTGCCAGCGATTGGATAATTTTTGGACATAATTTTATATCGTGCCCTTAATCGGCACAATAATTGATGGATTTGGACGGAGCTTTTCGTTGAATAAGGGACTATTCAGGCAGTGGGGGAGGAGTCATTAATGTATATTAATTTGTCGCTGGATTTATCCCGCTACAATCGAGAGACTCTCGATTTGCGCGTTTCGGATCGGCAGCCGGTCAAGCAGTTAATACAAACCGTCTGGACGATTGCCGGAATCGATCGGCAGCCGCGTATCGGTTATTGGGTACGCGTGGCGAATAAGCGGGAAATGATCCGCGGCTTTGACGTGCTGAGTGAAAAAAAGATTACAGACGGAGACAAGCTGATTGTCTTATGAGGTGAAGAAGATGGCATTAACGCAGAGCTTTTTTCAGACAGCTTTCGACGCTGAGGTTGAAGAAAACGAAGGACAGTATCTATTAACCTTTCAGC
Source organism: Sporolactobacillus sp. (assembly GCA_048976585.1). Lineage (GTDB taxonomy): Bacteria > Bacillota > Bacilli > Bacillales > Sporolactobacillaceae > Sporolactobacillus. The sequence goes on along the minus strand of JBHGUY010000009.1, from coordinate 34,086 downwards.
GGGTAAAGATTCCTTTACGAGCAGATGCAGAGCTCGGTGCGTTGAGCAGCATGGCAGATGGGATGACACGTACGATTCAAACAACAGAGGATGAGGTGACGATCCAGATCGTGCCTGCCCCGGATCTCAAACCCTTTGAGGATTTGAAAGCGGAGACAGAAATAGAAAAATTGATTTTTGCCAGTAACTTGGTTCATTTCTTTGAACACTATCCGCAATCACGACTGGTTCCGGTTTGTTTCCCTGAAAATCTTTTTGTTTCACCAGGATTTGCACCGGTATTCCTACATTATGGGGTCAAGGGCAGCCTCCCGCCGCTTGAATCTGCGGAGGGAGAGCCGTTGAAGCATGTGAAGGCGGTCATTGCTTCGCTGCTTGATCCTTCTGAAACATTTGATACATATGCCAAATTTGATTTCGTGGCAAAAACGACACCTTTTATAAAAAAGATCTTCAATTGTAAAGATTTTCAGACCCTTGCCAGGCTGATCGCCAAAAGACGGCAAAATGAAGTGACTGCTGAGAAACAAAGCATTCGGGTACCTAGGAAAAAGAATTTTATCCGTAAAGTGCTCTTTATCTGCAGCCTTGTTTTGCTGGTGCCGCTGATCGCGGTGACCATTTATGCCTATGTGATTCAGCTGCCGCGGGAAGATCTATTTGAGAGTGCTCATGAAAACTTTCTGGGGAATCAATACAGTAATGTTGTGACCACGCTGAGTCCAATTTCATTTAATCGGATGCCCCGAGTTGTGCAATATGAACTAGCTGTTTCCTTCGTTGAAAATCAGAACCTCAATGAGACGCAGAAAGCCAATATTTTAAAAGATGTGACGCTGCAAAGCAACCCGCTCTACTATCAATACTGGATTCAGACTGGGAGAGGCGATGCGGCGGGGGCACTGAATACAGCCCGCTCGCTCAATGATCGGATGCTGATCGCTTATGCGCTGCTGAATGAGCAGTCGGCGATCCAGAATAATCTCAAAATGAATGGTGCTCAGAAACAAGCACGGCTGCAGCGCATTGATGGACAGCTGAAGCAATATAGAGATTTACTGAAGCAGCAAAAAACGGCACCTGCCAGCGGGACAAGCGGTGAGAGTACGACAACGGATACCGGCACAAGTGGGCAGTCTGTAGAGTCGAGTGACGCTTCTTCAAGTTCCACGCCTAATGGACAATCCGGCGGAACTTCGCCAAAAAAGAGCGATAAATCTCAGAAAAAGGGCGGGTCGGATCAGTCTTCCGGGAAGTAGTCTCAAAGACGTACGGAAGAATTCGTGCCTCAATAGCAGCCTCTACAGGAGGAGAAAAAAATGGAAAAGCTGTGGCTATATACAGAAGACTTTGTGCAAGTCATTGATCTTGCAACTTTTCATAAAAGAGATCTTCAGATTGGTCAGACTTTAAGCGATACGCTCACGGTACCTGTGCAAATGGAAGAGAAAATTCATCTGAAGTGGGAAACGGCTCAGAAAAAATGGGTGGGTCAAAATGGTGATCAAAGGTTTGATTTGCCCGAAAGAAAGGCAGTGACTTTTCCGAGCTCAGACAAGCCGCGACTGACTTTGATCCTCGAAGGCCTTTCTATCCCTGATCGGCCGCAGGGCTTTTATATTGGTCAGAAGAAACAAATCACCATTGGCGGGGAAACAGCCGACTTTTCATTTTCTGAAGCGAATACGCCGCCTGGTTTTCTTTTAACGCGCGAGGGCGGGAACTGGTATCTGCTTGCCGAGGAGGGAAATCAGGTTTATCTAAATGGGGGACGCATTCGCAGTCGAACGCAGGTTGCGCTCGGCGATGTTCTGAGCTGGGCGCTCAGTGAATGGACGCTGCAATCTGAGGATTTGTTGATTGTTCGAACAACGAGTGCCTTTCACACGGCTCTTTTCCCGGCGAAAAATCCACGAACCATCTTAGCTGATCGTTATCCGGATTATCAGCGGATGCCCCGCCTGATCTATGAGCGGCCAAGAGAAAAAGTCAAATTTTCCTGGCCAACCAATCCGGACAAGGGCGGTAATCGCAATCTCTGGGTGACGCTGTTGCCACCCCTTTTGATGCTGATCGTAATGGGCATTGTGCTGATTGTCCAGCCAAGCGGCATTTACATGCTGCTGTCGATTGTCATGTTTCTGACGACGATTGTGACCTCGACCTTTCAGTATTTTCATGAGTCGCGTCAATTGAAGGAACGCCTGAAGGAACGGCAGACGAACTATACCCATTATCTGGCCGAGAAACGGGAAGAATTGAACACGCTATACGAGCGGCAACGCTTCGTCCTGCGCTATCAATTTCCGGACAGCAGCGCGCTGAAGGAGCTTGCAGAAGGGCTGAGTCCGCGAATTTGGGAAAGAAGCCGCGAGGAGGAAGACTTTCTGGATATCCGGTTGGGAACGACGACTCTGCCGGCGGATTATGAGATTGAGGCTAGTGAAGAGGAAGTGTCCAATCGTTCGTTCGATGCGCTTTATGTAGAAGCAAAAGCGATTGTTGATCATTACCGGCAGGTTCGCGACGTGCCGCTGACGATCGCCTTAACCGATGGCCCGCTGGGTTTGACAGGCAAACACTCAATCATCCGCACGGCGGTGCAGCAGATTATTTTGCAACTGGCCTTCTTCCACAGCTATCACGATTTGCGGATTGTGCTGCTGTTTGATCAGGAAGAGTATGACCAGTGGGCCTGGCTCAAATGGCTGCCGCATCTGAATAGTCTCAGTACGCAAGGCCGGAATATGGTTTATAACGAACAGACCCGTGATCAGCTGTTGCCTAGTCTCTATGAACAACTCAAGATTCGCGAGCATACGGAACATAAAGAGAAGAAGCTCTTTCTTCCCCATTTGTTATTTATTGTCGCTTCCGACCAATTGATCCATGAACATGAAATTGCTGAATTTCTGAATAAAGATTATACCGAAATCGGTGTCAGTTCGATTTTTCTGGCGAATACAAAAGATAATTTGAATGAAAATGTACAGACAGTCGTCCGTTATGTGAACGCGAATGCGGGTGATGTTCTGATTCTGAAGCAGGTCGCAAATGGCCAGCGTTTTCAGATCGATCCCTTCGTGAATGCCGGGAATGAGTGGTTTGCCCGGCGGCTGGCTTCGCTGAAGCATCGGAGCAGCTTCAGTAATTCGATTCCGGAAAATGTCACTTTTATGGAAATGATGCATGCCGAAGATGCGGATGAACTGGATATCGAACGGCGCTGGAGTGAGCATGATCCGATTCAGTCACTGGCTGTGCCGATTGGTCTGCGCAGCCGCAATGATGTACTCGAGCTTAACCTGCATGAAAAAGCGCATGGTCCGCATGGGCTGCTTGCCGGGACAACTGGTTCCGGGAAAAGCGAGCTGCTCCAATCCTACATCCTGTCACTCGCCGTTAATTTTCATCCGCATGATGTAGCCTTTTTGTTGATTGATTTTAAAGGCGGCGGCATGGCTCAGCTCTTTGAGAAGCTGCCGCACCTGCTCGGCACGATGACTAATATTAATGATGAGAAAAATTTCAGCGATCGGGCATTGGCTGCTGTTAAGAGTGAGTCGCGCAGACGCCAGCTGCTTTTTTCAAAATACGGTATTAACCATATTGATGACTATCAGCTGCTCCATCGTCAGGGCAAAGTCAGTGAACCGATGCCGCATTTATTTATCATTTCGGACGAATTTGCGGAACTGAAGAAAGAGGAACCGGACTTTATCCGCGAGCTGGTCACAACCGCACGGATTGGACGCAGCCTCGGCATTCATCTGATTCTGGCGACACAGAAGCCGGCGGGGGTAGTCGACGATCAGATCCGTAGTAATTCGCGTTTTAAAATTGCGCTGCGGGTTCAGGACAGTGCCGACAGTAATGATATTCTCGGCAATGGCGATGCAGCCAGCCTGAAGCAGGTCGGCCGCGGCTATCTGCAGGTCGGTAATAACGAAATTTATGAACTCTTTCAATCCGCCTGGAGCGGTGCCCCATACGAAAAAACGATTTATACGTCCGAGGACGATGTCTACGCTGTTGAAGATACCGGCCTTTATCCGATTTCCGAGGCTCACGCGAAAAAAAAGGTGCAGGCGAAAAAGATCAGCGAATTGGAGCAAATTGTTCAGACCATCGCCGACATTTGCCAGCGAAACGGAGTGGAACGCCTGCCGAGTCCATGGGTGGCACCGCTGCCGATTCATCAGGTTCGGCCGGTGGCAAAAGAGAGGGAAAAGGATGCCTTCCTGCTTGGCCTCGCCGATCATCCGGAAAAGCAGATGCAGACGCCGGTGTATCTCTCATTGAAAAAATCAAAAAATATCGCTATTTTCGGTGCTTCCGGTTTTGGAAAAACAACAACTCTCTCGTCTTATTTGCTGGAAGCTGCCGCAAGCTATTCGGCGGATGAGGTTCAGTTCTATCTCTTTGATTTCGGTAGCGGAGGTTTATTATCCCTGCGCCGTCTGCATCACACGGGTGACTATTTTCGAATTGATGAAAAGGAGAAGATTAGCAAATTTTCCAAATGGTTGAATCTGGAAATTCAGCGACGCAAGGACCTATTCCGTCGCAGCGGTGTACCAAATATCGAGCTCTATAATGAGCAGGAAAGTGAAAAGCTGCCCTATCTAAAAATCGCCGTCGACAATTTTGAGGCTTTGCGCGAGGAACAGGCTGATGCCCTGGAAGAAGCCTTCGTGCGCTGGGCACGTGAAGGCGGAAGCCTCGGTCTGCAATTTATTCTTACCGTGTCCCGGGCCAACGGGATTCGACCGAATCTGCTGACCAGTCTGCCAATCCGGTTGTCCCACTATATGGTCGATCAAACCGAATTCTATTCGATTTTCAGCGGTTCGGTGAAGAAAACGGTCGAGGCAATCCCTGGGCGGGCATTAATCAAAACGGAAGATCTGGAGAGCATTCAGATCTACCTGCCATTTGAGGCGAAAACAGCCGGCGAGCAATTGACCAAGTGGCTCGAGGCGGTGGATGCCTGCAATGCGGACCATCCGGTCTCGTCAACTCTTTATCATATTCCGATGCTGCCTGAGCAGCTCGATGCGGCTGAATTCCTTGAAAATGAGGCACTGCTCGCGGATACGCTCTATCTTGGCCTTGATGAGGAATCGGTCGAACCGATTGGGATCGAATGCCGTCAGCTTGGTTCATTCATTATCATCGGTGATCCGAAAAAAGGGAAAACCAATGCGGTTCGTTTTATCATTGATCAGCTTCAGCGATTTAATCATGCGTCACTCGCTATCAGCGATTCCGAGGAACTGGTCTTTGCCAAAGATGCAGAAAAGAACAATTGGACCTATCTGGATGACGGAACGGCCATTGAGCTCTATGCCGATCAGATCGAGGCCGTCTTCTCGGCCCGCGAACGTGAGATTAAGGAGAAAATGCTCGATGACGATCTGCCGCGCGCGGAGCTTGCCGCCGCCTATCCTGCCTACTATCTTTTAATTGACAGTCTGGATGCTTTTATCCGCAAGGCAGGCACGATGCAAAACCGGATTATTCAGCTGATGAAGCGCTATTCATCGATCGGTTTCCATGTGATTGCGGCGGGCAATGCGCTGGAATGGAAAGGCTACGATCCGTTAATCACAGAATTGAAAACCGTGAAGGATGGCTTGCTGCTGATTAAGAAAACGGATCAATCGGTCTTTACCCTTCCTTTTGTCAGCAAAGAGCGTGAACTGGCGATTGGGTTTGGCTATTTGCTGCATCAAGGCCAAGACCGCCGACTGATGATCCCGCGTGCAAAACGAGTATTAATCAAAACCGGCTAATCTTAATCATATGAGCTTTGAACAATAGAAAGGGAGTCTTTCATGATGCATGAGCCGGCAAGCAGTCGCCTAAAAAAGTGGGGGACATTGATTATCGTCTTTATAATAATTGTCTGCATATCCGGTGCCCTGCCTCGTTACCTGACACCGCCAGCCGAGCAGCCGCAGACGGCAAAAAGCAACACGGCCAAAACGGTCACACCCCAGACTCCGAAAACCGGTCATTTGGCACTGGTTAATGAGGATCAGGGGGCCAATGTCGACGGTCAGAAATTGGATCTCGGCAATCAGGTCGCGCCGCTTTTCTCTACCGGGGATGATTACGATTGGGAATCAGTCAGCCGCAGTGTTGCTGAAAGCGGGCTGAAAAGTGGGGATTATCAGGCCGCATTTTATATCCCGTCGAATTTCACCGCGAATATCTTCAGTTTCAATCAGTCCAAACCGAAATCGGCAGTGATCACCTATCAAGCCAATCCGAAATTGACCGCCGTCGATTCGGCGAAGGTGCAGTCGGAGTTCCAGAAGGTAAAAGGCACGCTTAATCAGCAATTCTCGAAAATCTATTGGCGAGTGGTTTCCGATAAAATTAATTATGTGAATCAAAATTTTGCCGATGTGCTGAAGAAGGACAAGCAGTATCTGCAGGCCATGGCCAATTTCTACAAGCCGTCGTCTCAGAATATGGCGCAGGTCTTCAATTCGCAGCTCTCGCAAATTAATGAACTGCTCGATGAGACGAATCAGGCTGCAAAAAGTGCAGACAGCAAGCAGCAATCATTGACTGAGACCAAAAAACAGATTGATCAGCAGACAGAGTCTATGAATAAGCTGAATGATCAGTTAAAGCAACTGAACGATCAGCTGAAGCAGCAAATTCAAACGCTGCAAAAAACAGACGACACCAATAAACAGATGGTCGATGACGCTACTCAAAAAGCACAAGACGCCTCCACCGCAGCCGGACAGAATATGAACAGCTTGGTCACTGCATATCAAAATGCAATGCAGAAACCGATGAATACGAATGTGGCAGTCGATAAACTATCAGCAAGTGATGAATTAAATGGATTGGCTAATTATTACGGCGCTGACAACAATGTTCAATTTAATACTAGTAAAACCAATTTCGATTTAATATCAAAGAATTTGCAAGATTATTTAAAACCAGATTCAGAATCGGATACTTCTTTAAACAACCAAGTTCTAACAATACAGGGCAATATTGATAAGCAGCAAGCAAATGATGATGCGGTATTCAGTGATGCTCAAAAATTTTTCCGAGCAATTGGAACGCATCTCAATGATAATATTTCTTTATTAAACAGTTTATTAAGCATTGCGAAGCCAGTTTTAGAGCAAGATAATTCAGGAACAGGAACAGGAACAGGAACAGGAACAGGGGAATCGCCTGATCAAAATCAAGCTGTTAACAATACAGATAGCGAAAATAAAAACGACACTTCTACAGGAACCACTCATTATACTTTACAAGATATTTTTCAGCTACAGAATGAGATCTCTCAGATTTCAAACTTTTCAATATTTCAAACAGATGGTTTTGATACAACAAAATTTCTACAGAATCCTGATACAAATAAATATACTCAAGATTCAATAGATACATTTTATAATGCTTTATTAAGTGTAAAAACTATATTGTCAAACGACAGTGATTCGATTAACCTATATGAAACTGAGTCAGGCTCTAGTAAATATGATTCAAATAGGACTGTTGATGATAGCAATTTTACAAACGCAAGTACTAATTTAGATGGTATGGTAACTAAAGCGAATGAATTATTTCCAAGTTTGTCAACGAATATAGATGGAATATCAAACTATCTTAATGATCATGATCCAAAGGATATAAACCCAAAAATTAAAGCTGCTACAGATGATATTCAACAAAAGTATAATGAGGATATACAAACATATTCAGACAAAATGAGTAATCAACAATCTGATTTGCAAAAAATCGAGAATGATCTGGCAAGTAATATGTCCTCGATCCAGCAGCAGACGGCTTCGATCGTTAAGCCGATTGATTTAACGGAGCCGGATATCACGGTTGATGACACGGATACGGATAATGGGATTACTGTGACAGTGAACGACAGTGATTTTGCCGAACTCAGTGATCTTGATGCCGGGTTGCAGAATGTTTCCGATAATGAATCAGCTATTCTAAAAGATTCGCAGGATGTTCACTCAATGGTCAATGGTGTGCAGGGGGATGCCAACCAGCTCAGCGGATCATGGGGGCAGAATGTGAATGCCACCGCGCAACTGGGTAATACCATCGCTCAAACATTGGGTAATACGGGCGTACCGGGCAATCGTAATCAAAATGTCTATCAGCAGTTGACCAGCCCGGTTGGTTTGGCGGGACTGCAGAATGGGAATCCGGTAAAAGCAGCATCCAATAATACGCAGAACGCAGCTACGGCCGCAACCGAGCCAGTACCGGTTCAGCAGCCTTTCCTGACCTTACTGGTTGTGCTAATTGCCGGCATCCTGACTGGGTATTTCAGCTTCTATTATCGCCGCTTGAATTGGACCATTAATGGGTTGATTTCCGGGTTACTGGCGTTTATCAGTTCAGCAGCGATTATTTACTATGGCGTGCAGCAATACAATCTGGAAGGTAACGACGTCTTAATGTGGAGTGTCTTTACTATCGGTTTGGTGGTTGTCCTTGCTGCCTGGATTCATGAAGCTTATCGATTATCCGAACTGGCCGGCGTTCTCGTACTCGTGGCGATGGTTGTATTCTTCACGCTGCCGCTGCTGAGAAACAGTCTCGATCGTTTTGCCTACCAGAATCCGGCAGCCGATGTTTATCTGGCAATCGCCAATGGAACCGATTATCTTCCATTTATTAGGGGCATGTTTGGCCTTGTCTTGATGCTGATTCCAGTTCTCTTGGTCATTGGCATCCGGGAAGGCATTCACTATTTCAGGGAGGGAAAGGAAGATGAGACGGAAAATCTTTAAGTCCTGCATCCTGACTGGGGTCATGCTGTTTTCATACACGGTAGTCGCCGGATTCGATGGAGATAGTGCGACGAAGGTCCAGCCCAATCATTTTCAAAAACAGAAAACGACGATTGATCCGAATGAAATCAATACGAATGTCAGCACTTATCATAAGATTCCGGTTCAGGTCCAGCGCTTGACATTCAAGGAACCGCACACGGATGAAAAATTCAGAAAGACGCTTTTTCTGACACCGGGTAAAAGAGACAAAGTGAATGTGACGCGTGAAACGAACAAGATGGGTTTATTTCACTGATCAAAAGGAGGGTGCTTGCTTCAGTAAAGTACTCTCTATTTTTAAGTTTAGGAGAAAGACGTTCGCTACAAAAAAAGGAGCTACTCAAAATTTGTCATTTATTGCCGAGGAAATAAATGATACGGATCTGGGCCTGGCAGCATTCTTCGCAGATGAGTAAGGGATGCAAATCCTTTTCTTTTAGAGTATTCTGTAACTTAAGAGCGAAAATACCCCGGAATAATGCTATATTTTGCGATGATGGCTCGATTCTCCGGGCAATTAGAATTGTTGAATTCGGAATATATACTTCCTGTTTCAGAGTATGGGGGACTGAAAAATGGTCAAATCTCTACCATTAGTCAAGCATTTCTTACAAACGATGCTTTATTATAAAATCAATTTCATCGCTTCGTTAGGCGTCCCTGTTTTTTATTTAATCTACAATTTGAGAAATGAGCTGTTTCACAATTCCTCAGTTTATCACTCAATGAGCCTGATTATCTCTTGGACGGCCTATATGATTGTTGTCAATGCTTTATTAGGCAGTGGTCCTGCCTTGATCATCCTACGAGAAGATCAGTTTATGAAAATGTTTCATTTTATTACAGGGGATTCGTACACAGTCATTTTTGCTAAATTTGTTGCTCAATTTCTAGTGATGCTTGTATCTGTACTAATTTTAGATCTGCTTTGCGGTCTTCTCTTTTTTCTCCCATTTTTTAAACTATTTGGCATTTCTGTGCTCTTATTAATTTTTTGCAGTGTTCCCATTTTCTTTTTATTTCTAATCTTTACGATTTTTCCGGTAAGGCAGGAAACGGTGCTGCCCTTCGTCAATATTCTCCTTCTTCTTTTTATCTATTTGACGAGTGTAAACTATCAGCCCAGTAATCGATTCGTATCCCTCTCATGGGTGCTGATCAATCCCGTCCAATACGCAGATACTTTAGGCGGCTTTTTGCTCAATTATCATGTCCTGCATTTATCGACACTTGTTGTTTTTATCGTTGTATCAATGATTTATTTAGTCATTGGCTTGCTTTCTCTATCTAAAATTAGAATGAATCCGATTTTTAGAAGTTGAGGTAATCAGTCGTGCTTATAAAAAATTTAACATTCAGCTATCCGAAAAGCTCAAAAATTATTTTTGATGATTTGTCGTTTGCTATTCTCCCGCATAAGCTTAATATTCTTCTCGGGATGAATGGGGAGGGAAAGACAACACTTTTTGATATCATTGCCGGAATAATTAAAACAGATGGCATTTTCCAGGATAGATTTCAACCGCAAAATATTCTTTACCACATTCAAGGTGTTCCGATTTTGAGTACCATTCGTGGGAAAGATTATGCTCAGTTAATACTAGGATCGAGTGGGCAATTTAAAATCCGGGAAATTACGAAAAAAGCGATTTGCGATTCTTTTCAGCGAGGTGATGCATTTGTCGATAAAATTGATTACTTATGGGAAACCCAATATGGGAAAATGTCACCAGGAGAACGCCGCTGGTTTTCTGTACTCTTATTCTGCCTGATAAACAAAGAGCTTTATATCTTTGATGAGCCGACCGCAGGTTTAGATCCGTTCTCAACAAGTCAGATCGTTAAGGAGATCGACCGTTTAAAGAACAAAAACAAGACCGTTTTATATGCAACCCACCAGATAAAAGATATCGAACATTTCAGCGACTGTGTCGTTCACATTTTGTATAAAGGCAAAATAGTGATCAGTAGTGCGAAAGAGAATTGGATTGAGACCAGTAAAAAAAGTCAATTGGAATTTGTGGAATCTTTTATCAAGGATGCGACCTAATTGATATTGAGCAAGAACCAGGAGGGGGCAGACTGATAAATGAGTGAATGAAGGGACTACAACGGCAGAGACTTGAATGCGCCAATTAAATTATAATAAACAAAAATCCCGTTCTCAGCTAATTCTTGAGTTTGCGGGATTGGTGATTTTATATTTTTTACGATGTGTAGCTTAAAAAATTAATAAACCGTTTTGAAAAGGCAGACAGCAAGGACAGCAGCAACGATTGGTGCGACAACCGGAATCCAGGCATAAGACCACTGAGAGTCTCCTTTTTGTGGGAGCGGGAACAGGGCATGAACGATTCGCGGACCTAAATCACGGGCCGGATTGAGTCCGGGTCCAGTCGGGCCGCCAAGGGAGGCAACGAGTGCCCAGACAAGAAAACCAATGCCCATTTGCGCAGCGCCCGCCTCATGCAGCAGGGCCTGTGAATGCAGGATCAGCATGGCTCCGAATACAAGAATAAAGGTTCCTAAGAATTCATTAATGAAGCCGTTCAAGTAGCTTCCGGATGCGGAGATTGTCGAGCAGGTACCAAGAATAGCTTGGGTATTATCCGTTTGATTATAGAACGGTTTATAAGCAAGGATCAGAATGAACTGTCCAAGCATGGCACCAATCATCTGAGCAATTATAAAAATCAATACATGAGACCAGGGGAATAAGCCATTGGCAGCCATCCCCAGAGTTATCGCCGGATTTATTTGGGCACCGCTTATCGGCCCGAACATCATTACCGGAATCATGACTCCGAATCCGTAGCCTACGGCGATGATCATCCAGCCGTTGTGGTAACCTTTTGTTCCTTTAAGCTCAACATTGGCAACGGCTCCATTGCCAAAAAGAATCATAATCGCTGTACCCAATAATTCACTGAGCCCTTGCACGCCAAGACTGTAAACCATAAGTAAATCCCTCACATTGAATAGTATATTTTGATTATTGAATGAATCCGTATTTCTGCTGGTAAGGTTTCCTGAAAAGCGGAGACAGGAATCTTTTTAGCGCGTGCAGCAGGCCGCTGTCAGACGGATCGCTGATTAACGCTTTGCCTGATTTTCCTGCATCTCTCTTTCCATTTTAAAGAGATGAATACTGTGCTCAGCTTCTTCATAAATTTTTGCCAGCGGCAGCTGATATTCTTGAGCGAGAAAAGCGCAATCATCAAATTCCGGTGACCATTTATCGATTTCATTCCGGGAAGCATGCTTCACGTGGATCACGCCGTATTCGGTTTGAACCTTCACTATTTCTCTATTCATGATAAAACGCGGACAACGGCTGACGCGTACACCGAGTGTCGTCGTCTCGGCCAAGATTAGCGCGGTCATTTTTTCTTCATCAGTCGGTGCTGCGAGCACAGAGAGCTTGATCGCCGGTCGATTTTTTTTCATATAAATCGGTGTGTAGAAGACATCGAGTGCCCCGGCGCCCAGAAGCCGATTCATCACGTAACCCAGCACTTCACCGGTCTGATTATCGATATTTGCTTCAAGCAGCGCGACTTCATCATTTTCAGTTACTTCTACTTGCTCGCCAAGTATTCCCCGAAGCGCATTCATGCCCCCGGTATCTCGTTTTCCGGTTCCATAGCCGATCTTAAGGAGATGCATCGAGGGCTGAAGGCCGAAACCTGCGGCAATGGTCTTAATGATCGCCATTCCTGTTGGTGTGATCAATTCAGTCGAAATATCGCCTTGTTCATACGGAATATTTCTGGAACTGGAAGCGAGCATCTGAGCAACCGCTGGAACAGGAACGGGCATTCGTCCGTGTGCACAGTTAATAAAGCCGTGTCCGTCGTGGAGCGTAGAGGCATAGATCTTTTCGATGCCTAATTTCTCGAGGCCAATGAATGCACCAACAATATCAATAATGCTGTCGACAGCACCGACCTCATGAAAATGAACTTCTTCAACTGGTTTGCCGTGAACATGGGCTTCGGCGTGTGCCACTTCTGCGAATACCTGATTGGCCTGCTTCTTCACCCATTCGGAAAGAGAACTCTTATTGATGATCGACTGACAATCTTTCAAATTGCGATGGTGATGGTGCGCTGAATGATGCCCGTCAGTGAATTCAGGATGTTCAAGCCGGACGTCAACATCACTGCCGACAATGCCTCCGGTAACTTTTTGTGAATAAACAATCGAATAACCGTCGAGATGCAATTTTTTAAGTTCATCAGTCAGATAGGTAGGATCGAGACCGAGATCAATCAGCGTACCGAGTATCATATCGCCGCTGATTCCTGAAAAACAATCGAAATAGAGTAGCTTCATTCTTGACACCCATTCATGATTTCTTTTATTATGAGACTGGCGGAGTAAGCAGCGCCAAAACCATTATCAATATTGACCACGCTGATCCCGCTCGCACAGCTGTTTAGCATGGTCAATAATGCGGCAATTCCATGCAGGTTGGCACCATAACCGACACTTGTCGGTACAGCAAGAACCGGATGTTCCACTAGGCCGCCGACGACACTGGCGAGTGCGCCTTCCATACCGGCAACAACGATAACGACATCCGCTTTTCGGAGTCGATCGAGTTGGGCCAGCAATCGATGGAGCCCTGCGACACCGACATCATATATCCGTTCAACAGAATTACCGAATGTTTCAGCGGTAATCGCCGCCTCTTCTGCAACAGGGATGTCGGAGGTTCCCGCGGTCACAACCGCAATATAGTGGCTGGGATCCGTAGCCTTTTGGACAGGATTGACAACGATGCAACGAGCTTGCTCGTGATAGACCGCGTTTGGCGCGATTTGCCGGACAGCGGCAAAATCTTCAGAGGAAGCACGCGTTGCCAGAATATTGTTCTCATGGCGCATCAACACCTGAAAAATGCCTTTGATCTGATCAGTCGTCTTGCCTTCGCAATAGATGACTTCCGGGAAACCATTGCGAAGCGATCGATGATGATCGACTTTGGCATAGCCCAGATCTTCGAAGGGCAGAGTTTTTAAACGACTGACTGCATCCGTAATTGACAAAGTGCCTTTTTGCACGTTTTCTAATAAATCCGTCAGATTATCTTGAAACATGGCTAGTCATCTTTACTTTTTGTTTTGTTTCCAGATCGAGCGTTTCATTCAGACTTCCACGCCGATAGCCCTGCAAATCAAGGGCGGTATAGGAAAAGCCAATTTTCCGGAACTGGGCAGCGACTGTGTCCATCGTTTCTGCGTCAAAAAAGAAGGCACGTTCTTCCGGCGCCACTTCGATCCGGGCGATGTTGCCGTGATGGTAGCGCACACGCAGGTTCCGAATGCCCATGGCTTTCAGAAGCTTTTCCGCAGCACTGATCTTCCGGAGCTTTTCTTCAGTGATCACTTCGCCATACTGCACCCGAGAAGCAAGGCAGCTGCTCGCCGGCTTGTTCCATGTCGGCAAGTGATAAAGCTTGGAAAAATAGCGAATGTCCGCTTTGGTCATTCCGGCTTCTTTCAGCGGACTGACGACACCGATTTCTTTCAGTGCCCGCATGCCGGGGCGATAATCACCTTTGTCGTCGAGATTAATCCCGGCGGCGATCCAGTGGATGTCCTGTTTTTTGGCTTCATCAGCCATACTGGTGAATTCCATTTGTTTGCAGTAATAGCAGCGATCAGCAGGATTATGACGAAATGCGGGACGATCCAGTTGATTTAAATGGATGATTTTATAGTTCACTGTATTTTTGAGATAGAAGGCTTTGACATCTCTTAAATCATCATCCGTGATCGTGGGCGACTGAATGGTCAGCGCGAGCGCTCCATCGCCCAATTCCTCATTGGCAACAGCAAGTAAAAAGGTGCTGTCCACTCCTCCGGAAAAGGCAATGGCAATTTTTCCATAACCGTGCAGCAATTGTTTCAATTTCTCAAGTTTGGCACTAGAGCTGGGAAGCATGTTGAAAAACCCCTTTAGAAATAGTTCAAAGACAAGACAAATTTTTACTTAACAATGACACCCAGTCCGTCTGGAATGACGGTAACCTTGGCATCTTTACCTTCGCGCAGATACGCTTTTTCCATCGCCTGATCGAGTGTTTTGGCCAGTTCCATATGCATGGAAGTCACTAATTGCGGATCAACTAAATCGGACATGATGATCACGTGGTGCTTCGTTAGGATGCGGGCCAGAATTTGAGAGGTCCACTGATCGGGCACGGTTTCCTGACGCGCTGTATGGGTTGCCTGCTTGAGAAAGTCAGCAGGATCAGCGACATCGGCAATATTTCGGTAAAAGCCTTCGCCGCCGTGACCATCTGCGCAGCCGGCGACCATGACGATCACGCCGCCTTCTTTGTTGGTCGCTTCTGCCGCGGTCATTCCTTTAACGGCCTGATAAATATTTTGATCCAACGGATAACCGCCATTGGTCACGATAGTGATATCGCTGGGCACCTTTTTCACTTCTGCCATCTGTTCTACAAAACGGCAGCCGGTTTGATGGGCTTCTTCGAGATCACCGGCAAAGCTTTTAATAATCTGTTTTTGCTCATCTAAGACAACATTCAGAATGAATTTTAATTGGGCTTTCTTTGCCGCATAAAGCATATCTTTGTGAATCGGATTATGATGCAGATTGCCTGTTCTCGCTTCATTTGAATCAATAAATTCACCGCAGTGGTTGGCCATGATTGTTTTGTAAGAAGCAACACCCGGCAAGACGGATTTGCGTCCTCCTGAAAAACCGGCAAAGAAATGGGATTCAATGAAGCCTTCAGCAATGAGCAGATCCGCATTAACGGCCACTTTATTAATAATGCAGGGTCCGCCGGAAGGCAGCGTGCCAATCTGCACCATCGCTGAATCGTCTTTCGACACATGCATGACGATTTCTTCATTGGCAACAATTTCTTCGCCATATTTGCTGACTAATTCTTCATGGGTAGATGGACGATGGAAGCCTGTAGCGACAAGAATTTTAATATCAGCTTGGGGTTCGACCGTGCGAATGCGGCGCAGAAGAATCGGCATCGTAATTTTTGAAGGGACCGGACGTGTGTGATCGGAACTGATAATGACAATATTTTTCTTGCCTTTAGCAAGCTCCTCCAGTTTTGGTGAACCAATCGGATGATCCAGCGAAGCCTCGACAATCGCC
The DNA here is from genome assembly GCA_048976585.1 of Sporolactobacillus sp. Classification (GTDB taxonomy): domain Bacteria; phylum Bacillota; class Bacilli; order Bacillales; family Sporolactobacillaceae; genus Sporolactobacillus. The sequence continues at coordinate 18,103 of JBHGUY010000009.1, read as the reverse complement.
TGTTCACTCTGATCGGCTGAAAAATTATCTGCCTGTGATTTCAAAATACCCGCTAAGTTTTTATCGTTGATGTTTAAGGACAATATCTTTTTGTCATAAGGTAAATTTATCAATGCCAATTTTAAATGACTCCTTCGGAATTGCTTTCAGAGATTGTCTGTTTCCCTTGGGAAGCAGCGATGCGGATAATCCGCGACTGCCTTGAGCTCAATGAGAAGCATACACCTAGCCTTTCACTCCTGTATAACAAATAATAAAGATGACAGTCATGAAAAAAATTAATGTCAGAAGTTGGGAAGATCTTGTGAACAGAAATTTGAAGGATGAAATCAAGAGATATTTCGATGAAAAAAATGGAATGATATTAAAAAAGAAATTGAGTAAAAAAGGATGGGAAAATCAGCTTAAACGGAACGCTTGATTAAGCTTGATGACATAGTCGATGAATAGCTTCATGACTTGATATTTGGGGTTTCCTTTTTTGTAAAGTAGGTAGGTTTTCAAATCAAAGACCGGGTCAAGGGTGTATTGTTTGCCTTGTTTCTTATTTTCTTCCAGCGCGGTTAATAGGCGTTCAGGAAGCAGGGCGCCGGCATCGTTTTCTTTGCAATAGTTAATGATGGCGTAGGGCGTGGAGAGTTGAACGGTTGCCCTTGGCTCCGCGTGCGCTTGTTTACTCAGATAAGCATCCGTAATAGCGCTCATTAAATAATGTGTTGGGTATTTGACAAAGGGAAATTGCAGGATCTCTTTCGCGGCAATCTCTTTCCCAGGTATGGAAAGCTTTGGCGCATAGTAGACGATTCGATCAGTTCTGAAAAACGCTTGATTATAATTGCCGACCTTGATATCCGAGGAAAGAAAGGTGGAGGCAATGTCAATGTTTTCACTTTCAAGCGATTGGAGCAAACTATCTTTCTCCATGCTGTATACCGTGATAAAGATATTGGAATATTTCTGATGAAAATAGGCCGCGTGCTGGTTCATTAACACATCACCGAGTGAGGTTAGAACCCCAACTTTTAACTCAAGCGGTTTTTTCCCGTTAATCTGCTGCACGTCATAAATGGTCGCTTTCAAGTTCGGCAGGATTTCATTAATTTTCCGGTAGAAGAATTCACCTTCAGGTGTTAGACGGCTTCCGCGGTTTGACCGTTCGATCAATTGAACACCGATTGTTTCCTCAAGCTTTTTCATCTGAAAACTGAAGGCGGATTGAGTCACATTGGCTTCATTTGCGGCGAGAGAAAAGTTTTTTAAACGCCCGTAGATTAGAAAATCTTCAAGTTCTGTAATACTTGGCAAATCGACCATTTTCTGTTCTCCTTAATAAAACATGCAAACTTTAGGCTAGCAACTCGATTAATCATTCGCATGAAAAAAGATTTTAATTCTAAGTGTATGCATCTCTTTCGATTTTGTAAAGCGGCTCTCTGTTACAAATCGAAAGACGTGAGTAACAAGTGAAACAATTAATGGGGAGCCGAATGGAGAAAAAAAGAAGATTTTCCGACAATTTTAACGGGAAGCCTTCTTTTCTAAGCGCAAGATGAAGTTTACAAATTCTCGTCCATGCTGAAGCTCAATTTGGACAGAGACAAGGAGTCCGTTGCTAATTGCTGCAGCAGCTCCATTGTTTTATCGATGGCAATTGCCGCATTTTTCTCATTTGCGGCTTCGAGCAGCTGCTGCAGATCATCAGGAGAAGCCGATTTTGCTTTTTCATCGGTTTCTGCCAAATTATTCAAAGAGAGGCTGTGCACCTGATCTTTAAAATCATTGACGGGTTTTTGAAACATTCGAAAATGCGGCTCGGCGATCACGGAAATGATTCGGTGCAGCCAATAAGCCGATTTCATCGACATTTTTTCCGGAGTGACGGCGTAACTTTCCGGAATTCGATTAATGTGAGTGTAAAAGGGGACGTAGGGGCTAAAGACGTTGGTTCCAAAGGCCACCCAATGCATTCCGGCGATTTCGGCGGGAACGTCCGGCCGAATTTGCAGGATATGTGAATTCTGCGTTCGATTCAGCGAGACAGCACGGAAACGCGTCCGCTCCTCCTTCGAACCATTGCCAAGCGGATCATACGGCGTTTCCTGATAGTGGGAACTCAGCACAAACTGCACATCTTCCGGCCCAATTTTGCGATTGGCTTTGCGAAGAAAGGGGAGCGTGTTCGAAATCGGATCCTGTTCCACTTCCGGGTTCAGGTATTTTTGCCCGTACCAGACACGCGGTGTATTGTAATGATGATCGAATTCGTTCTGTGTACCGAGAATATTGCGGAAGTTCAAGGTGCTGAAACCTGTGTTTAAATGATGATTTTCGATAAAATCAACCAGTCCGGGAGCAACCAGAAAATGGTCTTTATCCTCCGGCTCGATTTCCTGAATCGCCATTTGGTTGGCCACCACGGCGTAGCAATCATCCGGGATGCGCTGCGCGGCCCAGAGATGGCCCGTGGCGATTTCCATATACCAGACCTCATCTTTGTCGGCGAAAAGCATACCATTGGATTCAGCCGCACCGTGCGTTTCGACAATTTTGCCGAGCCGCAGGACGCCTTCCCGGGCAGATTGGATATAGGGGAGGACAACCGTAACCATACTTTCCTCAGCGATTCCGGTTTCGAGGTTCAGCGGATCATAGCCGAGCACGCGCGCATTGGCATAGATGCTCTCTGTCGCGCTCATCGCCACATTTTTCTCGTTAATTCCTGATCCTTCGTAGGTGTCATAATCATCGACAGCATCTGGAGTGGATGTGTAACGATAGCGGATCTTAGGCAGGTCGATCGTAAAATCATTATGATGCGAATGATACGTTTCCTCATGATCCAATTCCTGATGCGCGTGGACAGCGAGGCGCTGCGGCGCGAGCACGACATAATTATCCTCATTCCGACCAATCAGCGTCGATCCGTCCAAAGTCGCTTTTTTGCCGGCTAGGAAACTGGTGCATGATGCATGTGTATTTTTCTTCATATAAAATCCCTCGAATCATTAAAAAATTAAACAAATTTACCATTTGTTCCTCTTTTAAGAATAAAGGATTATGCGCATGATGAATAGCGATTTACATAAAATTGTGTATGAAAGGATATAAGTCTCTGAAACGGCGTGTGAATTCGCTGACTTCGTGAAGCTGGCCGGCAAATTTATCAGATAAGATCCACGAAAAAATGGTGCTGCGCACGGTGAGTGTTCTTTTAATCCCATCTTCGTTTCAGTTTAAAGAATTCCTGCAAATAACCCCAGACGGATACGGGCGACATGATCAGTTGATAAAAGAGGATAAAGCTGATTAGTCCGATCAGGTTTCTGCGAACTTTCAGATTCAGTTTGTTGAAAACAATATTCCGCTGATAGAGAAAGAGAAATCCGAAGCTGACCAGGGTGAGCGGCAGAATGAGCAGAGTTGTCGGTCCAACAATCCAATACTGGCCGAAACAAGCGATGATCAGCCCGGGCATCCAGCAGAAGGTGAAGGTAAAATCAAGATAAGGCATGACGAGGTTAACGCCGGTCATATATTTCGTGAACGGAACAGGCTGCTGCCAAGGTTTGATTTCTTGCAGGCCTTCAATCATTCCCCGGGCCCAGCGTGATCGCTGTTTGGCAAAATGCGGCAGCGTCGCCGGTGCATCCGTAAATGCTGCGGCGAGCGGTTCGAAATAGACATTCCAGCCCCGGCGCAACAGACGCCAGGTGAGCACGATGTCTTCACCGATCGCGTCCGGCCAACCGTTCACTGCCTGCACACAATCCGTTTTATATAAGCTGAATGCTCCTTGAGCGACCAGTGTTCCCTGATACAATCCTTGTAGTCTTTTGATTGAGGCAATGCCTAGAAAATAATCCCATTCCTGCATCTTCGTCCAGAAACTTTCGCGGCTGTTTCGCACCAGCATTGATCCAGCGACCGCGCAGACGCTTGCCGGACTGTTTTTGATTCGGGCGACTAGGAAGCGTATCGCCGACGGGTGGATCAGCGTATCGGCATCCAAAGTGATGACATAGTGATCCTTGACCCGCATGAGTCCAGTATTCAATGCATGAAACTTTCCTGGATTTTTTTCATGAAGCAAGTGAATGTCTAGCTTGAGCATGCTTTGGGCGCGGTCAACTTCTTTGTCGGTTTGATCCGAAGAACAATTATTGATCACGAGGACCCGAATTTTTCCCTGATAATCCTGATTGGCGACATACTTCAATGTATTGAAAATGGTCTTTTCTTCATTATGGGCCGCAATCAGCACAGTAAGCGCATCTTTCGGAGAATCGGTTTCAAAGGATGGTTGCCGATCCAGAACTAAACTGACAATCAGGAAGGCGTTCATATAACCGGGAATATAAGCGATTCCGGTGATCATTAACAGTGCTGCCGGATAGTTCACAAGGCTCGCAAGATCCTGCAGCCAGGGCAGGGAAAGATAAATAGAAAAAATCAGCCAGATGATCGAAATCGAATGACTGATCCAAAATTTTGTTTTAATTGTCAAATAGAAACGATGGGGGTTGGTCCTTGGTTGAAAAGGAAGCAGATTCGGTTCCATATGATCACCTCCAATTCCTAGCTCTAGTATAAAAGGTCTCCATTCGGCACCTATGAAATAAGAGAAAAATACAGTAATCCCTCTTTCTTCCAATTATAAAAGGGATTTTCAACAGATATTTTCAAAAAAATACGGACCTGTCATCTAATTGTCTGTAAATTGAGATGCTTTTTCCGATATAATAGATGAATAGTAGTTTTTAAGCCATCTCTTGCATTTAGGGCTGGGAATCTAGCAAGCTACTAATAAAGGAGGAGCGTGAAGAGTGGAACAAAGAGTAAAGCGATGGATACCCTGCCTCTTGATTGGCTTGATTTGGGTACTTATGCTGGCTGGACCGCCAGCAGGTACGGCGCATGCGAGTTCATCTTACAGCGCTTATGTGACTACATATACTCTGAAGATTCGCAGCCGTGCAAGCACGCATTATCGGACGCTGCGCACGCTGGCGATGACGAATAAGGTGTCCGTGATTGGGCGTTCCGGCAAATATTCGCGTGTGCGCTATGGCAGCACGACCGGATATGTCCAGGCACAATATTTGAATCGGAGTAAATTCCAATCGCAGACAGGCTACGTAACTTCCTATACCCTTAAGATGCGCAGTCAGGCAAGCATTCACTATACAACGCGCCGCACGCTGGCGATGGCGAATAAAGTGACGGTAATCGGTAAAGGAAATAAATATGCGTTGATTCAATATGGCGGAACGAACGGTTACGTTCGCAATGCCTGCCTGAGCCACTCCGCATTTCACACCTATACGGCATATGTCACTTCACCGACTTTGAAGATTCGCACACAGGCGAGCACGCACTACAAGGTTCGCAAGACGCTGAGCCGAAATCAGTCAGTGACCGTTCTCGGAAAAGGCAATAAGTATGCACTTGTCCGATCAAGCAGTACTTCCGGATATGTGCAGAATCGTTACCTGACGACCACAAAGCCGGTTTCGTATGATCGCACGCCATCTGATCCGCCGACGACCGCATCTTCGCAGTTTGGAATTGATATTTCTCACTATCAAAATACGGTGGACTTCAACGCAATCAAACAGGACGGAAACAGTTTTATCATCACCAAAGCGACTGACGGTACTAGTGCACCGGATGCCCATTTTGAGAGAAATAGTGTTGGAGCGAGTCATGCCGGTCTGACTGTTGACGCGTATCATTTCCTCCGCGCGAGTTCCCCTGAAGCCGCGCGAAATGAAGCCAATCATTTTGCCTCGACCGTAAAAAATGTCGCCACGAAAGACGGCGTGCATTTCCAGTATTTATTTGTCGATGTCGAAACCAATAATGCTGGTGGAAAAACGGCTTTGACAAATTCGGTTCTCGCCTTCCTTGATCAAATGCGCGCGAATGGATTGAATCAACTGGGCATCTATTCCGGGATGAGTTTTTTCAATACCGATTTGAATCTGCCGCAGATCACACAGGCTCAGCCCGCACAGCCTAAATTTCTGATTTGGGTTGCCCGCTACCGAGGCCAAGAGACGTATCTTGGACCAGGGTTTTCGGCGGATATTTGGCAATACACCAGCAGCGGCCACGCGAGCGGTGTCGTTGGCGCAGTTGACAAAGATATTTCCTATTATGTCACGAATGGGATGTAATCAAGGGTAAGAAAAAGAACTCAGTTGAGAGTTCTTTTTTTTATAAAGTTTATTTAAGGACCGCTCGAAAAATTAGGTTCGGTTTAATATTTCTCTGGCCGTCTCATCTGTTGTCACCAGGACATTCATATAACCACCTCTTAAAGCGCCAATAATGCCGGAAACTTTCTCCAATGATTCAGCAACGCCAATAGAATAACGGCAATCTCTTAATTTCTCCAATGGGATAGAAATGGTTCTTTCGGTCAGATGGGTGTCAATTTGATTGCCATTGATATCAAAAAAACGTGAACATATATCACCGGCGACTCCTTCACTCGAGAGCTTTTCTACCGTGTCATTGCCATAGAAAGCAAGCCATGTCGAACGTTGGGCGATCTTAATTGATCCAATGCCAAAAACAGCGAGTGAAATCTTTTTCCACGTGTTAACTATTTTTTTATAATAATCGGTCTCTAAAATATCTCTGCGCATGATGGCGTTCTCTACAATCGCCGGAAAGTCGATCATCATTGATTGTCCTTCAAATTTTTGAGCTGCCTCATAACAAATCGTATTCACATGATATTTGCTTTCCAGTTTACTGGCTGGCCCGCCAAGAAGCGGGACACAACGAATATTCTTCCTCTTTTTTGAGACCTCTAATGAATTGATAGTTTCAGCAAGACTGCCTCCCCAGGAAAATCCGATGACATCGTTGTCTGCAACGATTTGATCTAAAAATTTAGCACAGGCTTGCCCCACTGTACGCAATTTAAAATCGCTGGATTGATTTTCGTTGACTGAAACAACAATGGCTTGTTTGAGTGAAAATTTATCTTGCAATTTTTTGGCCAGAGATGGATCCGTCAAATCATAGTTAATAATGATTTTAACGATCCCTTCATCACGGATTTTTTTTAAAAGACGACTAATGGTGCTTCGATTAATTCCCGTTTTCTGGGCGATTTGATTCTGAGTTAAATCAAGTTCATAGTACATCTGCGCAATTTTAAGATAAAGTTCTTTTGTTTTTAAGTCGATAATAAACTCCTCCAATCACACATGAAAAAATATTTGAACATTTGTGATTCTGTCTCATTATATCATGTCACCTTCCCATGTAAATCATCAAATGTGAATTATCGTCACAAATACTCAATAATAGGGGGTTGTCATTTGATGAAAGCGCTATATAATATAAGTGTAATCACAAATGGTCATTTAAATCACAATTGTGATTGACGCTATTTATTTAACTTGATTCTTACGGAGGGGAATAAATTGGGAGAATGGTTAGAACTGAATAACCAAACGTTTATTATTACAGGGGGATCATCCGGAATTGGTCAGTCAATTGTCGAAGCACTCCTCGAAAATCATGCCAATGTAGTTGTTGCGGACCTGCAGGAACCACCGGAAGAAGTGATCCAAAAGGCAGCGGATAACCAATTATTGTTTGTTAAAACCAATGTCGCGCAGCGTGAAAGCGTCGAAGCCCTCGTTCAAAAATCATTTGAAAAATTTGGGGGTATTGACGTTCTTGTCAATAACGCAGGAATTAATCTCCCACGGTTGCTTGTCGATTCAAAAGAAACAGGGGGAAAATTTGAATTAAGTGATCAGGCCATTGGTAAAATGATTGATATCAATCAAAAAGGGGTGTTCCTTTGCTCACAGCTTGTCGGCAGAGAAATGGTTAAGGCAGATAAAGGCGTTATTATCAATATGGTTTCCGAAAGCGGCCTTGAAGGCTCCGAAGGTCAGAGCGGCTATGCAGCGACAAAGGCAGCGATATATAGCTTTACGAGATCGTGGGCAAAAGAATTGGGAAAATATAATATTCGTGTTGTTGGTGTTGCTCCAGGTATTCTAGAAAAAACAGGTTTACGCACACCCGCTTATGAAGAAGCACTGGCTTACACGAGAGGAATAACAGTTGATCAGCTGCGACAGGGGTATACAAACAAGTCGATACCTTTGAGACGTGATGGAAAACTGTCAGAAGTTGCTGATCTTGTTCTTTATTTAAGCTCTAAACGAGCAAGTTATATCACCGGTACAACCTATAATATCGCTGGGGGAAAATCGAGAGGGTAAAAGTCAAATGATTACTGAAATTAAAGTCAGAAGGTAGTGAACGGTATGTATTCTATCATTATCTGTGCACATGGGGATTTGGCCGAATCGTTAAAGCGCTCTGCTGAGATGATTTTTGGAAAGGTCCAAAATGTCTATCCGATTCGTTTTGTTCCAGGAGAAAACCAGGATGACCTTAAGAAAAAGATTAATCAGGCCTTGCAAGAGAATGATTTACAAGAATGCTTAATATTAACGGATTTGTTTTGCGGGAGCCCTTACAATGCTGCGGCTGCCCTGGCCTATGAAGATAAAAATTTGGATGTTTTGGCCGGTGTGAACCTACCGCTTTTATTAGAGGCCATATCCAATCAGAATCAAAAAGATTTAGCAGGAATTATCGCCTATCTCAAACAAGTTTCACCTGAAACGATTAAATTTTTTAGCGAGATGCTGAAAAAGAGTGAGAATGAGGAGGATGAACTTCTATGAAAATCAATTTTGCTAGAATTGATGATCGATTGATTCATGGGCAGGTCGCCACCGTTTGGGCAAAAAAAGCGAATGCGAAACGGATTATTATTTGCAGCGATGAAGTGGCGAGCGATCAAGTACGAAAGTCTTTGCTGAAACAGGCTGCCCCTCCAGGCATCAAAGTCAATATTTGTGATATTGAAAAGGCAAGCAAGGTCTATTTTAATCCTTTTTATGAAAATGAAACCGTTTTCTTACTATTTACATGCCCTGATGACGTCCTTAGGCTGGTAAAAAAAGATGTTCCCATTCAAACAATTAACATTGGCGGTATGGCGTTCCGAGAGGGGAAAAAACAGATCACTAAAGCTGTATCGGTCGGAAAAGATGATATTGCCGCTTTCAAAGAATTAAATGCACGCGGTGTGAAGCTAGACCTGCGAGTTGTTGATAGTGATCCTGCCGTCGATTTAATGAAAAAACTTGAAAATATTGCACTTACCTAAGGGAAGGGTGATAAGAGATGGACATTAACCTTTTACAGATTATATTGATATTCATCTTTTCGTGTATTGCTGGAATGGGCAGTGTGCTCGATGAATTTCAGACACACCGACCATTGATTGCCTGTACGGTTGTCGGACTGATTCTTGGAGATCTTCATACAGGGATTATTCTGGGAGGGACGCTGGAACTCATAGCTCTAGGCTGGATGAATATCGGGGCCGCTCAATCCCCGGATTCAGCGTTGGCCAGTATCATTTCGACTATTCTTGTCATCGTAGGCAAGCAGGATATTCAGGCGGGTATCGCAATCGCACTTCCAGTGGCTGCCGCAGGCCAGGTCCTGACTGTTTTTGCGCGAACGGTTACTGTATTTTTTCAACATGCAGCAGATCGCGCAGCCAAAAAAGCAAATTTTCATCTGATCGACTTTCTCCATTTATCCGCTTTGCTCGTTCAGGCGTTAAGAGTGGCAATTCCGGCCTTGCTTGTCACCATTTTTATGAATGCTGGAAGTGTTCAGCATCTGCTCAATTCCATTCCTCCAGTGGTTACAGGAGGACTTAATGTAGCCGGAGGATTCATTGTTACTGTTGGTTATGCCATGGTCTTAAATATGATGGGCGCCAAATATCTCATGCCGTTTTTCTTCCTGGGTTTTCTGCTTGCTTCGTATCTCAATTTCAGTTTAGTTGCTTTTGGTGCTATCGGTTTGATTATTGCTCTTGTCTATATTCAATTAAGTCCGAAGTATCACGAAAACAATCATTCTAATTCTTCGTCTGGGCAGTCACCGCCTCTTGCGGATGACATGCTGGAAGACTAGGAGGTGCCAAAATGGCCGAAACAAGTAGAAAACTGACGAAAAGGGATTTGTTTGGCATGTTTGTGCGAACGAATTTCCAGCAAGCGTCCTTTAACTATGAACGTATTCATGCTCTGGGGTTTTGTTTCGATATGGTTCCGGCAATCCGTCGCTTTTATGATACTGAGGAAGAACGAGCTGAAGCCTTGAAACGCCATCTGGTATTTTTTAATACAACACCCGCCGTTTGTGGCCCGGTAGTCGGTGTCACCGCTGCGATGGAAGAAGCGCGGTCGGACGGAGAAGCAATCGATGATGGAGCGATTAATAGTTTGAAGGTAGGTCTTATGGGCCCGCTTGCTGGTGTTGGAGATCCCTTGATCTGGGGGACGTTAAGACCGATCACAGCAGCACTGGGTGCTACCTTTGCGGTAAATGGAAATATTCTTGGCCCGATCATTTTTTTCCTAAGCTTCAACCTCGTCCGACTCGCGTTGAAATGGTATGGACTTACCTATGGTTATAAAGCAGGGATGGATATTGTTAAAGACATGGCATCCAATACGCTAAAAAAATTAACAGAAGGTGCTGGAATTCTTGGGCTCTTCATTATGGGCGTGTTGGTTACCAAGTGGACCAAAATAAATGTGCCGATTATCATTTCCCAAACAACGAATCAAGCGGGAGTTAAGTCAACGATGACGGTACAAGGAATTCTTGACCAACTCTGTCCGGGACTTCTTTCGCTCGGGTTAACCCTGCTAATGATGTATTTGCTAAAGAAGAAAGCGAGCCCCATTTTACTGATATTCGCACTTTTTGGCTTGGGTATTCTCGGTTTCTGGTTGGGATTCTTGAAATAAATACGGATATTAAATCAAAGGGGACTATGAATCATGCAAACAACAGCACTTCGCTTATATGGAAAAGAAGACTTGCGGCTCGAAAAATTTGAACTTCCGGAAATTAAAGAGGATGAGATTCTGGCAACAGTTGTCACAGATAGTATTTGCATGTCCTCTTGGAAGGAAGCCAAGATTGGTCCGGATCACAAGAAAGTTCCTAATAATGTTGCCGAAAAACCGATCATCGTCGGTCATGAATTCTGCGGCAAAATCGTAAAGGTTGGGGCAAAATGGAAAGATAAATTTCAGGAAGGGAATAAATACGCGATACAGCCTAATCTGCAGCTGCCTGACCGGCCGGATTGCCCGGGATATTCCTTTCAATATATTGGCGGGGATGCAACCTATATCGTTATTCCGCGTGAAGTCATGGAACAGGATTGTTTACTCCAGTACAACGGTGAAAGTTATTTCGAAGGTTCGCTTCTTGAACCGCTCTCCTGTGTTGTCGGGGGATTTAACGCAAATTATCATCTCATTGAGGGCACCTATGATCACAAAATGGGTATCAAGAAGAATGGCAATCTGCTAATCATGGGCGGAACGGGACCGATGGGCTTATTGCAGATTGATTATGCGCTTCACGGACCGGTGCAGCCTAAAACGTTGGTCGTCACCGATCTTAGTGATGACAAATTGAATAACGCTGCCAGACTTTATAGTCCTGAAGAGGCCCGCAAAGATGGTGTGAACCTCGTTTACGTGAACGTGGCGAAGCATGAAGATCAGGCGGCCTATCTCCAATCCGTGGTTAATAATAAGTCCTATGATGATGTCTTTGTTCTCGCTCCGGTAAAACCGTTGATTAAGCAGGCTTCGAGTTTGCTGGCAAAAGACGGCTGTCTCAATTTCTTTGCCGGGCCGCGGGATAAAAATTTCTTTGCTGAAGTGAATTTGTACGATATTCATTATAATTTCACCCATTATGTGGGAACCTCTGGCGGAAATACCGATGATATGCGTGCAGCCATTAAGCTGGTTGAAGAAAGAAAACTAAAGGTTGAAAAGGTTGTTTCTCATATTTTAGGATTGAATGCTGTTGCCGAAACGACACTGGAATTACCATCACTCCTGCCGAGTGGTAAAAAACTGATCTACGTCCAAAAGAATATGCCGCGGAAATCATTGGAAGAAATTTTGTCGGATTCCGAAAAAAATTCGTTTTATAAAGGGCTCCGTGAGATTCTCGAACAAAATGAAGGGCTTTGGTCTAAGGAAGCTGAGGCCTACGTCTTAGAAAGTGCCGAGAACATCTGACAATCGTTTTCAGCGATCGGAAAGATTCAATTGGTGATAGAATCATGACTCATTCATCGAGTAGAGTAACTTATCTACTCGATTTTTAATACATAGAAACCAGGCATTCAGTTCATTTCTGATCATTTGCTGCGCTTTGAATGATGCTGTTTTTAGGCAAAAGAGTGGTTCGGAGCGGCTTGTTAGCCATGCATCTCCTATTGAATAGAAATTTGTGCTTTTTATTGAGTAAATAGGTTTACTCTGGCGGCATAGACTGCTAATATAAATTCTTGAAGTATTGATGAAAGATTACTAGGCAGATAACAAATGCGAAAGCATTCAGCGGAAGGGGCTCAGCAATGTTTTTAGAGCATGCGACGGAATGTACAGTTTTGCTGGAGGATTATTTGAAGAAAGATCATTCGGCACGTTCCGTAAAGAAATTGACGTTTGCTGGTGCAGGAGACAAAGATGTCTATAACATCAGTGCTCCTTTTATGGATGAGGCGGGTGAACTGATCGCCGGTCGAATTGAAGCGAGAGACAGTGAGGACGCGATTGTTGGCTTTTTTGAGGAAGAAGAAGACGTTTGGAATCTGCGGGAAGATTTGCCCATGTTTCCTTTGCAGGATCCATTTGTGACGCGGATTAATGGATTGCTTGTTTTCGGCGGTGTGGAAGTGATCAAGAATTCAGACGGCGGTGTGACTTGGCGAACGATTTTATATAAAGGAAAAAATGTAAAAACGCTTGCTCGTTTCTTTGAAGGGCCAGTCGGAATGAAAGATTTGCGGCTTGGTCAACTGATCGGGGGAAGCATTCTTGTTCTGACCCGCCCGCAGGGGTTGAAGGGCGGACGTGGCAAGATTGGCTATTTCATGATTGATTCGCTTGATGAACTCGACTGCCGGAAAATTGAGGATGCTCCGCTGCTTCAGGGACACTTTGCTGAAGGAGAATGGGGCGGAGCCAATGAAATCCTTCCACTGAGAAATGGAGATGCCGGTGTGCTCGGTCATATCGCTTATTTTGATGAAAAAGGTGATCGTCATTATTTTCCGATGACTTTCGCGTTTGACCCATCGACTGGTTTTCATACACCGATTGAATTAATTGCGACCCGAAGTCATTTTCTTGACGGACCGTCTAAGCGGGAAGACTTGAAGGATATTGTCTTCAGTGGCGGCGGGCTTCGTCAGATGGATGGAACTTTTGTCTTGTACGCCGGGACGAGCGATACGGAAGCCCAAACGATGGTTATGGGCGATCCCTTCGTCAAATACGAAACCGATGATCTGCTGATTGAAAATATATAAGAGGCTACGATAAAAAAATTGAGAAAAGCGGTGCGTCCATCAAACGGATGCCTGCTTTTTTTGCGCAGCGGACAGTAAACCTAATCTCACATGAGTAAATCTCCCATTTTGGCGTTTGCTTATTTGTTCACATAAAGCTACGGCCGCGCCTGCTATGGTATGAATAGTGCAATGAAAAGCCAATCGAACGGTATTGATTTCACAATCGTTCATTAACAGGAAAAGCGGTGGGAAAATGAGTCAGGAGAGCCAAGTCAATGCAATGCTTATTTTGTTTTATTGCATGATGATTGCCTTTATTGTGATCAAGGCAGGCTGGATAATTGTGAGGTGGAGAAAGGCGGATCATCAAGGCAGACGCCATTTACTGCTTCATCACCTTTTCCCGCTTCTTCTCACGATGATTACAGCTGTTCTGCTTTTTTTCCCACTCTTAAAAAATCTTAATTAGATTTTCCGGTTGTATGATTTGTTGCCATAGGGCATTTGATAGTGATCACGAATGAACCCTCTGCTATCCTCTAACTGGCGGCATTGTCCATTGAAGATGCTCCAATGTCAAAAACCTTCATCAATCATCGAGCGCGAGTAAAGAGATCAGATATCAACTCGCGCTAACGGAAGAATGGACCGGAAAATAAACGACACAAAAAAAACGCGATTCGCAAAAATCTTGCGAATGCGCTTTTTTTGTACGGAAGATTTATTGGCAGGTTAGGCGTTTAATGCCTGATAGATGTCACCCTTGGTTCGCGCCTGATGCAAAGCATGAACGACGGATTGGTTCATCAGCTTTTGCGCCATATCTGAAAGATAATGCATGTGTGCCGTGCTGCCTTTTTCCGGAATCAGATAAGCAATGGCAATCGAGATACCCTGTCCATCCAATGTTTTCCAATCGGTAATTTCATTAGGCAATTTAATCACGAACATCGCCGATTGATTAATGGCAGCGGATTGAGCGTGCGGAATAGCGAAACCGCTTTCCATTCCGGTTGAGCTTTGCGCCTCACGATTGTTAAAGGCATCAATCAATGCTGCACGATCGGTGACATAACCCTTTTCTTGGGCTTTGTCAGCAATAAACTGAAACAATTCTTCTTTTGTCTTAATCTGGTCATTTTCCAAATAGACGTTGCTCATTGACAGCAGAGAGTCTTCATTTTGTTGCTGAATCGGAATCGCAGCTTTCTCTGTTTTCTCTGCTTTATTTTGCTTGCGAATGGCCCGCTTTTGATCCCAGGCAATCAGACAGCCGGCGACCAAGGAGCCGATAACGATATCGATGACCCAGAGGAAGGGGTGATTGACGATCGGCAGAATGATGAAACCGCCATGCGGTGCGGGTACCTGAATCCTCATATAATAAGTTAGAATGGCAGCGATTGATGAACCGACCATCAGCGATGGAATCACGGTCAGCGGTCGCTTTGCTGCGAATGGAATCGCGCCTTCGGTGATATGCGTCGAACCAAGCAGAAAGTTGACATAACCGGCATTACGCTCTTCAGTTGAAAAAGATTTTTTAGCAAACAGAACCGCGAAACCGGTTGCAAGCGGCGGCGCAATGCAGGCAGCAGAAACGCCGGCCATGAAGAAATAATTTCCCTGAGCAAGTAGTGCGGTACCGGTGAGATAAGCGGCTTTATTGATTGGACCACCCATATCGAAGGCACACATTACACCAATGACAAGTCCCAGAATCAACGGGCTTGAATTTTGCATGCCGGCGACGAAATGCATCATGCCTTTATTCACGGCAGACATTGGCGAGGACAGGAAGAACATGATCAGTCCGGCAATGAAGGTGCCAATCACAGGCAACAGAAAGATAGCTTTTAGTCCGTCCAATTGTTTCGGAAAACTCTTGAGCAGGTATTCCAGCAGGAGAATGGTATATCCGGCCAGAAAACCACTGACGATCCCGCCGAGAAATCCTGTACCGTTTGTATAGGCAATCATCCCGGTGATGAAACCGACGATCAGTCCGGGACGTTTGCCAATTGCCTGGGCAATATAGGCAGAAAGAATCGGTACCATCAGGGCCATTGCCGTTGCCCCAATATGATTCAGTTGAAAGGCAAACGGATTATATTGCGCGTTGCCAGGTTCTGCCGAATGAATGCCGAACATGAAGGAGATGGCCAGCAGGACCCCTCCGGCGACAACGATCGGAATCATATGCGAAACACCGTTCATCAGATAAACGTAAATTTGGTGAATAAAGGATTCATGGGTAGCGGTAGAATTGCCTGCACCGTGAGCACGCTGTTTTCCCTCTTTAAAAGGAGGCACATCGCCGCTTAATGCCTGCTCAATCAATTCATCGGCATCCTTAATCCCTTTGGAGACTGAAACCTTGATCACGCGTTTTCCGATAAAACGATCCTCCTCGACATCTTTGTCCGCGGCAATGATGATGGCGTAAGCTTCATCAATTTCACGATCGGTCAGACCATTTTCAATGCCGACTTGTCCATGCGTTTCGACTTTAATATCAACGCCTTTTTTCTGCGCTGCGTCTTCCAACGCTTTCTTGGCCATGAACGTATGAGCAATTCCAGTCGGACATCCGGTCGCGGCGAGTATTTTTTTGGTCATAATCTTTAAGCCTCGCTTTCAATTTTATTCTTTATATGGATCTGCTTCAGTAATTCGGGAACATCGGCCAAATCACTTAATCCTGCCGTGAATGCGGTTGAAGAAGCAGCTGCAATGGCATAGGCCAAGGCCTCTTCAAGTCGCTTTCCATTAAGCTGTGAACCGACAAATGCGGCAAGCAAGGTATCACCGGAGCAAGCGGTATTCACGACTTTCCCTTTTGGTGCATTGACGGAAAATGTCCGCTCGGGGTCGATGTAGATCGCTCCTTTTTCACCACATGAAACAATCACCTGCTTGGCACCTCGACGGAGTAATTCCTGCGCTTTAGCAATGATTTCTTCTTCCGTCATCTTTTGTTCAGAAGATTGGCCGAAGAAAGCAGCAAGCTCTTCATCACTTGGCTTAATCAACTGCGGATGATAGGGCAGACAATCCAGCAAAATTTTAGAACTGACATCGAGGATTAGATGAAAGCCAATTTTTTCTGCTAATCGGGAAATCTCGATTAAAATCTTGTCTTCCACATTTTTGGGCAGTGAACCAGAAACAAATAACATATCTTCTTTTTTTAATGTGCCAATGAATTCCAGAAGATGGGCCTGTGCCTGAAATGAAATTTCGGGGCCGTGATTGACAGCCTTGTATTCTAAATCTCCGGATCTTATAAACGTATTGATTCGTGTGATCCCGTCCACCTTGATAAAAGAAGTGGATATGCCTTGCCTTTTTAATGTCTCTTCGATGAAATTTCCGGTAAAACCGCCGATAAAACCGGTGGCGGTGCTGTCGATTCCCATTTTTTTGAGTATCAGTGAAATATTAATAGCTTTACCATTGGCCTGATAATCTTCATAATGACTGCGATTGACGATATAAGGATTGAATGTCTGAAACTCGCAAAACAGGTCGATTGCCGGATTCATCGTGCATGTATAGATCATATCTCTCTGACTCCTTTCTTTCATCCGTCCTCCATGAATCTAGTATCGCATATCTCTGACGAAAACATTTTCGAAACATGCTATAATTTCTGTAAGGCTTTACAAATTGAAAGGGGCGAAATCATGCCAGAAATATTTCAGACTGTTCTGCAGGAACGGGGGCATCTGCTGAGTACCAGTGAAAAGTATTTGATTCATTATATCCAGGAACATCTGAATCAAATCCCGAAGCTGTCGATCGTTCAGTTAAGTATGGAGGCGAATGTCTCGACGGCGACGATTGTCCGAGCGATGCAGAAACTGGGATATAGCGGATTTACTTCATTTAAAATTCGGCTAAAAGATGAGCATACTGAAAATACGATGTTTTCTGCCGTTGAAAAGGCGGATCATAAAATAAAAGAAGCCATTTTGAAGAATGCCCGCGAGGTGACGCAGACCATTCAGATGCTTGATAGTGGGACGATTGAGGACACCTTGCAAAAAATGATTTATGCCGATAAAATTCTGCTCTTTGCCCGGGGATTATCAGAATTGATTGCTAAAGAAATGACGATCAAACTGCAGCTTTTGGGAAAATATTCAGAAATGCACAATGATCCGAATATCATTCGAACGATGAGTGAAAGAATCAGTTCAAGTGATTTGGTGATTTTTATTTCGCTTAACGGAAAAACAGAGGAATTAGTAGAAGCGGCTCAAAATTGTAAGGCAAGTGGGGTCAGTACCATTACGCTGACGACAAACCGTGACAGTCCGCTCGGGCGGCTCTCAGAAATTACAATTTCGGGCTATAAATCAAGCATTTCCTATTTTCCCGATTATGAAGTTCATTCACGGCTGCCGATCATGGTGATTGCCCGGATCCTGCTGGATGCCTATGTGATACGAACAGAGGAACAAAAAAATGAAAAATAATGATCGATCGCCTTGTGGCGGTTCTTTTTTTATACGTTAAGAAACATCCATGACCCGCTTGAGGGGCGCGGGACACCGCTTGAATGAAAATGTAGGTGATGCTTATTCGCGATATAGAGTGGGTACTTGTAAAGTAAGGACAGACTTGAGGTCGAATACTTTT
>JBHGUY010000008.1:0-36085 GCA_048976585.1 Sporolactobacillus sp. | reverse complement strand
AGCTCCCTTCTGTGCGCTCGACTTGCATGTATTAGGCACGCCGCCAGCGTTCGTCCTGAGCCAGGATCAAACTCTCCAAAAAGTATTACTTTATCGTACATTATCAAACATTCGTTACTTATTGATCCCTAGCAAATTCTTGATTAAAGGGGGCTAGCCCTTTAAAAATACGCTTGGCTTTTGTTTAGTTTTCAAGGAACATTCCGTGCTGTCAATTCCTTAACAGCAACTTTTATATCTTACCATGCTGTCTTCAGAATGTCAACATCTTTTTTCAGTTACGCTTTATCGCTTTTAGCGACAAGAAATATTATATCGCCTTCTGGAAATAATGTCAACAACTATTTTCAGCATAAAAACACGGCAAGAGTTATCATAACAGCTTGCCGCATTTTCGTCAATGGCCCTGCATCTTCCAATCATCAAATGAATAAAGACTTGACTTCGGCACGGCTTGCCACCCATTCACATGCCCAGTTTATATTTAATAAGAACCAGTGCGGCAAGGCCAGGCAAACCTAGAAGACCGCTGACCGCCGAGGTTGCGAAGTTAATGGGAATGTGCAGGCTGAATGATTCGCCAATCACATTTAATAAAAAAAGCATGAAAACACCGATGCACAAACGTATAGTCAGTTTCCCAAACCATTTCAATGGATGGAAGGAGTTGCCGAAGATCATAAGAAGAAAAAAGAGAACGGCTGCTCCGCCTGCGATGAGTAAAATATTAGTGGTCAAAAAAAAGCCTCCTTCTTTTATCAGCTGCATTTGTGCCTGATAAAAGTATATGGAGACTCGTCCCGATAAGAACTGCTAAACGTCGATTTCAATCAGTGCTGGTAATTTTTTAATTTGCGAACTTCTTTTAAGAAGAACAAATATCTCGCTTCTGACAGCTTTAATTGATAGAGAACTTCATCCGATGGATCAATGCTGGATTCAATGACCTTCTTCTTCGTTAACCAGTCATCCTTGGTGCGATAGAGTGCTCCCATCATTGAATCAGTAATTTCCCGCCTAAGCTCACCCTTTTTACTTCCGAACACAGCCGTTCGCCCCCATTCGTTCAATCAGGTGATCACCCTGTATTTTCCTGCTACCCTGTTAAATTTCTCTGCGCCCTTCCAGTGCCTTTGAAAGTGTCACTTCGTCAGCATATTCCAAATCACCGCCAACCGGTAGACCGTGCGCGATGCGCGAGGTTTTGACACCAATTGGCTTAACAAGACGGGAAATATACATGGCTGTCGCTTCGCCCTCAACCGTAGGATTGGTCGCCAGAATGATTTCTTTAATTTTCTCATCTTCAAGACGCCGAATCAATTCAGCGATTCTAATATCCTCTGGACCAATGCCATCCATCGGCGAGATAACACCATGGAGTACATGATAAAGTCCATGATAATCGCGCATCCTTTCAAGAGCGACCACATCTTTTGGATCCTGAACCACACAGATAGTCGTATGATCGCGCGCGGAATCATCACAGATCGAACAGGGGTCATGATCACTAATATTCTGGCATACGGAACAGTAAACCAAATTCCGTTTAACATCAACCAACGCTCGGGCAAAATCCATGACATCCTGCTCATTCATTTCCACCACATAAAAAGCAAGACGTGCAGCTGTTTTCGGGCCAATTCCAGGAAGTTTCATGAAACTGTCCAGCAGCTTGGCAATCGGTTCTGGATACTGCATAATGTTTTCCCTTCTTCTTACAAATAGAAATCGCAATCAGCCGTGATTCTGCTGACCTGCAATGCTCAGAATAATATAGATGCATTTAAAACAGAGGCAGCAGGCTTCTTCCCGTGACCAAAGCTGATCGCGGAAATTAAAAAGCTGCTGCCCAATCATTTTTGCACTGCAGGTTTACATGCCCGGCAGATTCAATCCTTTTGTGAACTTGCCGAGCCTTTGCGCGGATAGTTCATCGGCTTTAGACAATGCGTCATTGACCGCCGCAAGCACAAGATCCTGGAGCATATCTACATCTTCCGGATCGACTGCATCCGGCTGAATGGTTACGTCAACAATTTGTTTTTGACCATTTGCTTTAACGGCAACGACACCGCCGCCCGCTGTCCCTTCAACAATTTCTTCCTTCAATTTTTCCTGCGCCTCAGCCATTTGTTTTTGCATTTTTTGCATTTGACGCATCATATTATTCATATTTCCACGCATCATTGGAAATCGCCTCCACAATGTTTAATCTTTTATATCAATTAAATCAGGACCCACTAGTTTTTTTGCTTCAGCAATCATCGGATCCTCGACTTCCGGTTCTGCCGGATCGCCAGATTCTGCCTGCGATACCTTGGAATGTTTGATAAAATCACTCTTGATTTTCAGCCAATTTTCTTCCGGTATCGGATACATCGCCTTATTTTTATGAGTCACTTCCTGAATGATCGACTGAACCATTTCAAGAATATGATTCTTGTTCTCCATGACCATCTGACAGTGAAAATCATATTTGAATGCCTGCACAATCCCATCCGGCGAGCTTGCTACCGGCTTGCTTTCCAACATCCAGGCATGCGCCGCAACGTTCTTAGCACGGATTTGGGCCATAATAGCCGCCCATGCAGAACGCAATTCGGCTAAATCTTCCTTCGTTGCGGCCCCGAGCACCTGATTCACCTGATTGAGCGGTATCTTTAATCCGCCACTTTGCCGGCGGTGCGGCCGAGGTTGTGCGGCCGCTACCCGTTCACCCACCGATTGATGATCCTCAGCGGCCGGGCGGAGCGTTAGCTGCTTAACCTGTTGCTCCAGTTCATCTAGCCGTTTCTCCACTCCGGCATCCGGCCCATTCGTCGGCATCGCTACCGGGTCCGTTCCGCCGTTTCCCGCGGAAGACGTCGTACCCTGGCAAAGGCGAATCAGAGCCATTTCCAGCAAAATACGCGGATGATTGGTTCGTTTCATATCAGTAAAGGCCTGATTCAATTGACCGATTATCCGGTAGAGTTCAGCCGCGGATATTCGCTCTGTCTGTTCTTTGAAAGTTTCTCCGGCACGAGGCCGGCTTAAGATATCTTCTAAATCCGGCGAGGTCTGGAAAAGCAATAAATCCCGATAATAGAAAATCAGCTGCTCGACTAGCCGTAGTGGATCCTTCCCCTGATCAAGAAGTGCTCCGGTTTTATTGATCGCGCCCGCAGCATCAGAGGCCTCAATAGCTTCGGTCAACGCCTGAACCAGTTGATCGGAGACCATGCCCGTGACATCCTGAACATCCTGGACCGTTATCCGGCCTTCACTATAAGCGGCCGTCTGGTCCAGCACGCTCAGCGCATCGCGCATACCGCCTTCACTCGCTTTGGCAATCAGCTGCAGCGCATCTTC
Source organism: Sporolactobacillus sp. (assembly GCA_048976585.1). GTDB lineage: Bacteria > Bacillota > Bacilli > Bacillales > Sporolactobacillaceae > Sporolactobacillus. The sequence goes on along the minus strand of JBHGUY010000008.1, from coordinate 32,731 downwards.
ATCCGCTTCAAGCTTTTGATCTTCGGCAACAAAAGCCAACCGTTCGGCGATGGCCGCGGAAGGAATGCGCCGGAAATCAAATTGCTGGCAGCGTGAGATAATGGTCAGGGGGATCTTCTGCGGCTCGGTCGTTGCCAGAATAAAAACAACATGCTCCGGCGGCTCTTCCAATGTTTTCAGGAGCGCATTAAACGCTCCGGTCGACAGCATATGAACTTCATCAATAATATAGACCTTGTAACGCACCTCACTTGGTGCATACTTGACTTTATCGCGAATTTCTCGGATTTCATCCACACCGTTATTTGAAGCGGCATCGATCTCGATCACGTCCGCGATACTCCCGTCCGTAATGCCCCGGCAAGACGCGCACTCATTGCACGGCTCGGCAGCCGGTGCTTTTTCGCAGTTAATGGCTTTCGCCAAAATCTTTGCGGCACTCGTTTTGCCTGTACCACGCGGTCCGGTAAAAAGATAAGCATGCGAAAACTGCTGTTTAACCAGTGCATTTTGAAGTGTCTGAGTGATATGCTGCTGACCTGCAATATCATGAAAGGTTTGCGGCCGGTACACCCTGTATAACGCCTGATAAGCCATTTATCTCCCCCCTTTCCCTGCATGACGTAGCACTCTTTTTACGTTCATAAATTTATTATAACGATAACCGCCCTTGAAAGAAACTGCCGACCTGCTGTTTTTTGGAGCAATAACAAAGGCTACCGTTTTTTCGGTAGCCTTTGTTATTTTATTTAACGCCGTGCACCTTTTGTCGATAGGGCACCATGAGCGCTTCTTAAGTCGCCAGCTCAGTCCGGGTAGCCCCGCGGCACACGAAAGGTCTCACTTACTGCTGCTTCCTTCCGGACCTGACAGGGTTCATGAGTTTCCATTGCGCAGGACCCGAACGTCAACACTACGTATTTAAGGCTGCCCCACAGCGCACAAACCTCGAAAAGGAATTCAACCCCGCTATAGCGGATTGCGGGTACAGAGCACCGCTACCTCCCCGTCTAGCACGGCTAATTTGATAACAAAATTAAATGGCGGAGGCGAGAGGATTTGAACCCCCGCGGCGCCGAACGACGCCCTAACTGATTTCGAGTCAGCCCCCTTCAGCCACTTGGGTACGCCTCCACAGCCATATCTTACACGACCAGCTCTGCCGTTGCAAAGCAAAGGCAAACCAATCGTTACGACGAAGGTAAGTTTATCATAAATTCAAGCGAAGGGCAAGACTCGCTCATTGCACCTCTTCGCTCCTTAAATGCCCGCTGAATTCCATTTATCTTCAATCTTGAATAACTTCCAGATGACATAGGAAATCGTCCATAGGCCAACAAAGAGGATCACGAGACCATAACCCAGCCAGTTAAAATTGATTTGCCGAACCCAGGTCCATAATCCGCCTTTCAGGCCCAATCCATCGGTGACGACTTGAGTGAGTTCAATTCCGCCGATCAGGAGAGCAGCGAGTACAGAAATAGATGTGATGGTAATATTATAATAGATTTTTCGTACCGGTGTATCGAATGCCCATTTATAGGCCTTGGCCATCATTACGGAGTCCGTGGTATCCATAATGTTCATTCCGGCGGCAAATAGGAGCGGCAATGAAAGAATTCCGAGAAATGACATTGCCGTTTTTGCAGCTCCGGCAGAAAGAGCGAGCAGCGCAACTTCAGTGGCCGTATCGAAGCCCAGTCCAAAGAGAAATCCTAAAGGATAGACTTGCCAGCTGTTGTTAATGAATTTATAAAAAGGTTTGAATAAAGTTGACAAAAGACCCCTGGATAAAAGCAGCTTTTCGAATTTCTCTTGATCAAATTCTTTGCGCTTTAGTTTGAAAAACATTTTCTGCAGATCAAAAAGAATAATAATATTCAAGAAAGCGATTACAATCAAAAAGATTCCAGAAACGACTGAACCGATAATCCCGCCAACATGTGCGAACAAAGGCATGTGGCTCTGTGCCCAGCGAACTGATATGCCCAGAATGATCGCCATCAATAGAACAACGGTAGAATGACCCAGCGAAAAATAAAAGCCAACGCCAATCGGATTCTTCTTCTGCTGCATCAACTTGCGGATGGTATTATCAATTGCCGCAATGTGATCGGCATCAAACGCGTGCCGCAGTCCTAGCGTGTAGGCAAGAAGGCCAAGGCCCAGTATGACCGGATAGCTGCCGGCCGCAAGAATGAGGCAACTGAACCCAACGATGTGCAGCACGAGTACTGCAAGACTATAAGGCAACCAGTCGTGTTCTTTCATTCGTTTCAGAATTTCCAATTTTTTATCCCCCTAAAACAAAAACCACGAAAGTAGGCTCGCAAAAAAGAGCCTGTAACCTTCGTGGTTGGCATCATATATGTATGGTCAATCCAATCGATCTGTTTCAAAATAACTCCAGCAAGACTTCGTGTCCTGCACAAATAATAATACATGTTTCAAGGCCATAAGTAAACGATGCAAAGAATTAATGACTCTCTTTTTTAACAATGGGTATTGAAAACTTTTTTTCCATTTTCAACGTTTAATAAATGAATCACCCGATCGGATGATAGCTGAAGAGGAGCCGGGATATGAAGGATTATGAGAAAAGGAATCATGAGCTGACCCAGGTAATTCAAGCCTATAAAACCGATTTTTATCGGTTGGCCTATAGTTATGTGGGCAATGAAAACGATGCAATGGATGTTGTCCAAGAAGCGATTTATAAAGCCTTTAAAGCGGTTCATGATTTGAAGCACACCGACGCTTTGAAAACCTGGCTTTTCCGTATCGTGATTAATACGGCACTCGATGTGATCAGAAAACGGCGTCACCTCGCTTACATTGAACCAGAGTATCTCGAGGAACAGGAGGAAGAGCAACCCCCGCTCGATCAGAAAATGGATTTGAAGGATGCGCTCTCCCGTCTCCCCTACAAATACCGCCACATCATCATCCTTCATTATTTCGAGGATCTGACGCTCGAAACAGTGGCAGCTATACTGGATGAAAATCTGAACACGATTAAAACCCGGCTATATAAAGCCTTAAAAATGCTGCGGATTGATCTCAAAAATGAGGAACACGGAGGATGACAAACTTGGATAAACGCTTAGCAGAACTCAAAAAAGATTATCAAAGCCTTGAGATTCCGGAGCGGCTCAATTCAGTCGTTGAACAAGCTGTTTTCAAAGCGCGGAAAAAGGCGGGACACCACCATCTTTTGTGGCAGCTCCCCGTCACTACTCTCGCAGCAGCCCTGATTCTCCTTATGATTGGAATCAACGCAAATCCAACTTTTGCCAAAGATCTCTCGAAAGTCCCTGTCATTGGAAAGTGGGTCCGGGTAATCACATTCAAGGACTATCAATCCGAAACCGGTCCGCAGAAAGCACAAATCCAGGTGCCGAAGATCGAGCACTTGCAGAATAAAAAGCTCGAAGACTCCTTGAATCGCAAATACTTGGATGCAGACAAAAAGCTGTATCTGCAATTTAAAAAAGAAACAAAGGCAATGAAGCAGCATGGCGAGGGCAATGGGCATTTAGGCGTAAGCAGCGGCTACAAGGTGCTGCGCAACGACTCACAGATTCTTTCAATCAGCCGTTATGTCGCAAACACGGTCGGATCCTCCTCAACGCGCATCAGCTATGACACGATTGATAAGAAACGCCAGATCCTGATTACGCTCCCTTCTTTATTTAGAAATGACCGTTATCTTGCGATTATTAATAAAAATATCATTCAACAGATGCGTGCCGAAATGAAGAAGGATCCGAGCAAAGTATTTCTGATTGGTAAAAAGAGCAAGCGTCAGCCCTTCGACGGTTTTGAAACGATTAGCCGCAAACAAAGTTTCTATATCACTAAACAAAACAAATTAGTTATTGTTTTTCAGAAATATGCCGTTGCTCCCGGCTATATGGGGCAAGTAGCCTTCGTTATTCCGACAAAGCTGCTTGATCCCGTCCTTACCAGCCATGACTATATCCGATAAATTGTCGATGCTCATTAATGGAGGTGAGGATTCATGATCACCAGATGCATGATTGAAACCAGGCGCGGGCACTCTCCCGGCATGCTATCCCTATCGTTTACCAGAACAATTGGTTCAAGTAACGACCGAGCTTCATGCAAGCATACAAAAACCGCAGTGCTGCTTCCCTAAACATCACTGCGGCGCTTGGCCTCTTTCTTCTGTTCACGCAGTTCTCGGAAAAAGGTCGTGAGCAGGCTGGCACTTTCTACTTCGCAAATGCCAGATGCAACTTCCGCCCGGTGGTTGAAGCGCGGCTCTTGAACGAGATTCAGCAGCGTCCCGCAGCAGCCTGCTTTTGGATCGGGTGCTCCGAAAATCAAGCGATCGATTCGCGATTGAACAATCGCTCCGGCACACATCGGGCAGGGCTCGAGCGTGACATAGAGTGTGCACCCGGATAATCGCCAAGTTCCGAGTACGGCGCTTGCTTTGCGGATTGCCAGAAGCTCCGCATGAGCCGCGGGATCCTGCAGCGTTTCACGACGATTATAATCTCTTGCGATCACGCGGCCATCCTTAACAATCACCGCGCCGATTGGTACCTCGCCGATCGCCGCCGCCTTTTCTGCCTGAGCGATCGCCTGCCCCATATAGGCTTCATCAATGTCTGTCATCGTACGCGCCTCCTCCGGGCAAAAGTATAACGGAGAAGCGCGGTGAAAGCAATTTTAAAAAAGCACAAAAAAAATCCACAGGAGACCAAAAACGTTTCCAGTGGATTTTTTCAAACATTTAAGATTCTTCATTAGAGAGATGAAAATGATTAATCAAGGCAAAGAAAAGGCTCAGAAGAACGCCGACGACCGTGGCCAGCCCCATGCCGTTGAGCGGCACTTTACCAATGTTAATTGTAAAACCACTAATTCCGGTGGCGAAAATCACCGTGGCCAAAATGATATTCTGCGATTGAGCAAAATCCACTTTGGATTCAACGAAAATGCGAAAGCCATTGGAAGCGATTACCCCATATAAAATTAACGAAATCCCGCCGATAACCGCGTTGGGAATCGATGAAATCAGTGCCGAGAGCTTGCCGACGAAGGAAAGGACGACAGCAATGATTGCCGCACCACCGATGATCCAGGTCGAATAAACCCTGGTTATCGCCAGAACGCCAATGTTCTCACCATATGTTGTATTCGGTGTCGAACCGACAAAACCGGATATCACCGTCGAAATCCCGTTACCGAGCATTGAGCGGTCAAGTCCCGGATCTTTAATCAGGTCTTTGCCGACGATATTGCCGGTGACAATCAGATGCCCGATGTGCTCAGCAATGACTACGAGTGCTGCCGGAAGAATAATTGAGATACTGGCCATATTCCATTCCGGAGAATAGAAATGCGGAAGCGACAGCCAGTGAGCAGCAACTACCGCATGGAAGTTCAAGATCCCGGCAAACCAGGCAATAATATAGCCGGCAATAATGCCAATCAAAATCGGGATAATCTTCAGGAAGCCGCGAAAGAGAACCCAGCCAAGCAGTGTAATCGCAACGGTCAAGAGCGAAACGGTTACCGTTGTCGGATCCAGCGTCCACTTTGCGCTACCTGTTGGCGCAATCAGGCCGGCGTTCTGAGCCGCAGTCGGAATAAGCTGAAGACCGATAATCGCAACAATCGAGCCCATTGTCACCGGCGGGAAGAAGATATCAATCCATTTCGTACCAACCAGATGAATAATAAAAGAAACAATAATGAAAACGAGGCCGACCGCGATGAATCCGCCAAGTGCCGCCCGATATCCATGTGTGCCGATGACCGCCAGGACTGGCGAGATGAAGGCAAAGCTTGAACCTAAGTATGCCGGAATCTTACCGCGGCAGATGAAGAGATAGATAAGTGTGCCGACGCCGTTCATAAGAAGAATGGTAGCCGGATCCACGTGAAAAATCAGCGGAACAAGAACCGTTGACCCGAACATGGCAAATAAATGCTGGAAACTAAGGGGAATACTCTCGACCAAGGGTAGCTTCTCATTGGTCTGGATAATGCGTTGTGCCAAAAATCTCTCCTCCATCCGATTAAAATTTTTTGTCTTATTTAGTATATCGGAAAACAGAACACTCAAACAGATAGAAAAATGCTTGTGCGAAAATATTTCCATAAAAAAAGATCGAGAACGAAGTCCCGATCTTTTGAAAGACCATTGTGATTAATTTTTTGAACCGATCCCGATAAACTGCAAAATGTAAAGGAACAAGTTGATGAAATCCAAATAAATCGAAACAACAAGCATCGGGATGTCCTGTTCTGTAAAACCATGAACAGTCAACCGGCTAAAATCAAAGAGCGTATAGCCGATAAAAATGAGAATCCCCATGCCCGAATAAATGAGCATCGTCGTGCTCGAATACGGAACAAAGATACCGATAACACCGATCAATACAAGGGCGATCAATCCAAGAAACAGAAAGCCTGCGAGAAAAGAAAAATCACGCTTGCTGACCATACTATAAACGGCAATTGCTCCGAACGAGACGGTCGTTACCGCAAAAGCCTCAAGAACCAAAGTCGACCCCAGAAGGGCAATATACTGGCTGATGACGGCATAAAGCGTCACACCGGAAATGAACATGAAGGCATACATCATCAGATAGCCGACGGCTTTTCTTTTGCGGACAAACATCATCATCACGATCATCGCAATTTCAAGAATCCACAGCGGTGTGTTCAACGCCGTCGGCACATATTGACCAACGTACATGCCTACTGTCGTCACAAGCAGACCAGAGAAAAACGCACCGAATAATTTCGTATACGGCCTTCTGGCGACTTCATAATAACTTTCCATATTCGTCATCCTCTCTTTGGGCTTGTAATAATCATACGCAGCTTGTTTCGTAAAAGTTTCCTATTTTCCATATTATTTCTCGATCACTGTTATTAAATACCCAAGCTCTATATCTTATTATACATGGATTGATTTCAGAATTCAGCAATTTTTCATAAGAAAGAAGACGGCTGCCCAATTGAGCAGCCGTCTTTGTCAGCCCTTTTATAAAGGATTACTTTTGGTGTCGCCTGGCGTTAACTTCTAGAATTTTCCCTGTTTGCGTCCTTGCACTTTCTCCATTCACCTGTTTGGATGAATGTTTTGCATTCAAGTGCGTTGCCGTAACTCGAGATCTTTCCTCACCATGAGCTTCTGAAATTGGATTCATTTCGTTATCCCTCCACGTGATCAGAGTTCTGGCGTTCTCCTGCATGAGCGGAAAACATTCGCTCACCGGGGCGGTCTCTAATCGTACCGTCCGCTCGTTTGGAGAGATGTGATGTTTTTGCTGACGGCCATAATTCATCTTCATCCTGGACACTATACGTGGTTCTTGGACGATCCACCAAAGTAATGACCTCCTTTTTAAAAGGGTATTTATAGTATGTGTTTTTCTGTGAAAATTATCGCGGCTTTTCGTGTAAAAATAATCCATTTCCCGTGCAAAAAGGACCCCTCACTCAAAAGGCGAGGCGTCCATGAAATGTTCTTTATAAAGAAGCGATGATTTTATCGACTAATCCATATTCCTTTGCTTGTTCAGCGGTCATGAAGTTATCACGATCGGTATCCTTTTCAATCTGTTCATATGGCTGACCGGTCGTTTCGGAAAGAATGGTATTCAATTTTTTCTTCGTCTTCAGGATATGACGAGCCGTGATTTCAATATCGCTCGCCTGACCCTGTGCACCGCCCAGCGGCTGATGAATCAATATTTCACCATTTGGCAGTGAAAGGCGTTTGCCCTTTGCTCCCGAAGTCAGAATGATCGATGCCATTGATGCTGCCATGCCGATGCAGATCGTCTGAATATCCGGCTTAATGAAATTCATCGTATCCAAGATGGCAAACCCCGCGGACACGGAACCACCTGGGCTGTTCACGTAAATCGAAATGTCTTTTTCCGAGTCTTCAGACGCTAAGAAAAGCAGCTGAGCAACAATGCTGTTTGCTAATTCATCATTGATCTCCGAGCCAAGAAAGATCACTCGGTCTTTCAGCAGGCGGGAATAGATATCGTAAGAACGTTCCCCCTGATTGGATTGCTCAATAACATATGGAATAACAAAAGAAGACATCTTTTTTCCTCCCTAAATTAAAATTGTCTATGCAGCGAGGCACTGACTGATCGAAATATCCGGTGATAAGTGACGATGCGTCTTGTCATTCTTCAGAAGTTGGAGCAAGATTTGCGGATCAGCCGACCGAAAAGCCTGTAAATAACGCCGCATTTCTCGTTCATTGTTGAAATGGTCAAAGCCTTCCTGTGGCCGAGCCAATTTTTTTCGTGCACGATGCAGTGAGACGCGAATAGTCCCGCTGGATTCTCCGAGCCACTCGCCAACTTCCGCTGCTGTGCACCCTAAACCGTCAATCAGCATAATGAGTACCCGCTGTTTTACAGGAAGCATACCGAGCAGCCGGTTCATCCCTTCCTCCAGACGAAAATCCGAATCCTGAACCTCTGAAAGAGACATATCGTCAAAGGTCTCTCTCAGTGTTTCAGCAACCGAGCGATGCCGGTGCCGATCGATCCATGTATTTGAGATGACACGGTGAACGTAGGCCTTGGATAGCGATCGATAAGGCACTTTCTCCCATGCGTGATAGAGTTTCATCAGAACAATTTGTGACAGGTCTTCTCCGTCCTGCTTCGATCCGGCGAGTCTCCGGCAATAACGCTGAACCGGCTCCATCAAGGGATGAATGACCCGCTCAAACTCCGTGTCCACTTCCACTCTCTTCCATCCCGTTTGCATTGCCAATGCCTCCCATCTTCCGTTCTTAATCTAATAAACGAAAAAAGCACGAGCAATGTTACATCTTCAGGTTCCTATCACACCTTCGCTACCTTTATCATATACAAAAGATCGGCAAACACCAAATAATAACCCAACCCAATGGAGATATCGTTCAAAGTCCGGTCAATCAGGAAGTAATTACCAATTTGCCAATCATCGCATTGGATTCGACTTTTTTATGTGCCGCTCGCAATACCGCCGCGTTTATTCCACTCATTTGACTGCTTAAAGTCGTTTTAATCTTACCCTGATCGACGAGATCCGCCACTTGTTCGAGCAGCTGATGCTGTTTGATTCGATCTGCCGTCCTGAAGACTGGGCGAGTAAACATGAATTCCCAAGAAAAGGTCACGCTCTTACTCTTCAGCAAACCGAGCGCAATCGGCTGCTCATTCTCGACAATGGAGGTGATATGTCCTTCGGGTGCAATCACTTCAGCCATACTCTTCCAATGCCTATCGGTTGAATGAAGACAAAGAATATAATCAACAGTATCGATGCCATTTTCCTTTAACTGCGGAAGAAAAGCCTGATGATGATTAATCACGACCTCCGCACCATGCTGCTCTGTCCATTCCTTTGTTTCCGGACGCGAAGCCGTGCCAATGACCTTGAGGCCAAAATAACTGGCCAGCTGCACAGCAATCGAGCCGACTCCACCGGCCGCGTTGATAATTAGAATGGATTTTCCCATGTTTCCATCTGCTACCGGCGTAATACCCATTCGGTCGACCAGCGCTTCCCAGGCTGTGATTGTTGTCAGCGGCAAGGCAGCTGCCTCCGCAAAACCAAGCGACACTGGCTTCTTTGCGACCACGGCTTCATCGACGAGTTGATACTCACTATAACAACCCTGACGATTGACAGCGCCGGCATAATACACCTGATCACCCGGTTGAAAAAGGCTGACCTCCTCGCCGACTGCTTCAACGACACCGGCCGCATCCCAGCCCAGCACGCGCGGCTTTTCCTCAATCTTATCCTTTGGTGCCCGCTGCTTGGTGTCAACTGGATTAATGGAGATAGCTTTCACTTTAACGAGTAAATCGTGACCCTTAGCTACAGGTTTGGGCAATTGAACATCAACCAAACTGTCCGGATCATCGATAGGGAGATACTTATATAAACCAACAGCATGCATTTCTGTCATTCATAATCAGTCCCTTACGGCTCATTTTTCGTATCCATAACTTTACTATAAATCATTATCCGGATTCAGAAAATCAATACGCTTGGCCGAATGCTCAAAAATCGGGCAGAACGTTCTAGAAAAAAGCTGCTATTTCCCATTCGGAACTTTTTGTTTGCTATAATAAAGTTCAGACCATATTGAAAAATAAATGATTGAATGCTTTGGACAGCTTTCCATTTCGCAGGCACTGCGGAAACGCCCGGCTGTCATGGGGAGGGCTTTGCCGTGGATAATAAACAATTAAAAGCGACGCGGATGTGGCATTATTTCGTTGATGCAACCGTTGCAATCATCGAAGAGGAAGGTATGGAGGCCGTCACGATCCGAAAGGTTGCTGACCGGGCAGGGTATACCAGTGCGACCATTTATAATTACTTTGACGAACTATCCCATCTGATTTTCTTTGCCTCTATGCGTTTTTTGAAGGACTATACAAAAGAATTGTCCTATTATATGGATCATGGGGAAAACTCACTCGAAAAGTATTTAAAGACTTGGGAATGCTTCTGCAAACATTCTTTTCATAAACCGCAGATTTACAAAGCTTTATTCATCTCGGATCTTGGCAGCCATCCGGAAGAACTCTTAAAAACTTACTATAATATGAATAATAACGACTGGGTGAATCTCTCCAAAGAGGTTAAGACACTCTGCATGGAATACAATATTGGCAGACGTAACCGAATTATTCTGGAGATGGCTGCAAAAGAGGGGCTAGTCCATGCCGACCACCTAGACGACATCAATGACATGGCCATCCTGATATGGAAGGGCATGATGACCACCGTCTTATCCAACCGTGAAGGCTATACTGCCGATCAAGCGGCTGAGCTAACCTGTAAATATATCGAAGCCATAACCGTCAATCCCTTTCGTATTTCAAAAGACATGAAGGAAGCATAAAAGAACTGCCGATTTTCCTTCGTGAAAGTCGGTCAGTTCTTTTTCTAATATTGTGAAGCTTTTCGCCCCATTCATTTCTTAACGAACGCCGCTTCAGCAGATGCTTTGATAATTTCAAACGCTTTGTCGCAATCTGTCTTGGAAGCAATCAGCGGCGGTATCAAACGAATCACCCGATCACCAATCAGTGTCACCAGCAATTTCCGATCGAAACATCCATGTTTGACGTCCAGTCCGATCGGCAGATTAAACTCAATGCCAATCATCAACCCGCGCCCTCTGACTTCTTTGACCGATGGAATTGTGCGCAATTTTGCCGTGAGATAATCGCCCATTCGTTTGGCGTTGCCTGCCAGATCGCGATCAAGCAGCTCGTGAATTTCTGCAAAAGATGCCGCGCAGCAAACGGCATTGCCACCAAATGTCGTTCCATGTGAACCCATCGAGAAAGCTTCGGCGACTTCGCTGCGTGCGCAGATCGCCGAAATCGGCATCCCGCCGCCCATCGCTTTCGCCATCGACACAATATCCGGCTGAATGCCGTAATCCATATAGGCCATAATCTGGCCGCTGCGGCACCAGCCGCATTGAATTTCATCAATTAGTAAAAGTAATCCCTTTTCCTGGCAGAGATTGGCAATGCCCGTCATGAATTCTCTCGTCGCCGGATTGACGCCGCCCTCCCCCTGAATTGGTTCCAGCATAATTGCAATCGTGTCGTCCGTGACATGGGCCCGAAAATCTTCCAAATGATTAAACTCCGCATAGCTGAACCCGGGAACCATCGGCTTGAAACCAACTTGACAGGCATTATCCGGCTGACCCGTCGCCGACATTGCTCCATAAGTCCGTCCGTGAAAACTGCCCTTCGCCGTAATGATATGGTATTTTTCCGGTCCGTAATGATCCACGCCGTATTTACGGGCCATTTTGATCATCGCTTCATTGGCCTCAGTCCCTGTGCTCTGATAAAAGATTTTATCCATCTGCAGCGTCTTGCAGACAAGTTCTGCAAGTAGAGCCTGAGGCGCAGTATACGGGTAATTAAAGGTATGCATGATTTTACCGACTTGATCGCGAACAGCTGCAACCACCTTTTCATTGCAATTGCCCGCGCTATTGACCGCGATGCCTCCGTAGAAATCAAGATAGGCTTCGCCGTTCATATCATACAAATACATATCCTTGGCAGACTGGGCCACAAAATCAAACCGTTCATAGGTTTCAATCATGTATTTATTCGTCAGCGCTTTGATTTCTTCCGCCGTTTTCTTGGTTTCTACAAATTCCATTCAGCGTACGCCTCCCACTCTATTATAAAAAATGTATGCTTCCGCTATTAGACATTGTGGCTGTATTCATAAGGCAGAACCTTCATTTGTCCAAAATGAGACATTTCTTCAATGGCCTGCAGAGTTTCTTTTAATATCGCCGTCTGCATCTCAATATTATTGGGCTCACCAGCGTTTGATCCGATCGGTACATGAGGAGCGGTAATCCGCGGGGCTCCTTGCTGCTTGGCAATCGGAGGAAGTGCGGCAATAATAATCGTCGCGATACCAGCGGCCTCGACGGCCCGTTCGACAATCGTCGCCGATCGATGACAAGTACCGCATCCTCCGGTAAATACAGCAATATCAACATTTTCTTCTTTCAATCGTTTGGCAATCGCCGGCCCCGTTTCTTCTTTAAATTTATTGACATTCCCGCCGCCGCCCATGAAACCGATCAATACGGGTGCAACTTTACCGATAAATCCTTCTTCTTCCAATTCATGCAGCCGATCAATCGGAAACATCGCATTAATATCCTTATTAACATCACTATTGTCGAAACCGCCGTGGCTGACCATCAATTCAGTAACCGGTGTATCCGCTGGAATGATACGGAAGGAATAATCTCCAGAAAGAATGAAGCGCGGTTGTGATTTCATGTGGACACCGCCGGCCGTGCAAAAAGCGACCGTACATTCACTCAACGGTTTTTTTAGTTCCGTCCAAACAGGCGGGGGCGTGAGCGGTACAAAAATTTCCGAACGCATATTTTTTGCGGTTGTCAATTGCATATTTTTCCCCTCTTTCAAAGCACTTGTATATAACTCAGATATACTTGTATTTTTTGTCCGATTTCCAGCTTTTTGCTGGTTATCACGCAGCGAAGCGGCACACTAATGCTGCCCATTCGGCCTTTCAAAGCGACCTTCACGCCGACCTCAGTGACTTCCGTAATCGTGCCGGGAAGCAGTTTCGGTGTCAGTTCCAGATCCATTACGCGTGGCCTCCTTATTGAACCAATCTCTGATTCGTGTCAATCACATCCTGCGACCATTTGCGTTCCGCCGGTTGGATCGGAATGCCAGCCATTTTTGTCTTCAGCATCAGCAAGGCACGTTCGGCATCAGGCGGACAAAGGGTGCTCTCACCAAGAATTTCATTTTCGAAGCCTTCTGGATCTTTATTCAGCTCAATCATCGCGTCCATATACGGATTGCCGACAACCAGTTGTCCTTGATACGCACAATAGGAAACCCCAACAACCTGGATGCCGCGGCGGCCGATTTGATCAATATTTTCGGCAAAATCAATATGATTGTTGCCAAATCCTTCAGTTGTCACGATCGCACCGTCTACATTGATACTTTCAGCCAGTGCACCCAGCCGGGCAGATACATAGGATTTTTCATCGTTGACCTGCGGACTACCGATAAAAACCACCCCGACCAGATCAATCTGATCATCTTCTGCCATCAGATTGACAAGCGGTTCACGAAAATAATGACGCGTATCCTCCTTCGTCGAGGGTCCGATACAGGTCAACGCATGGATGCCGCCGTCCCGCACCTCATTGGCCGACAATACGACTGGCACATTACCGAGGTCGACATTGCGCTGGCCGCCTTGAACACCAGCCGGTTCTGCAGGCAGCAGCACATTATCATGCATCGCGCCTTGCCCCATGATTTCCTTAACCAGCATGACCCGGGGACGACCCATTTTTTTTCGATCATAAAAAATGTTTTCTTTGAATGCCCGATCCGCAGGCGTTTTTTTCAAAACCTCACGTATTTCTTGAATAATTGCATCACAGGCCTTGTGGGCCGCATAGGGTCCGCGTCGCTCCATGCCGGTATTTTCCTGCAGCGTAACATGAATGCGGATCATGATATCGTCCGGATCCGGGCAGCCGGGACGTCCGTACCGTATTTTTTCATCCAGAAACCCTTCACAGGAGCCGAATTCGTGAACCTGGACCCCTTTTTCATCAATACCGGTCAGAACGACGACTACACCATTGAGAACATGCGTCACTCCCTCACCAAGCACGCCCTCTACTTTTGCAGCAATCGGAATGACGTCCATTATCGTATCCGAATAGATATGCCGACTCTCCGGGGGAATGACGTCGATCTCTACCTCCTTCACGAGTGGATCCGCCTGTAAAGAATCCACAGATAGGCTCTCGCGTACCATCAAGATCCCCTCTTCAAAAGCGGTTGTTTCTCCGATTAACGCTTGAGTGACTTGGAATTCCCGTTGCTTCAGGGTCCGAAGAATTTTATCTTCCTGCTTCGGCTCTGTCAGCGCCGCGGGAGCCGAAGAAAATAAACCGCCCAGCGAGATATCTGCCGGGATCTCCAGCGTCAATCCCTTTAATTCATCAATAGCCAGCCGAATTCTGCCGGCTGACTCTCCCAATTGCATCAAAGGATCGGGATGGACAGCAGCCTTTTCACTTTTCACCTGAGGGAGGTTAACAATGTCCGGCGTCAAGGCAGTCATCGCATCAGCTTCCTTGATCAGCATGCAGCCGAGCACTTGACCAATCATCAGACTTCCTTCCGGTATATCCAGCAAACCAGATTCTTCCAAATCGGGAATAATTGCCGGATCCTCCAGATTTTCTGGAGATAAAACGGTGTCCTTATGGGTTAGGCAACAAAGAACCGCCGGATCATCTTTATGTTGATTCGCTGTTTCAAGAGTAATAGACATCGATGATTCCTCCTTAACGTGATTGAATTTCCAGATTGTGCAGCCTGCGGATCAACCGCAGATTCATCGCCCGCATAGCGCCATCTGTGATATGATGCACGCGTAATTTTAACTTCGGAGCAATGGCCATGACCGTATTGCTGCAATCGCTGCAATTTCCGATCAGAATGGCTTCAGCACCCGCCTTTTTTAACTCAAGCACACGCTCGGCCTGTCCCGGACAAATCCCCGGGTTGCGGCATTTAAACCTGCCATGCACAGGAACCGCATGTTTGCAATATGCGACAGCGACGACGTTGCCCCCCATTTTCTCAACCATTTCGCGCATGCGCTGCTCTTTCGCTCCGCAGGCGCAGACAAGCAGTCCGATTGGGGAGGGTTCATGGATAAATGGCAGGGTGACAATGATCCCGCCTGTCGTTTTCGTCACCACATCCTCGACCGTTGCACTCTGTCCCATATATGGCCCGCCAGCTAAAATTTCTCCATACTCTTCATTCAATCCACCGGCGGCCTCAATCAGATCTCCGAAGCGCGTACCAATTGGCACATCGGTAAAAGTAACTGATTTCGGACCGCCCAACAGATGACCCGCAACCGTTAGATTCTTCGTGAGCACGGGACGGCCAGACTCGACCGCCTGGGTAACACGCGACAAAGTCTCCACATTGACGACCACTGCCTGTGCTTCAAGAGGACGTGCATCCGGTGGCAATAAAACACCGAGCACATCACGAACGAGTGCCCGCTCCTCGCCGACCGGGTAGAGATCGCGCAATTCGAAAATACTGATCCGGGGATCGGCGATGACTCGCCGCAGTGCATGAATGGCTTCATGATATTTCGCCTTTATTGCAAGAATGCCGCGCGCGGCATCCACCGCATCCATCGCGTAAAGCAGGCCACGGTAAATCTCCTCAGGGCACGTCTCCATCTGATCGCAATTATGAGCAAGGATTGGCTCGCATTCAGCTCCGTTGGCAATCACTGTGCCGCCGGCAACCGATTGGCCGAGCTTAACCTCGGTCGGAAAACCGGCTCCGCCCATACCGAGGATACCCGCTGAACGGATCCGCTCAATGAGGCTTCCTGGCGGCAAAGGCTCAAAGGTGTCTGCCGTCTGTTCATCTTCCCGAATAAGAATAGCTTCATCGGTTACTGCCTCAATTTTCCCCGCAACGCTCGCATGCAAATCGGCACCCAATCGATCTTTTACAGCGATCCGCACGCCGCGCCTGACAGTGTCACCCGTCTGAACACAGGGAACACACGGATTTCCGACTCCCTGTTTTAAAAGCAGTTGATAGATTTTACCCAATTTTCTCATCCTCCTTTCGGTAAATTACAGTAGGAATCCGAATTTTAAAGGGTCTTCCTCATCAATGACAAGACGGTTCTCCCCGATGATAAACGCCTGACCGGTGATCTCCGGAATAATCGCCGGATAGCGGCCTACCCGCGTTTCCCGAAGCGCCCGGCCACGAAAGCGGGTGCCCATGATGCTTTCATATACGAAATCCTCATTCAGTTTCAACTGACCTCTCGCGTAAAGCGTGGCGAGCTTGGCGCTCGTTCCTGTCCCGCACGGCGAGCGATCCATTTGTTCCTTGCCAAACACTACAACATTTCTGAGTGATGCGGCGGGACTCTGCGCCGGCCCGAAAAATTCGACGAGATCGACCGTGTGGATATCCGCCAAAATTGGATGACTCACCGCAATTTGCTGATTGACGGCCTCACGAATCGCAAGCCCATATCTTAGCAAGCTCCCCAAATTTTTCGTTTCAATGGCAACATCTATCTGTTCTGCATTGACCAGGGCAAAGAAGTTACCTCCGAATGCGATATCCAGTTTGATTTCTCCCAGTCCAGATACGGCCACTCGTTGATCTTTGCGGTAGAGGAAGGCTGGCACATTCACGATACTGACTTCTTTGACCCGTCCTTTTTCCACCTTGACGCGGGTATGAATTAAACCGGAAGGCGTCTCCAGAACGACATCGGTATAGGGCTCGATCACCGGAATGAGCCCGCGTTCAACCGCAACGGTAGCCACACCAATTGAACCGTGACCACACATGTTCAGATATCCACCGCCATCCATGAAAATGACGCCGATATCCGCCCCCGGACAGGTCGGTGCTAGAATCACGGCACCGAACATATCCCGATGGCCTCTTGGTTCATTAACGAGAGTCTGGCGAATATAATCAAAATTTTTTTGTAGATAAATTTTCTTTTCCATCATCGATGTTCCGGGAATCAGTGGAAATCCGTTAAGGATAACCCGGGTCGGTTCGCCCATCGTATGCGTGTCAATGGCAAAAAACTTCTGATCACCTGCCATACACAGCCCTCTTTCCCGCATTTTTAAAAATATAATCAATTTCCAGTCTTTATAAGAAATTCTTTTACAATACCTTCATTATTTCTCATCCTCCTCATTTTCCCGTTCTATTAAACTAATCATGATTTTTAAAACATCATGATTTATTAGTTAATGTGATAATAGCACAACTATTCATCTAATTAGGAATAATTTGTCATTTATTCTGACATAGATTTTTTTACCGTTTCTTAATTGCCCTTAAATTCTTCTCTGAATGGCTTACCGGACGAAAAAACAATCAGAAAAAGGCAAAGCACCGATTCCTTATAATCAAGAAATCGATGCTCCTTTGTTCGATTAAAAAGTCAACGACGGAGGCGAATAAGCCTGTGAGCCGATACCTTCTTCATTCAAATCCCAATCATCGTGACAGCTTCTCAATCCCCGCTCAAGAGGTTTCACTGCTTTTTTTCGAATCTTTGATACTGAAAGAAACGACAATCAGTAATAGCATGATCACAAGACAGGCAATGGAACCGGTCCGATTTGCCGGATTTAAAATGAACGAGACAAAGATGGCGAAAAGCGACACCAGTCCCAGAATCGTCAGATAAGGAAAACCAAGCATTCTAAAGAAAGGCAGCTGCGGATAAACGGGGCGCAGTTTAAGCTCAGCCGCGCAGATCGCCATCCAAACGATACTGATCGTAAAGCCGGGAATACTCATCAATTGCACGATGAGTGCGTCCTTCACAAGAAAAGCGAGAACGATTCCGACAGCGAGAAATCCTGCGGTTAAGGCAATTCCGCCAATCGGCACGCCTTTTCGTGTCAGCTTGCGCGTAAAGCGCGGGGCCTCTCCCCTTTCAGCCATGGTGTAAAGCGTCCGCGTCGTCGCATAAATGCCTGAATTAGCCGCGGATAAGACAGCCGTCAGCAATACGAAATTCATCAGATGCGGTACTCCCGGAAGTCCGATCGCTTTAAAAACTTGGACAAAAGGACTGCTCTGCGTTGCGGAAACACTGCTCCATGGCATCAGCCCGCAAATGATCAGAATTGGAAAAATATAAAAAAGAATGACACGAAAAACGACACTCTTAATAATCTTGGGCAGCGTCTGCTTCACGTTTTCAGCTTCCGTCACCGTCAAACCAATTAATTCAGAGCCGCCATAAGAGAAAATAACAACCAGCAGGGCCTGGACCATCCCCCTAAATCCATGCGGGAAGAAACCACCATAGCCGAATAAATTTTTCATCGGCTGAGCGGGGGACGGAATCACACCGAATAGAATGAGCAGTCCGAGTACAATGAACGCAATTATTGCTGCTATTTTTATTCCGGCAAACCAGAATTCGAATTCCCCGTACATGCTGACTTGAAAGAGATTAATCCCAATAATGAGTAAAGCGCATAGACCGGAAAGCACCCATAGAGGGACATGCGGGAACCAAAATTCCAAGAAATTTCCGGCTGCCAAAATTTCGACAATTGTCACAATCATCCAGTTTACCCAGTAAAGCCATCCAACGATAATCGACACTCTCAATCCGAAGGCCCGATGAATCAGATGTTGAATATTCAGCCCCGGATAAGCAATGGCCATTTCTGCCAAAGCGACCATAACAATAAAAAGAAGGAGTCCACATATTAAATAGGTAATAATAACGCTTGGACCGGCAATACTCAGCGTATCACCGCTTCCCTTGAAAATGCCTGTCCCAATCATCCCAGCCATAGCCATCAACATAATATGCCGGGGTTTCAATCCCTTCTGAAGCTGTTGCTGCTCTTCACCCTTACTTACCATCATTGACATCCTCTCTTTCTCTACAAACACGTTTTAAAGCGATAAAGCGTCACACTATGATGAAGTACTTTTCAAGCGGGTATCAAAGAGTATAACGCGCCCATCCAGAGAGCGTCAATACGCAACTGAAAAACATTTATTTCCCTATTCTCATAAACAGTTTCAAATATTTTCCCGGCAAAATACCCCTTCGAAACAGCAAGTATTTATTTGCAAGGACGGAGGAGAACGGTTACAATCTAATTAAAAGGATTGTTCACAAATTTGTCACAAAGGTGGTTAAAAAAATGGGATTGATTAACCCTCTCAGTTTAGTCATTGATACAGTTGTTGTTTGTGCCGCTGGTTTCCTGATCTATTTGTTAATCCACAGCGTATCAAAAAGAAAGCACGACTAATTTTGATAAATGAATAGGATTCCCCACCACGAAGAGAATCCTATTTTGGATGAGATTGTGACATTCTTATCATTTTTGATGGTGACTTCTCAATCAATCCAGTAGCGAGCCTCTTCTCCGCCACCTTTGAAATTCCTCGTAAACTCAGGACTTCAATAAATGCATCAAAAAATTATCTCAATTACAGTTCTTGCCTCTCCTTGAAGATCGAGTATAAACAACAGTTCAAGATTCTCGCTGGAATAAATTTTTAATAAAGCTGTGCACGCATTCAAGCATCTCATCTGCCTCCATTGCCTGAAAAAGCAAATTGATTGCTCTGCCTCCAAATCAGCCGTTCATAAAATTAGAGCACTATGCTACAATTTGGGCATCATTTTATAAGGAGGAGTCGACCTTGAAAGAATATTTTGTTAAAAAAGCGAATTGCCTGCTTCGTTATAACGATTTTCCGGGCGCTGACATTCCGATATTATTTATCCATGGACTAGGTTGTGCCGGATCCTTTGATTATCCACAAGTAGCCTCTCAGGAAGCGCTTAGAAATCATCGTTGCCTTTTAGTTGATCTTTTGGGTTCCGGGTACAGCGACAAACCCGAAGTTTTCAATTATACAGTCCGTGATCATGCCGAATATCTGGCGGATTTTGTTGCGTCTCTAGGATTGGAATCATTCATCTTATTTGGTCACAGTTTAGGCGGAGCCATCGCGCTTTCTTTAGCAAACAAATGCCAGGATCGGATCAAATGCCTTATTTTAAGTGAATCAAACTTAGACAAAAGCAATGAAGGATCGACCAGCAAATTCATCGCTGATTTTGAGAAAAATGATTTCCTACAAAGGGGATTCAACCAGCTGATACAGGAAAACCGAGCAAGCGGCAATTCAATGTGGGCAGCATCCTTATCTTTATGGTCGCCTAAATCCGCTTATTTACTATCGGAATCGGCGGCAAAAGGAGCAAACCCCTCATGGAGAGAAATTTTATATTCACTCAATTGTCCCAAAACATTTATCTTTGGCGAAAACTCATTACCCGATCCAGATGTGCAGATACTCCGTGCGCATGATATTCACATCGAAATCGTTAAAAAAGCCGGACATTCCATGGCCTGGGAAAACCCCAACGGATTGGCTAAAGCGATTGCGAGCGGCCTGTGACCCTTCGCATGGAAAAACGGGGAATGAAGCAGAGCATTTCTTTTTTCTATCTCAGCATCAGTACCACACAAAAACTAATCATCGTGGAAATATCACACAATGGCTTCTCAATTTTGAGGAATGAAATGATCATTGCACACGATTGGCATACAAACTGCTGTTTCATCAAAAATAGCTAAACTGTATCAATTGTTATATATAGCAAAAAACCCCTTGTATCAAGGGGTTTCACGTGTAACATTGATGGCCCTGAGCGGAACCTCCGACGCACGGTTTAGGAAAAGGTTACCAGGTGTTGCAGTAAGTTTTAATAAATACCAAGAACACCTGACAATAGGTGTTCTTGGTATTTATTGTAGTGATTAAGTCTTTTAACAGTCTTGATAAATTTTGCACTCGATTGCACCTAGCCAGGATCGAAAAACTCGATGTATAAACGTTACAACGTAAAATCGACGTTATAACGTATATATGAGATAATAATGAAGAGGTGATCTTGTGTCAACACTATTAAGAAATATCATTGTGGAAGAAACGGGATCTATACCAAGCACAAGCAAATTAGCGGAAATAACTAAATTATCACGTAGTACAATTTCTGACGCGCTAAAGCGGCCAATTTCTCATACATCTTTTGGAGTCGCTTCAAAAATACTACATGCCACATCACTTTCACTTGATGCCGTTGCTAAAGCATATGTAGAAAAAGAAAGGACTCCGGCAGAAGAAGAGATACTTTTTTTACAGGCATCTGACTTGGACACCTTAACAATCATGGGTGTCAAGTTTAGTACAGCTGAAAATTTTTGGAAGACTCGCGATAGTATCTTGAATAGTATCTATGAAGGAGCGCATCCAACTAAAACGGATGTGCTTGACGCCTATCGTCAATTGGAAGAGCATGTGCCAACAGACCAATTAATTTCCAAATTATTTGCTGAATATAAGGGCAAGTGATAATGGATTGGATAAAAAAAACCCTTCAACCCAACGGAACCTTGAAAAACAAATTGAATATTAAAAGTGCAAAAGCTCTACAGGAATTAGAATTTCGTTTAACTCAATATAAATATCGATCAATTCCAGAATATAGAATTATGAGAATTGATGATTTAAAAAAAATTCATTGTTGGTTGTTTTCCGATCTGTACGTTTGGTCTGGTGAGTACCGGACTGGCGACTTTCATAAGGATGGTACTGATTTCTTTCCAATCAGCCGTTTTGACTTCGCAATCGAAAACTTAAATCGACAAATAGAACATGTTAATAAGGCAAACTATCGTTCAGATTTAGCTTTAGCAATTGATTTGGGAAAATTACTTTTAGATATTAATATGTTTCATCCATTTAGAGAGGGAAATGGACGGACTCAGCGCTTATTTGTCACACTGCTAGCCAAGCAAAAGGGGAAGATGGTTCATTTGCGCAAAGGCGATCCGGCCTACAACAACTACATGACAGCTTCAATCAATGACGATAATCAGTTGATGGCGAAAGTTGTGCTTAACGCGTTTGGAAGTAATCAGAAAGATTAGCCTCAAAAATACGACAATAAGATGAGCTACTGGATCATATTTTGGGAGGGAATTTCTTTATATTAGGCACTAGCTTTGCGTATAAGCACCTTCATATTATTTATCACTCAAAAACCGGATCGGATACCCCTTAACTATTTAACGCCTTCGTAAAATTTAAAAATAAATGGGACATTCTGTAAAGTATCCAGTTAATCTTGAGATGATGTGTCCGCTTGATAAAGGTGTTATCATGACGCAGGCCAAAATCCTTCCTACTTGGCCATGATTTTGCATCATCTTCTCGATCAGATCCGGCCCTGCTCCTTAATGCCCCTGACCAACTCTTGGTGTAGCATTTCTCGAGCATAAATGTTACCGGACGGCCCAGACCGACCCGATTAATCAGCTAACGTTATGATCAGGTTATATTTGTTTATATTTCGCACGATACGCGTCCTCAACGGACTAAGGACCATGAAAAAAGAGAGTATCGTTGATTCTGTGCATCAATGATACCCTCAAAGTTTCTCAAGTAAGCTGACATATCGGACTTGTGTCTATGGATCTCGCCTTCGACTAAATACACAGAAGCCCGGACATTAGCGTTAAAGCGTCAATTTTCAGGCTTCTAATTACTCATTTTTTATCGTTTCTCATTCTAGTCGAATGATTCTCTATCCAAGTGCTAATCTCTTGAATTGTGATTCTGTTCTGTTGATCAGATATCTCAACCGTAAAATCTTCTTTCTCTTTTTGCTCAGCTTGCACTTTAAGCCCATTCCTTCTCAAGAAAGCTTCCAACGCTGCATAAGCAGTTCGCTTGTTCGCATTGTAGAAAGGATGATTTTGAGCAAGACTCTGAAATAAGGCGGCCGCTTTTTCAAAAAAAGTTTGATAAGCATCTTCTCCAAATGCTGACGCTCTGGGCCGATTGATTGCACTGTCCAGCATTTTTGTGTCTTTAATTCCAGTATCCTCGGTTGGGGCATACATTCTAATAAGCAAAGCATTAAGATAAATGACCTGGTTCTTCGTCAAATATTCGGTCATCTATTCACGAGCCCTCTAAACACGGCATCATTGTCCTTTACAATATCATTAACCATTGCAATAAAGTCCGCGTCAATTCCATCAGGAAGACTTACTGATTTTCGTTTCTTGATCTTCACAGTCCCATCACTTAGATTTTCAAAAATAATTTTGTCTCCTGGCTTTACATCAAGATGCTCCAGAACTTCTTTTGGATAAGTTGATCCATAGCTATTTCCCATCTTGAAAATTTTTCTCTCCAAGGTTACAACACCCTCCACAACATTTTTTCTCTTTAACAATTATATGAAAGTGTCATTATATCTATACGGTATCATGTGATACTGTATTTACAATATTATTGTGCATCCATAATGATAGACAAACATCTGTTTGTCTATCATTTGGGTAAAATAAAAATAAATCAAGGAAAAGGATGATCATCATGTGTCGACGCTACACCTATATTGCAGACTAAACAGTTAAACTTCTTGAGTTTTTAACGCTTCAATAATCTTTCTCACTGTTTTTTTCTTAGCATTCGCCTGCTTTACAACAAAATGAATAGGGATTGAATTCATATTTTTTGGCAATGGACTTTTTTTCATGTTTGACGAAACCAAGGATTGAGGTAAAACAGTTACTGCGTTCGTGCTCTCCACACTTCTAAGAATAGGCTCCAAAGTGTCATACTCAACGATGTCCAGATTCTTCCTTCTGCTATCCAAATAATTGAGCAACGTGTTTCTATAAGGGCAATGAGGGTTTTTATTCACAACAGCTACTTCAGGGTCCCTGTGATCATAATTTGATCGCGTTGAGACTAGGAAAAGCTTTTCGGTGTAGGAAAAAATGGAACTGAACCCATCAGGAATTGTCTCTTCATTTACAAAAATACCATCAATGAGATTATGTTTGAGACTTGAATATAATTTTGATTTATTATCTGTTTTCACCTCGATTTTCACTTGAGGCAAATGGAGATGAATCTGCTGAATAACCGTCGGAAATAGTTGAGCAGATAAAATCGGTGTGGCTCCTATCGATAAATGTGCTCGAGAGGTTAATTTTTCTTCCGCCTCATCCATCAATGATAGGATTCTGTCTGCGTACGTTAGCAAAGTATCAGCTGACGGAAGGATTTCTACCCCGCGGTTAGTCCTACGAAATAAGGGGACATTCAAATCGTTCTCTATTTTTTTTATTCGTAACGTGACATTCGATTGAACATAGCCTAGATTTTCAGCAGCTCTAGAAAAAGATTGATACCTCGCTACTGCCTGGAAAATACGTAAATCACTGAGTTCCATTGATAATGCCCCCGCTGATATTAATAAATTTAATATCTGATGTGATTTTTAACTATTATACAAAGAAAAACACCCATTGTATATTGAAGACATCCGCAAGGGGGGTGGCAATGAACATCATGATAAAAAATTCTAAATCAGTAACTTCCCGGAAACTCGTTTTCTCTCTGTTTGAGCCATTGTTTCAGTCCGGAGCATTTCGCGCACTCTGGATCGGCAACACGCTGTCAACATTAGGCAATTCGATCACCCTGATCATTTTTCCGATGATTGTCTACTCGCTTAGCCACTCAACGCTGGAAATGGGCACTGTCATGGCTAGTTATATGCTACCAAATGTCATCGTCCTTCCTTTTTCCGGTATGATCGTTGACCGGCTGAACCGGGTCCGAATCATGCAGCTTGCCGACTTCATACGTGCTATTTTAACCTGTTTAGGAATGATACTTGGTCTCTCAGAACATTTGACGATTACCCTTCTGATTGCAATGGCAGCGATGATCGGGCTGATGAACGGATTATTTGATCCTGGATTTGCCGCTTTACGTGCAGCTGTTTTTACTCCCAACATTCGAACGAGTGCCACATCACTTTTGCAAGCCAGCGTACAATTGATGCGACTGCTAGGTCCTGCACTAGGCGGCGTGATTGTTTCCGTATTCTCTGCACCCGTTGGGTTTGGTGTTGATGCAGCGACCTATGTGGTTTCATTAATCTGCCTGCTATTTTTGACCAGTGAGGGAAATGTCCATAAGTCATTGATTAAAGGTAAAAAAAGTTTTTTTCATGAATGTTTTGCAGGTATAAGCATCCTCAGAAAGCATACTTGGCTGTGGGTAACGATCCTTGATCTTAGCCTGCTCAATATTTGCAGAAGCGGGATCACTGCGATCCTAATTCCCTGGCTTGTCAAATTTCATTTTGGTTTTCCTGCTTATGTTTATGGACTGATCATGTCCTGTGAAGGCATCGGCGGCACATTAGCCGCTTTAGCTTACGGAATGAGGAAAAGGTGGCAACACCGGGGAGTTATCGCCTATATGGGTATTGGTATTGGAGGCTGTTCATTTTTCCTAATGGCTCTAATTCCAAGTGGATTCGCACTGATGTCGCTCATGCTCATTGAAGGTGTCGGCATTATGATTTTCGGACTGATTTGGGAGATCAGTCTTCAAGAGCTGGTCAAAAATGAATCCTTTGGACGTGTTGCCAGTTTGGATATGATCGGATCATTTGCACTCATGCCGGTTGGCTATCTGCTTACAGGTTGGATCGCTCAAACCATTGGTGGCACGCTCTCTATGCTGATTTTGAGCGGCATGTTGATTATCTCGACAGCTGTCATTCTCTCTATTCCTCAGATTCGTCATTTTAATTAATGATGACCTAAATAGTCTAATAAAGTGAGGCTTTTTAAATGAATGAAACCATCCAGTTTTTGTTAAACCACCGCAGCATACGCGGTTTCTCCAATGAAAACATTCCGCAAGAGAAGGTCGATCTTTTAATTCAAGCGGCACAGCATGCGCCAACAAACAGCTTTTTGCAGCAATACTCCATTATCGATATCATAGATGAAAAGGAGAAGAAAGCATTAGCCGAAATCGGTAATCAGACCTACATCGCTGAATCAGCCCGATTATTTGTTATCACAGCTGATTTGCATCGAAATGCAGAAATTGCTCAGGAAAAAGGAAAATCTATTCAAGTTTTAGGTTCGTTTGATTATTTTCTAAGATCCCTAAGTGATGCATTCATATCCGCTCAAAATATCGTGGTCGCTGCTGAAAGTATGGGACTCGGAACCGTATATCTAGGTAGTATATTGAATGACACGCAAGCCGTTATTGGTTTATTGCATCTTCCAAGATACACTTTTCCAGTTGTCGGCATGGCGATTGGCTATCCTGACCAATCGCCAGAGTTAAAACCACGATTACCTGAAAACAAAATTTATCATGAAAATAAGTATCATTCTTCGGAAAGGATAGTTCATGAGTTAGAAATCTATGATCAGACGGTTTCTCAATATTATGATCTACGTAACAAAAATCGACGAATTGACACTTTTACCAATCAGATTGCAAAAGCTATGGATAAGCAATCGGAAAAAAGAAAATCCATGCTCGATGTCATTAAATCTCAAGGTCTCATTCAATATTAATTCTTTACTGAGAAAGGAAAACACTAAGCTGAGCCCCGTTCTTGGACTTTGGTCTAATATCGGGGTTTTTGAGTGCCATAAAACATTGTTTTTCCCTGTATCAGTGAAAAGGTCTTAAACTGTATCCCTATTATTCCAAGCAAAAACCCCTTGTATCAAGGGGTTTCACGTGTAACATTGATGGCCCTGAGAGGAATCGAACCAATCAACTTTCAACCATTGATATATCAAGTATTTGTCTAACCTTCAAAAACACTGAATGCAAAATCGATGCAAAAAAAGAGGACAATCTAATGGACGTGGTAAAATAAAGAAAACTATCAAGAGGCGGTCGTGATGGCTAGAGTCCATTATAATAAGCGCATACCAATTATTAAGAATTTGCTTTACCTTAACTTCAGTTCAGGGCGTGGTTGGTCAGTCTCCTTTGGCCCACCAGGAACCAAAGTGAATTATGGTCTTAATGATCGCAAAAAGACAGTATCGTTTCAAAAAGGTGGATTCCGTTACCGAAAAACTGTTTCAGGTGGTCGACGAGCAACGCAGTATCAGGAACCGATTCGACACCATCCCTCTGACGAGAAAATAGATAAAATGGTCAGCAAATACGTCAAGCGGCATTACGACCTGTCCACCTGCATAATGAAGGCGCTCGATACAGATCCAAAGCTCCCTTCCGCATGGCCCCATGGCATTCAGCTAACGGATGAAAAAGGTCATCGAGAAATCGTTTATTTTGATTATCATACAGATGAAGTTAAAATGTTCGCACTTGATGATTAACCTTATTCCCTGCGCTTTGGCGTGGGGTATTTTTTTATCTCAATGAAATATTATGGGTAGTCATCGCTCACTTCATTATGATAAAGCAATGAATCAATACTGCTCAACATTTTTTCATAAAAAATTTTTATCAAAGAAAAAACCTGTGCAGTTCAGTTCGGATCACCCAATCGATTTTTTTACCGGATTTTTTTCCCCCTTTTAACCAACTAGGATAAGCTTTCCCAACCAATGCCGAGATAGTCTTGAGCTTCAGATGAGGTCAGAACTTCTTGTTCAATAAATCTTTTTAACTCATCGTCTGACCGAAATTTCCGCATCTTACTGCCCCATCCATATGTTAGGATAGATTTGTGGTGTCGGAAAACCGACCTTTTTTATTTTATTCAAATTGCCATAACCACATAATTTTCTTTCTGAGCATAATCAGCAATATAAACCATCATTCGATCAGTAACGCGACCAGTGAATTCCTTCTTGTCAGGAATATATTCGCAATGGAAGTACACCGCTAACATGAAAGGCACGATCATTCTTTCGTATTTCAAAAATCTTTTTCCCTGTGCAGACCTCTTAAAAATATTCAGGAATGATTTTCAATTTATATTTTTCTTTCTATACTATTACAATTTGTCGAAATATGTCGATAAACTTTTTAGTTATCTGATTTAAAATCCGTCTAAGAGGTGTGCATAAGGGTGAATATAAAAAAAAGTATTTCCTCGTTTAGTTTAAGAAACATATTAATTTTGCTAATCATTTTAATCGTTGTTATTCCAGATGTCTTTATCTTCTTGATCATTTATAGAAATGTGAGCGGCGCATTACACAATAGTATTGGTGATAATGCAACAAATAGCGTACGTTTATTAAATGAAAACATAACTCAGTTTATTAACCAGAAAAGCTTTACAATTGATAAACTAAGTCATCAATTATCTGGAGATTTCAGCAAGAAAACACAATATCAAGATTTACTAAATAATGTTAATGAATCAGATCAAACGAGCACTGCACTAACTTATGGTAACAATGCAGGACAATATGTTCGTTCACCAGCTACCAAGTTAACACATAATATCAGAAAAGAACAATGGTACAAACTTGCAATGGAATATCCTGGTAAAGTAGTTATCACATCACCCTTTGTTTCCACTTTAACAAATAAAATTACTATCATTTTGGCAAAAACAACCCCTGATAACAAGGGAGTTATTTCCATGGATGTCAATCTCGATTCTCTAAATAAGATGACACATCAAGCCGTTGTTGGCGATCATGGGTATGCATTCCTGCTTGATAAAGACGGAAAGTGGATTTACAATCCTAAAACTAAAACAGGCATGCTGGCAAATTCGCAAATAATCAAACAGACATCGAAGTCGTCAGAAGGAGCATTTGATAGTAAATTAAGCGGAACAAATGACCGTGTTTTTTACATGAAAAACGCTCTAACAGGTTGGAGAATTGGCGGGGTTATGAAAGAAAGTGAAATTAACAAGACTATCAACCCATTAATTTATAAACTTAGTTTGCTTATTAGTATCTTTTTAGTTGTTATCGTTTCACTTGCCATGTTATTTATTATCTTTAAAGTTATTCGGCCGCTAGACAAATTTGTCCACCTGTTCTCAAAAATCAGTTCTGGTGATTTAACACATAAAGTAGGGGAAGAAATTAAAGTCAATAAAGAATTTGCCAATCTAGCTACAAATATGAATCATATGATTGATTTCTTGAGAACAATAATTGAGAATATTGATCAAAAAGCAGAAATTCTTGCTGCATCATCAGAAGAATTAACTGCTTCAACAGAAGAAAGCAAAGCAACATCTGATGAAATTGCACATTCTATCCATGAAATTGCTATTGGATCAGAAAGTCAATCTGAGAACGTATCTGAAACAAGTAGGCATGCGGAAAAGATTAACGAAGAAATTAAAATTATCACAAATAAAACAAATTTACTAGGAAATACTGCTGAGCAAGCTGCAGGAACCGTAAATACAGGTACACAATCACTTGAAAAAGTTACGGAACAAATGAAGCTCATTAAATCGAAAAGTGGCATAGCAGCTGCATCTCTTAACGAGCTAACCAATCATGTTAAAGAAATCGAGACTATGAATAGATTGATCAACGAAATCGCCGAACAAACAAACCTCCTTTCATTAAACGCTGCAATTGAAGCTGCACGAGCTGGTGAAGCTGGAAAAGGTTTTGCAGTTGTTGCCGATGAAATCCGAAAACTTGCGCAACAATCTCAAAAATCTTCTCAACAGATTACAGAGGTGGTTACAAATGTTCAGGAAAAAACGGCACACGCTGTAGAATCGATGAATGGTGGTATTGAAGAAGTAGGAAAAGGCATTCATGTAGTCAATGAGGCTGGTCATTCATTTGAGTCAATTCAGCAAATCGTAGAGATAGTAAATAAAGAAATCAATAATGTTACTGAGTCCGTGCACAGCATTTTTAGAGAAACAGAAAGTTCAGTTGCTTCGTTTGAGACCATCACTCAGTTATCCAAAAAAGCAATCAATAATTCTGGTAATGTAGCTGCTGCAGCTGAAGAACAGTCTGCAGCAGTGGAAGAAGTAGCTGAAAATTCATCTGCCCTTTCAAAAATGGCAGATGAATTACATCAGCTCGTAAATACATTTAAAACCAAAGAATAATTCAATCATAATAGTCCTTCATGAATTGTCTAAATTTCCTCCAGCGTAATTATGTGCTGGGGGTTTTTTTAGTATCAATAATAACGAAAGATCACGCTTTCTTCTGTCACACTGCGATTTGAGGGTAATCAAAAATAGAAAAACCCAGGAATTGGTTACCCCTAACAGGGGTTGCACCTTTCTTGCAGTTGCTGCTTTAAAAATTTATTTTCTCATCACGCATAATCCAAGCACAATAACACGTTAAAGATTATATGTACACCCGGGTTTATAACGTAAAAGGGAGCCCGCACATTCGCAATCACCAATTATGTATGTGCGCCGCGCTCTTTGCAATACTCATGTCCCATAAGCACAGGTCCCCAATCAATTCATTATTTAATAATATACCCTATGTATGCCCCAAAAGGGGCTATGCTATATGTTTTGAATCTGTTATGTCATTTTGCTGGAACAAAATCCTGTTTCTGTGCTGCTGGCTGTGCTTGGGCCGTTGTAACCTGTACTGTGGTATCTGTAGCGACTGCTTCCTCGCCATTTTCAAGCACATTGATCGCTTTCTCCACATCAGCCTCTGTGACGTTCTTCAGTCCCTTTTTCTGCAATAGAGCTGCAATAGCCGAAGCCGTTGCATCTTTCGCATCCTGACTATCCAGCAGCTTCTCAGCATCCGTTCTAACCTTTTCGATAACCGTTTCTAGTACTGGGGACTTCTTTTCAACGGCAAGAACGTACTTTTCAAGTTTCTTTAATGTGGCAGAATGGTAGATATAATAGCCGACTAGCGACACCACTCCAACGCCCACTAGCTGCAACAAGTCGAGAAGCACATCTTCAATAATTTTTTCCATTTTATTTAGCCGCCTTTACATATTTTTTGTTTGCCGTAATCCAGTAACCTGACTTTGTTTTCAAGCGAGGAAGCTTTTTAACCGGGCTTTGACCAGTAGCCTTAATCGTAAACAGTGTGCCTTTTTTAAACTTTGCCACGCGGTATTTGCCGGTAAAATCGGTTGACCGATACAGGTAAACTGTCCTGGTCGTCTTGACCTTTTTAACTGTGCTCAAATAGTTTGCCGGATTGTACAGCTTGGCAGGCTTAACTCCGGCTTTTAGCTTAGCCACGAGAGCGATATTCTGTGCTGCCGTTCCGGTATAGCCGTTAATACCGTACTGCGCGGCCAGCTTTTTGCGGGCGGAGAAGCTCGCTGATAGCTTTTTAGACTTGAGATAGTCTACTAGACTAACAGACTTAATTTTGCCCACAGAGGCGCTCACTGACCTCGTGTACTTGCCGGCAAAGTCTTGGCTAACATCAAAGCTGCGTCCGCCGATGTTTTCGGACGATGTCCACTGCCAGGCACCCTTCTTGCCTTTATTCCACGCCGGTTGCTGATAAGATGCCGAATAGCGAGCGAGCCACGGGGCTTTGACACTTAGCTTGTCTGCGTCCAGGTGCGACTTGTAAAAGCTGGATCCAGTGTATAAGTCGACCTTATAGCCCTTTGCTTTCATGGCCGCCAGAAAGGTGTTAGCGTAGCTCGTCAGAGCTGATTGGCTTTTGCCCTCGGTGATCTCCACATCTGCCACCACAAGCCCATAGGACGATTTAAAGCCGACATTTTTGAGACAGGTTGCGAACCATGCCGCCTCAGCCTTAGCGTCCGCTACCGACGTCAGCCGAGCGAAATGGTAGGCGTGTACCTTTAGTCCTGCCGCGTGGGCATTAGCCACATTGACCGATGCGGTTGGATCCAGATAGTTAGTGCTATCTGAAACTTTGACAACGGCTGCTTTGTATCCACCGCGCTTAATCGTCTGATAGAAGCTAAGCGGCAGTCCTTTAGAATTATTCCAGTGCGACACATCGACAAAATCCTTGCTAGGCGTCGCTGCCTGCGCTGGAAACGGCGCACAAAAAGAGAGCACTAGCAGAATCGTTAGCGCTCCGGAGATAAATCCGTTTATTAATCTTTGCAAAACTATCACCTCAAATTTTTAATCGTTTTGATCATACCAATCGCTGCCCGTGGGGCTGCCGCAATGGCCGAAGCGTACAAGCCAGACGTGACGATAGTCGAGATATTTGGCAGCATCTTAACCCCGGTTAGGCTGTGTAGGACAGCGAAGGTTAGGTAGACGATCCAAGATAGGATTGTGATAAAGAGAAGCGTCGAGAGTCGCTCGGCATCCAGATGCAGCAGATCGCTGATAAAACGCCTGAACCGGTACAATAAATAATGATAGGTGAGTGAATAAATAATGCCCTTATTCCGCCAGAGCAACGTACCGATGCAGTCGCTGGCAAACGGCGCATCATCGGAAAATTGGCTAAGAAATACTTTTGCTTCGCCCACCGTGTGACAGGCATCTAGATCCTGCAATTTTATCGCCCCCTTTCCTTATAGAGCGTTTTGATTCTTTCCTCGTGCCGAGTGACATGATCCTCTAAAATATCCACGCGTTTCTCCACCCGATCCATACGATCACTGCTATCTTTTTTAAAACTATCGATCGTCTTATTCAACGCATCAATTGATCCTCGCAGCGGATCCGTCACAATCTTTTTAAAGAGGTACAAAATAATGCCGCCCGCGAAACTAATCACCGCGACGGCACTAGCCATATCTTCTAT
>JBHGUY010000007.1:0-15655 GCA_048976585.1 Sporolactobacillus sp. | reverse complement strand
AAGAGGAGCAGAGCTCATTATCAAGGCGGTCGAAGCCGCAGATTCCCCATCATTGCTCGTATTAGGGAGCGATGCCGTTCAGGTGGTCAGCGATGCGCTCGAAGCGGATTTGTCGCAGGTTGAAGCTTGGAAAAAAGAAAGCGTTACCACAGATTACCCAGATTAAAAGATATTTCGAATATCGGAGGTCTTAAAAAATGAAGAAACGTATGTTAGGAAAGTCTGGTCTTGAGGTTTCTGCGATCGGATTGGGCTGCATGGGAATGAGCCATGGCTATGGCGTCCCGGCGGATAAACAGAAAATGATTTCACTGCTCCATTCGGCCGTTGATAAAGGCGTTACCTTCTTTGACACGGCTGAAGTCTATGTTTCTGGGTCTGACAACAATGAGGAGCTGGTCGGAGAAGGCCTAAAGCCTTACAGGGATCGGGTTGTCCTTGCCACGAAGTGCGGCATCAAAGTGGTAGACGGTAAACAGGTTGTGGACGGCAGGCCAGAAGTGATCCGCAAGTCCATCGAAGGGTCTTTAAAACGGCTGCAAACCGATTATATCGATCTGTATTATCTGCATCGAGTCGATCCGGCCGTTCCGATTGAGGCGGTTGCTGAGACCATGAAAGACCTGATTCATGAAGGAAAAATCCGTCATTGGGGACTTTCCGAAGCGGGTGTTCAGACGATCCGCCGCGCTCATGTGGTCTGCCCGTTGACTGCGGTTCAAAGCGAATACTCCATGTGGTGGAGGGAACCGGAAAAAGAATTGTTGCCTGTTTTGGAAGAACTGGGTATTGGGTTTGTTCCATTCAGTCCGCTGGGGAAAGGTTTCCTAACTGGACGGTTTAATAAAAATACCAAATTCGGTGAAGGCGACCTGCGCCCGATATACCCACGTTTTTCGGCGGAAGCAATGGAAGCCAATCAAGTTATTGTCGACTTTGTGAAAGACCTCGCCAAAGAGAAAGACGCGACTCCGGCGCAAATTGCTCTCGCCTGGATTTTGGCGAAAAAACCCTGGATTGTTCCGATTCCGGGAACTCGAAAATTGGAGCGTTTGGAAGAGAACCTTGGGGGCGCGAACATTGAACTGACCTCGGAGGATCTTGCACGCATCGATGAGGCCTTGGCCAAATTACAAATTACTGGAGAACGGTATCCGGAGGAATTCGCAAAAAGGGCAGGGCGATAATCTCCTTATTTTGTGGATTCCACTCTTTTGGATATGCCGATTATCCTAAGCATGAGTGACAAGGACATTATCGAAAATCATCAAGGAATTTTTAACGTAGTGCTAATTTTAAGATTTAAATAGAAAAATATAGAATGAAGAAAGAAGGAATTTAGAATGTCAGATGCAACTCAGAAAGTGATCGTCATTACTGGAGCTTCAAGCGGAATTGGTGAAGCGACAGCTAAACTATTAGCGAGTCAGGGGAACAAGATTGTTCTCGGCGCGCGGCGTGAAGAACGATTAAACGAAATTACAGAAGCGATCAAGAATGCTGGCGGTGAAGCAACTTCTAAAGTAACCGATGTGACTTCTATAGAAGAGGTCGAGGCTCTCGCTCAAACAGCGCTTGATGCTTATGGTCGAATCGATGTTTGGATGAACAATGCCGGTTTAATGCCTCATTCAGAATTTATTAAGGATAAGGTTAATGATTGGAACTGAATGATTGATGTCAATCTGCGCGGCGTTCTGTATGGAATTCACGCTGCATTATCGACGATGCGTGAACAAAAAAGTGGGCATTTTATCAACGTTTCCTCCGTAGCGGGACATATTGTCACTCTGGCAGCCGGCGTGTATGCCGCAACGAAATTTGGTGTTCGTGCCATTAGTGATGCGCTTCGTCAAGAAGAAGCACTGGCACAAAGCCATGTTCGTGTGACAACGATTTCTCCAGGAGCCATTGCTACTGAATTAACAGACCATGTGACGGATAAAGAGCAGAAGAAAGCAATGGACACATTCTATAATGAGTTTGCCGTTGGTGCCGATCGGGTAGCCAAGGCAATTGCTTTTGCAATTAATACTCCTGAGGACACGGGCATGAACGAGATTATTATTCGCCCGGCAAGTCAACAACTCTAATTCTGAAAAAGTATTTGAATGGGATGCTAGGCTGATTGAATCAAACTTATCAAATGCTTGCGGAATGTTGATTGAGTTTTGTTGCGCTGTCCCAGCAGGGTAGCTCGGGCCAATGAATAGACGAAACTTCGTTCTGAATACTTATGTTCTGATGAAACTGGGACAACTGTTCTCTTAAAAATTTAATGCTGGGAGGGTACGATCATGAAAGGTTATGTAATTGCTGGTGCTAACAAAGCGGAATGGCGGGATTTTCCGGTGCCCAAAATTAATCCGTATGGGGCGCTTATCAAAACTGAAATTGTATCTCCCTGCACAACCGATATTCATTTACTGCAAACGGGTTGTGCCAGCATTCCCCATTTGGTCGGAAAAGCGATGGGTCATGAGATGGCGGGAACGGTTCAGGAAGTGGGATCAGAAGTTAAAAATTTCAAACCCGGCGATCGGGTCATCGTTTCCGCATGCCAGCCCAATTTTAGAAGCATGGAAGCCCAGGCCGGGATGCCAAAGTTGAATAATACTTCCCAATACTGGGTTGACGATCCCGACCGCGGAGGCTCTTTTATCGAGCAATACTATCTGTTGGACGCGGATATGAACTTAGCCCATATCCCGGATTCTGTGACGATGGAGCAGGCGATCATGGTACCAGATATGGTTTCAACCGCATTTGAAGGCGTACGGGAATTGGAAATCAAGTATGGTGATACGGTTGTCATGCTCGGTGTGGGCCCTGTCGGACTTATGGGCGTTCGTGCGGCCGTTCTAAAAGGAGCCGGAAGAGTATTTGTGATCGGTTCCAGAAGGGTATGCTTCGATGTTGCCAAGGAATACGGCGCCACAGATTTTATTGATTACCATGACGGCGATTTTGTGAAAAAAATTCTGGAGCTCAATGGCGGCCCTGTCGACGGGGTCTTGGTTTCCGGTGGTTCGTCGTCATCAATTACAGATGCTTTGAATCTGGTCAAAAGAGGCGGGAGCGTATCCAATGTTACGGCCTTTTTTGCGGATGAAAACACGGTTCTTTCCAATGTTGCTTGGGGATACGGATACAGTGAAAAGACCATCAAGGCGGTCGAATGTACCGGTGGACGCTGGATATTGGAGAAGTTTCTCAGCCTTGTCGAGTATGGCCGTCTGCAGCCCGAGAAGCTCATCACTCATCGATTTCATGGCATGGGGAAAATAGAGGACGCTGTGCAGCTTTTCATTGACCATGACAGAACGTTGATCAAACCGATTGTTTATTTTGACTGATGTATTTTGTGCTACGAAGAAACATCGTTGATTTGATTACGGATCAGAGCATCGAAGCGCTGATCCTTATTTTCCAGAATCGTGACAAAGCGGAATATTTTGATGATTTAAGAAAAAGCACTTGACCTGGTGACGACTCCAAGGAGTAAGATGTTCAACGGAACAGAAATACACCAGCGTTTGCCAGCAGACTCAGCAGATATGTGTAGTGTTGAATCCTGCAATCGGATTGCTGGCTTGAAAATAAAATCGTTAGGGGTGAATCAAAATATGTATGAGAAAATATTCACAAGAGGAAGAATTAATGGCTGTGAGTTGAAAAACAGAGTGATCCTTCCTGCTATGGATGATTCGCTGGGCTCTACCGGTGGGGATATATCCCCGCGGGCCATCGAATATTACGCGACCAGGGCTCGGGGCGGCTGCGGTTTGATTATTACCGCCTATACTGCTGTTTGCGGTCCCGAACTTAGTGGTATCGCCATGCCGGGGCAGGCGCATCTTCTGACCTATGAAAACGGGCTGGCAATGCATAATCTTGCAGACCGTATCCACGAATACGGTGCAAAAGTGTTCGTACAGCTACACCATCCGGGCCGTAAAACGCAGGCGGAATATAACGAAGGAAGGCAGCCGGTTTCTTGCAGCGCACGGACACCAGCTATGCCGGAGGGGACTCCGCTGGCAAGAGAATTAACAGGTGCAGAAATAAAAAAGATCGTCGAGTGCTTTGCCCAGGCGGCGGAATTTGCCTACTGGGCTGGGATTGACGGGGTCGAAGTTCATTGTGCGCACCATTATCTTTTATCCCAGTTTATTAATCCGGCAAAAAATATACGAACGGATGAATACGGCGGGTCATTGAAGAATCGTTGTCGCATCGTCGTTGAAATCATGCGGGCGATCCGGCAAAGGGTTCCAGCTCGTTTTCCTATAACTGTCCGGATTAACGGATATGACGGGGAGGGGCTTGAGGGCGAAGGTGACTTGGATTATATGGGCAAAGTAGCAAAATATCTGAGCGAGAACGGAGCCGATGCCATCCATATTTCGCTGGGAAGCAAAGACAACTGCGGGACCCCGGAAATGGTCAGCGGATGGCGTAATTTCATTTACGAGCATTATAGAAAATGTGTCAAGGTTCCGATCTATGGCCCCAACGAAATCAAAACGCCGGAAGAAGCCGAGGCGATTCTCGAGGCGGGCTTAGAGGACTTCGTTGTCCTCGGCCGGCAGCATACCGCGGACCCTGAGTGGGCCAATAAGGCTAAGGCGGGACAGGCGCAAGATATTAGGCCATGTATCTCCTGCAATTATTGTCTGCATTTGGTGACCGCCGAACACTCTCCGATTCGGTGCTCTGTAAATCCACTTGTTGGAAGAGAAATTGATAATCTCGATCTTAAGCCAGGCGAAGGCACGATTGTTGTCATTGGGGCAGGACCTGGTGGAATCGAAGCGGCATTGACGGCAGCCAAAAGAGGCTTCAAAGTCATACTGACAGACAAAAATTCTGAAATAGGCGGCGCCTTGCAATTGGCAAATAAAGCGCCTTCAAAATTCAGAATTGATAATCTGATTCAATATTATCGCAGACAAATCGACCAGAATAAGAACATTGAATTGCGATTAAATGATGAGATCACCCCGGAAAATCTGGTTGAGATTGATAATTTGAATCCGTATGCTGTTGTTCTGGCCACTGGCGGGAAGCCAATTATTCCTCCGGTAGAAGGCGTGGAGAGGGCGGTTACTGCAAATGATGTCCTTTGCGGCAAAGTTAAAATAAGCGGGAAAAAGGTTATCGTTATCGGGGGCGGCATGACAGGTCTGGAAACGGCGGAGCTACTGGCCGAGTCCAACAACGAGATTGCACTTCTTGAAATGCTTCCCGCGGTAGGCAGAGGCATTTGCATTAACAATGTACTGAAGACGACCAAAATACTTGACGAAAAGGGCGTTAAGATCAAAACTAGCCATAAGCTGGAGACCATCAATGAGAGTACGGTGGTTGTTCAGGATCTGAAACAAAACAGTAGATCTGAAATGGAATGCGATACCGTTGTTCTGGCAATCGGCGTGATTCCGGAAAACAGCTTGCTGGAAAAGCTGGAAGCCCGCTTTACAAAAGTGGTGAATGTGGGCGACAGTTCGGAGGCAGGCAAAATCGCCACTGCTGTCCACGATGGCTATTATTATTTGAAACACGTATAAAGAACAGAGGGCCGATGAAACCAGACCGATTTTATCGACTGTAGTCCATTTTCGCTATTTCGCAAGAGATTTGCGGGTCGTCGCACTCGAATTTAAATCCGCTCGCTCTTGTCATGTCCGATATGTTCTTCTGGAGCACCTCATAAGTAAGAAGAGACCAGAGCATTGGAGCCCTGATCTCTTTTTTATACCAGAATCGTGACAAAATAGCCTGTTGATTTGTATACGAAAGGAAGGGGCCATGAATTTGAATCGGAGACACCGCGATATTATCAATCTCATTTTAAATACAGAGGGATACCTGACAGGTAATGAGTTAGCCAGACTCTGTCATGTTACCATTCGGACAATCAGAAAAGATATTAAAGAAATTAATGATTTGTTAAAAGAATATGATATGGAAATTGATTCCAGTATAAAAAAAGGCTATTTTCTTAATGAAAAAAATAAAAGTATTTTGAAGAAAAATAATATCATAAGAAAAGTATTGGATTACGAATATATCATTGAAACTCCTAATTTGCCATTAGACAGGCAAGTGTATATATTGTCAAAATTAACGACCCAAAAATGTATTTCTTTAGAGGAATTGACAAAATCTTTATATGTATCTGAAGCTACTGTAAATAATGATTGTATTCTTATCAATAAATGGTTAAAGAAACATTTAAGGCTTGGTATCAGTTATTCTTTGAATGAGGGAATGATGCTTAAGGCTAATGAGAGGGAAAAAAGAAACATTATCAGTTGGATATTGGCCATAAAGCTTAATGTGAGTACTGTAGCGAAATACTGGAATTATTTATTTGACGATAAAGATATGATTACAGAGGCCAGAAGCCTTTACCGTGTACTAAGTGTTGAGACAAAAAAATATGGTTATCATTTATCGGGGCATAGCTATCAACTCTTAAGTTATGAAATATTAGTAGCAGTTAAGCGTCGACAAATGGGGTTTAATCTAATCAATTCGGAGAATAGAGATAGTGAACTGATGGAAGTGATCTCCAATATATCGGAGAAAGTGAAAAGAAAATTGGCGATCGATTTACCTAAGGTGGAATGGCTTGATTTGCAACAACGTTTCAAATCTAAGCAGTTTCTTTACGGGACAGATATTAATAAGATTGAAACAGATGAAGCCATTCGGGTAGTGGATCAATTCTTCGACATTTTACGAAAAAAATATCAGATAAACTTGACTGGGATTCCAGAGAATAAATATAAATTGATTTTATATAGTGCTCCCATGATAAATCGTTCAAGGTATAGACATTGTATCCCCAATCAGATAGACGAGAAAATGGTTAAGATCTATAAAACAGAATTTAAAATGGCTGCGGAAATGATAAATATTATTAAGAAAGATCTGAATTTAGAAATAGAACCGATCAATTTGGCTTATATAACCATTCATTTAGTAGCTATGTGCGGACTACGAAGATTTAGCTTAAATACGATAATTGTCTGTGACTATGATGAATCGATCATCAGTTTTATTCAGGATAAAATTAAAAATATTTTTGGAGAAAAGATAACGATAGGCAAGTTTTATGACTATCAGGAATTTATGAATGAAAACAAGGAAAATCTTATAAAAGTGGATTTAATCATTACGACTTCAACGATAGCGGATCTGACTGATATTCCTTTTGTTAGAATAAATGCTGAATTTGATCAAAATGACATTGATACAATAACAACATATATTGATAATTTTAGGACCAACTTAATTCATAATCCATAACATAGGACAAATGATCGGGCAGTTTGCACGAATTAGCGAGCCATCTGACATCCGGGAATATCACCAGGGTGCAGACGGCTCGTTTGATTTTACAACAGGCAAGTGATAAAAACATACCGTCTTGACATAAAGTATTTCACTGTTTGAAGTGAAATACTTTAGTTTGTGGAGAAAATATTCGAGTGATTATAATAAGGCTAAAGCTTGGTAGTGGAGATGAGCTGTGAGAATCATAGAAGCTGACTGCGAGAGAGATGGATGGAACACTCCTCAAAGAGGATAAAACAATTTCATCCCAAACCGAGAAGGCATTAAACACTGCCGCAAATAAGGGTATTGCGAGATCAGAAGAAAGGAGGTTAAAGGAACATGCGTGAAGAGGATTTAAGGAGACGGTGTGCTAAAAAAGCCATGGAATATATAAAAAACGACGCTATCATTGGTTTAGGAGCCGGAAGAAATATCGCCTGTTTAATTGAGCAGATAAGGGAAGATATTGCGAAAAATAACTCTAAAATTAGAATTGTGACGCCATCCGATAATACAAGAAATATTTGTATGAGGCATGGGATAGAGGTGATTCCAACTACCTTCATGGAAGAATTGGACGTCGCTTTTGACGGATGTGGTGAGGTGGATAGAAATTTCTATGCTTCAAAAGGTGGTGGTGGTGTATTCACAAAGGAAAAAATAATTGGTGCAATGGCGAAAGAGTATATTTTACTGATAGACGAAAATAAATTGAAGAAGAAATTAGGCTTAACGCCGTCTATCTCTTTAGAAGTAGTTAAAGACGGATTGGGTTATGTCAGCAAAATGGTTAAAAATTTAGGCGGGAATCCTGTGGTTAGAACGAGCAGTAATAAGGATGGATATTTAATCAGTGATCAGGGCAATGTTATCTTAGACATCAGGTTTAACGCCATCGCCGATTTTAAAAAATTAAATGATGATCTTAATCAGATGACGGGAGTAATTGGAACTTCTTTGTTTACAGGCGAAGTGACCAAGGTAATCGTGGCGGGAGAAGACGGCGTTCGCGTTCTGTCTAAAAATTAGTATTCACAACGATACGTTTTGATGAAAAGGGAGGAATTGGCATGAGATTAGGAATTGTTGGAGCAGGAATGATTGTGAAGGATTTACTGTCAGCAAGTTCATACTTAAGGGATATAGAATTCGTGGCTATCTGTGGCGTTGAACAAGATAGAACGGTCATGAATCAATTTAAAAAAGAATACGGAATTGAGACCATTTTGTACAATTACGATGAATTATTAAGCATGGATTTAGATGCTGTTTATATTGGGTTGCCGAACAATCTGCATTTTGGATTTGCCAAAAAAGCATTGGAAGCAAACAAGAATGTTATTGTCGAAAAGCCATTTACGTCAACCTTTAAAGAAGCACAAACTTTAAGCGATCTGGCTAAACAGAAACAATTATTTATTTTTGAAGCGATTACTAATCAATATCTCCCTAATTATAATAAAATTAAGGAGTTATTGCCAAAACTGGGAAATATTAAAATTGTTCAATGTAACTATTCTCAATACTCTAGCCGATATGATAGTTTTAAGGAAGGAAAGGTATTGCCAGCATTTAACCCTAAACTTTCAGGCGGAGCATTGATGGACCTAAATATTTACAATATTCATTATGTCGTGGGTTTATTCGGGAGACCTGAAAATGTTGAATACTATCCCAATATTGAGAGAGGAATCGATACATCGGGCATATTGATATTGGATTATGCAAAATTTAAATGTGTTTGTATAGGCGCCAAAGATTGCAAAGCGCCTATCGCAAACAATATTCAGGGAGATAAGGGATGCATCTACCAGGATACTCCTGCTAATATTTGCGAGAAATTTGAACTATTAATGAATGATGGAACGAGTTCAAAAATAAATGAAAATCATTATGTCCACCGGATGGTCAATGAATTCATTGAATTTGCCAGCATGATTAAAAATAATGATT
Source organism: Sporolactobacillus sp. (assembly GCA_048976585.1). Lineage (GTDB taxonomy): Bacteria > Bacillota > Bacilli > Bacillales > Sporolactobacillaceae > Sporolactobacillus. The sequence goes on along the minus strand of JBHGUY010000007.1, from coordinate 6,355 downwards.
TGAAAAAATGTTACAAAATGTTAGCACATAGCCTAGTAGTGAGTGAAGTGCAAACAATTGCAAGGCGTAAAGGTGGAATCGTCTTTCCAGAAGATGATAGTGTAAAAGAAATATGATTTTTTGAATACCTGAAAAATTAACAGTATCATTGTAAGCGTCGAACCGCGCTCATCGGATCTATCGTGAGCGTAGTTTGACGCTTGTTATTAGGGTAAGATTGTAGTCTGTTATAAGTTATAAATTTACAATGGAATTAATGAAGTTATATTATCCATAAATATGGATATCGAGGAGGATTACGATGTCGAATCAAAAAATCGATGGAGTTATGCGCTCATATAGAGTGATGACAACAGATGGCGCTAGAAAATTAAGAATGGTTACCGAAGATATTCCATCTGTTCAACGAGGCGAAGTACTTGTTCAAGTGAAAGCATCCTCCTTAAACTACCGTGATCTTGCGATGATCAAGGGAGAATATCCAGGAGAGGTGTATGACAATCTCATTCCGGTATCGGACGCTGCCGGAGAAATTGTTGCAGTCGGAGAAGGTGTTCGGCGTTTTCAGGTCGGCGATCGTGTGGCCGGTAATTTTACTCGAGAATGGTTTGGGGGCAAACGCCCGGATTATTTACAGCTTTATGGATCCAATTGCGAGGGTTGGCTAACCGAATATAGGGTGTTGAATCCGGAACTCCTTGTATCCATTCCATCTCATCTTACCTATGAACAAGCAGCCACATTACCTTGTGCAGCGGTGACAGCCTGGTCTGCGCTTCACGGGCCGAACCCTTTGTCTCCTGGCGATACTGTTTTAACATTGGGAAGTGGCGGTGTATCTGTTTTCGCGATCCAATTTGCGAAATTGCTTGGCCTTCATGTGATCTCGACCACGTCTAATGACAAAAAAGCAGAAAGATTAAAGGCATTAGGCGCGGACAGAGTAATTAATTACAGGACAACGCCGAACTGGGGCAAGGTTGCAAAGGAACTTACGGGAGGAAAAGGTGTCAATCGTGTTGTTGAAGTCGGAGGTCCTGCAACCATTCATCAGTCTCTTCAAGCTATCGCACCAGGAGAAGAAATTACACTTATCGGTTTCCTTGCAAAAGGTGGCGATAAAATCGACTATTTTGACTTGTTTGGGAAAGCGTCAATTCGAACGGTCAGAGTAGGAAGTCGTAACGATTTTGAGTCCATGAATCGACTGATTGAAGACAGAGGATTGATCTCCGTTGTCGATAGTGTGTTTCCTTTTGAAGAAGTGGAGAAGGCATTCGCCTATCTAGAGAGCCAGAAATTTTTCGGGAAAATTGTTATTTCTCATCAGTAAATACAGATTTTTATTCGCTTCCCCCAATGACGAAGGAGTCGATATCGACAAGCTAAAAGCCCAGTAATACTGGGCTTTTTCACGTTGTATAGGTTCCGTACTACATTTTAAAAATGGAGGGGAAAAAGTTATTGACGAAAAACCACTGCTTTGGTGCAAACGCGGCAAGCGAGCATAGAGTAAAAAATGATAGAAAAACAACAATCAACGCTAATAATGTCCAAAATATAAAAAGTAAGCTGTAAAATCCATTTTTACAAATTATAAGATCGCCGGTCCTTTTTAATTCGTGGAGAAAAATAACGGTAATGAGTTATACGCTTGATTGATGCACGAATCCACATCATGACCACCACCTTGATCAGTGCGATATAACAAATTTCGATCAGTGAATTGTTGCGAGTGCTTACGCAATTCTGCAATCAAAGGAGACATCTGACCACTCGTGCTATCGGCACTGCCAACCGAGGCCGAAATCATGTAGTCATTTGCTTGATAATCCGTGCGGGCAACTTGCGCGGCCAGCTTGTTTGCCGTCTTTGCCGGTGCAGTCAAACCACCATTTTCTTCGACTGTCCAACTATCTCCTGCCATGGGCATAAAGTACTTAAATAAATTTAATTGGTATTCAAAAACATACCATGTCGTGATAGCACCCATTGAAAAGCCGGCGAAAGCTCGATGATTTCTCGTGGCGCTTAATTCCTTTAAATGAGTTGATGTTGCGTAGGTTCTGTAACGCTGCTCTACCGCTGGTATCAAGTCTTTCGGTAACTCATGGGTTGCAAAGCGTAAATCTAACGGGTCGTCGTCACTCCAGCTATTTGTGACAAAACTACGGTCTGGATAGTAAGTAGGTGTTACGACAATCAACGGTTTCATCCGTTTCTCAGCGATAGCGTGATCGAGCATGCGTTTGAACGGTGACTTTTGCGTCGTCCCCACTCCACCTAGAAAATCATCTGAACGCATACTCCAGCCGTGCATGAGATAGACGATATCATAGCGTTTAGTAGGATTCTTCGAATAACCCACGGGTAGGTACACTAGCGCATCTTTTGAATACGTTTTGTTTTCATATGTTCCTTGATACGTTAAACGTTCAACTTTTCCACGGGCGGATGCGACCGCTAGTTGCCGATAACGAGTGGGTACTTTATCCATCTGCAGACTCCTCTCAGAGTTTTTTACATGAGTTTTAGTTGGATTATCACTTCGAGATGAAGTAACCTGCATATTATCTTGCCTGGGCATGGTCATAAATATCCCTACCACTATTACAATTAAACTTAAAACAATGATTAATTGCTTCGACATTCTTCTCACCTCATTTCATTCATAGTTACAGAGATTTCATTTACTCGTCACTATAAGAGAAAGTTCAGAATAAGGCAAGCTTTAATAAAAAAAGTGGAAAAGGATTGCGTTGAAGTGCACTTCATGCTTTATAATTAAACTGAATTAAGGAAAAAGGTGGTAACGCCTTGACTTTGTGATATTGCATGGTTGATCAGATGCTGCTCGCTTTTTGGGAGCGACAGACGCGAATTGTAGGAGGTAAGCTGGCTTGAAAAAACTGAATCTAATAATTATTGTAGCAATTTGCTTAGTATTAGGATTAGGCGTTGTAGCCTATGTAAACCGTTCAGGAAACCATTCGAGCAGTCGAACGCCTTCGACAGCTACAAGTCAAAGTGATTCAAATGATAGTAACTTAAGTCCAAAAAATTTTGGCGAATCGACTACCGATAGCGGACGGCCAAATGCGCCCGTTGCTGGAGTGGTCTCCACTCGATTGAAACCCCATGTTAACATAAATCAGACGTTCTATTTATGGCAAAAAAATAACGTTCCCACAACTACTGATTACAAAGCAGCAGGTGGTAACGATGATGGCGCTGATTTTCGCCCGAATATGATTAGTTTTCCCGTTCCCCAGGGCACCAAGATCAAGGGAGCTGTATTAATTAATGCTGGCGGAGCTTTTCAATTTCGCAGTAACAGCAATGAAGGCTATCCTGTTGCTGAAGCATTAGCTAGACGGGGCTATCAAAGTTTTGTCGTTAATTATCGTGTTCTACCCTATACGCAACAGGAAGGTGCACTCGATCTGGAACGGGGGGTCCGTTATGTCATCACCCACGCCAAAGAATACGGGATACGCCAGAATGACGTTGCGGTGATGGGTTTTTCCGCTGGTGGCATTTTGGCTGGTGAAATGCTATTGAACTACGATGGAATAGTTAGCGGCACAGCCTTGGACAAGAATTACCAACCTGATGCTTTGGATAAAGTTCCAGCTAAAGTCGGGGCCGATGGGATGATTTATTCATTTTATGGGCAGTTAAGCATCGCTTCTAAGAATGTCAGCGAACTTCGACGAGGGAATCTTCCCCCAACCTACTTTTGTTACGGTACCGAAGATCCCTTTTTTGACGAATTCAAAGCCAATATTCGTGCTCTGCATAAGGCCGGAGTTCAAGTGCAAACTGACGTCTTACAAAACGCTCCTCATGGCTACGGATATCGACGGGGCTGGATTCCACGTTATGATAAATGGTTAACTCAGGTGTTTGCCAAAAATTAAGCAACTAAAGGTATCGTAAAACATTTTCACAGATATAAAGAGCAGAACTCTGAAGGCCATAGTGGCTCAGCAGTCAGCAGGAATTCGTCTAGGATACCGACAAAGCATTATAAATGAGACTCCACAAATAGGTGAGTCTCAAAGTGGAGCAGATTGCTGAGATGATCCATCTTAACGTACGTTGGGTTGACCTCTTTTACCCGGGTTTTGTCCATCTGTGCTCAGTTGCCTCATGACAGGTGCTGCGCGAGCCTGTGAATGAAAACCCAGAGAATACCTAGCATATGGCTAAATTTGATTTTTTGATGATTCATAAAAAATATGAACTGGAGATGACATTCTGTTGTTAAGTTGTTGTCATCATCCCGCCATTCACATGAAATGTAGCACCTGTAATATAGGAACCGTCATCAGAAGCAAGTAATACGTATACAGGCGCTAATTCATAGGGCTGACCGGCACGCTTCATCGGAACATTGGAACCAAACGTTTTTATAATATCCGCTGGGAAAGAAGAGGGCTGTAAAGGCGTCCAAAATGGACCGGGCGCTACTGCATTAACACGAATCCCTCTGTCAACAGTCTTGCGAGCTAATGCTCTCGTAAAGCTGACAATTGCCCCCTTTGTGGAGCTATAATCGATAAAATCCGGATTGCCAATATAAGCTGCGACTGATGTTGTGTTTACGATGCTGGCGCCGGATGTCATATGAGGTAAGGCTCTTTTCGTTATATAAAAGAAGGGCAGTATATTTACATTAAATGTTAACTGAATTTGTTCATCAGAAATCGTTTCAAAATCCACATGACGGATTTGTACGCCAAGATTATTGATTAAAATATCAATTTTCCCATAGAGTTTAATCGTCTGGTCAATGACATACTGACAATGATCGATATTGCGCAGGTCACCGGCGATTAAATGGCAGGTTGCTCCATATTGCTCCACGACTCTCTTCGTTTCCTGTGCGTCATATTCCTCATCATAGTAAGCAATGACCAGATTGGCTCCTTCTTTTGCAAATGCAACAGCGACAGCACGGCCAATCCCACTATCTCCGCCCGTAATGAGTGCTACCTTGTCTTTTAGTTTGCCGGTTCCAACGTATTTTGGATTGTCAAAAATCGGCAGAGGTACCATTTCATATTCCATGCCGGGCTGTCGATCCTGATGTTGCGGTGGGAATGTCCAAGGTATGTCCTTGCATTCCGTATCTACACCGTAAAATGGTTGATTATTATCCATATTTATCCCTCACTTATCTCAAGTAGAAGAAATTGCTTTGGTTATTAAACCATTATTTATTATATTTGAAACAATGATTTGGGTGAATGGTACGCGTCTGGTTTTACTCAGCCAGTCATCTTTTCTCAGTCTATGATCCATAATAGAGGATAAATTATGACAAAGACGGTGAACGAATTGACTTAAAGCCAACTCCAGATTATAGTAATATCAAATGAGAAAAAAATAAGAGGTTGTCTTTTTTCTGCCGTAGTCTAGAAATTTTATCATAAGATGGAGGAAAATTAATGAATATTTCAAAAGTCAGCGAAATATACGACCTTTCTGCTGATACGCTTCGTTATTATGAGCGGATCGGTCTTATTCCTCAGGTTCACCGAACCCATGGAGGAATTCGTTCCTATAATGATGAAGACTTAAAGTGGATTGACTTTGTTAAGTGCATGCGCAGGGCTGGTCTGCCCATTGAAGTACTTGTTGATTATATAAAATTATTTGAGCAAGGTGACACGACGTTAAGGAAACGAAAAGAATTGCTTCTTGAACAGCGTCACATGTTGGCAGATAAAATTCAGGCGATGCAAGAAACCTTGGCACGTTTGGACCATAAAATAAAAGGCTGTGATGGTCGATTGTTAGAAATGGAGAATGATCTAACAAAATCAATGAATTAAGTGGTGTGTCAAAAGCAGCACAATTATGAAAAATGTTTAAGAAATAGATAAAAGACCGAATAAAATAGGAAAATTCGTGCGATAAATTCGCGCAGCTTAGGGAATTTTCCTTTATTGTTATAGGTTGGATAATGAAGAGATCAGATCAATTAGATTCTGCTCTTTTTTTATTGCAGAGCTTTGTCCATTGAAATAGGGTTTTAAAAAAGCACTTGACTTGAAGTCGACTCCAAGTAGTATGTTAGAAGAAAAGCAATTTAAATTTTTTTAGGAAGAGAGGGAATGTTATGGCTACATGGTTAATCACGGGTTGTTCAAGCGGCCTTGGCCGCCATCTTGCTCAGGCTGTACTGAAACATGGGGATAAAGCGATAGTTACGGCAAGAAAGCTTTCAGCGATTCAGGATATTGTGACTTCCTATCCGGATACCGCATTGGCTCTTCAACTGGATGTGACGGACTCCGCGCAGATCACTCAGGTCGTGCAACAAGCAGAGGCTCGGTTCGGCGGTGTG
>JBHGUY010000006.1:0-106049 GCA_048976585.1 Sporolactobacillus sp. | reverse complement strand
TACGCGCCCAAGCTTCAACAGTACAGGCCTGAGCTTCAACAGTACAGCATCGAGCTTCAACAGTACGTGCCCGAGCTTCAACAGTACGCGCCCAAGCTTCAACAGTACAGGCCTGAGCTTCAACAGTACAGCATCGAGCTTCAACAGTACGCGCTCGAGGTTCAACAGTTCGCGCCCGAGCTTCAACAGTACGCGCCCAAGCTTCAACAGTACGCGCCCAAGCTTCAACAGTACAGGCCTGAGCTTCAACAGTACGCGCCCGAGCTTCAACAGTTCCGCACCGTAATTGGGCAGTTCGTTCACGAATTCAAGGTCTATGGCTAATCAAATTTCCGAATTCCGGGCACAAGCAGAATCAGTGCGTTAGCAAATACGACAATACCACTCATCAGAATAATCGTCCCGACACCGCCGATCACTCCGGAAAGCCAGCCGGTCAATAAATAACCAATGGGTAAAAGGGCAAATGATCCGACCATATCAAGACTAGCCACTCGTCCGAATGCTTCAGGAGCAACCATCTCCTGAAGACTTGTCTCCCAAATCAGGCCGAAAAGCATCGTCCCGGCTCCTTCTAACGCCATCAGCAAAGTCAGAAAAACTGTCTGATGAGCAAAAGGCATCACAAATAAAGCCAGCCCGGATAGTGCAATCCCGCCATAGGCGAGCAGTCCGCGAAAACGCCATTTTTTCCGCATTCCAAAAACAAAGGCAGTCAAAATCGATCCGAAAGCAGAGCCCGACATGGCAATCCCATAGATATAGGCGGGCAACTGATCATGTACCTTAATCAGCCAGGGTATTAACACGACAACCACACCTGTTGAGCAGATATTGATAAAACTAAAAAATAAAATCGTTACCCATAACCAAGTGCTCTTTTTAATCACACGGATACCTTCAAAACATTCATGGATAAAGGATTGCGTTTGCTGAGGCTTCCTGTTTACCCCACCTGTGTGTGTTAAAAACATTAGGCAGATAAAAGAAATTAGGTAAGTGAAGCCATCGATACCAAAACCTAATGAAGCGGTGGTCAAACTGATGATCAATCCTCCGACAGATGGTCCCAGAAGCCTTAAAAGCTGCTCAGTAAATTGGCTTAAAGCATTGGCCGAGTTACGAATGTCCGGTAAAAAGACAGTGGCCCGCATAGCGGAAAAGGCAGGCTGAAAAAGGCCACTCATCAGGCCCATAGCTGCCATCATCACGACTAAAGCGGCGATCGATAAATGACCCGTCAATCCGAGTAGCATGACACCGATTGTTAAGATAAAACGAATCAGATCAGCCGCACGCATGATTTTGGCACGATTCAATCGATCAACGATCACCCCAGAAATCGGCAGAATTAAAACTTCCGGGATCATATAGGCGGCCATGATCATGCTCATAGCCATCGGCGAACTGGTCAGTTCATAAACCAATAAGGGAAGGATAACATTGGTGATTGATGAACCAAATGTTGATAGCGAATTGCCAATCCACAAATAGCGGAAAGCTTTTGAAACGATAACGGGTCTGAATAATTCCGGATAACGCTTTTTTCTTAAGAATTGTGTTTGGGCCACTTGATCACGTCCATAATTTTTATATGTACAAAATGAGTTGTAAGTTAGGCAAAAAGCTATGCACTTACTCCCCTTTAATCGGGAAAAAAGAAAAGCCGGCATAATACGATTGGGTCTCCGCCTCTGTCGTTCGATTGCTCTTACTTTGCATGAAGTTGTAAATCTCCATTATTTTTCCTTTTACCTTCTTTTCCTCTTCCTCAGTCAAGCGAACCTGGAACGGAATCAGTAAAAAATTATTTTTCTGCAGATCGGTTTGAGCGATGTTTTTACGCAACTCTTCCAACGCACAATAAGCATTCTCTTTGAGCAAGCTGTCCAAATCGGGAACATTCTCGCCATTCAACAGCGAAGTTATTTTTTCAAGCGAGATGTTTGCAGCAACCGTTCGATAAAACTTTTGCTGAATACCATTCTTCAACGCTGTCCGCACAAGCTCAATCAGTCCGACACGTTCCAATTCGGTTAAATGATAACGAATCTTTGATGGGGCCATCTTCATTTCTTCCGATAGGATCTTTCCCGTTTTTTCGCGAGCCGACAAGGACCAGATAATTTTAATTCTTAGCGGATCGCTGAGAACCCTCAACTGATCGAGAGTGGTAATGTAAAAAATATCCTTCATCCCATCAGCCTCCATTAATTTTATTGAACGTACAAATAAAGTTGTACGTTCAATAAAATTAATTATAGATCACCTTCGATGGATGTAAAGGAAGCTTTTTGTTTCTGGCATTTAATTGGGCAAATCGCAAACAAGCGTCACTTCTGATGAAGCGTTTGCTGCGCGGCTGCGATTAGTCTCGAACTGTCTCGATATCCGGGCAAAGTGTGCTGAACAATCCGCAAACAATTCTTATTATCGTAAAAATCGAAATGATTTTTCTGACTGACTTGATCCTTATAGTAGTCCGACAGCCGATTCAGCGACAGGATTTGATCTAATTTTTGCACCGTTTCATCTGCCGAAAAGGTCACCTCACCGAACAATTCTTTTGAAAAATCAAGATAAGCGCCGCGTTTCTCCAGATACTCCGCTTGATCGAATTGAAAGAAGAGGACGGGTTTATCCAAATAGTAAAAATCCCAGGAGACACTGGAATAATCCGTGATCAGCATATCGCATTCCAGAATCAGATCCTGAATGCTCTGATCCGGCCGGCAAAAGCTGACATCCTTCAAATGATCGTTATCCGCTGTGAAGGTCTGAAATACCGAATGCAGAAAAGGATGCAGCATCACTTTCAGATGATACCCTCGCTGCTTAAGCACCTCCCCAAGAGTCTGATCATTGAGCAATTGCGCGACATGCTGATAAAAATGACTATCGAAAAAGGTGCGATCCGCACTCAGCCACTCGCGCCATGTCGGCATATAAAGAACCGTCCGCGTCGGTGCATGCTTTCGCTTCATATAAAGTGCATCATAACGGGACATTCCGGTAACGATCAGCTTTTCCTTGGGAATACCCCAATGCTTATTCTTAATCACTGCCTCCTGGTAAGAAGAACAGACGAAGTAATTGCTATGCCGCGTATCAAAAATGAAAAGATTTCTTTTTAGCCCGTCAATTCCGTGACCGAGGTATACCTTGATCAGCTGCCGGCTGGCAAAACGGGTGAAGTCGATCTCGGGTGCTACGTCAGACTCCAGCGAATGCGAATAATAGCAGACATCGGCAAACAAATAGAGCAAATAATTCCAGACAGAACCCAGCTGATAGACCGGACCATCAATCGCCGCACGAATGGCGCCATGTTTTTTGCTGAGTCCGAAATAAATGGTATAATCCGGACAGTTTGCGCGTAAATACTGGTGCAGCGCAGCAGCGTTGTCGGCATATTTTTCGCCGCAATGCCCGCCAACCAACGCTATCTTCTTATTCTTCAGAAGAAAATAAAAGAAAGGGCTTAGTAGTTTCGCCAGAACCATTGCCGGTAAAAAGCGGAACAACCCTTTTTTTCGTGAGAGAAATGATTTTTTTGCCAGCATCTTGCGCGTCTCCTTCTTTCCCGCCCCTTTACTAATAGTCTAGTCATACCATCCCCGGCCAGTTTCGGTCAAATTGCCTGCCTAGCTACTTGCTAATGAAAATTACTGACGCGCATCAAATTCGGTAGAATATGCACGTCAGCGTTGCCCGCAGTTATTCGGACATACAAAACCCTTGATAATAAGGCTCTCATTCCGCCTCATATCAAGGGTCCCAGAAAAAAGCACGGTATGCCAATCATGGATTGACACCCATTTTATTTGTGACTCCGTGCAAAAATATTCTACATATGGGCGGCGTGCAGACTCTTTGTCTTCTCCCAATTGATTTTGTCGCTGGCAATAACCACCCCATAATCAGATTCCGCTCTTTCCATCGAAACGTAGCCGTCTTTATAGTCATCCAGAACCTGTTCCGGATCGCGCTCATATGGATCGCCATAACCGCCTCCGCAGGGTCCGACAATGCGTAAAACTTCTCCTTTATGTGTTTTCATATAGGGCACTTTGGAAGGCAGTGACTTTTTTTGACCCATTTGATCAGTGAAAATCAGTTTACTCGGGGTACCGTCCAGGCCATCATCAAATCCCCATGGATTATATTTCTGACCTTCGCCTTCGACAGAAAACCCACCCTCATCCGTAAAGGCAATGTCCCGAATCGGTCCGACACCACCCCGATATTTTCCAGGTGCTGCCGCATTGTCCGGAAATTCATATCTCGTTACACTGAGCGGATTATGGGATTCGATGTCTTCAATCGGATTATTTCGCGTATTGGCATACAATACATCAATAGCATCGATCCCATCTTTCCCGTAACGACCGCCAGAGCTGCCAGCCATGATGTCCATATAAACCCAGTATTTCTCATCAATCATCCCGCTGTAAGCCACCATATACAAATTTCCGATTCCCGCACATATTTGTTCCGGAACAGCTTTCCCCAAAGCATGCATGATCGTATCGGCAAGCGCATTACCTGGACAGAATCTGGAAATAGTCGGTGCCGGATAGGTCGGATTAGCCAAGGTGCCCTTAGGGACAATAATTTTTATCGGTCGCATCATGCCGGCATTTTGCGGAATATAGCCGAATTTTTTAGAATCAAGCAACACTGTGCGAATCGTTAGATAGATGGCCATATCCGTTGTGCCCAGGAGTGGCATATTGATTGGCCGATCGGCAACTTGATCTGAGGTGCCTGTTAAATCAACGGTCATATCATCGCCCTTTACGATTAAATTGACCACGAATTTAAGATCTTTTCTTTTCGGATCAGGACTATCCAGATAGCCGTCAATAAAACCAATTGAGGAATAGGTACCATCGGGTATTTTAGAAATCTCGCTGCGCAAAACCCGTTCGGAATAATCAATCATATAATCGCGGGCTGCTCGAACAGTATCTAATCCGAACTTTTCAACGATATCCAGATAACGCTGCGCTCCGATGCGACAGGTCGCAATCTCGGCTTCCATATCACCAATGACCTTACTATCTCGCACGTTATCACGGATCAGTTGCCAGACCATCTCCACTTTTTTTCCTTCTTCATAAACCTTGAGCGCTTTAAACTGCAAACCTTCAGCAAAACAATCAACGGCATCAATGATCCCAATGGAGCCTGGTGACAAGGCTCCCAGATCCAGTTGATGCGCAGTTGCTCCGGAAAAGCCGATTAATTCTCCCTTGTAATAGATAGGAACAAAGAAACCGCAATCCGGTTGATGAGTGGCTCCATAAAAAGTAGAGTTATGCAGGACAACATCACCAGGTTTAAAATCATAGCCTCTTTCTGCCATAATTTCTTTAATCCCGTGAAGATATCCAGGTATGGGCCCGGATTGCAGCGGTGTACTATTTACGGATTCGCAGAGCTGCTGACCGTTCTCATCCATCAATGCGCAGCCGAAATCATTAGACTCGCGAATGATACTGGAGTAGGCCATCCGTGCCAGTTTATGACCCATTTCAATAGCGACATTCTTCAATGCACCGCTGACGACCTGCGCCGTTATCGGATCAATTGCTTTTTTAGTCTCAACCATTATTTGTCGCCTCCAATTTTAACTAAAATACTTCCATTAGTCAGCATCTCGGCTTCACAATCTGGAGGAATAACCGATGTTGTATCCTTCTGAAGGATAATGCAGGGTCCCGCTATTGGTCGATTGATTGGCAGTTTGTCCTTTTTATAATGCGGGGTGTCGAATGATTTCAAAGACTCGTTAACACGGAACCAGGCCGGGGCCTTCTGAACCTCTGCTTCTTCCAAAGAACGGCCGCCCTCTGTAAAATGAGGATCGCCTATTTTAGGCATATCGCCAACACCGGTTACACGCATATTTACAATTTCTATCCGTGAATTAAGAAAGGCATGCCCATATTCACGCTTATGTTCTTTATGAAAAGTATCCCAAATCTTCGTGATATTGTTAGAATCGATCGTGCCTGACTGAACAGGGACGCGCAGCTCGTAGCCTTGTCCAACGTAGCGGCAGTCAAAATAACGTTCAAGGGAAATTTTATCGGCTGCAAATCCTGACTCCTTTAGTTGTTCCGTAATATTTTTTTCCAAAGCCTTAAATCTTTGATTCAAATAATCAATATCCACCTGATCACTGGCGATAAATATGGTCTGAACCGCATCATATTTCAAGTCTGTAGTCAGCAGCCCAGTCGCTGATGTAATACCTGGATAGGGAGGAATGATCATCTCCGGAATATCGAGGATCTGCGCAACTTCAACGGAAAGCATCGGACCGCCGCCTCCTAATGCCGCTAAGCTGAATTCACGGGGATCGAAACCTTTTTGAATCGTTCTCGACCGAATCGCATTGGCCATATTATTATTGACAATCGTCAGAATTCCTTCTGCAGTCTCGTATATATCCAGTCCCAGCTTTGCCGCCAGTTCAGCCACAGCCTTCTCAGCTTTCTCCGGATAAATCTCCATTTCACCACCAAGAAAATTCTCCGGATCCAATCGTCCAAGCACCAGCGCCGCATCCGTTACTGTCGGCTGCGTTCCGCCTCGTCCATAGCAAGCAGGACCCGGCATTGAACCTGAGCTTTCCGGTCCCACCTTAAAAGCACCTCCAGCATCGACATAAGCAATACTGCCGCCTCCCGCACCAATCGTGTAAATATCAATCATCGGGATCTGAACCGGGAATCCGGCAATTCGCGTGTCTCCGGCAGTTGCTTCCGAAAAACCGTTCTCAGTTACTATCCCAATATCGGCGCTCGTTCCCCCAATATCGAGTGTAATTAGTCGGTCGTGTCCTGATAATTTGCCTGCCCATTGTCCACCGAGTACCCCGGCAGCAGGTCCTGATAGCAAGGTATAAACCGGTTTCTCAGATACCCTCTCAGAATTAGCAACCCCGCCATTAGAAGTCATAATCATCAAATCACTATTAATTTCTTCATCATGGAGACGAGATTCGAGGCTCTCCACATAGCCCTTCATTTTCGGCCCGACAAAACCATTCAGACACGCCGTCGTGAAACGTTCAAACTCTCGGAATTGAGGAGAAATATTTGAGGACTTTGTTACAAAAAATCCAGGAAATTTCTTATTAATAATCTCCTGTACTTTGTCTTCATGATCGGGATCTAAGTACGAAAACAAAAAACCAATGACGATCGACTCGATGCCTTCCTTTTTAAAGTCGTTTAAAATTTGGATGACGGCTTCTTCGTCAAGCGGAATTTTTTCATATGCCTTACCATCTTTGACCGTGATTCGCTCAGAAACAGTTCTTCGATCCCGGCGTTCCATGATCGCATTATCCTGCCACGGTATTTCCTGGGTGATTGAGTAATTTTCTGGTCTTTGATGCCGGCCGATCTGAAGCAGATCCCGATACCCCTTTGTTGTAATAAAACCGACCTTCGCACCTTTATGTTCCAGAATTGCATTCGTGGCAATCGTCGTCCCATGAAAGACGTGATTAATCTCTTTTCTATCGACCTCGTACCGGTCACACAATTCAGTAATTCCTTTGACCATACCAACGGATGGATCGTTTGCTGTCGTCGGCGTCTTATGAATATACGAAACATTGGTATCCGTGTCTGTATACATAATATCCGTAAAGGTACCGCCAATATCCACACCAATAAGCTTCATCTATCCTTACCTCCATCTGCCGAATCTCGTAATCTGATCAATGTTCTTATTTGATATTTCTGATAAATTTATTCAATAACCCGCTGATTTTTCATTAATAATTTATTTGTGAGATATTTTCTTCCATTTGCCGTAAGTATGTGAAATATCCTTGTTTCACTACTTCCATTTTCAGCTATTCGATAGCTGACAAAAGCTCCATTCAAATTTTCTTCAATGCTAATGACTGGATAATCCTTTTCGATCAACCTATCGATCTGTTCCTTTTCTTTCAAGAAAATCTCATACTCTTGCATTTTGACCTCCTCCCGAGATCACGAACGATTCCGGAATTCCCATTTAATTCGGAAGTGATGGACTCTTAAAATGTTTTAAGCAGTTCCTGACGCTCGTTCCATGTCATGTGATTTTCTCCTTTACTTTCGTGCATATCAATTGCTCCATCCACTGGACAGACAATCGAGCAAAGATTGCAGCCGACACAATCCTCTTCCTGAACCTTCAACAATGTTGTGCCATCTTTCTTGGTAATTCGTTCAATACATTGATGTGCTGCATCTTCGCAAGCAATATAGCACTTATTGCAATTGATACATTTATCCGGATTAATATGAGCAGTCACTTGATAATTAAGATCGAGATCGCCCCATTTCTTGTATTTGGGAACAGACTTCCCGACCAGCTCCATGATTGAACTGAGACCTTTTTCGTCCAGATAATTATTCAATCCATCAATCATGTCCTCAACAATCCGAAACCCATGATGCATGGCTGCTGTGCATACCTGTACTCCGGTAGCGCCCATCAACATGAATTCAGCAGCATCGCGCCAATCCTCAATACCGCCGATGCCTGAAATTGGAATATGTATTTCCGGATCCAAGGCACATTCTCCGACCATATTCAGCGCAATCGGCTTCACCGCTGGGCCGCAATAGCCTCCGTGTGTTCCCAGGCCGTCAATATTGGGGATCGTATTCCATGTATCGAGGTCAATCCCCATCAAGCTGTTAATGGTATTAATCATGCTGATAGCATCCGCTCCGCCCTGCGCGGCAGCGTACGCTGTGGCTGTTATATCTGTGATATTAGGAGTCAGTTTCACAATGACAGGTGTCTCAGCAACTTCTTTCGTCCAGTAGGTCTGCTTTTCAACCAAACTGGGTACCTGCCCGGAAGCCGCTCCCATCCCGCGTTCTGCCATGCCATGTGGACAACCAAAATTTAATTCCAGTCCATCGACCCCAACCGCTTCTACCTTCTTAACAATTTCATGCCATTTTTCTTGTTTCGGTTCGACCATCAAGGAGGCAATAATCGCATGCTTCGGATATTTCTTTTTTGTTTCATAGATTTCTTTCAGATTCACGTCTAGCGGACGGTCCGAAATCAGTTCAATATTATTGAAACCGGCAACTCGCTGCCCTTTATATTGAAGAGACGCGAACCGGGAACTGACATTGATAATCGGATCGCCGAGCGTTTTCCAGACCGCTCCGCCCCACCCTGCTTCAAATGCCCTCTGCACCTGATAGCCGGTATTGGTTGGTGGACCTGAGGCGAGCCAAAAGGGGTTTATCGATTTTATGCCCGCGAAATCAATGCTTAAATCAGCCATCACAATGCCCCCTTCGTCTTAACTTAAATATTACCAAACAACTGTTGATTAAGTGCATATGCCGCTGTTTTACCTTGTTCTGCAGCAGAAACAACCATGGCTTCACCGCTGCCTTTCCCGAAAGTGACATCTCCAACTGCATAAATCTTTTTATTCGAAGTCTGATGTGTCCGTGGATTCACTTTAACGATCCCGTGATCATGTTCAAGACCGAGGGAATCGATTAACGAAGTGTTTCGCTCCTGACCAATTGCCCGTACGACAACGTCAACCTCCAAATCGAACTGGGAATTTTCAATCTCAATGGGCCGTCTTCGTCCGGATCGATCCTTTTCTCCCAATTCCATTTTCAGGCATTGCATTTTTGCGACATGCCCATTTCCGTCGCTTTTAATGTACTTCGGTTGTGTTAGCCACCTGAATTCGATGCTCTCCTGTTTGGCAAACTCATATTCAAACGGATAAGCAGTCATCTCTTTCTCAGTTCGGCGATAGACGATTTTGACATTTGCTGCTCCTAATCGTTTGAGACAGACAGCCGCATCAATGGCAGTATTCCCAGCGCCAATCACAGCAGCCCGTTTCCCGGCAAAAAGATCAGTCATATGCCGCTCCTTGACCTTCTCGACAAGCTGTATGGCATCATATACACCGTTTAGATCCTCACCCTGAATATGAAGAGGCGGCACATCGGCCATACCTGCTGCAAGAATAACTGCATCAAAATCATTCAACAGCGTCTCTGCAGGAATATCTCTGCCGACTTCTGTCTCTGTTTGGATAGATACCCCCAGGCCTTTTACCTGACTGACCTCCCAGAGAGCTACATTTTGTGGAAGACGGAAGGGAACAATACCATACGTATCCAACCCACCGGCTTTTTCCTTTTTCTCGAAGATTGTGACCTTATAACCGAAACGGGCCAATTCACGGGCTGAGGATAAACCTGCGGGACCGCTGCCTATGATCGCAACCGATTTTCCATTGGACTTTCCTGCTTCAAACAAGTGCTGCTTATTTTTCATTGCCCAGTTTGTAGCGTACCGCTGCAGATCGCCAATCATGATCGGAGCCGAAGCATCATTCAGAACGCAGGCACCTTCACAGAGTTCCTCCGTTGGGCAAACTCTAGCACAGGTTGCTCCAACAGGATTGGCTTCCATAATGCTACGGGCGGAACCTTTTAAATTTCCTGTCGTTATTTTTTTATAAATGATGGAACATCGATCCCCGTTGGACAGGCCTTCTTGCAAGGTGCGTCAAAACAATAGAGACATCTATTCGCTTCATCAACGACTTCCTTTGCTGTTAAATCCGGTTTCATTTCATCAAAATTTCTCCAATAATCACTCTCAACAGCTGATCCATTCATTTCCAACACCACCTCCTGAATCCGATCAATAGATTTTCCCTCTTAGTCAGTCTGTGCTCGTTTTGATCGCACTGGGTGCAATGTTTTCCGCGGAAATGGAACTGTCCTCAAAGACAGTCATTTCACTATAATCCTTCTTAGACAGTTGGCTCGGGCTATCTTTCATTAAATAGCTATAAATGAGAATTGAAAGAAGAAGACCAATGGTCCATGCATTGCTCCACAAGAATCTGAGTGCAGGTATAAACAATCCCAAAAGGGGTATCGCGATACCAATGATCAAGGTATAGATACTGTTTTTATTGAAACCAGAAGAATAATTGTAGCGCCCATTGCCTCGATACAATTCTGTCAGAGCCAATCGACGATGACGGACAATCCAGTAATCGGCAATGGCAATCCCGTCAATCGGTCCAAGTAGCGCGCCATAACCATCGAGAAAAACAAAAATATAGTTTTGAAAATTCGCCATCAGGTACCAAGGCTGCATAACTAATGCAATTAAACCGGTAATTATCGCGCCAACTGCAAAAGTGACATGCCGCGGCCATAGATTTTCTATTGCGCGAGCCGGTGCGACAAGATTGGCTCCGGCATTTATCGTCACAGAGGAGATGGCAATAATAATGGCGCCAATAAAAACAATGAATGTTGGAAAATGTGAAAGTAAATCAACGGGTTGCCATAAAGCCTTTCCATATAAAACAACAGTAGCCGATGTAACAAAAATACTGATGAAAGAAAAGATTGTCATCGAGAGCGGCAATGCAAACGATTGAGCCACCATCATCGATTTGTGATCTTTTGCTTGTCGTGCAAAATCAGGAATATTTAAAGCTAATGTTGCCCAATAAGCGATCACACCCGTTAACGAAGGAAAGAACACTGCAAAAAATTGTCCGGCTGAATGAAATTTGCTTGGAGCTGTCATAATCGGTCCCATTCCATGGATGTTCACCACTGCCCATATAAATAAAATAATGGCAGCGATCCCCACAATTGGTGCTGCGATTGCGGCGAGCCATTTAATTTCTTCCGGCCCTCTAAATCCGACAACGATATTAAGCAGCCAGAAGAGTACGAACACGATAGCTGTATGCAAACCAAAGTGGCCCCAACCCGGGAATACCTTCATCAGCAGTGCGTCAATCCCTGTCGTGCCGATCCAAGTATTGATGCCGAACCAGCCGGCAGCCACAATCGCTCGCGCAAGCGTTGGAATATGTGCACCCTTTGATCCAAACCATAGTCTTGCAAAAACAGGATAAGGAATACCAAATTTAGTTCCGGCATGCGAATTAAGGAGTATTGGGATAAGGACAATACAGTTACCAATGAAGATCGTCAACAACGCCTGCCACCAATTCATGCCTAATGTAATCATTCCGCCTGCCATTGTATAAGAAGGAATAACAAGACACATGCCAATCCATAGTGTGACAAAATTGATACCGCCCCATGAGTGCTCTTCCCTTGTAGCTGGACGTAAATCATCATTCCATAAACGGCTATCCTGCAAATCATCAATCGCTTGATCGGTGAGCGTAACAATGCCATCTTTTTGGACTTGTGTCTTCATATCAGTTAGTCTCCCATGACCCTAAAATTTGTCACCATCAACCCTTTATTTCAAAGTCCGACTAAAACTTATTGGCATCCATCATTTACTAAACTTTCTATCTGGATCGTTTGGATTCGATATCAAAAATGATTGCATTTTATATGAATCTACCAGCTCTCCAGCCTATTGTTTGGCGAGTATTTCGAGCACCGTGTCCAGAGCGACATTAACTCCCTTGGCACAGTCCTCATAGGCGGTTAATTCTTCCTCGCAATGGCTCTTCCCGTTGACACTCGGTACAAAAATCATGGCCGATGGCAGATAGCTGGCCATATACTGAGCATCATGCCCAGCACCGCTGTACATTCTTTTATAGGAATAGCCAAGTGTCTTTGCCGATTCTTCCAATTGATCGCAAATCGTCTTGTCAAAGGCAACGGTGTCTCGTCCCCATAATTTCTTGGCTCGAATCATGCATCCTCCCAATGTTTCAGGTAATCCCTCAATAATCCGAACCACCTGTTTAATAACATCAGGATCCTGATGCCGTGCCTCTAGTGTGAACAGCGCTTTGTTCGGAATGACGGTATGTACATTAGGAAGAACATTCATTCTGCCCATTGTATAAACCAAGTCATCATCCAAAGTATTTAACTCGTCTCGCAGCAATCGAATCAGATCGCTGGCTGCGAATAAGGCATCTTTTCTCATTCTCATCGGTGTGGTACCTGCGTGATCCGACTCGCCGGTAACCTCAATTTCATAATTCACCATCCCGACGACGCCCTCAACCACACCAATCTTTAGAGACTCGCTCTCGAGTACCGGTCCTTGTTCAATATGCATCTCCAGATAGGCAGTTGCTTCGCGTAATCGATTTTCTGCCAGACCCTTATAGCCGCTCTCGTCGAGTGCCTCAGCAAATGTCTTACCCTCCACATCCTTAATCTTAAGCATATCGGCTTTTTCAAACATACCGGAGATAATCCCCGAGCACATCATTGCCGGATCGAACCTGGCGCCTTCCTCATTTGTAAAATCGACGAGAGTCAAGGGGATTTGCGGCTTGATATTGTGATCATGCAAAGTACGGGCAACCTCTAACGCAGCCAGTACACCAAGCACACCATCGAAGCGGCCGCCTTTAATGACCGTATCGAGATGCGAACCCACAACAAGCGGCGGTTTGTTCTCAATGCCGGCCATCGTCGCATAAATATTGGCCACATCGTCGATTTTTATCGTCATCCCCAAATCCGTGCAACAAGATACAAAATAATCTCTGGCAGCAATATCTTCCTTAGACAAAGATAACCGTGTCACACCATTGTTCTTTGTTCGGCCAAAATCTGCGAATTTCTCGATTGTATCCTCTAAACGTTTGCTATTAATTAAGATTTTCTGTTTCTGCATATCGAGCGCCCCTTAATCAAGCGATCTGATTGATAAATTTGAATTGATTGCTCGCTAATCTGAAATTAAAAATCGATTATGCCTTATACTGCGGATCCTTTTTCAACGTCTGATACATTGCCTTCAGGCTGTTTTCTGTCATCTCTACCGGATTATTCTTCATGTTCGGCGCAAAACTATTCGCCACTAATTTTTCTAAATCTGCATCGCTTTTGACGCCCACCTCCTCCAATGAAGTCCGCATACCCATTTCCTGTTTCATAAAATCAATCCGATCAGCTAAATCAAGAGCATGCTTAAACCCAAGCCGTCGGCTGAAAGCATTCAGACGCTCAGCTTCTGGCCCCTGTTCGCTGTTTATGCGCCAAAAGGAAGGCAAGGTCAATGCGCACGCCTCTCCATGCGGGATCCCGTAATCCTGTGTCAGTGGATAGGAACAGGCATGAGCGGCAGCCGTCTGGGTATTTCCAAACGCCAAGCCTGCCGTTACGGAAGCCTCACTCATCCCTTCTCTGGCTTCCTTATTGCCCGGGTCATGATAAGCTTTTAGTAAAAATTGAAAAGCAAGAGTAGCCGCTCGTTCCGCCGCTAGGTCTGTGATCGGCTGATGTTTCTTGCCGTAATAAGCCTCCAGCGAATGAGCGATGACATCCAGCCCGCTCGCTGCAGTCACCTGAGGAGGACAGGTGAGCGTCAATTGCGGATCAACAAGCGCGTAAACCGGATAAATAAAATTACTCGCAATCAACGACTTGATATTTCTTTCTGTGTCCGTCAAAACCGAGGCATTGGTGACCTCACTGGCTGTTCCGGATGTCGTCGGCATAGCAATCAGGGGAATGCCTGGTTTGGTTATCGAGCGCTTTTTTGACAGATAATCCGCACTGCTATAGGGCATTTGCGCCGTAAAGCAGGCCACTTTGGCACAATCCATGATACTGCCTCCACCCAGAGCAACAGCGAAGCTGCAATGATTGCCGCGGAGTGCTCCCGCGCAGGCATCAGTACTGGCCACCGTCGGATTGGGCTGCACATCGGAAAAAATAGCCACCAAACGGCCCTCCGACTGTTCGACTAATTCTTGAGCAATTCCGCTGCGAACCATGGACGGGGCACTAATCAGCAGACCTCTTTTCAAATGCATCTGTTTCAGAATTTCCGTCAGCTGCTGCCTCTTTCCGAAGCCGAAATCAATCGGTACCGGTTGCCTATAGAAAAAACCAGTCATTGCGCTCACCTCCTATTTCGAAATGACTATTCGATCAGCAAACAGATAATTTTTCTCAAAGTCTGCAAGTACGGTCTCAAAGATGTCCATGGCTTCATTAATTTGCTGCTCGGTTATAATCAATGGAGGCGCAATCATGACGCTGGATTCATGCGAGTACGTATAGAAGCCTTTTTCGATTAACAGACTGACGAATTTCCCCATCAAACCAACCTTATCCTTTCCGTAGTCCATGCCGTAAGCAATAATCGGTTCCTTCGTTTTTTTATCCTTGACCAGTTCCACCATGGAAAATAGGCCGATATGACGAACATCGCCAACAGAATCAAAACGGCGCAATTTTTCTAACCGTTCAGCGAGTACCGCCCCCATCTTGGCGGCATTCTCAATCAAATGTTCCTCTTTGTAGATGTCCATCGTCACGCAGCCGATCTGAGTAGAAACCGTGTGGCCACTGTAGGTCAGGCCGGTCATCAGCGTATGATCATCAAAATATTCAGCAATCTTATCACTGACGATCACCCCACCAAGCGGACTATAGCCACAGGTCACGCCTTTGGCAAAAGTGATTATGTCGGGTTCAAAATCGAAATGATCAACCGCAAACATTTTCCCCGTACGGCCAAAACCTGACATGACCTCATCACAGATCATCAGAATGCCATATTTATCACAGATCCTGCGTACGCCTTCCATATAGCCCTTCGGCGGAATCAGCACGCCATTGCTGCCAGGAATCGTCTCCATGAATACCGCCGCAATCGATTCAGGTCCTTCATACAAAATCTGATTATTCAACCTGTTCAGGTAGAAATCTGAGGCTTCCTGATCATTCTTAAAATCAACCGGCGCGCGGTACAAATACGGCGTTTCAAATTTGATAAATCCAGGCAATCCCGGTTCAACAAAAAAACGGCGATTTTCTCCGGACAGGTCCCCTGCACCAAATGTTGCCCCATGATAAGAACGATAGCGTGAAAAAATTTTATAGCGGCCGGTAGCCATCCGGGCAATTTTAATCGCGTGATCATTGGAATCCGCGCCGGCATTGGCAAAAAAGACTTTAGCCATATTTTCAGGAGCTGCTTCAATGATTTTGCGGGCCAGTTCTGCCTTGGATGTCGTAGCAAAAGCCGGGGCCGCCAGCGGAATTTCACCGACGTGTTTGAAGGCTTCGATTAACTTTGGATGATTATGGCCAACATTCAGATAGACCAATTGGGAGCACATATCATAATATTTTCTGCCAGATTCATCCCAGAAATAAATGCCTTCACTTTTTTTAATAATATTGGCATGAACATTCTTCTGTTTTGACCATGCATGCAGCACATAGCGTTGATCCTCTTCTTTGATTTGCAGATCATCCATTGGCTTCACGATTTCAGCTCCCATTCCTGTTTGTTTTCTGAATTAGCATAATTTAATGATAAGCCTTTATTTAAGGAATACAATGATAATTTAAACGAAAAAGATTGTGCAGTTGCACAACCATTTTCTGAAAATTCCCTAATGAAGCATATCTTCCATCATAAAAGCTAATGTTAAATTGGTTTTTATAAAGGGATGATTCAAATCGATAGCTAATATGGATTCGATCTTTTTGATTTTATAGAGAACGGTATTGCGATGAATGAATTCTTTATTGGCAATATTTGTGGTATGTCCGTCTTCAGCGAGGAAAACGCGGAGAAAATCAATATACTTCGTATGATGCAGTTGATCATAGCGATACAAACCGCCTAAGGACTCTTCATGAAAAGCTATAATCAAATGAGTATCCGAGATATCCATAATGTCCTTGATTAATTTATAAGCGCCCATATGCTTATACTCATTGATCTTAAGCTCCGGACGTTTTCTGGCGATTTGTATCACCTTCAATGCTTCCTGATAGCTCTTTTTCAAATTTTGTATTCGATGATAACTCCCTGCTCCAATGAGCAAATGGACCTTTTTTGATTCTCCTTTAATCTGTTTATAAATATTATCGATTAAACCGGAAAGCGTTTGCTCAGACGTATGTATTTCCGAAAAACCCACGAGGTATATCCATTGGTTTTTATAGGTCATTGAGAGATGAATCTTATATTCTTTTGACAATTCTTCCTCTACTGTATATTTTGTCCAAGGAAGATTTGCCGCTTGCTCATTAAAAACGCATAATACAATATTAAATTCTCTATTAGGCGATATCCCCATTACGGCAAGAGCATTCTTCATCTCGTCGCTACTAAAAGAGGACTGGAAAAGGATTTGCGAAAGAATATTTTCGAATGGCCCCTGTCCGGGATCAAGAGTTGCCAAATATTGAACCGTTATTTTAACAAAATCGGCAATTCTGTATACCCAAGGCATCTCAAATACAGGAAATTGATTTTCATTGGCAAACTGCAGGACCTGTTCAGGTATTGAAGGAGTATAAGGGCCCACATTAATAACGATTCCTGCTGCCTGACTTTTGAAAGCGGTCTGAACCATCGCAATCAATTTTCGCTGATCCTGATGCATATTGATTCCAGTCGTAATGATCAGTTCGTTCGCCTTTATAAATTCAACGAGACGATCGCTCTCAATCGTATTTACACCAGTGACTGGGCGACGAATCCCCCCTTCTCCCGCGACGAGAGGAATCGATTTAAATTCTGTGAGCGAGAATAGCTGTTTGAGTGTTGTTATCATGCTGACCTCCTTAATGAAAAGAATCCATCTGGATCGGTGATGATCCTAATGGAAGCCCATCGATCTAAAAACTGAGTGAGCAAAAATTGATTTTCTGAACATAGTGAGTTGCTTCTGCTCATAACCATTTTTGATTTGCAGCTATGCATCAAAAAAACAGGCTCTTTTTATTGAGTTGCAATTCCGCTGAGAACAGATTAATCAGTAATTCTTCAATGGCGGAAAGGCTGGCAATCGAGCAAATCAGATAAAATAGCCAATGAGGTTGTCCAAAGGCCAGCGACAAAATAAATACAAATAGGATAAATCCAGTCATTTTATTTCCATAGGTATGAAGCATCTCAAAAGTCTTATACTTAACTAATAATACCATCATCGAGAGTATGCGAACGATGGCAATACCTAGCACCCAAACGATCATCGCCATTGTCAGATTCAGAACCTGATAAAGGACGCCTATCAATACGGCATACATCAGAAAGTCGGCAATCGAGTCAAGATTATCGCCGAATTTACTCACCGTCCCCGTCTTTCTGGCAACATAGCCATCTAAGGCATCACTGATCGCGCAAGCGAGAAACAGAATAAAAAACAGAACGCTCAAAGGCCGTGTAAAAACTAACGCTAGAGAGAGGAGTATTCTCGCCAATGTCAGTAAATTTGCTGTTGATTTCAGAAGATCACCTCAAAAAAATCGTATCTTTTTCCAACCGCGAATCAGGTGTATATAAGGTCTAAGTATCCCATCAGAGTCACTGAAAAATCCCCCACACAGATATAACCTCCACTCACTATTGAACACCTCTTTGGAGACTCCGTCTTTTTCTATGCTCAAATTGTAGCATAGTCCATTCGGCAGGGCACATTTTGTCGGAAAAAGTCGAATGGGTCTGAACTGGAACATTTCCATGGATCATTTGGTTATTTCGCCGCATTTTTCCACATGGATAAATTTAATATAATGGACACAAATGACAGGAACGGTCTTGTGAAGGGGGCGGCACTGATGGGACTTCCCGAAATATTGGGATCTGTTTTTCACTCGATTTCCGGCAAATCAGCGGCGGTTCGCAATAATGGGGCCAAAACGCAGACTCGTGTCTATCTGCTGAGGCTTCAGGATGAGGTGATCCGATGAAGGTGGTCATGGGCAGTTCCGGCACGGCGGCGAATACGATTCGCTATGACGCGAAAGTGCTGATCCAAGCAGCGGAAGCTCGCGCCAAGCAGTATCAAACACTTGGCGAAGAGATGCGGCAGTTGAAGCAGAGTTTCGCGCAGATTACTGAACTCGGCTCCTCTTTTAAAGGACGGGGGGCGGAAAAAATCAAGGCGTTTTATCAGGCGCAGGAAACGGTGGTGGATGCCTGGTTACGGCTGATTGAGAAACAAGTCGCCTTCCTGAACGGGATTGCCGGTGAAATCGATGATCGGAATCTGGGCGGGGCGACGCGGGTCCAGATTCCCTTTTTGGAGAGCGATTTGTCGATCGCTTACTGGCGCTCGCGCGATGTCGCCCGCGACCAGAAAGAGTCGATCAATAAGGTTCTCCAGAGCATTTCTGATCTTATTCCGGTGGGAAAGTTAAACACAGAGGACGTGGAGCGGCAGCTCGATAAAGCGAACAGGGCACAGGCGAAAATGAGCGAAGATGTCCGCGATCTGGATCGGACGCTGCTGAATGAGTACCAGCAGGTGATTAGCGACGTGCCGCAAATTGTCTCACTTTATTCGGCACTGGAGAACGCGACGCGGCAGGGCTCTGATGTGGAGCCGCTCCATTTTAATGCCGAAGCCTTTTACTATAGTGAGGCTTACAAAATCCAGGGTGATCTTGAGAAACAAACAGCAGCTTATCTGACCTTCAAAAAGCAGCAGGAACAAGCCCGTAAGGTGTCGAAAAAAGAAGAAGAGGCCGTCAATCGGCCGTGGTATGAAAAAGCAGGAGCAGAACTCCGGAAAGCAGGTCATGTTTATAATGAGGTGGAAGATGGAATTGACGATGGAGTCTTTGATACCGTAAAAGATACGGTCGTTGGTCTGTGGGATATGGTCACCTCTCCCCACGAGACTGCTGAAGCTATTGTTCATGCAGGAAGGCATCCGGTGAAAACCGCTGAATTACTGGCGAGTGCATTGAGCAATTCTTTCGAAAAGAATATGGTGCATGGAAATGCCTACACGCGCACGCATTGGATCACCTATACGATCGCGACGATTGCCCTCTCTTTACTTGGAACGAAGGGCATTGACAAAGTGGGAAAGATGGTAGACGTTGGGAAATTAGCCGAAAAAGCTGGAGTTGTCACAAAAAACACAGCCAGTGCTGTTGCCGCCACAACAAACAGCTTTCAGAGTCCTTTTACGCCTAAATATCGGTTTGCTGGCGGAGATATGCCATACAATACGATTAATTCCAAAGGTTTAAGAGCTATGCTCTCGAAAATTAATGGTGAAAATGAAATAACAGGAGATCTCAGCAAGAAAGGAAATATAGGCAGTAAAGGCTTAAATGATAATATTGAAGACGTTAAGAAAGGTTCATCCGATTCGGTACAGAAGACTCAGCAGATGGAAAAATTTGAGGATATTAAGGAAGTCGTTGAAAAGAGTATGTCCGTTGGGAAGAGCGGTGAAGGAACTAATAATTTTAAGTTTGTAGAAAATGCAAAAAATCATTTGAAAAATGTTGAAAATGTAAATACTAAAAAAGGTATCGTCGGTGGTCATAATACGGATGAGTTTAATAAAGCTTTGAAAAATCAAGGCTTTAATCCCGATGATTTAATTGTGTCTAAACAACCACATCCATCAATTGAAGGCGTATATGAAGTAGAATATAAAATACCTAGAAGGGATATGTCAGGAAATATCGCAGAGCCAATCTCTTACAAAGCTATTAAAGAACGTAAAACAATCTATGATCCATCTAAAATTAGTGATGACAAGATTTATAAATGGGGACAAGAAGCAATGCAGAATGGAACAATAAACGGTAGACTTGTTGAAGGGGCTGCTTCGAACGGTTTAAAATTTAGAGGCTACTTAAATGATGCTGGAGAAATAACCAACTTTTTCCCTATTATTGATTAAATAGTATGATGCGATTGGAGGACAAAAATGAGTGAAAAGTATCAAGTGAATGAAAATAAAGAAGATATGGATAACTTAATGCTGACATATTTTAATTTTATAAACAAAAAGTATCTAAAAAGAGCATTAAAATGTTTTGTTGAAAAAGAAGGATACGGTCAAGAAATAGTGTTTGTTTTTTTTCAGTCTGATTTAGATGATTATGATATGGCACAATTACCTAAACCTTTAGATGAAAAACATATTTTGGTGGAATTAGGTTATCCGGCTGTTGAAACTGAACAGATTGCATATTTGGACTTTAAAACATTTTATGATTACTTAGCAGAAAATGTGGAAAAAGTAATTAAAATGAACCCCGAGGAAAATGAACTGGTAGATTTATTGGTAAAAGTTAAACATAGTTTAAACTTGTAATTTTTCATGGTTCATTGTCTTAAAGGCTGGATATCCTGTCAAAGAAAAAACTCTTCAAAATCTTATTTCATCGAATCAATTTCATAATTGATTTTTTTAAAAAGGTAGAGACCTACAGAATTTTTACCTGGCTGTTTTTTAAAATCTCTTTTTGATTATGCAGCTCGGTTTTCTTGATTTAATAAAGCATTGATGTGGTACGCGGCTAGTTTTGATGCATTGTAAATCAGTGTGACAAGTTCGAAATGTACCTTTGTCCGTTGTCCGATACGGTAGCGCACATTGTTGAGCTGAGAGAATTCCTTCAAAAAGGTTCGACAGTGGTTTGGCGTTGAAAAGGGTTCTCCATACTTTGGATCATCGGGCAGGTGCTGCTTCCAAGGGTATGTTTAAATCAATAGTTGTTGTAATTTTGCCAATCCCTATACCAAATCGAATCTATTTGG
The DNA here is from genome assembly GCA_048976585.1 of Sporolactobacillus sp. GTDB lineage: Bacteria > Bacillota > Bacilli > Bacillales > Sporolactobacillaceae > Sporolactobacillus. The sequence continues at coordinate 84,518 of JBHGUY010000006.1, read as the reverse complement.
AGTACATCTCGCAACCCCAGGTGACGTCTTAAATCAGCCGTATGTCCTTATCAATTAATTATGCTTTAAAAAGCATAATATAGTCATACGCACTTAATAGTGCATGTTCACTCTATGTGATTCTTTTTTCGGATAGCCCTGAACAGAAATTTATCGATTGAAAAAATAAAAAGTCTCCGCTGATCGACAGTGAAGCCTTTTTATCTAATCGTTAAAATTTCTGGGCAAAGGTGAATATGCCCTTTAGTTGATGCCAAGCATCCTCGCCGTTGACGCATGAACTTCTTGAATAAGCCCCGGATTTTCCGCGAGTTTTATGCCATAAGAAGGAATCATTTCTTTAAGCTTCGGCTCCCACTCTTTTTTATATTGTGGGAAGCATTTCCCCAATATCTCTAGCATGACGTGAACAGCAGTCGAAGCACCTGGAGAAGCGCCCAGCAATGCAGCAATTGAGCCATCCGCGCTGCTCACCACTTCCGTACCAAATTGAAGAGTTCCCCTGCCGCCGGAAACCGTATCTTTGATAACCTGCACACGCTGACCCGCGACCACTACATCCCAATCCTTGCTGTCGGCATTCGGGATAAACTCGCGTAATTCTTCCATACGCTGTTCATTGGATAACAAAAGCTGCTGGATCAGGTATTTTGTCAGGGCCATCTCTTTCACGCCTGCCGCAAGCATCGTCAGAACATTATTGAGTTTAATAGAACTAATCAAATCAAAGTTTGAGCCCATTTTTAAGAACTTTGGCGAGAAGCCGGCAAACGGTCCAAACAGCAATGTTTTTTTATTATTAATATAGCGTGTATCCAGATGCGGCACAGACATCGGCGGCGCTCCAACCTTCGCTTTACCATAAACCTTGGCATGATGCTGCGCGGCAACCTCCGAATTCTTGCAAACCATAAAGAGCCCGCTGACCGGGAAGCCGCCAATATGTTTGGATTCAGGGATACCGGTCTTTTGCAGCAACGGCAGACTTCCGCCCCCCGCACCGATAAAGACAAACTTGGCGGTCGATCTTTCAATTTTTCCGCTGGCCGTATCTTGCACCCACACTTCCCATGATCCATCGCTCGTCCGTTTAATTGTTTTCACCTGAGATTTATAATTTATCTCAACATTTTGCCGCTTTAAGTGGTCAAATAAAACTCTTGTTAACGTGCCAAAATTGACATCGGTTCCGGTATCGATTTTTGTTGCCGCTATCGGTTCATTAGTTGAGCGGCCCTCCATGATCAGCGGAATCCATTCCTTCAGTTTGTCAGGATCATCGGAAAATTCCATTCCTTGAAACAAGAGATTTTCTGATAACGCTTTAAAACGCTTTTTTAAAAAAGTAACGTCTTTTTCCCCTTGTACAAAACTCATATGGGGAATTGGCCGGATAAAATCCTGTGGATCATGGATGAGATTACGGCTCACAAGATAAGACCACAACTGCCGGGAAAGCTGAAACTGTTCATTTATTTTTATCGCCTTACTGATATCTATCGATCCATCCGATTTCTCGGAGGTATAGTTGAGCTCGCAAAGTGCAGAATGGCCTGTTCCCGCATTATTCCATTCGTTCGAGCTTTCTTCTCCCGGCTTTTCAAGTTTCTCAAAGACCTTGATTTTCCACTCCGGAACCAGCGTTTTCAAAAAAGTTCCCAACGTCGCGCTCATGATTCCGGCGCCAATTAAGATAACGTCTGCTTTTCCCCGCATGCTGCTCATGACAAACTTCCCCCTCTGTTCGCAAAAAAAGTAAAGCATCCCGTCCTGCTACTGCAAAAAACAAGCGCCAATCAGCAATCGCGTTTCATTCACTGTTGTCTGATAATTATAACCCATTCAAAGCAGGTTAAAAAGCGAGATGCCCGTTCGGCAGGATTGTCCATCCAGAACAAAAGGGATAGCATCCCTGCTATCCCTCAGAATCGTATACTTCGACCCGCCGATCACGTCAGCGATAATTGTCATGAATTGGGTGAAACAAATCCTCGTCAGCATTTCGAACGAGCGAAAAATGGTCGTCATTGTCATAGCCATGCAGCGTTTGATTATGATGCTTGATGATCTGTTCGGCGGGTAATACCGGAGAATCCGTTGTTGCGTGTGCATCGCCGACCAGCGTGACATCAAATCCATTGACCGTAGCCATTCGGACAGCGGTATCAATACAATACTCGGTTTGGCATCCCGCAATCACAAGATGTTCGATGCCGCGTTCCTGAAGATAGCTTAATAACGGCGTGTGATAGAACGCGCTTGTAGCACTTTTATTAAAAGTTTCAGCACCCTCCGGCCGATGAATCGCCGAATGAACTTCAAATCCATCTCCCGCACCGCCAGATACACTCGTATCACGAATAAAGACAACAGTGCTTTTTGATTGAATCGCTTTTTCAATCACGAGGTTGATTTTTTGAAGCAAGGCTTCTTTATTAAAAACGCCTTTCTCCTGCTCATCGCCATCAATCAGTGCCTTCTGCGAATCAATAACAAGTAACGCCTGGTTCATCAGAAACACTCCCCATCTTGTTTTTCCCATTGTAACATAACTGATGGATCAACCCGGTCGGCTAAAGCGGCTGTGAATGAACCAGCCTATCTGGAGACCGTGTGCAGGAAGGATTCCACGGCCCGATCTTTTTCCGCCGATATCTATGCCTAATCAATCCGGGCTCTTTAAGATCAAGTCGCTTCTTTGCTAAATATCAGAGGTTTCAGAAAATAAAACATTTCTGCTGTCTTACCCTATTAAAGATTTCCTAATAGTTGATCAGATGTTCAGCAAAAATTTTATAAAAGTGGGAAAAGTGTTGATATTCCTGTTCTTCACTTATTGTGAGATTATGTTGACTGATATACTTTGATGAATGAGAAAATGCTTTCTTTCGTCTTCCGGATGGAATGGAATAAAATTCTTTCTTGTCACCGTATTTAAAAAAATCAGAGGAAATAAACCAGTGACCGGATGCTGGCATTCAGCACCCGCCCCAATCAAATAATAAAGCCTTTATCTGCTCACTTGATTGGAATATTTCTGCCACCATCCAGATTCACCTCCGGGTTAGCCTCATTGCAGTATTGTGACTTACGTCATGTATGTTTTTTGAATAAAAGTCTGATAGAGCGTTCAAATTCGTTGGCATTCGTCTATTTTTACAGTCGCAAATGAACACTGTTCCAGGGGCTTTAAGGTCCACTATGTAAAATCGAACGTAATAATCATCTTCGGCCAAAGATGTTTTGATCAAAGGGATTGAAGCTTACTCAGAGACGCCCGATCGCAAGCAATGTGAATGGTTACGGTCGCACCTGGCAATTCTTCAGATTGAAATGAAATATAATTTAACCGGATATCACCGACGACCGGATGATGGACGAGTTTTTTACCTTCCGGTGTACCGCAAATGGTTTGGTCGTTCCACCACTCCTTAAATAATGGGCTTCGCTCTTGTAATTGGCGGATAAAAGCACCTAGTTCCACCTCATCTGAAGACTGACCATAGGCTAATCTAAGCTGACTGACGCGCCGTTTGGCATGACCCGACCAATCATCGAGCAGCTCTCTCATGCTTGGATCAGTGAAAGCCCGCCACACCGTATTACGCTCCAATCGGGACATTGAATCATAATTTCCAAACACTTCCAGAGTCGTTTGATTCCATGCAACCATGTTCCACCTTTTATCGGTTATATAAGCAGGGTAGGGTAACTGTGCGTCTAGAAACTGCTGCATGGCACTGCTAATTATCAAATTTTCTGTTTGATCATTGGGTATTCTCTGTTCGGCTAATGAAAAAAGATATAAGGATTCTTTCCTATTTAATTGGAGCACATGGCAAATAGACGCCAAAACAGAGACTGAAGGACGAACAGGTCTTCCCTGCTCTAACCGAGTATACCAATCCACACTCACTCCAGCCAAATCTGCAACTTCCTCACGTCTTAATCCTTCAACGCGTCGATTGGCGTTTTCTTTTAAACCCACTTGTTCCGGTGAAATTGAAGCGCGCCTCTTTTTCAAAAATTGTCCCAGTGCGTGAAATTTCCCTTCTACTTCTGGCAATGAACCTCTTCCTTTCGTAGGACAGATCATCCTAGGATCACGACGTCTCTTCCTGAATGTAGTTTATTATTATACGCTATTTCTTATCCTAGGTGGAAGGGTTGTTCAATGATAATGACAATTAATAGAAAAAATAAGTTTTCTCCAGAAATTCAATTCATTCTTACAGTCACCTGTTCCGCTGCAGTGGCTAATTTGTTTTATGATCAAGTCCTCCTCTCTGACATCATGAAAAGCTTTTCTGTTCCTCCAAGTGAAGCTGGACTTTTATTATCCGTAATCCAGATTGGCTATACATTGGGGTTGCTTTTCATCGTTCCACTTGGTGACCGATTTAACAGGAGAAATTTGATATTGGGGAGCATGTTATTGTCGGCATTCTGGCTTGTTCTCATGACCTGGATTTCTTCCTTTTATTTACTATTATTGGTTGGATTTTTGCTTGGATTCAGTACCGTTTCGGCCCAGATCATCATCCCCTTTGTCGCCTCTAACGCCCTTCAGGAACAACGTGGAAAATTGATTGGACATTTATTGACTGGTATCTTTACGGGCGTGCTTATGGGACGTGTGTTTGGCGGCTGGATCGGTCAATTATTTAATTGGAGAGCCGTGCACTGGACAGCGGCGTTAATTTTATTAACCTTTGCCGGGTATCTCTATTGGCGACTGCCTGAAGATCATGCGCCTAAAAGATCCTCATACAAGGAAATTGTAGGATCCCTGCTGCCGCTTTTAAAAAATGAACCGATTCTTAGAGAAACCTTACTACTCGGCTCAACAGCTTTTGCCGCTTTTAATATATTCTGGGTACCGCTTACTTTGTTGCTCAATGGGGCACCTTATCATTTTGGAAGTGGTATGACAGGAACATTCGGTTTCGTCGGAATTGCTGGGACACTAGCGGCCGGTTTTACAGGAAAATTATCGACCGGTGACCGGGTCCGCAGTTGGAACTTGATAGCGCTATCGACAATGATTTTATCCTTTGTTTTCCTGGGATTGGCATGGCAATCTATTTTCATGCTTATTTTGATCACATTTATCCTCGATATCGGTTCTCGTATGAATATGACCCTTAATCAAGGGAGGTTATATCAGCTTGATCCATGCAAACATAGCCGGTTAAATGCTCTTTTCATGGTCGGCTATTATCTAGGTGGATCCCTCGGCTCTTATATTGGAAGCTTAGCCTATCATCTAGGTGGTGTGGAAGGAATGGTTATCAGCGGATGTTCTTCTCTGGGACTCGCGGTTCTCTATCTCCTCTTAAAAAGTTCAAAAGGCTTTGTCCATGAGAAAAAAACATTGACGTGATAAAAAGCAACAGTTCACGAAATAACATTCAATTAGGAGAAAAAAATCATGAAATATAAAGCTTGGATATTATTAGTGCTATGCAATCTGTTCTGGGCTGGTAATATGGTATTTGGTCGATACAGTACAGCAGAATTTCCTCCCGTATGGGTAACCTTTCTTAGATGGATAATCGCATTATTTTTTTTAATTCCCATGGCCCACTTCATTGAGAAGCCTTCATGGTTTCAGGTATGGAAAAAATACTGGTTCCTTATCCTATTGATGTCTGTTACTGGCATCGCCATCTACAATTTTCTCACTTATACTGCTCTTCAGTATACATCCCCGACAAACGGCTCTTTAATTAACTCGTTGACACCGGCTTTGATTATGATTTTTTCACTGATATTTCTCCATGAAAGGATAAGTGGAATTCAGATTATGGGCTTAATTCTTTCATTCTTCGGCGTCCTGATTGTTTTAACTAAAGGAGATCTGTTGCAAGTCTTCAATAATCACTATAACCGAGGGGACGGTATAATGATTCTTGCTATCTTATTTTGGACAACTTATTCATTGATCAGCAAAAAGGCGAAGAACATACCCTCTATTACCCTAGTCACCTTGACCGCAATTGTTGGATCTTTTATCATGCTCCCGTTTCTATTTTTTCAACCTCTTCATTTTGAGAGGATCACTTCACTGGGTATTGTTGGGATACTCTATTTAGGTATTTTTCCATCAGTCTTTTCATTTATTTTTTGGAATAAAGGTATTCATCGTCTCGGTGCAACTAGCGCTGGGGTCTCCATGAACTTAATCCCAATATTTACAGCAATTATTGTTTTAATTCTGGGTCGAGGGTTAATGATCTCACAAGTTCTCGGTGGATTCATCGTAATTATTGGAATGGTGCTCACTTCCATGAAAAGTAAACAGAAAGATTTTAGAAAGGTGATTCCTAAATTCATCGAATGAGTTGACACCCACCGGGTCAAAAAATTTGCCCCACGATACTGTTTCTTTTGATAATCTATAGCTCTATAAAAACCTCACTTAACTGTTGATACGGTTCTCCGTAATCAATCTAAGTGAGAGATGTGACCTGATAGGCATCATACGCCATCATTGTAAAAGATAATTTGATAAAGTTGGATCAAGAGAAAAAAGACCTTTTTCAACGTGTTATTTTGCCCGATATGACGAAATCCTTTCCCGGAAAATATCCGATCGATATTGATCTATTCTCTACAACTAAAGTCGTTTTTTCATTTTAAGTTTTCTGGTGCATATAACAGGCGCTGATCATCGGAAAGCGACGCCTTTACCTTCTTTGCTGTCTCATCCACCAGCACTTCATCCGAATTTTTCAGAATACCCTTGATTAATTCTTGCGTAACTTTTTCCAGACTGACCTTCACGGATTCGATACCCTTCGTCGATTCTGTATCCACGAAACCACAGTGAACTCCCGTAACCCGTGTCCCCTGGGGCCTCAGCTCCATACGCAGCGCATTGGTTAGCGACCATTCCGCTGATTTTGAGGCAGCATAGCCCGTCATTTTCGTACTAGCTCTCCATGACGCGACCGATAACATATTAACTATCGCTCCGCCTCCATTGCGGGCAAGTACTGGAGCAAACGCTTGGGCCATCGCCCATGTGCCCAAATAGTTGACCTCCATTTCTTTTCTAGCATCAGCAAGTGATGCCGTGAGTGGATGAGTAGAGTAAAAAATACCTGCATTGTTCACGAGTATTGTCGTGTCGGTGGCCAATTTAGCAGCCGCGGATACCTCGGCATAATCTGTAATATCCAGTTGTATTGGAATGAGCTCGGGATCGGTTATTAAGGAAGGATCCCGCGCACCGGCATATACTTTTGCTGCTCCATTTTCGACAAAAGCGCGGGCAAGCGCGTAACCGATTCCCCGATTTGCACCTGTAACCAAAACCACAGCATCTTGAATTTTCATTTTTAAATCTCCCACGTATTCAATTTTGTTTTAGAAAATAATCATTCAACGAGCAATACCCTCTACAACTTCACGATCCTGATCTTCTGTCTGCTCTCTACTCCGGCTTCAAACAGATCTTTATAGATTTGTGTTTTTGTTATTTTTAATTAAGAAGGCGGATATGAAAGCAGGGATAAAAGCAAGCATACAAATCATCGACATTTTGTCAAATCCTTTGATAATGGCGACGTCTGTCATCGTCCTAATAAAATGATCATGCGACGAAATAAACTGATAGGCCGATTCCTTTATCTCGGAAACTCTGTACGGCGATCGAACGCCATGCAGCAATGATAGCCTTTGTCTGACTGCGTGGATGTACGTTTGTCCCAGCAGGGCGACGCCCATAGCGGTGCCAATATTTTTAAAGATATTAAGCATTCCCGCGGCAAGTCCAGATTGATCATCTGACACAGCATTCATGATCGCGAGAGACGTGGATGCCATCAAAATAGGGATACCAACACCGCGTATCAGTAAGGAGGGTAGAAATCCGTTGACAAAATGGCTTTGACTATTAATCCGTGTCACATAAAAGAAACTAAACCCGACCAGAACAACGCCGAGCATCACAATGTAACGAAGATGTCTCTCACTCTTCTGACTGAGAATTCCCGAAAGAGGTGTCAGCACGGCAATCAGCACCGTTGCCGGCAGGAAGGCAAGCCCTCCCTGTAAGGGCGTAAAGCCCCAGAAATTCTGGAAAAATAAGTTCCAATAGGGTTGTGAGCCGAACAAGGCGGCAGAAAATAAGAATAGACTGATACAGGGCATGATAAAAGCCGCATTTTTAAATAAGGAAAGCTCGATTAATGGATGAACGGCCCTTTTTTCTACAAAAATGAATAGACCGAGGACGACAAGGCCGCCCAGCAATGCAACCATGGAAAGAGGATCAAAACCGTTGCTTTCTGCTCTTGTAAAGGCAAACAGAATTGGAAATAAACCCACACATAAGCACAGCATGCCCAGCCAGTCCATGGCCTTCGATTTGACTTCAAAATGTGATTCGACTACAAACACCGCCGTTAACACGATTGCCAGCAAACCCAGCGGGATATTAACAAAGAAAATCCACCGCCAACTTGATCCGGCGATGATCACACCTCCAAGAACCGGGCCGGCGACCAAGCCCAATCCGCCGATCCCTCCATTCAGGCCGATAGCAAATCCCTTCTGATTTCTGGGAAAAGCGCGAATGAGAATCGCAAGCGTTCCCGGTGTAATCGCGGCGGCCCCGATTCCCTGAAGCGTGCGAAAAGCAATCAGCCAGCCGATACTCGGTGCGAGGCCGCAGGCAAGAGAAGCCAGTGTGAAAAGCGTGAGCCCTCCCAGATAGCACTTCTTCTGACCCCAAATATCTCCTATTTTGCCCAGTCCGGCAGGCAAAACGCCAAGCATTAAGACATAGGTGGAAATGGTCCAGGAGACAATATTTACCGGAGCATGCAGATCATGACTGATCGAAGGCAGCGCGACGTTGACAATAAACAAGTCAATATTCAGAAGCAAGAGTCCAAGACAAGTCGCTGCCAATGTCATCCACTTCGCTATTTTGGGATTCCTGGAGATAGATTCTGAGCTGGTATGATTGTTCTTAAACATTAATAGCCTCCGATTTTTCTTGTACAGCACAAAGTTCTATCGAGGAGTTCATGCAGATTAACATTTTTTTAAAAAAGATGCCTCGTCGATTCGGATTGAAAAGGGATTAATTCATTAATTTTTCCTTCCCTAATTTTTCTTGCCCAGGCAGGATCGGCAAGCAGGGCTCTTCCTACGGCCACCAGATCAAATTCGTTCTTCTCTACTCGCTCAATCAATCCCTCGATATTCGTGATATCTACTCCCGCACCTTTTCTATCGTTAAAATAGTTGGAAAATTCATTATCTAATCCGATGGACCCCACAGTGATCGTCGGTTTTCCTGAGAGCCTCTTGGTCCATCCTGCGAGATTAAGCGTGGAATTGGCAAATTCGGGTTCCCAGAAACGACGAGTAGAACAATGGAAGATATCAACGCCTGCATTGACGAGTGGGGTTAAGAATTGTTCCAGTTCATCAGCCGTTTGCGCAAGCTTTGCCGAATAGTTCGACGTTTTCCATTGTGAAAAACGGAACACAATGGGAAAATCAGAACCGACAGCAGCCCTGCAAGTCTCAACAATTTCGGCAGCGAAACGCCCACGAGCTGCTATATTCCCGCCGTAACGGTCAGTTCGTTTATTCGTTCTTGACCAGAAGAACTGATCAATCAGATAACCATGAGCCCCGTGGATTTCAATTCCGTCGAAACCCAGGCGCTTTGCTTCAATCGCCGCCTGTCCATAAGCAGTAATGACCGCAGAAATCTCGGATTCAGTCATAGGTGCATTCAGCGGAGTGCCTGTCAGGCTCAATCCGGATGGGCCAATCGGTCGCGCTTCCGGATTAGGGAAATCCCCAACCTCTCTTGTCATCCCAACGTGCCAAAGTTGCGGTATGATTTTCCCGCCCGCATCGTGTACCGCATTTACGACATTGGCCCATCCCTTCAGCGCATCAAGGCCATAGAAATGCGGCCAATTCGCATTCGCTCCTGCCGACGGATGGTTGATCAACGTGCCCTCAGTAACAATCAATCCCACGTCGTTCTCCGCCCGCCGTCGATAGTAATCCGCAACTCTCTGTCCTGGAACGCCATCTGGGGAGAAACCTCGAGTCATAGGTGCCATAACGATCCGATTGGAAAGATTCAGCTTGCCTAGAGATAAAGGTTGAAATAAGGTGTGAAGCAAACGCTGTTCCAATTTGTTCTGATCCATTGCACATTCCTCCAAAGAAAATATATTTCAAATAGAACTGAATTAGTTACATTAGATTGCAAAAAAAACAATGAGGCAAGACACTCTGTTTTTTCTTCATGTGATTCAACCAATTTCATTTCCTATCTGATCCAGAAGAGCGCCTGATGCCTTCATTCGTTTTTCAGCGGTATAATTCAATGTCTTCTTCAATAAATCAGCAATTGTATTATCGCGCAGCTGATCTTTCATAGCGGCCTCAGCATTTCCATAATAGACTTTCAAAGAAGATTGAATGCTGCAACCGATCGGGCATTTTTCGTTGGGCACGCTATAATGCATTTCAAAAAGTGGTTTCTTCTCAACGGCTGTATAGACATCTAACAACGTTATCACATCAGCAGGGCGCGCTAATTTCCATCCACCCTCAACTCCGCCTCGATGAACATTAACGAGCTGCGCTTTTTTTAACTTGCTCAAAATTCGGCGAATGAACACGGAATTCGTATTGACACTGCCTGCAATTTTCTCAGATGATAAATATTGATCACTCTTGCCCGTGTGAAAAGCAATCATCGTCAAAATATGAAGAGCAATGGTATAATGACTGTTCATTTTTCATCTTGCACCTCTTTGTAACCATATTAGTTTCATTTAGAAGTATTGTCAAACTTAACCAGAAACTCAGGTCTATATTTTAAGAATGATCGCGGAATCTCTGCATGTCTGTAACAGTATGATTGCGCATCAATGCAACCATGCAGTAATACAAGATTATCTCCACTGTAGTGATTTACGGTCGTCTGGATTAAATTTCTGTCGGCAATTATCAATTCACTAAGTGAACCCTCATCTGCCAAAAAACTGATTCGTCCATGGTTCAACTTCAACGACAGATCGGCGCAATTCCTCAGCAAGGTCGGCAATCTCCCATTGCGCTCCGTAACCCTGCCTGCGTTTTGTATAAAAATCCAATAGCGCTCTCAGGTTTGCTGTCATGACAATATTTGTTAAAGTTGCATTGGGCAATACTGCTCTGCTGTCTTCCGGCGGCACACCTTGCTTTCGCAGGGTATCATAGTTTTCCTGAGCTGAATTCATAGCGAATTTATAGACTGAGACAGCTTCTGCACCGGCTTTTTCGACAGAAGGAGGAATCACATAATTAAATCCGCCTGATTTATCCTGACTGCCCAATCTTGTGTACCTTTGACTTTCGACTGAAAAGGAAAAGCCTATTCTATGCCGTGTCAGCTGAGCCAGTAATACTCTGCTTACGTCTTGAATTGAAAAAGTAAATGAAAGATGCTCCATGGTGCTTAAATGTCCACTATGTAAAATTTGACGAAATAACCTTTCTGCATCGGATCCATTCCCGCCGTCAGAAGCCTTCTAGCTGAGATATTTACGATATTCTTTTTGGAAAATATCACTTGGGGGGGTCGATGTATAACAGTTTCTTATGGCAGATAAAGCTACAATCTGTCCATCAGTCGGATCACAATTAATTTTCCGCAAGTAATCCACTTCTCGTTGAATTCCCCCGAAACTTATTGCTCAATTGCGTATGCGCTAATAATTCTACTTCCAAAGTGATCCCCCCTAATTAGGATAAAATCATTATTTTTATATCCTTAACCGCCGATACCCGGCATGTTTATAACTCTTTTGTTTATTCGGACGCGTTTGCCGTTCAGAATCAGATTTTTCAAATCAGAAGTATCTCTTAGATATAAAGTAATTCGTGTTGATTTTGACCCTGTATAGATCAAATTCTTTGAAGTGTATAAGTCCAGTAAAACCTCGTTTCGTTTATTCTTTATTCTATTGATTTTCTCCTTAACTGAGGATGGAATATATCCAGATAGCTCAATGTAGTCGTATGGCTTATTACTCTTCCGTATATTGATTTCGTAATCAATCTTTGAGCGGGTTATTTTAAATGTGGAGAGGTGATTGGTTTTGATTTGCCTGTCATATTTCACTAAAAAATCTATTGATGAAAACCCTCTAATGATTAAAACGATTACAATGATTGCTGTAACAGCAAATGCACCTCGTACTCTTTTTTGGGGGGATTTTTACCAGTCGTTTTCAAAAATTGCACCCTCTTTAAGGATTTAGCCAAACTCTATAATTAAAAAAATCATCTGCTGTGCATGATCCCATCAACTATGTATTCAGCTCCAACACCTAGCGAACAAATTGTTTCTGTGAAAAATAGGTCGGAAGAATTATCCTAATAATAGCTCTGACTTAAATGCGATCACGGCTTGCCCCGAGATTTTGACTCCTACAGGTTCATTATTCGTAATGTTAATTTCAACATCCATTGTCCCCGGGCGTTTCATCACTTCCCCCTGCTTCACCTTAAATGTTAATAATGAAGGACTATGCGGCACCAATTGATGATGAACGAGATAAGCGCCTAATGGGCCATTCGCATTTCCAGTTACCGGGTCCTCATTAATACCAATAGCAGGAGCGAACATTCGGCCGTGAACTAAAGTGTCGCTATCGGGGGAATCATCGACAGTGAAAACATAATATCCGTTACAGCCGATAATTTTACTCAGATTAACCAGGCCATTATAATCAGGCTGCAGATTGTTCAAATGGTCACTGCTTTTTATACCGATCATAACTTTGGAATGACCCGTTGAAACAATTTGAATCAGATCATTTTTCAATAAATCGTTATCACTCAAGTGAAGAAAAGCGAGGAGATGATCTTTATTTTTTCCATCGATAATATCTCCAAATTCGATTTTTCCCTGAGTCATAATCACCCTATAATCACCGTGTTCTTTAATGAGATCAACTGGTAGAACTCCCGCGTCGGTTTTTTGATATACTCTGCAAGAGCCAAGATTGTTCTCAACGGCGCGAGCATAATGGGCGGCAACCGTGGCATGCCCGCAAATCGGCACTTTACTTGTTGGTGTAAAAAACCGCACGTGAACATCATAATTGTAATGATCAGACGAGAATATAAAGGCTGTTTCAGAGTTATTTAGTTCTCTCGCTATTTTTTGCATCTCACCCGCCGTTAACCCATCAGCATTGGTTACAACTCCAGCTGGATTTCCTGTGAATTTTTCTTTTGTGAATGCATCAATTTGATATAAATTCAATCTTTTTATCATACTATCTATCACTTCCCCTTATCGGCTAAATGAGCGGACACTTATTTGAAAATATACGAAATCTCGCTTACTACACAGTTGAGACAGACTGCGCAACAGAGTCAACAAAATTACCAAGGTATTATCGTCAGTTTATCCCACTTACCTTGCCATTTTTCTGCCTTTTTTTCATATATTTCTTTTGTAATCATTCTCTTGTTCGGTTTAATGACCATAGAAAATAAGTCATCTAACTGATAAGGTGCATAGATTACTTAAGAGCCTTTCTTCTCCCTCCTTATGCCAAGAGAGGTTGCAGTAGTTGGCCAGCTATCAATTGCATTCTCTAGAGAAGTATATGGCTCAATTTGAAAACCAAATTTTTGTTTATACCAGAGATGAACGCGTGCCTCATTTTTAACATCCAGCTTGAATGGATATTCCCCTAGTCTCTCAATGAGCAGTTTTTTATAGGTTACCTCGTTCTCGATTTCTGTATTTTTATCGTCAAAGTATACAACATCAACATCTGAAATCCCGTATGTAAGTGGATTCTCTGATAGATAATTCCAAACTGTATCAGCAACGCAACCCGCTCCAATATAATAGTCACGTGGCAAGTCTGACTCTTGGCAGACTCTCAATAACCTTTTTAAAGATTCACTTTTATTAATGATTTCAACTATTTGTTTCTCTTGGTTTTCCAAATGTTACCTCCCGCGAATGATACTTCACTATCCGTCTTCTGCGCATTAGAGACGGATAGCACCAATTAATTATTAAATGCCTCTATTCATCATTGTATGGTATGTATGATTCATTTGCATTTATAAAATCATAGGAGCGGCAATACATTGATGATCGGTTCTTCATACGGATGTACACTTTGAATGACATTTTTCACTTCATCGACGGCATCATATGGACATCTAAACTCCATCTTACATTCCGTTCCTGAAGAAATTTTCCCAACTTCGCCATCATAGGGGCTCGCTCCTTCCAATGGTCGCCAATACCCCCTGACCTCTGAGTAGGAAATAACATGATCATACTTACCAACCTTTAAAACGCCAAGTTCATTTAATTTATTCCGAAGAGGCACAATGTACTCTTCTGGAATAAGCACCTCAATCTTGCAGAGATCACCCTTCATTCTCACTTCTCCTCCTGCCTATAAAATAAGCCGCAATTCATTTGGTGACACTATCATTTTCATTTCTTTCGCTTATAAAATTTGCAGCATGACGCATTTGGGCTCGTAATTTACGTACCATCAAGATCCGTTACAATCATTCTATCTTATCTGATGGGTTCAGGAAAAACGATCTTGCGAAGCTCACTCAGCGACTGAATTTCAAAATTAACCTTAATCTTCGTCTCATTGACCGCCTCGTTATGATTAAACCAACAAGTGTCAATTCCCGCATGGATACCTCCCAGAATATCCGTTGCTAAATTATCCCCGACCATCAGTACTCTGCTTTTATCAGAAATATGCAGAGAGTTAAATACATAATCAAATAATTCAGTCTGTGGTTTTTGAAAACCGATATCTCCAGAAATAAACAGAGCTGCAAAATCCTTTTTTATCGTTGATTTTCCGAATCTTCTGCGCTGCGTTTTGGAAATCCCATTGGTCACGATCGTCAATCTGCAGAATTTGCTCAAATCATCGCATAATTTCTGCGCTCCGTTGACTAATTGCGCATCTTCAGCCCATTCATAGGTCCGGATTCTTCATAACCAATTTTCAGCAATTGAGTTTCAACAAATTTAATCAACACGGCTACCTCCTTGTCTAATTTATATGGCCTCCATTATGAATGACACAACACTCGTAGGATTTTCTCTTTCATTATATTATTTTTCAAATCATTCGTATGAAATTTCTTAACTTTCGATCTACAGGAGATTGGTCTACCGCGATCAGTTAAGTGAGATTATACTGTTGCGCTATCGTACGCCCATGAAGAATCTGAAATTCTTTTAAAAATGCTGAATCAAAAATATCCCTGCAACCATTAGTATAATACCGAAAACACGCTGGATGTTTATTTGATGTTTAGGCACCCCGAACCAGCCAAAATGATCAATAACGAGCGCGATGACCATTTGACCGCATAACGCCAAAACAACCGTTAGAGCTGCGCCAATAATTGGCAAAAGGAATATATTAGAAGTCACAAAAATGACACCCAATATGCCACCTATCCAGAGCCACCAAGGACTCTTTGCAATCACTCTTTTTCCTTTTTCCAAGCTATTCGCTTTAAATAATCGCCGACGTTCGACGATCAGGACAAGCAGAACAAGCGCTATTGTGCCGACTGAGAAAGAAATGAGAGACGCGACAAGCGGTGATTGGACAGCACTTCTCAGCTCCGAATTAATCGACGTTTGAATCGGTGACAACGCTCCGGCAAACAAACCCAGTAACATGAAGAGTAGAAGGTGCAATGAATTTTTTTTCATAATGATAAGCTCCCTTGTTTTTTAATATTTTTTCATGACGAAGACGCCGACTAACATGAAGATGATGCCAATGATCCGTGGGCCGTTTAATTCATGCACAGGCACGTGAAACCAGCCGAATTGATCAATCGATAAAGCCATAATCATTTGTCCAAGCAATGTGACAACGACCGTCAATGCTGCGCCGAGTCGCGGCAGCAAAAGAATATTAGAGGTCAAATAGAAAACACCCAGGCAGCCACCGCCGATAAGCATCCACCAAGGAATGGCAGAGAGAAGCGCAATATTTGTTATAAAATGCGGTTCTGTTAGAAATGAAGCAATGAGGAGGACAAGCGTTCCGACAAAAAAAGAAATGGCCGATGCCAGGTAAGGGGATTTCACCCTCAAACCCAGTCGTGAATTGATCGATGTTTGAATCGGAATGGTCATTCCAGAAAAGAATCCAGCAAGCAACATAAAAATTATCATAATTATTAAGACTCCTCTTTATTTTTAATTGGAACGATCGTTCCCGTAAAGGCCAAAAAAATGCATTTAAAGCAAAGAAATGATCAATTCAATCATCTGGGTAAAATCATCCTTCTTCTGATCGATTTTTGAAATAATATTAATGCTATGGTGTAAATTGAGTAAAAGAAAGGCCCATTTTTTTGAATCAATTTGCGGACTTATTTGACCACTCGCTTTCCCTTTCTCCAAGAGACTCGTTAAAGCCGCTGCAATATCTTTAGAGTTCGTTTCCACCGCCTGCTGAACCAAAGCGCTCTGGTGGTCGATTGAAGCAGCTGTATTCGTGATTAAGCAGCCATCTGGCTCATTTTCATCAAACACACGCTCAATATGATTTTCAAAATAGCGCCGGATACTTAGTCGAACATCTCCGGAGTCGCGAAGAACTTCGCGTTCTGCTTCTCTGTCATCCATATAACACTGGATCGCCTCAAGAAGCAGTTTATCTTTACTGCCAAACGCTTCATACATGCTTGAGCGACTGATCTTCATCTCCTTTAATAAATCAGCAATGCTTGCCTCATCGACTCCCTTCCGCCAGAAAACCAGCATCGCTTTCTCTAGCACCTTTTGCCGATCAAAGTCCCGTGTTCTTGTCAAAGCCCTCACTCCAAGGTTTGATTTTTCTGGAACGATCGTTCCTTTATAATATAGATTCATTTTGTTATAGTGTCAAGAGTTTTTTTCAGCGGATGCTTCCGTCGTTTACAGGAGCCTGTCATCTCGCTGCGAGAATTATTATTGTTAACCCCGCAGTAAGCAGGCCCTTGAGATTGCCGGGCGGAATCGCCAGCCATCTTTGGAAACGCCATTACGCGCTTGCAGACCAATGGGGCACAAGCACAAAAAAATCATTCACGGCCATGTCGCGGCATCATGGCTCCAACCCCTTGTTTATAAACCAAATGAACAGGGCATCGTTTGACCATTTCAGCCGGAGGGGCAGAATCAGTACCTGAAGACAGGTGATGCCTGTCCATTTATAGCGAAAAATAGCCTCTATTTCGAAAGACCGATTTCAGAAGGAACTCAAGCAATCCATTTTTTTCACTCCGCGTTTTAAAAATCCGTCCGGATCTTCGAAACAAAAGCATGGGTTTCCCTAGAAGACATTTTTATTTATGAGGAGGATAATAAGCCATGAGGAGAAAATCACCATTGGCTTTTATCTTCATCGCTTATTGTGAATATGCGCGGAACGATTGATTGGTCCATTAGAGAAACGACCAAGCAGATAAATTTTTTAAGAGAAGGCATAGCTCATGAAAACCTTAAATCAATATATTGCGGCTGATCGAAATATTGCGGTACTAACCGGAGCCGGGGTCAGTGTGCCCTCAGGTATTCCTCCTTTCCGGGGAGCGAACGGGCTGTATCAAAACAAAGATGTCGAACACTGCCTTGCGATCGACTACCTGAATAGGCACCCAAGGGACTTCTGGAAGTTTTACTGGTCGCTTTTTGACGCCGATTTACTGCTGAGAGCACAGCCTAATGCCGTCCATCGCTGGCTCGCGGATCTGGATAATAACCATCATGTGACGATTATGACGCAAAATATCGACGGACTGCATCTTAAAGCCGGCAGCACACACGTCATTGAAGTTCACGGCTCATTCGTCCGAACGATTTGTCCAAAATGCGGAACAATCTACCGCACAGATTCGATTCGCAGTCAGGCCTTCCCGCACTGCACAGCCAAGCTGCAAAACGGGAGGATCTGTGACACCGTACTCAAACCCGATATTGTTCTCTTCGGAGAGGGAATCCGCGGTTTCGACGCTGCTGAGCGCGCGATTCAAGCTGCAGATCGGCTGATTATTCTCGGAACTTCATTAGGCGTCTACCCCGCTAATACACTGCCAGCACTGGCAAAGATGTACGACGTCCCAACCTTGCTTATCAATGACCGGCCGGCCTTACAAATGGATTCTATTAATCGTTTTGTCCAATCGGATTTCAAACATTTCGACCCGAATCTGCCGATCGATTAGTTCATTTCTTCTGCGAGCGGAACCCTGTTCGATTAAGAAACTTAACTTGGAATCGTTGAGGATTTTTTCTGATTGCCTTTTAAGGTTTTCAATCGCTGCAGTCCCCATACCAATATCATCGCAATAACAACCCCTATATTTCCAAACCATGATAAAGAAGCTAAAGAAAACTGGTTGATCATAACCCCGCCTAGAGCAGCTCCAATGGCCATTGATATTTGACTAAAAGATTGGTTCAGGCTAAGCATCATGCCTGACTGAGAGGGTACAAGGGTCGCAAGATTGAAGAGCTGAGCAGGCTGGGTACTCCATACAGAGGCTGACCACAGAAAAAGAAAAACAAATAAGAGACTTGAATGATTAGCAGATAACGAAAGTAAAATAAGGAAAAAAATGTCTAAACCCATGCCGACAAGTAAAGTCGTCGTAATCCCAAATTTATCGGCGCAGTAGCCGCCAAATTTTGAACCCGTTAAGCAGGCAATACCAAAAACGAGCAGTGCCGGACTCAATAAGTTTTCAGATAGACCTAATCCCTTCAGTAGATAAGGAGAGATATAAATATACACAATGGCGTAGCCGCTTAACCAGAAGAGCGTAGTGAACAACCCGAGCAGTACTTTTGGTTTTTTCAACAACGCCATCTGCTTCATGATCGAAATCGATTCATCCCCCTGCACTTTTGGTATCACAGCAACAATAACAATTGTGGCGAGAATGCCGAATAAGGAAATATCCAGAAAAACACGCCTCCATCCAAAAGCGGAGGACAAGACTCGGCCAACAGGAACACCAATAATAAGAGCCATCGTAAAACCAATGGTAACCGTAGCAATGGAACTCGCCTGTTTTCCTGCAGGGGCAATTTTTGCGGCAATCGTGAGTGCGGTGACAATAACCACTCCTGCTCCAACAGCACAAATAATTCGTGAAAGAGTGAACAATCCAAAGCTTGGGAAGAAGTAAGCGAGCAAATTGCCAATGATAAAAATAGCTAACGCGTAAAGTGTGAGTTTGCGCCGATTCATTTTTGCTGTAAGCGCGATGATAACGGGTGTAGCTATAGCATAGGTTAAGGCATAGACAGTCGTAAATTGACCGGCCTCCGAAACAGTAATCCCCATTGACGAAGCGATCTGATCGAGAAAACCGGATGTTATAAATTGTGACGTGCCAATAAGAAAACTGATAAGCGCTAAAACGTATACCTTCCACATGCTTTTCAATTACAGTCCATCCCTTCAAGATATGACTAACTATCCTTGTGTTTTCGCTATTAAGTGTATATATTAATAGTGGAAAAAGTAAGTATGCACTTTAAAGTGAGATACTATACGAAAGGAAAGTAACGATGAAAAAATGGTCTGCAGATGAGGGAAATTGCACGATTTCTTATACACTGTCTGTAGCTGGTGGACGGTGGAAATGGCTGATACTCTACAAGCTTTTTAAGAAGGATGTTATGCGCTATGGCGAGATCAAAAAAGAACTGCCCTCGATAACGCATAAGATGTTAAGCCAAGTTTTAAAAGAGTTGCGTAGTGATCAATTGATTGAACGGATCGACTACGCCCAAGTCCCTCCAAAAGTGGAATATCGCTTAAACGACAGAGGGAAAAGCCTAATTCCGATACTTAAATTGATGGCCGATTGGGGAAATGAAAATGAGCCATGCAGAGGTACAGAGAAGGCGGAGAATTAAGCCAGGCCTCTTATAAAGGCTTCAACTATTTTACTAAAGAACTTATGCTCTGTTCCTGTTGTTTGGAATGGGGCATTGATTTTTCCTGTCATTTGCCCACCCGTCTCTTTTAGTTCCTGCACTGAACACCGCAAAAGAGGCGCCAATTTGATCGGCATTGGTAATCCACCTCGGTAGCACCCATTGCGACTAGACGCACAATCTTACCCGTTCACGTCTACAGTAAACTTCCCTTCTCATTTTACTTTTGCTTATTTCATCTTTCATGCTGAACTTTGGTCTGAACGCCAAGAACGTTCTTTCTAGTGTTCTTCAGTGGATCTTGCTTTTTTTCAAAAAACTACGGAGCGATGATGGATTATCGTCGTACCGAAATCCGCTACCAAGTTTGGCATTGTCTGCATTTGCTAGCTTTTTCATATAGGGCATCGATGCACTAATTGGGGTACTCATACTAGTCGTAAACGGAATGATATTTTTGCCAGAGAAGTCATAGTCATCAAACAACGTATGAATAATCATCGGCGGCTGTTGCCACCAGGTTGGAAAACCAACGAAGATTGTGCCATAGTGGGCAAGATTTGGAATATTTTTCTTGATGGCAGGATGAAGCCCTCGCTTAAGTTGACCTCGCGCAACCCGTACATAATTGTTATAGCCATCTGGATAGGGTGTCTTGGGTTGCAAACGTACGATGTCTGCTCCTGTCATTTTTTGAATCTGCGTAGCCGCTTCTTTCGTATTTCCAGAAAGCGAGAAGTAAATTATCAACGACTTCGTATCACTCCGGGTGCTGGAAGTCGTTGCTTGGCTCCTTTGTTGTTGGTGATCTTTCACAGAGGTCTCCCTACTGTTCGACCCAGATAACGCCCAACCTACCGCGATGCCTACGATTATAACCAATACACCAATAATTAGGCCCATTCTCTTCATCATTCATTGACCCTCTTTTCTTATGACAATAATTGGATTTAAAAACACCAAAGCAAGAATGCTGAAGACAGCACCGTCGGAAGAAAACAAGCTAGCTAATCGTTGAAAATAGAATGCATCTTCTGGTTTACTTTTATTGACTACAGCAATAAACCTTTGTCTGAACTCCAAAGCAATCCTTTTTTGAAAACACCATCAAAATTTCTGAAACCTTTTTCAACGACTCGCCTCTGCTATAGATCTAACTATCCCATTGATTTTGGAGGAGTTACCACTAATTGCATCCGGAATGTATCCTGCTTTCCCGTGTTTTTATACTAAGTTAATGTTAGGGCATTTCCTTGACCATAGCTATTTGTATAATCACATTCCTAAAAAAAAGACATCTAGCTAAAAATCATTTACTGCTGTGGGGTTCCCGAACGGCTTGTCATTATTCTCTGGAAATGAAGGGATATATAGCGTCCCGATTCCCGTCCTCTTTATCCTTCAACTTACAAATTCTCAAATTAAAATTAATTCAAAAATCCTTGCCTAGAATATCATCTTGGCAGGGACTTTGACAGGTAGTATTTGATTTTTAGCAGATTAGGCGCAAGGACAGAGCTCCGAAAATACGCGCATCCATTAGGTTTTCTAGCAAGTGAAAGTTGTCTTACCATAGCTTTCATTAAATCTAATAGAGGCAAAGGATGACTAAATACAAAAAATGGCTGAGCTTCTCCATTTATGTGCATTACTTTAATATTCTCCTTTAATTACAAAAAACGAGCCGCGGATTGTTCCTGCTAATTTCGATTTCTGCCTCGCAAACTTGAACTTCTTTTCTAACTCTTTTGGAATCTCCATTCCCTCGGAAAGCTTAAATCCAACGGCCCGCTTCTTAGGATTATCAACCGTATACATGACATTGACCGCAAGCCCATCTTCATAAAAGACATAGGCAAATTTGATATTTTCTACCTGAAAACACGACGTTTCTAGAGGCTTAGCGGCAAATTCAATATCACGTTCCTCTTTTAAAATTCGATTCACATAATCAAGGGTCTCCTGGCTTTCTTGAGCGGGTATGACCGTAAATTCATGTTTGTATTTGTTCATAAAGTAACGAGCCTCATTAGCACGTAAACCGGCAAGTGCTTCTACGACAGGTGAAGTCTCTAATCCGACCGTGGATACCTTTTTAAAATCAACACGATAAGACATTTCCATCTCTCCTTGCATTTCTCTATTTTATAACAACACGAATCAACATTTTTCCAAAAACCAGTTAATGTCGTTTCCCGTAAATTTTTATCTTCTTCACTGGATAAATACAGGATACCCCCAAACCCTGTCAAAAAACGATACTGTTTAAGTATCCGATAAAAAAGCTGATCGGATTGCTGGCGTCAAGCGGTATATTAACAATCACGTCCGCCCTACAGTTTCTATAACATTGCACTCTCTCTGGTCAATAATTTTCTCCACGAAAATAGTGTTCGAGCTTATGATCCAGATGAATGAGTTGCGATTTTTTCTCTTCAATTTCATCGAGAAGTTTTTGTTTTTGATTTTGAATCAATTCGATTCGTTCTGGCAATGTCGCGGTTCCTAATTGTACAAGATCATGGTACTTCTTGATTTCCTGTACACTCATCCCTGTTCCGCGCAGACATTTGATGAAGATCAGCCACTTGATCTCATGATTTGTATAGAGACGATTATTATGCGTGTCACGCGCGGCAGGCTCTAAAAGACCTCTGCTTTCATAAAAACGAACGGCTCCAATATTTAGTCCGACTTCTTTTGCAACCTGCCCGATCGAAAATATTTTAATCACTCCCAATCTCTTTCTTTGACCTACAGTAAGTGTAGCATAGTACACTATGAATCGTTGACAAATATGAATTCACAGAAAGAAGGTTATTCAATGAAAAAAATTGCATTTGTAACCGGAGCAAATAAAGGGATCGGATTTGAAATTGCGAAACAACTTGGTGAGAAAGACTGGATAATATTATTGGGTGCTCGGCATCCGAAACGTGGTGAAGCTGCAGTTTCCGAGCTGAAATCTCAAGGATTAAGCGCAAATTTTATTCAAATTGATCTCTCAAATTTGGAAAGTATTGAAAAAGCTGCGGAAACCATCAAAGAAAACTATTCTGGACTTACGCTGCTCGTTAACAACGCAGGTATGCCAGGAAGTTTTTCCAGTTCATTTACTGAAACAAAGGAGGAAGATTTGCGAAACGCCTTTGAAGTGAACTTCTTTGGAACCTTTCGCTTAAACCAATGCTTGCTTCCATTGATTAAGAAAAATGAAGGCACAATTATCAACATAACAACCGACATGGCTTCACTTGACCATATGCAGAATTCCGAATCTGTGCCAAACGCCTTTGACTACAATTCCTCAAAAACTGCAAATAATGCAATGACCGTGTCTATGGCTCTCGAACTCAAAGAGAGCCAGGCTCAAACATTTGCGGTAACACCTGGCTTTACGACAACAGATTTAAACGGAAATGCTATAGGCGGAAAATCAAAACATGCGGCGGCATCCCTTATCGTGGACTACGCAACAGACGGCAAGCGCCATAACGGCGGATTTTTGAAGGAGAATGGCACTTTTGCCTGGTGATACTAAGGGTCAAAGATCCCGTACGCCCCAAAAGTAAGCCCATGAAACTGTCGATGAACTCCCTGGGATAACCAAAAAGCCGCTAGGATTTCAAAAATAGAAATCCTAGCGGCATTTTTCAATTCTCCATCAGCAATTTTAAAAAAACAACTCCTAACATTTACAAACTACCGGATGCGCCGTCTTTCTTCTGGCTGACGCGCTCGACCAAATGCAGACCGGTGGCGCTTAAAATAATAGAAATGATCAGAAAAGTGGTAAACAGCCCGGTCATCGTATCACTCAGAAAATGAGCTTCAACCCGTACACGGCTAATCGCCATCAGAAAGGCATAGATCAAACTGCCAATGAACCATCCCCGCTGCAAACGGTAATTTTTACGACTAATGAATAGGCCGAGAACGAATGAAAGTGCAGCACTCTCGCTGTGTCCGGATGGAAATGAGAGATGGCCATCGGCGCCATTAATATGAAACCATGGCGTAAAATTGCTTTGCGCCGAATTTAATTCATAGGGACGAACACGCCCCCAATACTGTTTCATCGTTGAATTAACGGTATCATTGAGGACGACGATTAAGACAGCAATAACCGCTGCTTTGATCAGATAATTTAATTCTTCGGCATTTTTATTCTTCAACCACAACTGAGCAGCAACAGTGACAAGAATAAAGATAACCAGGGTTAAGGTGATGTTAATCCCCTGTGACAGATGGGCTGTGGCCGCATCACTATTCGCCAGACCAATTGCCTTATGCTGGTGAATATTCAGCAGCGTGGTCAAATTATAAGAAATTGTACTCTTTAAATAACCCCATAGCTGCCATAGTCCTAAAGCGATGCCACCGATAATCAGAGTGGTTTTTTCATAGAGCAGCCTATCTGACCGCAGTGCCCAAGCAATGATAATTTGACCGCTGATGAGACAGATCGCTGCTTGCGAGAAGAGACCAAAGTTTTGAAAAACGGTTCCAAAAATGGATCCAGGATTAGCAAAAACATTCGACAGACTGAGATCAGCAAAACTCGCGATCAGCATGACAATGATGTAAAAAAAGAGTGCCGTAAGAAAAAACTTCTTGCGCGAATTAAAGATATCCAATGATAATCCCCTCCTACTTACCGTCAATTCTAGTTTTTACGTTTAAAGCACATGTTAAGTAAGAGTTAAATCATTCACAAAATATGGAAATAAAAACACTCTGGAGGGGATAAATTACAAATAAATAGTGGTTGACGCAAATTGTTTGTTCATATTCCCTTTTCCAGTAAAGATTTTACATTGTAGTGGAAGATACTTGGTGCACCATAGGAAGTATATCTTTTGGGCATATCGATCTGATCCACGTTCTCAATAGTACCTCCATTTCGAATCCAATCGGCCGAAATCTGTTTGATGGCGTTGGGGTACTCGATCATATCATCCAGCTCCTTTGCCGTCCCGATCAATCCATGACAGGAAATGCCTTTTTTGATCTTTAGATTTTTTATTTTTTTAAGTATATCCATCCAATGATCCACATTTTCCTGTCTGATATCAGCATGATATCCGATGTGCATAGGGTCAGCTAAGAATAGTATTTGCTCCTTGGGCAGATAAAGAAAGGAATCACTGATCGTATGTCCCCCGCCATAGGTGATAAACTCGGCCGACATTCTCGCTCCATTTAAAACGATCTCATCTTCAAAAGTAATCGTAGGTAATGTTAGTTTAAACCTTTTCGCATCCTTGATAATCATGGAATATTCGCCAAGTAACTCCTGACGTTTTTCAGGATTTTTTTCTTGTTCAATCTCCACCTTCGTTTGATCTAAACGTTTCGATACATCCTGAAAAATTTGATCCCCATTTACATGATCAAGATGATAATGGCTATTCAGAACCATTGTTGCTTGCTGGCCCGTTAATTTTTCGGCGGCGATTGTAAATCTTCGGCAGCCGTGAGTGTAGCAAACGCATCAAAAATAAGCGTTTTGATCCCCTATATCAATGATCCCTGCATTTGATCATGAACCTGTTCCAAACATATACAATTCTGAATATTCATATATTTAAATAAGCAATTTTTATGCAACGCTAGTATTATTAACTGTAAAAAATAAATAATAGAAACCCTATAACTAAATATTAGTATCAAATTTCTTGTTCTACTTCATTTAGAACAATCGCTCAACGTTTTATTTTTCAGCCTGCTCGAATACCTGATCTAGTGGGAAACACCCATGGAAGAAGGTGCTGTTCGATTTGTTAGAAGAAACCGCAAAAGTTTTCGTTCAACTGGTTGACGTGTCACTCATCAAAAACGTGACGTTGTAGTGCTGCACACGCAAAGAGATCTTAACCTGAGAAAGACTGCGATCGTTTTTACGTCTATTGGGATATAAGTTTGGCTCGTTAAATGGCACATAGAATTTGATATGCCTTTGAAGCGCTCAAAAATCGTATCAACATACATCTGATATGCGGAAACTGTCTTACGTGAAGTCCAACCGCCGAATCGTTCAAGCAGGCTCAAGGGCAGGTCGCAAGCGCAGAGTGTCGCAACTGACGTGATGTTGGTATCAACTATGTGGTCGTAGTAGAAACAGACCATCGTTGTCAGGCCTGTTCGTCTCCGCTTGTAAAAAAATGCGTCCAAGCGATAGAAAACCAATAAATCGAAAAGCCCTTCTCTAGATTGATATGCTCCCCTCTGAATTGACAGATGAAATAATAAAAATCTGTTGATTTAAAGGGGATTCTTTTTATATCTAATAGGGTTCGGCTTTCAGAGGTGGTTTCACCACATGCTAAAATCAGAAGTCACATGAAATGGGGCCAATATTTCCATTGATCTAATGATACATTATGAAAATATATGAATATATATGAAAAATAATGATTGTATATGAAATTATTTGGTGATATATTAAAGGTGTTAAATATTGAAGGAGGACTTACAAATGAAATTAGCAACTCGGATCAATTCATTTCTGCCAGTTAACGGCAATGATTTACACAAGATTTTTAATCAGTTTCACAAACTTGGGTTAACACACGTAGATTTGAACTATCCAGAACATGTTGAAGGTTTTTCTGCCGAGAAAATGAAAGCGTTTCTAGAAAAGAATGACTTAAAACTTAATGGTGTTGCGCTACGCTTTCGGACCGAGTACATCAGTGGTGAGATTGGTAATCCTAATCAGGACATCGCCGCTAAAGGACTTGAGCTGTGCAAATCAGCTGCCGACTATTGCCGGGCGGCCGGGGGTAAGGTCGTAACGATCTGGCTTGCACATGATGGCTTTGATTATAGCTTCCAGATCGACTACATCAGCGTTTGGAATCAACTTGTGAAGGCGTTCCAGACCATAGCGGACTACGCACCAGATTTGAGGATCAGTATCGAATATAAGCCATTCCAGCCACGTGCCTATGCATTTATTGACAGTATGGGTGTTACCGGCATGATGTTACATGACATTGATCGAAAGAACGTTGGCGTTACCTTAGACTACTGCCACATGCTGATGAAGCATGAGAATCCTGCCGTTGCTGCAGATATTTTTGGCAGTCGTAAGCAGCTCTTCGGGGTCCACTTGAATGACGGTTATGGCCTGAATGACGATGGTTTGATGGTTGGCACAGCAAGTCCATTCAAGACACTGGAATTCCTGTACTACTTAAAGAAACACGATTATAGCGGGATGATTTACTTTGATACTTTCCCGGTGATTGAAAATGCCACCGAGGAATGTGAACAGAATATTGAAATGATTACGCATCTCAAATCTGTTATCGATCACGTTGGATTGGATGCAATTCAAAAGATTG
This sequence comes from Sporolactobacillus sp., assembly GCA_048976585.1. Lineage (GTDB taxonomy): Bacteria > Bacillota > Bacilli > Bacillales > Sporolactobacillaceae > Sporolactobacillus. The sequence goes on along the minus strand of JBHGUY010000006.1, from coordinate 57,176 downwards.
TCGACCAGAATGACGCGATTGCGGCTCATAAGCTGATGATGAAGTTTTTAAAAAATCCGGTTGTTTGAAGATAAAGGGGTGAACAAAATGAAAATGGACTTTAAGCAAGCTGCCAAGGATATTCTTGAGAAAGTCGGCGGTGCTCAGAATGTTGCTAACATGACTCACTGCGCGACACGGTTGCGCTTGAATTTGGTTGACAGATCTTTGGCGGACGACGATAAAATTGAGGCTTTTCCTGGTGTCTTGAATGTCATTTACAAAGCGGGTCAGTACCAGATCCTGATTGGGACTGAAGTGCCAAAGCTCTATGCAGAATTTGAAAAGCTGATTAAAGCTGAACACGGTGAGGAACCAGCTGAATTAACAGAAGGAAGAACCGGAGAAGGTGGCAAGGGAAGCATCATTGGCCGTGTGTTCTCTGCAATTGCAAGTATTTTTGCACCATTGTTGCCTGCGCTAGCAGGTTCCGGGATCCTTCGAGGCTTATTGATCTTAAGCGTTCAACTTGGTCTGATCAAGGAAGCCAGTGGTACTTATACGATCCTCTATGCTGCTTCAATGAGTGTGTTCTACTTCTTACCGGTGCTTCTAGCATTTACCTCAGCTAAGCGTTTTGGGGCTAGCCCTTATATCTCTGCATTAATTGGTGCGGCGCTATTGTATCCAGACTTCATTAACTTGATGGGTAAGGCCGGTAACGGGGCAACCACAGACTTCTTCGGTGTCCCGGCGATCTTGATGAACTACAACTCGACCGTTGTACCAATCATCTTGTCAATCTGGGCATACTCATATCTTTACAAGTTCTTGGACCGGAAGATTTCAGAAAATCTGAAACTCGTTGTTCTACCTCTCATTTCTCTGCTCGTTATGGTTCCACTTACGATCATTGTAATCGGCCCAATTGGTGTTTACAGTGGTGAAGGCATCGCTTACGTCGTTAACTGGTTGATCGCTCGTAGTAGTGTACTTGCTGGTATTGTTGTCGGTGGGGGTTGGAGTGTCCTTGTCAGTCTGGGTATTCACTGGGCCATCAACCCGATCATGATTAACAACGTTTCCACCAACGGCTTTGACTACATTGTTCCTTGGACCTTTGCCTGTAACTTCGCCGTTATTGGGACGACTATCGGGGTTTGGCTTAAGGCACGCAACACGAAATTACGTGGTTTTGCATTGACTGGTCTGGTTACGATCGCACTGTCTGCAATTATCGAACCAACACTGTTTGGGCTTTTAGTTAAGAACCGGAAACTCTGGTTAGCTCAGATTATCGGTGGCTGTGTTGGTGGGGGTTACCTCGGATTGACGAAGGTTGTCACCAACGCATTCGTCTTCGGGAGTGTTACCACGTTCCCAGCCTTCGTTGAGAAGAATGCTGGCAACTTTATCAATGCAATGATTGGCCTGGCAATCTCCTTGGCTGTCTCAGCAGTTCTTGCATACTTCTTTACTAACCGTGATGAAAAGTTAGCGTAATCAATTTACATTTTTGAAAATTCCTCCATAATTTATTAATGTAGATAGCGAGAAGCACATACTGAATAGTTAAAATCTACAGAGTTGGAGGAACAAGATGATTCCATATGAGCGACAGAAGGAAATTGTCAGACTATTAATCAACAAGGACATTATTAAGATTGATGAGTTACAGACGCATCTCCCTAACATCTCAATGTCAACCTTGAGACGGGATTTGAAAGCGCTTGAGTCAGATGGGAAGATCGAGTACCTTGTCGGCGGCGCCGTTAAGGCAGTCACTCCAACTGGTGAATTGCCGATGTCAAAGAAGACCATGCTGCACAGTAAAAAGAAAGAGCAAATTGCTGATCGCGCAGCTGAAGAAGTCCGCGAGGGTGAGAGCATTTACATCGACTCTGGATCGAACAGCGCACTACTCTTGACCCGACTTCTAGATAAACCAATAACGATATACACAACTAACACGATGATTTTTAACATCACGAGGCATGTAGAAGCTATTGTTGTTTTGCTCGGCGGCCGGTATAACGGTGCCATCTCATCGCTAAGTGGGACATTAACTGAGAACAACCTTAGGGATCTTTATTTCGACAAGGCGTTTCTGGGTGTCAATGGCGTTGACGGCGAGAAAGGGGTAACTACACCGAATATCGCTGAAGCAACGAAAAAGCGACTTATCAAGTCAAACGCAAAGAAAACCTATCTGCTTTGCGATAGCAGTAAGTTTCACCGGAACTCCACGGTGCGCGCGTTTGATCTTGAAGATGTTATCTTGATTTCTGACAAGGATGATGCCACACTGAGCAAACATGTGCCAATACTTGTTCCTCGTAAACGAAAGGATGATAGCATGGAATTCTTCAAGAAGCGCTCAACCAAGCTCTATGCGCCAACAGCAGGGACGTTGAAGTCAATTGAAAAGGTTAATGATCAGATCTTTGCAAGTAAGGCAATGGGTGACGGTTTCGCAGTTGAGCCAACGAATGGTGAAGTCTTCTCACCTGTGAAGGGGACTGTAACATCAGTATTTCCAACAAAACACGCGATTTCGATTAAGACTAAGGATAAACTTGATATTCTGGTGCATCTTGGTATCGACACGGTTGAACTGAATGGACAAGGTTTTGAGGTTCACGTAGAAGAAGGCGATCCTGTTACCCCTGAGACGAAGTTAGTAGACACTGATTTGGACTTTCTTGCATCACAGAACAAGCCCAGTGACGTCATTGTGATCTTCACCAACTTGGAAGGCCGTACGTTAGAGTACAATGAAGGATCTGTTTCTCAAGGAGACGAAATCGGACAGGTTGAATAGATAATTGCATCGACTGCAAAGATTCCAACGCACGGAAGCAAGAAAAAGGCCGACAGTTGTGAGCTCCCACTCACTGTTGTCGGCCTTTTGTGTGCGTGGGCTAGTAGCGCTCTACTGGGCTAAACCGTGGTATGTCAACACTAAATCGAACAAATTTTTAAAGGTGCTGTCACTTGTATTCAGTTGGTGTTAGGTAATCCAGTGAGCCATCTTTTCGAGTAAATCTTGGAGGTATGGTTTGAAGCAGTGGATTCTGCTGAGGAACACAATGATAACAGCATAACGGTGTGCAAATACGCGGATTCATCACAATCGATTACAGCATTGACAAGCAGGTGACGGTCTTTTCTCATTTTTTGCGCCTGGTTTGATGAAATGACTTATCGGTAATCGAGTAGCTCACGGGAATTTCACCACCGGGCTCTCACAGAACCTGCGTGAAGGTTGTTTTTAATGTTTCAAGTTTTAGTTATATACCTATTGTGGATTGCTCGACAGGCACGGTTCTTTGCCGAAGGGCGCAAGTTTCGCTTAAATCGTGCTATCCAAGGTCCATATCCAAGCACCAATCTTTTCCTGAACTGAATCGCAATTCCTGTACAGGCCTAATTATTTTTTCTCCAACAATCTTTTTTCGTGATAATCAATTTTATAATCTAAATATTTAACCGTTTCTTGAAGATCAGTGAGTTGTTTATTCAGATTTTCTTTTGCTTGGGAAAGCACTTTTAAATGCTTTTCATCTTGTTCTGGTGTGCTAAAAATCATTTGGATTTCTTTGACCGTCAAACCCGCACGACGATAATGAACAACTGAATTAATACGAATAAGCGCTTGATGGTCGAACACTCTCACACCATTATTGTTTCGAGGAACTTCAAATAATCCTATTTTTTCATAGTATCTTAGTGCATAAATACTCAATCCATACTTTTTTGCCACATCTCTGATGGATGTAGGCTCTGATTTAATATCCATTTTCATTTTTCCACCTTTTTTTAAATTTGCGCTTGCGCTAGACCAACTCTAGCATGATAGGATCATTACATCAACAATTAATAAAAATTCAATATAAAGGAGTTTCTGATTAATGATTATGCAACATCTGCTGATACGAGACAAGCCGATGCATAGATTTATACGATTGCTCATTATGTAAAGCCAGGGGAAGATGGAACCCAGATTTTGATGATTATGTACATTCGCTACAACGATACTCTTGTACAACAAGAAGGCAAATGGCTTTTTCAAGAACGGGTTTGCCTATCGATTTTACCCGAAAATAGAAGCATATAATTATCCTTTTAAAAAGAGAGGTCATTCTAATGAAAACAGAACAAACACCCATTCAATCTGGATTTGGACCGGCTTCAACCACAGCTGAAGTAATTAAAAATATTGATCTTAAAGGTAAGAACGCTATTGTTACTGGTGGATATTCCGGGCTGGGACTAGAAACAGTTAAAACTTTGGTATCAGCCGCTGCTCATGTCATTGTTCCGGCTCGCGATCTCAACAAAGCTCGCCAAGCCCTTGCCGGGCTCGATAATGTTGAAATCGAATATATGGATTTACTTGAGCCTGATTCAATCGATTCTTTTGCGGAAAAATTCCTTGCAACTGGTAAACCCCTTCACATCTTAATCAATAGTGCGGGTATTATGGCTTTGCCAAAACTCACTCTTGATAATCGTGGATACGAATATCATTTCGCTACAAACCACTTAGGACATTTTCAACTGACTTTACGATTACTCCCTGCATTGCGAAAGGCAAATGGTGCTCGTGTAGTCATGGTTTCCTCACGTGGACATCATCTTTCAAACATCTTTTTTGATGATATTCATTTTAAGAATCGGCAATATACACCCATGTTGGGCTATGCACAGTCGAAAACTGCCAATGTTCTCTCTGCCGTTGAACTTGATAAAAGAGAGAAAAATAACAATATCCGTGCTTTTGCTGTTCACCCCGGAGGTATAGTTTCCACAAACCTGATTCGTTATCAAAACAAAGCGCAGCTTTTGGAATTTGGAGTTATTGATGAAAAAGGGAACGAGATTATCGATCCTGAAAATGAGCTGAAAACCGTTCAACAAGGAGCTGCAACACAGGTTTGGTGTGCGACAAGTCCTGAGCTTAACGGACTTGGTGGTCTATATTGTGAAGATGTCGACGTTGCGCCACTAATAAACATTTCAAATCCAGACGAGGTAAATGGTATTCATTCTTTGAAGAATAGACTTATTGGAGTCATGCCTTATGCAATTGATCCGAATGAAGCCGAACAACTTTGGAAAATAAGTGCAGAAATGATAAAAGACAAAAAATAAATCGTTTAAACTAAGCCTTCATTGAAAAACCATTCAGATGAGCAATTTGACATCTGGATGGTTTTTTTTTAAGAAATCACAATAGAGGTTATGGAGAATCGGGACCAGACCATTCAAATTATTTATCTGTCCCCACGAAACTCTCATTTCTCTGGGCTTGGATGCTTATCCCCTGTTACATTATCCTCAATGATTCCTTGAAAGGCATCAAAAAGGGATTAAAAAAATAATCATTCGTCAACAACACAATGAATCGCTGGTTTACCAGTTATATCATGGCCTATTTACCTAAACTAAGCTGTGAAAGTTGAACTATTAAGAATTAACAACAACAATTTTTCCATTGGCCGCATTGCTTTCCATCAGGAGGTGAGCCCTAGCGATTTCATCAAGTGGGAAAACCTGTGCAATTGGAACATTAATTTTATGTTGTTCAATATGGTTGAATAGTTCAACGAGCAATTTCTCTTTAAAATTTACACCGCTATCAAACTGTGTAAAATAGGCACCTGACGGAATGTCCATCATTGGCTCAAAATGGTCCAATATCCATTCTCCGCCCAAGATACCCGTCATACATAGGATTCCATGTTCGGCAAGTAATTTAAGCGAACTTTTTACGGTGACCGTGCCAACCAGTTCTAAAACTTTGTTCACGCCATTTGGATATAGGGAGAAAAGTTGTTCTGATATATTTTGATTATCTAGCAAGACACGATCCGCACCATAGTCTTTTAAAAATTCCAGCTTATTTGTATTTCGGGTAGTCGCAATAACAGTGGCTTCTACACTTTTAGCAAGTTGCAGTGCAGCTAGACCAACGGAACTCGTTCCTCCACGAATAAGCAGCGTTTCTCCTTTTTTAAGCCGCAGTGCTTCGAATAGGGAGGCATATGCTGTGTAATACATTTCAGGAATGGCTGCTAGGTTCACCCAGTCGATATCATTGTTAATCGGATATACCTGAGAGGATGGGATAAGGGCATATTCAGCATAACTGCCATCAAATTCACGTCCAAGGCCCCCCATTAGAGAGACAACCCGTTGGCCTTTTTGAAGGGAACTATCCGAAGGATCTTCAATTTCTCCTGCACATTCAATTCCAAGGATTCGAGGAAATTTTACGGAGGGTGAATCACCTTGTCTCGTAAAAATCTCTGATCGATTGATACCAAAAGCTTTGATTTTTACCAGTACCCAACCCGGTTCCACTTCAGGTATCGGTACTTCCTGTACAGTCAATTCACGCGCAGTACAGGGCTTTTCTAATACAACAGCTTTCATTCTAGCTCTCTCCAATCCATTATTTTTTCAGGAGGCCCTCTTTTGTTAAGAAGGCTCTTGCCACATTTTCGGCGTTCTTTCCTTTTCTTGTTTTTCGAAAATCCGACCAGGGAAACTGAGTGGGATTTAAAGATACAGTTGTGGATTCAACTATTTTAAGAGCATTTGAGAGATCCGGTCGCTTCTTTTTCTTAATTTTGGCTACTAATTCAAGAAAAATGGTGGCAAGAAGTTGTGGATCGACTGCATTATTTTTTCTGGATAATTGAGCTGCACTAATGGATGACAAACAACTGCCTCCTGTACCTTATCATCCAAAACGCAATCAGAGAGAGAATGTAGGCTGTCTTCTTGTTGGAGATGTGCGTATAGGAATTGTAGGATATAGGCCTCAGTTGTCAGCCTCTTGACGTATTTATTGCTTCGCTTCTGCTCACCATTTGGTTAAGCTGTTGAAAATTAATTGGATCTAACCATGATTTAAATGAAGATAATTGTGTATTCTTATCCATGTGTGATCCTTTATTTAGGATTTGGATAGGAACCACCTATTCTTCCATTATAAAGGATTTTTTTGCCCTAGAAACCATACGGTTTTCGAACATTGACAGTATTATAAATAATTAGGATCAATTACTGCAACACTAGTACTTAATAATATAAAAGTACCCTATAGAGTAGACTTTTTCAAAGCGTCTATTCTATAGGGTACAGTTTATGCATGAACTGATTTATTTAACTCATGTCGTTTTTAAAATTGATCAATCAGCAATTGTCTTATCTCATCCAATCCCGGCTGACGCGGATTGGCAGGAGTGCATTGATCGTTATAGACTAAGTCGATCAGTTTATCGAGCGAATCGTCAAAATGTTGTTTCGTCACACCATTGGCAGAAAGCTTGGGATCAACATCCAAGGCCTTCATTAAAGTGTCAATCTTAGCGCATAATGCTTCGACTAGCTCTGCATCACTATTTCCTTTCAATCCTAAGGAACGGGCAATATCAGCGTAATCTTTTTGACCACGGTAGACTTCATAGCGCGGGAAAGGAGTCCGCTTGACGTTCCCGGAAACACCATTGAAACGAATGACATGCTGCATGGCAATTGAAATCACGAGACCATGCGGCAGTCCAAATTCCCCACCGGTCTTATGAGCAATCGAATGATTGATTCCAAGGAAAGCATTGGCAAATGACATTCCACCCAGGGTGGCAGCATAATGCATTTTTTCGCGAGCCTTCTCACCAGCCAATGTGGGGTTCTTAGGATCAAATTTATAGGATTCTTCCAAGTTCTCAAACACAAGTTTGATAGCCTGCAGGGACCATGGACGTGTGAATTCGGATGCCATAACAGAAACATAGGATTCTAATGCATGCGACAAGGTATCCAGTCCGGATAGAGCAACTGTTCTTTTCGGAACGGTCATCACGAATTCCGGATCAACGATGGCAATTTGCGGTGTCAGTTCATAATCAGTCAATGGATATTTAACATGTGTGTTATCATCTGTGATAACCGCGTACGGCGTTACCTCGGACCCTGTTCCAGATGTTGTCGAAATAGCAACCAACTGGGTCTTCGTTTGATGATGAAATTTGACAATCCGTTTGCGAATATCGATGAATTTCTGCTGCAAACGCGTGAATAGCTCGCTGACCTTTTCATAGCTGTCTAAGAATCCCGGCTCCTGATCAAATGAGTACTCATAAATAAAGCGGGCAATTTTGGAAGCATCCAGCGCTGATCCACCGCCGATTGCAATGATTGTATCCGGTTGGAACTCCTTCATCTGTCTAGCAATCTCGATCGTCTGCCCCAATGTCGGGTCAGGACGAACGGTCCCGTAGATAGAAGTTTTCACTACATTATCCCGAATTTCCAATTGTTCATAGACCTTGTCAACGAAACCGAATTGAACCATTCCCGGATCCGCAACAATAAATGCCCGTGTAACATTTTCAATATCCTGAAGGTAAGAAATAGCATTTTTTTCATAGTAAATTTTTTCCGGCAAACGAACCCATTGCGGACGGTTGCGTCGTTTTGCGACAGTTTTGATGTTCAATAAATCTTCAGTTGATAAGTTATGTGACAATGAATTTTTCCCCCATGATCCTGTTCCTAAAGTCAAGCTTGCGCGCAGCGCATCCGTGTATATATCGCCGATACCTCCGATGGAATCCGGTTGATTAACTAGAATTCGAGCTGCCTTGGTTTTTTCGCCGAATTCATTAATAAACGGATCTGCCTGAGAGCCGATTTGAATTGCCGCATTGTGTCCCGCACCTTGATAATCCAAAAGAGCCGCAACGATTTTAGTACCCTGGTCACGATCCTTAGCCTTATAAACAGACAGCAGCGGAGAAAGCTTTTCAGAGGAGAGTTTTTCACCGATATTCTTCGGATCAAGTTCGAATAACATAACATCCTTGCCCTCTGGAAGATCGACACCCGCCTGTTCTGCAATCCATCGAGCAGGTCTGCCGGCAACCGGACCATTTACACCATGTTTGTCATTGAAAACGAAATCAGCTATTTTCTGATAATCTTTCTTAGGAACATTGTATGCTCCTTTTGCCTGCATTTTGGCCATCCATTGATCATAGACCGGAGCTTCAACAACCACAGAGTTTTCGGTGGCGCAGATCATCCCATTGTCAAATCGTTTCGACAGCAGCAAATCTTCGACTGTCCGGTCAATGTCAGCGGTGTGATCAACGAATATCGCCCCGTTACCGGCACCGACGCCCATGGATGGATTTCCTGATTGCAATGCCGCATTAACCATCGCCGGTCCTCCAGTTGCTAATATAGAGGCGATTTTGGGATTACGAATTAAAGCTGTCGTGTTGTCAAGCGATGGTATTTCGATCCATTGAATAATATCTTTAGGCGCACCGGCTGCCACAGCCGCATCATATAATATTTTGGCCGCATGAGCCGAGCATTTTTGTGCCTGGGGATGAAAGGCAAAAACGATCGCATTTCGTGTTTTTAAGGCCAGTAATGATTTGAACATCGTCGTTGAGGTTGGATTAGTCGTCGGAACAATCCCCGCTAATACCCCCAGTGGAGCTGCAATTTGGACTTCGCCAGCCACTTTGTTCTCATGGATAACACCGACTGTTTTATCATTCTTGATCGCATTGTACACATTCTCAGTTGCGAAACGGTTTTTCGTATCCTTGTCTTCAATGACTCCACGCCCGGTTTCATCAACTGCCTCATGAGCAAGCAGCAAAGCCGCTTCTGATCCTGCCAGTGCTGCATCAGCAACAATTTTATCGACCTGTGCCTGTGTGAACTCGGAATATTCTTTTTCCGCTTTCAAAGCTTTATCGACCAATCCGGAAGTGTATGTTTTTGCTTCCTCAAATCGAGCTTTTTTTTCATCCTCAGATAAAACCTTTTTCACTTTAGGTTTTAGTACTTTTTCCATTTTAAAAACTCCTCTATTTTTATTTAAAATTCTCCCTTACACAGCGGCTTTGACCGATTAAAGTGATAATATATTTGTGATTTTTTTCACATAGATTACAGTAAATATCAACTATAGTCATTCCTATAGAGAATCGCAGAACGGTTCCGTGATTTTCCATTAAGTAGAATTCACTACGTGCCAGTATTTGTCCCTTTGGTCGAAAGATTTGGTGGAAAAATTGTTCATGATTCCATCCATTGCTTGAAATGATTGAGTCATCGTACCTACTCCTCTCAAGTATTTAAGTGGCAATTATTGTGAATAATTTCACATGAATTTCAATAAAAACCACTTACATAAAGACAACAAAAGCTAAGAAATCTTTCTGTTATGATGATCGTCGAACAACTGTTTTCACAGCCCTGTTGTAAGCGTCAACAATTTACAAATTGAATATAGCACATAATACAGTATGTGTAAATGCTTATTTCAAAAAAATATTTTGCATTGTTAATTTTTAAGCGAAATTATTTTATAAATTATTTAAATATATTGATATTAGGCATTCAAATTCATCACACAAAGTTAGAACACCTATTGCTTCAGCAAATTCTACTTACCCTCCTTTAAGGTTCGATCGTTCAATCCCAATTAATGATCAGCGCGAGGCACACCGGCATGAATACAATCGATAAGGCCTTCATTGAAAAACCATTCAGATGAGAAATTTGACATCTGGATGGTTTTTTTTTAAAGAATCACTATGAGGTTACTGATTTCCCGTTTATAAAAAGAGAATCAGTCCCTATATGAAATCATGGTTTAAACACTCGGATGTCGATGCCTATTGCGTTTAACCATAGATCGCACGTAGGCCGCTTAGATCTCCGTTAGATAATGTTGTTTTCCCTTGATCGATCGGATACATTACCGAATCCTGACTTTCACTGTGATTCAATCCTAATGCGTGGCCAACTTCATGAATCGCAACGGAACGGGAAATGGACTTATCATACGTCATATTCAAACTTGCTTGCGCGTGATTGATTGTTCTGGATTTGTAGCCAAACTGCTGAATGATCTCTGGGCCACCTTTTCCTAATTCAAGCATCCCCTGTTGTGAGGCATCCATTGTCTTGTGATAGACGGAGAAAGTGATCCGATTCTGCGCAGCTGTACCCGTTCCAGCCACCAACTTAACGATACCCGTATCATTGTAGGTTCTAACTGCCGATTCAAAAACCTGACGAACAGCCGGAGAAACGCTCTTCTCAAAGTGGAAGTAGTACGTATTGCCCAACTGTAATCCCTGAATGATGGATTCAGTCGGTGTCGCATCTGTATTCGTTTGTGTTGAGCCAGATGATTGGTTTTGATCACTTGACGCATTCGCAGAGCTATTTGGTGGGCCCTGAGTGACGATAGTTGTTCCGTCCTGATTTTTTGGGAAAGATCCATGCAAGGAAGTATCGATTTCTGAGGCGATCTGGTTGGCAGATTGGCGCAAGTCGTTTAAAAAGGTTGGCGGTATCGAAATATAGTCATTTTTCACTGCAAATATGCCCGCAATAAGTACCGTTATCCAAAAAAGCCTTACTATATGTTTCACTTCAATCTCCTATCTTCTTATGATTACATGCCAGTAGTGAATACTATAATCCGGGCAAATCGCAAGATATGTACCGCGGATCAAGTATATCCATACGAAAGTAAGATGGATAAACATCGCTTATCGACAATTGTACAAGTTAAAGTGTAATATTTTTTCTGTCGCTAGCCCAGCAAAAACAGCGAGATTCACCCCCAGCGCCACTCTCCAGATGGTCTGAACATAAAAAATTATTCAGCGTTCAACACATAGTGTATCGTCGTTTATAGAGATAATTCGCAAGCTGTCGAAGTTTTCTGTGTATGGCTTGCGAACAAAATCGGCTTGATCAAGGATAAGAATTAGTAAGAATGACCTGGATGTACGGTTAACTAAGGACTCAAAATTAAATTTTTACTTTTGATTGATTTTATTGGTTAGCATCATTGCTGGAATCAAAATCACGATTACAAAAACCAATGACCACAGAAAGCCTTGTTGGTAAGCACCCGCTAAATGAGTAGCGCTTGTAATCTGATGAGTTGTAATATAACCTTCTACGACAGTTGCTAAGACAGCGGACGCAAAACCACTACCCACTTGCTGGAACAAATTTGAACTCAATGATGCTGGCGCCGACTCTGCGCGATCGAGCCCAACATAGGTATCAGCTTGTGTTGCCGACTTAATAGCTGCTCCACCGACACCGCGAACAAACATAATAATGGCGATAAGTAGGTAGCTACTCTTTTGATCAAAGTAAACAAATGGCAGTGTCCCAATAATTGTGATGATAACACCCCCACCAACAACCCAACGTGCACCTCGTGTATCAATTAGCTTACCAATCAAGCCTCGTGATACCAGCATACCAATACTCTGTGGAATGAGAGCAATTGCAGCCATCACGGCACTTTCGCCGCGCACATCTTGAAAAAAGAGTGGCAATAAAAGCATTGGACCACTAGTAACAAAACCAGATAAGAAGATGCCTAGCATGGAACCAGAAAAATTACGGTGCTTGAATAAATTCAGTGGCAGAACAACATTGGTTTTACGAATCATTGCATAGATAATGTAAATGCTCATCAAGGCTACGCCAATGCTAACGTATGTTAGAGTGGTTGGATTATTGAAACTACCATGGTTGCTGGCTTGCACGATGCCATAGACGACCGTACCGGAAGTAACAGCAAGCAGTGCAACGCCGAACCCGTCAAATTTGTCATTAAGATTTTTCGGTGCAATATAGGGTACCTTTTTTAGTAACATGATGACTGAAATGGCAACGATGGGCAAATTGATAAAGAAAATCCAGCGCCACGATGCATATTGAACAATTAATCCACCAATAATTGGACCAACCATTGGCCCAAGCGTCATTGGTACACCGACAATTGCCATAATGCGCCCCATCTTATCGCTACCAACAGAATCAACCAGCAATGTAAAAAGTAATGGCATAATCAAGCCAGCTGCGAAGCCCTGTAGCAAACGGAATATAATTAATGAATCAATATTCCATGAAATTCCAGATAATAGTGATGCAATACCAAAGAATAATTCAGACCACAGATAGACAAATTTACCAGAAAAACGATTAACCAGCCAACCGGAGAATGGTGCAGCTGCACCCATGGCCAAGATAAAACCAGTAACCGTCCATTGAACCATTGATAATGTTGTATGAAAATCAGTATTCAATTGATTCACTGCGATGTTAACCATCGTTGAATCTAACATCGGTGCCATTGAACCAAGCACTAATATCCAGGCGATGACAATTAATGAATGTGGGATGGGTTCGAGTTTTGTTTGTTTAGTTTTCATTTTAATACCTTCTCGTTTATATTTTAGATACTATGTGTATCTATTAACAAGAAAGAGAATACATCATATTTGCTATAAAAGCAACAAAGATGACCTATTTTATTTACATTTCGCATCTAAAAATAGACTTAACAATATTAAATGCTATAATATATGCATCTAAATCACATTTTTAAGGAGGATACAATGCCAACAAAAAAAAGAGCCCCTCGGAAAACTAACGAAGAACTCACACATGCCATTTTTCAAGCAGCTGTTGATATTTTAAATACGGATGGTTACGAAAAAGTTACCTTCAGCAATGTTGCTCGCCGTTCTCATACTAGCCGTGCTGTACTTTATCGTCGATGGGAAAGTCCTTTTCTCCTTTTGCTTGAAGCTGAAGAATACTTTTCCAATGACAATGATTCCTATGATAACGTCGATTTCTCGGGTAAAAGCATGCGCGATAATTTGATCAGCATTTTGGAACATTTTGATGCATCGCCACAATTTATGCGTGCATTTTTGTTTGAACTCGGTCAAAATACACCTTCTGTCAGAAAATTTTCTGACGACTTACGCAAACAAGATTTATACTTAATGGAACGTTTACTCAGCCAAGCCCAACTCAATGGCGAAATTAAGCATACGGTCACGGACTATGTAAAATTGATGCCCTTTAATTTATTATTGTATCAAGCAATGGTCGATCAGCGCGAACTCTCTAGTGAGCTTATCGCAGAAATTGTCGATAGCGTTGTTATTCCTGCAATTATGGCACAACAAAATTAACTATCGACGCATTCCAAGCTAACTGATGATACTGGCAAGCAGTGAGTTGAAAATGCCGACACCAAAGCCGAAAGCTGCACGAGAGAGCATCAACAATGGAAAGCTGGTAATCACAATTGGCGACAAGCCGGCGAGTGCAGTGATTGCCACACCCAACATGACCGTCTGTTTTAGACCCAACTTGCGGGCAATCCAATTACTCAATAAGATTCCAATCATCAAGAAGAAGGACGGGATCGTGGTCAATAATTCGATCTGTGCTAACGGAACACTTACGCTATCTGCAACTTTGCTGATTGTGCCTGCCTATTACAATTAGCATTAAAATCCGGCAAAAGAAAAGTAAGCATTAAATAACCTCCACCTCTACCAAGCGATTATCAACCAAAATGACCCAAGCTACTGCTAATTTACAGTGATAGCTGTGTGCCTTTTTATTCGTTTGATATTCGTTTAGACCTTTCCATATCCCTTAGTGTCATCAAATTAATTTGACAAATTCGGTATTAGACTTAAAATTTGTGTTAATGAGAAAAGTAGACGATATGAGCGTTGAGGTCATCGTTAGGATTGCGAAAAGTGGGGGCATCACGCTGAAAATCGTCCTTGTTTGATAACTATATTGAATATAGTTACAGAACGAGGACTTTTTTTAACAATCAAAATTCAAATCGCGGGAAATCAATTACAGGATAGAAAAGGTGGATCATCATGAGAATTCGTGCAGAATCTGAACGAACCTATTTGCAAAAGGTATTTGCTGCAACCGGCTTTTCAAAAGAAAACAGTCACCTGCTCGCTGATACACTGGTGGATGCTGATTTGCGCGGTATCTCATCTCACGGTATTCAGCGATTGGCGTGGTATTTAGACATGGTCAAAGAACACACCATTGAGCCTAAAAATGAAGTCAAAATTTTGAAAGAAACACCGACAAGTTTACTGATCGATGCCAACAAAAATATGGGCCAAGTAGCCTGTGCACTAGCCATGCATCAATTGATTGAGAAAACGAAGAAGTCAGTTGTTTCAATCGCCGTCATTCGAAATTCCAACCACTTTGGAACCGCTGGATACTGGGCACGAATGGCTGTCAAAGAAGGCTTGATCGGAATTGCCAATACGAATACTCGACCGCTGGTTGTGCCAACCAATGCAACGCAGGCCTTTTTGGGGTCAAACGCTTTTGCTTTCACCTTCCCGGCAGAACCCCATCCGTTTGTGTTTGACGGTGCAACGTCCGTTGTATCCAGTGGTAAAATTCAGGTTTTGGATAAAAACAATCAGGATATTCCTGGTGAATGGGCAGTTGATAAAGACCGTAAAATTGTGAAGAACGCCCGAAAAGCTGAAGATATTCTTGCGACAGCAGCCTTTACACCCCATCAAAAGGGCGGTGGTGTCTTAACGCTTGGCGGCATTGAAGAAAATAATTCAAATTACAAAGGATTAGGAAATTCGTTGGTTGTCGAATTACTAACAGGTATCCTGGCACAAGGGTCCATTTCTGCCGATACAAGTGTTGGCAAACATGACTTCAGTCAATTTCTGATGACGATTGATCCGTCATTCTTTGGTGATTTAGATACACTGAGAGAGAGTGCCACGAGCATGTTTAATCGAATACGGAACCTGGAGCACCTGCCAAATACTGAGATTAAGATTCCAGGTGACCGTGAATACAAGCATTATGCTGACAACAGCAAGAACGGGGTTCCCGTGGACGACCAGACTGCTGAGGATCTGAAACGAATTGGTCAAGAATTGAACGTCACTGTGCCAGAAGCACTGTCTTAATTGAACGCGCGATAAAACCTCCGAAAAGCCACAATGGGTGACGGAGGTTTTGTTTTCTTATGTTGGGTTTAATGTTAATTCGCCGTTAATTATTCAGTCATAATTGTTCGAATTGTATTGGGTTTGATTAGCCTCATTCGGGGTCGAGTCTTTCATTCGATAATGACTGGACGGATTCATGGGCTGAATTGTTCGTTAACGGGCGTCTGGATCACTTAAACAGAGTTATATAAGGTTTGAATGATAACCTGTTAAATTCGTCATTTTCTTCTCCTCTTTACCGATTTATTCGACTCACAATTTTCCACATCCCAAATCGCCAAAGTGATGGATGATTTCTTGCAATCCATACTGCAATTCTATCTGTTAATGAGTGATAGTATCTTCTTGATGGATTTGAGTCCGTCGCCGCTTTATAGAATACTTTTGCTAAATCATCGGAAGTGGCCGCCGCTTTATGAGACGTTAAAATCTTCTTTACCGCCTGCACGAGTTTCTTGTATGGTGAATCTGCTATTAAATTTTTCTCCGCGTTTTTCACCGCTATTTCTCCCCACTCAGATTGAGTACCACCGGGCTGAATCACAATGCTTCGAAGTCCAAATTGCCGAATTTCTATATCCAGCACGTCTGACCAAATACCTAATGCCGCTTTGGTCGCATGGTACCAACCACCAAGTGGCATATAAACGTTTTCCCCAATAGATGTCACATTGATAATTCGTCCAAACTTTTGCTTTCGCATCAGCGGTAAAACGAGCTTAGATAATTCACTTGCTGCAAATAGATTAACATCAAACTGATATTTAGCATTCTCGAGACTAATCTCTTCAAGTGGTCCATATTCTCCATAACCTGCATTATTAATCAGTACATCAATTTGACCCTGTTCCTTTATTGCAGACTCAACAAAACTTTTATTAGATTCATTATCCGTAACATCCAATTGATGAATGTGAATACCCAGTTTCTGCAAATCTTGCATACGTTGAATTCTTCTAGCACCGGCATAAACAATCCACCCATTATCATGGAAGTATTTTGCGCTCGCATACCCCATACCCGATGAAGCTCCTGTAATTAATACAACTTTCTTCTCGCTTTTCATTCTTAGCGCTCCTCTTTTAAGAGACCGAACGATCGGTCGTTTATAATTTTATTTAAAAGCGCATTTCTGCGCTTGGATTAATCATTGATTTATCTCTGCACTTTCATCGCTCTCAACACCATCTGAATTGTAGATTCAAGTTCCGAATCCGTTAGGGCACCGTTCATCTGTGCCACTTTCATGGGCAAAGAAAAGAAAGCTGCATATACATATGCTGGTGCTTTAACAAAGCTCGGATTCTTAATTATTTCTTCAAAAGTTCTAAAAACGGGTGCAGCCGTCGTTTCGGCATATTGATGTGCTTCTTCGCTTACCATACTTGGGTTAGATTGGATTGCTTCCATAAACTTTGCTTCTTCAGGATAACGCTGATAACGATGGACAAAATGGCGAATAAACGCACCAATACGGGCTTCTAAATCCGAATTCGCCGCCTCCGTTTCTGCAATGCCTTCATCCATCAGATCCTTCACATACATATAGGTTCTCGAAAGCAGTTCCTCTTTATCTTTGAAATAAACATATACCGTTGATTTGGATATTCCAGCCGCCGCTGCAATCTTGCTGATAGACAAATTGACTAAATCATTCGTTGAAGTTAGATTGAAAACTGCACTGCGAATCATTTGTAATTTATTTTTATCTTTACTTTTCATATCGCAATAATAACCGAACGGTCGGTCGCTGTCAATAATTTTAATTGTTCTCCCATGGTTTCTAGGAGAATGAATCATCGATTCGTCCAATTTCCACCCATAAAAAAGATACCTAATCCCCTTTATAGTAAAATGTTGTTAGAGCAAATTTTACAGAAAGAAGGCATTTTTTATGATTATTACACCACAGACCAATTTGTTTTCATGAAAAGATTTAAACGTGATGGGTGATTTGGATCGTTTGCGTCTTGCCCTTGACCATCTGCCGGATGAACCGTTGGTTTCTAAATGGGAGCATGAACTCAATTTTTAAATTGCTGCAGAAGAATATAGATCAAACTTCAGTTAATCATTAAGTATGGAAAACCGCAAAGCCTCCCATTCTCAATCGTTAGTAATCTCTTACGATTATATTGAACTTTTTCTGGTAATAGGCCCGGTAAACGGGGTCACATCACTTTACGGAATTGGCGGTTTCAATCAAGTAATAGCGAAGATATTCATTACCGGTATGCGTTCGCGGGGTGCGCTCGGCCAAAAGTTTCCAGATTGGGGGATTTTCCAGTAAAAGCCGGCATATTGGGCCAATTGAGTCTCATTATTAGACCGGTCAATCTGCCCGATTTCGGCGATTAATCCGGCGGTGTAAACCGGATCCAATACCGGGAACACTCATGAGACCCTGTGCTTCAGTAATAATCTGGTACAGGCGTTCGATACTTCTATCCAGACTGCAGCAAGTTTCTATGTGCTCACATCAATACCAATAAACAGTTTCATTGGAAAAGACCTCCTTTTCTTTGAATCAATTCCAATTAACAACTAGAAGATGTCACGCAGAACCCGAGCTGAACAGGGATTGACTATTAGGTTCAGAACTATTATACGAGGAGCAAACATTTAGGAAGGGAATACAGTCTGTTCATTCCGCACTATTTGGTTTCGGCTGCTTCAAAAAAACTGGTTAAAAGCTTGGTCATCGCGGACATTCTCAGTCTTCAGCTCTTAAAATGCGGTCTGTAGCAGTTGTCTTCAAATGTCGTAGTTTTCAGCCAGCAAGTATGATTTCCTTGGCTAAATCAGAACCAATGATAAGGGCTCCTAATAGCTAAAACATGGGCGTCATTATGCCTTCGAGAAAGAGCGACAGACAGGGGATCTGAGACATTTGCCGCTCGGAACCAGGAACTTGTTAGCGGCTATTGAAATTTCGATACCAGTTTCGCCGATAGCTCCTAAATCATCATGCCGAAGTTCTTTCGAATATGTTCGATTAATTGGAAAATGTGAAAAAAACGTATAAAAATCTGTTATTTGAAAAACAAAAAACTAATTCGAAAGATATTGAAACTAATTGAACACAATGTTATAATATACATGTTCATGAATGAAAGCGAGGATATACATGTATAGCGAAGAAAGAAAACATGCAATTCATCAACAGGTGAAAGATAACGGTAAAGTTCAAGTTGCTGACTTAGCCAAGCAATTCCAAGTCTCTGAAGTAACAGTCAGACGTGACCTAGCAGAGATGGAACAAGCAGGTTTGTTGAAGCGGACTTTCGGTGGCGCGGTCAGCGTCGAGATGGTGATCAGGGCGCAGCCGTACAATGTCAAGAAGGGCCAGCATCTTAAAGAAAAGCATGAGATAGCTGAGCGTGCTGCACAATTTGTTTCGGACGGTATGACACTTTTCTTGGATGCCGGTACAACTACAGATGCCATTGTCCCGTTCTTATTAGACAAAGAAAATCTGACGGTTGTCACCGTTGATCTTCAGATTGCGGTGAAGTTGACTGAAGCAAACTCGATTGATATTTACGTGGTTGGTGGTCAATTATCCAATCTTTCGAAGTCAGTTAACAGTGTTGACTCTGTAATCAAAATCAGTGAGTTTCACTTTGATTTGGCCTTTATTGGATGTGATGCGTTCGATTTTATGACATTCGAAACTGATTCCGAGACAAAGGCACAAATCAAGCGGGCAGCGATTCGGTCTTCTTCTTTGAAGATTATCGTGTGTGACAGTTCGAAGCTAAACAACCATAGTCTGCTGAGTTTTACTACGATTCAAAATATTGATTTTGTTGTGACAGACCGAAAGGCTGCGGACGCCTTAACCCCGCTTTCTGAAAATAGTAGAGACAAAATTATTTTAGGAGGCTCTTAACATGAGGAAGGAATATATTGCTATCCCAATGGGAGATCCCGCAGGTATCGGGCCAGAAATTACAGTTAAATCTTTGGCAAAACCAGATGTCTATGCCGATGCAAATCCAGTGGTTGTCGGTGATAAGAATGTTTTGGAAAAAGCAGCTGAGATCGATAAGGCTGTTGTGAAAATCAACGTGATCGATAAGATGGATGATGGTGATTACAAGCCGGGTATTATCAATCTCATCGACTTGCACAATGTTGATATGAGCACCTTTGAATATGGCAAAGTTCAAGCACAGTGCGGTCAAGCGGCCTATGACTACATCAAAGAAGCTAATCGCCTTTGTGTCGAAGGCGGAGCTGCGGTAATGACTACGACCACTATCAATAAAGAAGCGCTGAAAGCAGCGGGAATCAACACATTAGGGCACACCGATATTTTATCCAGCTTGACGGGGGTCAAGAACCCATTGACCATGTTTCAGGTTCGCCAGTTACGTGTCTTCTTCTACTCGAAACATGTCTCACTCCGGAAGGCGTGCGATTTGATCACAAAGGAAGGCATTAAGAAGTACGTTCATCGGATGATCGATGCGTTGAAGACCTTAGGCGTTGAGAAGCCCCATGTTGCTGTTGCCGGATTAAACCCACATTGCGGCGAACATGGTTTGTTTGGTGATGAAGAAGTTAAGTATATTACACCGGCGGTTGAAGAACTTCAAGCTGAAGGAGTCGATGTTTCTGGTCCGATTGGTGCCGATTCCGTCTTCTTCCAAGCACTGAATGGCCGCTATGATGGTGTCCTCTCGCTTTATCATGACCAAGGCCATATTGCAACTAAGACTGTCGATCTTAACCGAACTGTATCTTTCACCTATAATTTACCATATCTTCGAACTTCCGTTGACCATGGAACAGCTTTTGATATCGCCGGCAAAGGGATTGCGAGTGAAGTTAGTTTGGATGAAGCAGTTCGTCTAGCAGCCAAATATGCTTCTGCATTCAAAAACCGAGCAAAGTAACGACTCGATGTGAAAGAAACCGTAAACAAAGGAAATGTAGACGGATACTAGCGTGTTCTGCCTACATTTCTTTTAGGCAAGAAATGTAAGCGCTTATTGTGTCACGCCGAAATTTAAAGCTGAGGGGAATGCTTATGAAAACAATTATTGTTGCTGATGATCTGACCGGCGCAAATGATACCAGTGCGGTTTTGGCTAAAAACGGCATGAGGGTCGCAACCTTGGATGATTTGAGTAACGTATCAGCGTATAAGAGTTTTGATGCGTTAGCATTCCACACCGACAGTCGCGGGATAGCTCAGGAGGATGCTTATCAAATCGTTCACGATACCACTAAAATAGCAGCGAATGTAGATGTAGGAGCTAAGTTTTTTAGCAAACGTTGTGATTCTACATTGCGCGGTAATGTTGGTGCTGAAATTGATGGTATGTTGGATGCGCTGCCAAAAGATACCATTGCGATGATGGCGCCTGCTTTTCCTGGATCGCAAAAGATCGTGATTGGTAACTACATGCTTGTTAACGGGACACCATTAGAAAACACTGATGTTCGTAATGATCCTACTTCACCCGTTACCACTTCACGAGTCGCCGCAATTGTACGGCAGCAGAGTAAGAATTCCGTTGCGGTAATCTCAATGGAGATAATTCTCGAAGGAGCTGATGCGATTGAATCAAATATTAAGGTATTGGTCGCAAACGGTGCTAAGATTATCATCTTCGATACCTGTACTGACGACGACTTACATCAGATCGCGATGGCCGTGGTCGCAACAAACCTGCCATTTATTACCGTTGATCCAGGGGCATTTACGAATGCTGTGGCCATGGAGCTCACACCATCTGAGCCAGTGAAGGCAAAGCAAAAGGCACTATTCTTAATTGGTACCGTTAGTGGCATTGTTGTCGATCAATTAGCAGATCTCAAGGCGACTTACGATCCATTGATGGTTAAAATTAATTCCGAAGCTTTGCTTGATGATGATAAAGAAGAAAAAGAAATCCAGCATGTTGTCAATGAGGTTCTTAGTAACATTAAGGACAATCAGATTTTTGTTGTTGCGACGATGATTGAACGTAGTGACAAGATCGATCTGTTGGCAACGGCAAATAATATTGGTATAAGTGTCAAAGAAGCATCGGAGCGCATCTGTGAAGCAGTTGCATCGATTGGCGATCAGATTCTTGAGGCGGCACAGGATCAAATCGGTGGAGTTTACACATCTGGCAGTGACATTTCAAAGGCATTTTTGGCGCAGATTAAGGCTAACGGTATCGAAATCAAAGATGAAATTATTCCATTGGCAGTTTATGGTCGTGTTATCGGCGGGATGTTGGACAAGAAACCAATTGTCACTAAAGGTGGGCTGATTGGCGACAAGAAGACCTTGTCACAATGTGCGGACTACTTAACTACCAAGATCTCGAATTCGTTCTACGAGGAGAGTAAATTGCCATGACATCAACTACACAAATGCTTATCGCCTTGGTGGTTTCGATTATTATTATGGTCCTCTTGTTGGTTAAATCTCGTTTGAACCCATTTGTATCGCTAATCATTGGGGGCATATTAATCGGGGTTCTAGGTGGCATGCCCCCTCTGAAAGTTATTGATGCCATTAAGACCGGGTTTGGTAACACCTTGGCCAATTTGGGGATTATGATCCTGTTTGGAATCATGATTGGTAAAGTCCTCGAGGTATCAGGAGCGACTCAATCACTTGGGAAAGCCTTTGTTCGAATAGCGGGGAAGGGTCATGAAATCATTGCGATGGTGCTGACAGGGTTTGTTACGTCACTAGCAATTTTCTGTGTGCCCGCATTTATTATGCTGTTTCCATTGGCTAAAGATATTTCACGTCGAACACATACTAGTATTTCCGCGTTAGGTATTGCTCTTGCTGGCGGCTTGCTCTGGAGTCATACTCTTGTGCCACCAGCAACTGGACCTATTGGCGGCGCTGGGATTTTTCATGCCGATATCGCGAAGATGATGCTTATTGGCTTTGTAATTGGGATACCGATGGCTATCTTCTTGGTGATTTATTCCAAGTGGCTTGGTAAGAAGTTCCCGGATGAAGCACCTGAAGAAATAGAAGTGGTTGCTGAAGATAACGACTATCATCTTCCTTCACCATTGCTGTCGGTAACACCAATTTTAATCCCGGTTGTCTTGATCTTAGCTTCAAGCGGTGTTTCAAAAATTGAAGGCGTTTTCTTTATTAAGAGTGTCTTCACAACTTTAGGGGCACCAGTCGTTGCCATGGGTCTTGGATTACTTTTCGGGATTTACACTCTGCTGCGCGGTCTTGAGCGAAAAAAAGTTGCTGGTGCGTTGGATGCAGGCATCAAAGGCGGGGCGAACATCTTTGTTCTGATCGCTGCTGGGGGTGCTCTGGGCAACGTGGTTAACGAATCTGGGGTTGGTAAAATTATTGCCGAAGGCATTTCAAATATCAATATTCCTGCTATTCTTGTACCATTCATTATCGCGACTCTGCTTCGTGTGATTCAAGGTTCCGGTTCCGTCTCTATTCTTACTACGGCTTCCATTACTGCGCCAATTATGCATACGCTGGGGGTCGATCCAGTACTTGCAACGCTGGCTGCCTGTGTAGGGTCTCTGTTCTTCTCTTACTACAACGACAGCTATTTCTGGGCAATCAATGAATCAATCGGTGCCACAAAGGCCAAGCAACAGATGCTCAACTGGTCTGTTCCAACTACTGCTTGTTGGGCAATTGGTGGAATTGAAATCTTTTTGCTCAGCTTATTCCTATAGTTGAGAATGTTGATTCAAAGAATGTATTCATTTACCTTGCGCATTGTTGGTGGTATTGTGTTTAGGCATAAATTGTTTTATAGATAGTCATAGGGGGATCATTATGCAGCAGATCGGTGTAATGGGGATGGCCGTAATGGGTAAAAATTTGGCCTTGAATATCAAGAACAAGGGATATTCAGTGTCAGTGTTTAATATTACCCGGAAAGAAACGGATGAAGTGGCAAAGAAATATGCTGATGAAGATTTGCTGCCGACTTATTCGTGGATTGAATTTGTGGAGTCACTAGAACGGCCGCATAAGATCATCATGATGATCAAAGCGGGAGATCCAGTCGATAAGACTATTGATCACCTTAAGCCACTTCTTGATAAAGGGGACATCTTGATTGATGGGGGTAATTCCCTGTACCAGGATACAAACCGGCGGTATTATGATCTTCAACTTGTCGGCATTCATTATATTGGTTTAGGTGTTTCGGGTGGCGAGCTTGGAGCCTTACATGGACCATCGATGATGCCAGGCGGTGACAAGTCAGCATATCAACAAGTCGCACCGATTTTGGAAAAAGTCGCTGCAAGAACTCCTGAAGGCATTCCTTGTATTGCTTATATTGGGCCGGAAGGCTCTGGGCACTATGTCAAGATGGTGCACAACGGTATTGAGTATGGGATTATGCAGCTTATCTGCGAGATTTATGACATCATGCGTAAAGCAGGTGGGCTAGATAATGCAGTAATTGCTGATGTGTTCGATGAGTGGAATCGTGGTATTTTAAGGGCATACCTGATTGAAATTACGGGGAAGATTCTGCGTCATAAAGATGCCGAAACCGGCAAAGATATGGTTGATGTGATCCTCAATCAAGCCAGCTATAAGGGAACTGGGAACTGGATGCTTGAAGATGCGATTCGTCTTGGTGCTCCAATCTCAGTAATTGCAGAAGCAGTGTTTGCTCGTTTCATGTCTGATCGTGTCCTAGATGGCCCAGTTCCGGCAGCAGATATAACGACATCAAGCGGTACCAATCTTGCGCCGATGTTGGGACAGACGCTCTATTTAGTCCAAGCCGTTAGTTATGCGCAGGGATTTCAGCAGTTGAAGCTTGCCAGTGATGCCTATGATTGGAAACTGGACTTCAGTTCAATTGCGCGGGTTTGGGAAGCTGGGTGCATCATCCGTTCGAAAACACTGGTCGACATTCGACGGGCATTTGAGGCCAACGCAAACCTAACTAATGTGTTCCAAGCCACTTATTTCCAGAAGATGATAAAAGATAATATTACTGAGTTCCGTAAAGCCGTTCGTATTGCCAGCGACTATGGCATCCCGACGTCGGCTCTAAGTGCGGCGTTGAGCTATCTTGAATCGCTTTTCAACACGACACTGCCCGCTAATCTGTTACAGGCTCAGCGTGACTATTTCGGCGCACATACCTTTAAGCGGGTTGATAACCCTGGAATCTTCCACACCGAGTGGTATACAGAAGCATAGTTTCAAAGAACTCGCGATTAGCGCGGAAGTTTTTGAGGCTCTACGTCAACCGGTGTTGAAGAATAATTTTACCATTTGGGAAGACATCCCCATAGGAGGTGTCTTCTTTTTAGTGCGACCCGGCATGGACGATAACTAGGCGATGAGCGTCCGCTACAGACCTGGCAGTAAGAACTGTGAGGCAAAGATATCGGCATCTGCCGTGAGACAAGATCTGAAGAAAACCGGAGGCAAATTTCCGAACTCATGAACAAGAATCGCGCATAATAAGGCTGGACTAGAGCGGATAAGTTTGCTAAACAAAACACGAAGCATTGAACAAGAAGAAGAGAAGCGGCATAATGTATCTGATGAAATGACATATATGGATGAGTTTCAAAGAGAAATATAGAACGTGAGAAAGAAACACAAAAAATTATTAAAAATGAATTCTCATTAATGGAGCGAGAGATTATGCTATAAGCAATCTTTTCAAAGTATTTTATATTAGGCCAAGAAAAACTACGGGATGACCTTACAAATAGAGCTTACTTTAAAATATTTGATATTGAGCTTGATGAAAAAATAGCAAGAAGTATGGACGGCCTGAAAAAACCTCATAATTATTGCAAAGAGAAAAATGAGGAAAACAAAAAAAACAAATTTAATTTTAAGAAAGAGTGTCTGTTTATTGAACAACACTCTTTCTGTCATTGTGGACTTTATTCCGTTGAGTACGCGTAGCGTGCGAAACATAAAATCCCCTGAGTTGGATTTTTATTGCCCAACTTAAGAGGGCATTTCAGAAGGGTAGTTTTGATTAAAGGTAAACGTAAAACAGCGTCCACAATTATCGAATAGAATTATAATAATTCTTAAAAAGAACTGGCTAATGATCTTGTTCAATTTAATTTACATCAGAAAATTCGCGTAAATAATACTTATTATCAAATGCAACAGGCTCAGAGAAGCAAGTTTTAAAAACCATTATCTGTTTTCCATATGGCATAGGTGTTTTCATATTAGTTAGTAGATGCATACGATAGTTTTGTGGAATTAGCGTACTATTGCAAATATACTCTTTTACAGTGCGCATATAGCGGTCTATATTTTGAGATATAGCCATTGCATCATGTTCAATTCCGCAAATCGGAGTGGTGTGACTTTGTCTCTACTTTGGCATGAGTATGTTCAATTATGTCGAGAACAAAGAGAAATTCCGTATAGTTACCGGCAATTTTGTCGTTTCTATACGCGCTACGTCACCAAGACAAAAGCAACCATGCGAATTAAGCGAAAGCCAGGAGAAACAAAGGAGAATTGAAGCAAGAGATTTACTTGAAATTGTAGAAGCAAAGTACCAAACAGTCTCCACGATATTCTGCTCACAATTCGATACACAAGGCTGGTACGAAAGCATTGGCGAAGCAACTTTAGCCGACGCGATCTTGGATCGGATCACCCATGACTCTTATAGCCTTTTAATTGACGGTGAAGTACCTATGCGAGAACGCCATGGGATAAAGCAATAAATGAAGCTGAGCTACCCTCAAATCTGTCCGAAGTGGCCCAAAAATATGGCACAAGTGGATCTTTGCGATGACAATATACAGTAATACCAAAACCCCATCAGATTCCACTGGTGGGGTTTTGGTGAGGAACCTATTCATTTTTAATTGATTTTACCCATTCTATCACTTTAAAAACGTTGTTAAATCAGCGTATTCACTTCAACTTAAGTTTAAGTGTTATTCCCACTCGATCGTTGCCGGTGGCTTGGAGGTGATGTCATACACGATCCGGTTGACATGTTCCACTTCGTTGACGATCCGAGTGGAAATCTTCTCGAGCACATCCCACGGGATACGCGCCCAA
Organism: Sporolactobacillus sp.; assembly: GCA_048976585.1. Taxonomy (GTDB): domain Bacteria; phylum Bacillota; class Bacilli; order Bacillales; family Sporolactobacillaceae; genus Sporolactobacillus. The sequence continues at coordinate 30,269 of JBHGUY010000006.1, read as the reverse complement.
TCAGAGGTCATGCCGTCGATGGAAGTCACGGCGCGAATGGCGATGCAGTGATCATAGGTGCGACCATCGCCCATGACGCCGACGCTTTGGATATTCGGCAGCACAGTGAAGTATTGCCAGATATCGCGTTCGAGACCGGCGTTTTTGACTTCCTCGCGGAGAATCGCATCGGATTCGCGAACAATCGCCAGCTTGTCTTCACTGACGGCGCCGAGCACGCGGATACCCAGGCCCGGGCCGGGGAACGGCTGACGCCAGACGATATCATCCGACAAGCCAAGTTCTGAGCCAAGCTTGCGGACTTCGTCTTTGAACAGTGTATTCAGCGGTTCGATCAGCTTGAAGCTCATATCTTCTGGCAGACCGCCGACGTTATGATGCGATTTGATCGTCTGGGAAGAACCGCCGGCGCCGCTTTCGACGACGTCTGTATACAGCGTACCTTGAACGAGCCAGGCAATATCCGTTAGTTTTTTGGCTTCTTCTTCAAAGACATAGATAAATTCGTTGCCGATGATTTTGCGTTTTCTTTCCGGATCACTGACGCCTTCCAGTTTGCCAAGAAAACGATCGGCAGCATCGACGTGAATAAAATTCATATGGAAGCGATTCTGGAAGGTATCAATGACGCCTTCCGCTTCGCCTTTGCGCAGCAGGCCGTGATCAACAAACACGCAAACCAATTGATCGCCAATGGCCTTGTGCACCAGGGCGGCCGCTACTGAGGAATCCACACCGCCGCTGAGCGCGCACAATACTTTATCCGTGCCGACCTGCTTGCGAATTTTATCGACCTGCTCATCAATGAAGTGCTCCATTGACCAGCTTTTTTCCGCCGCGCAGACGCCGAATACAAAGTTGCTTAACAACTCATTACCATGTTCCGTGTGACGCACTTCCGGGTGGAATTGAACCGCATAAACCTTTTTCTCTTCGTTTGCCATTGCGGCAACCGGGCAGGATTCGCTGCTTGCTTCAATCTTGAAGCCTTCAGGAAGCGCCTCGACTCGGTCGCCATGGCTCATCCAGACGGTTTGTGTTTCCGGCAAACCTTTAAAAAGTGCATTGTCTGTGTTCGCCGTAATCTCCGCCTTGCCGTATTCACGGTGCGTTGCACGTTCAACCGTTGCGCCGTAATGCTTGCTGATTAAGTGCAGGCCGTAACAGATGCCCAAAATCGGAAGGCCCAAGTCGAAAATGGCCGGGTCGCATAAAGGCGCGCCTTCCTCGTAAACACTGTTCGGTCCGCCCGAGAAAATAATACCTTTTGGATTCTTTTCTTTAATTTGATCCGCAGTCAGCGTATTTGGAAACAGCTCGCTGTAAACGCCCAAGTCGCGAATTCGCCTGGCAATCAATTGATTGTATTGACCGCCGAAGTCCATAACAATAATCAAGTTATTCGGTTGTCCCATTCCTCTGATGCACCCCATCTTGTTTATTTGTCACTCACAGAACCCTTGTCTATAAAAACCGGAAGCCCGGTTCCTTTCGTCATTCATGTTTTTCGTACAAGGCCACTCCGACATTCGAGCAGAACTTTTCCTTCCGATAAAAGGTCGGCCAGGCACTATGCATTCATTTTATCAATCCTCGCGCACTTCATCAACCCGCTAGATTAAATACCTCAGTATGACATACGCACTGGCAAGAATCATTGAGAGCAGCATCACAGGCAGGCCGATTTTCATGAAGCTGAGAAAGGTGATTGGATGCCCCTCCTTCGCTGACAAACCAGCAACCACAAGATTGGCGCTGGCTCCGATTAGCAGCCCGTTCCCACCGAGACAAGCGCCCAATGACAAGCTCCACCAAAGCGGCTCCAGATGATCAATCCCCATCTTCCCCATCTCCTGAATCAGCGGGATCATTGTGGCGACAAAAGGAATATTGTCAACAAAGGCCGAGGCAAGCGCGCTGAACCATAAAATAAGCAGAGCCGCAGGTGCCAACCGGCCACCTGTCCAGCCTATTGCGGTTGAGGCAAGCTGTCCGATCACTCCAGTTTGAACAAGTCCGCCAACCAGTATAAAAAGGCCGATAAAAAAGAAGAGGGTCGGCCACTCCACTCCCGCCAGCGCTTGTTCAAGAAGACGATCCCCGGTTAATAAAAGCAGGACAAAAGCACCGGTCAACGCGATCGTCGCCGTTTCCGCATGCACGACGTCATGAAAAAAGAAACCGAGAATAGTTAACGCTAAAATTGTCACCGATTTGGCGAGCAGCCCGCGATCGGTTATCGCATCTGCGGGATTTAAGCGAAGCAGCTTTTCGCGTGCCTCTTGTGTACTGTGCAGGCCATGCCGGAAAATGAAACCGATAAAAAGGAGCGTCGCAACGGTAATGATCACGATAATCGGCGCAAGATTCGTAATAAAGTCCATAAAACTAAGCGATTTCACGGCACTGCCAATCATGATGTTCGGCGGATCGCCAATCATTGTCGCCGTCCCGCCAATATTGGCCATGAAAATCTCCGAGATCAGAAAAGGGGTCGGCAGGATGCCTAATTGCTTGGCAATGCTGAAGGTAACCGGCACAAGCAAAAGCACGGTGGTCACATTATCCAGAAATGCCGAGCCGAAAGCTGTGAGCAAAGACAGGACCACCAGCAGAGCAAGCGGACGCCCCTTGACCTTCTGTGCCGACCAAATGGCCAAATAATGGAACAAACCCGTTTTTGAAAGAACGGAAACAAGAATCATCATGCCGATCAGCAAACCGATGGTATTAAAATCAATAAAACGAACGGCCGTTTCCTGATTAAGAATGCCGAGTAAGAGCAGCGCAGCAGCTCCAAGCATGGCTATAATTGTGCGATGAATTTTTTCTGAAATAATGAACCCATAACTGATGATAAATACAACAATGGATAGCCAAGCAGCAGTCAATGCTGTTCCCCCCTCACGCCTTTTTAAAAAACGACAAAAAGAGCCCGTCAATGACAGGCTCCTCCTAAAGTATTTCCGTATTCAGTTCTTAAATACAGATTAACTGAGTTGACGCTTCCTTGTCAAATGAATGGTGCTAATTTTCTCATCATTGCCGCATTGTTCTAGTTGTCTATGAAACGTGTAAATTTTTACAATTTTTCTTACGATTAACCTTGAAATCTCGTAAATTAACCCTGATAATGACAGTAATAGAGATTGTATTCGATTCCATATGTTGAAGAATGACAATATTTGTCTTCTTTGCCTTGGAAAATTTTTCAAGATTAAGAGGAGGGCCGATTTTCTAAAAATTATTCGCTGGGGGAGAGAGTTAAAAGTGAATTCATTCATGAAACGAGTAGCAGCATTCCTATTGTTCTTTGTCCTGACCATTGGTATGCTGGCCGGGCCGTGGGAGCCGTCTGCACAAGCAGCCGTAGCCTACAAAGCACATGTCACAGCCGGTGCCGCAGCCATTCATACAGGTCCGGGTAAAAAGTATCACTCCGTTGCAAAGCTACATCGAAATGCTTCAGTCACCGTCACAGGAACCCGGGGAAGCTGGAAAAAGATCAGTTACGGTGGAAAAACACGATACATATATGGCAAGTACATCAAGAAAACCGCACCCAGCTTCAGCTTCCGTTCCTACAAAGCCTATGTTAAGTCCTATTCACTCGTTATGCGCAGTAAAGCCAGCAGCCATTACAGAAAAGTACGCACCTTGTATATGAACAGCAAAGTTACCGTCATCGGTGCAAAGGGTAGTTATTCGCATATTCTCTACGCCGGACGCAAGGGCTATGTACAAAATAAATGGCTGAAATCCAAGATCACTTCATATAGCGCCTATTTATCGGTTGGTTCAGCGAATCTCTGGAAAACGCGCGGGAAAAGCCGTATTGGTTACTTGCACCAGAACGATGTGGCTAAAGTCACCGGCTCGTCTAAGAGTTATTTAAAAGTTGCGGTCAATGGAGTCAAAGGCTACGCTTGGCACGGCTACTTCCAGAATGGCACACCGCCGCAGGCATCTGCACCCGCTCCGGCACAACCAGCACCACCTGCACAACCTCAACCTGCTCCGGCGCCTTTAGATTACACACCTGTCGCAAATTTTCAAGCTTACATGGGTTATGACAATTATAGTGTATATACATCAGCCGATACTAATTCATCCATTGTAGCGACTCTACGTGAGAAAACACCTATGACTGTCATAGGTACAAAAGTTGTCCAAATTGGCAACAGTAGTGTGAATTGGTCAAGAGTTCGACTTTCAACTGGTCAAGAAGGATATATAAAGTCATCTAACTTAGAAACTGATATTAATAAGTTTAATATACCAACTTCAGGTATACTTGGTTATGGTCTTGATATCTCACACTATCAAAATGATAGCGGTGCTATTAATTCGGACACTTTTAATTCAATATCTGCTTCTAACTATAACTTTGTTATTATTAAAGCATCTGAAGGTACATCTGTTGCAGATAAATATCTTAAGGCTAACATTGAGGGAGCTAAAAATGCTCAACCAAATGCTCTCAAAGTCGGAGCTTATCATTTTCTATGGGCTACAGATATCAATACCGCAAATGTTGAGGCAGATTGGTTTACAAAACAATTAAATGATGCAGGATACAATGGCACTAATTTTGGATACGTTTTTGTCGATGTTGAAGAAAATGGGGGAAAATGTGATTTAAACAGCATTGTAACTACATTTCTTGATCGGATGATTTACAATGGATTTACAAAAGTCGGAGTATATTCTAGCAGCAACTATTTTAATAATTATGTTAATATGAGTACCATTAATGCTAATGTGAACAGCTACGCTCAAAGCAAAGGAACGAATTTATCAAAGATTTTAGTTTGGCTTTCTAGATACAGAGGTAAGGATTCTTATGATGGACCCGGTTTAGACAATGTTGATATCTGGCAATACACTAGCAACGGAATTGTAGCAGGAGTTTCTGGTGCAACGGACAAGGACGTATCCTACGTAGATCCAAATAATTTTTAATCCTATTATTGTATCTCCTCTCCCATCGGAGGGGCTATTTTTTTGCAAAAAAAAAGCCCCTTTCTCAAGGGCCTTAAGTTGTTATTCATAAGGGGGGAAGTAACAACTTCTTGCTTCTACATTTATAGAATAACAAAGAATTATTAACAAAAGATTAATAACGTCAAATTTTCTACATTAGGAAGACCTTTTGGCATTGTTCGAGCAGAGAGACACTTGCCCGCAAGCACTCGAAAGGCGCTAACATCAACTATTCAACGTTCTTCTCTATCCGCCCTTCGCTCTTATTCAGCCCGCATTTTTACGTTCTGCGGAGCGCCGGGACTCTGCCCACGCTCATGGTGATGATGGGGATGCAGGCGCGGCGTTTTGAAGACGCGGAACGGTACTTCCAGATGAATGATCCCATTCGAGTAAGGGGCGACTTCGTATTCCTGAAAAACGATAACGATCCCTCTATCGACAAAGTAGAATTGGTTTTTCTTTAAATCAATACTCTTGAAAGTATTGTCGAAGAAATCGTAGCGGCCCTGCTTCTTCAAATCGGCCATCTGTTTCTTCAGATAATCATTCACCTTGTTCAATTCTTTTTTGCTGCGAATGACGTCGCTCAATATATAGCGTTTGCCTGTACGGAGATTGAAATTATAGACCGTCTCGAGGTGCATGCCATGCGCGCCGCCCGTATAGGATTCATCAACAAAAGAGACGCTCAGCCGGCATCTTTGATTGAAGCGGATGAATGGCTTCGTATTCGCGTAATAAGGACCCGCTGCACTGATGAATTGATCATGTTCATACTGCTTCTTATATTTCTTATCCAGCTGCTGAACCTTCTTGGCATGCTGCAGAAAAACCCGGTTAATGGATTCCTGGACGGCCGGCTTTTCCACACCACCGGTGATCACCGGATAAAAGATGCCATCATCTAGCTTCACAATTTTAATTTTCGCTGGCATCATGCATTGCTGATGCATTCTTTCAGCAGATGCTGCACTATATCCGGACAAAATGGATAGAAAAAGAATCAACGAAACTGCTGATTTTATTATCCTCTCGCGTAAGATTCTCATCGCAAATGACCTCTCTTCATCAATTTGCGCTTAGTTTATCCGTTTTGGGAAAAATTTATTTATTGCAGATAAAAATCCCTCTTTGCTAAAATTGCCAATAGCTCTATTTAAGAATCCTATTGTTTTTTGCCACCCCATCGTTTGGAGCGAAAGGACGAGACTCCTGCGGGAACAGCGAGCTAAGTGAGACCCCACAGCGAGTGTAACGAGCGAGGAGGCTCACAGATCGCCCGCGGAAAGCGAGTACCTGCAGCGGAAAACAGCAGTCAAATTTAACAGAGCATTGCCAATTAAAAAAAGATCCTCGAAAGGATCTTTAGTTAATGGGGGGATTGCCTTAATCAGATTCTACTAATAGCATAACAGGATCCTTACATCCTGCCCTCATGCTTTCGTACACTTTTATATACGCCTTAAGGCGGATTTTGTTTCCTTTTTCTTGAAGCCTTCTAAAAAAAACAGGCCTCAGAAAGGTCTGCAAAAAAAGGGGGTCAAAACTTATCCATGTCTAATCTTACCCGCTCTTCCTTAAAATAAGCTTAAGCCGATAATAATTTTTTATTAAGGAATAATTTATAGTCTAACTGTCCATACTTGCTGATGTTTTCCCCACAACCATTCTCAATTTTTCCTATTCCTCTCACCCAAAGTGAGGGGATTTTTTTCGTTGTCTCTAAAAATTTTCCATAATTAATATGCAAAATATTTTTCAGAGGTTTAAGAAAGAGACAAACCGGTAATATCTCATATATCTTACCCCCTGATTCCCCAAATATTGGGGATCTTTTTTGTACTCCCAGATCTGAATCTATTAATTCTAGGCTTTATGGTTCATTCTCAATAAAAAATTTCACAAATCGTTCATTAGTCCGTGTTAATTTCACTACTAAACTGATACTATTATTCACTGGAGCACGAAAAAGGGGGGGAATTTTCATATGATACGCCAGGTTGACATTATTCGCTTCGTCAACGGATCAAAATCCTCATGGTATAATGCCCGACATCTGGAGATAAATTTAAATAAACGCCATTATAAAAAAGGCGACATTGTCATCATACATAAAAAAAAATATTTCGTTGTCGAGGATTATGGTGCCCTGCGCGTCACCCCGTTTACGGGTGCAATCAATCCTTTTCAATCTCTAATCAAGCAATTCAGCCAAAAAAGCAAGTAATCCCATGGCATCTCTTTGCCGTCCCCTTTTCCAGCTGTCGTCCATTCTCTTAGGAATTAAGAGCACGCGTCGGCGCTTCCTTTTTGTGCTCATTGCTTCTTTGTGCTTCATTCCCCTCGTATAAGGCAGAAAAAACCATTTTTCACTCTGCAGCTCAGTGATTATCATCAACTCGGTTCCCATTGTCGTTTCTCCAGCCAATGGTTATCGCAATACCGTTAATTTCTTCCTGCTTCATTAGATTCCGCTCATTTACGAATAAACGTTCTTATTTTAGAGTATAAAAAGAACACCAGTTCGTGTATAATAAAGTGAAAAGTGAGGAGATGATTGGATGCTCAGTGATTTTGAACGTAAGATTGCTCAAATTATGAAGAATGACATGCTGTCCGGACGCGTCACCTTAGTCAGTGATCTGGAGCAGCGTACCGGCCACGATCCTGAAGAAATTGAAAAAACGATTGAAAAGCTGAAGCACACCCGGAAATCAGAGGGCGGCTTGATGTCATGAATAAATTAACAAAGGGATCGAATATGCGCTGGGAATCCAGCCGGATGATGCTGCCGGAGCATGTTGCCGCATTGAATCGAGCAAGCACGGAGCTGGAAAAGATCGAACATCCTCACCTGGATGAACAGAAGTTTGAAGAGATCGGCCGTACGCTCAAACAAATGACAGCCACTAGACAAATCATTGAAATCAGCTATTATAAGGACGGATTTGTTCGCAAAAAGATCGGCTATCCTGACCGGCTGGATCCGCTTCAGCAGCAGCTGACGCTCCGCGATCTTTACGGAATCCAGTGGTTTCTTCCGTTCAGCGATATACTTGACGTCCGGCCGGGGGAATCAGATACCGACTCTAGCTTCTGAAAATATGGACCTCTATGCATTAAAAACCCGCTCAATGCGGGTTTTTAATTGTATTCTCTTTTATTTTAAAAGGATAGTTTTTTCCTTCTCACTAGCCAAATGCTTTTGTTCAATACGCCTCTCAATTTTTGTCAAAGCCTCATAGTTCTCCAGAATCTCTGCTTTATTTTTTCTGACCAACTGGCTATAGTTTAGCTTTCTTTTCATCATGATCATCCTCTCTGTTTACTGCTATTATAACTGTTTTTTCTAAGGAAATTGTTATAAAAATCAGAAATATCTATAGTTTTATTTTATCAACTCGTATTGCTAGATCTTTGAGAGATCAAAAAAGTGTCTCCCGGTTAAATTTCCGGGAAACACCCTCAGCGTTCAATCGACTTATTTTCGGAATTGACGAGTATGTTCTGCCAGATGCACAAGATTGCGTAAGAAATGATGCGTGGACGCCTCATAATTATATTTTTTGCCCAGATCATAAATATAGCCGTTAATATAGTCGACTTCTGTCTGCCGGCCCTTCGACATGTCCTGATACATTGACGGGTAATGGAGCGGATTGGTATCCGCGCTCACATGCCGAACCGTTTCCCATTCATCCTGACGGCTGGTCAGCAACTGAATGCCGGCTCGCTCACAAACATCGTAAGCCTCATGAATTAATTGCAGGCCGAGCTTGTCTGCGTCCGGAAAAGAGATAAACTCACCCATCCTAATCTCAAACAATGTGCACAGTGTGTTCACCACTGAATTGAAAATGACTTTGGCCATCAAGGTCCCCTGAAAATTCGTTGTCAGCGTCGGATTAATATTTGCCTTGGTAAAATCCTCAACTATCTGATGGGTTGTGTCATCCGGCTCCTCCGTTTCGTTCGCTATATTTATCGATCCTGCCCCAGGCTTGCCGATGAAATCGACATCGCCGGCTTTATTCAACACCGTTCCGATCAAACAGGTTCCGCCAAGAACCTTGGTCTGATCAAAATACTTATTCAACTTCTCGATATGACCCATTCCGTTCATGCCACTGAAGATATATTGATGACTTTTGAAAAAGTGGGCACTGCGCGCAAGTAAATCGTCGAGCTGCATCTGCTTGGCAAAAACAATATAAACGTCCGGATCCCCTTCATAATCCTCTGGGGTAGAAATATTGATCGGAACCAGATGACGGTTCTCACCGTCGCGCGAAACGTAAACACCATTCTGTTCCTTAATCGTACGCACTTGTTCCGCCCATGTATCCACAAAATCCACACTAAATCCAGCGTTCTGCAGAAGCACGCCAAAACGCAGACCCATCGCTCCTGAACCCAAAACCGTATACTTTAACATCTCTTCAACTCCAGTCCCTTGTATTCATTTATGTAATCCTGCTGTTTCCACTTTACCATGATTAAGTACGCCAGACAGCTATCCGGCCTGTCATTTTGAAAATTTTAAAAAAACTAAGAAGAGAACCTCCCGGAAACTGCAACTTCCCAAAAAGCTTCTGATTGAAAAAAACTATCAATGACTGCATCTAGAAATAATCAGCGTGTACTTCTCACTTCTCATCTTTCCTGCCATGGCCAGTAAAAGGATTGGGGCTGTAAGTTCACCCTGCCTGAGTGACCGCTGAACCTCACCATTACGGCCACTTTTTGATGTAAATCATCTAAGCCGGGTTCCGAGTCGATAAAATCGATCGGGTGACCTGGCGTATAATGTTTTTTTGTTGTAAACAGAGGTGAATGACCTTGGAGAAAGATTGTTTTTACGGTTTCTGGCTGTAATTTGAAAGAGCGATTATGCAAGAGTGTCCCAAGATAAATGCCAGTCTCCTCATTTTTATCGCTCAGGACAACGGCCCATTCCTTATCGCTTGATTGACCTATCCAGATAGGATGTTTAGCGCACCCTCTTGCGTAAACGGCCATGCATAATAAAACGATAAGGACGACTGTCATGGCACCCGATAACACTATTCTTTTCACTCAGGCCATCTCCAAAGATACACCTAGTTTTAACTTGAAAGTAAAAAGTTCACTCTGCGATTAAGCATAATTATAGCACCAAATAAGCGCTACTGGCGATTCCCACTCAAGAAAATTGAAGTATAATAGTTTCATTATCGCATCAGGAGGCGCCTCCATGAGCAAAGAACTGATCACCGGGAGCATGATCATTATTTGGGGGATCCTGGCCTGGGTAAAACCCGCGATTGTCATGAAGCTCAGCCCAATATTTTCATTTTTCAAACCGAATCTCGGGATCAGAATCTTTTATCGAATTATCGGGATCGCTTTGCCTCTTATGTATTTTCTGGGTATTTACGCGGCCGCTCATCGCTAATCAATCCGTTTTCCCAAAGCCAAAGAAAGAGCACCCCCGCTTGAAGGTGCTTTAATGAATTACTTAAAGGACTTATTTTTTAATACGGTCACTTTTTCCTTCGTTGTTTTTCCTGTATCTTTCGTGTAAGCAACGAGGCGAAGGATATCCTGACAGCATTGTTTGGCCCCAGACACGAGCAGCGGCACACCGATAAAATCGATTTTGAGCCATCTGGAAAATAGTCCGCCGATGGTCATCGCAAACGGCACGGTAGGTGATGTGTTCGAGAAAATGATTTTTTCATGGCCGTCATATTTTTCTTGCAACAATAGGCTTAAATTTTTAAATGCTGCCTGCATATGCTTTGAAGCTCCGCGTCCTACGGTATAAACCGAATTACCATCCTCATCGATTCCATGAAAAATGATTTTGCCCATATCCGAAGCGTTTAACTGATTGAAATAGGGCACAGCCAGAATTTCTTCCTTTGTTAATTGATGATCGGCAGATAATTTCTTCAGATGGTAAGCCGCGGCCAGAGCTGTCGTATGGGTTCCGCCAAAGTCATTATAGATGTATATCACAGGATCATCCTTTTTCATGTTGATTTAATCATCATTGTTATGGCCATTTAACCCTGTAATTATCCAAATATGATTTATTGTTTTTCAGAATATCCCTCCTGCTAATGCGCGTGGCGAATCCAGAAGCTTTTTACGGAGAGGATCGGGTACCAATTTTTTCATGATCTCAACCGGTGGAATCACGCAAATCGTCTGATTCAGCAGGTTTGTTAATAGAAAGAGTTGTATAGTGGTTAAGTTGAATAAGTTATTTAATACAAGAATTGATCTGAGCTTTTTAAAGGGAGGCTCGTGCATTGAAGAATTTTATACATCGTCACTATATAGCGATCATTTCGATCATTTGCCTTTATTTAATTATCTATCACTTAAATGCCATCACAAAGTGCATGGTGTTCGGTTTATACACATTGATAGCCGTCATCGAATCTTGCAAATCAAAAAAATTTTTAGACATCATGATTTATGCGATTCTATTGCTTGTACTCATCATTGGATTCTTTGTATACCCGCCTTCTTGAACGAAGTAACTGTCGAACTGCGCAAGATAAATTTGAAACTCAGCGGAAAATTTATCATTCGCCCTGAAAAAGTCGTCTCTTCAGTTCCCTTTATCGATGCGCCATTTTCTTCTCCGCGCTCAATCAGCTTGTATATTTGATCATTTCTCTCTGTTTATGCTCCGATAATTTCGTCCATAATTATGTAAAAAGGAGCAATATCGCTGTGCTGCTCATCCTTTCCACGATAGTCATTTTTGCATTCTGTATTTATCTCATGCCCAAATATTTAATCTTAATTGAATATTTTACTGCCTCGCTTATGAATATCATTATTCAACTGCTGACCGATGTTTATTTCCAATTCGCCTATCACCAATATGGCTACTTCTCCCGCGGACATCTGGACCCCAGGGCATGGCTTATTTTCTTTTTCATTTACCCTGCAGTAAAGATCCTTTTCATCAACTTTTTTCCTGTTATGAAACGCCTGTCATCCAAAATTATCTATATCATTGGCTTTTCTGCTTTTTCAACGGTCTACGAGTGGCTGACTTTGAAGGTGAGGGCCTTTTACTACACGAGATGGAAGCTCTGGTATTCAGCGCTCATCTATCCATTTCTATTTGTGCTCTTGGGGATTAACCTGAAGATTGTCCAAAAAGTGCTGTCCATGAGTAAGGTTCAAAGAAACAATTCCTGATAAATCCCATTCACGAGAAGCGCCGATTCTGACCGATATTGTATTGACCCACAAACTGAGCAATCCATTTCTGCGACCCTTATTAAAATAAAGGATTTTTGATCATCGTCCACCTGTTTGTTTACACTAGTTATTGTTTTCGCTGTCAATCAAATACCACACTTTTTCAAATAATTCTTGGTAATTCTCTTGATCCCATCGCTCCGCAAAATAAGGATTATGAAAATAAACGAACACGGTCATAATCGCTTGCCCTTCTCCCCTGCGTCCGCTAATTGCTTCTGCTTTTTCCGCTAATTGCTGAAGATGACTATTGATCAGTGTTTGCGTGCCCTCCAAATAGTCCGTATACAAATAGAACATTCGTTTATCATTATGATAGAGGTCTTTCTTCGTATTGGCGAGCTGCCAGAGCCAATCATGAAGGGCGGATTCACCATCTATGTTTGCCGGAGCTTTCCATTCTAATAAGTCTTTTGAAGTGGTGTCTAACCATTTTAACGCGAGTCGCTGCAATAGATCCTCTTTATTTTTATAATGCTTGTAGAAAGCCGCATGAGTGACACCCAAGGTTTTTGCTATATCTGAAAGTTTAGTTTTTTTTACACCTTTTTCCATGATCATTGCTTCCGCCACATTAAAAATCTTTTTCTCTGTGAGTATCGCCAATTCGATTTTCCATCTCTTTTTTATTTTTTAGTATACAAGAAAAATCTCAAAGTTACAAACTGTTGACATTGTAACTTAAAAAGGTATAATCATTTCTATAAGTTACAATTTAATCGTAATGTAACTTCAATAAAAAGGTAAAGGAGCGATTTTATGCTTAATACAACAAATGATTTAAGAGTAGCGCTTGTTACAGGAGGTTCTGGTGGAATAGGTCAGGCAGTTATAAAGAAACTGTCGGATGCCGGTTTTGCTGTTGCCGTTCAATATGCTGGTAATAAAACGAAGGCAGATACTTTAGTAGCAGAAATAGTTGAAAAAGGAGGTAAAGCCATCAGTGTCGGCGGAGATGTTGCAGACGAGCCAGCCATGGAAGCCATTTTTGATACAGTAGAAACAGCATTCGGCGGTATCGACGTGGTCATTAACACAGCGGGAATTATGCTTCTTAGTCCAGTTGCAGAAATAGACTTAGCTGTTCTGGATAAAATTTACCGAACCAATATTCGTGGAACTTTTGTTGTCTCAAAGCAAGCGGCGCGGCGCGTGCGTAAGGGCGGTGCCATTATCAACTTCTCGACTTCGGTTACGCGTACCCAGTTTCCAAATTATGGGGCATACACCGCAAGCAAAGCCGCCGTTGAGGCAATGACAATGATCTTAGCGCGCGAATTACGTGGAAAAGATATCACTGTAAATGCGGTCGCCCCTGGACCAACAGCGACCCCGCTATTTTTAGACGGAAAAGACGAGAAAACAATCGATCATTTGGCTAAAGCGGTACCTTTGGAGCGTCTTGGTCAACCAGAAGATATTGCTGAAACCGTGGCCTTTCTCGCTGGCCCTGCACGTTGGGTTAATGGACAAGTTATCTTTACAAATGGAGGACTGGCCTAATGGCCTGTTCATAATGGCGGGATACCCGCTGTCTCTTCTCCTCTTCCCTGTGCTTCGGCGCAGGGATATTTTTTATACAGAAACCAAAACAATGGATAAACTCTTTTAAAAGTTTTCAATTAGATATTCCCTCGATCTTAATCAGTCAACATTAAAAATATAATAGGGCTTATAAATTCTCTTTATATTTAGTTTTATAGACTCACTTTTTATTTTTCCGTCATCTTCCCATTTGACAAGAACTTTTAGCGATGTTTTGTCCGATGGTTCATCACTCATATCGACAAAATTAGTTTTCTTTCTTATGGTCGTTTTATCATTAATGTTAATTTCTCTTCTGCCATTTTCATAGAACGAAACTTGCTTAACAGTAAATTTTTTTGTGCCCTTCCCACAAAGTTCACCTGTATATTGCTTCATCGGAAGCGTGTAATAATAGCGTGCCGACCAATTTTTTGAATTTCCTTCCCAAATTGGATGCTGATAAAGATAGATTAAATAGCAGAAAAAAAGAACAAGAACGACAATACAACTCAAGAGTATTGCTTTGATGGATCGCTTCTTCTTCATTTTTATTTCTCCTCGTATAGTAAAATACTCTTATCGGATGATCGGCGGGATCTCGATTCTTCATTAGGAGATGAACCCACAAACCTTTCTTATATCAATTTTTCAATAACCTGGGCAACTCCATCTTCATCATTTGACTTGGTAATCATCCTTGCAAGTTTTTTAAGTTCAGGATTCGCATTCCCCATTGCGACCGAGTAACCGCAATTCTTGAACATATCCAAGTCGTTCCAGTCATCTCCAAAGGACATCACATGAGTCATCGAAATATTCATTTTGAAACAGAGCTCGGAGAGGGTTCGCGATTTTGAAACATTGGCAGCCATAACTTGGATCAGCTCTTTTGAATCCGTTTCGACGATATTTAACTTGTTCACATATCTCAGGATATAGCGTTTAGATTCTGATGAAAGATTGAAAAGCAGAATTTTATGGGCAGGTATTTTCTTCATATTGGATTGAGAAATAATTTCCGGAGGGGAAAGATGCTTTTTGTTGTTAGCGTAGGCTTCATTAGAGAGAGCATACAGGGTATCTTCTGATTCTATCGCGATTGAAGCACATTCATGATGATCACAAAGCGCATCGATGATCTCACCAGATTCAGTTGATGGAATGGTAAAGCTGATATTTGCTCCCTCAACGTTTTCCACAAAAGCACCATTATAATAGATTGCTGTAGCACGATCTAAGATTTCTTTTGGAATCAATTGTTTCACGGAACGTGGAGGACGAGCTGTAGCGATAAAGAGATGAAAACCTAATTGAAAGCATCTTATTATTGCTTCTTTGTTTCGGTTGGACAGTTCTTTTTTTGAATTAAGAAGTGTACCATCTAAATCAAAGACTAGTGCATGAACTGATGAAAATTTATTCAAAGAAGTTCACCCTTTTTAAGGGCTAATTGTAGCATTTGAACCGTTACTTGGCAATATTCGTCTTCTCTGCAATAAAATTTCTCGAACGTATTGCTTTTTCTGTAATTGTTCTTGCGGATCCCGCAGTATAATAAATCCATGATCCCTGTATGAGGATTGATCTGATGATTCACGAGTTATTCACGCGATCATGTGACGAAAGGATTTTGAGCAAAGAAGAAACACTGCCTCAATTTATAAAGCGGATTGCACGGATTACGGCATAATAATTAAAACAAACGATGATCCAAAGCGGGGGATAAGAAATGCAAATCATACTGTCTATTGTGCTGATTCTTCTATTATTTGTCATTGTACTGTCGGTTCTCTCTTCAATCATCGGTTTTATTCTGTACCGTTTCTCCTCCAGATACGCTATTGGGAAAAAAATTCTGCTAAATAGTTTTATTGCCTTCACAACTGGATTTTTATTATTATATATTTCAGTAGCTGCATCAATCATTGTTCAGAATATCTGAAGAACACTCTAGGAGGAGCTCATGAAAAAATTTTTTTGGATCTTTTTTGCCTTGACGCTTGCGTTTGGCCTATTTGCTTTACTCTTTTGGCCATTTTGCAAGAAACAGTTTGATATTGATTGGACAATATAAACCCAATTTGACACAGGTGACTTGAAAGTGGGATTAGGAGATTAAAAAGAGATTTCGGAGTTGGAGCATCATGCCACAGGAACAGGAATCCTCTAAGAAGAAAAGGAATGATCAGCGGGCTGTTTCGTTTCTTTGATCATCGCATTAATTGTTATTATTGGTATGATTCTTGAATACTAACTAAGATCAGAACTATTGGCGAGAACAACTTGCCCGACATCAAACTTCTGTAAAGAACTCATGAGGTGAAGCATCATGGAAAAAGTTAATCGCACGCCAGAATTTATTATCAGTTTAATCAGTGCCATTTGGGAGACGATGGCATGGCTTCCAACAGTGGCAATAATCTTGCTCATTACAACCGGAAACGTGCCAAATGAGGGATCACCATTTGGTTTTATTCTGTTTCTATTTATCACAACTATTCGTATCCCCGTTACCATCCTCAATTGGATCGGCACATTTAAGCTTAAAAAGAGGCCCGACGGATGGGGTATTTATTTTCTCGTCTCTGGAATTGTCTCTATCAGCATACTCAACATTGTCGTTGGGGGTATGCTGCTTGGCCGACATCCAAAGTCATTTACCGGAGCTCTTTCAAAATGATCGGTTTCCCCGCGATCCCCGCCACTGGTTTAACCTTCTCCATTAAAAGGACCTGGATCCCTTGATATAAAAGGGTTCAGGCTCTCTTCTTGCCGAACGCCTTTCGTAATCGCACGGACAGCAAATTGGATGGCCCCGCATATTGTGGTCAAAGGTATGGATAACCCACTCATGACACCGCTTATTGCCTCAGCCTTTGTTGAATCTCTGGAATGGGGGATTCTGAATCCTATACCTCACTCGCCTAAATATATGGCTGCGAAGTTTGAACATTATTCAAAAAATATAATATGAGATGCTAGAGTTGTTATTGGGATAGAATTTTATCTTTTGTGTACCTGACTAACCATTTTTTCTATCGCGAAAACACTCGATAAATAAGAGCTATTTATAAACGAAAAATCAATATTTCACCCGCTCTGCTTTTTCGAAAAAATTTTTGAAACTGACTATATTCACACGTTGCATTCCATTTGTGAGGGTATCATTGTGTGACTATTTCCAGCATACCGTTCAATTTATGTGTCTTATTGACACGTGTAGTTTAAAGTAACAATTTGTTACTGTAAAATAACAGAAAAAGGGTGATAGTTTGTTTCCTGACCGCTTGACCGAAATAAGGAAAGAATTTCAAAAAACTCAGCAAAATGTTGCAGACTATTTGGGGGTTACTCGGCCTGCTTATACCGCCTATGAATTGGGCTCGAGAGAACCTGATTTTGAGACACTGCAAAAGTTAGCGGAATACTTTGATGTAACCACTGATTACTTACTTGGGCGAACCGATGCTCGTCATCCGGAGAAAAAACCCGAAGGACGTTTCTTTTATGATCTGGATCACGCCTCTGAAGAAGATCTGGACAAAATGGAGGAATATTTTAAATTTCTTCAATCACAGAAAAGGAAAAAGAATAATGACGAATAACACCCACAACAAAATTGCGTGTGCGCTACTCTATTTTGTTGTGGGTCTCCCATTATTATCTAGGTTGCGCTTATTTAATAGGTGGCTATTCATAGGAGATAGTTTAATTCGTATTTCCCGTAAAGTGCTAATGCCGCATTAACGATCAGTTTGAGTGATGAGCAGTTCATTTAACTTTTATGAAAATAGGAACAGCTATGCATCTCTAATCACACCATTTTGGTACTTTGCTCTTTTTTGGAGCTTTATATAATTTTCTTGGAGGAATTATTCATGAATGCGCAATTGACTAATGAAGAGCAGCTCGTTGTGAACAGCGAGGTACAAAAGATGGGTAAGAGCATGGCACTTGCTTATGTACTAGACATTTTCTTAGGGACGCTTGGTATCCATCGCTTTTATCTTGGGAAAACAGGGAGTGCTGCAGCTCTGCTTACTTTAACAATCTTAGGTTGGATTACTGCATTTATTCTTATTGGCTTCTTTCTTATTGCAATTAGCGGAATTTGGACCATCGTTGATCTGTTCCTCATTCCTGGAATTATTCGAGCAAAGAACGAAAAGATTGAACGCTCAGTCGAAAGCGCGCTTCTCAGCAAAAGATCATAATTTATCTGCTCCCCCCTTTCTTTGGAAACACATCTTGTTCCAAATATGATTTGTCTAATAAACAAAAGAATATCCTCTGGGCAAATCGATGAAATTATTTTTTAACTTGGAGAGAATACAAAATACCACTACTCGGTAACGGGCCCCCTCTCCCCCCGCTTTGATATTTTGCCGCAAGGCATGATATAAATAAATAAATTATGGGGGAAATAAAATGAATAGGTTTTTGAAATGGTTAACTGCCGTGGCCTTGTCACTCGGTATTCTGTCTGGCGTAGTCGTCACACCGCAAAGCATTGCTACATCACAAAACGTTGCTTATGCAAAGTCTTATTCGATCCATGTCGTTAGCTCACATTTGAGTCTGCACCGCGGAAATGTCGCTTATGTTACGATCAAGGGTAAGCCGCATGCCCGTGGAACTATCCGTGTCGTTTATAAATCCGGACCAAGCACCGCTCGGGGATTACAAAGCAAGGTATCGAGCAAAGGCGGCGGCGTTACTTGGTCATGGCTAGTCGGCGGAAACACCACTAAGAAAAATTACACGATTTATGTCTCTCTCGGCGGGAAAACTAAACCACTAACTTTGCATGTTTATTAATGAATGAATTGGATAGCTGGTATCAAAAACAAAAACCCTTTACGGGCTTTTATTTTGGCCTTACAATCGAACGCGTATTCGTACATTTGGAAGGATGATCGACTGTCGTCCAATAATTTATTATGACACTGACGTCCACTCAAGCACGTCCTCGAAAGAGAATGGCATATGAAATCAATAATCAATACAGGGAGATGAAAGATCATGAATGAGTTTTTACCCGTCATATTTAGGAAAATTCCTATGCTGCGCAGTCTCTCGCTTAATGAAATCTTTCAAGAAAATAATATTGTGCGGATTATCAATCACGCAATCACACCAGGTGATAAGTTTCCTCGTCGGACATTTGCCTATGCACCGGAAAATAAAAATGTTGATAATTACCTAAGTATGCGGAAGTTCACCTATCTCATCGTTCATGACAGCAAGCTTTTTATCGATGGTGATGCCATTTTGGTTATGACCAAACACAATGAAATCATCCTAGGGAAAGGACAGCTCACGAAACCCAATGAACTTTTTATAGGGAATATCAATAAATCGACCGGACGAATACTCTCCATTTCCGGTCTGCAATACATCGGTCGAATTCTTAGCACGGTTAGGGATATGCATTAAAATCCGTTTTCAACAGCTAGATGAAGGATACAGTGTGAGAAAGTTGACACAAAGAAGCTATTTACATATAACGAAAACACAAAAAGGCTTCCCAAAAGTTCGGAAGCCTTATGAGAAGCCTTTAATTTTCTTAGAAAATCAACTTAACTTATGGCAGAAAATGAACACATGATACCTCTTGAAACGTTTGAAAGCCTTATCAGATAAAGGATTCAGGCGTTTATTACATCATGCCGCCCATTCCGCCCATGCCAGGGCCGCCTGCAGGCATTGCCGGTGCCGGATTCTCTTCCGGTTGGTCAGCAACAACAGCTTCGGTCGTCAGCAACATAGCGGATACAGAAGCCGCGTTTTGCAGTGCAGAACGAGTAACCTTCGTTGGGTCAACGATTCCGGATTCAATCATGTCTACCCAATCGCCTTTGGCAGCGTCATAGCCGATGCCCGGTTTCTGGCTCTTCAGTTTTTCAACAATGACTGAGCCTTCGAGACCTGCATTTTCGCCGATTTGACGAACGGGTTCTTCGAGAGCACGGATGACGATGTTGACACCAGTCTGTTCGTCGCCTTCAGCTTGGATTGCAGCGACATCTTTAATGACATTGGCCAGAGCCGTACCGCCACCAGCAACGATGCCTTCCTGAACTGCGGCACGAGTCGAGTTCAAAGCATCCTCAATGCGCAGTTTACGTTCCTTGAGTTCAGTTTCCGTTGCAGCGCCGACTTTGATAACGGCTACGCCGCCAGCCAGTTTTGCCAAACGTTCCTGCAATTTTTCTTTGTCAAAATCAGAAGTTGTTTCTTCGAGCTGTGCCTTAATCTGGTTGACACGTCCACCGATTTTTTCGGAATCACCGGCGCCTTCAACGATCGTCGTGTTGTCTTTCGTGACGATGATTTTGCCGGCTGTACCTAATTGGTCGATAGTTGTTTCTTTCAATTCAAGACCGAGGTCGCCAGTGATGACCTGGCCGCCTGTCAGAATTGCGATATCTTCGAGCATCGCTTTGCGGCGGTCGCCAAAGCCAGGAGCCTTAACGGCAACGACATTGAACGTGCCACGCAGCTTGTTCAGAACGAGAGTTGCCAGTGCTTCGCCTTCTACATCTTCAGCGATAATCAGCATCGCTTTGCCTTGCTGAACAACCTTTTCCAAAACAGGAAGAATTTCTTGGATATTGGAGATCTTCTTGTCGGTAATCAGAATGTATGGATTTTCGAGCTGTGCTTCCATCTTATCCTGGTCGGTCACCATATAAGCTGAAGCATAGCCGCGATCAAATTGCATACCTTCGACAACGTCCAGTTCAGTTGCAAAGCCTTTGGACTCTTCAATCGTAACAACGCCGTCGTTGCCGACTTTTTCCATAGCTTCGGCAATCAAATCGCCGACTTTTTCATCTGCGGAAGAAATCGCTGCAACCTGTGCAATCGAAGCCTTGCCTTCGATTGGCTTAGAAATCTTCTTCAAACCTTCTACTGCCGCAGTGGTCGCTTTTTCAATACCACGGCGGATGCCCATCGGATTTGCACCGGAAGTCACGTTCTTCAGGCCTTCGCGAATCATGGCCTGAGCCAAGACCGTTGCCGTAGTCGTTCCGTCACCAGCGACGTCGTTCGTCTTGCTGGCTACTTCGGACACGAGGCGTGCGCCCATATTTTCAAATTTATCTTCGAGCTCAATTTCTTTTGCAATGGTGACACCGTCATTTGTAATCAACGGTGAACCGTATTTTTTGTCAAGCACAACGTTGCGACCTTTAGGTCCGAGCGTTACTTTAACTGCATCTGCCAAAACATCCACGCCGTGCAGCATTGAACGGCGGGCTTCTTCGCCAAACTTAATTTCTTTTGCCATCGTTAAGATTCCCTCCTAGTTTGATTCGCTACTGTCTGTTTCGTTAGTCAATAACCGCAAGAACGTCATCCTGACGAACAACAAGATACGTCTTGCCGTCATATTTTACTTCTGTTCCTGCATATTTTGAAAAGATAACCTTGTCTCCTTCTTTGACATCCAAAGCGATGCGTTCGCCTTTATCGGAGACTTTTCCGGCACCGACCGCAAGGACATGACCTTCCTGTGGCTTTTCTTTAGCCGAGTCAGGAAGCACGATCCCACTTGCAGTCTTTTCTTCTTTTTCTTGTGGTTCGATGACGATACGATCACCTAATGGCTTTAACATGAAAAAATACCCTCCTTAAAAACGTTAAGTTAAGTACTTTGTTAGCACTCTCTTATCCTGAGTGCTAATCCATTTAATATGATAATCAAATCCAGCTGAATTTGCAAGCATAAACATCAAATTTCTCTTTTTTAGCTGTTAAAAACTGTATGAATGAGGATCAACCTAGCGTCAGAGAGGCAGTAATTTTTCTCAGGACAATGGATTATGTTATCATATAACTGCGTTTCGTCCTTTTGATAGACAGCTGTCATTCATTTTGAAAAAATGGGGTGCTTCATTGTTCAAAAGATACACTGCGATTATTATTCTTTATCTACTCTGCTTATTCTCACCATATTTGCCCGGTTTCCGCAACCTGATGCATCTGTTCCCGGATTCTAAGTCTGGCTTCGGCATGGCTTATACCATCATTTTTCTCACAACACTGATCCTAACCCTACTGCTCCTTCTGCCGGATCGCCGGATGGTTCGAAGCAGTCGTGCTTCTCTAGCCTCGTCCGCAGCCTGGGCGATATTCGGTATTTTCGCCCTCTTTGCCTTGCAATCGATTGTTGGCGTGATCAATACCTTTCTTCTCGGCCAACCGATGCAATCAACACATACAACTGACGTGGTTGATCTCACCCGCTATTCACCAATTTTTATTTTTACAGCCAGTATTATCGGCCCAATACTTGAAGAGGTCGTTTTCCGAAAAATTTTCTTCGGCAGTCTGAGACAAAGAATGCCTTTCATTCTAGCTGCCAGTATTAGTTCGCTCGTTTTCGCCCTGTTTCATCAAGATCTACCGCATCTGCTTGTCTATTTTGTTATCGGACTGTTTCTCTGCTTCGTCTATGACCGAACGAAACGGATTGGAGTGACCATGTTCATGCACGCCGGTATGAACGCGATCGTTCTCATTGCGAATCTAAGCCTTGCACACGTCCAACTGCTCTCGCTTCTTCACTAAAAATTTCATTTTAAAATCATCTGTCATCTACGCATCACAAAGAAGAAAATTATCAAGATCATGCTAAGGAACCGTGCATGAATGGAGAAATGGCACACTAATCGCGCCTGGCCGCGAAATTCAATTCTTCAATTTGAACCAGCGGATAAAAGCGACCAAGGTTCTGCAGTTCTCTACCGTCATTCTGCAGTTCTCCCTTGAGCTTCTGCAGTTGAGCGCTGAGCTTCAATCTCTAGCTATCGTCCGTCCGCCGGGCATACCAAAAAAGAGACAACCTGCTTCGGCCGTCTCCTTTGAATTCTAAATGATCTCTTTTTCTACTCAGTCCTCGTCTTCGTCCCAAGCGGTCAGGATATCCGGACCGTTCTTGGTAATCGCTAAGGTGTGCTCATATTGAGCGGAAAGCGAGCCGTCAATCGTGCGGGCCGTCCAGCCATTGGGGTCCACCTTGGAACGCCAGTCGCCGATGTTTAACATCGGTTCGATAGTGATGGTCATTCCGTCACGCAAACGCAGTCCGCGTCCAGGGCGCCCGTAATGAGCAACCGCCGGATCCTCATGCATGGTCGGTCCGATTCCGTGTCCGACAAATTCGCGTACGACGCTCAGGCCACGGGCTTCGGCATATTCCTGAATCGCATGACCGATATCCCCGAGCCGATTGCCGACAACTGCCTGTTTAATCCCTTCGTACAAAGATTCCTTCGTCGTCTGAAGCAGGTTCTCCGCTTCTTTGGATATCGTTCCAACCGCGTAGCTCCAGGCAGAGTCCGAAAGCGCACCATTCAGATTAACAACCATATCGATGGTAACAATGTCTCCGTTTTTCAGCAGTTTTTTATTGGGAAACCCGTGACAAATTTCATCATTGACCGAAGCGCAGGTCGCATATTTATAACCCTGAAATCCTTTTTCTTCCGGTGTTGCTCCGTGTTGCTCCAGATAATCGTTGACAAATTCCTCGATATCCCAGGTTGTGATTCCCGGACGAATCATTTTACGGATTTTTTGATGCGTTTTTGCCAGCAATTGACCGGACTTTCTCATTTCTTCAATTTCATTCTTCGACTTCAGTTGTATCATAACTCACGTTCACTCCTAATTTAAACTAGCCCTTGTCAGGCACTAAAGATCCAGACTCCTGCTACGCAGTCGACCCTTCGCTCCATCATCTATGACTAAACTATTTTCACCCGCACCGTGAGGAAAATCATCACCCTTAGTTTACCACTTTCGGCGACACTTCATCAGGTGGACTCGCTTTCTTCCATTGAATGATTTAAAAAATAAATCAGTGCCTGCAGTTCGACAGTCATATCCACATGTCGGACATAGATATCCTCGGGCAAGGAAAGCCGCATCGGCGCAAAGTTCAAGAAACCACGGATTCCGGAAGCCATTGCTTGGTTGGCGGCGCCCTGTGCCTGATCAGCAGGAACGGTCAAAATCGCCGCAGTAATATCATGATTATCGTCGGTCGCTAAATCATCCATTAAATAAATTCGCGTATTGCCGACCTCTGTACCCACTTTCTCCGGATTTTTATCGTAAGCCTTTACAATTTGTGTATTATTATTTTTCCTGAAATTATGATTCAGAAGTGCAGTGCCCAAGTGGCCGACACCGATTAAGATGACCTTTGATAATTCATCCTGATATAAAATTTTTTTCAGGAATTCCATCAGATGCTGCGTATTATAACCATAACCCTTTCTTCCCAAAGCGCCAAAATATGAAAAGTCTTTTCTTATAGTTGTTGAATCAATTTGAACAATTTTTCCAAATTCCGATGAAGAAATTCGCATTTTGCCTATTGATACCAAACGCTGCAGAGATCGATAGTAAAGAGGCAGGCGTTCGGCTGTGGCTTGCGGTACTTTTTGATTGGCCATGACTGCTATCCTCCTAAAAGATAAACCGATTTGACAAATGTCTATCTATTCACTTACGTTTCCCGGACATTCCTTTTTACACTATACATCAAACCTGCAGAATTGTGCTGAGAAGCTGCCTTCAAATTCCAAAAAGATGCAAATTGTGAACGATTAGCCGATGGAATGGTTGCCGAATAATTCAAGATTAGGCTACAATTGAAAAAGAGTCCGGGAAAAGGCAGATCTTTCCCCGCGTCTTATGTACCCGTTTCAGGGCTGAGGTGAATAATGATGATTCTTTTACAAACTCAAGCAATCTGCAAGTCATTCGCCGCGGAACCTATTCTGACGAATTTATCAATAGAAGTAAAACTCGGTGAACACGTCGCACTGGTCGGACGTAACGGCGCAGGCAAATCAACTCTCCTAAAAATTATTGCCGGAGTCATCAGCGCTGACAGCGGCGAGATTATGATGCCTAAGGAACGAACAATGGGCTATCTCCCTCAAAATGCCACGCTGAATTCGCAAAAAGGCATTTACGACGAATTATTGACTGTTTTTCAGCCGCTCCTTGAGATCGAGAAAAACATGCATCAAATGGAAAAAAAGATGGCTGATCCCAAACAATTTTCAAATGACAAAGACTACCAGCAACTGCTGCAGGCTTATGATGTCTTGTTAGCTGAATTCAAGACCAAAGGCGGCTATACGTATCAGGCCGAAATCCGCAGTGTGCTGAACGGACTGAAATTCGGTGGTTTCCCTGACAACACACCCGTCAGCAATCTCTCAGGCGGTCAGAAGACGCAGCTGGCCCTGGGCAAATTGCTACTTATTAAACCAGATTTACTGATTCTCGACGAACCCACCAACCATCTGGATATTGATACCCTCACCTGGCTTGAGGGCTATCTGCAGCATTACGCCGGCGGAATTCTTGTCGTTTCTCACGATCGCTACTTTCTTGATAAAGTGGCAACAAAAGTTTATGAAATTTCCGGACACAAAGCAGCAAAATATGTTGGTAATTATTCCCACTATCTTGATCTAAAGGCCGCAGAATTTGAACAGGCCATGAAAAATTATGAGAAACAGCAGAAAGAAATTTCAAAATTAAATGATTTTGTTCAGAAAAATATTGTCCGTGCCTCGACGACCAAACGGGCACAAAGCCGGCGGAAACAGTTGGAAAAACTGGAGGTTATGGAACGACCGCGTGGCGACGAAAAGTCCGCAAACTTCTCTTTCAGCATTGAAAAGCAAAGCGGTCGCGATGTTTTATCGACCGAAAATTTAACCGTCGGCTATGGTACCTCAATGATAAGGGATCTTAATTTTCATCTGTCACGCGGCGATCGCGTGGCAATAGTTGGACCAAACGGCATTGGCAAGTCAACTGTTTTAAAAGCGATTGCTGGCGGCAGTACCCTGATATCCGGGGAAATTCGGCTCGGAAGTCAGGTTTCGATTGGTTATTATGACCAGGAACAAACAAGTTTGTCGGCTAACAAAACCGTACTTAACGAATTATGGGACGACTATCCGCTGAAACCTGAAAATGATATACGCAACGTGCTGGGCGCCTTCCTTTTTTCAGGAGACGATGTGGCAAAAATCGTCTGCACCTTAAGCGGTGGTGAAAAGGCACGGTTGTTGCTGGCCAAACTCATGATGCGGCATGACAATCTGCTGATTCTCGATGAACCGACAAACCATCTCGATCTTGACAGTAAGGAAGTGCTTGAAGCCGTACTTGAGGATTATTCTGGGACTCTCCTATTCGTTTCTCATGATCGCTATTTCATCAATCACATTGCTGATCGAATTCTCGAGTTGACTCGGGAAGGAATCACAGAATATCTCGGTGATTATGATTATTACATTGGAAAGAAAGGCGAACAGGAACAACTAGCCGCACTTGAAAACGAAGCAACACAGACCGTGCGGGAAGAAAACACGCCTACCTCTGGAAAGCAGCAGTTTCTGCTGGATAAAGAGCAGAAAAAGAAGAAACGACAATTGGAACGTTCCATTGAACAGCTCGAGCAGGAGATCAACCGCCTTGAGCAGGAAATTGACCAAGCGCAAAAGTCGCTGCTGACCCCTGAAGTGTTTAATGACACGCTGAAGGCGAAGCAGGTTCAGGCAGGTATCGAACAGGATCAGGAAAAGCTGGGAAAATTGATGGAGGACTGGGAGTCGGCACAACTCGCGGTTGACGAGTTAGATGAATAACGTGCTTGGTCAGAAAGTTACCCACCTGTGGACAGTCGTTTCTACTGTCTGCCCTTGTGTATAAATTTTGAGTTATCCCCAATAATTGGGGATAACTTCTGATTAACCTGTGGATAGTTAATTATTTATGCACGGATTACCCACTGTTTGTTAATAACAACCTGTTGAAAACTCGTCACTATCCACTTGTGGATAAGAAGGATGCAAAAAGAACATCTTCGGTATGCGAACGCTTGCCGAAGATGTTCTTTTTTAATTCAAGGCTATTCAAAAGTTTTCAATAAAAAGATTCGGACTGCCGTTCAGCGAGAGATCGGCGCGAGTTCCTTTCAGAAAACCGATTGTGCCGGCAGCGGCGATCATTGCTGCATTGTCCGTACAGTACTTCAGCGGCGGGATCACCAAAGGAATCCCTCTCGTTTCGGCTGCCTGCTGCATTTTGGCCCGGATGTTGCTGTTGGCCGATACGCCGCCTGCCACCAGGACCTGCCGGACTTGAAAGCGTTCGGCAGCAATCATCGTCTTCTTTACCAAAACATCACTAACGCTTTTCTGGAAGCTTGACGCTACATCAGCAGCGTTAACTTCATGACCGCGCTGCTTTTCATTATGGAGATAATTCAATACGGCGGATTTTAAACCGCTGAAACTGAAATCGAGTGAGCCTTCTTCAAGCCAGGCCCGCGGAAAATCAATATTCGGACGGCCAGCCTTCGCTAACCGGTCGATTTCCGGTCCTCCCGGATAAGGACGGCCGAGTGCCCGAGCAACCTTATCAAACGCTTCTCCGGCCGCATCGTCGCGTGTCGTTCCCATTACCTCGTAAGCCCCATGTTCGCGCATCAGAACCAGCTCGGTGTGACCTCCAGAAACAACAAGGGCAACAAGGGGGAACTGCAATTCATGCACAAACCGGTTGGCATAGATATGACCGGTAATATGATGAACGGGGACCAGCGGCAAACCATGTGCAAAGGCCAGCGCTTTCGCTGCATTGACGCCGACCAGCAGGGCTCCGATCAATCCGGGTCCCTGTGTCACGGCTATCGCATCCAAGTCATCCCAAGAGAGGCCGGATTCCGTCATGGCCTCCTCCACCATTAATGTAATCTGATCCACATGATGGCGAGAGGCGACCTCCGGAACCACCCCGCCAAATCGGCAGTGGATATCAATCTGTGAAGCCACGGCATTGGAACGAATCATTGTCCCGTTTTCGACCACTGCCGCCGCCGTCTCATCGCAGCTCGTTTCAATACCTAAAATCATCGTTTTTTCTTTTCCTGATAGCTTCATATCTTCACCCACATGACTAATGCATCTTCATTATTATTCGTATAGTAATTTTTCCGGATGCCGCCATTACTGAACCCTAGTTTGCGGTAGAGGTTCTGAGCAATCTCATTGCTAACCCGCACTTCAAGGCTCATTGACCGCGATCCTTTCATCTTGGCAAAGGTGATAACGTGCCGCAGCAGCCCTTCGCCAACCTTATAGCCTCTGTAATGGCTAAGAACGGCTAAATTCGTCACATGCGCTTCATCGACAATCACCCAAACTCCGCAATAGCCGATAATTTGGCCAACATATTCGGCGACAAAATAAGTCGCAAAATGATTATTTAGCAGTTCATTATAAAAAGCCTGTTCCGACCATGGAACATCAAAGGCATCGTGCTCAACAACCATCACCCGATCAATATCCTCAATCTCCATTTTTCTGATTGAAACAGCTTCCGCCTGACTCATGATCATCGCTCCTGTCTGGCCAGCCATGTTGCCTCTGCTTCCGCCAGACGCAAATAGACAGGCAGAAAATGGTGAATATCCTGAACAGGTTCTTTTTCTAATCCAATCCGGGCCAGTTCTGCCGGCCTTGGGCTGTTCTGGGCCGCGTCCCCGAGCGTCGCCCATTGACAACCCGTAAGTGTCTCTTGCCATTTATCCCGATCATTACTCAAAAAAAGGACCCGTTCTTTCAAGCCTGCAAGCTCTATCAGCCAGTCCTTCATCATCAGCAGCCGATCTTCTGTCACCCGAACCAGTCTTCCTTTCTCCGATCGATAAAGACCCGCAAACACCTGACCTCTGCGCGCATCAAAAAAAGGAGCGATAAGTCCATCAAAATAGCGTCCATTTTGCGCGACTACCTCAAGACTCGAAACCCCGACCAATTCTTTGTGAAGGGTCCAGGCAAGTGTTTTGGCAATCGTCACACCGATCCTCAGACCCGTATATGAACCCGGGCCATAGGCGACCGCAATTCGATCCAGTTCCCCTGCCTGCAGGCCTACATCACTTAATAGGCGGGCAATCGCAGGCATCAAACGTTCCGAATGATTTTTCAAACTATTCGTCATTAATTCACCCAGAATTCTATTTTCAGTTGCAATAGACACGCCCATAACCAGATTAGATGAATCAATCGCCAGTATTTTCATGCTTCTCAATCTCCCTGCATAGTCGCTCTGCTTCTTTTCCTTTTGCGCTTAGGCTTAGTTCTCTATCCATATCCCCTGAACGCACCAGCCGGATAGATAGATAATCCTCCGGCAGCCAGGAGGGAATGTTTTCCGCCCACTCGATGACGGTTACCCCGTCCTGAGCCAGATAATCTTCGATACCAATATCCTCATCGTCGGTAATCCGGTAGACATCCATATGAAAAAGAGGAAGACGCCCACTGCGATATTCCTTAATGATCGTAAATGTCGGACTATTCACCATTTCCGAAATACCCAGACCTTTGGCGAGTCCTTTGGTAAAAATTGTTTTACCCGCACCAAGATCCCCGGAGAGGGTCAATACCATTCCCGGCTTAAGCAAATCTGCTATCTTTTCAGCGAAAGCCATCGTCTCTTCAGGGGATTGCAACGTCCAGTGTACCGTACTGCCCACCCTCTTTATTTGATAAATTTACTCGGATTGCTTTATTCATTCACGGGAACGAAATCCTCGCAGTATCTCGATTTTTTATTCATTCAGTGAAAAACAGATAGTCAGAAGGCTCCGTTCGGCACCGACTTACGTCGCTTTTCGAATATTTATGCCGGCTTCCAATTTTATAGAAGGGCCCCAGAAAGACGATATGCCTTTCCGCTGCACAATTTGAATAATTGAATCCCACCCTATCGATAAATCTCGAAATGTCCAATGGCGATCGAAATTCCAAAATTTAAGCAGCTTCCTTCCGTCACTTCTTCGAAAAGTAGAAAAAGTATTTAAAAGACCTGTCCTATTTCTAAGAAAAAAAGCTGGAATATATTCTCGTGTCAGATCTTTTTATATATGCAAATAGTGTACCATATTTGCCTGATCATTTCCCGGTCCGTACTAGATCCGCAGTTAATGAGCGAAGTCCTCTCCCTTTTTTGACAATGTAAAAATTTCTCCCTCAGTGAGAGATGAGATCCGATCTTTTTCCCTCTTTGTGTTCGATTTTTTACCCGACATCGTATTTTCAGCCTAGATTTCATGCCTTTTGGTCTAGCTTTTTCGTTGCTCGTTCTAAGTCTTGCTCAATGAGGCCTAACTTTCGCTCATTACTCCCGATTCATCGTTTATCCCGGGAGTCTACCTGTTGCTCTTTCGGTGAATGATTTTTTTCATAAAAAAGAAACAGACACCACTCATCACTGAGAAGTGTCTGTTTCTTTTATCTATTGCCTGGCAGTGACCTACTCTTGCAGGGGGACAGCCCCCAACTACCATCGGCACAGAAGAGCTTAACGACCGTGTTCGGGATGGGAACGGGTGTGACCTCTTCGCTATAACCGCCAGACGAAAAACTCCGGCTCTTGCG
>JBHGUY010000005.1:0-6184 GCA_048976585.1 Sporolactobacillus sp. | reverse complement strand
GCAGCGGATCCGTCACAATCTTTTTAAAGAGGTACAAAATAATGCCGCCCGCGAAACTAATCACCGCGACGGCACTAGCCATATCTTCTATTGATGGAAAATGCAATTTCCTTACCCCCTGAGAAAGTTGCTTACTTGGCGCTCTCTTTTGGTTTGCTGGCCTTCACATTTTTTGCCTGAGCTGCTTTTTCTAGTTCATCGATCCTAGCGGCCTGAGCCTTATTGATGGTACAAGTCGTGAATTTTCAACCTCAAGGTTGGCTATTTTGAGGGCAAGTGGCTGAATCTGATCATTGATATTGTAGGTAAATTTGGACATTAGTTAGTGCCTCCTGATTTTTTAAATCTTATTATTAAGCAAGATATATTCACAATTATTTGCGGGAGAACCATCTTCAATAGCAATTAAAAGACTTAAAACAATATATTTATTTATATCAGGCAGATAGCATAAACATAAATATCGTGTAGCGATATTGCTTCCTACCCCCATTTGGAGAATTATTGCAGAATATTTCAATGAGGCGGTTATTTCATTATATCCATTATTTAATCCCCCATATGGGGTTGGATCGCACAGTTCATTAATAGAAACATTAGGTTTTGCGTTTAAGTCAGCATCATCTAAGTAAAAACCCGTGATATATCTTCTACCTTCAAAATTATCAATAGACATTTCTAATTGAACCACGTGGCTATCTGGAAGGTTGAAAATATAAGTGACTTCCTTTGCTAAAAAATCAGTAAGTGCCATTAGTTAGTGCCTCCTGTTGTAGTCGTTGTCGTGTCTATAAATTCGGCAATTAAAGCATTTTTAATCAAATCAATTAGTCCGGTTCTTCCGTTTGCCATAGCGGTATCCAAATCAGTTTGTGTCGAGGCATAAGTCCCGCTGATGCCAACCACATTTTGTGTATCAGAATCAAGCGTTGCAAAAGCCAAAGAAGCAGAATTATAATTGACAGCTTTAAGAAAAATACTGATCTGCCCGTTGGTTAGCCTATCTTTTATCTTTCCTGTAATAAATGCAACTAAGGCATCAGGAAGCATATTGCCATCGTATTCAGAAGGAAGAATTGTTAATTTGATTTCTTGTGCTGCCGCTGTTGTACGCTCAAAAAGTTCGGAAATCTGAGCTGTGACAGTGACACTTTGGAC
The DNA here is from genome assembly GCA_048976585.1 of Sporolactobacillus sp. GTDB lineage: Bacteria > Bacillota > Bacilli > Bacillales > Sporolactobacillaceae > Sporolactobacillus. The sequence continues at coordinate 5,026 of JBHGUY010000005.1, read as the reverse complement.
AGTGCCCGGGTCGGAAGGATCTGAGTTTATTTTTGCAATAGGATTATTAAGCTGCATTCTGAGCATCTCCTAACTGTTTTTGTAATTCAGCAATTTCGAGTAGAGCATTCTGAGCAATATCTTCAGTAATTTTTAATCGCCCTAACAAATAATCAAAACGTTCCTGATTCTGTTGCCGATCATGATTAATTACAGGAATCAATGGAATCCACATGCGATCATAATTGACGCTTTCCACTCTTCGTTGCCCGCTCGTATCATAGCTGTAAGCAACATATTGCGACAGGCCATGAGCTTCAATGTCCTCGGCAATGTACCATTCGCCTGACGGATATAGGTACTATCCGCGTCGCCTACACCTGTTTCTATCTCACGCGCAAGGGACTCATTAGCAATTCTGTCATACCAAGCTGCGGGCTTTAAAGTTAGAATTTTTTCCCCGATTCCCACTAAGTCAGGATATGAAATATTATCCTTATACCTTCGCGATGAAGTTGATCTACCGATTGTTCCTGAGGAAGTTATATACATATTAGGGCTATCGGACGATGGATACGTTCTGCCATAAATCGTACCTGACCAAACACGGCCGCCAGTGTCATCGTATCCGAGTGCCATATCCGCTTGCCAATTCCCGTTTCCATCTAGCGCGGTCAATTCCGTTGATCCTACATCTGCATTTGCTCCGGAACCTGACGATGACCATGATCGGCCGATTAATTGTACTTTCCCTGCGTATCCTTGGACTTGCACACCACCACTGCTATATACGGTTCCGCCATCTACTTTTAAGTTTTTTTCGGTTCTAAAGTCGCAGCCATCGGCGTTCATTAATCCATTTTGATAGATTAATCGACCGTCATAGTCTCTGTTTCCTATATCTCCGCTGCCATGAAAGTCTATGAATGGCGTTGAACCCGGCTGCCCTATTTCAATACCGTCAGATCCGGCTTGAAATATAATTCCGCCATTTTTCCAAAGTTCAAACAGTCCAGACGGTTGGCTGTATGTTAAACCCGTATTGTAAGAGTTGTCTATGACTGAGAAACTTGAAGCCGATAAATTGCTTGATACTCCATTTCCTCCATTTGCCGTTCCGTCGTCAGGATGCTCAGACAGATTTATTTGCTCCGGAGTAAATGATGCTTTAATGATATTATTTGCACCCGGATCTGACGTGTCTGTATATTGAGCAGAGATAAGATAGGCAGACATGATCATGCTTGGATTAGATGGATCATCGGGAGCATCTATAGTCAATGGCTGTACATTTGTACTTGGCGATATTTTAAGAATTGATGCATAAGAATCGTCCGGTGCTTTTCCACTAACCGTTATCGTTCCGGTAATATTCGCATTCTTCGTCGTCAGTGTCCCATCCGCAGCAATTTGCGTATTCTGCAGGTTGAGTGATCCCTTAGTGATCGCTATCCCGTTTGAATTAAGAATAACACCCTCTGATGCCGCCGAGATAGCCCCTGTGACATTGAGAGTACCCGCCAATGTCAGGCTGCTTCCCGTAAAATTCACACCCGAGATATTACCAGCAGTGATGTTCCCCTGCATGTTGAAATTGCCGGAGGTGTCCACTTGGAATTTCGTTGTCGAGCCAGCAGTGATCTTGAAACCGTTTGATGAGTCTACGTTAACCGTCGTCGATCCGGCGACGGCGGTTAGGCCGTTGTCATCGATGGCGACACCTTTATACGGGATAGATTTTTGAATCTGGTCTGCCGCCGCCGGTGTCCAAGGCGTGGCTTTATCACCCGTCTGCATTTTAATTAGCGAGAAATCAGCGGTTGAATTATTGCCGTCTGTGCTTGAATTATTATCACAACGAATATACCCCGATATTTCATCTGAATTTGTGGTAAAGGTATAGGTGTATGTGGTGTACGAGGTAGACGGTTTAACAACGGCTGCAAAATTATGAATATAATCAAAGTTTGAACCCGTTACCGTACTTCCAATTTTTCTTCCTAAGAAGAAAAGATCGATACTTGTACAGTTTGCAGAAGACCGCATTTTTAAAGACACTATATATTTTGTACTAGGCTGTACTGTAAAAAAGGAGCTACCCTGGGTTTTTTCACCGGTTCCGGTTGCAGCATTGGTAATTCGTAGTCCATTTGTTCCGTCACCATTATCAATGACAGTCATATTGCCGCCCCATGTTCCGGCATTACCTGTGCTGTTAGGAATTAGATTTTCATCACTAATATTTAGCCCATTTACCGCCGATGAAGCGGCACTTGACGCCGCGCTGTTCCATGCCGCCGAAACGCCTGAATCAAGCGATGTCAGCGTAATTTTTTGTAAAGTCCCCCAAGAAGTACCGTGACTGGGAGTGATTTTATGAACTGGATAATGGCACGCCTTGAAAAAGAAATAAGACGCTTTCGAACGGCCGATCCTTTTGAAATTGCAGCTGGCAGGAATATATTGATTCGATATTTTCCATTAGGCAGTACCTTAGGCTTCTATATGAAGAATGCACGCCGCCAGCCCATTATTACTTTAAATTCTAACCTTCAAGATTTTGAAAAGTTATATACATGCTGTCATGAGCTTGGTCACGCAATTCTACATCCAAATGAAAATACACCTTTTCTCAATCAAAATACGATTCAGTCCAAGGGAAAAATTGAAAATCAAGCTCACTATTGGGCCACCATGGAAATTATGAAATACAGACATACAAGGGTTGATCAATATGAAACTTCCGGGGAACTGATTAAAGAAAATGGTATTCCTTATGAAATGGAAAAATTTTTTGATATAAATCAGAACATACATTCTCTTGAAAGGAGGTGAAAACAAATGGCGAGTTTTCAAAAACGAGGAAGGACTTGGCAATACACAATTAGCCACAAGCCAAAACCAATACGAAAAGGAGGATTCAGAACAAGAAAAGAGGCAAAGGTCATAGCAGATGAAATTGAAGCAGCATTAAATAAAGGGATTGTTCCACAGCTAGATCCGGTACCGTTTGCTGATTACTTCTTAAATTGGTTTAAGATTTTCAAAATCAAAGTAACTGACGTAACAAAGGATCATTATCTATACACACACAAAGCCATTAAAAATTATTTTAGTGACAAAAGCATCCAGTCAATAAAAAAGTCAGACTATCAATTATTTTTAAACGACTTTGGATCAACAAGATCAAAGGAAACAGTTGAAAAGGTTCATACACATGTCAAATCATGTGTCCAGGATGCTTTGGAAGAACATCTGATCAATACTGATTTCACTCGTAAGGTAACCGTTTTTTGGACAACCCCTGCTAAAAAGCCTTATGAAAAACATCTTAATTATTTTGATTCTAAGCGTCTTATGAAGGAACTGTTCAAACGCCTAGATAAAGGTCTTGGCTATTATCTTCTGTTGCTGGCGCTTTCGTCCGGTCTAAGATACGAGGAGCTAGTCGGATTGACCAGAGACGATTTTGATTTCAAGCAAAATACGCTAAACGTTGATAAAACATGGGGTTATAAAAAGAGTCAACCAAGAGGATTTGGGCCAACAAAGAATAACTCATCGGTGAGAGTAATTAAAATAAATCCACACACGATGAATGCATTTAAGAAGGTGTTTGACAGTAGACCTACAAATACATTGGGATTAGTTTTCTATAGTCCCTCGTCAAAGTATCACGTGCTTACGAATACGAATGCGAATAAGCTTCTAACAAAAACTCTTAAAGAATTAAATATTGATAGTTCTCTCACTGTCCACGGATTAAGGCATACTCATGCGAGTATTCTTCTGTACAAAAAAGCGACCATTCTTTATGTAAGTGAGCGCCTCGGTCATCAGGATGTGCAGACTACTTACAAATATTATGCACATATTTTAAAAGAAATGAGACAGGAGGACGATCAGGTTGCAATGGATACGTTTGAGAGCATGTCTGTGTAAAAAATGTGTAAAAGAAATTCAAAACATATCTTTTTCAGGCGTTTCCCAGAGAAAGCAAAATCGTTCAAAAACATTGATTTAACAACGTTTATGAACGATTCAACTTTTCTTATCGTTGCCCGATAAGGCCTAAAAATACCGGTGGTCGGGGTCGAACCGACACTCCCGAAGGAACATGATTTTGAGTCATGCGCGTCTGCCAATTCCGCCACACCGGCATAAAAAACTATGGCAGATAAATAAATGGAGGCGACACCCGGAATCGAACCGGGGATAAGGGTTTTGCAGACCCGTGCCTTACCGCTTGGCTATGCCGCCATATAATGGAGCGGAAGACGGGATTCAAACCCGCGACCCCCACCATGGCAAGGTGATGTTCTATCACTGAACTACTTCCGCAAAAAAATTGGCCCAGCTGGATTCGAACCAGCGCATCACGGCACCAAAAGCCGTTGCCTTACCGCTTGGCCATGGGCCAATAAAATATGGGGCGGTTAGTGGGGATCGAACCCACGCGTGCCGGAACCACAATCCGGTGTGTTAACCACTTCACCATAACCGCCATAACAACACAGGGGTAGTAGGAATTGAACCCACACTAGAGGTTTTGGAGACCTCTGTTCTACCTTTAAACTATACCCCTATGGTAAAAATGGAGGGAGAAGGTTTCGAACCTTCGAACCCTAAGGGAACGGATTTACAGTCCGTCGCGTTTAGCCTCTTCGCTATCCCTCCACGATAAAATGAAAAGGATTGATAGCATAAAAATGGTGCCGGTCAGAGGACTTGAACCCCCAACCTACTGATTACAAGTCAGTTGCTCTACCAATTGAGCTAGACCGGCATGAATGGTGGCTCGAGGCGGAATCGAACCACCGACACGAGGATTTTCAGTCCTCTGCTCTACCGACTGAGCTATCGAGCCATATGTATAAAAACTAAAGGGTTACAATATAAATAAAGATAATGGCGGGTCCGAGCGGATTTGAACCGCCGATCTCCTGCGTGACAGGCAGGCATGTTAACCACTACACCACGGACCCATGGTTGCGGGGGCAGGATTTGAACCTACGACCTTCGGGTTATGAGCCCGACGAGCTACCAG
>JBHGUY010000004.1:0-70972 GCA_048976585.1 Sporolactobacillus sp. | reverse complement strand
TCGAGAAATATTCCCGGACGTTCATCCGCCAAATGGTTCGAGCTATGAATCATCTCCCCCGAAGGATCCTGAACTATCGGACCCCCGCTGAAGCGTTCGAGAAAGAAGTACAGAAGCTCGTGAGCTGAGCTGCTTTTTGTTCCTGCCGCCTAGGCAGCAGGAACAAACTCAGTGATACCGCCGGATGTCCAGGTGGCTAATTTATTGTTGCAATCTACCTTTATTATTTCTTTAATGGAATAGGGACTAAACATCGGTTGTATTACTTATATCTCATACTTCCAAGAAACTATACCGAGTGAGTTTCATGGACTGTTTTAGCATTATTTAATACCTTACTTGCGGCTGCTATGCCTTTAGGGCTTGTTTTAGCAGGGCCCAGCCTCAGAGCGTTAGGTCTACCTTTTTGGTTTATCATTGCGGGTATAGGAATAATTATTTCTAGTATTACTGGTTATATAGTGGATCATTACTTACACTAGTATGGTTATTATGTTGTGTTGGAGTCAGCGATTCTGGTATGGCGTGAGCCATGAACATGCTAAATTTGCGCCATCGATATGGACAAAATGATCCACTGCTCTTTCTGTATAATGTCGAGTGTAGGAAGCGCCTTCAGCTCGGCGTCCAGCATGGACGCATTGGTGGTTACGTTTCTTCGTCCAGTGCGGTCGGAGCGATTAAGCGATCCGTCGATAATTTTACTTTTAGATGTAAAAAATTCAGGAACCTTCTTTTTGCTTCCCTCAAAGCTTACCGAGTAAAAATTGACACATACATTAGTCCCCGGTTTAAGCTAAACCTGATGTCTCCTGAATTAAACTGCCTTGAGCCTGCATGTCCTATAAAAGGCAGCAAATCATTTCAAAATTTAGGCGATTTACTCCTAAGTTTTAGTGCCATCGGGAAAGGCCGCTTAGGCCTTTTTTTTGACCAACTTATACAGGAAGGCGATCAGAATCAGAATACCAAGAACAAAAAATAAACTGATTTGTTGCTGTTGATCGAAAAGGGAACCGGCAATGCTGAATACTATCAAGAAAATCCCCAGATAGCCAGCATATGGCTGACCCGGCATCCGCCAATGCTGCTGCTGATAGCTCTTCCGGTTTTTCAAATCGGCGAAAATGATGTTGAGCCAATTAAGAATCAGCAGGGTGCCAGAAGCCGCTGCTAAATACTCGTAGACAGTCTTAGGCAGAAAGTAAGAGAGAATATCGATCAGGGTTAATAAAATTAAGGTGAGAAGGAGCCCAAAGACAGGCACATCCTTTTTACTGCGCTGATTAAAAATCGGCGGTGCTGCGTGATCGGCGGCAAGAGAGGCGAGCACGGTCGTCATCGAATAGAGCGCGCCAACCATCGTTGAAAAAGCGGCGGATAGAATGATCAGGTTAAAGAGGCTGTCGATCAACGGAAGATGCAAATGAGCAAGAGCAGTGACGAAGGGGCTCTCTGTTGGGCGGATTGCGGGCCATGAAGCCGTGGTGAATATCGAGATAATGGTCAGAAAATAAATCGCTTCAAGTGCGAAAATAAGAGAAAATCCAGCCTTTGTTACGTCTTTTTCACTGCGGCATTTATTTGCCGTCAGTCCAAGAATTTCAATCCCGCCGAATGATAGAAGGACAAAGATCATACTGCGCCAAAAACCGGAAAAGCCATTTGGAAACAATCCGGATTGGAAAGGACTGTGGTTGGTGACTTCTCCAAGCGAAGGCGGCGTCAGTCCGCAGATCAACGCTAGAACAAGAAGTATAAAAGCAATTAGGGCAGATAATTTCAGCACTGCAAAGAAGGATTCAATCGTTCCAAAATCCTTGACTCCGAGCAAAATGATTCCAATCCCGATACAGCCATAGATAAAGCAAAAAATCCAAAGAGGAATATTCGGCAGCCAGAATCGAGTAAAGGTTGCGAGGGCAGTAATCTCGCTCGAAACAATCAGCAGGCCAGCAACCCAGTACACCCAGCCGAAAATAAAGGCATAGCGATCGCCATAAGCAATCTTTCCATAGGTGCGAAATGAACCGATTTCGGGATCGTTTACTGTCATCTCTGCGAGTGAGGAGAAGACAATTAAAGCAGTCAGTCCTGCCAAGAGGTAACTGAGCAGAACGGAGGCGCCCGCCGCATGGATCGATAAACCGGAACCAAGGAAGAAACCGGCACCGATCACCGAGCCGATTCCAATCAGACTCAACTGCCACCATTCGATGATGGCACCTTTGCCCTTCACCCTGTTCTTTTCTGTTTGGTTCAGGGTTCTTGATTTTATCGGATGATCAAACCTTTTTTTGGTCATAAAAAATCCCCCTTGCCGGTTCGCGTTTTTGGCGGAGCCAAGCAAGACTTATCTTTTGTCTTCCGCAGAAATGTTATTCCCCATAGGTCCAGACGGCAAACCATTCATTCTAATTTTATTTTGAGACAAGAAAAGATCCGGAATCAAGAGAAACGTACCGGATCTTTTCTAATCAGCTGATCTTTTATTTGGTTGCCTGAGACAGTGTTTCAAAGTCTTCATCACTTAAATGAATGCCTGCTGCTGCAATATTTTCGCGGACGTGAGTCGAGGAAGAGGTTCCCGGTATCGGCAGGATAACCGGGGAGCGCTTAAGCAACCAAGCAAGCGCAATCTGTGCTGGTTTTGCATTGTATTTCTTTGCTATTTTATCAAGCGGACCGCCTTCCTTGGCCAAACCGCCAGTTGCGAGAGGAAACCAAGGAATAAAAGCGATCTGATGCTTTTCGCAATAATTCAGCACCATTTCAGCATCCCGAGTCACGATGTTATACATATTCTGGACAGAAACAATCGGCGTAATTTCATTCGCTGCCTGCAATTCACCCACGCTGACCTGGCTCAGCCCAATATGGCGTATTTTTCCTTCCTGCTTCATCAGGGCCAATTCACCGATCTGATCAACGAGCGGTATTTTCGGATCAATCCGGTGCAATTGAAGCAAATCAATGCGATCGACACCGAGTGTCCTTAGATTTAATTCAACACCCTGCCGGAGAAATTCTGGACGTCCGACCGGAATCCAGTGTCCTGGACCGGTTCTGGTAAACCCGACCTTCGTTGCAATAACCATGTCTTTACTATACGGATGGAGTGCTTTCTTCACCAATTCATTGGCAACAAAAGGACCGTAAGCTTCCGCTGTATCGATGAAGTTGACACCCATATCACGTGCCGTTTGCAGGACGCGAATCGCTTCTTCGGGATCGGTCGGGTCGCCCCAGACTCCTTTGCCCGTCAATTGCATCGCTCCATAGCCGAGACGATGAACCGGAAGATCGCCACCGAGATTGAATGTGCCGGACTCAGCCGCGCTGATTGTCTGATTTGTCATTTCTGTCACTCCTCTGAATATTGATAAGATGATCAAGCCCAGCAAGCAAAATATCATGACTTAACCCACAAATTTAAGGGTATGCTCGCCTTTGATCAAAATCAATGATTATGCTTCACAAACGAGCATACTCTATGAAAAATAGTAAGACCTTTAAAAAAATAGCCTATTTAAAGGCTTTTTTTGAAACCGTTCACAAAACTTTCAAGATTCAATCGCGCTGCTTTAGGGTAAGTAAATAAGCGGGGCTATCGTTCACAAACTTTATTCTAATCTTTTCAATAATTCATTCGATTTTACAAATGAGTGAGTTTTCACTGTAAAAACAGCGGTATCTTGTATTAGAATGGTCATGTAAGTTAATTTGGTTCAAAGGAGCGCAGTCTATGAAGAAAATTATCAATCAACCTGAAAACGTTGTCAGTGAAATGCTTGATGGTCTGGTATACAGCAGCGAAAAAACCATAACTCGTCTTCCAGATACAAGTGTGATTCTTAGAAAATACAAGACGGACGGGAAGGTGGCATTGGTGAGCGGCGGCGGAAGCGGTCATGAACCCACCCATGCCGGCTTTGTCGGTAAAGGAATGCTTGCGGCAGCTGTATGCGGCCCTGTTTTTACTTCACCGGCTCCGGATGAAATTGTACAGGCGATCAAAGCGGCAGACCAGGGAGCCGGTGTTCTGCTGATCATAAAAAATTATTCTGGCGATATTATGAATTTTGAAATGGCTGAAGAACTCGCACAAATGGACGGCATTCAAGTCGACCATGTGGTTGTCGATGACGATATTGCCGTAGAAAACAGTACGTACACCGCTGGCAAGCGCGGGGTTGCCGGAACAGTTCTTGTGCATAAATTGCTTGGCGCGGCAGCAGAAAATGGTTCGACACTGGAAGAATTGAAGAGTCTGGCGGATCAAGTCATTCCGCAGATCAAAACCATTGGTGTCGCCTTGTCGCCGGCTACGGTACCTGAATCGGGTAAACCGGGATTTGAGCTGGGTGAAGACGAAATGGAATATGGGGTCGGAATCCACGGGGAACCGGGATACAGGCGGGAGAAAATAAAAACTTCCGAGCAGATTGCTGCCGAACTCGTGACCCGGCTGAAAAAAGAATTTAATTGGCAAGCGGGGGATGATTATGCCATTCTAGTGAACGGTCTGGGGGCGACACCGCTTATGGAGCAATATATTTTTACAAACGATGTCCATAAACTGCTTGAAGGCGACCATTTGGGAGTTCCTTTCAGAAAAGTCGGCTCACTGATGAGCTCACTTGATATGGCCGGAATTTCATTAACACTCGTTCACTTAAAAGAAAAAAGCTGGCTGAACTATCTGGATCAGCCGGTCGAAACAACAGCTTGGTAAGGAGGAGAAAGTATGCTTTCAGTAGAGAAAACAATGAACTGGTTGAATCTATTTGCGGAGAAGGTCAGCGAGAATAAGGCTTATTTAAGTGATTTAGATCAGGCAATTGGCGATGGGGATCATGGTGCGAATATGGCCAGAGGAACCTCAGCGATGAAAGAAGTGCTGACAACTAAGAAATTCGATACGGTGCAGGATGTCCTGAAATCCGCAGCAATGTCTCTGCTCAGTAAAATTGGCGGCGCATCCGGTCCGCTCTATGGATCTGCATTTATCGGAATGGCTAAGGCCGCCGGTGAGGATGAAAAAAATCTGGCAGCGATCATTCAGGCCGGAACTGATGGCGTGCAGAAGCGAGGCAAAGCAGAACCAGGTGATAAGACAATGGTCGATGTCTGGGTGCCTCTTGCTGTCGCCATAAAGAATCAAACGCTGACTGCGGAATTGATTGATTCAACGGTTCAGGCAACCACTGATTTGCAGGCGAAAAAAGGCCGTGCCTCTTATTTGGGTGAACGTTCAATTGGCCACGTCGATCCCGGTTCTGTTTCAACTGGCTACTTATTTCATGCATTGATGGAAGCAGGTGGCCTCGAGTGAGTGAATATGGGGTACTGCTTGTTTCTCATGTGTCACAGATCGTTGAAGGTCTTTCACGATTGCTTAAAGAGGTGGCGGCTAATGTGCCGATCACATTGGCGGGAGGAACAGAGGATGATGGTGTTGGCAGCAGCTTTGATAAAATTCAAAAAGCAGTCGATGAGAACTCCGCGGAAAAACTGCTGGCCTTTTATGACATTGGCAGTTCGAAAATGAACTTGGAAATGGTGATCGAAACGAGTGACAAGCCGATCACACTGTTTGATACCGCATTTATCGAAAGCGCCTATACAGCATCTGCTCTCCTGCAGGCAAGGGTACCGATTGAAGAAATAAAAAAACAGCTCAATGAGTTGAAAATAAAATAACGAGGGCTTGTCATGATGCCAGACAGGCGCGATCATTACCGGCCAAATGAATTCAAAGGAAAAAGCCGTCCCGGAGGAATGCAATCTTTCCAATAAAGGGACGACTTTTTGTTTGATACTATCTATTCATCGACGAATGCACCTCTTTCTCTGAGTACCCTTTAGCACAGTCTATTGACGGAGCCGCGCGATCTGCCGATCACCTTACAGAAGTGCAGGACCATTCAGCGTAAGAAACCTTTTTCCGATCACCGGTAGCGGAGAAAGGGAGGCTAAGGGTGCTATTCTTATCTATTTTTATAATTGATATTGATAATCATTTACAATATCAATATAATTAATTTAAAACAAATTGGAACAGGGAGGAATGAAATTGAGTGAATGGGTACAACCAAATGTTCACAATATTAGGATAAATTTCTTGCAGAAAAATAAAAGTTTAATTTTTACTCTGCTCTGCTTAGTTTTCATCTTTCTGGCATGGTTGTCTGGAACGATCGGTGCGGTTCTGTTAGAGGTTATTTTTTACATAATTGCTTATCTGTCCGGTGGTTTTCAACAGGCTTATGAGGGCTTGAAGACTTTGATCATGAAAAAAGATCTCGATGTTGACCTATTAATGGTCGTCGCGGCGATTGGTGCGGCAAGCATCGGTTATTGGATGGACGGGGCAATCCTCATCTTCATCTTTTCGCTTAGCAATACGCTTGAAGGTTATACGATGGAGAAAACGAATAAGGATATTAAATCGATAATGAATCTGCGTCCTGAAAAAGTGGTTCTTTTAATCGGTGATAGAGAACAGACCGTCAGAATTGAACAGTTAAAAAAGGGTGATAGGATTCTAGTAAGACCTGGGGAACGGATACCCGTCGATGGCATCATAGCTGAAGGAAAATCAGCAATCGATCAATCTTCGATAACAGGTGAATCTATTCCGGTGAATAAGGAGATAAATGACGATGTTTTTGCCGGTACAATGAACCGCCAGGGTGCCTTAAAGGTTCGTGTGACTAAGTTAGTGGATGATACGATTCTCGCTAAAATCATTCATCTTGTTCAGGAAGCTGAAAGCGAAATGCCGCCCAGCCAGATATTTGTTGAGCGTTTTGAAAGTATCTACGCTAAAATAGTCGTGGGCAGTGCAATCTTATTGATGATCGCGCCTCCCTTTTTATTGAACTGGTCATGGGATACGACCATCTATCGGGCGATGATTTTTCTTGTCGTTGCTTCTCCATGTGCACTTGTTGCTTCTATAATGCCGGCTTTCCTGTCTGCTATATCTAATGCGGCTCGTAAAGGATTGCTTTTTAAAGGAGGCGTTCACCTTGAAAATCTTAGCCGGATCAACACAGTTGCCTTTGACAAAACAGGAACGCTAACCGAAGGAAAGCCTAAAGTAACGGATAGTGTCCCATTTAACGATCATTCAGATGATGAATTAATTAGGCTGGCAGCATCACTGGAAAAATTATCTGAGCATCCAATCTCTAAAGCCATTGTACAAGTGGCAGTGGACAGAAAAATGACTCTCAGTCCTGCGATCGATTTTCAATCTTTGATGGGGGAGGGAGTTTCGGGTACTGTCGATGGTGTGAGATGTGTCGCGGGGAAAATGAATTTGTTAAGTGACGCCAAACTGACTTCATCTCAACTAGCTGTCGTTGAGCGATTGGAAAATCAAGGAAGAACGGTTATATTTGTCGAAGTAAATCAGCGATTGATAGGCCTGTTTGCGATACAGGATACGCTCCGTGACAATGCGAAAGAAACGGTAGTTCAGCTTAAAAAAGCCGGTATTCGGACGATCATGCTGACAGGTGACAACCATTCTTCAGCTGTCTCTATCGCAAGGGAGGCGGGCGTTGATGAGGTTTATGATCAATTGTTACCAGAGGATAAAGTGAAAATTATTAAACAGTTGACCGAAAAAAACGGGTATGTCGCTATGATAGGTGATGGGATCAATGACGCACCTGCTCTGGCGACAGCAACTGTAGGCATTGCGATGGGAGTGGCTGGCTCAGATGTTGCTCTGGAGACGGCTAATGTTGTTCTGATGGGGGACGATCTCTCTAAAATTCCAGAAGCCATTCATTTAGGAAAACGAACAAGCAGAGTTATTAAGCAAAATGTGTCATTTGCGATTGCAGTTATTATTACACTCATTACGATTAACTTTATTGGCGATATTAATTTGCCTTCCGGAGTAATTAGCCATGAAAGCAGCACAATACTGGTTATATTAAGTGGATTACGACTTTTACGTTAACGGGTTGTTTCTGCAGATATTTTAGAAAAAAATGTGCACTTGATACATGTTTTTTTCAGTGTTTCTTGTAAAAGGGTTTCTTGACCGTTTGGCTCAAGCGCATTATAATTTATTTGTTGGTATGCTTTGCAAGGGTGGTTTGTCAGCGGTTTTTCCTTATGGTTATAGGCGGAAAGTAGCTCAGCTTGGTAGAGCACATGGCTGGGGGCCATGTGGTCGCAGGTTCAAATCCTGTCTTTCCGATAAAAGGTTTCGCAGAGGAATTTTTGAGGCTTCATGAGGGATATCCCCAAACAGTCTTTGAAAGGCCCGTTTTAACAGTTTTTTCTGACCTCTGAGAGGTACTACCTGGTGGTACATTACTTGGAGGTCATTTTTTATACTCATTTCATTAGCTTAAAGGAAATTGATGGCAAAATGTTTGAGAGTAGGCTTTTGAGAGACACTTTTCGCTTTTCTTGTGACATTTACTAACAATACAACCTGCTGTTGATTGGTGAATTTTATCTTAGATCACAGAAGTATTATTTTTAAAATGTTGTCCAACCTATTTATGATAAATTCAGGTTGTTCATCTTTATTTGACGATCGTGTTTTTTGATTTCTGTTTATCCATGTGCTCCTAATACCAACCTTCTTTGCACCAGAAACATCGCTTGTTAGAGAGTCTCCAATATATAACACCTCTGCTGGTAATAAACCACTTAACTGTAAACCTTTTTGAAACATTTCTGGGCGCGGCTTGTATGACTTCACATCCTCACTTAATTATCCCTTCAACTTTTATTTCATGATACTTAATGCCTTTAATATATCCGAAGTGTCAATATTGGACAATATGTAAACTGGTGGGGTATTGCGACTAAAAAAATTAAACGCATCATCAAACATTGGAGATGTCATCCAATACTTAAACATTAATTGACTTAATTCAGTTGCTTTTAGTGCCGCTCCAAAGCGCTTTAGGGTGTTCCTTTAATGAAATATTTTCTAATTCTCTCTGAGTTACAAAATTATCTCCAAAACTATTATTAAATAATTTCGAAAAATCATTCCATCAAGATTCTCCGACTTCTGCAATTGAAGGATTTTCTTGAGAACCTTTTTTAATCTTGCTGCAAATGTCTGCAATGACTCGATCATCCTCATGGACAACGGTCCCATAAAAATCTAAAAAAGCTTTGATTGGAGTTGAAATTTTCCCTCAAATTCTTTTTTTAATAAGTTTATCAAATTGTTTGAACTGTCGTTACATATTTTTTTGCTACCTTTCTATATTTACTAACAGTCATTTTCTCCAGTGAGTCACGCGCATACAGTAGCTGGATACATGGGATCCACCCCGGCACGTGGTGACTTCTGCGCACGGCACAAGGACGTGTACGGCGATTAGCAGAGGTTCCTATTTAACACCTCTTTGACTCCATCTTTCCCCGAACAATACTGATGATCGATAAATTTACAATGATGAACGATAAAATTGTAATCATGACCGATAAATTTACAATCATGGTCGATAAACGTCTGTGTCTGTTCTTTGATCGATTGTTTGAAAAGATTACCTAGATGGTATATCAGATGCTGAGAAATCGGGTAATTTGCAGATAAATTCCAAACAAAAAGAATATATTTTATCGGATCATTCGCCTAATGACCGTCATGATCTTTTTACCAATGACTTGATTGACAGAACGTCCTTCTGTGTTCGCAAGAGGTTCCATACTTCCACAGAATCTGAATGGCTTTAGCGAAATTCTGCTACTTTCTGCAATTTTGCATTCGAATAACCGACAATTTCATTCAGTGACCAATCAATCAGTGCTAGACTATCTGCTCTGGCGACTTTTTTTGTAAAAAAATAGGGACCTCTTCCTTTTTCCAGAAGAGGTCCCTATTTTTATTGAATTCGTGAATTAAAAATTATGATTGGCTGAATGACCGGAGTCCGGTTCAATCACGTGTTTCTTCGAGATAAAGGGCCACCAATTTCCTTTACCGAACAAGCGGACCATGACGGGGACAAACAGGGGAATGATTAGTACGGCGTATAAGATCAGGCCAATGATCACGACGGTGGCGATCTCTACAAGCGACAGCATGCCGGAGGGGATCATAGCGGCAAAGGTGCCACCCAGAATGACCACAGCGGATAGAATGACGCTGCCCATATGCCAGAGTGTCAGAATCATTCGCTCTTTGATAGCATGTGCGGCATACTCATTGAATCGGGTCATGACAAAGATCGAATAATCAATGCCCAGGGCGATCAACACAATGAAGCCGAAAAACTGAGTGGTCCAAGTCAGCCCAGTAAAATGAAAGAGACGGGTGAAGAGCAGTTCAGCAAATCCAAGTGATGAAAAATAAGTCATCAGCAGTGAAGCCATCAGATAGATTGGCATCGTGAGTGAACGCAATACGATCACAAGAGCAATGAAAACACCAATTAAGACAAGCGTGACGGCACGATGATAGTCGGCATTGGCCAACCTTTTCAAATCACTATTGGAACTGGCTATTCCATCGATCCCAATCTTCGCATTTTCAAACGCTGTTCCTTTAATATAATGGGGAATCTCTTTTTTCAAAGCCTGAAATTGAGCCATACCACGAGTGGAGTAAGGATCGTTTTTCATCGTCACACGGATACTGGTGACTTTGCCGTTCTTGCTCATATACGTATTCATGGCTTGCTTAAATCCTTTATTGGAAAAAAGCTGACTGGGAACATAAATTCCAGACTGATTATAAGGGAGATCGGACCAATTACCGATGACCGTATTCGCTGAATGGATGCCATTCTGAATCTTGCCGGCTCCATCTGAACCCTTGGCCAGGCCTGAGGACAGGCTCCCCATTTGCGATTGCACCTGCGCGAAACCGCTTTTGAGTCGGCCTTGTCCATCAGCTATTTGGTTGAGCGCCCCGGTAATTTCCGGGGAATGGGCAACCACTTGATTTTGGGCGGTATGTGCTTTTGCCAGTCCATTTTTCAATTGACCCAACCCATTATTCAGTTCGGTGAGCCCGCTCTTGAACTGGCCGATTCCGTCAGTGATTTTTGCGGATTGACGATTTAACTGATCCATTGCTGACGAGAGCGCCTGCACAGCCTGATTAAGATTGTTTAATTGCTGCTTGAGACTGCTGCTTTCCGTACTGAGCTGGGTTTGCATGCCCGTCATAGTCTGTGCCAGCCTTCTAAAATTGCCAGCCAACTGCTGAAAATTCGGATCGGCCATCGCTTCCGGATGGGCTGTAATATAGGCTTGCAGATTGTTTTGTATTTGTCCCATTTCCTCAGTTAACTGGCTCGTGTCAAAGGCCGGCTGACCAGACGAGCTGGAAAATTGATTCAGCTGGTTCGAAAGCGTGTGCAGGTTGTCAGCGACTTTCTGATAGCCGCTTTGCAGCTGAATTTGACCGCTTTGCAGTTGATTTAATTGTGTTTGAGCACTGCTAATATTTTTTTGAATTTCACCGACACCGGTTTGACCAGACTGAATGCCACTGGATATTTTACCCAAGGCCTGAGTCATGGATGCGATACCGTCATTGGTTTTCTTTGTCCCACTTTGCAATTTGCCGATCGAGTCAGAAGCGGATTTTAATTGCGGCTGAGAATTGTTAATTCTTTTACCAGTTGTGCTCAGACTGTTTTTTAATTTGCCCAGTCCGTCGTCCGCGGAGGACAGCCCCTGATGCATTGTCGACGATTGTTTGCTGACATAGATATCGTTCAAACGATGCCCAAGCGGGCGGGAAATACTCATGACTTGTTTAACGTCCGAATTACTGGCGATCTTCGTGGATAATTGTTCAATCCGGGCGACGTAGGCCGCATTCCTCATCGGCAGATCATTTTTTAGATAAATGGTGACCGGTGAAATATTTCCGGAGCCAAAATCATTTGAAAGGACGTTAAATCCTGTCTTGGCTGGGTATTGATTGCCTAACTCTTCAGGTGAATTGAAAGACAGGATGCCCCGGTAGCTTAGAATGGGAGGAACGATAAAAAGTGCGACAATCAACAAAGCAATGATCGGTTTTCCGAAGGCCAAGTTTCCAGCCCAGGCCCAAATATCACTCTTTGGTTGGCTAATTTTATGACTCATTGGCCAGAACATATGCCTTCCTAGTGAGACTGTAAAAAGCGGAAGAATGGTGAACAAGGCCAGCAGGAGAAAAATAATTCCCACACCGACGGCAACAGCGCTGCGGTATAGAGAGAAGCGGGTGAATGCCAAAGCAAGAAAGGCGACAAACACCGGTAGTCCGCTATGGAGCACCGTCTGTCCGGCTGTTTTAAACGTATCAATGGTGGCTTCCCGATTCGACTTTCCATGAGCTAGCTCTTCCTTGAAACGACTGAGCAGCAGAATGCAATAGTCCGTCCCGATACCAAACATGATCGCTACCATAAAGATTTGCGTGAAATTAGAAATCGGAAAGTTAAAATATTTAACCAAAAAAGCGACGACCGATTGTGCGGCGATGTAGCTCAATCCCACACAAACAAGCGGGATGAATGGAGCAACGATTGAACGAAAAACGAGCAGAAGGACAACTAATATGAAAACGACTGTTATCCATTCCGTTCGTTCCAGCCCCGCCTCGGCAGATGTGCTCATATCATCATTGATCAGTTGCTCGCCGGTCAGATAGGCTTTCACTCCGCTAGTCGTCAATCTCTCATCGATTTTCTGTCGATATTCATGAATGACGGATGGATTTCGCGGGCTGTTGACCTGAAGCGTCACGATCAACGACTGGTGATTTTTAGAGAGCAACTGTGATTTCAACTGCTGATTTTCAAAACTGTCAGTGATGCCTGTGATATGTAAGGACTTCTTGTGGTCTTTCAGGCGCTGAATGGTTTTTTTAATCGCCTGCATATTGTCAGTAGTTAACCTGTGCGAGGCGTGAAAGACAGCAATATAAGAATTACCTGATTCCGTAGAACTTAATTGCTTTTTAATTTGCGCGGCGACACTCGTGGAATAATTCTTCGGCATGGAATAGCCGCCTTTTTCACGAGCCAATTCATTCATATTGGGTGCAGTCAGAATCAACGCGGCCAGCCCGATAATCCAAACAACGAGCAGTATCCAGCGAAGATTGATTATTTTGCCCATTTTTTTCCCCAGCTTTCTGTTTGACAATGATTTGATTAATTTTCTGATAGATCCTGATAAAAGCTTTGCTATCTGCTTCTCCAAGCTCCTGGATCCACTGATTGACCAGCTCGTGAATTTTTTCATCAGCCGAGTTGTAAATCTGACGCCCGCTCGATGTGATAAACAATCCATGACTGCGCCGGTCAATGGGTTTCTTTTCAATAAAGCCTTTGTTAATTAACCGGTTGAGCCGGATACTCACCCCGCTCTTATTGATGCCTAACAATCGTGTGATTTGAACGGGGGTAATCTTTGGGTTTCCGGCAATCAGCTTTAGCAAATGCAGTTGCTCAAATGTGAGCTGATACTGTCCCAAAAATTCGGTGACAACCTCTTGAACCTTGTTTGTGGCAAAAATTGAGACATTCTCGTAATCTAGAATTAATTTTGAAATGATTGAGGCATCCATTTTTATCCTTCCTGAATTTAGTGTTTTTTCGATCCTAGCACTGGAAGGTTAATGGTGTCAACTATTTATTGGCGAAGAGACCGCTGTCATCATTTGTCGATTTGGGGAATAAATCAGCAGATTATGGTTATTTTCTATTCAATCTTCGTTCTATCAATTATAATAAAGATAAAGAATGGTAATTTTATACTATAACATTGACGAGGCTACTTAAATGATTAGTAAATTTGCTCAACGAGTGAATCTCATTCCGGTAACAGAGCATGCTCATATTCTCTATGTATACGATCGGGAGGAAGACTACATAAAAAATGTAATCTCCTTTACTGGAGCTGCGATTGAGCAAAGCAATCATGTCCTGTTGATTGAGAAGGAGTCTCTCTATAAGCAGATTAAGGAAAAGTTAAGTCACCATTACACGGCGGGACAACTGAATTATCTCTTATTTAGTGACGTGCAAATTCTCTCGAAAACGATAGAAAAATGCGCTGAGGCCTGGAACCTGGCTTCCGATCAGTTGATTCGAGAACTTGATGCGAAGAGGATCCATTATTCGCCGCTGCGTCTTTGGGTACATATGGAATTGCCTGAACGAGGATCGATTCCGATAATCCAGTTCTGCAAAAGGTTTAGTGAGAATCGTCTGCGATATTTGGATATGATGTATGTCAGCGCTTTTAATGGTCATCGTATCTCTGCTGCGTTTGAAAACAGCTTGCGAAAATATCATGAGTATTTTATGACGGATACGAATTATGTGATGTCGAATTTATTTGATGCAAAAGCGGCATCCGCTCTTACCTTTGCCCGGCAGCAAACAAGGCAGAAGGCCGAGCGGCTGCTTGCATCTATACAGAGGCAGCTTGAATTATTTATTAATCAGAACCCTGATCCAATCATTATCCTTGATAAGTCGGATGACGTTGTTTCAGTCAATCAGGCCTATACCCGTCTGTTCGGATGGACTGAAGAAGAAATAAGCGGATTATCAGGTGCTCAATTGCCTGACATCCCGCAGAATCATTTGGCTGAGATCGGAAACGATTGCCGTATGGCACGATTGAAGAAGAATATTCCGCCTTATGAATCGATCCGGCAGACCAAATCTGGTGCACTTCTGCATGTTTCTGTCACCGGTTATCCCTTGCTCGATGAACATGGAGACATGGATGGACGTGTGATCGTGCTACATGACGTTACTACTGCGAAGAGAGCAAAGGAAATGCTCATCAAAACGGAGAAGCTTTCTGTAGCCGGTGAGCTTGCTGCCGGAATCGCCCATGAAATCCGCAACCCAATTACGGCGATTAAAGGCTTTCTTCAGCTGCTGAAGTATGGAGAGAGTAAAAATAATACCTATATTGATATTATGGGTTCGGAGATTGAGCGGGTTGAAACGATTCTGAACGAATTATTGCTGCTCGCAAAGCCCCAGACGCCAAATTTTCAAAAGCAGAATCTGATGAAAATAGTCGATGATGCAGTCACTCTGATGAAAGGGCAAGCCAGCATTGACAAGATTGATTTAAGGGTAGATTGCGACATGAAATCGATCCTTCTTTTTTGTGATAAGAATCAATTAAAGCAAGTGTTTATCAATCTGATTAAAAATGCGATCGAGGCGACGTCTAAAGGTGGAACGATCACTGTTTGCGTCAAGTTGCTTCCTGAGGAATTACTCATACAGTTTATCGATCGGGGATCAGGGATCTCCGAAAAAATATTCAATAGGATAGGGGAACCGTTTTTTACGACGAAAGAAAAAGGGACGGGATTAGGATTCATGGTGAGCAGGGAAATTATCAAAAGTCATCATGGAACGCTCCATTTTTTCAGCCGAAAAGGCAAGGGGACGACTGTAGAAGTGCATCTTCCGTGTTCTCTTTGTGCGGAATCGAAGAATAAAGTGTGAGTGAATTTGTCTCAACAACAGGAGATGGCAGAATGCCAAAAATGGTCAGTAGAGAGGCAAAAAATGAAACATGAATTATCTCAATTAACCCAGCTTTCTCCGCATATCGATTATGCCAGTATTCTTTATGCCTATGAAAAAGAGGCCGTTTATTTAGATCAGGTTCTTGATGCTCTGAATATCTGTTTCGAAGGGCATACACGGCTGGTTCTCATGGATACAAAAACCCATTATCAAGCAATCCTTGCAAAATTGCGGGGAGCATTGAAAAGCGAACAATTATCGTTTCTTCAATTCCTCGATATTTTAAATAATTTTGAATTAAAAGATAATATCCAATCCGAAAGATCGCTTCAACACTTAAAAAAACAACTCGAAATTTTATACAATCGATTCGGCTGTTTCAGTCTGTGGATTGGTGTGCCTCCGATTGATGAAGAGCGTGTCTTCGATCTCTGTACCTTGAATACGAATGAAAAAACTAGAAAATATATACACCACTGGTCGGTGTTTGCTTTTCAGGCCAATGATTTTTCGGCTTCTTCTCAGAATCGCTTAAAACAGTACAATAAATTTTTTATGACAGATGACAATTTCGTCCGCTCAAGTTTGTATTATCAGTCGCAGAGGTATAAACCTCTGTTTCATGTGCCTGCGGTAGCTGCACAGAAGAATGTAAAGAAGGCGCAAAGCCATCTGGAGTCCTTGATTATGCGTCAGCCCGATCCGATTCTTATTTTGGATAAAGAGGATCGTGTCTTGTTGCCGAATGATGCCTATACCCAATTTTTTCAATGGACAAAAGAAGATGTGATCGGGCGATCCAATTCGGAATTGTCATTTGTTCCTGAAGATAGGAAATTTGAAATTCTCAGAGACAGAAGTTTTATTAGACTTGGGGAATCGGTCCAAAGTTATGAAACTCAGCGGCTAAAGAAAGATGGAACACTTGTCGATGTGCTTTCCTCCAGTTTTCCGCTACTCGATGGTCAACACCAGATCAAGGGCAGAGCTGTTATCCTGAGAGATAATACGGCCGCCAAGCAAACAATGAACCTGTTACTCCAGACGGAAAAGCTCTCTGTTGTTGGTGAACTGGCCGAGGGAGTGGCACGGGAATTACTTCAGCCAATTACTTCGATCAAGGATTTTGCTCAATTGCTCGAAAAAACGAATCAGGAAGACAAGAATTATTTCTTTGTGATTCGCTCAGAAGTTGATCGGATTGAAAAAATTCTTGGAGAATTGCTGTCCTTGTCACAACCCAAATATTCTTTTTTTCAGCCTGAGAACGTCATCAGTCTGCTGCAAGGAATTATTTTGCTTTTAAAACCGCAGGCTCAATTGAACAATGTTCGGATTGTTTTCGATTATTATACGGAAATTGCTTATATTGATTGTGATAAAAATCAACTCAAACAGGCATTTATTAACTACATAAAGAACGCCATCGAGGCCATGCCAAGAGGCGGAACACTGCGAGTTGAGGTGCAGTGGATGACAGATAAAAGGATCGCCATTATCTTTTCTGACCAAGGTGTGGGTATTCCGGAAGAAATTCTTGTTAAAATTGGTCATCCTTTTTTTACAACGAAAGAAAACGGCACGGGACTTGGCTTCATGGTTAGTGGAAAAATGATTGAATCACATAAGGGATCAGTAACTATCTCTAGTATTGAAAATAAGGGAACAACAGTCAAAATCATTCTTCCGCTGTTATCTTGATGCTGTTTTGGGAATTAAAAAGGCTGGTGAGTAGCCAGGACGGATGAAAATAATTGGCCTCGGTGTTTGTCTGCCGATGAACTTGGCAGAATTAAAGCAATTCTGCAGATCCTCATGGGCTTTGCTGCCGATACTATTGCCGTCGTTGATTGAGCAGACCGATACCTCTTGGGGAAAAACCACAAGTTTTTTGATTAAAAAAGGGAATTGTCAAGGAAAGGATTCCCATGTGGAGAACGGGCATTCCGCTCTGGCCATTTTCCGGCAGTAGAAGCTGGAGGATAAAACGGATAGCGCTGATCATCCGCTATTGTCTTTCGTAGAGGTAGCCGAGCATGATGGTCGCCGAGCCGAGGGCTTCCATCCAGCTGCCGCGTGTGACCGATTTATTGAACAACGCCGGATCACAGGTTGACTCAGAATTTCGCTTCGCCCGAGAGCCTGAAGAAGATTAGCCAGGCAAATGATGATCGCTCCAATGACCCAGTAAAATTTTTACTGAATTTCCGGATCACTGATGATCACCGCGTTGACTAGTGTTTCTTTGAGGTTACCCGAACGAGCCTGGGCGGTAGCCGCCTAGGATCATCATCGGAGCGGATAAGCCCCCAAAAAAGGGCTCTGTAACCGATTACAGTCAGATCTATTCCTAATTGAGCGGTTGGATTATCGGTAAAAAAATCAATCAGCAAGGAGCCGGCAGTTACTAGGACAAGGCTGCCATAGAGAAGGAGCGCCGCCTGAAGATCTTCATCCAAACCATCGATAGGTTCTGCCCAATAGCATTTATTATTTTTCCGAGCATGAATGAAAAATGGCCAATATTTCCGGTCAGTTCATCCTGATTCATTTTCTTCCCGCCTCGCTACTGACATCCCATTCTGAATCTGGGCGCTCATAGCAGTTTATTCACAATCGGGGGCGAGTGACTATCTATCAGCAGAATTCAGATTTGAGGGAGCAGAAAACGGTTTTGCCGCAATTCGTTTGACAAAAAATACCCGCTGATCACCTCTTTAGCGGGTACTATAATTTAGATATAGCTTAAATCATGTTCGATGGGTGTCTGCATCCATTGTCTGATTTGATTCAGATCACGAGTTTGAGCGAGAATCCACATTAATTTGGCGACAATCGCTTCGGTATTCATATCTCCGGCAGTTATGCCTCCGGCCTCGGCAACGCGTTTGCCCACTTCATAAAGATCCATATTCTGGCCTTCTTCCAGGCATTGCGTGGTGATGACGACTGGAATGCCGCGCTCCGTGAGCTGGGCAACCTTTGATACGAGATCTCTTTTCCCGAAAGGCAGGCCGCCATTTCCGAAACTCTCGATAATTACTCCGCGGGTGCTTGCGATCAGAAAGTCGAAGAATTGCGGAGAGAAGCCGGGAAATATGCGCAAAAGAAAAACATCCGGGCATAATTTCATGGAGCTCTTGATCGCCAAATTTGTCTTCTCCAGGCGTACATGCCGCTGAATCTGTCCCTTATTAATGCTGGCAACATAAGGGAAATTGATACTTTTAAAGGCATCATAACTTTTCGTTCTCATCTTGACAGCACGCGTGCCAATTATGGCTCTTCCATCGAAGATCACAAAAACACCGGGCAGTTCAGCTTTTTCCGCAAATGTCAACGCATCTTGGATATTTTTTCGGGCATCCGTTTTTTTGAAACTGATCGGCACCTGAGAACCGGTAATAACGATTGTATTGTTCAAATCATGCAGGAGGTAGGATAGAGCCGCTGCCGAAAATGCCATCGTATCTGTCCCATGGGTAATAATGAAGCTGGCATACTCTAAATGTTGGGCCCTGATTTCTCGAGCAATGGTCAGCCAGTCTTCAGGCTGCATATTCGTGCTGTCTTTATTCATGAGTATTTTAAAATCAATGATCGCATGTTTCGTGCATTCATTAAAATAACCGGCTAGCTGATCAATGCTTAGGCCGGGGGCCAGGCCCTTTTCCTGGTTTGTCGATGCGATCGTTCCGCCTGTTGCCAGAACAAGTATTTTTTTCACTAGTCTCTCTCCATTACACAATACAAATTTTTCCGGAAATGATTTGGGAAAGATTATAGAATAAATTTTTCGACAGCAAAGGCAACGCCGTCTTCCGCATTGGTTTTTGTAATAAAACGGCTGGCTTGTTTGACGGGATCAATCGCATTGCCCATGGCAATTCCCATTCCGGCGAAACGAATCATCCCTAAATCATTTTCCTGATCACCGAGGGTCATCATTTCATCAGGGACTATTCCGAGACTTTCGCCAAGTGCACGCAGACCGTTACTTTTATCGACTTCTGGATGAACCATCTCCAGTAGAATTGGGCTGGATTTCATGAAATTATAATGATGGTAAAAATCATCAGGAATTTGGGTGATCGCTTGATCGAGAATCTCCTGATCGATACAGTAGACAACCTTATTTATTTTAGTGTCCTCTGGAAGAGCGTCAATGTCGACATTCTGAAAAGGAACATTTTCAATGACCTCCTGGTAGCGAGACGGACGGTTTGACGGATAAGGTGGACAATAAACCGTACTTAAATCTAGAAAGTTCATCGGGACGTTAAGCAACCGGCTCAAGTCGAAAAGTTTTTTTATATCCTGTTTTGTCAATGTCCGTTCATAGAGAATCTTTCCAGTGCCGATATTCTGGACCAGTCCGCCATTATAAGTAATTGCATAATCATCCGGACCTTGCAGCTTAAGAACATCCAGACTATGCTGGATGCGTGGCAGCGGTCGGCCGGAGCAGAGAACAATTCGAACTCCTTTTTCTTTTGCCTGAATTAAGACGTCTCGAGTATGTTCTGAAACCTCTTTTTGCGGATTAAGCAATGTTCCGTCCAAATCAATGGCAATTAATTTAATCATGGCCAAAGCCTCCGGGATATTATTTAAATAGAAATGATATTCTTAATCATTATAAACGATTTTTCGTGTACTGACGATTGAACTGGTCAATGAAGTACCAATACTTTTGCACGCTCAATTTGGGAAAATTATATTTTTCAGCTCATTTCAAATAAGCCAGAGGAGACTGGAGAAGAACGGGATGCTATAATCAACAATATAATCTTTTCAAAAAAATGGATTGATTGACCGCATGACTAATTGAACAGAATGACCTGACTTTTTTTCGAACGAATCGGCGAATCGCGTCTCCTCCTCTAGATAGTCGTTACTACTCAAATTTGACTGATTCGTCGCAGAAGCTTCCTTTGATTATCTGCATGACCGTAAGTATACCGCTAGACCATGCAAAATGCAGATGGGGAACTTGGACAAGAGTCGTGCCCGGGAAAACAGTTGCCGGGAATTCGGATGGGAGGGAAGCAGATGTATGTCATTGAACGATGGAATGATAGTGAATGCGCTGCATTTCTGCGCAGTCAAGTCATCCATTTTAATGCTGGATGTCTGTCTGATCAGATTCAAACACCAGTCGAGCAGATGAATTTGCTGATTCAAGATGAAAGTGGTCACAAGGTGGGCGGTTTGAGCGGTGAAATTTTTTGGCGCCATCTTCACATTGATTTTCTATGGATTGAAGAAGATTCACGAGGGAAGGGCTTTGGCAGGCAGCTGCTGCAAATGGCTGAGATGCGGGCCAAAGAAAAAGATTGCCGTCTTATTTTACTTGATACTTTCAGTTTTCAAGCTCCGGGGTTCTATCAGAAACAGGGATTCAACGAATTTGGAGTCGTGCGTGATCATCCGGCGGGATTCAGTCAGCATTTCTTTGAGAAAAGGCTGGGACTTGAAGATCAACCGTCAGAGGAGTTAAAA
Organism: Sporolactobacillus sp.; assembly: GCA_048976585.1. Taxonomy (GTDB): domain Bacteria; phylum Bacillota; class Bacilli; order Bacillales; family Sporolactobacillaceae; genus Sporolactobacillus. The sequence continues at coordinate 49,970 of JBHGUY010000004.1, read as the reverse complement.
GAGACGTTTCCAGCTTCAGTGAAGCAGAATAGATAGCAGTCGATTCGATCGAGGTCAACGGAATTGTTCATTTAGCATAGAAAATACAAATACAATTGGAAATTAGATTTGAACAGTCCGCTAATCAAGATTAAAATAGAGACATTAAGAATGGGATAGAGGATCTAAGACTCTCTTTATCGCTCGTATAATTGGAGGAAACGGGATCATGGAATCAAGGTTTGATGTGAGGAATGACAGAGATCTGACCATGTTGGTCGATTTCTATGAACTCACAATGGGAAATAGTTATCTTGAAGAAGGCGTTGGCGACCAAATCGTCTATTTTGATATGTATTTCCGCCGAGTGCCGGATGGCGGCGGCTATTGTGTGATGGCTGGCGTCGATCAACTGATTGAATATTTGCAGAATCTTCGTTTTACGAAAGATGATATTAATTATTTGCGCTCGCTGAAGACATTTTCTGAGCAATTTATCAATTATCTAGAAAACTTTAAATTTACCTGTGATGTTTGGGCGATTCCTGAGGGGTATCCAGTTTTTCCAAATGAACCACTTGTTACTGTTCGCGGGCCAGCCATTCAGGCTCAATTACTTGAGACCATGGTACTCGTTACGATTAATCATCAGACATTAATCGCAACGAAAGCAAGCAGAATTTGCCGAGTGGCGGGTTCACGTCCGGTGATGGAATTCGGTTCCAGACGTGCTCAAGGTTATGATGGAGCGATTTACGGAGCGAGAGCCGCTGTTATTGGTGGCTGTTCAGCGACAGCCAATACACTGGCTGGTATGATGTTTGATATTCCAGTCTCAGGTACAATGGCCCATAGCTGGGTTCAGCTCTTCGATAGTGAATTGGAGGCTTTTCGTGCATGGGCACGGGCTTATCCGGATCAGTGCCTCGTCTTGATCGATACATACAATGTATTAAAATCCGGACTGCCGAATGCGATTACCGTTTTTAAAGAATTAAGGAAACAGGGGCACGAGCCGTTGGGCATCCGAATTGATTCCGGCGATATCACTTATCTGACGACGCTTGTACGCAAGGCCCTTGATGATGCGGGCTTCCCAAAGACATCGATTGTCATCTCCAATTCTCTCGATGAACATATTATTAAGGATGTGCTTGCTGAAGGGGCGCAAATTAATTCTTTTGGAGTCGGGGAGCGACTGATTACGGCTAAGTCTGAGCCTGTTTTTGGTGGTGTCTACAAGCTTGTGGCGGTGGAAAAGAATGGACGGATTGTTCCACGGATAAAGATCAGTGAAAATGAAGAAAAGATTACTAATCCGGGATTCAAGAAAATCTATCGTGTCTACGAGAAAGACGCCGATAAAGCGATTGCCGATCTCATTTGCAATTATGACGAAGAATTGGATGAGAGCCAACCGCTGACCCTTTTTGACCCGGTCTTTACCTGGAAGAAAAAAACATTGAAACGTTATAAACTGGAACGTCTGCGGAAAAAGATTTTCGACCATGGCCAGCTTGTCTACAACAGCCTGAAGGTTCTGCAGATTAGGGATTTTGGTAAGAAACAGCTAGAGCGGCAATGGGGCGAGGTTCTTCGTTTTGAGAATCCGCATAATTATTTTGTCGATTTGTCGCAGGAGGTCTGGAATTCCAAATTCCGGCTTTTAAACAGTTATTCCGAAAAATTCAGTGAAAAATAAGAAGAAAGCGCTAAAACAAGCATCATTTTTCTTCTTGATGCTTGTTTTTGATAGATCTTTCTCGATCAAAAAAATTTAGCGGAGCGTTGAAGAAGTGAAACTGATTTCATGGAATGTAAACGGATTTCGCGCTTTACAGCGGAAAATGGATGTCTACCAATGGATGATCGCTCAGAATGCCGATGTATGCTCCGTGCAGGAGACCAAATTACAAGCTGATCAAATCGACTGTGACACACCAGATTATTTTCAATATTGGAATCATGCGGTGAGAAAAGGATATTCTGGAACAGCGATTTTTACACGGCAACAACCAGAAAAAGTAAGCTATGGAATGGGCCTCGAAGAGTTTGACCAAGAGGGTCGATTGATTACGCTTGAATTTGGAGATTATTATCTGCTGACCTGCTATACGCCTAATTCGAAGCGGGATCTGAGCCGATTGGATTATCGATTAAAATGGGGTGCGGCTTTTACCCGTTATATTAAAAGTTTGGATCAGTTAAAACCGGTTATTTTTTGCGGGGATTTAAATGTCGCTCATCAAGCGATCGATTTGTGTTATCCGAAAAATAACGAAAAAAATTCTGGATTCACCATTCAGGAAAGAAATGATTTTACGCAATTGCTGGATCAAGGCTTTACAGACAGTTTCCGCTATCTGCATCCTGAGGTTAAGGATGCTTATTCTTGGTGGTCTTATCGGTTAAATGCACGAGCACGGAATATCGGCTGGCGGATTGATTATTTTGTCGTTTCTGATCGGATAAACAAAAATATCTCGAATGCCGCCATCCTGAACAATGTTTTGGGTTCGGACCATTGCCCGATTGAGCTCGACATCAAGTTCTAAGTCCATGGAAACTCTTTTATTATTCAAAAATGGTATTTTCATCTATACTGATTGATAGACATTGTTTTGAATGAAAGAAGGAAGAATGAAAATGACAGATTATCACGCTTTATTTGAACCTTTTACGCTGCCTAATGGTGTCAAATTGGAAAATCGACTGGCTGTCGCGCCGATGACCACGTGGTCGGCCAATGACAACGGAACCGTTTCCGATCAAGAACTGGCTTATTATCAGCGGCGCAACGCCTTTGCCGGGTTATTTATTTCCGCATGTATTGCGGTCTCGCCGACAGGTCTTGCATTCGATCATCAGTTTACAGCTTATAGTGACGCTGTGTTGCCACGGTTGAAGAAACTGGCTGATACAATGAAATCAGCAGGAAGTAAAGCCATTCTGCAGATTCAGCATGGGGGCAGTGAGGTCGAGGATCATCTTGTTCTCTATAATCAGCCGTTCAGTGCAAGTGCTGTGCCGTCTTTCTCCAATCCGGATCGCGTCGCCGCGGCAATGACTGAAGAGGAGATCGAGACGGTGATCAAAGAATTTGGTTACGCGACGAGGCAGGCCATTCGCGCCGGTTTTGATGGTGTTGAAATACATGGGGCCAACCACTATCTCATTCAGCAATTTGTTTCGGCGCATTTTAATGTCCGTCAGGATAAGTGGGGAGGCAGTTTGGAGAAACGGCTGCAATTTCCGTTCGCCGTTCTGGAAGAGGTTCAGTCTGTAGCAAAAGCAGAAGCCTCCCCCTCGTTCATTGTTGGCTATCGTTTCTCGCCAGAAGAGATTCATCGTTTTAAGGGCTATTCGATTCAGGATACCTTCCATTTAGTGGATGGCTTGATTGAGCGCGGAGTTCACTATTTGCATGTTTCCCAGCCGGACATTACCACGATGCCGAATGGCAAAGAAAAAGGCGGTAAAACCAATGTTCATCTCTTGGCGGAACATATTGGCAAACGCGTGCCTTTGATCGCTGTCGGCGGCGTGCAGCAGCCGGGGCAAGCAGTCGCCGGATTAAATGATGGAGCGGATTTGATTGCCATCGGGCGCGAGGCGATTATTGATCCGGATTGGACGCAAAAAATCAAAGAGGGGAAAACCGATCAGATTCTTGATCGATTGGATCCGAGCCGGCAAAGCGATTTGATTGTTCCTGACCGCTTATGGCGGATCATTACCAAGCCAACGGGATGGTTTCCACTAGAAACGCAAAAAACAGAGTAATGGAGTGGATGTTGTAACTCCGTAACTCCGGAGCTTTGCCGAGCGGCTGAGAAAGCCGCAAGAGACTGCTAATCATGGATCTGGCTGTCCGGAAAAATGAACAAGAATATGAAAAATAATCTTTATCACCCTGTTTTATCGGGTGTTTTTTTTATTTTAAGGGATATGCCGTAAGAATAAGAAAAAATTCTAGACTATCGCGCTATCACAGCTGATTATGGCCGTCTAAGGACTGAGGATCTCCAGCCTAAATCGAAGCCCTGTTCATATTGCATACCTCCAATTTGCTAAAAGAGAATATCGATCATATAATGATGTAAACGCTTAAAATTGACAATTCTGTGACAATATTTTCGACTGGGGGAATTATCATGTTGAACAGTTTTCGTTTACCGGCCGAACCGGGTACCCACGTTCTTGATAATATTGAAAAAATGCGTCAATCCTTTACTTGGAAGCAAGCGGAAAAACAATTCAGCTGGTATCAAACGGGTAAAATCAATGCTGCCTATGAGATGATTGATCGTCATGTTGATGCTGGAAAAGGCGATCAAATAGCTTTGCTCTACTCTGACCCCGATCGTGATGAATCCTATACTTTTTCTGATCTTAAATTTTTTTCAAATAAGGCGGCGAATGTCTTAAAGGATAAGGCAAATATCGTAAAGGGCGATCGCGTCTTCATATTCATGCCTCGATCACCTGAGCTATATATTCTCTTTCTGGGAATCATTAAGGCGGGGGCGATTGTCGGGCCGCTGTTTGAGGCATTCATGGAAGACGCGGTGCGAGATCGTCTGGCTGATAGTGAGGCGAAGGTGCTGTGCACGACTCCTGAGCTGCTTGAGCGCGTACCCATTAACGATTTGCCACATTTGCAACATATCCTCTTAGTTGGCGACAAAGGCAGAAATGATCAATTGTATATTGATTATCATCAGGCTATGTCTACAGCTAAGGAAGACTTCCCAATCGAGTGGATGAAGAGAGAAGATGGGATGATTTTGCATTATACATCCGGATCGACCGGAAAACCAAAGGGTGTGCTCCATGTCCATCAGGCAATGATTCAGCATGCGCAGACCGGGAAATGGGTGCTGGATTTTAAAGAAGATGATGTTTACTGGTGCACAGCCGATCCGGGCTGGGTCACTGGTACCTCCTATGGCGTATTTGCACCTTGGTTAAATGGTATCACCAATGTTGTCCGCGGGGGAAGATTCAGTGCGGAGGATTGGTATCAGACGATTGAAAAGAATCAAGTTACGATTTGGTATAGCGCCCCGACCGCATTCCGGATGCTGATGAGTGCGGGAAAGACACTTGCTGATTGCTATGATTTCTCGACACTGCGCCATGTGCTCAGTGTTGGTGAACCCTTGAATCCGGAAGTGATCAAGTGGGGCTGGGAAGCCTTCCATCGCCGGATTCATGATACCTGGTGGATGACCGAAACGGGCGGACACATGATTTGCAACGTCCCTTCAATGGAAATCAAAGCGGGCTCCATGGGAAAGCCGCTCCCCGGTATTGTCGCGGCCATTCTCGATGATAACGGCAAAGAACTGCCCCCGAATACAATGGGCAATCTGGCGATAAAAAAGGGCTGGCCGTCAATGATGCATATGATCTGGAATAACAAGGAAAAATATGAAACTTATTTTACGAAAGAGGGATGGTATGTCTCCGGGGATTCCGCCTATAAGGATGAGGAAGGCTATTTCTGGTTTCAAGGAAGAGTCGACGATGTGATTATGACGAGCGGTGAGCGGATCGGCCCGTTTGAAGTTGAAAGCAAGCTCGTCGAGCACCCCGCCGTCTCGGAAGCGGGTGTGATCGGTATTCCCGACCCCATTCGCGGCGAAATCATCAAAGCTTTTATCTCTTTGCGGGATGGCTTTGAAGCCACTGATGATTTGAAACAGGAAATCTATCATTTTGTAAAGAATGGCCTTGCCGCACACGCCGCGCCAAGACAAATTGATTTTAAACAAAAATTACCGAAAACGCGGAGCGGCAAAATCATGCGCCGGGTCTTAAAAGCTTGGGAGTTGAATTTGCCGACAGGAGATTTGTCCACTCTAGAGGATTAATTAACCAAATAAAAGTGCAAAAGGGGGCTTCCCTTTTGCACTTTTTTTGAGTGATGAGGGAAGAAAAGCAGTCTTTCGAGTCGTACAAGCGTTTTTCTGGATTCCTTGAGAGTGAATAAATTATACTTAACTTGTTCTCACTTTTTTATTCAGAAAGCACAAACGAGGTTGGATATGACGAGAGAAGGGTCTGGGGCTATTATGAAGAAAATTATTTTCGGGTTTACTGATGATTTCCGTTTGCCCGATGCGGCGTGGAAACAATTAAAGGAAAATTTCCAAGACAGCTATCATTTTTATACCATGGATGAGAGTACAGCTGAAGATTTAAGCTGCGCAGAAGCGTATGTTGGATGGCCATCGGATCAGACACTGGATCAGATGAGGTCTCTGCGCTGGATTCAGCTTCCAAGTGCTGGGGCGAATCATTTTACAAAAAACCCAAAAATCGCGCCAGATGTGATTGTTACAAATTCAAAAGGTGTGTATAATGTCTCAGGTTCTGAGCATATTCTTGCGCTCGTGCTTGCTTTCACGAGGCAGATTCCGCAATATGCCCGGCAGACGGCGAACCATGAGTGGAGAATGCTTGAAGGGGTTCGTCAAGTGGAAGGAACGACGGCTACGATTATTGGCCTAGGCAATATTGGGCGCGCAGCGGCGAAAAGGCTTCATGCGTTTGGTGCCCATGTTCTGGGGGTCAAGCGCTCGCTCGGGGAAATTCCTGAAGACATTGATCAACTTTTTAGCATAGATAACATGACTGAAGCTCTTGAAAAAAGCGACTTTGTTATTAATATTTTGCCGCTGACAGAAGAAACCGCCGATTTGTTCCAGAAGAAGGTTTTCGACATCTTCAAGCCGGGTTCCATTTTTATCAATGTTGGCAGAGGGCAATCGGTTGTCGAAAAAGATCTTATCAACGCGCTGAGAGCCGGGAGGCTGGGAGGAGCAGCTCTTGATGTGACTGCTGTCGAACCTCTGCCGCCAGAGAGTCCACTCTGGACCTTTGATAATGTACTGATTACCTCCCATTCGCTCGGATTAAGTCCTGGAAGATTGGAGAGACATCTTTCTCTTCTTACAAAAAATTTGAAAAAATTTGCTCAAGGAGAAAACCTTGAGAATGTGGTTGACCGAGAACTCGGCTATTAAGCATTCCTGTTTCGTAAACTCTTAATTAGACAATCTTCCACCTTTTTTTTGCCTATCTCAAAAAAATTCACTTTTTTGTCGGAAAAGCGTTTCTTTTTCTCTTGTTGCGGGAATAAAAAGAATAAACAGCAAGAGGAGGTAAATGGATGAGAAAATTAGTGTTCTACACGTATCCCAGTTGCACATCTTGCCGTAAAACGAAAGGGTGGCTGCAGGCACACGATATTCATTTTGAAGAACGGCATCTGTTCCGTGATCGCCCAAATGTACGGGAACTAATGGAACTCTTGAAGTTGTCTAAATCTGGCGTTGAAGACATTATTGCGAAAAGAAGCAAGGAATTTAAAGAGCTTGATGTCGATATTGAGTCCATGCCGTTAAGCCGGGCTTTGAAATTACTCTCTGATGAACCTAAACTCTTAAAACGGCCGATCTTGACCGATGGTACGCATTTGGTCGTCGGTTATCATCATGATGAATTAGCTAAGATTGCTGAATCCGTTAGGGATTCTTCCGAAAAAGAAAAAGAGAGAAAGGCAGTTAGCGGCTAAGGCGTGAATAAGGATCGCGCGGGCGGGGATTCGACATCTGTCTTGATCTTTAAAATAAAGTTTTTAAAAAATTCACTCAGGAGGACTTCTCAAAGTCGATCATTGAGTGTCTATTTTTTTGCCACTTTTTAGAAAATGGTTATTGACAGGGTTTCCAACAGAGCTATAATTGTCACTAAACAAAAAATTCTAAACATATAAAGAGGGCATTAAGGATGAAGCGAGCAGAAGAAGAGTTATCGGAAACATTGTATCGGGCATATCGCGATAAGGAGCCGGTTGTTTGGCAAGAGGTTGAGCGAGAAGCACTGGATCCGCAAAGAGCATACGAGGTTCAGCATGCGTTCAATCAAGCCAAGGATGAACGCATCCGCGGCTATAAAATCAGCTTGACAAGCCAGACTACACAGGATTTATTCCATGCAGATTCTCCTTTATACGGTCAGATTGTGGCTTCAAGTGTACTGAAAGACGGGGCGAGAATCGATCGCACCGAACTTAATGAACCGCTTCTGGAACTTGAATTGGAATTTACGGTGCTGGAAGATTTATTGCCCGAAGATGATGAGCAAGCCCTTCTGGAGAAGACAGAACTGGCTCCGGGAGTTGAAATCCCCGATTCGCGTTTCAAAGACTGGTTCCCAAGTTTGCCGCTCGAACTGGTGATTTCCGATAGTGCAGTGTGTGGTAGAGTGGTTGTCGGACCCCCGGCTGCCAAATTGGAAGCCGGACAGTTGGCGAATATTCATGCGCATGCCACGCGGGACGGCGAAGCGGTTGTCGAAGGCGTATCCTCGGAGGTTCTGGGTAATCCGCTGCATGCCCTGCACTGGTTGGTGCAAAAACTGGCCCAGGAAGGAAAGGTACTCGGCAAAGGAACGACGATCTCTTCAGGTACATTTTGTCTACCGAAAAAGTTGATGCGTGGGCACTATGAAGCCGTTTTTGATCAGGGCCTTGGCTCCGTATCTTTTGATGTTGATTGATCCAAAAGAATAACTGCAGAAAACATATGGCCGGAAAGCAGAGACGGGTTCATTGGGAATCCGCTCTGTTTTTTACTTTTAAAAAAAATAATGGTTAAAAGAAGGAGTTTTATCGAATCCTGACGAAATCATAATTATGTATTTCCCAGCCTCACTCTGTGTTCTCCTCCCTGTATTCGAAATGAAGAATAATTTTATTAGCGAAAAGGGAGAGGGTGTCAGTTTGGAAGCAAAAGAAGAAATCAGTGAACGCTGCCAGGAACTCCTGGAGGATGCCTATCGTGCGGAGGCATCGGATATTCATTTTATTCCCAGACAAGAAGATACGCTGATTGAATTGAGAATTCACGGTTATCTCTATGAGATGGCCATTGTTCCGAATCAGGAGGCGACGCGGATGATTAACCATTTTAAGTTTTTATCCGGCATGGATATTGGCGAAAGGCGACTGCCGCAGAGCAGCGCCATGCTCGAGGTTCTCGAGCATCATCCCGTCTCCTTACGTTTTTCCACATTACCCACACCAAATGATGAGAGCATGGTCATTCGTTTACTCCCCCAAAATAAAAATTTAAGCCTTGAGGATCTTTCTGTTTTTGATGAGCCCGTCAAGGGACTGAAGCGTCTGCTAAATTATGAAAATGGTCTGATTCTTATTTCCGGACCGACTGGATCAGGAAAGACGACAACGCTTTATACAATGCTTGCGGCGCTGCAAAAGAGATACCACGCACGTATTATTACGCTTGAGGATCCGATTGAAAAGAAAAATGACGCCTTTGTCCAAATGGAAGTGAATGAAAAAGCCAATTTTACTTACGCCCGAGGCTTTAAAGCCCTTCTCCGCCACGATCCGGACATCGTGATGATCGGAGAAATAAGAGATGAAGAAACGGCACGAATTGCACTCAAAGCGGCGCTCAGCGGCCATCTCGTTCTCTCGACGGTGCACGCCGCGCATGCGGTCAGTACGATTCAACGGATGGCAGAACTTGGAATTTCACGTTTTGATTTAAGAGAGACATTGGTTGGCGTCATTACCGAACGCTTAGTCTCGATTCAATGCCCGATTTGTGGCCCCATATGTGCTCCAGACTGTGCCAATCGGCATCATCCCAAGCGGACCGGCTTGTTTGAGATTTTAGCTGGAATGCCGCTGCATGATTGCCTGTCCGCATCTGAACACAGCCATTTTCACTCTGGCTACAAGACGATTGAGGATTATATTGAGGAAGGTGTTGCCCGCGGCTGGATCGCTGGAGATGTATGGAGAAGAGGCGAATCGAACCATGTTCATCAGAAAAAGCTGGACTAAGAGCGATCAGGCTGATTTTCTGGTTCATTTGGGGAAGTGTCTCACGGATGGTTATCCGCTGTTGCTGGCGATCCAGCTCCAGACCTATCGGCGCAAACCGCTGATCCAGGAAACGCTGGAACGAATGATTGCTGGGTTGGAGGAGGGTATCGCTTTTCATGACTTATTGAAAGATTTTCATTTTCCGATAGAAGTGGTCAGCTCAATCTATTTTTCGGAAGTCAGCGGCAATCTGCCCAAGGGATTAATTGAAAGTGGTGAGATGATGAGAAGGCGGGAGGAAAATAAGACAAGACTCCAGCGGTTGATGCGCTATCCGCTTCTCTTGCTCTGGATGTTTGCGCTAATGCTCTATACTATCGGACATTTTCTGCTGCCTAATTTTCTGAAGCTGTATCAATCCCTATCTCTGCAATTGCCGCTGATCACGCGGATCTTGCTCTTTTGTTCCGGACATATGAATGACTTTTTTCTGCTCTTTCTCATTCTGATCATCCTGTCGACTTTTATTTTCCTGCTCCTGCGGAGACTGCCACAGGAACGGCAAATCCGAATGGCTGTCCGCATCCCGCTCGCGGGCCGCTATCTGCGGCACTATTTGACGCATAAAACGGCCTTTCACATCGGAAGTATGCTTCGATCCGGCCTTTCCGTCCGGCAGTCTGTTGAGGCACTCAAGGAAAGAGGATCCACTGCTTTTCTTAACTCGGAGGCTTCCCGGCTGAGCGTGGCTTTGTCAGAAGGGGAGAGTTTTGAAGAATTAATGGCAGATAAGCCTTATTATTTGCCTGATTTTGTTGACGTGATTCATCAAGGGGAAATCAATGGCATCCTTGGTGAAGCCCTCTATCGATACAGTGAGGCTGTGATGACACGGATGGAACAAAAAACCGAACAAATTCTTTCTTATTTCCAGCCAACGATTTTACTCCTGGTGGGCAGTCTCGTTCTCAGTCTTTTTTCAGCCGTGCTTCTGCCGATTTTTCACATCGTGAACGGGCTCTAATTCGGAATTAGGAATAAATGAAGCAGACTGCAGGTAGAAGAGGCCGGCATTGATCAAACTGGCCTCGATTCGTGGCTGATACTGTTGTTTCAGGGCTTCCTTTTCTTGAAAATAACTTTCTGGTTTTTGGTCTTGATGTTCATAAAAGGAGTTGAGCAGCTCCTGATCATGGATCCAGCGAGAGCCAGCATCATTTGCCCAATCTATTGGTTCTGCTTTCAGCCGGTCTTCGATGTGCCCGGCGATACGCTTAATGCCGCTGCCCACGGTAATCAGAGGCCGAAGCGTATACAAATAATTTGGAAGTCTGGGACTGAGATCTAATTTGCCAAGCATATCTTGAAAGCCTTCAATCATGGTCCCATTGATAAGCTGTAGACCTATGGAACTGACGCGATCCTTTTTCAGGTCGCATTGATAGCTAATCTTCATGTTAATACCGATCCAAGGTTCGAGAGCAGAGGCTCGTCCTTCAGGAATTTTCTGATACAGGCGGATATAAGGGCCGAGCTTTTTAGCGGTATCAAAAATTTGATGCAGCCTCGGTGCGCCAAAGTGTAGAAACTCGCCTTCTTCGCTTTGATCGTTTGTTCGAAGTAAAAGTGTTGCGGTTTCCGGGGTACTGCCTATTTGTTTAATATAATGCCAATAGAAAGGACGATTCATTAACAGTTGATCCATTTTCTCTGTCAATTTGACTTTTATAGGGCCGCTTGGACTGCTACCAGACAGAAGAGTGCAGCCGGAAGCGGAGAAAAAACGGATCAGATAATCATGGATTTCCGCTTGCTGCATCGGTTTCACTTCTTTCGATTTGCTGTTTTTCGGAGTTGATCACACTGCTTAGATTATCAAGCTTAATCCGCAGTTCCCCCTCGGACTCGGATTCTTCAAAAATACGACTCACCTGGCGATCAATATCCCGAAGATCAATCCGTCCGAGAATGGCATCCAGTTCTCCGATCACTTGTTCAAAGAGATTGATTTTATTATATAGCAGATTGAGAATGTGGCCTTCAACCGTTCCGCGGATGGCAAGATTATAAATATGCACATCGTTTTTCTGGCCCAGTCTATGAATACGCCCGATACGTTGCTCGATTCGCATCGGATTCCAAGGCAGATCGTAATTAATCATATGACTGGCAAATTGCAGATTGATTCCTTCACCGCCTGCTTCAGTGGCGATCAAGACCTGGACGCGGTTCTGAAAGAGTGCGCGCATCCAGTCTTTCTTGCTTCGCTTAAATCCACCGCTGAAAGGGACGGATGAAATATCATTTTTTTTGAGAAACCACTGCAGATATAATTGTGAAGCACGATATTCTGTGAAAATGATCACTTTATCATTAATTTGTTTGATCAATTCGAGCGTCTTTTCCGCTTTGGCATTATGCTGAATGGCGTTGACTTTTTCAAAAATTGAATGCCAAAGTCGCTCGTGGCTGGGTTCCGAGCGTTGTTTATAGATCTTGCTCAGCGTCTGAAAAGCCGCTTCCCGGCTACTGCAGGCCTCGCGCTGCAAGGTGAGCAGCGTGAATCCTTGGATAATCCCGGCATCCTTTAATCCGGTGAGCGATTGATAAAATCCCCGCTCAGCTTGGGAATAAGCCACATCCAATGAGGTAATAATCCGGTTCGGCCAATACAGTTTTGTATCTTCGCGGCGGTTGCGTACCATCACTTGATTGACGAGCGCTTTGAGCTTCTCTTCATTTTTAACTGAACGGGTACCCTCTTGGTAATTTTTTGTAAAACTGCTCGCATCTCCTAAATAGCCGGGTTTAAGCAGGGAGACGAGATAAAAAATTTCACTCAGCCGGTTCTGTATCGGTGTAGCCGTCAGCAGCAGAAAGAATTTTTTCTTTAACAGTTGAACAAATTCATAGTTTTTCGTTTTATGATTCTTTAATTTATGGGCTTCATCAATGATAATCAAATCATAATTCTGATCCAGAACGAGACTGCGATGCGGTTCACGTTTCGCTGTGTCTATGGATGAAACAACAACGTCGCATTGGTTCCAGACATAGGTCTTCCGCTGAGCAACGGCAGGAATGGAGAATTTGGTATTCAGCTCACTGACCCATTGCAGAACGAGTGAGGCGGGGACTAAGATCAAGACTTTCTTGGCCAGACCGCGAATCATATATTCCTTGATAATCAGACCTGCTTCAATGGTTTTTCCCAGACCGACTTCATCCGCAAGAATGGCTTTGCCGTGCATTTCTTCGACAGCGATTCGTGCCGTTTCGATCTGGTGCGGATGTAAATGCAGTTCGGGCAATTGGCTCGGGGCGATGAGTCCGTGAAAGGACTGGATCAGCCGGGCACATTCAGCTTCATAGGCAAGGGAGAATAGCTCCGGTTTCGCCCAAGGACCATCTGCTGAAATGCGTTTAGAAAATTCTTCTTCCCATGATCGATCAAATTGAATTATCGGTTCCATATTCGAACATCCTCGCCGTTTGTTAAAATTTTGTGAACGGAAGTATTGCCTGTTTGCCTGCTAAAATGGTAGGATAATTATTGTTAGTATATGCGAATTTGAGATGAGTTAAACAAGCGATGCCAATTGAATGGATTGCGGATGACGTCATGGGGAGAAAACGCAGATTTTGCGTGGCCGAAGGAGCAAACGACAAGTGAATCTCTCAGGCAAAAAGACTTGTGACGGACGCACCTCTGGAGAGCGCTGAATAGGATCAAAGCCTTCGGGCAGCTTTCTTAAATCAGCCACCAAAGGGGATACCGCTTAATAGAAAAGAGAGATTTAAGCGATAAACTTTCAGGTCTAAGGACAGAGAAAACACAGGATGTGTTTTCTCTGCCTTTTTTTGTTTACTTATCTCGGAAGTCATCTTCATTAGGAGGGAACATTGGGCAAATGTCTGAGTTAAAAAAGACACCGCTGTATGATTTTTATCAAAGCACAGGTGCAAAGCTGATTGACTTTGGCGGTTATCTGCTTCCCGTCCAAATTTCGGGAATTAAGCAGGAACATCAGGCCGTTAGAACACATGCGGGACTCTTTGACGTCTCCCACATGGGCGAGTTTTTTCTGGAGGGAACAGGCGCTGAGCCGTTCCTGCAGCGCATGGTCACCAATAACGTGAAGCAGGCGAAAATCGGTGATGCCTTATACACGGCGATGTGTTATGAAGATGGCGGAACAGTGGATGATTTGTTGATCTACCATTTGGCGGAGAATCGCTATATGCTAGTCGTCAATGCGGCGAATATCGAAAAAGATTTTGACTGGCTGCGCAGTCATCTGGACCTGGATTCCGTGCAGCTGGTCAATCGATCGGAAGAGATGGCACTTCTGGCCATTCAGGGTCCCTTAGCAGAAACGATCTTGCAGAAGCTGGCAGCGGAGCGTCTCCAAACGATCGATCGTTTTACCTTTAAAGAGAATATCCTTCTGAACGGTAGGCCAGCTCTTGTTTCAAGGACGGGATATACCGGGGAAGACGGATTTGAGATATACTGCGCGGCAGAATCGGCCCGCAAAATATGGGATGATTTATTAGAAGCAGGGAAAGAAGAGGGATTGGTTCCCTGCGGATTAGGCGCCAGAGATACGCTGCGGTTTGAGGCGCGTTTGCCGCTCTATGGCCAGGAGCTGAGCCGGGCGATCTCACCGCTGGAAGCAGGCATTGGCTTTGCGGTCAAATTAAATATCGATGAAGACTTTATCGGGAAGCAGGCATTAATCAAGCAGAAGCAAACAGGACTTCGTCGCCGGATTGTTGGTATCGAGATGATTGATCGGGCAATCCCGCGGACCCATTATGCCGTATTTGCCGGCGAGCAAAAGATCGGGGAAGTCACGACAGGTACGCAGTCACCGACGCTCGGCAAAAATCTGGGATTAGCATTGGTGGCTATCGATTATAGCAAATTGGGAACACTTGTCGAAGTCGACATTCGCGGAAAAAGAAAGCAAGCGAAAGTAATCAAAACACCATTTTATAAGAAAGCCTGAGGGGGAGAAAAACATGGCGGAATTCCGCTACTTGCCAGTAACTGAGGATGACAGGCAGGAAATGCTGAAGACAATCGGAATTAAGAGTGATGAAGAGCTGTTCAGTGATATACCTGAAGAGATTCGCTTCAAGGGAGAACTTGCTGTTGAGAAGGCACTGTCTGAACCCGAACTGATCCGCTTCTTCAATGGACTGGCCAGAAAAAATACAAGTATGACCGACTATCCTTCTTTTCTGGGCGCAGGTGTCTATGATCATTATATTCCTTCCGTCGTGGACAGCGTGATCTCTCGCGGCGAATTCTATACCGCCTATACGCCCTATCAGGCAGAAGTTTCACAAGGAGAGCTTCAGGCTATTTTTGAATTCCAGACCCTGATTTGTGAGCTGACTGGAATGGATGTGGCCAATTCCTCAATGTATGACGGCTCGACGGCTCTGGCAGAAGCCGCCTTGCTGAGCGCGGCGGTTACCCGGCAGACACGAATCCTCGTTTCGGAAACCGTTCATCCGGAATATCGGGAAGTGCTGCAGACCTATGCCCATGGACGGCATCTCGAAGTCGTCACGATTCCAGAAAAAAACGGGGTCACCGATCTGCAGTCCCTTGAGGATTCGATAGATGGCGGAGCGGCCTGTGTAATCGTCCAATATCCGAATTTTTACGGACAAATCGAACCTTTAAAACAAATTGAGGCTTTGGTTCACTCCTCAGGGAAAACAGAGTTTGTCGTTTCCAGTGATCCGCTGGCGCTCGGGCTTCTGACTCCGCCTGGTCAGTTCCATGCAGATATTGTCATCGGAGATTGTCAGCCCCTGGGTATCAGCAGTTCTTTCGGTGGACCGCATTGCGGTTATTTTGCGGTGAAGCAGAAGCTTGTCAGAAAAGTACCGGGCAGACTGGTTGGGGAAACGATCGATGAAGAGGGACAGCGCGGCTATGTATTGACCCTTCAGGCTCGTGAGCAGCATATTCGCCGTGACAAAGCGACATCCAATATCTGCTCGAATCAAGCGTTGAATGCCCTCGCCTCCTCGGTTGCCATGACGGCATTCGGAAAGGCCGGGATACGTGAGCTCGCTGAACAGAATCTGCAAAAAGCGCACTACGCGAGTCAACAATTGAGCCGGGCAGGGATTACTGTGGCGACAACAGGATCTTTTTTTAATGAGTTTGTGATTCAATGTGAACGTCCGGTTTCTGAGATCAATCACGCATTGTTGAAAAAAGGATTTATCGGCGGCTTTGATTTAGGCAAAATTTCAGCAGAGCGGCAGGGACAGATGCTCATCGCTGTAACTGAGATGCGCAGCAAGGCAGAGATCGATCAATTTGCGGAAGTATTGGGGGCGATGATCAATGGCTAATCAAAATCAGCCGCTTATTTTTGAAATTACGCGACCGGGAAGGACGGCTTATAGCATCGGCGAGTTGGATGTTCCGAAGCAAGCAGTGGATAAGCTGCTGGAGGCGGACTATATTCGTGAGAAGGCTCCTGAATTTCCTGAAGTGTCAGAGCTACAGCTAGTCAGACATTATATGGCCTTGTCCAGACGTAATTTTGGTGTAGATAATGGCTTTTATCCACTCGGTTCTTGCACGATGAAATATAATCCGAAGGTCAATGAAGTGCTTGCTCGCCTGGACGGGTTGACAAAGATTCATCCTTATCAGGAACCCGAATCTGTCCAAGGCGCATTGGAACTTCTCTATCGCCTGCAGCAGAATCTGCAGGAAATAACGGGCATGGATGCGATGACTCTTCAGCCGGCAGCCGGCGCCCACGGCGAATGGACAGGTCTGATGATTATTCGCGCTTTTCATGAAGCCAATCAAGACAGCAAGCGGACCAAAGTCATTATTCCTGACACGGCTCATGGAACTAATCCGGCCTCAGCCTCAGTCGCCGGTTTTGATCCGGTGACTGTAAAATCAGATGCGAATGGATTAGTCGATCTGGAGGATTTACGTCGTATTGCCGATGACCGGGTAGCGGCTTTCATGCTGACCAATCCCAATACACTTGGCCTTTTTGAAACACAAATACAGGAAATTGCCGAGATCATCCACGCGGCAGGGGGCAAAGTCTATTATGACGGAGCCAATATGAATGCGATAATGGGGATGACGCGGCCAGGGGATATGGGCTATGATGTGGTACATCTGAATCTTCATAAAACCTTTACGGGACCTCATGGCGGCGGTGGACCGGGATCGGGCCCAGTCGGAGTGAAAAAGGAACTCGCTCCTTTTCTCCCCAAGCCGCTCATTATCAAGAATAAGGACGGTAGCTATGGACTTGACGAGGACCGCCCACAGTCTATCGGGCGCGTTAAAGCCTTCTACGGAAATTTTGGAATTAACGTCCGAGCCTATGCCTATATACGGACGATGGGTGGAAAAGGGTTGAATCAGGTTTCAAAAGATGCGGTACTCAATGCCAATTATCTGCTGAAAAGGTTAAGTGCTGCTTTCGATACTCCTTTTAAACAATTCTGCAAGCACGAATTTGTGCTGTCCGGGAGTCGTCAGAAAGCACTCGGTGTTCGGACCTTGGATATGGCTAAACGGCTGCTGGATTTCGGCTATTATCCACCGACTATTTATTTTCCACTGCTTGTCGACGAAGCAATGATGATTGAACCGACGGAAACGGAATCCAAAGAAACACTCGATGCTTTCGCCGATCATCTGCTGAACATTGCCCATGAAGCGGAGGATAACCCTGAAATCGTGCAGGAAGCCCCGCATCAGACCGTCATCAAACGTTTGGATGAGACTCGCGCAGCGCGCAAACCGGTTTTGCGTTACCAGAAAAATCATTGATTTAATCCACGAATAGCCAGCGGAAAATTGGAATAAAAAAGACTCCCTGAAAGGGAGTCTTTTTTGCTCATGAATTATGTATCTTTTGCCACGCGAAATTCGATGCGCACTTTCAGGTACCGCTCTTAACTTTTCCATCCCATTTTTTGAAGCCGCCTTGCAATTGATACAGATTTTTAAAACCCAATCTCTTCAGAACCGCTGCAGCTCTCGCACTGCGGGTTCCATTTCCGTCATACAGGTAAATCGGCATATCATGACGAATTTCCGTCTTACGCATTTTCATCTGTGTCAGCGGGATATTTCTTGCACCGAGAATATGCCCATTCTTGAACTCGTCGGGTTCCCGTACATCAATCAGTTGCGCTTTTCGGTAGTTCGCGCGAAAATCTGCTTCGTCTAAAGTCGTCAGATACCTGCGCTGCATCCACCTGGCGCCGAACGTGTAGCCTAGATAAATAACCGCAATAATGATTACATATATCCATCCCATATGAACGCTTCCCTCCAGAACACTTCACTTTTATTATACCGATTCAGGATGCTTTTTAAAAGACAAATAAAGGATTGGAAAATATAAATCGAGATCATGCAGAATATCGCGAGGGACTTGGATTTTCTTGTTTTTTGCGACCTGTTATAGTATGATGAAACAGTGAAATTGGGATTTGGTTAGGGGGAGACATGATGTCGCCTACTCCAAGTATGGAAGACTACATTGAACGGATTTATTGGTTGATTCAGGATAAGGGATACGCGCGGGTTTCAGATATTGCAGAAGCATTGGACGTTCATTCCTCTTCGGTTACAAAAATGGTCCAAAAATTGGATAAAGATCAATACTTAATTTATGAGAAATATCGTGGATTCATTTTGACACCAAAGGGCAAGAAAATGGGCAAGCGTTTAGTCTATCGACATGAATTGCTTGAAGATTTCTTGAAACTTATAGGGGTTCATGAAGAGAATGTCTATAAAGATGTCGAAGGGATTGAACATCATTTGAGCTGGGATTCGATTGATCGAATTGGCGATGTGGTTCAATACTTCGAAGAGGATCCGAAGCGGGTCGAGGAATTGTTCGAGATTAAAGAGAGAAGCGAAGACATTGAATAAGTGAAAGGCGGAGGACAAGAGTCCTTCGTCTTTTTTTTGGGTGCGCCCGGCATAATCAGTATCATCAGAATTTCTGGTATATTGCGGTGATCTTTTGTCTGAATCGGCATGTCTACGATAAATCTGAGGAAAATCTGATGGTTTCAACGAATATAGATAAATGAATCGCAAGATAAAAAATGAGGTCCCTGCGAGGAGGGGAAAAGATGTGGATAGATATTGTCTTCTCAGGTGGGGGAGTGAAGGGTTTCGCTTTTGTCGGTGCACTAAGCAAGCTGGAGGAAAGCGGATATCGATTTAAACGGGCCGCAGGAACAAGCGCCGGTGCGATTGTGGCCGCCTTGCTTGCGTCAGGTTATCCGGCTGCGGAAATGAAGACATTGATGGACGGACTAAATACCCGGCAATTATTGGATTCGCGAACAAAAATATCACTTCCCTTTTTAAAATGGCTCCGTGTGTATTATAAAATGGGGCTCTACAGAGGAGACAGCCTTGAAAAATGGCTGATAGACGCTTTAGCGGCAAAAGGAGTTCACACTTTTTCCGACTTGCCGCCAGGTGCCCTGAAAATTATTGCTGCTGATGTGACTAGGGGGAGAATGGTCGTCATGCCGGATGATTTAAAAGAATATGGCATCGATCCGGCTGTTTTTTCGATTGCCCGCGCCGTGCGGATGAGTGCTGGGCTTCCTTTTTTCTTTGAACCGGTCTCGCTTTTTGATAACAGCGGCGAACGGTCATTGATTGTCGATGGCGGTCTGCTTAGTAATTTTCCGCTCTGGGTATTTGATAAAGGAGAGGAATTGCCTGAACGGCCGTTTATCGGACTGCAGACGACCAATCAGTTGAGTGGGTATCATCCGGTGAAAATTAATAATGCGGTCGAATTATTTCGCGGACTGTTCTCAACGATGCGTGAAGCACATGATGAAAAAACGATCCAAAAGTTAAGAGATTCCAATATCATCGTGATCCCGATTGATAAAGTGCAAACCAAGGATTTTGATATATCACTAGAGGAACGTGATCGTTTATTCGTGCTCGGCCGGGATGAAACGGATCTGTTTTTGAAAAAATGGTCTTTTTAGATGTGATGATCGATGCATCATTTTTTAAAGCATGAAAAAGGATTGGCCGTGCGATCGGCCAATCCTTTTTCAATAGGAAAACAATCTGTGGTTCTTTCATTCTCACGGAACTTCAGGAAAACGACGGTCTTTAGAATAGAACTCTTTTCTTCTTCTTATTCTTTTTACCCTCAATCACTGTTAGATGACCATGAGGCTTTGCAGACTGGCGTCCGAGATCTTTAAATGAGTGTGGACTACTGGAAATGACTTTGAGCCTCGAAGCATGTATCCCGCGTAATTTGCGATAGGCAGTCAATTTACGGCGTTTCGCAGTCTGTCTCGCGGCTTTTCTGTAACGGTTCTGATCGGTTCGGACAGTGTCATCCGCTAATCTCCGGAAGAAGAACAGACCGATGACAACGACTACGGCCGCGATGATTAATTGGACAAAAAAAGCTTGTTGATGGTCGAAAAACAAGGAGAGTAAACCGAAAAGTCCGAGTCCAACAATTGAAAAAAAAGCCAGCGAATAGAGGAACGTTTTCACGGACATTCACCTCCATATAGAGTCAGAGCACTTGACGAGTAAGTGCCTGTTTGTCTTTTTCGATGAGCTGATCACAGGCGCGCATATGTTCAAAAGCTTGAATTCCGATTTCAATTTGATCGTCTGCCGGTTCTTTGGTCGTTAATAGCTGAACCCATAATCCCGGATAGCCAAGCCAGCGAAGTACAGGAACATAACGGACTTTATTTGTGAATCTAAGAATCTCATAAGCAAGACCCAAATCGAGCGGTATTAAAAGAATACGACAGACAAGACGTAGCCAGAGCGGATTGGTCGGAAAAAATAAATAAAGAAAAATGCTGATGACAGCAGTGAATAAAATGAAGCTCGATCCGCAGCGATAATGGAGCCGAGTATGCTGCTTGACATTTTCAACAGTCAGAGGCACACCATCTTCAAATGTATTTATTACTTTATGCTCTGCTCCATGATATTGAAACAGTCTTTTAATTAATGGAGTCATTGAAATAAAATAAATATAGCCAATAAGCAGCAGTATTTTGATAACGCCTTCCAGTAGGACTTGGGCAATCGAACTGCGAATGACCGGTTCGAATAAGCTGGCAATTAGCGCCGGTATTAACGTGAAGATAAATTTGGCAAAAAGAAAGGAGAGGATGGCAATTGCCGTCAGACCAATAATCGATCCGATTTTTCCGGACGCTTTTCCCTCAGCGAGCTGCAAGGCGCGATCCTGATCTTTTCCAGGTGCTTCGTCATAGACATCAGAAGCATATTGCAGATGCCGCGTTCCGAGAACACTGGATTCCAGAATCGCGACAATTCCCCGCAGAATTGGAATTTTCTTTAGTATACGCAGAGAGGGAACCGATTCCTTCTTATATTCGAAATAAGTCACCGAATGGTCATTTCTGCGGACCGCAGTTACTGTAGTATATTTTCCGCCCATCATGACGCCTTCGATGACTGCTTGCCCGCCATAGATTGGTAATTGTTTGCCCATTGTGATTCAACCCGATTCTAAATTTATTTCAGATTCCAACAGCCGATCTTGGAGAACTGAGCTTTGAAGAGGTTTGAAGTCTATTCTACCGCTGCATTTTCAGATCGCAAGACCTTGCTCATAAATATTTATCTACTTATTTATATATTCTACCCGAAATTATTGAAAACCTCTAGAAGAGAGTTTAATTAATTGATAAATGTGCTATTAAATCATTCGTCAGGGCTTCTTGTTTAGAGGATCTGCCGCTGAATTTTCTTTTTTTTGCTGTATTTTGCAGATTTGGGCATAATAATCATCAAAAGAAATACTCGAGGGGACTCTGACATGGCGAGACGTTTGATATTAAAAAAGAAAAAGAGCAACAAGAGTCAGAAATCTAAGGGAAAAGAGCAAATGGGAAAATCAATTGGTCGTTCAATAGTCGTTGGACTTTTCGGCGGTGTATTTTGGGGATTGATCGGCATGATTTGCAAACTGTTGAACTTCAGCAAAACAGGTCCCGAATTACTGCTTGCGCCCTTTCCTCTCCCGGCGTGGAAAAACAAAATAGGAGGCGAGTTTCTGGCTGTTGCTGGGCTTATCATCTTATCCGTGTTGCTTGCCATAGTGTATCAGCTTGTTTTAAGTAGATTTAAATCCTTTTGGGTGGGCATTTGTTTCGGATTACTTCTTTGGGGCGTCGTTTTCTTTGCCCTACAGCCGCTGCTTCCCCATTTGCCTTTTTTGACTCATTTGGGATGGAATACATTATCGACGACGGTGTGTCTCTTTCTTTTATACGGACTATTTATCGGCTACTCGATTTCTTTTGAAGTGGAGGAAGGGAATGCTGATCCTGAGAACTATTCAAAAGAATAAGCCTGTGGTAAAATGTGTAGAGTGATCTGCGTGAATAATCCCAAGTATCAATAAGCGATCGATCATTTGTAGGTTCATGTGCCTCGGGGTTTTCCCTGTACCGTGCTGAAACTCAAATGGTTGCTTTTCTGTGCATTTTTACTTTGACCTGCGGGACAAGCAAACGGTGCTTATGTTGATGCGGATGACGGATGAGCATAAGGAGGAAAACAATGATTTCTGTTAATGATTTTAAAACGGGGTTAACAATTGAAGTTGACGGGGATATTCTTTCCGTCATTGAATTTCAGCACGTCAAACCAGGCAAAGGTGCGGCCTTTGTGCGTTCGAAGCTGCGCAATCTGCGAACGGGAGCGATTCAGGAAAAAACCTTTCGCGGTGGTGAAAAAGTTAATCCGGCCCGGATCGATAACCGCAAAATGCAATATCTTTATTCGAGCGGATCGGCCTATACATTTATGGACATGGAGACTTTTGAACAGATGGATTTGGATGCCAGCCAGATTCAGCAGCAATTGAATTTCTTGAAGGAAAATATGGAAGTTAATATTCAATCCTATCAGGGAGAAACACTCGGAGTGGTTCTGCCGAATACAGTCGTTCTCGAAGTGGCTGAAACAGAACCGGGAATCAAAGGGGATACGGCTTCAGGCGGTTCCAAACCGGCAACGCTGGAGACGGGGTATGTCGTCAGTGTACCGTTCTTTGTTAATGAAGGAGACAAACTGGTGATTGATACACGTTCCGGCCTGTATGTTTCCCGGGCTTAAATCGTTCGCCGGATCGATTATTGGTTCACCATTTAGTCATACGAAAGAAGAAGTACTCGTTATGCGCGGGTGCTTCTTTTTTTATTGCCTAAGAAAGAGTGAAGCGGATTCAATTGTCGGATCCTCTCTTCTGCAGATATTTGGCAATCATCCGCATCCGCTCCGAGAGAATCCAAGCTCATAATGCAGACGAGCCTGCATATATTTGGGAAGAGAAAAAAGATTGATCTCTGCAGATCGTGTGGATTCATTTGATTTGCTTCGAAAAGAGACAGGTGATTGGAGTTGTCGATAAAACAGATTCTTCCTCTTCTGCCCGACTTTTGTCAGGAGATTATCCTTGGTCTACCGGAAAAAATTAGAGAAGAGCTTGAGGAGATTCGCCTGCGTGCCGAATTTCCCCCAGAGTTTATTACATCAAAAGGGGTGTGGAATCCCGGAGATGTTCATTGGCCTGTCTTTCGATTGCAACAGGCTCAAGAGATGCTGCAGAGAATCAGCCGTTATTCTCTGTACACATTGGATGAGGAGCTCAGGCGCGGGTATGTGACTGTTCGCGGGGGACATCGGATCGGACTTGCCGGAAGAGTTCTTACGGAAAACGGACATGTTCTTCGTTTGCGGGAGGTCACCTTTTTTAATATCCGGCTGGCCAAACAAAAACTAGGGGCAGCAGATCCCGTGATCCCCTCTCTTTACCAGCAGGGGCATTGGCTCAGTACCTTGCTCATCGGTGCACCTCTGACTGGGAAGACGACGTTGCTCCGAGATTTGGCCCGCCAAATTTCGGAAGGAGTCCCCCAGCAGACGATTCAGGGAAGCAAGACAGGAATAGTCGATGAACGTTCAGAAATAGCTGGATGTGTTTCTGGGATTCCGCAAAACCGTGTCGGCACACGTACGGATGTACTGGATGCCTGTCCAAAAGCTGAAGGCATGATGATGATGATCCGTTCGATGAGCCCTGATGTTCTGATTGTCGATGAAATCGGACGCAGAGAAGATACTGATGCGTTGCTTGAAGCGTTAAATGCCGGTGTTTCAATAATGGCTTCCGCTCATGGATATTCGCTGGAGCAAATTGCGCGTCGTCCAACTCTTGCTGCGCTTTTGGATTCCGGCCTTTTTGAACGGTATATTGTCCTCTCAAGAAAAAGAGATTTTTATCGCAGCGTCAGCCGTCTGCAGATATTAGATAAAGCAGGCCGGACGATATTGAGCAGAGAGGGGGTCTGGCAGTGATTCGGATTATCGGTTCTTTGCTCGTGGTTGGTGCGTCAACGATGATTGGTATGGTCCTTGCTTCAAGATATAGCCAGCGACCGAGACAAATTCGCCAGTGGCGTTCAGCGCTGCAGGCCATTGAAGCAGAGATAGTCTACGGACGGGTGCCGATCGAAGAATTGTCCGCCCATCTCGCCAGCCAATTGCCGCAGCCTGTCGCCCATTTTTTTGAATATCTCCGCGCAGCATTAGTTGAGAATTTTCAGCCATTAAAAGAGGCGTGGGAGGAAGCTGTTATCCACTATTGGCCGGAAACCTCGCTGAAAAATGCGGAACGGGAGGTCATCCTGCAATTTGGGACAACACTTGGAACAGAAGATGCTGAGAACCAGAAAAAACATATTCAACTGGCTCTCTCGCACCTGGAACGGGAGGAAGCAGAGGCACGGACTGCACAGGCTTCTCATGAAAAAATGATGCGAAGTCTCGGCTTTCTCGCTGGTATTCTTATTGCTTTACTTCTCATATAAATCGTTCGGTCTAAATTCTTAGAGAGGAGAAGCCTATGACACTCGATGTGAATACGATTTTTCAGATTGCCGGGATCGGCATTATTGTCGCCATGATTCAGACGGTATTGAAACAGATGGGAAAAGACGATTGGGCTCAATGGGTGACTCTGATCGGCTTTGTCGTGATTCTTTATATGGCTACCACATTAATTGATGATCTGTTTGAAAAAATCAAAAGCGTTTTTCTGTTTTTCTAAATATGCAAGAAAAAACTTTTTCTGTGTGGGATATGAGCTTCCTCAAGAAAAAGTTTTTTGTTTGATAAATTTGCGGATAAATGTATTTAATCTTTCTGCTTGTCGGCCCCACCTGCCGACTGCTCAGGATGACGCATCAACATCATCAATCCAGCGATGACGAGAAGCAAATTCAACAATAAATTATAATAATCCGCGACTGCGAGGAGACAACCGGCGATTAAAAGGAGGAGGCCCCAGAGGGTCTTATTTCTTCTGACTTGAAAAGCGGCAATCCAGAGAAAAACAGCAATCACGAGATGTACAAGGATCAGCAGGATCGTCGGCCGATAACTGATCAGATAATAGTGGCGGGTGATGAATGGAATTAAGGGAAGCATGAGCAGCAATAGTGTTTGCCAGATGGCAGGAATCAGGGTCAGAACGAATTCTGGTGTACGTTTCAAGGAAAATTGACCTTCTTTCATTGACGCGCACCTTGTCCTTGAACGGGATGCGGATCGGCAAGAAATTGTCCCTCTATTTTACCACAGATGAACGGACTTATTGAATGGATGGTTCGCTGGCGAAACAAATGCGAGGAGAGCGTTTCACAAAGCGCATATCTGATACTGGCGGTGCATAGGTTTTGTAATAGGGACAAGATCCGGGATTCACGAAAAAGGGACGATAGCGATGAACATCATGCAGATCGTTGGAATAGGACTGGCAGCTACCTTTCTGGCACTCATTTTAAAGGAAAAGAATCCTGTTTTTGCGCTCCTTCTGACGCTTATCGTTGGGACCATGATTTTCATCGTGCTTGTCGATCAGATTAAGCTTGTCATGGACATGCTGGAGAAGATCGCGGAAACCGCCCATCTAAACAGTGTATATGTTGCCACGATACTAAAAATTATCGGCATCGCTTACATCGCTGAATTTGGATCGCAAATTGCCAAGGATGCCGGGCAAGGGAGTCTTGCCGGGAAAATTGAACTGGCAGGGAAAGTTGCCATTCTGGTTATGGCAATTCCGATTCTGATGGCCATTGTCGAGACCGTCATGAGTCTGATGCCGCAAGTGGGGGGAGGTTGAATGAATGATTGCATTCAGAAAAAATGGCCAAAATTTGTCGCCTTGTTTCTTGGAGTGGTGCTCGTCAGCTTTATCTTGGTCAAACCATGCCATGCAGAGTCTTCGGGGATTCCGGACCAATCGCCGGATAAGCAGTTCCAGAATATCCAGACACAGCAAATCGACCAATATTGGGACAAGCTCGTTAACGATTATGATGGTTTTATTCCAGACAGCGATCCTAATTTTAAATCCTTCGTCCAGTCGAATAAACAGGGCTTTCTCAAACAATTGCTGCAAGGACTGCTGCATTATTTTCTGAATGAACTCATCGTCAGCAGCAAACTTCTCGGTACATTGATTCTGCTTTCCATTTTTGCATCGCTTCTTCAGGCCATTCAAGCAGCATTCGAACAGAAAAGCGTATCAAAGGTTGCTCAGTTTGTCGTTACCCTTGCGCTTCTCGTTTTACTGCTGAACAGTTTCAATGTGGCCATTGATTATACAAAGAACACAGTGGATCAAATGAGCCACTTTCTGCTCGCTCTCATGCCGCTAATCTTCGGCTTGACAGCGGCCGCGGGCGGCGCTTCTTCTGTTGCCTTCTTCCACCCGCTGATTATCTTTTTAGTGAATGTGTCGGGATGGCTCGTCTCAATCTTTATCCTGCCTTTGCTTTTTATGTCTGCTCTGCTGGCAATTGTCAGTACTTTATCCGAGAATTACAAGCTGACCAAGCTGAGTAAACTGATGCAGAATGTGGCTCTTTTTACAACCGCCGCTTTTTTCGCCATTTTTTTGGGAGTGATGTCGGTTCAGGGCGTCGCCGTTTCTCTTTCGGACGGCTTGCTTGTTAAGTCAGCAAAATTCTTTACTGCCAATTTTCTTCCGGTTGTCGGCCGTATGTTTACAGAAGCCGCAGACACGGTGCTCGGCGCCTCGGTTCTACTGAAAAATACGGTGGGCATCGCCGGACTGCTGCTCCTCTTTTGCATCACTGCTTTTCCGCTGCTTAAGGTATTGTCGCTGGCCTTCATTTATAATATTGCATCGGCTATTTTGCAGCCTCTGGGCGGTGGACCCGTCATTGACTGCCTGGAAATCATGGCAAAAAGTATGTTTTACCTATTCTCCGCCCTCGCCATTGTCTCACTGATGTTTTTTCTTGCGCTGACGATCATCATCACCTCAGGCAATTTGTCACTGATGGTTCGTTAGGAGGATGAAAATGAGTTATCTCGAGAACTGGGTGTCGCAGCTGGTTATTATTGTTCTTTTCGCCGTTATCCTTGAGCTTTTACTGCCCTCAGGAGGTTATCAAAAATATGTCAAATTGGTTGTCGGACTCGTGCTGATTGTCGCTCTAATGGATCCGGTTATCCGGCTTTTTCATCTGGATCCTCAGGACCTGATACGCGGTATCCAGATCGGACAGGGGAGCGGGCAGCTTGAAACAGAAACAAACACACAAAAAAAAGAAATAGAAAAGCAGCAGCGTGCATATATTCAAAAACAGGTAGTTGTCCAAATGAAAAACCGGGTGAAGGAGGAGTTGAACAAGCGATATGGACTGCAAATTGAAAAAATGGAGCTCTCCGCAAAACAGGATAATCCGCAGGAGATGTCGCTCAAAAAAGTGACGATTGTCCTTGGAAAATTCGAGCCGTCCGGACATGCAGACAAATTTCCGGCCATTCAGCCTGTTCAGCCCGTTTCGATCAATATAGGCAGCAAAGAAAATTCTGGCAGCCGAAGGAATGCGGCTTCCCGGAAGACGGACAAGATTCGGTCTCTCCTTGCTGAGCGCTGGCAAATACACAAGCAGATCATCTCCATTCAGTTTGAAGGGGGGGACTAGAATCCGTGAAGCAGTGGATGGATCGGTTCAAAAGATGGTTCATGGGTGAAGAAACGGAGAAGGGAAATAAAAAACCGGTAAGTCAGTCGCACAGATTAATGACCCGGCTATTACTTCTAGCGGCAGTTGGTGTTCTCCTCCTGTCGATAGGCAAGATTTTTCCAACCGCATCTCCGCATGAAAAGGCTAAGAGTCAGAGCACTTTTAACACAAACGATGCCAAAACATTATCCGATGTCAAGGCTAAAATCAGCAACAATTCAGGAACCTCGATCGAGAAATATGAAAGTTACGCCAGTCAGAGTTTGAAAAATATATTAGATCAAATGCAGGGCGTTTCCGATGTTTCCGTAATGATTACTTTTTCTTCTACTGAGAAAAAAATCTATCAAAATAATGTAAAAACCCAGGAAAATGAAACATTGGAAAATGATCAGAAGGGTGGGACTCGGCAGGTGAATTCGCGGGATCAGGATAGTGAGGTTGTGATGGTCGATAAGGACGGCGTTAAAGAACCGGTGATTGTCGGTAAGGAGCAGCCGGACGTCAGAGGAGTCATTGTCGTGGCTCAGGGGGCCGAACAGCCGGCGATACGCGCAGAAATTATGGAAGCCGTCGCGACAGTTCTTAATATTCCAGATTATAAAGTCAAAGTTCTGCAAAAAAGCGAATGAGGAGGCTTTTGAAAATGTTAAAAAAACAAACCGTATGGCTGCTGACCATGCTCAGCCTAATCGTCGTCTTATCTGTGTATGCCCTGACAGCCCAGAATCAGACGACAAAGAATGTTGTAAAAGAGGGGAACAAACAAGTCCAGCAGGTTGCCGGAAAGAATCATAAGGCTGTAGCAACTGAGGCAGACAACAAGCTCGGCCAAATCGAACTGGATAAAGCGGACGAGCGCAGTCAACTGCAGCAGAAATATCAAAATGTCATCGCCTCCAAAAAGAGTTCGGCAAAAGCGGTCAGTGCGGCCTACGATCAGATGGAGGCGATGCAGACCGTAGCTAACAGTGAAACAATGCTTGAAGATGTGATTCAGTCCAAGGGGTTTAAAAATGCAGTTGTGAAGACGGATGGCAACAATGTTCAGGTTTTCGTGAACTCCAATAAATTAACTGAAAAGCAAGCAAATGAAGTGATTCGTCTATCCGATCAGTATCTTGGTGCAGGGAAAGTGGTCAGTGTCAGCTATGCGCTGGGTCAAAAATAAAGAAATGAAGTTTTTATGAAGATTTTTTGAACAAAATTAGGTACAATAGAAACTGTTGCGGCGATGCGCGATGGTTTCTTTTGCGCTAGGGGGAAAAGATGGCGAGTGATGCGGAGACAAATTAATCTTTTGTACAAATCGCTCTCAAACCCTCTTAAGATTTTTATCGGCCCTTCTGGATCTATTTCTGAAATGAGGAATGGAAAGCGGGCAATAAATGCTTTAAAATGCATGAATTGCGGGTTCGAGAAATAGATGGCTGGTATGCTATAATAAATTGAAAAGTAGTTGGAACAAAGGAGTGCTGGACGTGTTAAGCATTGAAGAAATCAAAGTTTTAATGAAAGAACTGGATACATCCTCGATTGCTGAGCTGAAATATGAAGAGGAAGGTACCAAGATCGTTTTGCGGAAGGCGGAGGCTTTCC
The DNA here is from genome assembly GCA_048976585.1 of Sporolactobacillus sp. Taxonomy (GTDB): domain Bacteria; phylum Bacillota; class Bacilli; order Bacillales; family Sporolactobacillaceae; genus Sporolactobacillus. The sequence goes on along the minus strand of JBHGUY010000004.1, from coordinate 20,386 downwards.
CCGCGAAAGCGCCTCAGCAGCCGGTATTGGCACCTGCCACAGCTGTTCAACCGGCCGTTTCAACAGCAGCAGCACCTGCCGCAGTACCAGATAAGGCATTGGCAGAAGAACCGGAGGCCGCAGATTCATTGCATAAGGTGACGGCTCCGATGGTCGGCACTTTTTATTCCTCTTCGTCCCCGGACGCAGAGCCCTATGTGAAAAAGGGATCCAAGGTCGACAAAAAAACTGTTGTCTGCACGCTTGAGGCAATGAAATTATTTAATGAAATCGAAGCGGAATGCAAGGGAACAATTGTTGATGTGCTTGCCGAAGATGGCCAGCTCGTTGAATATGGCCAACCGCTGTTTTTAGTTAAGGAAGATTAAGGAGTCATTTATTTATGATAAAAAAAGTTTTGGTAGCAAACAGAGGAGAAATTGCGGTCCGTGTGATTCGCGCCTGCAAAGAACTCGGCATTGAGACCGTTGCTGTCTATTCACAGGCCGATAAAGAGGCACTCCATGTCCAGCTCGCCGATGAGGCTTTTTGCATCGGACCAAATGCATCGAAAGATAGTTATTTAAACTTCACGAATATTATCAGTGTCGCCGCATCAAGAGGGTGCGATGCTATTCATCCGGGCTACGGCTTTCTATCTGAAAATGCCGATTTTGCCGAAATGTGTGAGGAATGCAATCTCATTTTTGTCGGCCCTCCATCAGATGCGATCAGCAAGATGGGGATTAAGGATGTAGCCAAGCAAACGATGAAACAGGCGGGTGTACCTGTTGTACCTGGTTCAGATGGTATCATTGACAATGCCGAGGAAGGTATCAGGATTGCTGACGATATCGGATATCCGGTTTTGATAAAGGCAACAGCGGGCGGAGGTGGAAAAGGAATTCGTGTGGCCAGAGACGCCGAGCAGTTACGTCATGGAATAGCGCTTACTCAGCAAGAAGCGAGCACTTCCTTTGGCAACGCTGGGGTATATATTGAAAAATATATTGAGGATTTCAGACATGTGGAAATTCAGGTGATGGCTGACAAACAAGGCCACGTCATTCACCTTGGCGAGCGTGACTGCACGATTCAGCGCCGTTTGCAGAAACTGCTGGAGGAATCTCCTTCACCGGCTCTGGATGAAGAAAAGAGACAGGAAATGGGCATGGCAGCCGTACGGGCAGCCAAGGCGGTCAATTATGTCGGTGCCGGGACGATTGAATTTATTTATGAACCGAATGGCGCCTTTTATTTTATGGAAATGAATACACGAATACAGGTCGAACACGGGGTTACCGAATATGTGACCGGAATTGATCTTGTAAAGGAGCAGCTCAGAGTCGCTTCAGGTGAACCGCTCTCCGTTCAGCAGAAGGATGTTCATCTCAGCGGTCATGCGATTGAATGTCGAATTAACGCGGAGGATCCAAAGAAAGATTTTATGCCTTCTTGTGGACGAGTTGTCACCTATCTCCCGCCGGGTGGTCCAGGAGTCAGAATCGATTCGGCCGTTTATCAGGACTATTTTATTCCACCCTATTATGATTCGATGGTCGCTAAAGTGATTACTTACGGTAAGACACGTGAGGATGCACTGGCGATCATGAGGCGGGCGCTCAGTGAATACGTGATCGAAGGAATTCATACGACAATTCCTTTTCATCAGAAGCTATTGCAGCATCCTGTTTTCGTTAGTGGAAAATTTAATACCAAATTTCTTGAAACTTATCCGCTAAACGAGACGGACTAATCATGGAGGTGCGATTTCATGCCGGATAAAGAGAAACAATTGGTTGAAGTGGATGACTTGAAGGAGGATCTTGGGAAAATCGAAATATCGCCGGGAGTTATTGAAGTGATTGCCGCGATTGCTGCTTCTGAAATTGTTGGTGTCGGCGACAAACATGGTAATTTCATGTCCGGAACGGCTGAGAAGATCGGCAACCGCAAGCTGAGACGCGGCGTGAAGGTCGATTTAACGGAGGCAGGCATTGTCATCGATGTGATGTTGACGATTAAGTTTGGCGTGTCCATTCCCAAGGTCGCCGAAGAAGTTCAGGACAATATTGTACAGACATTGAGACGGATGACGGCACTTGACGTTCATGAAGTCAATATTCATGTGGTCGGTGTACGCTTTGATCAAAATGACAACCGTGATTTTGTTGAAGCGGAAGAAGACTGAAGCAAAGGGCAAAGGAATCCCTCTTCCCTTTGCTTTTTTCCGCACGTTTAGGGAAACAGTCGAGATAGTCCTCTCATTTCATCAGTAGAAATGGAAAATTTTATTATCAAAGGTTTAAAATGGGCGCAGGAATCTTATTCACTGCCCCGCAGAAAGGTGTGATGAAATGAACCGAAGAGAGGCTAGACAAATTGCTTTGCAGGTTCTCTTTCAAGTGAGCTTGAGCGGCACGGATCGCCAGACCGCAGTCGATGCTGTCTATGAGGGCATTGAACCGCTTGATCCATTTGTCAATCAATTATTAGACAAGACGCTGCAAAACGAGGAAAAAATCGATCAATTGATTAATGGGCATCTGAAAAATTGGTCACTGAAACGGTTGGGTAACATTGATAAGACAATTTTACGACTTGCTGTCTGTGAATTGATCTACTTCAATGAAATACCTTCTACTGTCAGTATTAATGAAGCTGTTGAATTATGCCGGACCTATAGCGATGATAAGACACGTATTTTTGTAAATGGAGTCCTATCCAGCATCGCTAAAGAGTTAGCTCACTAAGACTTAGAATTAGACAAGTAGGGTGAGCCTAGACAACCAGATCGTAAAGTGAAGGGGTGCAGGACTGATGGTAGCAAAATTGATTGATGGCAAAAAAATTGCTGCATCTATGCGGCAGAAAATGAAGGAGCGAGTGGCTGAATTAGTAAATAAAGGCACCACACCGGGACTTGCCGTAATTCTTGTCGGAGAAAATCCCGCGTCGATGTCCTATGTCAAGGGAAAAATTCGCGACTGCAAAGAAGTAGGCATTCATTCTGAATTGATCCGTTTGCCGGAAACGGTATCGGAAGAGGAACTCCTGCAGGAAATTGATAAATTGAATCACAATTCTTCGATTCACGGACTGCTTGTTCAACTGCCACTTCCAGGGCAGATTTCAGAAGACAAAGTTATTCAGAAGATTAGTCCGGAGAAAGATGTGGACGGTTTTCACCCGATAAATCTAGGCAAGATGATGACTAATCAACAATGCTTTGTTCCCTGCACGCCTGCCGGTATCATTGAAATGCTGCACGCCTGCAACGTCCGGATTGCTGGTAAACATGTGACGATCGTCGGCAGGAGCCACATTGTCGGTAAACCGGCCTCGCAATTATTTTTGAACCATGATGCGACTGTGACAATCTGTCATTCGCGAACGACGCCTCTGGCGGAGTATACCAAACAAGCGGATATTCTTGTCGTTGCCGTCGGCCATGCTGGCTTAATCGGCGCCGAAGATATTAAACAAGGGGCAATTGTGATCGATGTCGGGATGAATCGGAATGCTGAAGGAAAATTAGTAGGAGATGTTGAATTTCCAGAGGTACGTGAAAAAGCCAGCTTTATCACACCTGTGCCGGGCGGTGTGGGGCCGATGACGCGGGTCATGCTGCTTGAAAATACCTTGAAGGCTGCCACATGGTCTCTCCAGGACGGCAAACCGAATGCCAGCTGATCGTTATCTCAGCGTCACCCGGCTGACCAGATATATCAAACAAAAGATGGAAACCGATCGCAGCCTTCAGAATGTCTGGTTAAAAGGAGAAATTTCCAATTTTAAAAGACATTCACGGGGACATCTTTATTTGACGTTAAAGGATAATAATGCCCGAATAAAGGCGGTCATGTTTGCCAGTAGCGCTCGGCAGCTTGCTTTTGAACCGGCTGATGGGATGAAGGTACTCGTCCAAGGATCGATTTCGCTTTATGAACCCTATGGTGAATATCAGATTTACATTCGTCAGATGGAGCAGGACGGTCTCGGAAGGCTCTATCTTGCCTATGAAGCTCTGAAAAAAAAGCTGCAGGCAAAAGGGTGGTTTGATCCTTCCTATAAAAAACCGATTCCGCGTGTTTCTTATGAAATCGGCCTGATTACTTCACCGACTGGCGCCGTGATCCGTGATTTATTTGTGACAATCAAGCGCCGGTTTCCGGCTGCACGCCTGACGGTTTTTCCCGTTCTGGTTCAGGGAGCCGAAGCGGCGCCATCTCTTGTCCAGGCGATCAGACAGGCAAATAGGAATGAAGCTCTCGATTTGTTAATTGTCGGGCGTGGCGGTGGATCAATTGAGGATCTCTGGCCATTTAATGAGGAGTCGGTGGCAGCAGCTATTTTTGAGTCGCGTTTGCCGATCATTTCCGCTGTCGGCCACGAGACGGATTTTACCATTGCTGATTTTGTTGCGGATAAACGGGCTCCGACGCCGACGGCTGCTGGTGAATTTGCTGTTCCGGACTATAGAGAGCTCTACAGGCAAATTGACAATCAGCGAAATCGATTGATTCAATCCATCCGTTCCCGGGTCAATCGCCAGTCTGACCGGCTCAGGCGGCTGCGGCAGGCTTATGCCTTCAAATATCCACAGCAATTGGTTCTGCAAAAGCAGCAGCAATTGGATCAATTGCTGGAAGACCTGCAGAAAGCGATGCTGCGACTGCTGCGGCAGAAAGCAGAGCACGTTGTTCTTTTGAATCGACTGATGCAGAAATCCAGTCCATCGGCCATGCTCAATCAATCCCGCCGTCTTCTGGAGGAAAAAAGAAGACAGCTTTTGCAGTCAATGTTAACGATATTCCGAAAAAAGCAGGCTGAAAGCGATCAGCTGATTGTTCGTTTAAACGCATTGAGTCCTTTGGCGATCATGTCAAGAGGTTATAGCCTGGCCTATACGGAGGAAGAGAAGCTGATCAAATCTGTGCACGATGCGGTGCCTGGTGATCCGCTGATTCTTCAATTGCATGACGGCCGGGTGGATTGCCAGATCTGGGGGATAGAGGAGGAAAAGCAATGATTAAGAAAGAAACGGAAATAAAATCAGCGGTGAATTTTGAAGAAGCGATGGCGGAATTGGAATCCATTGTGAAGCAGCTTGAGGAAAATGATGTGCCTCTTGAAAAAGCGATTGATTTATTTCAAACGGGTATGTCTTTATCAAAAATTTGTCATGATAAATTGGAAGCTGTCGGCAAAAAAATGGATCAACTGATTGATCCGGAGGGAAAGTCTGAACCCTTTTCACCTTCGGAGGATGATCAGCAATGAGTGAGCCGACTCTATCCGCTTATATGGCGGATCGAAAGAAATGGTTTGAAGAACACTTGACCAAGGAATTGGACCAAGCGATTATTCCGAAAAAATTGAAAGAGTCGATGCGTTACTCCCTAACTGCCGGCGGTAAACGTCTTCGGCCAATTCTTCTATTTGCTGGATTAGAAACACTTGGCGAAGAAGCATCTAAGAGCTTATCTGTAGCGATTGCTCTAGAGATGATACATACCTATTCACTGATTCATGATGATCTGCCGGCGATGGATGACGATGACCTGCGAAGGGGAAGACCGACCAATCATAAAGTATACGGTGAAGCAACCGCGGTACTGGCGGGCGACGCTCTGCTGACCATGGCTTTTCAAATAATCAGTGCAGATGAGCGGTTGGACAGTGAAATAAGAATCCAACTTATCACGATGCTCGCAGCAGCCGCGGGTCCGGAAGGGATGGTAGGCGGTCAGGAGGACGACCTGGAAGCTGAGGGGAAAGCATTAGGTCTAGAAGAACTAATGTCTGTGCATCGCAGAAAGACGGGACGACTGATCCGCTTTCCTATTGAAGCTGCCGCACAAATCGCTGGGGCTACGGATGTACAAACCCAGGCTTTATCTGGTTATGCTGACCATATCGGCCTTGCTTTTCAAATCGGGGACGATATCCTTGATATTGCCGGCAATGAAAAAGATATGGGCAAACCAATCGGCAGCGATTTGGAAAATCGTAAAAATACGTACGTCAGTTTGTTGTCAATGGCTGGAGCCAGGCAGGAGTTGGAGCGGCATATCGGTCGTGCGATCGGATTTTTACGGGAGGCGCACCTCCAGGACAGTATCTTAGTCCAGCTGGCCGAATACCTTCTTCACCGAACTCATTAATGTTCTGAAGGGATCAATCAGGGTTGAAGCGGAAGGGCGAAGAGTTCCAATTCCTTTTGTTTATTGATTAATTTAAGAATTTTATGTTACAATAAGCTATGTATTTTACACAGGTGGCGCAGTATTCTAGTCATTCCACTTTATTTGAAGACGGGGCTAAAAATCCGTCAAAGGGCACATCGATGAAGTTCCTGGTGCCGGCTTAAGGCGCCCAGCTTTGGGTTAGTACTGGGAGTAAAGGATGTAGGGCGATCCGCAACGGCATGTGGGCGAAGACCCTGCGTCCGTGGAGACACGTACGTTGTTTGCTTTTAGCAAATGAACGATGTGGAAAACCTGTTTTGCAAAGTACTTTTTTTAAAGGAAAGGCAAACAGCGTAGCCTGCCTTGAGTGGAAAAGAGGGGATAGAGACATGAACCCTATGACTTGCTTGGCCGGCATCATAGGTGTGTGTTCTCTTGAAATCAATTCTGCAAAAGAGGCTAGAATAAAGCAAAGGAATGCCCGAGGAAATCTCCTAGACTGTCCGTTTGCTCGGCATTTGGAGAGGATTATAGTGCGGTCTGAGTGGCGTTCCAGTTCGGCGCTTGGTGACAACGCCGGTTAGGCTTTAAAGGGAAACTGCCTAAATGGCAACATTAGGTAGCTTAACGGGAAAACCTACTGGACCTAAGCCGTAATGTTTACTCTCCGTAATGGCCTCCTGTTTTACATAATAGTCCATTCATTTGAATATGATCTTTCATATTTGGGTAATGCAATAGAGTCGGTCTGGCGGTATCCTTTCAGAGAGATTTAGAAGCGAACTTATAAGGATGTGACATTTGACTTTTATCGGCCTAACTTACTTTTTTGGGCAATAAAAGACATATTCTTCATGAAAAAGGATTTTAGAAAGTCTATGCGATGGGCCTGGCCATTAGCCGTTATCACCTTGGTGCTATCGGCTATTTTTTCAATTGTTGCGACTTCGATACTTAATGATTCAGGTGTGTTCACAGGCATTTTAGTCGTTCTTGTGATTATCCTTTTTGCTTTATTTTTTGATATTATAGGGGTAGCCGCTACGGCTTCCAGCGAAGCCCCTTTTCATGCAATGGCATCCAAAGGTATGCGCGGGGCTCGTTATGCCGTATGGCTTTCAAAAAATGCTGACCGTGTGAATACCTTCTGCACCGATGTCATCGGCGATATGAGCGCAATTATCAGTGGTACGGCGGCTTCTGTTGTGGTTGTTGAGAGCATGGCCTTGTTCCATGATACAGGTATTATTGAATATGTTCTTTCGGTCGGGGTGACCTGTCTTGTTGCCGGGTTGACGGTCTTTGTTAAGGCACTGGGCAAATCATTCGCGATTAGCAATGCGACAATAATCATTTACCGAGTCGGATTCGTCATATATTTTACCGAATATCGCCTTCATCTTCCAATCTTAAGCTTGCTTGACCGGAAGAAAAGTAAAGCAAAGGGCAAGAAAAGGAAAAAGGAGGAATAAGCCGATGGATGTTGAGACTATTAAGAACCCCAAATTTCTCAAAAAAATGTCTGTGGATCAAATGAAACGATTAGCGGCGGATATTCGCAGCTTTTTGATCCGGAAGCTATCCAAGACAGGCGGACATTTGGCACCTAACCTTGGTGTTGTGGAATTGACTCTTGCCTTGCACAAAGTTTTTAACAGTCCCAAAGATCGATTAGTCTGGGATGTCGGCCATCAGACCTATGTGCATAAAATACTGACCGGAAGAGGCGATCAGTTTGACTCTCTGAGACAGTTTCACGGACTTTGCGGGTTCCCCAAACGTACGGAAAGCGAACATGACATCTGGGAAACGGGACATAGTTCAACCTCGTTATCGGCTGCGCTCGGTATGGCGGTTGCCCGGGATCTAAAAAAGGAATCGCATGAAGTCGTTGCCATCATTGGCGATGGTGCGCTGACCGGCGGAATGGCCTTGGAAGCGCTGAATGATATCGGTCACTTAAAAAAAGATATGATTATTGTGCTGAATGATAACGAGATGTCGATTGCGCCCAATGTCGGAGCGCTGCATAATATGCTGGATCGGATTCGCTCAGCGGATAAATATAATCGAGCCAAGGAAGATTTTGAATATTTGATGAAAAAAATTCCGGCTTTCGGCGGGAGACTTGCTTCGGCTGCGGAGCATGTTAAGGATCGATTGAAATATATGTTTGTTTCCGGTGTCTTCTTTGAAGAACTCGGTATTTCTTATATGGGACCGGTAGATGGTCACAATATCGGGGCTTTAATTGATAGTCTGCGGCTTGCACGTAAGCGTAAAGGGCCGGTACTCATCCATGTTCTGACGCAGAAGGGGAAGGGTTACAAGCCGGCTGAAATGGACTCAATCGGTACCTGGCATGGACCGGGACCGTATAAAATCGAATCTGGTGCGTTCATTAAACCAGTTGCTACGGCGCCAGCCTATAGCAAGGTGGTCAATGATCTGCTGCAGGAAGCGGCAAGGACGGATAAACGAATTGTGGTCGTTTCGCCAGCGATGGTCGTTGGTTCCAAGCTTGAGGGGTTTGCCCGAGAATTTCCTGATCGTCTATTTGACGTGGGAATTGCTGAACAACATGCGACTACTTTCGCCGCCGGCCTCGCGACACAGAAGATGAAGCCGGTACTGTCGATTTATTCGACCTTTATGCAAAGGGCTTATGATCAGCTGGTTCACGATGTCTGTCGTCAGAATTTAAATGTCACGATTGCTGTCGATCGTGCCGGGCTTGTCGGTGCCGATGGTGAAACACATCAGGGCGTCTTTGATATTGAATTTTTACGTGCCTTGCCGAATATCACGATTATGATGGGCAAGGATGAGAATGAACTAAGAAATTTAATGTTTACCGCTTTAAAATATACAAAGGGACCGATAGCTGTCCGTTATCCGCGGGGTAATGGACTCGGCGTACCCTTTGATCTGCATCCGCATGAAATTCCGATTGGTAAATGGGAAGTTCTGAAAGAGGGAACAGACGGGAGCATCCTCTCGTTCGGGCCAATGCTTCAGATGGCTCTTGCTGCGGCAAAATACCTTGAAAAGGAAAATATTCATATTGCCGTGATCAATGCACGGTTCTTAAAACCGCTTGATCATGAAATGCTCAATCAAATCGGAGCACAGAAAAGGCCGATACTGACGCTGGAAGAGGGCGTCTTGGCCGGGGGCTTTGGTTCAAGCGTTCTGGAGCATTATCATGATAACGGCAGGCATGACTTGATTATTGATCGGATGGGTATCCCGGATCAATTTGTGGAGCACGGCAGTGTCAAGGAATTGCTGAAAGAATTGGGATTAACGAGTGAAACGGTTGCTGCGCGAATGAAACAATTAATTCAAGTACAGCTTAAGGACAGCGGATCCGCACTTTCCCGGGTGTCGCTCTCATGAAGGAGAGAGAACGTGTCGATGTCCTTCTTGTTCAAAAAGGCCTTTTTCCATCACGAGAACAGGCACAGAGGGCCGTGATGGCTGGGCAGATTTATCATGGTCAGCAGCGTGTGGATAAAGCCGGCAGCAAGGTGGATCGTGAGACCAAGCTGGAAGTCCACGGAAAATTGATGCCCTATGTCGGGAGAGGCGGATTGAAACTGGAGAAGGCTCTTTCCTGTTTTCCTGTATCTGTTAAAGGCAAACGGATGCTTGATATCGGTGCGTCTACTGGCGGATTTACGGATTGCGCCTTGCAGAACGGGGCGTGTCAGGTATACGCGCTTGACGTCGGCTATAATCAGTTGGCTTGGAAATTGCGTAGTGATCATCGGGTCATCGTCATGGAGCGTACCAATTTCCGTTATTGCATGCCGGCGAATTTCACAGATGGATTGCCTGAATTTGCGACCATCGATGTTTCGTTCATTTCGTTAAAAAAAATACTGCCGGCCTTAAAAAATATACTGCTTCCTCAGGGTGATGTGATTGCTCTGATCAAACCGCAATTTGAGGCTGGCCGTGAGGAAGTCGGTAAAAAGGGGATTGTACGGGATTCCCAAATTCATCAAAAGGTGATTGAGGATATTTTGCAGTTTGCGGAAGGCTGCGGTTTTACGGCTTATGGACTGGATTTCTCGCCGATTACGGGCGGCGATGGCAATATTGAATTTCTTGCCTGGCTGCGGTTGGCCAATTCAGCCGAATCATCTGAACTGAATATTCCATCGGCGCAGGAAGTAGTCGCGAAAGCCCATCAGACCTTTACTCGGCACTCCGCACCTGAAAAGTAGAGCATCGTGATGCTCTACTTTTGTCTTTCTGTTTAAATAATTCTGCTGAATATATCTTTTCGAAGGGTCTTGCATTGACGAATGATCAAAAACAAGGCAGAATAGGAATAGAACCTATGTTCGATGATTAAAGGAGCGTTTACCTTTCATGTTAATGGAACTTCAGGTTGTCAATTTTGCCATTATCGATAAGTTAACGATTTCATTCGAAGACGGTCTGACGGTCTTTACCGGTGAAACAGGCACGGGAAAATCAATTATTATTGATGCCATTGGTCTGCTGGCCGGCGGAAGAGGATCGGCTGAGTATGTTCGGCATGGTGAAGCGAAAGCGGAAATCGAGGGTTTATTTGATCTTGAGGGCCGTCACGAAATTTTCCCTATTTTGGATTCCCTGGGAATTGAAAGAAACGATGGTCAGATCATTGTGCGCCGCGAAATCTCCAGCAAGGGGAAAAGTATTTGTCGAATTAATGGAAAAATGGTCACACTTTCGACGTTGGAGAAGATTGGTGAGCGGCTCATTGATATTCACGGCCAACATGAACATCAATTATTGCTTGATCCGGAACGGCATCTTACCCTTATTGATCAATTCGGCGGGCAACATATGACCCAATTATTATCTGAATATCGTGAGAATTATCAACAGACTGCCGAGGTTTACGCTCGGTGCAGCGCGTTTAATAAAAATGAAAAACAAATTGCTCAGAGAATGGATTTGCTGAATTATCAGGTTAGGGAAATTGAAGATGCTGCTTTACAAAGGGATGAAGAAGACAAACTGCTTGAAGAGAAGCGTCGTCTGACTAATTTTGAAAAAGTTTTCGAAACCCTGAAGAGTGCCTACGAGGTTCTTGACGGAGAAAATCGCGGTCTCGATTGGCTAAGAAAGGCCTCGACAGGAATCGAATCGATACAGGATCTCGATTCTGAACTGAAAAGCTTTGCCGAGACAGCTTCAAGTGGGTATTATTTGTTTGAAGATCTCGTCTCTTCCTTGCGCAGCTATCTGGAGAAGATGGAATATAGTCCGGAACGGCTCGATGAAATCGAACAGCGGCTGGATGCCATTTATCGGCTGAAGAGAAAATACGGCGCGAATATTGGTGAAATTATTGATTATTACGATTCGATAAAAAAGGAATTAGATGATCTTGTCCATCACGATGATAAATATGATGAAATGAATAAAAATTTTCAAAGCCAATTGGAGAAACTAAGAGGAAAAGCGATCCGTATTTCTTCATTGCGTAAAAAGACGGCTATTCGGCTAAGCAAAGCTGTGAATCATGAATTCAAGGATCTTTGCATGCCGCATGCCCAGTTCGAGGCGCGAGTAAAAAGTACGAAAGACCTTGGGAGTTTCAGTAATTATCATAAAAACGGAATTGATCGGGCACAATTTTTTATTGTTACTAACCCGGGCGAACCGATGAAACCGCTAGAAAAAATTGCTTCCGGCGGTGAGTTATCACGGATTATGTTGGCGATAAAGTCCAATTTTAAAAATATTTTGGGTATTACGTCAATTATCTTCGATGAAGTCGACACCGGAGTCAGCGGCCGGGCGGCTCAGGCAATGGCTGAGAAAATATTCAGTCTGTCTAAAACATCACAAATTCTTTGCATCACCCATTTACCCCAGGTTGCAGCCATGGCTGACCATCATCTGCGGATCGAAAAAAAGATCACGATTCAAAATCGGACGAAGACAATGGTGAAGCTGCTGAATGATCATGAAAAAATCGAGGAAATCGGCCGAATGATCACGGGAGCCAAAATGACAACTTTAACTCAGCAGCATGCTCAGGAACTGATCCAAATGGCCGAAAAGGTTAAGGACTAGCCAATGTTAATTATGTCTGGCACTTGTATCCACTAATGGGAGCAATCCATCTTTGTCTTCACTCATAAATCTTCGCTCACAGGTGCACTTTAATTAATGCATTGCAAGAGCGAGGAGAGTGAGTTATGAAAAAAGGGAAAGATTGGCTGACAATAATAACACTGATGGTTCTTCTCGGGTTCATTGTTCTAACGTGCGGGATGAAGGCCAGTCGAATTGTTCATACCACAGCACTGGGGAATGAAGCGATGGCGATCGAAAAAGCGCCGCTATCCGCTCTGCTTGCAGGCGGGGCACTGCCAATCACCATGGAGAATCGCAAATTAAAGGTGGATGCCCTTCACCAAAGACAATATAAAGAAAACACAGAAGTCTTATCCTTCTTTACAAAGAAGAAGAATACAGCAGAGGACGTCAGGCTTGCGAGCCATATTCTTTTAGTCCCTGGCGGGGAGTCGATCGGGGTCAAGGTTAATACGAAAGGTGTATTGGTTGTCGGCTATCATCTCATAGATGGAAATCGCGGACAGTCTTCCCCGGGAGAATCAGCGGGCATTCGAATTGGGGATGTTATTACCCGTATTAACAATCAGCCGGTACGCAATATTAATGATGTCCGCCATCTCATCAGTGATGTGACCAAAATGGAAAGACCGCTGAAGCTCGACGTATTAAGGCAGAAAACAAAAATGACGAAAGAGTTGGTGCCGATGCAGAACAGGGGCGATCGGCAATACCAGCTCGGTCTATATATCAGAGATTCAGCGTCCGGCATTGGGACCATGACCTTCTATGATCCGAAAACAAAAAGTTATGGCGCTTTGGGACATGTCATTTCGGATCGCGATACGGGTCAGCCGATTTTAGTCAAGCAGGGGAAAATTGTTCGTTCATCCGTTCAGGCTATCGATAAAGGAGCCGAGGGAAAACCTGGTGAAAAAATCGCTTTTTTCCCGAACAATGCGCAAAGCATCGGTACAGTTGACAAAAATACGCCCTTTGGTATATATGGTCATGTTGGACTGAAAGGAGGAGCTTCCTTCCTTGCCGGCAAGCCAATGCCAATTGCCTTGGCAGAACAAGTACACGAAGGTCCGGCACAAATTTTAACCGTACTCAGCGGGGATCAGGTTCAGACTTTTGATATTCAGATTTTGAATTCAATCCCGCAGAAATATCCAGCGACAAAAGGGCTGGTAATTAAGATCACCGATCCTAAGCTGTTAAAAGCTACTGGTGGAATTATTCAAGGCATGAGTGGCAGTCCAATTATTCAGAACGGGAAACTTGTCGGCGCAGTGACACATGTGTTTGTCAATGATCCGACCTGCGGTTACGGTGTTCATGTTGAGTGGATGCTGCACGAAGCGAATATTAATATTTATGAGAAGAAACATGAGCGTGATATAGCCAGCTAATGGTCATAAAATGTCGAAAAAAGTCAAATTAACCATAAAAAAGAAAAAAAAGCGAGAAAAAAATAGAGCGTTAATGCCAAGTGAAAAAAAGGAATGCCGTCTCCCTTGTCGAAAGTTTAATTATAAGAACTTTTCGCTGGGGGGATTTATGTTGCAAAAAATAAAAGTAAGTCTGACGGATGATAATCAGGAATTAATTACACTTATTTCAGAATATCTTGAAACTCAAGAGGACATTGAAATTGTCGGTACTGCTAAGAATGGTCAGGAATGTCTGGAAATGTTGAAAGAAGTTTCGCCTGATGTCCTCCTACTGGATATTATTATGCCTCATCTTGATGGCCTCGGAGTTTTGGAAGAGCTGCGTGCGGGTGAGTATTTGCATAAGCCGAAGATTATTATGTTGACGGCGTTCGGTCAGGAGGACGTCACGAAAAAAGCAGTTGAACTGGGTGCGGCTTATTTTATTTTGAAGCCCTTCGACATGGAGAATTTGGTGAATCAGATTCGACAGGTAGCTGGGAAAGCACAGAAACAGCCACTCTTCACCCACCGATCGACGGCCCAGACAGCTCGTAAAAGGCTGACAACCGCACATGATCTGAATGCTAATATCACTAATATTATTCATGAAATCGGTGTCCCGGCTCATATAAAGGGTTATATGTACCTGAGGGCGGCTATCACCATGGTCTATCAGGATATCGAATTACTCGGCTCCATTACAAAGGTACTCTATCCAGATATTGCCAAGAAATACAAAACGACACCGAGTCGTGTCGAGCGGGCGATTCGCCATGCGATAGAAGTTGCTTGGAGCCGCGGCGATGTTGATGCAATATCCAATCTTTTCGGTTACACGGTTTCGAATTCCAAAGCAAAACCCACGAATTCTGAGTTCATTGCCATGGTTGCTGACAAGCTGCGAATCGAAAGCCATGCTGAAGAAACAATGAAGCAAGGATGATCGAGAGCAGAAGAGGTTTAATGGTTGAGTTAAATTGGAAGCCACAGAATATCTACATTTAAGCCCACAGATTTTATTTCCTAATTAATATGAACATCTTCGACTTATTGGATTAAAACATTCAATAAAAGGAGGTGTTTTTTGATTTTTTAGAGTGTCTCCGTTTTGGTGCAAAAAAGATAGGTCTCGGGTTAATATAATTGTTTTTTACGAAATAAGATGAATCATGATTATAAGGGATATAAAAATGATGACTTTGAATTTAATGTGGGGCAGGTTCACGGCAGGGCTAAATATAAGCTGCATAATAAAATTGGGATCAAAAAAGATTATGAAAACCAAACATTTAATGCTGATGAATGGGATAAAGCTTTCCAATTTATTATCGGATAATACGAGAGGAAGCATTTCATGGCTATAATCAAAGGATTAAATGGTGCCTGGTCAGTATAGGCACAATTATTTCTAGCAAAGTCTATCCGAAAAAAGTAGAGCACGGCGATATTCCGCCCTCTATTACATACTGTCATGAAGTTGTAATGAAAAAGGTATTGGTTTGATACATGCCTGTTATCTTTCTTTGTTAAATTAAACAGTGGAAAGAAGGTATGCCAAACTATGAAAAGACTTATATTCGCCTTGGTCATTGCGACATTTATTTTTTCCGTACCCTTTGCTTCAAACGCTTCTGCAAAATCGGTTAAAAATTTGAGGGTACAATCCACGGCTTACAGTGAAAAAGGAATCACGGCCACAGGCTTTAATTTTAATAGAAATCCCAGTGCGAAAGTTATTGCGGTAGATCCGCGGGTTATTCCAATGTTTTCATTAGTTGTTATCCCCGGCTATGGAAAAGCAATTGCAAGAGATACCGGGGGCAGAATCAAAGGGAAGATTATCGATGTTCATTTTAAAACGAAACATCAAGCGATCCAATGGGGCAGAAGAAGTGTTAATGTTAAGATATATTCTTTTTAAACAAACACCGTCTCGATTTTGAGACGGTGTTTGTTTTTTCAAAATAATGGAAGAGTTCGGCAATCATTTTCGTACATAATTATTCCTGCTGAAACAGAACCTAAACTTGTAGCTGTTTGAACCGTTGGTGTTCAGGTTTCAAGGTGGAAGAGAGAATTCGGCTGCATTTTTATTGATTTTGTCATATTAAGAAAATATATTTAAAACGTTTTCTCTTTTTTTGCTTTTTTCATGACAGAAGGAGCGATAAATGATAAAATAAAAAAGATGAAGCTTGTCGAATTTAATTATGGGAGCGACAGGTGCATTTTTATTACTGCCTGTTATTAAATATTATGTGTTGAATGGAGAGAGCTATCGATGGAAAAAACTTTTGTTGTTACTGATGAAACGGGAATTCATGCGCGTCCAGCCACTGTACTTGTAAGCGAAGCAAGCAAATTTGAATCAAATGTTTCCATTGAATATAATGGCAAAAAAGCTAACCTGAAGAGTATTATGGGTGTTATGGCTCTTGGAATCATGCAAGGTGCAGAATTTATTGTATCAGCTGAAGGTTCTGACGCAGATGATGCCGTTGCAGCCATTGAAAAAGTAATTACATCTCAAGGGATTGGCAAAGAAAAGTAAGCAATTATATACCCAAACAAAAAGGCGAGACAAGCAGTGATGCTTGTCTCGCCTTTTTGTTTTATATAGGATACAGACCGCCAAACTTGGAGATTTATATCAGTGATTCGGACGACCGTTGTTATCTTTACTCTGCCGGAAGGGATACCTTTTTCTCTAAATGATCAGTAACGAGATGACAAAAATAACTTTGCCCAATTAAAAAGATTCCGCCGACTACCCAATACAGTGGCATCGCTGCCGATGTGGACATTGAGGCAAAAATAATCATGACAGGAGAAGCAAGGCCAATCCATTGCATGGATTGCTGCTGACTTTTATCAGCAGCAGGCATCCATTTCTGACTCACTTTAAATTGCAGGAAGTAGACAACCCCAGCAATAATTGTGAGTGTTAAGTCGGTATGACCCAGATTAAACCAAAGAAAATGATGTGAAGCAATTTCATGTGAATAACGAATAGCGTAATAGAAGCCCATCAAAATCGGCATTTGAATAATAATTGGCATACAGCCGATTGCCGATAGCGGATTGATATTATGCTTCTTATAGAGCGCCATCATCTCAGCTTGAATTTTTTGCTTTTCTTCCATACCTTCGGCCTTTTTCATCCTTTCCTGAATGGTATTCAACTCCGGTTTGACCTTATCCATTCGTTTTTTTAAGTGAAATTGGCGAATATATTGCTGTACCATCATCGGTGCTAATAGGGATCGAATCAGGATGGTCAGAAAAATAATAGCAATCCCATAATTTCCGCTAAAAAGGTCGGCAGTCCAGTGAATGAGTATTGAAAAAGGTTCGATAAGGTGCTGCATTCCATTTCCTCCTCTGCTAAGCTGCAGAATTGCAGTCAGTGATAGATATTAAACTTAGGCTGATTTGAGGAAAATGGTGATGAGCGGTGTCTTTTGAGGGTCCCTGCTGCCGGTGTAACCCCCCGCGAAACAGCCAGATCCGCAGCGATTGAACGAAAATCAAGCACGGATAATGGACCGGACTGTCAATTATTTGCTGAAGATAGGGGTAGGGATGGTATAAAGGCTGTTCACTTGTTGTTTTCATCCAAGTGAAACGAATCATTTGGATAGAAATTTCCAAAATAATAAAAATGGCGGTCCAGGAGGGATCGTAGAATAAGGAATTCAAACAATTAATAATCAGGTTCACCTTCTTTCGCTGTGACAGCCCATACGATGAACAAAATAGAATTGATAACTGAATCATTTGATTTAATCGCTCTATATTTTATCGTGACCTGCTCAATAATAGACTATAAAATTCATTATATCATTCGAATTTCGCAGCTTCTTCATGTCGGAATCTTTGTTTATGTTCATTAGATGAGAATTGAAAGAGTGATCGCAGCGAAAAAGTGAATCGTCAAAAATATTTTTCAAAAAACCCCCCGCCAATCAGCGAGGAGAATGAAATATTGATGAATAACATCAGTAATACTGCTTATTTTTTCTAAACATGTTCAATTTTCAAAACGGGTTAGAGAATCAAAGGAGTCAGAAGAGGGGCGAAGATTAAAGTGAAAATTGCCGCGAGTACCATCGCGAGACTTGCAGCGGCGCCTTCCTCACTGCCAAATTCCAACGCCTTGGAGGTTCCTGCGCCATGTGCTCCCATTCCAAGAAGCAGCCCTCTTGCCAATTTCTCTTTAATATGAAGATATTTGATGATGATTGGACCCAAAATCAAGCCTGATAAGCCAGTGACAATAACAAAAATGGCTGTCATCGTCGGCATACCACCGATATCAAAGGAAACGGCCATAGCAATCGGTGTAGTAATCGAGCGTGGCAGCAGACTCAGCAAGTAGCTGTTTTGTAAATGCACGAGATGGCTGAAAATCCCGGAGCTGATAAGTGCAATGGTCACACCAGTTGTCATACTGATGGCAATGACCTTCAGATATTTCTTCAGAACACTTTGATACTTATAAAGCGGCACGGCGAAGCCGACAACAGCGGGCTGAAGAAGATTGCTTAAGTAATGGCCGCCACGATCATAATCGCTATAATCAATATGAAATCCGACCAGCAAGGATGAAATAATGCATGGGGCAATGAGCAGCGGTGAGAGTAAAGCAAATTTAAATTTACGATAGAGCCGCTTTGAGAAAAAATAAACGACGCCCGTGAGCAAGATACTGCAGAAAGCCATGACCATAAATCAAATACCTCCTTTTTTAATGGCCAGTCGATGAATAAAATATTGGGCGACTATTCCTGTAACAATCATCACTGTCATCGTGCTGAGCACAATGACAATGAGAAACTGTGAGCCATGTTGGAGAATTTGATTTTTATATTGAATGATCGCGACAGCGGAAGGGATAAAAAAGAGAAGCATTTCCGACATTAGAAAGGTTGCTCCCTGTTCCAACATGGTTAATTTCAAAATATTGAAACGCAGAAGCGCAAGCACAATGAATAGACCGATAATACTTCCGGAAATAGGGAGATGCAACCAGGCAACTAATAAATTACCGATCATTGAAAATAGATAGAGCAGTGCAGTCTGAAAAAAAATAACAAACCATTTTTTCAAAATCTTGCAACCTTCTTCAACTGAATTTGGTTATATACCGTGATTTAAATCACATTATATTATACAAAATATGTCACTACAGGTACAATAGAAATAAAGTATAAAGGATATGCTTTGGAACTATAGGGGGAGAAGACTACGGACATTAAACATCTGCAATATTTTCTGGAAGTGGCCGATCAAAAAAGTTTTACCAAGGCGGCAAGACATTTGTATGTCTCTCAGCCGACAATCAGTAAAATGGTCAGGAATATTGAGGATGAATTTGGCGTCACTCTGCTTGATCGTTCGGGAAAAGAGATGACATTGACTGATGCTGGCGAGACTGTTTATGAACAATCCAGAAGCATCGTTGCTTCATTTGAGCATCTTTCCGATGCGCTTGCTAGTTTGACAGGGCCTGAGAGAGGAAAGCTGCGTCTCGGACTTCCTCCAATGGTTGGCGGTCGCTTTTTTTCGGGAATGATTCGCAGCTTCCGGATAGATTATCCTGGTATCGAACTGCAAATCGCTGAATATGGAGCAAAAAAAGCAGTCGAATTGGTAGACAATGGTGAAGTTGAGGTTGCTATTACTATAGGAGATTACGATTCTCAGAAATTTGAAGGATTCGTTTTTCATGATGAACCTCTGAGTGTTGTTATTCCTCCGAATTGTCCGCTTAGTAAAAAAGGTTCTGTATCCTTAGTGGACTTAAAAAATCAATCTTTTATCCTGTTCCCTGAGGAATTTTCGCTCAGAGGTATGATCATACAGAGCTGCGAAAAAGCTGGTTTCCAACCGAAGATAGTGATGGAAAGCTCTCGAGAAGATTTAATTATGGAGCTGGTTTCAGAAAAACTTGGGATTACTCTTTTGCCGGCAGGCATCGTTCAAGGAGCAAATCTTCATGAATCAAAAGTATTGAGGCTTGATGGCCAGGAACTGACCTGGAAGCTTTCCATGGTCTGGAGAAGAAATCATTATTTGTCTTTCGCAGCAAAGCAGTGGATTGATAGAGCAAGAGTTTGCTTGTGCAAGTCTTCCGTCGATAGGGTGATTGATTAGTTTATATAGGAAATAAGCAGTGAATCACTTTTTTTGCTGCCTAATGATTTGTCGCTGGATAAGAACAAGCGAAGGAAACGAATCGGAAAAGCAAAGGATAATAGAGAAGGTCATTTTATCATTCGTTCTTTGTTGAAAAGATTGATGCCGATGATTGACAGCTAGCAATGATACTGGTATAGTATAAAAGTTGCTGTTAGGAAGTGTATCTGGGCCTTGACAAGCCATCAAATGCTTAGTAAAATGTAAATACAGTAATTGTTGATTTTCTCTTGACATGGTTAATCAATTTTGCTAGAATGTAAAAGTTGCTGTTAAGGAATTGACAGCACGGAATGCTCCTTGAAAACTAAACAAAAGCCAAGCGTATTTTTAAAGGGCTAGCCCCCTTTAATTAAGAATTTGCTAGGGATCAATAAGTAACGAATGTTTGATAATGTACGATAAAGTAATACTTTTTGGAGAGTTTGATCCTGGCTCAGGACGAACGCTGGCGGCGTGCCTAATACATGCAAGTCGAGCGCACAGAAGGGAGCT
>JBHGUY010000003.1:0-108373 GCA_048976585.1 Sporolactobacillus sp. | reverse complement strand
CTTTCAGCCAGTAGATCCTTTCAGGACTTGATGGCACTTTAGTGGCCTCTGAAAGTTTTTTGCTATAATAAGATAAGGTGAGCAAAATGGGATATATCCACTACGGAAGCCACACCGTTTATGATATCCAGTATCATGTGGTATGGACAACAAAGTATCGTTATAAAATTCTGCAAGGAAAAATTGCTGTACGTCTCAGAGAATTAATACGTCAAGGTTGTGAGGCAAGGACTATTAAAATAGTTCGAGGAAGTATTGGGAAAGAACATGTCCATTTGCTTGTGTCCTGTCCGCCCAATATCTCACCAAGTAAATTGGTTCAATACCTCAAAGGACGTTCCTCAAAAATGTTGCAGGAAGAATTTAAAGAGTTGAGGCAGAGATATTGGGGTCAACATCTCTGGGCAGCAGGCTATTTCTGTCGAACAGTTGGTACAGTAACGGAAGAAACAATAAAACAATATATTGAAAATCAAGATAAGGGTAGAGATGACGATACGTTTAAGATTATCAAGGATTGAGTTTCAGTCGAAATCTTAAGCGTGCTTAAGCACGAAATTTTCAACCGGCTTTAGCCGGAACTGCGACTTTCAGTCGCAAAAGAAATCCCTGCACTTTGAGTGCAGGGTGGTTTAGTGATAATGTTAATGTCGAAACATCGGCAAGTCTGAATGCCAGAAAGAACGGCTTGGCTGGCAGTACAGAAATTGTTGCAAAACAAATTCATAATCATGTTGGCGGGGATCTTGTAGAGATCCAAACCGTTAAACCCTATCCTGCCGATTATAAAACCACTGTGCAGCAAAATGTTAATGAGGCTAAAACGGGATTTAAGCCGAGGCTAAAGACCAAGATAAAAAATATGGATTCATATGATACGATTTATCTTGGCTACCCCACATGGGCAATGGACATTCCAAGGCCCATCGCTTCGTTTTTATCTGAATATAACCTGAGGGAGAAAACGATTATCCCTTTCAATACAAACGGCGGATATGGACTGGGTTCAACGGTTAGTTCAATCAGGAAGCTTTGCCCGGATTCTACCCTACTTAAAGCCTTTGAAATGCCGGGCGCGAATGTAAGAGACGCAAAAGGTGTACAAAAATCTGTATCTGACTGGCTGAAAAAAATTGGGGCCACAAAATAGAAAGTACAGGGGCCCCCGAATCGCTAAAGGCGGTGCCCATCCACAAAACGGCGCGCGGCATGGAAAGAAGGGCAAGCTCTGCAGAAATTCTCCTGAAGAGCTTGCCCTTCTTTATGTCCAGCGATAACTCAGAAAATATTTTATTTCGCCCATTGACCGATTTCATCCACACGAGTCTTCCGTCCAAAGCAGTCATGAAATTCTATCAGAACCGGGGCACAATGGAGAACCTGATCAAGGAAGGCAAGCAGGGTTTTGCTTTTGACCAGCTGAGCAGCACTCGTTTTGAAGCCAACGCAGCCAAACTACAAATGCAGGTTCTCGCTAATAATTTTCAAGTTGGATTCCGCTTGCTTTGCTTGCCTAATTCGATGAAGAAAAAAGTCCTGCGCATGGACACGGTCCGACTTCGTCTAATCGAAATTGCCGGGAAGTTAGTTCGCTCTGGCCGCTCCCTCATCTTCCGACTCTGCAGTCACTGTCTCTATCAAAAAGAGTTTTGGCAGACGCTCGACCAGATTAGACGAATACCCACACTGGAGTAATCTCATCGTTAAAATAGATTGAAATTTCATGTTCATTCAGGACACGAATGGAGGATCAGTCTGCCCAAAAAACAGGAAAGTAGCTTCCAACCTACTTTGAAGCGGTATCTTTCTCTTGGATGATCCAGAATATTAGATAGTCGATCCCATCTAAAAAGCATTAATCAAAAAATCATTCAATGATATGAATATCTACCACCTAAAAAGTAGTAAAACAAGGTCTTATGAATAATTCAGGGTAACCTAATGATTCCCCCAATGAGATTTTATGGAATTTTTTCATAACATGAAGAAGTAGGGTAAATCGGCACGGCATTTTTTGTCGAAAGTTGTCAAATCAACTGACTTCACTCATTTTCATCTATTATTCTAGTTATTTTGCCGCATTCTCACTTAACAGCTACTTTAATATACTAGAGTAAAATAGGATGAGGTGATCCGATGAAGGTGGTCATGGGCAGTTCGGGCGCGGCAACGGATACGATCCGTTATGACGCAAAGTCGTTAATTCGGGCAGCGGAAGCCCGCGCTCAGCAGTATCAAACGCTCGGCGACGGGATGCGGCAGTTGAAGCAAAGCTTCGTGCAGATTACCGCGCTCGGCCCTTCTTTCAAAGGGTGCGGCGCAGAAAAAATCAAAGCGTTTTACCAGGCGCAGGAAACGGTGGTGAACGCCTGGCTGCGGCTGATTGAGAAACAAGTCGCTTTCCTGAACGGAATTGCCGACAAAATAAGCAGCTTTCACAATCCTTTTACACCTAAATATCAGTTTGCCGGAGGGAATGTGCCATACAATACGATTAATTCTAAGGGATTAAGAGCTATGCTCTCGAGAATTAATGGTAAAAATGGAATAACAGGAGATATCAGCAAAAAAGGGAATAAAACCAGTAAAGGTTTAAATGATACTATAGATGATGTCAAGGAAGAAGCAGTTGGAAAGAATGTATCCGTTGGGACAATCGGCAAAGAAGCTAAGAAAGCAGAAAAAATTGAAGAGATCAGAGAAGAGAATACAGAAAAGTCGATCAAAGTGGACAAAGAAGATCATTCAGATCTGCCTACAAGTCATGAAGCTGGCAATGTTGAGCTGGCCAACGGGGCTAATTTTGGAAGTGCAGAAAAACTAGACTCCCATTTTGCGAAACATAGTGAAGAGTTTGGCGATGCATATTCTAAAGTAAATGAATATTTGGCGGGTGCTAAAAATGTAATTAAAACCGGCGTTAAAGTTCAGTACAACTATAATGGTGAGTTGAGAACGGGATATGTTAGATTTATGAAAAATAGTAGTTTAATTAATGCTAATGGTGTGCCTATAAACAGCTATGCTAAATTTGAATTTGTAGGAACAAATAGTTTGGGAGAAATCACAACATATCATGTTGAGAGTGGTAAAACTTTTTGGAAGATGATGAATAACGGTAAAAATGTCCCAGCTATAAATCCAATAGAATAGAGAGATGAGATGGATGAATAATAAAGTGCAGATTTGTGGAATAGACTCATTAATTGAAGAAGATATAGATTTTTTGGTGAACAAGCAAAAATTGACAGGGTTTCTTGCTTATGCTCCATATAAAATTGAGATAGGAAAGGAATATGAGGTAGAAATAGATATATTTGTAAGCAATGGTCTAACAATGGAAGTCCAAAAAAACAGTAAATTAAAAGAATCAGAACGGACTTCTAATGGAGGCTACCTTCTTTTTGGAAAATTGCTAGAAAATAGTATTTTAGATGTTGGATATTTTATAACAAGCGATTTATTTGAGGACTATCAGTACTTGATAGGACAATATGTCTTTTTGAAAGTTGATAGACTACAACTATCTTTTGAATAGATGCTTTACTTAAATTTTAGAGGTCGCTAAGTAGGGCTTACTGAACCAATGGGCTTTTTTAGTTTTCTAGTGGATCTATTCCCTATGCTGGGGATAATCTAAGTGAAAAGGAACGTGTGTTCCTAAAAAGTAAAAAAAGCACAGAGAAGCTCTAAGGCGTCTCTCAAGGTTCATGATCAGAAATATGAGGGCGATCGCTGTTTCACTGGTTTCCCCCGGCTGGGCTGCCGGATCACCAAAGGCGCGCAGCCATCTACAAAACGGCGCGTGGCATCAGGAGGGCAAGCACTGCAGGAGTTTTCCTGAAGGGTTTGCCTTTTTTATGCCCAGCGATAAATCAATAAAATATTTCATTTAGCCCATTGACCGAATCGGTTTATGGATATATGATCATTCTGTAAACCGAATCGGTTCAAAGCGAAAGAGAGGATACTATGAGTAACTTAGATAACTTTTTGAAATTGCCGAAAGAGAAGCAAGAAAAGATTATTGATGGGTCGCTCAAGGCTTTCGGCAGAAGCGGCTATAAGAAAACGTCAACCGCCGATATTGCGGCGGAGGCCGGCATTTCAAAAGCAATGGTCTTTCATTATTTCGGCACCAAGAAAAAGCTCTATTTCTACTTAATTCAATTGTGCGGCGATCTTTTTATGAATCAGATTAACGATCACAGAGATCCGCAAGAGACAGATTTTTTTGATCGGATTAGGCGAGCAGGTGATCTCAAAATTCAAGTCATGAAACAGCAGCCGTCTATTTTGCCTTTTCTAAAAAGTATGTTTCTTGAAACTGATGAAGAGGTAAAAGCTGAAATTAATGCCCTGTTCGCGACGGGTCAGAAAGCTGAACGTTTCCGTCAAAGAATCGTTTTTGAAGGGATGGATGACTCAAAATTCGTCGAAGAAGTCGATCCGCAGCTCATTTATAAAATGCTGATTTGGATGTCTGAAGGATTTGCCAATCATTTGACGGGAGACATTGATAATCTCGAATCGTTCTACAAAGATTTCATCGATTGTTTGAACTTGCTTAAAAAAGCATTTTATAAGTAAGAAAAAGGGGAGGGAAACGGTATGAACGCTATTGAAATCAAACATTTGACTAAAACGTACGGAAAATCGCGGGGAATTTATGATCTGAATCTGAGTGTCGGGCAAGGTGAGGTTTTTGGATTCATTGGTCCTAATGGTGCGGGAAAGTCCACAACGATCCGCACCTTGCTGGGGCTGATTCATCCGACAAGCGGGGAGGCTTCCATTTTTGGCCAGAGCTGTTTCGAACATCCTGAAGTACGGAAAGAATTGGGATATCTGCCTTCAGAAGTTTTTTATTATGACAATATGAAGGTCATCGATCTGCTGAATTATTCGGCCAGCTTCTATAAAAAGGATTGCTCGAAGCGAATCAAAGAATTGGCAGCGACCATGAATCTTGATCTGGGGCGAAAGATCAGTGACCTGTCGTTTGGCAATAAAAAGAAAGTGGGCATCGTTCAAGGGCTGCTCCATGAGCCGAAGCTGATTATTCTTGATGAACCGACAGGCGGACTGGATCCGCTGATGCAGCAGAAATTTTTTGAACTGCTCAGGCAGGAGAATCAGAAGGGGGCGACGATTTTTTTCTCGTCGCATATTTTAACCGAGGTTCAGAAAATGTGTGATCGGGTCGCTCTTATCAAAGAAGGACGAATCATTCGGCTTGAGAAGATCAGCGCGTTGCAGGAGAACACCTATAAAAGAATCAGCCTGGAGCTTGCGCATGAGGCGAATCCGGAAGATTTTCAAATCGCTGGTGTCAGTGATTTTAAGATAAAAAAGAATGCGGTCAGCTTTATTTTCAAAGGTAATATTAATCTGATCATTCATCAATTAGCCGGAGTGGAGCTTCGCAATTTGACTGTCGAAGAGCCTGATCTCGAGGAAATCTTCTTGCATTATTACGAAAAGGAGGATTGAGTCTTATGAACATGTACCTTCATGAACTGAGGTCGCTGCGTAAGACGACGATCCTGTGGCTGATTGTCCTGATCGCTCTGGCGGTGCTCTTTCTTTCGGTTTATCCGGGGATGGCCAGGGATGCCGAGGGGTTCAGGAAACTACTTGCAAATTATCCGGCGCCAGTTCGGGCGATGCTCGGTATTAATCTCGCTTATATCACATCCGTTACAGGCTTCTATTCGATGATTTTTTCATTCATTACACTTTGCGGCTCGATTCAGGCGATGAATCTCGGTGTATCCATCTTGTCTAAGGAATCACGCGAACGGACAGCCGATTTTCTGCTGGTCAAACCGGTTTCACGTCCGGCGATCGTCAGTTCGAAGCTGCTTGCTGCCCTGACGACGCTCTTCGCTACCGATGTTATCTATTATGCCGCCCTGCTCGTTATGGTTAATTGGGTGAAGCGCGGCGGTTTCGATCAGGAGACCTTTCTCTTGATTAATCTCAGCCTGTTTTTCCTCCAACTGATCTTTTTCGCCATCGGTATGGTCGTGTCGGTCTTTTTTAATAAGATCCGGTCGGTTCTGTCGATTTCTCTGGGCATCATTTTTGCTTTCTATATACTTGGTGCGCTTCTCGGTACCGGAAAAGATGATCAGGTGTTCCGCTATTTTTTACCTTTTAATTATTTCAATACTGCTTATATCATTCAACACACAGCGTATCAGGCATCTTTTTTGATAATAGCTGGTTGTATTTTTGTAGCCGCTATCGCTGCGAGCTACGTTATCTACACAAGGAAAGATATTCATTCGGTTAGCTGAAAAAATAAACAGGAGGTGGTTCTTATGACTCTATTTTTCAGGGAGTTAAAAGCGAATCGAAAAGCTTTGATTATCTGGAGTATCTGCATGATCCTCGGTGTTCTGAGCGGGATGAGTAAGTATACGACCTACTCATCAGGCGGTACCGCAAGTGAAGCATTGAAGCAATTACCACATGCGATGCGGGCATTATTCGGCATGAGTTCGTTCAATGTTTCTGTCATGAGCGGTTTTTTTGCCTTCCTTTTTTCGTATATTGTTCTGGCCGCGGCCATTCACGCAGCCTTGCTCGGAAGCGGAATCCTGGCTAAGGAGGAGCGGGATAAAACGACTGAGTTTCTAATGGTGAAGCCGATTTCGCGAACGACAATTCTGACGGCAAAATTATTTGCCGCCATGGTCAATCTTGTCATTCTCAATCTGGTGACGCTGCTATCCTCTTATTACTTTGTCGATCTTTACAATAAGGGCGAGGCAATTCATGGCGAAATTACTGCGCTTTTTGTGACTATGCTGATTGTTCAACTCCTCTTTCTGTCGCTTGGTGCCTTCCTTTCCGCTCTTCTAAAAAATCCGAAGGCATCTGGTTCGCTTGTTACAGCTATTCTATTCGGCGCGTATTTCATTGGTAAGATCACCGAATTGGCCGGTCACCTGAACGCTTTGAAAGTTCTGTCGCCGTTTCAATACTTCAGTTATCCGGCGATTGTCCGGGGTGAGAGCCTCAATTTCGTTAGTGTTCTGCTCACCCTGCTGCTTGCCATCGTACTTGCCGCGGGTTGCTATTATTTCTATCGAAAGCGTGATTTGACCGTCTGACTGAGTTCACAAGTCGCTTTTCGATAAAAAAGTAGCGAATTGAACTTTTCCAGATTAAATTTATTGAAGAAACGGCGCCTCTCGTTGATAATAGGGAAGATGGCCTTTTTTCACTATCGAAAAAAAGCTGCAAACGATTTTGTTAAAGGATGAACAGCATGCCCAATCAGAAAATAAAAGAAAAACTCGCTCTCTTGCCGAAGCAACCTGGCTGTTATCAAATGAAGAACAGCCAGGGTGAGATTATCTATGTCGGCAAGGCCAAAAATTTGTTTAACCGTGTCCACTCTTATTTCAGCGGGTCACATGATGCGAAAACACAGCGCCTCGTTGCCGATATCGCTGATTTTGAATATATCGTCGTTTCATCAGAGATTGAATCGCTGTTGCTGGAAATTAACCTGATTAAGAAATATGAACCTCGCTACAATATCATGCTGAAGGATGACAAAAGCTATCCTTATATTAAATTAACGAGTGAAAAATTCCCGAGATTGATTATTACGCGTAAAGTCAATCGCAAGAGCGGCAAATATTTTGGGCCATATCCGAACGTCACGGCCGCCAATGAGACGAAGCGCCTGCTCGATCATCTCTACCCGCTGCGCAAGTGCCGGACGTTGCCAAACCGTGTCTGCCTTTATTATCATATTGGCCAGTGCCTGGCGCCCTGCGTTTTTCAAATCCCAGAAGAAACGTATACCCAAATGACAGATGATATCACAAAATTCCTAAACGGCGGTTATCAGGAGGTCAAAAAAGAGCTTTCTGGGCAAATGACATTGGAAGCGGATCAGCTTCACTTTGAAAAAGCGAAGGAGCTGCGCGACCAGATTCGTAATATTGAAACGGTGATGGAGAAACAGAAAATTATTTTTAATGATCTTGAGGATAGTGATGTCTTCGGTTATGCCTTTGATAAAGGTTGGATGTGCGTTCAGGTCTTTTTCATGAGGCAGGGAAAATTGATCGAGCGCGATGCCTCGATGTTTCCCTTTTATCAGGAACCGGAGGAAGACTTTCTGACGTTTATCGGGCAATTCTATTCGCGGCAAAATCATATTCAGCCGAAGCAGGTGCTGATACCGGATCAGGCGGACCAGGAACTCGTCGAGCAGATGCTGGACACGACGATTCTTCAACCGCAGCGGGGGCGGAAGAAGGATCTTGTGCAGATGGCAATGAAGAATGCTCAGATCGCCATTAAGGAAAAATTTGCGCTGATCGAGCGTGATGAAAAACGGACAGTCGGCGCAGTCGAGCAGCTGGGTGAAGCACTGGATATGCCGGCACCACATCGGATCGAAACCTTTGACAACTCCAATATTCAGGGAGCGGATCCAGTTTCAGCGATGGTCGTTTTCGAGGATGGTCGTCCAAAGAAAAACGATTATCGCAAATATCGGGTAAAAACCGTTGTCGGGCCGGATGATTACGCGACGATGAAAGAAGTTGTCCGCCGCCGCTACGGTCGTTTGCTGAAGGAGAACGCGCCGCTTCCGGACTTGATCCTAATCGATGGCGGGAAGGGCCAACTCTCAGCAGCTATCGATGTGCTCGAGAATGAATTTGGTCTTTATATTCCGATTTGCGGACTTGCTAAGGACGAAAAACATCGCACGTCGCAGCTGGTTGTCGGCGAACCGCCTGTCATTGTCCCGTTGGCCAGAAATAGTCAGGCTTTCTATCTGCTGCAGCGCATCCAGGATGAAGTGCACCGTTTTGCGATTACGTTTCATCGGCAAGTGCGTTCGAAAGCGATGCTCCATTCTGTGCTCGATGATGTTCCGGGCATCGGAAAACAAAGAAAACAAGCGCTTTTGCGGGCATTTGGTTCGATGAGTAAAATCAAAGAGGCGACTAGCGAGGCGCTGCATGAAGCCGGTCTGCCGATTAAGATTGCGGAAAACTTAAAAAAATATTTGGACAAATAGAGAAGCACTCCCTGCAAAAAGTGTTGTTTGTCGCGGGGAGTTTTGTTATACTTTAAAAACGATAGCCGCTTTTGTCCAATGCTTCGTAAAATTGGGAAATGGCGCAGCGTTTTTTTAGGGACAACTTAATTTTTCAAGAATCTGAAGTGATAGAGGAGCGGGTTTCATGAGTATGCCGCGCGAGGAGGATGACTCCGGCGACCGCGGCGGAAAGGGGAGACTGCCGAAGCTAGGTGAACGCATCATTCACTGGGGCTGGACCTGCATTGAAGAAGTGCAGGGCTGTCACACTTGCTTTAAGTGTGGAGGACTATCTCAGCATGTTGAAAAGTGTCAGTTCAACAGCGGGGATGCTCGCTGTTCTTTTTTTACACTGAAGATAAAAAATGGACAGAGGCTGATCAAATCGATCATCCCGATCTCTTTAGCGCGCCGCGGGAGCCGGACAGAATATCGGTCATAATCTAAAGGAGCGAGTGAAGCGTGGTTTTAACAGTGATGAAGTTTGGCGGTACTTCCGTGGCAACTGTGGAACGACTGCAGAAGGTGGCCGATCGGATTATTCAACAGAAAAAGAAAGGCAACCAGGTGTTGGTTGTTGTTTCGGCAATGGGCAAAACGACTGATTCGCTAGTCTCTATGGCGGAGAAGATCTCTGAGGAACCTTCAAAACGGGAGATGGATGTCCTTTTGTCAACCGGCGAACAGGTGACGATTGCTCTGTTATCAATGGTATTGATTGAACGCGGCTATGAGGCGGTTTCGTTTACCGGCTGGCAGGCGGGCATTCATACAGAAGCTGTTCATGGCTCGGCGCGAATCGCTACAATTGATACGGCATCCGTGCGTGCGCAATTGAAAACAGGTGCCGTGGTCGTTGTCGCCGGCTTTCAGGGTGTGACGGAAGATGGAGAAATCACAACGCTCGGGCGCGGTGGATCGGATACGTCGGCCGTCGCTCTGGCTGCTGCTTTCGGGGCCAAACGTTGCGAAATCTATACGGATGTCAGCGGTGTGTTCACGACAGATCCCCGCTATGTGAAGAAAGCACGGAAGCTAAAAGAAATTAGTTATGATGAGATGCTGGAAATGGCTTATCTTGGTGCCGGCGTGCTTCATCCAAGAGCGGTGGAATACGCGAAGAACAGCCATATTGAATTGGTTGTGCGTTCTTCGTTTTCAGATGAAGACGGTACGGTGATTAAGGAGGAAGTCTCAATGGAAAAAGCACAGACAGTCAGAGGGCTTGCTTTTGAGAAAAATGTCATCAAGGTGACGCTGCTCGGGTTGCCGAATAATGTTCCGGCGGTCTCCCGCGTTTTCGATGCGATTGCGGAAAAACATATCAACATTGATGTGATTGTACAGAATGTGCTTGATGAAGCGAAAACCAGTCTTTCTTTCACGGTTGATCGCGATTTGTTGACGGAAACGATGAGTGTGCTCAAAACACAAAAAAGTGCTCTTGATATCGAGCAACTTATCTTCGAATCCGGTCTTGCTAAAGTGTCTATTGTCGGTTCAGGCATGGCTTCCAATCCGGGAGTTGCTGCGCAGATGTTTCATGCATTAGCTGAAGAAGCGATCAAAGTAAAAATGATCAGCACATCGGAAATCAAAGTGTCTACGATTATTGATGAGGAGCAATTGCTTACAGCGCTGGATAAGCTGCATGCAACCTTCCAGCTCGCCGAGGAAGAATCTGTTCGGCTGTAATCGAAACTGTAGGAGTTGAAAAAAGCGGCGAAAAGCCGCTTTTTTCATGATCAATACGATTAAATGCGAAAAAGTCGCATTCATCGAATCAGGGAATAGAGCGTTTTACTAAGTAGGTAAAGTTTTACCGCTTTTTTCCCGATACTAGATATCATTAACGAAATATCGCTCATGAATGTAAATTTATCAAGCATCAGCACGTATTTATCACTCATTAGAAAGTTTGCTTAATTTTTTCCAAGATAAGAAATAGGCTCTAGACTTATTTTCGCCTAAGAATCGCTCGGATACCGCATGCAACCAGCGATTCACCGTCGCCTCAGAGCTAATCATCAAAAAATCACGGCATTTTCGTTTTGTAATGGCTACTCCATAAATTAAATAATAATCTCTGAGTGAGACAAATTGCGCGGACATGGACGAACAGCCGCATGAGATGCAATGCCATCTCCTATCACGTCTGATCATCGGTCTGCTGCCGCAACTTGGACAGGCAAACACCCTTGTGAATTTGATTAGGATCAATTCTGAAGCTTGAAAATGGATCAACTATCCGATCCTTGTGGCCTGATAACAATGCCGTCTCAATTTTTTTCATTCGCGCGGAAGTGATGCATCTTTCGGGATATTGCTGATTCAGCTTGTATAGCTCGTTCCTCAGATTCGATCGGCGAATGATTTTTTTAATTTGGCTGCTGTTTCTATCTGTCACATTGAGTTCTGCAGATGAGGTGATTACTACGCGATCAAGAATGGGGATTTGAATGAGGCCGCAATGCTGCCTTAGCCATCTCTGAAGTTGTATTTTTAAATTCTCCGCCTGAGAAAGAGGATCATCAAAAATATCGACTGTTTGATTACCCCTGCGAATCAGTTGCATCAAATCCGTATCAAAAGTCAGCTGACCGAGGATATTTTTCACCTGAAAGCAAGCTGTTTTAGATAGGAAAAAGCGGGCTTTATCGTGGATATTGAAAATTTTTAACAAAATCGTACAAAATTAACATTCGATCAAAACAGAAAAACCCGTCCAAATTTGAGGACGGGTTTTTCTATTAATCCTTAGGGGTGCTCTCTACGATATCTCGACTATCCCATTTGACGTTGAAAATCACCTTTTTATGATGACCTGTCCGGATGTCAGAATAGGTTTCGGCTATGTATCCATGAATCATCTCAATCTGCTGGGCTAGAAATCCCGCTTCCATCGTGAACAGAACAGTTCCGGGATGGTCTTTGATTCTCGACTCAATCAGCGCAGACTGACATTCGAAGACCAATTTGTTCTTGCCCCGATCGGTCAGACTCAA
Source organism: Sporolactobacillus sp. (assembly GCA_048976585.1). Classification (GTDB taxonomy): domain Bacteria; phylum Bacillota; class Bacilli; order Bacillales; family Sporolactobacillaceae; genus Sporolactobacillus. The sequence continues at coordinate 96,292 of JBHGUY010000003.1, read as the reverse complement.
GTTTCCCCAGCCCGCCTGATTAAAGAAAACCGCTACCTCTTCTTCACTGGCCATCGGATAGAGACGCGCTATTTTTCTGCCTGACCAATAGAGAATGGATGCCGCCTCCTTGCCGAGAAGCTCGGGCAGCAGTTCATTTCTTATCAATTCATAACCGAATGCCGGAACAGTCGCATCGCCGTAGTGTTCCGGTTTCGGGTAATTTTCGTCTTTTGTCATGTAAAAATCCCTCCGCTCTTTATTATACTATAAGCCGATACAAAAAATCAGCGGAATCTCCAATCCTCTCTCAAACGAAAAGCACACGAAAAATTCACATCATTTCATAATTGATACAGGATTTTCATTCATTAATAGAGAAACCTTTCCAGTGAAAAGAAGCGAATGAAACTTCTTCTAAAAAAGATAATCGACTCGCTTCGCAAAAATCCGAGCGTTGTCTGCAAAAAAAGAAAATGGTTAGTAATGAGAAAGAATTATCAATTAGTTAGCGCTTCCACTTTTCGATTGACTGAAAAATTGGCGGGGTTTACAATGAATTTGTGACAGATTTTGGTCATTTATTCCAACCTGTTTTACAAAAGCTATTTAAATCAGAATTCTGTCAAACGGTAACATTTCATTTGGAGGAGGAGAAGCAACATGGCTGATCACGATTATGCCCGGCACCGTTTGCATTCTCTCTTGGGGGTCATCCCGGTCGGATTGTTTTTGGTTGTTCACCTTACAGTAAATTTTCAAGCAACAAAGGGGTCGGGCGCTTTTAATCAGGCGGCGGCTTTTATGGAACATCTTCCGTATTTGCTTTTTCTGGAAGTCTTTTTGATTTATTTACCGATTCTGTTTCATGCGGTATATGGCGTCTATCTCGCATTTACTGCCAAAAACAATGTCAGCCGATTTAATTTCTTCAGAAACTGGTTTTTCCTGTTGCAGAGAATTTCAGGTTTGTTTCTTGTTGTTTTTCTGGCCTGGCATATCTGGGAGACACGAATTGCGATGGCGCTTGGGACGCCGCTTAACTATGAAATGATGGTGCATGTTCTCAGCAATACCGGCAATTTTATTTTCTATGTCCTCGGGGTATTGTGCGCGGTCTTTCATTTTTCTAATGGGCTCTGGGGGTTCTGCGTGCACTGGGGTATTCTGGTGTCGCCGAAATCCCAGCGAATCGGCAGCTATGTTTCTCTAATTATTTTTTTACTATTAGGCTACGTTGGTATTAGCGCGTTATTTGCGTTCATCTAAACCACACAGTCTATTAATCTACGAGGGAGTGAGCCCAAATGAGTAAAGGCAGAATAATAATCGTCGGCGGTGGGCTTGGCGGTTTGATGTCAGCCGTCAAAGCAACGGAAGCCGGCGTTGAAGTGGATTTATTTTCAGTCGTTCCCGTTAAGCGCTCACATTCGGTCTGCGCGCAAGGGGGCATTAATGGCGCGGTCAATACGAAGGGCGAAGGGGATTCGCCGTGGGAACACTTTGATGATACGGTCTATGGCGGCGATTTTCTGGCGAATCAGCCGCCGGTAAAAGCGATGTGCGAAGCGGCTCCCGGGATCATTCATTTATTGGATCGCATGGGCGTTATGTTCAATCGCACATCAGAGGGGTTACTTGATTTTCGCGCTTTCGGCGGGACGAAATATCATCGGACGGCATATGCAGGCGCGACAACGGGTCAGCAGCTTCTCTACGCACTGGACGAGCAAGTGCGGCGCGCAGAAACCAAAGGCCTGGTGCATAAACATGAATATATGGAGTTTCTTTCGGCGGTCATTGATGATCAAGAAGTATGTCGCGGGGTAGTTGTTCAGGATTTGAAAACAATGGAAATTTCAGTTTATAAAGCGGACGCCGTTATTATGGCTACCGGTGGATTAGGTGTTGTTTTCGGCAAATCGACAAATTCGATGATCAATACCGGATCGGCTGCTTCCGCCCTTTATCAGCAAGGTGCTTATTTTGCTAACGGAGAGTTCATTCAAATTCATCCGACGGCAATTCCTGGCGAAGACAAGCTGCGACTGATGAGCGAATCTGCTCGCGGAGAAGGGGGACGCATCTGGACGTATAAGGACGGCAAGCCGTGGTATTTTCTTGAAGAGATGTATCCGGCATATGGCAACCTCGTGCCCCGTGATGTGGCCACTCGGGCGATTTTTGAAGTTTGTATCAATCAGCATCTGGGTATCAATGGAGAAAATATGGTTTATCTCGATCTTTCGCATAAGGATCCGCATGAACTCGATGTGAAGCTTGGCGGGATCATTGATATTTACGAAAAATTTGCCGGTGATGATCCGCATAAGGTGCCGATGAAAGTCTTTCCTGCTGTTCACTATTCAATGGGCGGCCTCTGGGTTGACTTCGATCAGATGACAAATATTAAAGGACTGTTTGCTTGCGGGGAATGCGACTATCAATATCATGGGGCTAACCGTTTGGGGGCAAACTCTCTGCTCTCAGCTCTCTACAGTGGCATGATCGCCGGGCCGAATGCGGTTCATTATATTTCCGGATTGGAGACGGGCAGTGAGGCCTTGTCATCGGCCATTTTCGATGAGGCACTCTCCCGCGAGAAGAAAAATTATCAAGAATTGATGTCCATGGATGGAACGGAAAATGCCTATATGTTGCATCAGGAACTCGGCGAATGGATGACGAAATATGTGACGGTTGTCCGCGAGAACAAAACCTTGCTGGAGACGGACGCCCATATTCAGGAATTGATGGAACGCTACAAACACATTAATATGGATGATACATCGAAATGGAGTAATAGCGGTGTTTCATTCACCCGGCAGCTCTGGAATATGATGCAGCTGGCTCGCGTCATTACGCTTGGTGCTTATAACCGCAATGAAAGTCGCGGTGCCCATTACAAACCCGAATTCCCGGAACGCGATGATGAACATTTCCTGAAAACAACAAAAGCCAAGTTTAATCCGGAAAATCAGGGACCTGATTTAGAATATGAGGATGTGGATGTCTCGCTGATTAAGCCACGGAAGCGGGATTACTCGCATAATAAATGAGGGGGCAGGGAATATGAGCGAAACGAAGGAATCGAGAACGGTGCGGCTGGTTATTACGCGTCAGGAGAGCCCCGAATCAGCCCCTTATGAGGAAACATTTGATGTGCCTTACCGGCCGAATATGAATGTGATTTCCGCATTAATGGCGATCCGCCGCCATCCTGTAGATATAAAAGGGGTGCAGACCTCACCGCCGCAATGGGAAATGAATTGCCTGGAAGAAGTCTGCGGCGCCTGTTCAATGGTGATTAACGGTCGTCCGCGCCAGGCGTGTACGGCATTAATCGATAAGCTTGATCAACCGATTCATCTAAAACCGATGCGAACTTTTCCGGTAATACGCGATCTGATCGTTGATCGCAGCCGGATGTTCGATGCGCTGAAGAAAGTGAAAGCCTGGATACCGATAGACGGCACCTATGATCTTGGACCTGGGCCGCGTATGGCAGAGAGTAAACGGCAATGGGCCTACGAGCTTTCGAAATGTATGACCTGCGGTTGCTGTCTGGAAGCCTGCCCCAATGTCAACAGCAACTCGGACTTTATGGGACCTGCCCCATTGTCACAGGTTCGTCTCTTTAATGCCCATCCAACTGGGGCGATGAACAAAGCGGAACGTCTGCGGTCGATCATGGGCAAAGGCGGCTTGGCCAGCTGTGGAAATTCGCAAAATTGCGTTCAGGTTTGCCCGAAAGAAATTCCGCTGACGACCTCAATTGCCGCATTGAATCGTGACGCGGCGGTTCAGTCCTTCAAAGATTTTTTCGGCAGCGACAGTATCTGAAAAAAGCAGATCTTATTCGCGCCTGAATTATTTTCAAAGGTTCACGCTTCCTTCAATTATTCATAAACTATAAGGACTAAACGCCTTTCCCGCCTACTCATCTGCTGAGCAAGGAGGGGGAATTGTTGAAGGAAGACTATCATCGTCCAAAACCATTGCTGACGAAGAGGGAACGGGAAGTTTTTGAATTGCTTGTGCAAGACAAGACAACTCGAGACATAGCGAAAGAACTCTTCATTAGTGAAAAGACTGTTCGCAACCACATCTCAAACACCATGCAGAAGCTTGGTGTAAAAGGACGCTCCCAGGCGGTTGTTGAACTGCTCAGGCTCGGAGAACTCAAACTATAGCCCATCAGCCGGTCCCCTCAAAAGGACCGGTTGTTGTTTGTCTTCTGAGTATTTCTGCCAATACAGGGAAAGAATTATTCCCTTTATGCTGCAAAATTCACTTTTCTGTGATACTCAAAAAATTAAACATATAAACGATTGAGAACAGGCGCCGCCGGGTATCCTTACTATGTAACTATTTTATGGAGGCGTATTTATGTTGAAAAAATACCTTTGTCTTGTCCTTGCAGTGCTAATCATCGGTTCGCAGGTCGCTTGCGACAGTACGCATAAATCGGGTTCATCCTCTGAAAGCATTCAGGGAAGTCATCCCATGAGTTCTATGGCTATGGATTTGGGCAGCAGTCTGCCTGCCGGGTTGGAAGAAGCAGCGCATCCGAAGTTTCCAAAGGGAGGCAAGGTAATCCTGCTTGCGGATCATATGCCAGGCATGAAAAGTGCAAAGGCTACCATTGTCGGAGCTTACCGGACGCATGTCTATAGTGTGACTTATAAACCGGTAACTGGAGGCAAAACGATTCGTAATCATAAATGGGTCGTTCAGCAGGAACTCGCCACTCAAAGCAAAAAATTGCTTCCGACCGGTGCAAAGGTCAAACTCAATGCCAATCATATGCAAGGGATGAGGGGAGCAACCGGCAGGATTGACACTGCTCAGACAACAACGGTCTATATCGTCAATTACAAAGACACAAGGACAGGAAAATTAGTGAAAGATCACAGGTGGGTAATAGAAAGTGAATTGAAAGCACGCTAACGGTGGAGTAAAAGGACCGTAGCCTCATTCGGTTTTACGATGAGACTACGGCCCCTTTGGTTTTAAAAGGTGAAAAAATATCAGCTTTTCTCTGTGAAAGTCTTTTTATTAGAACGGCAGATCCAGAGATAGCAGCTCATGCCGAGCAGCCCAATCAGGATAAACAGGAGTCCTGTCACCAATGTTGAAAAGATGGAAACGATCAAAATTCCGGCAGCCCCAAGTAGTTTTGCTCCTTGAAAAACGAATCCATAGACGGCCATATAGGCTGCCCGCGACTTTTCCTGTGTCATCGAAGCGAGCAAGCTCTGGCTGATCGGGACATAGAGCAGTTCGCCAATCGTAGCCAGAAGGACAGCGAAAGAAAGCAGAAGCAATTGATTGCTGAACACTTGCAGGGCATAGCCGAGTGCGTAAATAGGCAAACCAATCATAAAAATATGGTTTGGTGACCATTTTCGACTCCATTTGGAGATGAAAAAGGCGAGAAGAACTACCAAAAGTGTATTCTCGATCCGCAGCCAGCTGAGAACCGAGTAACTGGTTAGATGCAGGTTTGCCAGATTGAAACTACGGAAGGTCTGCTGAAGATGCACGGCAATGGCGTTCGTTGTCTGAAATTCAAGCGATAGAATTAGACAGTTTCCGAGACAGAAGAGCAGGAATAGCCGATCCCGGCCAACCTGCGCGTAATGAGAGAGAATAGCGAAAGGACGTGTAGGAAGCACACTGGGGCGCTGATAAACTTCCTCCATGAAAAAAACGATGAGTCCGAAAATCAGCAGAGAAACGAGCACCAAAATGAGAAAGAGCATAAACGAATAGTCACCGAAGAAGAGTCCGCCAATAATTGCTCCGCCAGCCATGCCAAGATTCGTTGACCAATAGTTGACGCTGTACATCAACCGTCGATTCGTTTCATCGCTGACATCGATCAACATCGCTTCTTCAGCCGGATGCATCAATCCGCTGCCGAGTGACTCAATAATCAGCATAAAAAAGGTGAAAAGCGGAGAGAACCACCAGATCGAATTTGCCAGGGCCATGCCGGCAAATGAAAGAATGAACAAACTTTGGGCAAAGACAATCATCGGTTTGCGACCTATCCGGTCACTTAAATAACCACCTATTAAACTGGAAACTGATGAAACCAAGATATTGAACAATACTAAAAAGCCAGTCCATAGAGGTCCGAACGCCTGGCTGAAATACATTGCCATGAATGGGAAAATCATATTATCGACAAAAACAGAAAGAAAAGAAATGATCAGACGAAGTTTAATATTCCGGTGCAGTGATTGAAACATAGGCTATCCCCTCTTTATAAATAGATTAGGGTTAAAAAAGAGGAAGAAAAAGCGTAAACTAAAATCAATTCTTTCACCTTTTAAGAGGAACAGAGGGCGGTTAACCAATGGATTTAATTGAACACTATTTCTTCTGCTTCCCGGCAGAAGACTACACAATTGATCACCCACAAGCAACGACCGTGGCTGAAATCGCTGATAAACTGCATTGCAGTGAACGGAACACGAAATTCGTGCTTCGGAAAATGGAAGAACAACGTTGGATTAGTTGGCAGCCCGGTCGCGGCAGAGGGCATCGGTCTTTTATCACGTTTCATCGCCTGCCGAAAGATTTGCTGCGCCAGCAAACAGAGGAATGGCTGAGGCAAGGGCATATCCAGCAAGCGATCCGCCTATTGGAGCTGCCTGGAATCAATGAATCGACAGCACGCGCCCTACGGCAAATCATTTCAGCTTGGCTGGGTTTGCATACGAAAGTCAATCATAATCGACCGCGTGATATCATCCGTTTGGCATTCGGCCGACATCTGTCTGCGCTTGATCCATTGAGGGTATCGATCACAACTGAAGTGCATTTAGCCAGGCAGCTTTTTGATACACTGGTTCGATATAATCTTGAGAAAAAGACATTCGAACCGCAGATCGCTCATCACTGGGATTGCAGTTCAGATAAAAAACAATGGACTTTTTATCTCCGTAAGGGTATTCTTTTTCATCATGGCAGAGAGTTAACGGCTCGTGATGTGACTTTTACGTTTAACCGAGTGATGTCCCCTTCCAGCCCGTGTGCCTGGTACTTTAAAGAATTGCTCCTGATAGAGCAGGCGGGCAGGTACACCCTCCGATTGGTTTTTTCGCGACCAGCAGGATTTTTGCTGCATCTGCTCAGCTCTATTCATACAGCTATTTTACCTGCGGATGCCAGTTTTCAGGAAGAAAAACTGATCGGCACCGGTCCTTTCCAACTCAAATCAAGGACGAAGGATACTCTGATTCTCACTCGTTTTGAAAATTATTATCGGGAGCGGATGCTGCTCGATGAAGTCGCAATTTATTATTTGCCGCATGCTGAGCGAAGTGTTGCAATCTTTACACAGCAAAAAACTTCTTCCGATCCGGTAGATTTACAGCCCTTTACCACAGAAGAATGCGGATGCAGATATTTATCTTTTAATTTTAATAAAAGCGGTCCGCAGATGAATAGAACATTCAGGCAGGCTGTAAGGCTGATTTTCGATCGTCAGATCTTCCTGAAGGACCTGAGAGGTGATCGCCGGCAGCCTGCGGATAGTTTCTTTCGTAAATTCAGTGAGCAAGCTTCTTTCACCTCTCATCCTTTGACCGAAGCCGAAGTATTGCTGAAGGAATCTGGCTATTCGGGGGAGACAATGCAGCTCTATTGTTTTGATCAGCCGGGAAGCCGGGAAGATGCTCTCTGGTTAATGCACCGTGCTCGATTGGCCGGATTGAATCTCTCAGTTCACCCTTTTCCCATGACGGACTTTTTTAATCCGTCGATTGACAGCAAGGCCGATTTGCTGCTGGCGGGTGAAGTGTTTGATGAAGATATTCCACTGAGTTTTATCAGCATGCTGAAGGATGAGACGGTGTTTTTCCGTCGTTTTCTGAATGCAGAGCAGCGGCAGGTCGTGGATAAGATAGCGAACGCACTCATGGCTTGCAGCGATGAGGCCTTCTATTGGAAAATGATTCAACAATTGGAAGGCTATCTTAGAGAGCATATGATCATTCTTTTCAACTATCATTCCAATCAGGCCTCGGCCTTTTCAAAAGAGTTGTCGGGCATTCAGTTGAACGCTTACGGCTGGGCGGATTTCAGCAAGCTTTGGATTAAACCCGCAAACAACGTATTTACTCCTGTGAAACGTTATTGAAGGATTTGAATACTTTTATTTAATTAAAAATTTGTGAACATCTTGACGCATGCTTTTTTGTGCAGGTTCCAGCGGCAGTCCTATTCGGACAAACATTTGGATTGTTTCGCCGGGCTGTGCATAGTCTGAATGAATTTGGTGATAGGGCCGACTCATCTCTGGATATTCCTCAAGGACTTGGCTCGGGGGCTGCAGGGAAAGGCCCAGCCGGTGCGCCTCCAATACAAGGCGGCTGTAGATCATGCCCGCCCTCACCTGATCGATTCGGCTGTTGCCCTTTGTTTTTAAAATCGCGTAGGCTGGTGTATGAGTCGTTGCATTTTTGGTTGAATTGACGAAAATTGATGACGCTGCCTGATCGTTATTCAATGCCGGAAAAAGGGTGATCAAGCCCTGAAGCAGCTGCATTTTGATTCCACTCATGCCTTGGCCTTCAAAGGAATAGCCGTAGCTCTTGGCATTCTTCTGATATTCATTTGCGCGAAAGACGGCGGCGGATTCATCACTGATCCGCTTCACGGACGATTCAATTCGGGCGCCAACGTTTGCAAAAGCATTCAAGCGTTTCAGATCGCGGGTATCCTGATAAAGGGTCAGAGACAGATCGGGGTCGTGAATGAGCCCTCGCAATTGCGACAGTTGTTCAGATGTCAGTTTTGCCGAGGCATAAGGCCCACGATTGGTATCCGGTTGAAAAAGATAGGGGTACCATTTACTGCCAGGAGTAGTCCCTTTTGTAAGTGTAATTCTTGCCACAGGGAGTGCGGCCATGCTTTTTTTCAAGTGGTCCTCATTATAGGGTCCCTTCGGAAACAGACGGATGCGTATATCGTAACCTGCATGTGCTCCGGCAACCGAGAGGTACTCGAGAAAAGTCCCTTGCGAGATCATTGTTTGGCGGGCGAAGGGATCAACTTGCAGAGTCAGCCGTTTGGGATCGGCATAAAGATAAAAAGACTGCGCTTCTTCATGATCCAGTTTGATTCGCCAGGGCTGCATATTGTGTCCGCTAGCTGCTAATTCCGCTTTAGCCACAAGGCGAATGCGGGGATCGCTGGCAGATGAGACATAATCTGGATTCCATGGGGCCAGATAGTTTGCCGACTGAAAAACACCGTCTGCAAGTGACAGCAGCAGCAGGAAAAGTAAGAGTAAAAGAATGAGTCCTCCCAAAATGAATCCGATCATCTTTCTCGTCTTTTTTCGATGAGTCATGCACAACACTTCTCTCTAATCGGCTGTAGGAAATAGGTGCCAAGTGTCAGCTTGCTGACCGGAAAAACTGAATGATCCAAGGACACTAGATCTGCTGATGCAGACTGTCTCTCACGGTCTGGATGCAGGACTGATTATATGAAGCTTAACTGAAGACAGGTCTGCTGTCTTGTCTTTTTTGTAAAAGTTAAGTAAATGATTTGAACAGTAAAAATGATTCGGATGAATCTCTTTTACTTTTTTCAGAATCAATGGCGCCGCACGCGGTTATTGCATATTCTGCAGCCTTTATGGTTTCCAGAACATCTGCGGGATTAATGGGTAAATAAGCGATGATATGTGGCAATTTTTCGACGAAGTGTTTTCTCCGAGCGCATCGTTAGACGCAGAAATTTGCGGATGCTACACTAAAATTGATTAGCGAAGGGAGAGGTTATCGTGGTGGAAGCAATACCAGAGAAAACATTAAACGACGGGCTAACATTGCCGGCTATTGGTTTTGGTACTTATATGCTGAACGGAGCATCAGGAATTAACTCCATTCTGAGTGCAATCGATACAGGCTATCGATTGCTGGATTCAGCCTTTAATTACGAAAACGAAGGGGCACTTGGCGAAGCCATTCGTCGAAGCTCGGTACCGCGTGAGCAGCTGCGGATCACGTCGAAACTGCCGGGCAGGCATCATCAATATGACGAGGCACTCTATACAATTCAAGAATCTTTGCTGCGCGCGGGCCTCAATTATTATGATCTCTATCTAATTCATTGGCCGAATCCGAGCAAGGATCAGTATGTGGAAGCTTGGAAGGCATTGATTGATGCGCAAAAGTGGGGCTTAATTCGCTCGATTGGCGTCTGCAATTTTCTGCCGGAACATCTGGAACGGATTATTGATGAGACCGGTGTGACACCTAGCGTGAATCAAGTGGAATTACATCCCTATTTTTCACAGGAAAAGCAGCGTGCATGGGACGCTGAACATGGCATATTAACCGAATCGTGGAGCCCGCTCGGACGAGCAAATAAGCTGCTGCGTGATCCGGATATTCAAAAAATCGCTGATGTCCATCAAAAATCAATTCCGCAGGTTATTCTGCGCTGGCATATTCAGTTGGGGGCGCTCCCGCTGCCGAAGTCTTCTTCGCCCAAGCGACAACTGGACAATTTGTCTATTTTTGATTTCTCATTAAATGAAAATGAAATGCAGACGATCGATAAGCTGAGCCTTTCGAATGGCCGAACTTTTGATCAAGATCCTGCAAAATACGAGGAGTTTTAATATGAAAATAGGATTTATAGGCAGTGGACATATTGGCTCGACGCTGGCAAAATGTTTGATTCAGGCGGGACATTCAGTGATCATGTCCAACTCCCGCGGATCGGAAACGTTGGCTTCACTTATTCACGACTTGGGACCGCAAGCAACAGCTGCAACGGCTGAACAGGCCGCGCACGAAGGTGAAATCGTCGTTGTCACAGTTCCTTTATTCGCCCTTGAAAAAGTACCGGTAGCCCCTCTAGCCGGGAAAACGATCATCGATACGATGAATTATTATCCGGACCGTGATGGGAAAATTGCAGAATTGGAAAAGGGTTCAACGACAACCTGTGAGCTGACCGCCAAGCATTTGCCGAATGCGCATATCGTGAAAGCGTTCAACTCGATCTATGCCGCGGAAATTGCGACAACGGCGAAACCAAATGGTGATCCGGAACGACGCACGCTCCCGATCGCCGGTGACGATGTCGACGCAAAGGCTGCGGTGACGGCCTTGATTAACCAGATTGGCTTCGACGTCTACGATGCGGGTCCGCTTCATGAGGGCTTCCGCTTTCAGAATGGTACGCCGGCATACTGCGCTCGGGCAGACCGTGAACGACTGAAACAATTATTGCAGCAAGCATAAAAGGTTGGCCTGATTAAAGCAAGAGCAAGGTGCTGTTCGACCAACTCCCCAATAATAAAGGAGATTGTCCGTAAAAGGGCAATCTCTGTTTTTTGCTCGAAATGAAGCAGACAACCATATTTTTTTAATCGTCAAGTCATCCGACAATTCTGTCTTAGTGACCTTTTCCCGGTGGATTCGCCTCGACTCCTTAAATGGCCAGACTACAATTGAAACCCTTAAGCGATTTTTAAGAAATAGATTGGATAATGGCTTTATTGGAACAGCCTGTTTCAAACAGGGAATCGATTTCGATGAATGGGGAAGATAGATGATGGACGCTTTGCGAAAAAAATCTCTGGATTACGCTCTAATTATTGTCATTCTTGTTTCAGCATTTATGAACCTCTTCCTGCTGAATCAGGCAGGTAGTAATGATTTTTACACTGTTGCGGTTAAGAGTATGATGAAAAATTTTCACAACTTCTTCTTTGCTTCTTTTGATCCGGCAGGTTTTATCACGGTTGACAAACCACCGGTCGCCCTTTGGCTACAGGTTCTGAGTGCCAAAGTATTTGGCTTCAGTCATTTCAGTGTGCTGCTTCCCGAAGCCATTGCGGCAGTAATCTCAACGGCGTTGGTTTATGGGATGATGAAGAAAAAGGCGGGGAAGCTTGCCGCTTTTATCTCCGGGAGCGCGATGGCGACAACACCGATTTTTGTCGCGGTTTCAAGGACGAATAACGTCGATAGCATTCTCATCTTGACGCTTGTGCTTGCGGCCTGGTCGCTCCTCAGGGCAGAGGCGAGTGGAAAACTGCGCTGGCTGATCGGCAGCGTCATCCTTGTCGGAATCGGATTCAATGTAAAAATGCTTGAAGCTTTTATGATTCTTCCGGCTATTTATATTTTTTACTGGATAGCGATCAAAATCAGTTGGAAGAGAAGGCTGATCCATCTCGGGCTGGCGACGGTGGTTCTTGCGGTTGTTTCGCTTTCTTGGTCGGTGGTTGTTGATTCGATCCCGGCAAGCGATCGACCTTATGTCGGTAGCAGCCAAACGAATTCGGAGCTGGAACTGGCCTTCGGTTATAATGGTCTTTCGCGGCTGACCGGACAACAAGGCGGTGGCGGACATTCCGGAATGGGCGGCCGATTCGGTAAAAATGCTGCATCCGCTCAAAAAGCGTTCTCCCCAAAAAATCAGGGCGGTAAGGTGCCGCAGGAAATGGAATCCCGGATAAGTTCAATGAGGAATCGCGGCGGAGCGCAGGGCAGCATGTTCGGAACCGGCAGCGCGGGTCCGCTTCGATTATTCTCAAAAGCTCTTTCCGGTCAGGCAAGCTGGCTATTGCCTTTCGTTCTGGTTGGAATGATTAGCATCGCGGCCGACTGGATCCGTCGCCGAAAACTGACGGTGCTGTATACCTTTGCCATTTTCTGGTTCTCTTGGCTCGTTCCAGCGGTGATTTTTTTCAGTGTCGCCGGATTTTTCCATCAATACTATCTCAGTTTAATGGCTCCGCCGATTGCGGCGCTCGTCGGCCTTGGCGCGTCTTTCATGATTCGTGATTTTATGAAGCAAGAAGAGCGGCTTTGGACCAGCTTCCTTTTGCCGATCGCTCTCGGCGCGACGCTGCTTTTTGAAGCCTTAATTTTTTATGAAAACAATATCAATGCGGTGTGGAGCGAACTGCTGGTTCTAGCCGCTCTTCTCAGTCTGTTTCTCGGACTTCTCTGGCGCAGCAGCGAACAGAAGAGGATCAAAGGTGCAATCGCCGGGACAGGACTTGCGATAATGTTTCTCCCAGCGCTGTACTGGTCGCTCCCATCTGTGATGAATCAAACAAACAGCTCGATTCCAGTAGCCGGTCCAAGCTCGACGTTGTCCGTGATCGGCATGGGCGGCACTGGAGCAGCTGGAAACGGTGGTTTGCAGGGATTTCAATCCGAATCAAGCCGCAATGGAGAGATGCCGGGAGAAAAATTGGAAAAACATTTTGGGGCGATGAAACAGCCGTCGATGCAAGAATACAGCAAATTTCAAGGCCCATCTGGCGGAACGTCTTCCCAATCAGGCCAGATGAATTCCCGCGGTAGCCGGATCGACAATTTTACAGAACGGATGAGCGGGAGACAGGGCTTCGGCATGGGCGAAGAGGTTAATATCAAACTGTTAACCTATTTGAGAAAACATTATCAAGGTGAGAAATTCATACTCGCTGTGCAGCGTGCGCAGTCTGCATACTCGATTATGCTGAAAACAAATTATGCAGTGATGGCGATGGGCGGCTTTGGGGGCAGCGATCCGGCGCTTACTGTGAGCAAACTGGAAAAAATGGTGAAGGCCGGAGAAATTAAATACTTCCTGATTTCAGGCGGACAAATGGGCGGGACGAGCAATTCAAGTGTCACAAACTGGATTAAGAATAATTGCGTCAAGGTGCCCAGCAGTGAATGGTCGAATACGGCGGCACAAGAGGGAGCTGGCTCTCAGACCGGATTTGGTTGGCAGAATGGAAGGGACGGACAATCGACTCTATACGTCTATAAAAAATAAACGAGTGGAGGAAATCGATGATGATCAACTCTTCCGAAGTTGTTCCGGTAAATAACGAGGAAAAGCTGATTCTTGAATCGTACAAACGGTTAAAATCGGTGATCGAAAAGCTTATGAGACATGCAAACTGATTATGGCAATATTGATCTGCCGAGCTTATCAAAAAATTTTTGAGCACGGATTTTTATGACTTTTTGATTGGATAAAAATTTTTGAGGAGGCTTGGTCTAAATCTCCCCCGGATTCGTATACATACTAGTACAACCTATAGGGATCAGGGGGGCAACAACTATGAATCGCCAGATTTTTACGAAGATAGCCATTCTTTGGATTGTGCTGTCTCTGGCATTGCTGAGTGCTTGCGGGGTCGCCGATCGAAAACCGTCAAGCGTTGACTATGTCAAAAACAAAGCGGATTTGAGTAAGGCCACAAAAAGCTCAAAATATATTAAACGGGAATTATTCCTGACCGATGCGAATGGCTTGCTTGTTCCGCAGGCGGTCGGTCTACCAGAGAGCAAGACGCCGATCAAACAAGTGCTGAATTATTTGGTCGATGATGGGCCGGTATCGAATATTTTGCCGAACGGATTTCAAGCTGTTTTGCCGCCAGGAACGGAAATCAAGAGCGCTAAGGTCAGTGCACAGGGTCAGCTGACAGTCAATTTTTCAAAAGAATTGCTGGATGCTCCGGCTGATGCTCAAAATGAAATCGTTCAGTCGATTGTATGGACCGCGACACAGTTCGATACCGTCAAAAATGTGTCACTCACCGTAGATGGTCAGGCCTTGGGAAAATGGCCGAAGACGGGAACGGTCATCGGAACGGCTCTGACCCGGGCATCGGGGATCAATCAGACCTTTGATACCGTTGCGGATGTCACAGGCAGTAAGCCGGTAACTGTCTACTATCTGTCTGTCGAAAAAGGGAAGTCTTATGATGTGCCGGTGACGGTCCGCGTCAACGATCAAGGCGATCCATTGGAAACGATGGTGAATGCATTGATTCATGAGCCGCTGGGCACAGACTTTATTTCCACATTGAACCCAGAGACGCAGCTTGTCAGCAAGCCTTATATCAAAGACGGTATTGCCTATTTGCACTTTAATAAAGCGCTATATGAAGATAAGTCCTCCAAAACAATCAGTGATCAGGCGTTGCGCAGTCTTGTCCTGACGCTAACGGGTGTGAAAGGCGTCAGTAAATTATCAATCAGGGTCGGCAATTCAGACAAGATAACCCGCGAGTCTGGAGGAATGATTTCCGGGCCGGTGACTCGCTCTATGGTTAGCGCCGCTGGTCTCTAATAAAATATGGTATAGTAAAGAGGGCAGCGTGCTGTCCTCTTTACTACCGAATGCCGGAAATTTTGGAGCATTCATAGCAGTGAAAGGACGAGTTTATAGTGAGACACGGAGGAACGATAAATGATTCGCACAGATGGCAGAACAAATGATGAACTTCGTAAAATAGAGATAATCCCAAATTATATTATTCACCCTGAAGGGTCTGTCCTGATTTCAGTCGGGCAGACGAAGGTGATTTGCAACGCCAGCATCGAGGATCGGGTACCGCCATTTATGCGCGGACAAAAAAAGGGCTGGATCACGGCGGAGTATTCCATGTTGCCACGAGCGACGCCAGAGCGGACAATTCGTGAGGCTTCGCGCGGTAAGCTGGGCGGGCGAACGATGGAAATTCAGCGATTGATCGGCCGGGCCATGCGTTCAGTAGTCGATTTATCGCTGATTGGAGAACGTACGCTATGGATTGACTGTGATGTGATCCAGGCAGACGGCGGGACGCGGACTGCATCGATCACTGGAGCCTTTGTCGCCATGATTCTTGCCTTTAAAAAGGCTGTTGATCGCAGGCAAATAGCCAGGATTCCGGTAACGACTTATCTTGCGGCGACTTCAGTAGGCGTACATCCGCAATATGGCGAGATTCTCGATCTTTGCTATAAAGAGGATTCCACAACCAATGTGGACATGAATTTCGTCATGAACGGGAAAGGCGAATTTGTGGAGATCCAGGGAACAGGTGAAGAAGCCACGTTCAGTGAGGAACAGCTTGCTCAATTAATCCAATTGGCGAAAAAAGGAATTGGGAAATTAATTGAGGCTGAAAAAGAGATCATTGGTGATCTACTGATTGAACAAAAGGTGGAGAGCAAAAAATGACACGTTTGCTGATTGCTTCAAATAATCAGGGAAAGATTAAAGAAATCAAACAATTGTTGGCACCTTTTCATGTGATGGTTGTTTCTCTGAAGGATTTGCAGATTGAGGCGGATGTCGAAGAAACGGGAACAACTTTGCGTGAAAATGCCGCATTGAAAGCAGAAACCTTAGCTAATCAAACAAAGATGCTGACACTTGCTGATGACTCCGGATTATCTGTCGACATTCTTAATGGCGAACCGGGAGTATACTCGGCCAGGTATTCTGGACCGGAGAAGGACAGCGAAAAAAATATAAATAAGCTGCTTGATAATCTGGAAGGCGTTCCAACCGCACGGCGCACGGCCCATTTCAGCTGCGTGCTTGCACTCAGCAGGCCAGACGCGCCGACTCACTTTGCTGAAGGACGCTGCGACGGTCAAATCACATTGGAAAGACACGGAAAGAGTGGGTTCGGCTATGATCCGGTCTTTCTGGTACCGGAAAAGGGACAAACCTTTGCGGAAATGAGCGATGATGCCAAAAATCTTATTAGCCATCGGGGACGTGCCCTGCAGCAGCTCGTCAACCATTGGACTAGCTGGGTAGGTGAGGACTGATGAAATGGCTGATTGTCAGTGACACGCATGGACAGACAGAGGAGCTTGAAGTTCTGAAGAGGCGTTACACAGGAGAGGTTGAAGCCTTTATTCATTGCGGGGATTCCGAACTATCGGCAGATAGTCCGGAGATCGCCGGCTATCTGACAGTCGAAGGCAATTGCGATCGGTTGGACGAATATCCGGATCAGCTGCTGCGCCAAATTGGACCGCTTAAATTTCTGATCACGCACGGCCATTTGTTTGATGTCGGCATTTCCCAGAAGCCCCTATTTCAGAGGGGAAAAGAACTAGGTGCCCAGATCATTTGCCACGGCCACACCCATTTTGCCGGCGCGGTCATGCACGACGGCATTCTTCTGATTAATCCAGGGAGTCTGCACCTGCCGCGAAATTATAAAGAAGGTACATATGTCCTGCTTGAAAAAAATGAACAAACGTTGATTGTCCGTTATTATAATTTCGCTGGTCACTTGGTGAAGAAATTTTCAAATGAATTCTCAATAAAATAAAAAAGTTCGACTGTCCCAATCGGCAGTCGAGCTTTTTTGCACGTACAGTTTGATGCCACCGCTCCATGGTGGCACAAGGAGTGATGAGGAGGGCACTCTTTTGGCGGTTTTTATCAAGCAGTCCTGATTGTCTACTTGATACTGTATCATATGTCGCAGTTATGTAGGAAGAAAGGGTAGATGCAGGAGCAAAAACGCCTTTTTATTGTAAAATCGACAGTTGTGGGCGGAAACTGCTCAGCGCAACCGGGTTATTTGAACCTCGAGGTTGTACTGTTGAACCTCAGGGCTGTACTGTTGAACCTCGGGGCTGTACTGTTGAACCTCAGGGCTGTACTGTTGAACCCCGAGACTGTACTGTTGAACCTCAGCGCTCAACTGCAGAACGATGGGCGAGAACTGCAGAAGCTCGTGCCGGCACCTGCCAAACCTCGAAAAGAATCCTTTTGTATCGGCCTCAATTCCATTTTTCTTTCATTTGCACAAGAGCAGTGCTTTTTTTATGCCTGAATCTCGGTTCAGACTGTTTGACAGGGATAGTTATCGCTTGATTGTGGTAATACTGATAAAAAATCTGCTCGCAAGGTAACGACGAACGAAAGTTGGTGGTCGAATATGGAGGGACATTTTTTCAAAGGGGTTGCCTGGGCTCTTGCACTCTGCTTGCCTTTCTGGGCTGTGGTTATCACTTTGATTTTTCATCGCTTCTGAGGGCTCTTGTCAGCAGGAAACAATTTGCGGCGCCGAGCACCGCCTGCTACAATCGATTTGAGCAAGCAGAATGGAATCCAGATGGTGACGAAATGATTGACGCCGAAGAAATTCTCAGCAAAATGAGCCCGAATCAGCGGATTAATTACGATCAGGTCTTGTTAAAAATGATAAAAAGCTGGACAGGTGAGGGCATTCGACCGAGTATTCTTGTGCATAGCTGCTGCGCGCCTTGCAGCACCTACGTTCTTGAGTTTCTGTCGCAATATGCTGAACTGACGGTCTATTATGCGAATTCAAATATTCATCCGAAAGTTGAATATGAACGACGGATGAGGGTTCAGAAAAAGTTTATTGAAGATTTTAACCGCAGATGTGAGTACCCTGTTCAGTTTATTTCTGCACCTTATCGACCGCTGAATTTTTTTGCGGAGACTAGAGGGCTGGAGAAGGAACCAGAAGGCGGGAAACGGTGCAGCGTTTGCTTTGAAATGCGCCTCGATCTGACGGCGAAGAAGGCGAAAGAGCTTGGTTTTAATTATTTTGCCAATGCCTTGACGATCAGTCTGCATAAGAATAGCCAAGTGATTAATAAAGTGGGTCTAATGGTGCAGAAATCCGATCAAACGCCTTATCTCCCCTCTGATTTTAAAAAAAGAGGCGGGTATCAGCGTTCCGTTGAGATGTGCCGGGAATATGATGTCTACCGCCAATGTTATTGCGGCTACATCTTTGCGGCGATGCAGCAAGGCGTTGATCTTACAAAAGTGGTTCGTGAGGCAAAGGTCGCATTGGCGGCCGATGAGGGACAAACAGAGGAGACTTGCGCGATTCGTTGGAATGGAAAAAGCAGATTCTGCCAGTAAGATAAAAAATAAATTATTAAATTTAGAAAATTTTATTAAAATCATCTGGTCTTGCTGTTTATTCTCTGCTATATTAGTTAGGTAACATACTAAAGCAATGCCCCCACTAGCCCGTACTTTAGGGCTTTTTTTAATGCCTCCATTTTGCTAACACGCACAGAAACAGCCTTTTTATCCTTCAAAATAGAATTCACTGCCCATTTTCATACTTCTTTTAGATGCGCGCATACTATTTCCGAGGTGAGTGAAATGCGAACCATGTGGAAGGGATCGATTCAGTTTGGTCTGGTCTACATCCCGATCAAATTGTATACGGCGACAGAGGACAAAGATATTAAATTGCGCATGCTGCATAAGGCATGCATGGCACCGATTAACTATACCCGGACTTGTTCAAAATGCGGTAAACCGGTAGCAAATGAAGAAATCATCAAAGCCTATGAATATGCGCCTGAACGTTATGTGCCGATTAGTGAGGACGAATTAAAAGAATTACAAGAGGATGGCAATAAAAGCATTGAAATCATTAATTTCGTCAATTTGAGCGAAATTGACCCGATTTATTTCGAAAAATCCTATTTTATCGGACCGGACAGCGGGCAAGGGCTACATGCCTACTCGCTTTTGCGGCAGTCGATCAATGATGCCAATAAAATCGGTCTGGCAAATATTATTATTCGCTCGAAGCAACATTTGGCGGCGATTCGCAGCTTTGGAAACGGTTTGCTGCTTGAAACGCTCTATTATCCCGATGAGGTGCGCAGCATGACGGAGGTCCCCGGTCTTGCGGATATTTCTGTTCAGAATGAAAAAAAAGAACTGGAAATCGCGACCCAATTGATTGGCCAACTGACAACGGCATTTCAGCCGGATCAGTATAAAGACGATTTCCGGATGAAGCTCGAAGAATTGATCCAAAACAAAGTGGCCGGAATTCAGCCAGAACTGAAAAAGAGCAGCAGTGAACAGAGAAATGTTGTGGACCTGCTCTCTGCCCTTGAGGCTAGTGTCAAAGAGACGAAGCCAAAAAGAAAATCGGCTGTGCGCAAAAAGAAAACGTCATGAAACTCGATCCGATTATTCCGTTTGAACCGATTCAGACGGATCAAATACCGCTGGGGGAAAGGTGGGTTCATCAGGTGAAATGGGATGGTGTGCGAATCTTGAGCTATTCCGATGGCCGAGAAACCGCCTTGTTTAATCGACGGAAGATTGAACGGACTGCCCATTTTCCTGAGTTAATGTCTGCTGAATCCTATTCGATAGCGCAATCAGCGATTTTTGATGGGGAAGTGATTGCTCTCGACGAAAGCGGAAAGCCCTCTTTTCATCAAGTGATGAAGCGTGACGGCATCCGTTTACTGGATCGTGTGAGCGAGCTGAGGCAGTCCGTTCCGATTTTTTATATGATTTTCGATTTGCTCTATCTGAATGGTCAATGGATAATTGATCAACCTTTTCAGCAACGCTATGAGCGTCTGTCAAAGGTGGTTCGCGAAAATCAAACGGTAAAGCGTGTTCGCTATCAACGAGATGGTCAGGCTTTATTTGATGCGATCGTCAAACAGGATCTGGAGGGGATAGTCTCCAAAGATTTGACGAGTACCTATTCGATACATCAAAAAGGAGCGGCTTGGAAAAAGGTGAAGAATTATAAAGATATTATCGCGGTTGTCGGCGGCGTGACCTATCGGGAGAATGTTGTTAATGCGCTGATTTTAGGCCTATATAATCAAAAGGATCAATTCGTCTGCATCGGTTATGCGGGTACCGGCAAACTGACGCGCCAGGACTGGCAAACACTGACCGATCATATCGGGCCGCTTCGCCGCAATCTTTGTCCATTCAGCGAGAAGCCGAAACGTTCCAGTCAGGCAGTGTGGCTAGTGCCGCGGCTGACGGTAAAAATTCAGTATCTGGGCCTGACAACGGATAATCTACTGCGACAGCCAAGTATTCAAGCCTTCGTGATCCGGCCGTCTCAGGAATGTCGATTAGAGGAGCTGATCTAATGTCTCTCCAATTACCGCCGGAACTCGCGATCAATCTAGAAGTCACGCACCCAGATAAAATGATTTGGCCCGCAGCTGGGATCACAAAAGAGAAATATCTTTCCTACCTCGTCCGAATAGCGCCTTATATGCTGCCTTTTCTTAAAAACCGGCCACTGACGTCGATACGTTATCCACATGGGGTAGCTGGGCCGCATTTTTTTCAGAAAAACTGTCCGGATTATGCACCTGACTTTATTCAGACTGCTGTTAAAGGGGACAATCGTTTTATTCTCTGCGAAGATTTGCCCACCCTTTTTTGGCTCGGCAATCAACTTGCAATTGAGTTCCACCTCCCTTTCAATCGCGCAGACGCGAAAAATCCGCTTGAGATTGTCATTGATTTGGACCCGCCCGATCGCCGTCACTTTTCGCAGGCGGTTGATGCCGCGCGAATCCTACATGACGTTTTCAACCGACTTGAAATCAATAGTTTTCCGAAGCTTTCCGGGAGCCGCGGTCTGCAAATCCATCTTCCACTTATCGATCAGCAGCTGAACTTCGAGGAAACCCGTCTATTTACTGCCTTCCTGGCTCGTCTGCTTGTGCAGCAGCATCCGGAGGCATTCACCATTGAACGATTGAAGAAAAAACGTGGTGATCGGCTCTATATCGATTATCTGCAGCACGCCGCAGGGAAAACGATCATTTGCCCCTATTCTCCGCGGGCCAAAGCGGATGCGACGATTGCAGCACCACTCTCCTGGGATGAAGTGACAAAAGATCTTCGTCTTGAAAAATTTACCTTGGATACAGTTCTTGAACGGATTGATCAGGGGGAAGATCCATGGAAAAATTATTTCAAGACAAAAAATCAATCTTTAGTAAAAGTTATTACAGCCCTAAAAAAACAGGGATAATTTCAGCATTTATACATCCCAAGCCGAAATTTTTTTCATTTCCATCCTTAGCACTTATAATGAATATGTTGCAACCAATCAGGTTACAGCAATCGGATGTTTTGTTTGGCTTTGCTGAATACTATTATAAAAGGGATGAGTGACTTGTTAACAGCAAACAAAGAACAAGTGAAAAATCAGATTCTTGAGGCCTTCCATTTTCGTCATGCTTGCAAACTCTTTGATGCAACGAAAAAGATCAGTGATCAGGATTTCCAGTTTATTTTGGAAACCGGACACTTATCACCGAGTTCATTCGGTCTGGAGCCGTGGAAGTTTGTTGTCGTTCAAAATCGTGAATTACGGGATAAATTATCGAAAGTGGCTTGGGGCGCTGTCGATAAGCTGCGGACAGCCAGCCATTTTGTTTTAATCCTCTCCAAGAAGCCATCGATGCTGCAGGTTCATTCGGCCTATGCTCAGCATATTCTCAAGGATGTTCAGAAGTTACCGGAGAATGTACAAACCATGATGACTGGAGCAATCGATAATTTTCAGAAATCGGATTTCGAGTTAACGGGTAACGAGCGTGTTTTCTTTGAATGGGGCTGCCGTCAGGATTATATCGCTCTGGCGAATATGATGACGGCCGCAGCGGAAATTGGCATTGACTCTTGTCCTATGGAAGGATTTGACAGAAAGAAAGTCGATCAAGTGTTGAAAGACGCAGGCGTGATTCATGATAATGATTTCGGCATCGCTTGTATGGTTGCTTTCGGTTATCGTGCCAAAGAACCACGTGCGAAAACGCGCCAACCGATTAACGATGTTGTCGAGTGGATCAACGAATAAAATAAAAAAAAGGAGACAGTGGCGCGAAAAATCATTTCGATTTTTTCAGGCCGCTGTCTTTTTGTTTATTGGCTATCTGTACTGTTAGGCACTCTATTTGTTTTTCCATGAATCACTGGGCTTTCAGGGGAATAGACTGCCATTAAACCGCATAGCAGCGGATTAATTTCTTTTCCGTCTGATCAGGTATGCCAGCGTGATCACGATGAAACCGGCCGCAACAATAATGACGGCGATCTCTCGCACCGAGGGCAGCGGACTGAAAAAGCTTAACAGACAAATAGCCGCGAGCCAGGCCAGATTTCCAATATAGGCACCCTTTGACAATGCTCTCGCCCTCTTCCATTCTCTGTTCTTTAAATACTCGCAGATCGCGACACTCAATCGATATCTTCAGCCTTAGTTTGGAGAAACAAACATGAATCGGGTGATAAGCGGGTAAATAGATGATAAGGAAATTAAGAGTATCCGGTCAAGGTCTAGCGTCATATAGTAACATTAAAGAAACTAAGGCTGAAGCGTCAGATGGGCACTGGAAATCATGATTCATAGTGAGGCGATGGACCATGAAAATTGGACAATGGGTTCATACAAAATATATGGGGAAACATGAATGCATCGGATTTGTCACAGCTGTTTATCCGGATTTTAAACGCTGCAAGCTAAGAGTTACACGCTGCGCACACTACCCGCATATGAAATGGCTGGAAATCGCTTATGAAGATGTGCTTGATGATCATTACGAAATGACACCAGAAGAATTAGATCATCTCATTGATCTCGCACTGGCTACGTATGATGAAAAATGGTTTCATGACCTGGTCAAGAGAAAGCGGCATTTGTCCGCCAACTATTAGCGCTTCCACGGAAAGGGAGCTAATAAACGGAGTAAAAGGGGCTCGTCAAGATCAACGAGCCTCTTATGTACGTGAATTTAGTTCAGAGAGCGAAGCCGCTCTTTCCAACCCCTGTTAATTGGCTTTCCTCAATTCACCGTATAAATAGTCCATCACTTCATCAAAAGAAGCACGAAGGTGCGGTTCCTGAGCGAGATAATGAAACCAGCCTTCTTCATAAGAACAATTATAATCGTCACATTTCTGAACCAATAATTCCGCTGCGTCTGTAATATCTGATGAATTGTTATGAAACCAATTATTCATGATTAAGACTCCTTTATTACAATTATATTACCATTTCTTTGCGAATGTGTAACAAAATATGTCCTTTTTTACAAATTCATCAGGAAATTAACCATTTTTGCGAGCGTGAATCGTCCTTTCTAGAGAAATACCCGGTTAAAGAAAATGAAAACCTGAGAGAAAATAAGTACATAGGGGATTGCACTTAGGTAAACTTCTTTTGAGCGGAGAAAAACCAGAAGAGCCCGTTCCTCTATCCGGTTTGGTACTTGCTTATTAACAGGTTTGCAGATGTTCATATTCCGAAGATCAGATAAATGCCAATGGAGACTGCGATAAAAGGAAGTCCCAGGAATGCCGACTTAATGCCCAAGTCAATCCGTTCTTGTCTCGATTTCTTACTTTCTGAAAAGAAATTGGCCCGCACCTGATCACCGCTGATAAAGGCACCGACGGTTGTTCCGGAGAGAAGCAAGCAGGCAATGCCGAAAATACCCGAAAGATTGGCAATCAGTTCGTGCTGTCGAATATTGATACCAAGTATAAAAAGCAAAAGTCCAAGTATTAATCCGATAAAAAGAAACCCGCGTTTTTTCATTAGAGTCTCCTCTCGTCAGGCAGTCTGTGCTAAACTGGTTTTAATTCATTTTAACGTAAAATCTTGCAGGCAGCTACAGAATAGACAAATTAGGACATCGGAAAGACTTGAGAGATGGAGGCTTTACTTTTGAAAAATTATCAAGCTTTATTTTTTGATGTAGATGATACACTGCTCGATTTTGATGCGGCGGAGAACGACGCACTGCATCTTCTTTTTGATGAGCAAGGATTGCCGCTGACGGCAGACCTCTATGCCGATTACGAGACTTTTAATCATGGGATCTGGCAGGCTATTGAGACGGGGAAACAGGATCGGCAAGTTTTGCTGAACAGCAGGTTCTCCGGATTTTTCGCAGCCTATGGACTAAGAGTCGACGGGATTGAGCTGGAACAGCGCTATCAGACGCTGCTGAGTCAGAATCACCAATTGATTGACGGTGCCAGGAATTTGCTGACCCATCTGAAAAAAAGTTATTCACTCTATGTTGTGACCAACGGAGTCTCGAAAACGCAGTACCGTCGCCTTCAGGACTCAGGATTAGATAAACTGTTTGACAAAATTTTTGTGTCTGAAGATGCCGGTGCTCAAAAACCCAGTCCAGCATTTTTTGATTATGTTTTTGCACGGCTTCCTCAGTTTCATGCCAAAGACGGATTGATTATCGGCGACTCACTGAACTCGGATATCCGTGGTGGACAAATTGCCGGTCTCGACACCTGCTGGTATAATCCGGGGAATAAGGCTAATCGATCCGGACTGACGCCAACCTATGAAGTGCATCACCTCAGCGATCTGCAGCGTCAATTCCAGGCTGCCGGGCCAGCCGATCGTCTGGCCCGTTGATTGATTTGACCACAACCCCTTAGCATTTACTTGATCTTGAGTTTAATATTTCCTTTGATCCTGCTCGGATAATCGGAGAGGGTCAGCGTCACCGGATTTTTATAGGGTTTATCCGGAAGGTGGACGAGCTCGTAATGTGTCCGTCCTAATAGGTCTTCCAGACCATCTGAACTCTTTTGTTCATGCTTTCCACCCTCATCCCGATAATACGACGCAAAAATCGGATAGAGGCTTCTGCTGTCTATCTTTGGAACTTTGATCGCAAAACGCAGTTCGAGCATTTTGCGATGCGTTTCGCCATCTTTGACTGCTTTAATGGATTGAAGTGTTATCCGGTTATCAGCCGGTTTCCGCAAAAGCTTTTTCTTTGCGATGTCGATGACGACTTGACGACTCTTCTTGTCAATGGCTCGGGCGCTGGTCAGCCGGAGATAGATCGTCCTCGGTTTGTTAAAATAATTGCTTTGCAGATAATAGATATGCTGATCAGGAGAGAGCGATGTAGCGGTTATGCCGTTTTCCCGCGTTTCTGCTTCGCCAGTTTGATCAAAAAGCTGCAAATCATCGAGTGCGGTTATCTGTTTGCTGTTCTGACGGTCGTAGGTCACCCGGATGGCTGTACGCGTTGGATAAATGGCTACCGATTGAATCGTTATCTTTTGACCTTGGAGGCTGAATGTTTTATGGACGGCGTAGAAATCCTCTGATTTTTTGATTTTACTCAGGTTAAACGGAATCGAAAACGTGAACATGCCTTCTTCGGTTTTCAATGAGAGATGCATTGGATTGGTCAATTTAGCGGCGTTGAGTGTGAACGAAATGCGATCGTGAATCAAATGCTTTTTTCCTTTTCCATCTGCGCCCATTCCTGCGTAATTAAATTCTGCTGGGCCGTCAACCGGCTCAGCCCGATCATTTATCAAGCTGAATTTTTTCAGGGCTCCGCTTATTTTTTTATCGGGGTTTTTAAGCGTATAGAAAAAGATAATCTGGTTTTTATCGGCCAACATACTGTTGATCGTCAGTGTTGTGTGATCGATTATTTTGGAGCGATTAATTTTCTGGAGCGCATGATGTCTGATCGCGTCCTCAAGTCCTTTGTCGCCTTCAATCAGCACGATGATCGGGTGCATTCCCGGTATCCTATCAAGATATGCAGCGAAGGCCGGAGAAATTTTTACAGACGACAGGGCGAGAAAGATGAGCGCGATGGCAAGAAACGTGCCACATGAGAACCGACGTTTTATCTTTCGTTGACGGGAGGCCTTTCGAATGCCTGTTTGAATCGCTTGTGCAGCCTGCGCTGAGTCCGGTGTCTCACTGAATATCCGGGTCATCTGTTTCAGTTCTTTTTCAACGTCGCGCATCAGGTATCCTCCCGTTCGATCTGTTCTCTCAGCAGCCGAAGTCCGTGGTTCAGTCTGGTCTTTACTGTTCCAAGAGGAATTTTCAAGCTGCTGGCAATCTCGGTCAGTGTGTATTGATGATAATATTTCAAAACCAAAATAAGCTGATATTTTTCATCCAGATGATGCAGCTTGTTCTCAAGATACAGCTTATCATCGGTGCCCAAGGGCGAAGATGACATGCTTTCACCGGGAAATGTATCGACGGGTATCGTCCGCTTTCGGCGCTTCAGTTCATCGAGGCAGTAATGAATCAGAATGCGAATGACCCATGTTTTTATGTAACGGGGATCGCGGATCGTCCGCAGGTTCTTGTAGGCGCGGTAACTTACCTCCTGCAGAGCCTCAAGGGTATCCTGTTCATTTCTTAGATAACGCCACGCCGTCCGGTACAATTCGCTGCGATTTGCAAGCAGTATTTCTGTCATCTCTTGTTCCATTAATTTCCGCGAACGGTTGAACAATCCATCTGCATCACCAACATTCTATTGAACGCTCTACCTATTAGACGGAAAAAGCCTCCAAACGGTTTTTTGATTCTCATAATAATGATTTGAAAAACAAAAACAATCATTATTTGGAAATAAAAGACGCGCACGTTTCCCAGAAGATCTGGAAAGTGCACGCTGATTCTGAATTTTTCCAAGCTTATTCGGTTGCAGCTGTGTCTGGTTTGGAGCCTGCCGGATTGAGCAGTCCGGCCTTCATCAGGCGTTGTCTGACCTTTATACCAAGAAAACTAGCGATAAGGGCTTTGATAATACCGACAAGGATAAAAGGGACTACGCCGAGTGCCAAGGCTTTGGTCCACGAGAGATCAGCAACATATTTCAATTGGATCATTCCGAATAATAGCGTGACAAACATGCCGACAATATTCGCCACGAGAGCCATGGGCAGATTAAACGTCGTTCGCTTCATGATAAAGCCGGTGACCCAGGCTGTGAAAATAAAACCGATGATATAGCCGCCGGAAGGGCCAATCAGGGCACCGAATCCGCCGGTCATGCCCGAGAAAACGGGAAGACCGATCGCACCGAGTGCTGCATAGATGATCATCGAGATCATGCCATAGCGGCTGCCGAGAATCGTTGCTGTGAAACCGACGGCCAAGGTCTGGCACGTGATTGGAATAAGCGGAAGCGGGATAGCGACCTGGGCGAGAATCGCGGTGATCGCTGCAAACAGGGCGCAAAGAATAAGATTTTTAATTTGTGAATGATTCATGGGTTTAACCTCCATAATAGTTAACTAAAACAATTAATAGGTTAACATATATGAGCGCTTTATACTAGTACCTGTTGACAAATTCTTTTTTCTTGCCAATTAAGAGAGATGGAGGTATTATAAATCGTAATGATTACGATTAATCATTATACAAAACAGACAATTTATAAAATGAAAGGAGTCCCCCTAATGGCAAATAAATCACAGCTCGCGCAAGCACGCCGGAAACTAAGAAGTCCGAATAAAAAAACACATCGACGGGCGCTTAAATTAATCAAAGCCGCCAAAAGGCAACGGGCCGGACTGCCAGCCTGAACAGCTCCTGAGAAAAATCGCAAGTAATGAGCTTCACAAAAATTAGAAATTACAGAAGGAGGGGTTACGTTCATGGCTGTTCCTAAAAGACGGACATCAACCACACGCAAGAAAAAGCGTCGAACAAATACGGGATTAAAAGTCCCCAACATTTCCCGCGAACCGATAACAGGAGAGTATCATCTGTCGCATCGAGTGAGCAAAGAGGGGTATTATAAAGGCGAACAAGTTCTCGATCCCAAAAAAGGGAAGTAATACTCTGAAAAGCCGTCCTATGCAGCGGGACGGTATTTTTTTGAGGCTAAGCCATGCAGGTCAGCTGAATTTATCCGGCGTAGACATAAGGAGCATTGGGCGCGGGAACTTTTTGCAATTGCGACGCAGAAGCTGACGACAGAACGCGAGAGATGAAGCGCTTGCCGCTTATCTCCTGATCGTAAAAGACAAAATCGGTCATTTCAATTTTTTTACCGATGAATTTTCAGTTTGAGGACTTTTTGAAAAGGATTTATATTTATTTGCAAAAAAAAGACTGATGTGGTTTAATAGCATTTGTAAATCGTAAATATTACGATTTGAATTTAACTTTTTTTAAGGAGATTTTTTATGGCTAAGAAATCAAAAATGATTAAACAAAAACAACGGGAAGCACTCGTTGAAAAGTATGCGGAGCTCAGGCGTGAACTAAAGAAAAAGGGCGACTATGAGACACTCGCTAAATTACCCAGAGACTCTTCCCTCACCCGCTTACATCATCGTTGTCCACTGACCGGACGTCCACATGGTTATATGAGAAAATTTAATATGTCTCGAATTGCTTTCCGAGAATACGCTCACAAAGGGCAAATACCCGGTGTGAAAAAAGCCAGTTGGTGAATGCTCAGAACATGGCTAGAGGAATAAGCGAGTGAATGGGATTCCCTTGAAACTCCTTTCTAAACAGACAGGAGGATCGCTCCTCTTTTTTTACCAGAGATAATGTATCATAGATAATATCAGTTTTTGAGAGACTCTACATATTTTCCCGGGAGGAAAAATCATTGAAAAGATTCAGATGGATACATTTTTCATTTATGATAGTTTTAGCATTCGTTGTCGTATTATCCGGCGCATTAGCGGGGTGCAGTAAACCTCAAAGTGGTGCGGGATCTCGGTCAAAAATTAATGTTGTTGCTGCAGAAGATTTTTACGGTGAAGTGGTAGAGGCTGTCGGCGGAAAATATGTCAGCGTCACTTCAATTATTAATAAACCAAGCATGGATCCCCATGATTATGAGCCGACAAGCCAGACTGCACGCGCGGTCAGTGGGGCAAAACTGATTGTCTATAACGGCATTGGCTATGACGGATGGATGGATAAACTCCTGACCAATAATAAGAATAGTAAGAACGCTTTGCGTGTCGGCGAAGATTTGCTTCATAAGAAGGATGGAGCCAATGAACATCTCTGGTATCAACCGAAAACAATGCCAAAACTGGCGACTGCTCTCGCCAGCAAATTTTCCAAAATTGATCCAAAGCACGCCGCGTACTTCAATAAAAATGCAGTGAAATTTAAAAAGGAAATTCAGCCGGTTCAGGATGAAGTCAAAAAGCTGAGCATGAAATCGAATGGTAAGCTCGTCGATGTATCTGAACCTATATTTGATTATACATTGAAGGCATTGGGTTATAAGGTAGCGAATAATCATTTTGAGTTAGCGGTGGAGCATGAAACCGATCCATCGCCGACAGATATTGCGGGAATGCAGAAGGACGTTAAAAACCACAAAATCGCTTTCTTTGTCAGCAATATACAGGAAATCAGCCCGACGGTGAAGAAAATTGTTGCATTGGCAGATAAAAATCATCTACCCGTGGTTAAAGTAACGGAAACTCTTCCGAAGGGCAAGAATTACAAGACCTGGATGATGGATGAACTGAAGCAGGTCGAAGCCATTCAGAATAAATAAATCTGACAGAAAATGGTTAAAGGCAAAAGCAGAAAGCAGGCTTTTGTCTTTTTTTTCTAGCCTGAGATAAAACCTATTAATTTATTCTTGCCGATGTCTATTTTAATAGATCACTCATACACTCTAATCAAAGACGTTTTACGAGGGGGATGAGTCTTGAGCAGTCTATCCTTTCTTTTTGATCGCCTGATAAGGGTGACCTTATTCTATTTCCTGCTGGTTGCGTTACTCGTTATCGGTATTCCGTCAGTCGTTGTTCTCTATCATCTTCATGGCACGGTTAGGAGTCCTGAGGAAAATGTTTTGCCGAATACGATTCAATTATCATTGGATAATACGGTCGTTCTTAATGAGAAAGACGAGAAGGAGCCGAAGAGTTTGCCGATGCTTCATCTAGGCAAAGCGCCTGTGACGTTCGGATGGGTCAGCGGGACGACGGTTCAGGCAGAGAATTATCAGAAGCTGCAAATTGTCTCCCCATACCTTGCCGAACTTGATTCATCAACGCCGGTCAAACCGGTCCTGACCCGGCAGAAAATTGTCAGTTGGCATGAGAAGGGATTAAAGGTCTGGGGGCGCGTCGATCTGGACAATCAGACGGCGAGCGGGGCACATGATTATCTGACCAGTCCGGAAATCATGAATGAGGATATCGCCCAGTTGAAGGCCTATGTTTCTGGAAACCATCTGGATGGACTGAATATTGATATTGAAAATGTTCGGGCTGCGGATAGGAGTTCTTTCCTCTCTTTTGTGGCGCTGCTGTCAAGAGAGGTCAAAAGTGCACAACCGAATACGGCGATCACAGTCGATATTCAGGCAGAATCAGGTTTCTCGCATGATAGCGCCGTTTCCTATAATCGCGCACTTGCCAGAGCCAGCGACTATGTGATTTTTATGGGATATGATGAACATTGGGGTTCTGATCCAAATCCCGGCCCTGTGGCCTCGCTGCAGTGGCTGAAGGATAACGTCCGGCGAATGATTCAAGCCGATCTTCCTTCTGACAAATTACTGCTCGGTCTACCCTCCTACACGCGGATTTGGAAAGTTGGCAGTCAGGGCCAGAATCTGAGCAGTCGGGCAGTTTCTAATGAATATATTAATAATGTTCTGAACGAGGAGCAGATCTCGCAGCGTTGGCAGTCGAGAGCCGGAGCTTATTTCAGTACATTCAGCTATCGGGGTGCGCCCTATGAGGTATGGTCGGAGGATACTGCCGGTGTTCAGTCGTTGCTAAAATTAGTCAGTGAGTCGCATTTGGCAGGGTTTGGTTTTTGGAGCCTAGATATGATGTCATCCGGGCAGTGGAATACACTGGCTAAGTCGTGGAGACCTTAATCATTTATTTTTGCAGATGTCCGCTGCAAAGGTTATGATGTAAGGAAATAAGTCGAAAATACAGATTCATCGTTTCCATCGATCGAGAAAGAAGGATTTCCCATTTTGTTTCCTGTCAAAAGGACTAAAAACTCTATCATCCTTACGCTATCGGTAGCTTTAATCTTGATAGCTATTTTTAATTTTACACGTCATGATGCCTTCCTTTATAAAAATACGGTGGCCCAGATCGTATCTGTTCAAATTGTGAAACAAACCCCCACCAAGGATTGGCATGGGAATAAGGATACGGAAACCAATCAGCGAATAAGAGCTGTTATACTTAATGGGAAGAATAAGGGAAATCCAATTCTCCTGACGAATGATTCATATGCTTCAGAGGCCTATTCTCAAACATATAGCAAGGGAATGGATATTTTTGTCCATCCGGATTCCAAACATCTCGGTCTATGGAGGGGAACCATTGTTGGTATTAAGAGAGATACGACTATTCTGATGACTCTGTCTGTCTTTATCCTGCTCCTGGTATTTATCGGAAAAAAACAGGGCAATCGCTCGATTCTCAGTTTATTAATCAATATTGCCTGTATATCCTTGGCTCTCGACTTTTATCTCAAGCACAGAGGGATCAGTTTATTGTTGATATTTATCGTCGTGGTGTTGGTTTGTACGGTCGTTTCCCTGCTTCTAGTCAGCGGGTACAATAGAAAAACCGTGATGGCGATTTTTTCAACCTTGATCGCCACCTATCTCTCTTTGTTCATTGCTTATCTCACCATCCATTTCACGGGGGGCAATGGACTTCATTATGATACGATGGAGTACGTCACCATCCCACCGCAGTATATTTTTTTGGCGGAACTTTTGATCGGATCGCTGGGCGCGATTATGGATATTGCCATTACCATTACGTCTGCCATCGATGAATTGTATTCGCATGATCCGGGAGTTTCTAAAAAAAGATTGCGCCGAGCAGGTTCAGAGATTGGCGGGGACGTCATGGGAGTCATGACCAATATTCTTCTTTTTGCATACATCAGCGGTTCGGTTCCGATCATTATTCTGTGTTTGAAAAACGGATATCCGCTTGGTTATGCCTTTTCTCTGAATCTCTCACTTGAAATGGTACGTTTCTTAGTTGGCGCAATCGGTATTGTTTTAGCTATTCCGATCACGATACAGGTTGCATTGTTCATCCTGTTCAGGAAACGGGTGGCTGCCTAATGAAAATTTCAACACTACTCGTGCTGTTATTATTTTGCCTGATGGCGATTATTGGAAAGAAAAAAGGGATAAAGTCATTTGTCGCGCTTTTTTGCAATTATTTTATGATTGCCGTCTCCGTGGTCTTAATCAGCTGGCATGTTAATGTCCCTTTTCTGATTGGCTTGAATGTTTTAGGTATTTTGTCGATCAATTTGTTTTTTATCAATCAGCTGAATGTGAAGACGGTGAGTGCCTTTTTTGCGACACTAGTAACGTTGATCATTTCCGCAGGTTTTATTGATTTAATCGTGAAGTATGCGATGATCCAGGGCTTTGGTGAAGAACAGCAGGATACCATTTCCGGATTTACATTGAATATTGGCATAAATTTTGCAGCAGTCAGCGTCTTCGTCGTGGCCATTTCCTCTATTGGTGCGATGATCGATGCGTCGATGTCGATAAGCTCTTCGATGTATCAGGTGCTGGAAATGAATCCCGATCTGGGTTCGCAAAAATTGCTGAACGCGGGAATGAAGATCGGACGGGACATCATTGGAACGACGACGAATACACTCTATTTCGCCCTAATTGGCGGTTATTTGACCCTGATGATTTGGTTTAAAACCCTCAACTATTCCTTTGAGAATATTATTAATTCGAAAATTTTTGCCGGAGAGATTCTGACTCTCTTAGTCGGAGCGGCAAGTGTCGTCTTGGTGATTCCGATTACCGCTTTATTAAGCAGTTACTTATTTATAGGTTATCGGCAGAGACAGAAGAAAACATACTAACCTTAATGGTGCAGAGAAGTGCGACGGTACTTCCTGCACCACTTTTGTTTTATAGTGGTGGTGAAGCATAGAGCCGCAGGTCTTTTGGGCACTGGATGCCGAAATAAAAACGGGCCGCTTCACCGGTTTCATTGCAGTCTGTTCTAAGTATGTGGGACTCCAAGAAGTCGTGTTTTGAAAATGAGATGAGTGAAATGTACGGTGAAAAGCTTCAAATCATGAGAAGAAGGGATTGGAATTGAAAACAAAAGCAGTAATTGGTCTTGATGTCAGTTCACAGACCTCGGAAGTAGCGGTGATGACCGATCGTCAGCTCGTCGATCACTTCAAAATCACCAATGACGCCATTGGCTTTCAACGCCTCGTGTCGACCATTCAAAAATTCGCTCAAATGCCGGCTATTATCTTCGAGGCGACCGGCGTGTATTCTCGCCGGCTGAAGGCCTTGCTGGATGACCACGGCTATCGGTATACGCAGCTGAATCCGCTTCTGGCGAAGATGCAGCTGGATCGACTTCATCCAAATAAAACAGATGCGAACGATGCTCGTCGGCTAGCAGAAACCGAGTTCCAACTGAACCGACCGCAGACGGATGTTCAAGCGCCGGTGTACGCCCAACTGAAGGATCTTAACCGCTTCTATCAGCAGCTCACAAGCGATAACGTTCAGGCGAAGAACCGGCTTCACCGCGTCTTACAGCTTACCTTCCCTGAATTGGAACGAATGACTCTGAGCCATACTGAACCGCTCTACTATCATTTAGTCAAAATATTCCCCCAGCCACAGATCGTTTGCGATCATTCACTTGCCGAGGTGACAGAACAGATCCTCCAATCCACGCCGAAACACATCGGACGTCAACGAGCCGAGCGGTGGACCAAACAGCTGATCCTATGGGCAGCCCGCTCTTATCCGGCCGTCTCCAACGACTCGCCAGTAGTGAAACAGGCTGTCTACTGGGCTGATCAGATCCTGATGCTCTCCGCCCAGCGAAAAACGGTGATTGAGGAGATGAAACAGCGAGCCGAAACGCTCCCGGAATACTCCATTTATCTCAGTTTGCCCAGCTTTGCGGTCACAACGGCCGTAGCGGTCATCGCTGAACTGGGGGATCTGCGCCGCTTCGATTCTCCGAATCAAATCAACGCCTACATCGGCATCGACCTTCGTCACTACGAGTCTGGTCAGTACATGGCTGCCGATACCATCAGTAAGCGGGGTGATGCCCTGGCACGGAAAATCCTGTACCGATCCATCGGGAACATTGCTTCCGCCGCACGTTACCGTCCCAATCACATTAATGATTATTACCAACGCAAAAAGCAATCTCCCGGCACCAGTTCCAAGAAGATTGCCATTGCGGCGGTACATCGATTGATTCGGACCCTATACTTCCTAGTGACGCATAATCAAACGTATGACTATGGCCTCGCCACCAGAAGATAGCCTATCTGTACCTTTATATCATAATCGTCTGGCTGAAAAAATACACCTAGTCAGGCCTAATTTGGTGTACCTTTTTTATACGGAAGTCCTTGAGAATTTCTCCATCCACCAATTATTTTACTTAAGGGCTTGACTAATGGTAGAAAAAAGACGGTTATCCCGTCATTCATCTTTCTTATCTAATTTATGCGAAATCTCTTTGAGAATCTCGTTTCGCTCTTTTTGCAGGTTAAGAAATTTAAAAGCGTACCAGGCAATTAATCCAATGATGACAAGATAAATCAAAGGTAGAATAATAGTCACTACAAGAACGCTCAACGTGTCATCCCCTTTATAAAAAAATCGAGATTCCTCCCGACTAATTCATAGGTTGATTTTACCACATCAGGAGGAATTACCGTGCGATTATAGATATCAATCCTAAGTCAATGAGCATAAATGTTGATATAATGGGGGAAAAGGAAGCTTTTGCCATTGTGGTTTGCGGCGGGAAGGCAAGGATGACCAAGCTGCCGGAACATGGGGAGACGATCATCGTCACGCACCAGGGTAAGGTGAAGCGTGTGAAGTGGGACGAGGGGGGAGTTTTAAAAATGTTGGGTGTCGCATTAACGTAATAATTTATCGCCCGGATGACCGGGTGTACATAAATTGACCCCGTACTTTTCGATACGGGGCGCTGGACAAGGAACAAGGGGCTACTTGGGCAACGCCATTATTATATGCATTATGCGCGCTCATAGACCAATAGATTGATGCTATTACAATTAACCTTGATGATCAGTTTTGCTGTGCTAGTGCTGTCAAATAAAAAGAAATGATCCGCTTAATAGGCCAGACGAGTGGGAAAAAGCTGCACAAAATCATCACGAAACGAATGCTGAACCAATCCGCCAGCGTGCCAACAAAGAACAGCACCAATCGCTCCCATTTCGAAGGCAATACCCGTGATCAACCCGGAAACCGGACCAAGACTTTCCGGCACTAGTTCCTGCCCATAAACCACGCTCACGCTAAAACTAGAAGTGATAATAAAACCAATCAAGAGAAAAATCGGTCCGACAAAATAAATGGGGACATGCGGAAGAAAAAGCGTCAGAGGCGCAGCTCCGAGAAAAGAAGCGAAAATGACCGTCCGTTTGCCGAAGTGATCGGCGAGCGGACCACTGCAAAAGGTACCAATCACCGCGGTGATCATGAAAATAAAAACGTGAATCTGAGCGCCTGCAATCGACAATCCATAGTTCTTAATCAGATAGAATTGATAAAAATTAGAGATGCAGGAAGAATACCATGATCGGGCAAAAACAATGACAATCAGCATCGCCATCCTGATTTTATGATGGATGACAATTGAACGAGAGCTGTCCTTGATCACTTTATGTAAGGCTTTATGCTGATGCTTTTTATACCAAAATGAGACGAAAATGAGAAGAACCATCCCCCAGAATGCAAAAGCAGAGAAAGCCAGCACGCCTCTTTGGCCCAACGGAAGAGAGAGCAGGGTTGTAAAAATCGGGGCCATCGACTGGCCGAAATTACCGCCTACCTGATAGATTGACTGGGCAAATCCTTTTTTCTCGCCTGCTGCCATATTAGCCACACGCGATCCCTCGGGATGAAAAATAGAGGAACCAATGCCGATGAAAAGCACGCCAAACAGCACCCAGATATAGCTTGGGGATAAACCGAACAGAATCAAGCCAACCAACCAAGCTCAACAATATACCGGTGGGCAACAAAAAGGGCTGGGAACGACGATCTGCAGAGTAGTCAAAAAAAGGCTGCATCACAGAGGCAGTCATATTCGCAACAAAAGCGATCCAGCCCATTGTCCGTCATTCAAGCTTAGACTCTTCTCTAGAATCGGATTCATCGCCGGGATAACCGCCTGAATGGAGTCATTAAAAAAATGACCGCAGCCAATTCCGATCAATACTCCGTAAAAAGTACGTGACTGAACAGACGTCCCTCTGGCCGAAACTTGCATGTACGCCCTCTGTTCCAATACAATCGGCAGTCAATAATTATATTATACTGAATATGTATAAAAAGTAGAGAGATTCTGTTTCTGTGGAAGTCGCCCTAAATCTGAAAAATGAGATTTGTACGAGTGTGATCCACAGAAATGTTCTGCGCCACGCCCCGCATCATGAAGCCCTAGGTTCAGTTTTTAAGAACGAAGTTTATAAGTGGGCTGCTTAATTCTATCGGCTTCTTTATTCACTTCGATTTCAATGAATTGCTGAGAAGGATGACTCAATAGAATCCTCAAAATTTCATTGACATTCATATTCAATCTACCTGCTATTTGATCCGACCTCAGTGATTGACCGTTTTGCTTTAGCAGGTCCACAATTCCCTCAAGTGTATGCTCGCTCATATGATCTAATGAATTCGTCAAGCAGATCATCTCCTTTACTCCAAGCATAGAATACTTTTAATGGGAATTAATGGTGATGAAGTCTCAATTTTTTGAGAAAAATATGACTTTTTGGCTCATTATAGTTCATATGTACCAATCTTTCAGTCATGCCATTTTTTTCGACTTGCACAACCGCTGATAACAGGAAAGGTAAAAATGGATTTTTAATCTTTTATAAGCGATGCCAATAAAAGAAAGATTTCAATAGGTCAAAGCTATGCACACTGAAAAAGTTCCCCAAAATCAAGCCGATTTTCTCCTCCGAGTTTAATGGCAGATTGTCCCTTATTGGAAAATATTTCGATCTTTTTTTCATAAAAACTTTTTAACGGCATTGACAGACAATGGACGAACCTCTAAAATAGTAAAGGTTGTTGAGTTATCCTGTCCAAGTAGCTCAGCTGGATAGAGCAACGGCCTTCTAAGCCGTGGGTCAAGGGTTCGAATCCCTTCTTGGGCATAGCGAAAAGCCTTGATAGTAAAGGCTTTTTTATTTTGAATAAAATTAGAATTAATATAAATAAGCCTGCCTTGG
Organism: Sporolactobacillus sp.; assembly: GCA_048976585.1. Classification (GTDB taxonomy): domain Bacteria; phylum Bacillota; class Bacilli; order Bacillales; family Sporolactobacillaceae; genus Sporolactobacillus. The sequence continues at coordinate 58,653 of JBHGUY010000003.1, read as the reverse complement.
GGCAGGCTTGGGGCAGAATTTATTTTTTCTGCGTTTTTTGCTTGAAAAATTCATCAAAATATTCGACTGCCCCTTCATCAGCCTCCTCAAGGAAATGACCGTAGACATTCATTGTGGTTTGAATGTTGGAATGACCTAAACGGCTGCTGATGATTTTCGATTGGACGTTTTGATTGATTAAGAAAGTCGCCGAGGTATGGCGCAAATCATGGAATCGGATATGACGTAACTTATTTTTTTCCGTGAATCTTCTCCACCATTGAGAGATACTGTCTGGTCGGATTGGTTTTCCTTGGAGATTCGAAAAAATAAACAGATGCTCAATTCCATCACCGAAATCATAAGGGACAACATTTTTATCTTTTGTTTTTTGCTTATGATACTCATCTAAGAGATCAGAAAGGGCAGTCGGAATTTTCACCATCCGATCGCGATCTGTTTTTGTTGTATCCTTCAGATGAAGCCCAAATTCATCTGAGAGCGATTGTTCAATACGTATCGTGTGATTCTTTGTGTCGATGTGTTTCCATTCTAAAGCGGCGATTTCGCCCTCGCGGGCACCCACAGTGAAAGCTAGGAGAATCAGCAGTTTCCATCTGAATCTCACATGATCCAGTTGTTCAATCATTAGTTCCGTCTCTTCCTTTGTATAAACGTCCGTTTTGCTCTTTCCTAATTTTGGGGCCTTAATGTCATTGGCAGGATTTTCTTTAATAACTCCAAGATCAACCGCACATTGAAGAATACTGTGAAAAGTCTTGTAACAGTTTCGTACTGTTGATGAACTTAATTTTCCATCTTTACCGTCCAGACGCCGGCCGTCTTTTTTTAGGTCATTCACAAAGTTAAAAATGTGCATTGGTTTGAGTGTTGAAAGCTTCATGTGACCGTATTTAGGAAGTATACGGGTATCCATAATTTGAATATTACTCGCCCGAGTTGCCGGTGTTTGCGCACCCTTGATATATTCAACCCATTTAAGATGGAATTGCTTTAGTGTAATGTCAGTCGGTTTGAAATAATGGTCAGAGTTTACTTCTGCTTCAAAATCTGAAAGCATTTTTCGAGCTTCAGTTATATTTTTGGCTTGGACTGTTTTTCGCTCGCGAATGGGATTACCATTTTCTTCTGTGCCAATTGTAACATTAAGACGGAATTTGCCTTTTCCACGTGGTTCAACATAAGACATTTTCATCTCTCCTTGCAAATAATTCCTATTGTAAAGGATTACGACTATCATAGAGGTAAAATTTTGGCTTGAAAAATCCCGAAATGGAAATTTATGCGTGAACACTCATCGCCATTCGAATAATTCTCTGCCAATTTGTAAAATTTCTTCAATGTCTCCGACCTGCAGGATCAGTCGTTCCACTTTCTCAGGTTCAATATTCTGGATGATTTGGGCCCGGACAGCCGCGAGGTTAATCCCTAACTCATCGGGTTTGTATTCATTCACAATGAGTTCTTGGGCGAACACAGAGCAGCCTATGAGCTCGTCATCAAATTGGATATTATCGATGCGTTCGAATGGCGCGCTGACGAAGAAAAACAGAGTAGGCTCATTCCAGTCAATCGATCCTTCGAGTGTGTACCAGAGGGGATATAGATTTCCCTCAACGTCGCTGTCATAATAAACTCTTGATCTCAAATTTTTCACCCTTCTTCTCTAATTGATTTTTTAGTTTCTGCATGATTCGCTGAGTTTCATCCGTACACTCAGACAGGTCATATTTGGCAGTAGGTGGTTCTCTGACAAGCATTTCGTATTCATCTTGTCTGTATTGCAAGAGCTTGTCCTCATACAAATCAAGCCGTTGTCTAGCAAATGGCAGTGTTACACGAAATTTGTTCGCCACATAAAGCGCCGCATTCGATTCTGGCCAGCGAAGCTGATCAAGCATAAAAGTAGGGATGCAGAACTGCAACGCGAAGTTATCAGCACTTCTCTCGTGCAGCTCTTTAAGTGGAAAAGGAAGATAATTTTGATTTCCGGTATCTCTGAGCACGTGATGGAGTTCATGGCCAAAGGATTCCCATCGTTTATTGCTGGGGATACTTACATTTATATTTATAAAGTATTGTAAGCTGCCCCTGATGGCTTTGGTGAGTGTGTTCGAGATAGTCAATTTTATGTGGAGAATGTCGGCTATGTTCTTGGCATTTAGTGAGTCCGGATCTGATATTCTCATGATGTGATATATTTTTTCAACATAGTCTTCGAGTTCAGTTTTGCAATAAAACATAGGATCACCTCATGATTAGAAACATATGTTCGGTTGAATGGTCTAAAGAAAAGCCCATTTAGGGCTTGAAAGCATAAATGTTATAAATTCATGATAAAATAGAAGGAAAGGCGGTGACAATATGAAAAAATATGTAAAAAAGCCAGTCGTCGTTGATGCATATCAGACAAAAGTTGAAAAGATCATCCATACGCTCGAAGGAGATATGAAGGCTTCACCAGGCGACTGGATTGTTAAAGGTATTAATGGCGAACAGTACCCTGTAAAGCCGGATATATTTGAAAAAACGTATAAATCATTAAGGCAACAGAACTAGTCATCGATTGCTTTTTTAATTGCATCGTAGGTGAATGACATAGCAAATTTAGCACCAACTCCAAGCAATTCAGTTGGGGTTGTATAAGTGTTACTGATTTTTACAACAACAATCTTTTTCCCAAGCTCTACGGCCTTTTCATCTTCCCATTTGCACCAGTCGCTATCCGAATAATCAGCATCAATAAGAGCGACAAATGTTTTGCAATCTTCAATTCTTCTCTTAATTTTACTTTTAATATATGTTGCATTGTCTGAATTGATGGATACTCCGATTGAAAGATCATCAAATTTTAGATCAAAGTAACCATTGTCATTTTTTGACCACGCTACCAATAGATTTTTGTACCTTGTTCCTTCATCGCTTGAATGATAGCTAACAAAAACTTTGTCCGACATTTCATTTTCCCCCTTCATCATTTGAGTTCAAACTTGCCCAGTTGACATTTTCATTAGAAATAATACTTTCGGTACGTTCGACAAGAGTTGTAAAAGTAGTTTCTTCAGCATCACCTTCTCTATAGATCCCCGTTTTGGTTAAATACATATATTTTTCTTTTTTTAAGGTTTCACATACACTTCTATATTCAATCCAATTTTCATGGTATTTGCCCAGAGAAATAAATCCTTCTAGAACTGCGATACAAGCGCCAAAAAGACCAATTGTAGAACTCATAATCATTTGATAGCTATTCAAACCAATAGCCACGCTAGTGAGTACAGGAATGGTGGCGGCCAGTGCCATTTCAATCCGTTTGAGCACTTTATATTTTTTTTGACAGGATTGACTTTTCTTACTATACCAATTAATTTGGTCATCTAGCCTTTCTTTCAAATAGTTGCATTCATCCAGTGTTCTCACCCCTTTTTCTCCCATCGTCATTGCTGATCGGAAAGGCAAAATCCATGTTATCTTCCAAAGAACAGCCAAAGAATAATTCCAACTCCTATTAAACCAATACAGCCAATTCCACAGATGAAAAACCTGCTATCAATCCTTCTAATTCGTAGCCCGGAAAACATAAATAAGATACTGCAATGGCCATCATAACCGTTTGGCAGAGTACTATGCTATGGTGTCTTGAAATATTTCTTTTTGAAAAAACAAGCTATAGAACCAGCCACCTACCCAATTCTCTGTATGAGTCATGCAGCTAACTTTGTAATATCTAGTTTTTCGTGGGTCATGGGTTAGAATTTCCTGTCGCAAGAGTCACGGAAAAGTATCCCTTATGATCGCGATGAAGAATTGCCATGAAGGAACCCGGTTTATCTCCCAAAAAAACTGCCTTTTTCACGGATTTTGCAAGTCTATTACTTTGATAAATTATGATTAGTCTTTCTCCACCGTTATCATAGTATTGTTTAACTTTCTTGGAATCGGTCGGAATCATATATTTATACGCTTTGATGGCATTTTTCTTACTTCTTCTTGAACTACTGGTGGATTCAAACTGTAAAAGGATGTTGTATGCGGCCTTATCAAGAAACATGGGAAGAATATAATTATGTTTGTAGCTCATCATTTCTGAGTCGCCTTTCCCTTTTCCATACGCCTTATTAAATGCTGATTTTGTGTCGCCAATGCCAGCGTGCATCGAAATAGTTTTGGCAGATGAAACGTTGCTTAAAGAACTAAGGATAAATGTGAAAACAATTAAAGAGACACACCATTTTCTACATCTCATTACTATTCCCCCCATGAATATCTATCTATTAAATGAGTACTAGCTTACGAGATTGAAATAACCGCAATAGAAATAATAAGTACTATTAAAGCAATTACAAAGGCTATAGTACTATTCTTTAGAAAAGCTTTTCCGTTGTGAACATTTTCAGGAACAGATAGATTAACTAAACCGATAATAAATGAAAATATAGATATTACCATAACTAGACCCATCAAAAAGGCTATGATAATTGCTACTACACCCATCCGCAGAAACTCCCATCACTCAGATATTTTCTGGAGAACATTCATTCGTGATACAAAATACCTATTATGACGATAAAAATTTTTACTTCTTTTTCTTTCTCTCTTCTTGGTCCTTCAAGAACTTCATATATTCTATCAGATCCTGTTTTGCTTCTTCGGGGCTACCTGGCATTTCTTTATAAGCGATCATGAAGTCGGGATCGTCCATTAGATTTCTAATTTCTTCATCAATACTATCATCATTATTGATTTCTTCGTCAATATAGCCTGCCGCCTGCATTAAATCCTCATATTTCACTTTCAAAGCTTCAGATAAAGCTTTAATTGTTGGAGGTTTTGGTACGCCACGTTTTCCATTTTCAATTCGAGATAATTGGGCAGCACTTATCCCAGAATACATGGCGGTTTGATTAAGAGTCAGCCCTTTTGATTCTCTTATATGGCGCAAATATTCACCGAAGCTACTCAATAGAATCAATCCTTCCATGTTTCTTACCTCCATTAAATATGATGTATTGCCAAAAGGCAATAAATATCTGAAATATTTATATAAATGTATTGCCAAAAGGTAAATGAGGTGATATATTATTCCCATAAGGTAATTACCAAAAGGTAAATAAAGAGGTGATAATAGATGGAGCCAAATGCTAACATTTCTGTGAAAGCAGCTTTTTTAAAATCATATTTGAAAGAAAAAGACATTAGCGATGCCCAGTTCTCTGAACGAATAGGTGTCGCAAATAGTACACTTAATAGAATAATTAATGGTAAACGAAACCCAGGAAGCAAGTTTATTTCAGGAGTCCTAACCAATTTCCCTGATTTATCATTTGATCAAGTATTCTATTGCGTCGATGAATTACCAAAAGGTAACAAACAGCAGGAGGTGATGTAATGAGCCAATGGTACGGCACCGGAACACCAGAAACAATTGGGCTAAGAAAAAAAGTAGCCAATTTCGGAAAACGGGTTGCTTCCGAACATGGAGACAATAATTTTCCTGACTGGCTGAATTTTAAAGTTGGTATTGCTGAGCTAAAAGGCATTCCGTATGACAAAGACTATTTTAATCGTCTAACAGGTAAGCCCGTCTCAATAACGAACGTCAATGAATTATTTAGTGAAAATTCTTGAACGGTACTTATCAGTTATCTCGGTTACGACATATTCATCGTTTGTGTCAATTAACTCAGCGACAGCTGTTGAAACATAGTCAACAGATTCATCTGTTTTCCAAAGGTACACGGACTCAAGAACTTTAGCAGCTCCTTTATTTCTAAAGAATGAATATAGCGCATCATAACGCCGAACCGGCTGGTGCAAATCGTAAGTTATCAAGTAAACACTCATATTCTCGTCCCTCTCTCTTAATGGATTGATTGTCTGGCAGGACACCTTCCATTTTAACAGAGGTAGCAGAAAGGAGGCGGATCAATTGACAGAGAACGAAAAGAAACTTGCTGACAATCTAGCAAAGAGAGCGAACGAGCTGTTCGACCAAAACGAAGATACACAGGACGTCTTGAATCTTGTTCAGGCAATATCAGTCCTCAAAAGAAGCTGAAAGGAGCGGAACAAATGAATCAAATTGATGTTTTTACAAATGATACCTTCGGAAATTTACCGGTAATCATGATTGATAGCAATCCCCAATTTGGAGGAACAGAAGCCGCTCAGATGCTTGGCTATGTGAATTCACATGATGCACTTGCTAAACACTGCAAAAACGATGGGGTCGCGTTTCACGAGGTCATCGATTCGCTTGGCAGAAAGCAAAAGAAAAAATTCATTAGTGAGGGAAATCTCTATCGTCTTATTACTCATTCGCATCTCCCTGATACAGAAAAATTTGAATCATGGGTCTTTGACGAAGTACTGCCAAAGATCAGACAAACGGGTCAATATTCCAACGTGAAACCATTGAACGAAAAACAATCACTCATCGCAGCTATGAAGCTCTCAACCATGGTTGCAGAGGAAACAGATCAACTTAAAAAGATCACTCAACAGCACTCGCAGAAATTGCTCGAACTTGATGAAAAAGTCGAAACACAAATCACGCTTGATTATGGCGAACAGCGTCGGTTACAGAAAACAGTTGCTCAGCGAGTGTACAAGCTTGAGGAATCGGATAAAGAACGACGCTCGCAGCTTTTCCATGATATTTACCGAGAACTGAAAGACCGTTTCGCCGTCGCCAGTTACAAAGACATTCTTCGAAAAGAGCTTCAAGATGCCATCCGGTATGTCGATGCGTTCATCCCGAGGCGGGTTGCCTAGCTTCAATAGCAGAAAGAAGCGGATTTTCAGATAATGTCAAAGAAATCGTTCAAGCTATTGCTACACTCAAACAAAATTGAAAGGAAGTGTCGTCATGCCGCATATTGACCGTTTAACCGCGCAAGAAGCAGCAGAATACATCGGCTGCCATCGCGAAACAATTTACAAAATGGCACGTCGGAAAGAAATACCCCATTGGCACATCGGTCGAAATGTGTGCTTTTCCAAAGCTAGTTTAGACAAATGGAAACAGGATCAGGAATTGGAAAGTATCGCCAATTGATTATGTATCAATTGTACTTTGAAAATTAAATAGCTAAGGCAAAAGGAGTGATTTAGTACATGGGAGTTGGTAAGGAGTTTAAACGGATGCGAGGGAGAGAGAGCCAACAGCAATTATCGCTTGACTTTAATGTCTCTCGTGAATCTGTTTCATCTTATGAAACTGACCGAGCAAGAATTCCCAAAGATATTTCAAGTCGGGCAATGCAGAAATTCGACGATCCAGATTTCGCCCGGACGATTGCCAGCGAGTACACAGCGGGCGGAATGGCACCGGCATTGAATGGTCCGGCGTTGATTCGAGAATGCTCAGCAATACAGTCACGGGCGCTTAAAGAAACAGAAGAGGCTTACGAAGCGATGCGAAAAGCAGTTCTTGACGTTAATCCATCTTTCCTCGGAAATTTCGAAATCGACGACATCAAGCAGTCGCTGGATGAAGCAAGCGAAGCAGTGGCGTTCCTGAATGAGTATATGGCGACAGTCTGCAAGACTTATAAAATTTCTTGGCTCAAAACATGGACAAGCTGCCAAGCACGGCTCATCCAGCGAGGTTTTCTGCGGATAGTGAAGGGCAGGGAGAAGAAATGAATCTACTGACAGACGAGCTCAAATCACTGTTTTCGGAACATGATTGGTCAGCGGTGAGAAGTCGAATCGATTGCATCGAGCAAATGTATCTGCGGTGGGAACTCAACATGTCGATCGGTCGTTTGGAAGATGCAGACAGCAACGTTGACGAGATATGCCGGTGCATGGATGACATTATCGGATTCGCAGAACGGAAGCATAAAACAGAAATTTTAACGACGATGGAACATTTAAAAATTATGAGAATGGTGGTGAGAAAGCATGAGTGAGATAGAGGAACGAATCGCAGAACTGGAAGGTATGTATGCCACTTCGAAGCGTGTTGGAATGCATCCGGCCGAAAGCTGGCTATTCAGTGAGTTGGTAGTGATGAAAAGTCGATTAAATCGCATGAAAAAAGCCTCCGCTGCAACGGAAGCCGTTTGAAAAAATGTCGTTTTGAAACATTAGGATAATTCCATTTTACAGCAAAGCTGCAGGATGGACAAGCAGGGTTCGTACCCTGCGTAGGGCATTCGGTTCTCCCCCCAGGCCGCTTGTCCTACGGAGCGGATGAACACTCCAGAGAGGAGAGACACAATTGCTAAAGCTAGAGAGGTTTGGAGAAGTGAGAATTCCAGAAAAGTATCTCAGCCATTTCTGCCGCATGTACAAGGACTTCGAAGCGGAAGAGGATCGTGCATCGGCGCAGAAAAATTACACCGAAATGCGAATTGCGAGCGGGAAAAAGGATGTCCTGACAACGGTAATGGTTTTGCTTGGACACAGTTTTAAGTGGGAGGAATGAAGATGAATCTCGACCGATTTAAAGGGCCGCAACCAATGAGCAAACGTGAATTGAATGAGGAGATTGAAAGTCTGCAGTATGAACGTGAAGAAATGCAGAATAAGCTTCTTGAAATTGATGATCGTCTTGAGGAGTTGCAAGCAGAGTTGATTGGATAAAGGAGGGAACAGCAAATGCGAAGATTTCCATTCATGCAGGACTTAGAAGCTCAGCGGCTTTTAGTTGAGAAATACAACGGCTGCATTGGCATTGATGCTCGCGGCCACGGATACTTTCAGTTTCAGAATAGGGCTGAGCACGAAGCATTTTTGACGGAATGGCAGCAAATGAAAAAGAGCACCGTAGCAGGGCGCTCTTGACAGACTTCTTTCAAGACATTGGATACCCCCTATCTTAACAGGGGTTCCACCAATTAATCAATAGGTGGTGATTGGCAGTGGCAATGAATGCCCTATCGACAGTGAACATGAGTCGTGCTGATTGGCTCATGGAACGGACAAAAGGCATCGGAGGTTCCGATGCAGGGATTGTTCTTGGGCTGAACAAGTATAAGACACCATTTGAACTTTGGCTTGAGAAAACCGGGCGGGTGACTCCGGAAGAAATAGACAACGAAGCGATCTACTGGGGTAATCAGATGGAGGACGTTGTCGCCCACGAGTTTATGAAGCGAACCGGTAAAAAGGTCCACAACGATAATCATATGCACTTTCATCCGGATTATCCCTTCATTTTTGCTAATGTGGATCGGCTACTATACAGTGAGCCGGCTGTGCTTGAATGCAAGACGGCATCAGCACATTTATCAAGGTTGTGGCAGGATGATGAGATTCCGGATACTTATCTGACACAGGTGCAGCACTATCTTGGCGTGACTGAATTGGAGAAGGCTTATATTGCGGTACTCATCGGTGGGAATAAATTCGTGTGGAAAGAAATTGAGCGTGATGACGATTTAATAAAGATGATATTCAATGCTGAGGCTCATTTCTGGAATGACTATGTGGTCACTGACATTGCTCCACCGCTGGATGGAACAAGCGCCGCAGAAAAGTACCTGAAAGAGAAATACACTCGTGCTGAGGCGGAGAAAGAGGTCATTTTGACCACTGAAAGCAAAGACCTACTAACCGAATATCAGCAGCTGAAAGAAACATTGAAGCCGCTGACGGACCGACAGAAAGAGATTGAGAATCTGATAAAGGCTCAGCTGAAAGATGCTGAGAAGGGCATCATCAGTGATTTTGAAGCCAAGTGGTCAAACGTCACGACTAACCGAGTAAATACCAAGAAGCTGAAGAAACAATTCCCAGAGATTTATCGGGAGGTTCTGAATGAATCGACCTACAGAAAATTTTCCGTGAAGGAGAGAGCGTAAATGGCGACAAATTCGAAGTTGAAGAATCAGATTGCAAATAAGGAAGAGGCCAAACAGGTTAGCGCTCGATCACTGGATTTGAAGTCTCTACTTTCCACGCCGACCTTGAAAAAGAAGTTCAATGAGGTCCTGGACAAGAAAGCACCACAGTTCATGGCTTCGCTGCTTAATCTTTACGGAGGGGATCCAAACCTCCAAGCGGCAGAGCCATTATCTATTGTTTCCTCTGCTCTTGTAGCAGCATCCCTTGATCTTCCGGTAGATAAGAATCTTGGTTATGCCTGGATCGTTCCATTCTATGACCACAAAAAAGGATTCAAAGCTGCACAATTTCAGCTTGGTTACAAAGGATATATTCAGTTGGCCCTAAGAAGCGGCCAATACAAGGCCATGAACGTGATTGATGTTCGCGAAGGCGAATTAAAAAAATGGAATCGACTGACTGAAGAATTAGAACTTGACCTAGAAGCAGCTGAGAGTGACAAGGTCGTTGGCTATTGTGGCTATTTCAAGCTAGTCAATGGTTTTGAAAAGACAGTGTACTGGACCAAAGATGAGATTGAGAGCCACCGGATCAAGTTCAACAAAGCGAAGGACAAGAACTCTCTGAACAACGTCTGGCGCTCTGATTATGATGCCATGGCCAAGAAAACGGTTCTCCGGAACTTGCTTGGCAAATGGGGAATCTTATCTATCGACATGCAGACCGGCTTATCTAAAGATACGGACTCTGAAGTTGAAGCTGACAACTCAGGAACGGTGATAGACGTCGATACCAATGAATTGATTGATTCTCCGGAACCTGTAACCGCGGAAAAGCCATCAGGATCATACCAAAGTGAGCAGCCACCGCTTGACGATGTGAAGATTCCAGAAGATAAAGATTTGCCGTTCTAATGGAATACCACATCCCGATTCCAGAGTATATCTGGTTTACTGGTGAACAATTCAAGCCTTATGTTTTGGCTTATCTGGCGAAAAACGAGCCGGATATGAAACCGGTCCGCATTGTGCGCCATCGCTATATCGTATGTATCAAGGAAGACAAGTGTTAGGGAGGTGAGGCCTTGAACTACATCAGGTTGATTAATGCATTCTATGATCGGCTCGAAACAAGTCAGCTTAGCACATCAGCAATTGCTTTATGGCACGCACTGGCGAGCGTAAACAATAAGGCTGGATGGCTTAGAGAATTTGCGGTAGCCGTATCGGTGTTATGCATTAAGACGGGCCTCTCTGAGAGAACGATATCGAACGCGCGGAATGATTTGAAAATGAAAGGCTTCATCGATTTTAGATCAAGGAAGGGAAGCAAGTCAGCAGTCTATCAATTATATGACTTGTCGGCAATGATTGCCTACAAAGTTTCCGAGAAATCATTGCTGTCGGCAACAGATGCCGACAATCTTTCCGGCAATGCTTCCGACAACCTTTCCGACAAGCCTTCCGACAATGCTTCCGTATTAGTTAGTCTTGAAACTAAACAAAACGAAACGAAACAACAAACTGCAGTTAGTCGGCAAAATTGGTTTGATGAATATTACCAATGCTTCGGGAATCAACCCAGTCCGATTCAGTGCAGAAATATAGCCGTATATCTTGACCAGGATGGTCTCAGTGACGAGGTTATCTGCAAGGCTTTCAGGATGGCAGCTGAGATTGGTAAACAATACGGATACGCAGCAGGAATCCTGAATAACTGGGCGGCTAAGGGGATTAAGACCTTGGATGCTGTTGAACGCGAACAAAAACAATTCCTGGCGAAAAGGCAGCAGCATCGGGGTAATCAGCCAGTACATCAGGAGGTCATCCCTCAGTTTATGCGGGAAACAGATAAACCTCAGCATCCTGAAGTTTCCCCGGAGGAAGCTGAGCGGAAGGCAAAAGAGCTTGAAGAGTATCTCAATTCAATTGGATAGGGGATGAACACATGACAATCCATAACATAAAAATCTTGCCTGAGTACTTCTCGGCAGTCGTGGACGGGCGGAAGACATTTGAAATTCGTTACGATGATCGGAACTACAAAGAAGGCGACACGGTTGTCTTGAAAGAATGGGAAAACGGCAAGTACACGGGTTATCAAGTTAAGAAAACAATCGGTTTTATCACGGACTTTGAGCAGCATCCGGGATTCAAAGTCTTCAGTTTGAAATGAGGTGTAAGGGATTGACGACACTAATCATCATGATTACAATTCCGGTCGTGTTTTCGGCGGAGCTGACGTGGATTGGTTGGGTGAGAGGTTGCGAGTTGGAAGAACGGCTGAGGAGAAAGGAGCAGGAACATGATTGATGTGGTTGTGCTAGTGAAATTTAATGCAGACAAAGCACTTGTCCTTAAAGATAAATTGGATTTTGTGTATGAGAAATTCGGAAATATCCTTATCGGAACTGATGCTTCAGGATTATTTCATAGAGTGCTCATTTATGGACGCCCTAGTGAAGATTGGAAAGCGTTTGGGGGATGGGAATTCGATCTCAACATGAAAGATGGAAGCATTACTCATTGCGATGGTCAATGGTGGGACGGCGGACGTTCTAAAGCGCGACAGATTTTGAAAAAAGAGTTAGTTGATGTGACCTTAGACAGTATTGCAGGTTTGAAAAGATGCTATGTGTTTAGCGGTGGAACTTGCATTGATGAAAAAGATTTGGCTCTGTTAATCAGCGATTATCATGGAAAAGTATACGAGTACCGAGAATATGAGCAGCTGCTGAAAGAAGGCGGAACAAATGGGTGAAATCGCAGAAATGATGCTGGACGGTATCCTATGTGAGCAGTGCGGATGCCTAATAGACGGGCAAGAAACAGGTTATCCACGGTTGTGTGAGGATTGTGAGAAGGAACAGAAGCCGAAAAAGCGCAAGAAACATAAGCAAAAATAGCATTGGCCCCTCCATCGCCAATACCGATGATGGCCACTTGTGCCACCCTCTCTGATATTTACACTATCAGACTGATATTAAAGGCAGATTAACAGAAAATTAGTTTTGGATTAAAAATCGAGGTGCTCAGAGATGGATTTTCCAACCGGTAAATACAAAGTCATCTACGCCGATCCACCATGGAGCTATCGGCAGAAAGGCGGCCCGCACGGAAAACGAGGAATGGCAGCGGCACATTACAGCACCATGAGCACGCAGGAGATAGGCAATCTGCCGGTGCAGGACATAGCGACGGACGACGCACTCTTGTTTTTATGGAGCACGTTTCCTAATCTGCCGGCAGCACTGAAAGTCATAGCAGCGTGGGGTTTTGAGTATAAAACAGCGGCGTTTGTCTGGGTTAAGAAGAATAAGCGATCAGGTACCAACTTTTTCGGCATGGGTGCCTGGACACGGGCTAACGCAGAATGTTGCTTGCTCGGAGCACGGCCGGGAGCAAAGGCAGGGAAGCTGGTCAAGAGCCACAGTGTACAGCAAATCATAGAGTCACCGGTGCATGAGCACAGCCGGAAGCCTGGCGAAGTCAGAGAACGAATTGTGCAGCTGGTCGGGGATATTCCCCGGATTGAGTTATTTGCAAGGAAGAAAACACTGGGCTGGGATGCCTGGGGAGACGAGGTGGAGGAATGAGTGAATATTATGTGCTAAAAAAAGCAATTGACAAGGACGCTCTTGACGAATTAAATATTCGTCATTGGGAAGATTGGGCTCGCATTTTTGGTGCAGCAGAGGCGATGAATCATGTTCCTGATACGGATCAAATTGAGGATTGGATCGCTGGCATCAAGTCTGATACAGAGATTGTCAATCCGGTGACGCCGAGGGAAGAATTACGTTCATTATATTTCGATATAGATGGACTTAGCGATTTTCATAGTGGAATTTCTCAGGCATTAAAAATCATCGCTAAGGAGCACCCTGACGTTGCAGGGTGGCTGAAGGATGGTGAACAGGATGCTTAAAAAAGGCGACAAAGTCGTGATGCACACGTGCGGTGAAGCTGATAAATACAAGGATAAAGTCTGGACAGTCAGATCGGATGAATCCGAAATATGCGGCTCGAAAGTCGTTTGGCTTGAAGGATACCAGGGGTGCTTTGCAGCTGAATTTCTGAGAAAGGTGGGGGAATAATGACAAACTACGCTAACCGCGGCATGCAGCTGGAGCAGGAAATCAAAGCTAGTAATCTCTCGTATCAGCAGAAGGGGATTGCCGTCATCCAGAAGGTGGCTACGCCGTTGAAAAAGACAAAGGACAGTGCCTTTTACTCGGAAAAGAGCACGGTCGATTTCCTTGGCTGCCTGAATGGGCGAGGCATCGCGTTCGATGCAAAAGAGACCGTCAACAGGACGAATTTTCCGTTGTCGAATGTTCATGAGCACCAGATCAACTTCCTTGAAAAATATCGGAACTGTGGTGGCCGTGCGTTCCTTCTCGTGCGATTTGTAAAGCATCAAGAGACGTTTATCCTATCCTCGGTTCAACTCGCACAGTGGTGGAAAGAGGCCGCATATGGAGGGCGAAAATCAATCCCTTATGAGTGGTTCTGCGAGAACTGCGAGACGGTGCAAAGTCGGAACGGAATTGTAGTGGATTACTTGCGTCCGTTTCTCTGCGGGAGGGTGACGGCATGAATGAACTGGAACTCTACAAGTTCTGCCAAGATAAAGAGATTGATTGGCGCGGAGACAAGCTAATTCTCTGGATTGATCCAGAGGATCTCAAAGAATTTGCAGATTTACTCGGCATTGATTATCTATGCGAAGGCGGCCTAGATGTATGTCTCCTAACAGAAGGAACGATAGCGGTTGAATTGAACGACCTCGGCAGTGACTTTGATATTGAACTAGAGCACATTTTGGCAAAAGAGACTGTGAGGTGATCCCATGACGCGCCGGGTGGTTGAGCACATGAGACGTACACCGGAGAATGAATATTTCAAGGTGATCACGATATTTGAAGAAGGCATAAATAAGCAGGATGTGCGGCGATTGAGTCCATACAGCAAGCGACACGGGGTGCTGGTTTATAGCAGAGGAGAGTGGGAGTGGCGATGAACGATCCGAAAACGTTTGAAAATCCATGTGCGATTTGCCATAAGCGACCGGCGACAAGGTACTGCGATTATATTATCGGGTACTCGAACCCACAACTGTTTATGAGGGACTTTCAGCAGCTATGCATGAATAATGGTCCGCATTATGAAACTTGTGATGTTCCGATGTGCGATGAATGTGCCAAGAATATCAGTCGTGAAATTGATTTCTGCCCATATCACTATGATTTGTACAAGAAGGCTAAGAAATTACCACAGGAATTGAGAAAAGCACAGGCGAGAATAAAGATGCAAATCAATACTGAATTACTGCATGGAGATCGCGAGGGGAAAGATGATGCGCTACTTTGAATTTCATGAACCGTATTACGGACTGATTCCAGCGAGAACGAAAGCGGAGGCTGTCAATAATTACGTGAAATATGTATCTGAAGATCCTGAGCTGGAATATATGAAAGAGGTTCCTCGTGAATACGCCTTTGAGAAGTTTGCAGGTGTTATGAAGGACGAGGGCAAGATTGTCACGGATGAAGGCATCTTGAAAGAGTTCGAGGACAGGGAGAACGTCGCACTACTCGTTGATGGAACGCTTGGATAAGCGCGGACGGGATTTTATCAGGAATCGCTGTTTTGAAAGGAGCGAAAGCATGAAATTAGTTAAACTCAAAACGGCAATTGAAACTTTGAATAAGCTTAAAGATAAATACGATGAGCTTAGATTGTTAATCACTGATGAAATTAACGACAATGAAATAGAGGAAGCAAAAAAAGATTTTGAAGAACTTCAGCTTCTAAAAAATTCCATAGATCAAATGGAAAATTTGAATGTTGAGGTTTAAATACGTTGATTCAAGGAGGGGTAAGGATGGAAAAGTTGGAAAATGCAATCACAGAACAGATTCCGTTACACGTTTACTTTTTCGATGATGGTGAAAATCATTGGATACTCGCATTGAATGAGCAGCAAGCCCGTGACTATTACGAAAAAGAATATAATCCGGATTTTGATGAGGCGGACGGATATGGCGTGCGCCAAGTGACAGAAAAAGAACTGGATACCACAAAGATTGATGACGAAGGGAAGCTAATTTCGCTGAGACTGTTGGTAAAAAATCTTACTGATCAGCACGTTCCGCAAGTAATAGCATCAAGCGTTTATTGATTCGCAATTCGGTACAATAGCGAATCTATGCGATAAGATTATTCAACTCGAAAATGCAACTAGGAAGACCAAAAGCAAATAAATACCCGACTTAGCAACTGCGAGTTTCTTATAATATGATCTCCAAATGCTTATTGCACAGGGTATCACGCTGAGGCTTGCAATTAAAAGTTTAAGCCGATAGCCCGGTAAACAGAATGTCAAAATTAAAGATATGACGAATGACCAGTAAAACGACCTTTTATTCATAATTTTTGCTCCTTATAAAAAAATCGGGATCTCTCCCGAATGTCCGATAGGTTAATTTTACCACATCAGGAGGGATTACCGTGCGATTAAAAAATATAGATATCAATCCTAAGTCAATGCAGTTAAATGTTGATATAATGGGAGAAAAGGAAGCTTTTGCTATTGTGGTCTGTGACGGGAAAGCAAGAATGACCAAGCTGCCCGAACATGGGGAGACGATCATCGTCACTCATCAGGGCAAGGTGAAGCGCGTGAAGTGGGACGAGGGGGAGGAGTTTTGAGTTAAACAATTGCTTTATTTGCCGATGATCTTTAATAAATGGATATCGGTGGTGTGATGTATTGATAATTGAGTTATGGATTTTTAATTATTGGGTACTTTTCACAGTGAGAGTTACACAAATATTGAAAGAACGAGATCTTAAATTTCATTTTTATTATTTAATTTTCTTGCCCGTAGTTGCTTTAAGCTTAATTTTTTATAGGACAAACGATAGAAAAATTGAGCAACTTTTGGATAGGCTTGATGATGGAGGATTTATCTACTCATCCTATAACTATCACGAATATGCCATTTCTTTACTCGACGGAGTTTCCATGAGCAAAGAACAAATGCATAAGTTTTATTGCTTTTTTAAAGCGAGAACTGACAACGGAAAAAATTTTTTAACCATTCTTTCAATTATTGTAACGGTGTTAATAACATTTGTTGTGTCTTTTGGCATTTATTCGCTAAATGATATAGACAATACGAAAAACACAACAAAAGTTCACGGAGTCACTATTACCACATCAATTAAAGTACCCGTAAGGCAACTGGACGGGAAAATTGAATATGTAGATGCTGATTACTACATGAGATATAGTATGTTAGAACTTATGGAAATTTCTGTTATTGTACTTGGTATGGTACTTCCATTCTATTATTATTTTTCTGTTATTAAAAACAATGCAATCCTTAGTGCTATTGAACATAGGTTAAAATATTATAAAATTTAGTTCTACCAGTCAACTGGAGGACAAGATCGACGGTTTAATACCGTTTGATTCTTGTCCTCTTTTTATTTACCCAGAATGAGGAGGAATTGTCCCATGAAAGCAGCAAAAGACGAACCAAAGCGTACACGAAACAAGAAAAAACGATCAGAAACCTTGTCCAAACGTGATCTTGCTGAGTTGATGGGGCAATCTGACCAGGTATACGAGCGGCACAATCATGCACTGCGAAGGAAGGGGCGGTAAGATGACCGAAGCGACAGAACTGCTACCGCTGCGGATGTATCACGACCTGTGCGGAGAAATTGACTGCCTTTATCTGCGCATTCATCAGCTGGAAATCGAGCGGAAGTATTACTGGAAGATGGGAACAAATCCAGTAAAAGCACCTATGCCTTTTGATCGAGCGTTAGAAAAAATATACAAAGTTGATGCGGTATTGAATCCGCTGTATCGAATACTGGATGATAAAGAATTTGTGAAATTGCAACTCGAAAAGAAGATTGGCGAACTCGAAGGTGTCGATTATAAAGTGGCTGTGCTGCAAATGAAAGGGAAATCTCTGCTAGAAATATCGCATGAGCTTGGATACAGTTATGACTGGATTAGGCGAATTGGTGCACGTGTGAGCAACAGGATATACCGAAAAGCATCTCGAGCCGTGCATGCAAAATAAAAGAGTACACAATGAGTACACAACGGGATTGAAAAATCGTGATATGCTTGTTACCATGGAAGGCAGGTCGGAGAGTTGAGACTCCCCTTCCAGAACAGAAGACGTTGCGCACCTCGCGGTGCTTGCAAAAACAAATTAAAAGTTTCATAATACCGGTTATGCATCGGACGTAACGTTTATAAAAACGTTCATAAGGACCATTTCTAGTTACTTGCTGGCAGCTTTCGTAACTGTAACTCAATTTACCACAATAGCTTCAATCAGTATTAATTTTGAAGTCCATATTCAGTTTCAAATTCAATTTGCTTGTTTATTGGAGAGCGATACCACAATGAAATTTATATTTGCAACATTTTTAGCTGCCCGCATCCTAGAAGTTGGTCTATATACATAATTTTGAAGCACTCCTTCGGGGGTGTTTTTATTTTGCATAAACGGAGGTAGAGGTGATGTAGCATGAACGAGCTCAACCCTAGACAAGACGCATTCGTAAGAGAATACCTAACGTCATTTAATGCCACTCAGTCGGCAATCAGAGCCGGATACAGTGAGAAGACAGCGGCTGTAACTGGCGCAAAGCTGTTAAGAAATGCTAAGGTCGCAAAAAAAATTGATGAAGCAATGGCGAAGCTGCGTGAACGCTTTGAACACGACAGCAATATTGCTTATGCAAAGCTTTGGCAGCAGCTCGATGAAGTCGATAAGAAGATCGAAAAGCATAATCAAGCCATGCAAGAGATTGATGACATTGAGAAATCATTGATTAATCTGCAGCCTGCAATCGATGAAGCGAATAGTAAAGTTTCTGGGATTGAGGGGCAAATGCGTGAGGCAAAGAAACATGACAATCAAGCATTGCTCATGGAACTTAAAGAGAAACTAGACGAAGCCTTAAAAGATCAGAAACCTGTTTCTCGAAAACGGTCAGATGCGAATAAGGAAATTGATCGACTTTCGAAGTTTCTTATTCGCCCAGCTGCTTGGGAAAAGATTGAGACCATGCGTATGAATATCCTTCATGACATTCTTGATCGCGGTGGATATCGCCCTACTGATAAAGTTGAAATCACCGGAGCACAGCCCGTTAAGATCGTGAATGATCTCGATGATTGAGCTCAGCCTTAAAGATATTGTCGGCGGTGGATACAAAGACTATTGGAATTTCAAAGGGCGCTACCGAGTGTGCAAGGGCGGCCGTGGTTCTAAAAAGTCAGTAACGACCGCACTTAATCTTGTCGAACGCATCATGGAGTACCCACTGGCCAACGCATTGATTGTCCGCAAAGTTTTCAAGGACCATAAGGACTCAACCTATGCGCAGCTCAAATGGGCAATCAATCGGCTACATGCCGAAGCGTACTGGCAAGCAAGCCTGTCGCCTTTGGAACTCAGATACAAGCCAACAGGTCAGAAGATCATGTTTCGTGGCATGGACAAACCAATGTCGGTAACTTCAATTACGGTCGAAACTGGCTACTTGTGTTGGGCATGGTTCGAGGAAGCCTATCAAGTCGAAGATGAAGATGCTTTTAACAAAGTGGATATGAGTATCCGTGGGAACTTACCGCCAGGATATTTCAAGCAAATAACGCTGACGTTCAACCCATGGAATGAAAAACATTGGTTGAAACGGCGTTTTTTTGATGCTCCTGATTCTGACGTGATGGCAAAGACAACGGACTATCGATGCAATGAGTTTCTTGGACAGGACGACATTGATCTCTTTGAAAAGATGAAGGTCAAAGATCCACGCCGGTACAAGATTGAAGGCTTAGGCGAATGGGGTATTGCGGAAGGTGCAATCTATGACAATTACGAGGAAAAGGAATTCGATGTCAAAGAGATCACTCGAAAACTCGGTATCAAGTCCGCGTTTGGTCTCGACTTTGGTTATACCAACGACCCTACATCCTTCATTGCCATGCTTGTGGATCTGCGTGGCGAGACTATTTACATCTTTGACGAGTTCTATGAACAGGGCATGGTCAACAAGGATATTGCGGACCGTATCAAATACAAGGGATATGCTAAAGAAAAGATCGTGGCTGATGCTGCCGAACCAAAGAGTATTGAGGAGATTCGACGGTTCGGTGTTCACCGTATAAAGGAAGCTCAAAAGGGCAAGGATTCCATTCTGAACGGCATCCAGAAGATTCAGGGTTACCATATTATCGTGCATCCGAAATGTACCAACGTACTGACGGAGCTCGGGAACTACGTGTGGGACAAGGACAGAAGTACAGGTAAGGCGATCAACAAGCCGGTTGATGAGTATAATCACTTGATGGACGCTTTCCGGTATGCGATGGAAGATATCCGCAATGTGGCTAGTCCACTTGATCGGTTTAAACGAGAAGCAGCGCGCATCGGCGCAAGAAGATGGTGAGAGTATGGATAAAGATCCGTTAAAATACAGCACGTTAGAGATTGCAAAACGCTTAATTGGCGATACGGCTTACCGTCAGGACTTTATGCTGGGAGCGGCCAAAGGCCATCAAGGGACAGACCCACTTGCCAATCAGCATCCACATTTTCGCCAGCGAATATCTGATGAAGAGATCACGGATATGTATGCGACTAATGCTTATGTTCAAAACATCATTGACATTCCAGCTGAGGACATGACCAAAAACGGTTGGGAAATTGTGATGAAGGATGAAGCACTGAAAGCTAAATTGAGCAAGAAGATGCGAGATCTGAACATAAAGTGGGCATTCAAGAAGATGCGTTCCTACGAACGTCTTCATGGTGATGGCTTTAACTCAATCGGCGTCACGCAAACGATTCCTTTCACTCTTGACCAACCGTTGGATCCACGCCGCCTGAAGAGTGTCGACTATGTCTTCCCATTTTCGGGCATGAAGGTCAACCAGTTCATTCTGAACGATGATATGTTTGATCCGGAATTTGGAAAAGTCGAGTTCTTCGACATCTACCGGCAGAATGTGACGGGTCTGAATATGCCTGGCATCGTACAGTCACGAGTGCACTACAGCCGACTGCTGCATGACCAGACCAGGCGCCTCGATGATGGATATGAATATGAGTATCGCGGCCGATCATTAATCGAGCCGCTTTTTGATGCGCTCACGGTGCTTGATACGTCCCTGTGGTCAGTTGGCCAGATCATCTATGACTTCGCCTTCAATGTTTACAAGTCTCCTGGCGTCGATGATTTGAGCTCAGAAGATAGAGATGAATTGAAGTCAACAATGAACTTTCTGTTTCATACTGAAGCGCTAGCACTGATCGGCAGTGAAGATGAATTATCAAAAGTATCCACTCCGGTCACCGGGATCAACTTCCTCCTCGATTATGTTTGGGATTACCTGTGCGGCGCTGTCAAGATGCCGAAAAGTGTCATCAAAGGGCAGGAAGCTGGAACGATTACCGGAGCACAGTACGACATTATTAATTACTACAGCCGGATCTCAGCGATGCAGGAGAATGAGCTCAGGCCGATGCTGGAGCATCTGGTTCAGCTGATCATGCAGTCCGAAGAATTTGGCCATATCAATCCGGACAATCTGGATTGGAAGTTGAAATTCAATCCGCTTTGGCAGGTTGACCAGAAGACGGATGCAGAGATTCGCTATCAAATTGCTCAGGCAGATCAGATCTATATGCAAAATGGTGTCCTGGATCCGGAAGAGGTCAAAGAAACGCGATTCGGTGAGTTTGGCCCGACAAACGGTTCTAAGTTCAATGGTGACAGCCTGGACGGTCTACCAAAAGAAGAATTAGACAAGATTGCTAAAGAGGTTGCCAAAGCATATTCGGAGGCGCACAGTCATGAGACGGACGCCTAAAACACGGTACCCTTGGTCAGCTGAACGATTCTACTCGAAGCAGCTGCTGAAGCTTGTGGATCAGCTTGGTAAGCTCACACTGAGTGTCTTTGATGATCAGATCAAGCCACAGATCAAGCTTTATAAAATGCGTACTGATGCTGATTACAAGACAGATGCGCCACTCGATGTCATCCGGCAGGCCATTGAACTGATCAAGGCCTTGTCGCTTGGCATCTTTTCATCTGACGATCTTTTGAAGACGGCGACCAGGTTCATGAATAACCTGAATCAGCAGAGCAAAGCAAACACTGATTCGCAGGCGAAGGTTCACGGGATTGATCCAATCAAGTCAGAGCCATGGCTTGATGAATTCATGCGGAACACGGTTCATGAGAACGTGAGTTATATCAGCTCTATTCGAGATGAGTACTTCCCAAAAATTGAGAGTATCATCTATCAGGGTGTTAAGAAAGGGCAGAGCATCGGCGTTATCCGGCGAGGGTTAGTAGATCGTGTTGGTATGACGCGTAACCGTGCTCAATTTATTGCGATCGATCAGACTGGGACCATCTTCGGACAGATGACCGGTAAGCGGCATCAGGAAATGGGTGTGAACAGGTTCGAATGGGTGGATGCAGGAGACAATCGAGTGCGGCCAAAACACCGAGACCTGAACGGAAACACCTATTCATATGGCAAACCACCGAGCGAGGGTCTCCCAGGGGAACCATTTCGTTGCAGGTGTGTGGCTTATCCGGTATTTGATGATTGATTTTCATATCTGAAAGGTGGTGATTATATGTGAAGAAACAGCGATACGACAAAGCACTCATAGAGGATTTTTCCGAAACGCCAGAAGGGTTCCTAACGGTCAAAGCACCGATAACCCGACCTGGCGTTTTTCCGTACATGCGGAGCGATGGCGGCATTCAGATGGAGGCTAAGCTTCCTGACGAAATATTCAGTGATCGCACGGTCCGCTCGGCGATGGGCAAACCAGTCACCGATGACCATCCGAATGAACTGGTGACGCTTGAAAACTATCAGACGTACAGCAAGGGCATGACGCACACGGACGCTCAGGTGTCTGGAAACAAGCTCAACGTTTCCATGACCATTACAGATGCTGATCTAATCAAAAAGATCAAATCCGGTAAACGTGAGCTGTCCATTGGTTTTATGTCTGATGTAGCCATGACGCCAGGAGAATACAACGGCGCTCATTACGATGCGGTGCAAAGAAACGTAGAGATCAATCATGTTGCTGTGGTTGATCGCGGTCGTGCGGGCCCGACAGTCGCTATTCGAGGCGACGCCGCTCAAGAATCTGCCTACATGGTGGACTCAGCAGATCCAAACAAGGGAGGAAAGAACATGGCAAAGTACAAGATTGATGGCAATGAGTACGAAGTGGAAGCAACCATCAAAGCGCGCCTTGATTCGCTCGAGGCACAGCTGGATGCTGCCAACACAAAAGCTGCCAATGCAGATAAGCTGCAAGGCAGCATTGATGCCCTGCAGGCAAAATTTGACGCCAAAGAAACAGAACTGGTTGAGGCGAAAAAGCAGAATCTAACACAGGACGAACTGGACGCTAAGGTTGAGTCACGTGTCGGCCTAATCAGCGACGCAAAACCTTATCTCGGTGATGAGTTCGATTTCAAAGGCAAAGCCGATCGGGCAATTAAAGAGGCTGTCATTACGAAGATCAACGCTGACTTCAAAGGTGACAGCAAGAGCGATGACTACGTCAATGCCTACTATGATTCAATGCTTGACCTGGCTAAAAAGGAAGGGTTTCATTCCGATGGCGCCAACAACCTAAAGAACTTCAACGGCATCCAGGAAGGCAAAAAGAAAATCGATAAGAGTCGATCTGATCGCATGAACATCAAAGCCATGAACATGAAGAGCAATAAACAATGCTAAAAAGGGGGAATAATTGATGCCAATTCTTGATTATCGCGAATATATGGACCCAGAACTTGGCCTCGGACGTGTGGCAGCGATGCACGGGATTCGTACAGAATCAGCTGCGGCTGCGGCTGCCATTAACTGGGGAGCTGCGCTTCAACTGAACGCAGATGATCCGAACAAGATCGAACCTTTTGCCGGCGGTAAACCGTTCTATGGTATCGCCATTGAATCGATGTTCGGTGAATTCCGGGAAACGGATGTTTCAGAATTCCCGACTGCAAATTATGTCGCTCAAGATGCAGTATCTATTCTGAGACGAGGCCGCATCTGGGTACTTGTACTCGAGGATGTTATCAGAGGACAGGGCGCGAAAGTAGACAACGTTACAGCAAACTTCCGTCCTGAAACGACAGTGGTGGCAGAAGTGTCTACAGTCGTTGGCGTATTCAAAAACAACGCTTTAGCCAACCATCTGGCTGAAGTAGAAATCAATTTACCATAAAGGGGGAATAAGCTATGGCTTATGGAAACAGAGTTGAATTTCGACCGCTAGACCTAGAAGCA
This sequence comes from Sporolactobacillus sp., assembly GCA_048976585.1. GTDB lineage: Bacteria > Bacillota > Bacilli > Bacillales > Sporolactobacillaceae > Sporolactobacillus. The sequence continues at coordinate 34,482 of JBHGUY010000003.1, read as the reverse complement.
ATTGATGAGCGGCTGTACGAACCAAAATATGAAGAGCTGACCGCACGTCAGTGCTTCGATATCAAAAATGATATTCCTGCCGGCGCAGAGACGTTTGCATACAACGTCATGACTCGTACTGGCGTCGCTAAAATCATGGCAAATGCAGCCGATGATCTTCCGCTGGTAGACGTTGACTTCAGACGTGAATTCATTCGGATCTATACGATCGCGGTTGGGTTCACTTACAGTCTTCAGGAAATGCGTGCGGCACAAATGCCGGGAACAACGCTTAAATCGGTCGATGCGTCGAAAGCGGATGTTGCCCGTCGTGCCGTCGCTGAAAAAGAAAACAGCATTGTTTGGCTTGGAGAGAGCACATACGGAATCAAGGGCGCTACTAATGCAACCGGTATCCAGACCTGGTCTGTACCAGCAGGAGCAAGTGCCCAAACGAAGTGGATCAACAAAACATCAAACGAAATCATTGAGGATATCCGAAATCTTCGTAAAAAGGTCGCTGTTCTACCTGGTCATGCAACATCAGGAAACCTGTGCTTGTGCCTGCCTGCTGACCAGTATGAAGAACTGAATCGCCGGTACAGTGACTATGACGCACGCTCCATTCGCCAGGTTGTCGATGGGTATGATTGGTTCTCGATGATTCACCGTGTTCCTGACCTGAAAGGCGTTGGCACGGCCGGAAGCGACAGCATGCTCGTTATGGACATGTCTTTTGACGTCGTTCAGCTGGTCATACCTATGGATCTGACCAGGCTGCAGCCGGAATGGAGCTATCCAAAATGGAAGGTACCGGCTGAAGAACGTTGTGGCGGTCTGATCATTCGTTACCCAATGGGATTTGCGAGAGGAGACGGTATCTGATGCTCGTACAAAATAAAGGTGAATATGTAAGAAACATTGGCGTCCGGCTAATCCCGGGCGTCAATCGTTTGTCTGGGGCAGAAAGTAAGTTGTATGCGGAAGAAGTCAAACATCCGCTGAACAAATACCTTGTCGAGCATGGCGAAATTGCCGTCGTAAGCCCAGGAGATATTTCTTCTGTTTCGCCAGAAAAGGCAGTATTACTGGTAAATGATACGTTCGACCTCGGCCTGCTTGATCAGTTCACAAAGGACGAATCAGTCAAGCGCAAGAACAAGACCATTCTGAATGCTATCACAGTCCAGATCGAATCGATCAAGAACCCACCGAAGGACAAGGTTGTGAACCGTGAATCCTAAAGGAGCGATTTCCAATGGCAGATACAGACCCGGCGAATACCGTTGATCCTACTCAGCCGACAACTCCTGATCGCGTCCGCTCAATTGCACATCATCTGATTTCCATGTCAGATGCCGATCTACAGCTATGCATTGACGACGCTTTTCAGGAGATTGTTGATACAACGGATGTTAACTCAAAGTATTACGAACGCTTGTCTCGTTATCTTGCCGCACATTATGCATCCCTGAACGTACGTCAAGCGAATGTTGAGCACGTAGGACCAATTCAACGCGAGTATAACTTATCTCGCACAGGTGGCGAAACTGGGGCGAATGGCGTACAGTCTACCCCTTATGGGCTTGAATACCTGCGGTTGATGAGACGCCTGACCGGTCGTGGCCGCTTGAACTTGGCGGTGTATTGACATGGGATTCTCTATTGAAGATGATCATTCAGGCTATGACCAGATCATGCATGAGTTTGAGGAGCTAGATCATCTAGCTATTGAAATAGGCATCTTTGGTGATGGTGGCGACTATACGGAGGCAATGATCGCTAACGTACAGGAATTCGGCATGACGATCAAGGCGAAGAAGAATTACATGGTCATTCCACTTGCGCCAAAGTATAAGGGCGTCGACCCAAAGTCACTTGATCTCTTCTATCTGAAGACAAAGGAGGGCACTGCTTACCTTTGTCGGAATAAAGGTAAGGATCAGATTGAGTTCTGCTATATGCTTGCGAAACAGGTGACTGTACCGGAACGCTCCTTCATCCGCTCAACATTCGATGAAAAGAACGAAAAGTGGGCGGAGTTTTTTGAGGTACAGCTTGAAAAGGTATGCGCACTTGAAATGACTGCTAAGGAAGCTTATTCACGCCTTGGCGCTCTCATCGTCGGCGATATTCAGAAGAAGATGCGTAATCTGAAAGACCCTGCATTGAGTCCTATCACAATTGCGGGCCGTCAAAGGCACAGTTCCAATCCCTTGATGGACAGTGGTCATCTAAGAGAAGCTGTGACTTGGAAAGTGGTGAGGGAATAATGCTGGTGTTTGATTTCAGCGACATGCTTGCTGAATATAGTTTGCCTCTTACCATGTTACAGCCAGGAACGCCGGGATATTATGATGACAATGGTCAGTGGGTGCCCGGTAGTGATTATGTTGAGGTGCCGATCACCGGTGCGCTCATACCATTTTCACAGAATGAAATCTACCAGAGCGGCGGCAGACTGACACAGTCTGATAGACAATTGCTGATCGATAACTCGGACATACCAATGAAAACCGAAATTGTTCACGGTGGTCAGAAGTATTCTGTCGAAGGAAAAACGCCATATTCGGATTATGCCGATTTTGACCAGTATGAATTAAAGTGGGTGAGCGCATTTGGCTGATCCAGTTTACTTTGATTACTCCAATGTCACGAAGACAATTGTCCAGGCAATGAAGTCACTTGGCATTACGCTGATTCAAGCAGATTCGGCAGGTGATCAACCTGCTTATCCGTTTGCAACGTACACGATCACGACACCGAAGATACCAATAGGTAATCAGGCGGGGCCACAACAGGCAGAGGAGTTCGAACTGGTTGTCAGCCTAACTTTCAAGTCACAATCAGCGATCCAAGCTCTTAATCTAGCAGAACAAGCACAGCAATACCTCCGATCCAACACGGGTCGGAGTTTTTTATTGGACAATGGCGGACTGGTGCTCGTCAGTGTTCAGGGTTTCACCAATCGGGACAACTTCATCAGCATCAATTATGAACGCAATGTTGGCTTTGATGTTCAATTGCGCGCAACTAATCCATTTGTTGAGGAACTGCCACAGATTGATCAAGTTGAATTTGCAAAGAAAAACGAGGAGGTTTTATGATGGCTGTTATTTCGGACGTTAACGTAACCATCGACGTACAGAATCCAGCACCACTCATCGGTCTTGGATTGCCGCTTATTTTGACACCAGTTGCTGCAGATGGTACGCCGACATATAAGGAGTATGCAGATATTGATGCAGTTAAGGTAGACTATGATTCTACAACTGGTGTATATGGAAAGGCTCGTGACTTCTCTGCTCAGGCAAATGCAGGGACACCTGTCGCCGTGCAGACTTACACGGAGGGCAGCGCAGATGATGCAATGGACAATTGCTTCGACAAGGCATGGCATTTTGCAATGGTCGCCGGTGGTGCGGCGGCCGATACTCTGGCTATTGCAAAGTACATTGAAGCAAAGAACTTCAAGTTTGCTGCTGTCCAAGTGGCAGATCCAACGGGCATTACGGCGTATGGACCGACCACAGATGGAAACGGAAACGTGACGGCACCTGGTTTGAAAAGAACAATTGTCGTTGTCCATGCAACTGTCGGGGAGAATCTTGATGCTGCGCTGATCGGTGATGCTGGCTCGCTGACCGTTGGCAGTATTACCTGGAAATTTCGCAAAAATCTTGTTGGAATCACACCTGATGTATTTAGCACTGATCAAATTAAAGCGATGCATAAAGCAGGCGGAGTCACATACGTGGTAAAGTCTGGCATACCGCAAATGACTGAAGGAATTACAGCTGCAGGTGAATTTATCGATGCACTTCACGGCGACGATTGGGTCAAAATCAACATGGAGAATGATCTTCAAACCTTCCTCATGAATGCTAACAAGGTATCTTATGATCAACATGGTATTTCACAGCTCGCTTCTGTCATGGAAGGGACTTTGAAGACTGCCTTTTTAAATGGAATCATCGATAAAGATCCATTAACAAATCTGACGACGGCGATTGTATCAGCGCCACAGATTACAGATATTCCGCGGGCAACTGTAGTTACGAGAATTTTGAGTGGCTTAACGTTCGACTATACAAGACAATCGGCGATCCATGAAGTTAATGTTCATGGCACAGTCGTGGCATAAGGGGGAAATAAAAGATGCCTCAAATTTATGATGCAACAAAAGTCACAATAATTCGTGACAATGTTGTTCAGACGGACTTTGCAGACGGAGATATGGCTTCATTCACAAAAACGAATGATAATGCGTCTTTGACAGAAGATGCTCAGGGAAATGGCACAATCAATATCAATGGGAGCAATACCGGATCTATTACGATTAATGTCCTTGAAACATCACCAATGTTTCCTGCCCTGATTGCAGATGCAAATTCCCGAAAAGTGGCTCCCATTAAGGTTAAAATTCCGCTGCCCAATGGGCAGACAGAGACGGTTGGTGGGGAACTAGGAATTATTCAGAAAAATGCAGACGGAACGGTTAACGGTACGGCTGCTTCACGTGCGTTTACTTTTCTAGTTTCTGATTACTCGGATATTGTGGCATAAACGTTTTAATAATTATCTTGAAGACGGAGAAATCCGTCTTTTTATTTATTTAAAAACTCAAAACGGAGCGTGATTTACCATGGCAGAAGAAAAGCAAACTGATAAAGTTGTAAAAATCAACAAAAAAGGGAAAAAAGAAACCTTTGAATTGAAGGATGAGGAAGGAAAAACGATCGATAAATATCTTTTTCAATTCCCTGGCGTTTTGAAAGCTCAGGAGATCATCGACAGCTCGAAGACCGTTGCTGGTGCCTTCGTTGAAAAGAAATATAACGAGCTACTCATGAAACATGTTATTGTCGAACCGAAAACGGACTGGGACTACTGGGATACCCATGATGGCTATCGGAGGGTATTGGACGCAGCGGATACGTTTCTTGGAGAAGTGCTGCGCTAAGCCAACTGCGTTAACCGTTATACGTGAAGTTGACAGCCGGATGGACGTTCTCCGTCCGTTTCTAATGGGCATTTGTAGCAGAGAAGAAGCTCTGACAGCGACTGCTCATGAACTCGCCGTCTATAACCGGATGGCTGAACTTAAAAAGCAATTATTAGGAGGTGAGAGCTGATGGGCGTTGTTCGTAAATTAACAACAAGAATGGAATTTGTCGTCAATTATTCGCCACTCCAGCGAGCACGGCAGGAGACTGATGAAGCCGTTCGTGCCCAGAAGGCTCTCGGTCAGCAATCACAGGTGACAGGGCAAACGGCGAGCAGGATGGGAGAACAATTCCGTTCTTCAACAGACAAGATCAAGGGAAATACAGATGCTCTGAAGAGTAATTCTCAGGAAACAGCATCCGCATCAGACAGGGTCAAGGGCTTAAATCGGCAGCTCGAACTATCGAAGTCGTCATTAAAGGCATCAACGGCTGGACTCGATGATCTCGGTCGAAAAACAGCGTATGCACGAATTAAAGCTTCCGGATTGACTGAGGTCTACGAGCTACAGCGTCAAAAGGTTGCTGCTCTTCGAGAAAAATATCGGGATATGAATAGTGCAACGGTCGCAAGCGCAAGTGCTATGCATAAGATGCGTGTTCAGATTAACGAAGAGAATGCAGAACTTGGAAAACTGCAGGGCAAGCTTGCGGTTGTAAATCAGGAAGCTCGGCATACACGGAAGACATTCATCACGATGATGGACGGCGCCGGCAGCTTCGGCGCCAACTACCTGATGACTGTCTCTGCTCCGATTGCATACGGGTTAACAAAAGCAACCAAATCTGCTCTGGATTTTAATCAGGAAATGCAGCTGATCCGAAACGAAGTTGATGGCAGCGGCATGTCAGCGAAAAGGGTTAACCGAATCATGAATCAGATCGGCAGTGACTCAAAAAAATGGTCTGGTGAATTCGGAAAAAGCACTAGTGAAGTCAACGAAGGCATGCTGGACATTATTCGTGACGGTTACTCAGCCAAAGAGGTCGTGGGAACATTACCCACGGACTTGGCGGCCGCTCGTGGTTCGGCTGAAGGTCTGAAAACAGTCACCGTGGCGACGACCGGAACGTTGGAGCAGTTCGGTGAGAAGTCGAAAAATGCCGGCGAGACCATTCGTGATAATAATAAGATCACGAATGGCTTTATGAAGGTTGCTAATCTGACTAAAGCGACGATCGGTGATCTTGGCGAGTCGTTCTCGATCATGGGTGCGACAGCTTCTGCGAACCATCAGAAGATTGCAGATTTTGCTGGTGCTGTTGGTGAGTTACGATCCCGTGGCATTGATGCATCGGCAGCCGGTACCGCCTTGAAATCAGGCATGGTTAACATGGTTAAGCCTACTAAGCAGATGGCGGCAGCCATGAGGGATATGAATCTGCATGTCATTGATGCTAAGGGCAATATGAAGTCGCTGCCGGATATCTTAGGACAGATTCAAAAGGGCACCGACCACATGACTTCGTCTCATAGAAATATGGATATTGCGGCATTGATGGGTAAGGAAAACCTGTCTGTCTGGCAGGCGATGATAGAGGCCGGAGTGGGGCATCTGGAACATCTGTCCAAGGCATATTCGGACGCGGGAAACTCTGCTCAGAAGATGTCTGACAAGATGAACAAGACACCATTGTCTAAGCTACAACAGTTTGAATCCAGCGTTCATAACCTAGGGATAGACTTTGGCAACGAGGTTCTTCCAACGTTGAAACCCGTTGTTGGATTCTTGACAAAAGCAGTTCACGGATTTGACGGACTAAGTAGCGGGATGAAAAAAGCTGCAGTTTATGGTGGCATTTTTGCCGCTGCGGGTGTTCCACTGCTTGTAACATTGGGGAGAGCTTACGGTTGGTTGATTCGTTTACAGGATCATCTAAAAATGGGTCAAATTTATAAGACTTACAGGAATAATATGATCGAAAACGCGGCGGCAACAGAAACATTTGCTGAGGCTGAAAACAGTGCGGCAAACTCCGGTTCTGGATCAGGAGGCGGAATTGGTGGCGTATCCGGACGTAGTTCCGGTAAAAAAGGCGGCTTAATTAAACGTTTGTTTAAACGTGGAGGTGCTGCTAGTGGAGCAGAAACTGTAGCGAAAGATGCAGCTACGATCGGTGAAAACGCAACACCGGTGGTTGAAGGCGTTTCAAAAAGTGGAAGACTACTAAGCACAGCAGGAAAACTTATCGGCGGGGCAACGGTTGTAGGAGATGTGGCTACAAGTGCGACGGGCTTGATTGGCATGACGAAGAAGACCGCAGGTGAGCATATTGGTAATGCCGCAGGATCGCTTGGCGGAACAGTTATTGGAGGTGCGATCGGCACAGCAATCGCTCCTGGAATTGGTACTGCCGTCGGTGCGGCGCTTGGATCGTGGCTTGGTTCAAAAGGTGGAGAGTTGTTGGGAAAGGCAGTTCAGCACTCATCTGAACAGGCAGCCAAACATTCGCCAAAGAAGCTCACAGCGGGTGATGCGACACTAATGAATGACGGGCTTTACGATACGCCCACAGCGGTAAAAAAGGCTGACCCCGCTAAAAAGTTGTCAGCGAGTGCCAAAGATCTGATAAAGAATTATAACTCCGCGCGCGGTGCGATCGATAACACGCTTAAATCCATTGCCGTAACAGGCGGCGCCTATTCCGCAAAAGCAGCAAAGAGTGTGGACAATGCTTATAAATCGATTGTCAAAGATGCCAATTCTGCGGCTAAATCGCAGGAAGGTGCGACAAAAAGCCATCTTAATTCACTCGTTAAAGATGGATTAATGAGTGCAAGCACAGCGGCCAAAGATGAACGGGTGCAGAAGAAACAATATAAAACGAATATTTCGCTGGCATCTAATGCGTCAAAGCAGCTCATTAAGTTGAACGACTCCTATCACACTAAGGTGAAGGCTTCAGAAAATAAAGAGGGAAGTGCTGTTTCGGCAATCCGTAAAAAATATACGGATAAATACGGTAACATTTCTGCGACTGGTGAGAAAAAAGTCTCAGCAGTTGAACAGAAATATGAAAATCAGCGTCGGTCCATTGCGGCCAGTTATGGATCTAAACGTGTTGCGCTCGAAAAGGCACTAAAGAGTGACGTAGCTGGTGTTCTATCGAAGTCCGCTTCTCAGCAAAAAATCATTCTTGGTAAATTGCGAGATGATAGTGGAAAGCTATCCTCTCAACAAGCATCTAAAATCGTTCAGCAAGCGAAGAAAGCTCGTGACGGTGCTGCTAGCGCGGCAAACAGTAAATATAAAAAGGTCATGGCAGCCGCCGATCAAGAATATTATGTGACCGGTTCAATTTCCAAGAAACAATTCGAGTCCATAAAGAAAAAGGCAGAGAATCAACGTGATTCTGCTGTTTCTGCTGCAAATGATCAGTGGCACGATACCGTTAAAGCGGCAAAGAATCAGGCTGGTGGCCAAGGAAAATGGATGGACTGGACAACCGGTAAAGAACTTGGCTTTTGGGGTAAGGTTGAAAAGGTTTCTGCTGATGCTTTGAATTGGTTAACAAAACTTTTCACGGGTAAAAGCGGGAGTGCAAAGGCACCATCGGGATCATCAAAAGCAGTTGCCTATACTCAGTCGACAGTTGCACATGGAATGACTTATGCAACGGGTACTGCTGCAGGAGGTCATCCAGGTGGCAATGCCATCCTTGGTGACGGTGGCAAACCGGAACTGTGGATCACGCCGCAAGGTAAGGCTGGCATTTCTCCGGCCGTCCCGACAATGTACCAGGACATGCCTCGAGGTACTCAGGTCTTGAATGGCAATGATACAGAGCGAGCACTAGGAATGCGAGCATACGCCAAAGGCACCAGTGGATTCTGGTCTTCCGTTGGCGATTATCTAGGTAAAGGCTTCAACTGGATAAAAGGCGGAGCGTCAACGGCCGCAAACTACGTCATGAAGAAGTTCGGTGTCGGAAACGTCGGTAACATCGGTGATCTGACGCAGTTTACGAAAGATACGGCAATGCCTGCTGTAAAGAAATTATTAGGCTCTGCAATCTCTAAGGTTGCACATTCCTCCGGGGCTGCGGCAATGGGCGACATCAAAGGCGTCAATCTTCCGGGGAGTGCAAAGGCATGGATCGCGAAAGGCATGAAACTAGCAGGTGTCTCTGGTGCGAACTGGGCGAAAGGTTTGGCGATTATTGCTCAGCACGAATCTGGCGGGAATCAGTCAGCCGTAAACCGAACAGACAGCAACGCCAAGGCCGGGCATCCATCAGCGGGCTTGATGCAGATGATCCAATCCACGTTTGCGGCACATGCCGTCAAGGGACATACGACATGGATGAATCCGATTGATCAGGTAGCGTCAGCGGTTGGCTATATCAAGTCTCGCTACGGCGGCATCAATGGCGTTCCCGGTATCGCTTCGATGGCTAAGGGCGGCAAGTACGTCGGATATGCTAAAGGCACAAAAGGAGCCGGAGCATGGGCCGCTAAGTTGTTTGGCGGAAGCAAGAAAAAGGATGATAGTCAGGACAAGTCTTCTAATCTGGCAATCAGTCAAAACAAAGCGACGTCTATCAACCCGGTATTCAATATCACGATCAACGTGAACGGCAACGACAAGGGCATGAGCGAAAACAAGATTGCAAGATTGGCACGGGAGCAGATCGAAGAAATGTTTGGAAATATGCGCCAAACGTTTGATACGGGGGTGGAATATTGACCAAGAAGATGACGCTCGCCGGACATCAAATCTATGTTTTGAGCGAGCAATACACCAACTCAGTTAATGTAACCTCATATCCTACAGAAAAGGGCCTGCCGATCACAGACAATGTTCAGCGGCAGCCGAAGACCTGGTCTCTGACAGCGAACATCATGAGCCCATCGGGAAATAAGACAGACACTGCTGCTCGTAAAGTCTATAAAGCACTTGAAACTAAGCAAAATAATGGAACACTGGTCAGCTATACCGGTCGGACGAAAGCGTCCAATGTTGTCATTGTGCAGATGGATCAGACGAATGATGACACGATCATGAACGGTATCCCGGTCACGATCAGCCTACAGGAAATACGGATTGCCAAGGATCCAACGGTTAAGAAAAAAACGACTAAGAAGTCATCTGGGAAGAAGAGCAAGTCAAACACGAAGAAAACATCAGTTAAGACACACAAAATCATCAAGGGTGATACTTATTGGGACTTGGCACGCCGTTATGGCACTACTGTTAAAAAGCTTGAGAGTCTCAATCCTTGGCCAGCAAGAAAATTGCCGATAGGCAAGGAGATGAAAATTGCATGAGAGACTATATCCCATTCGATCCAGAGGAAGTACCGACAACGTTCGACATTGATCTTGAAGGGGATTCCTATACGATGGGTGTCAACTACAATAAGACGGGCGATTTTTATACGATCGATCTCTGGGATGGCAGCGGTGATGTGATTATTCTCGGTGAAAAAATGATCCTTGGTGTGCCACTCTTTTCTCAACTCGTCGATCCACGGGTACCGGTCACAAGCCTTATTCCGATGGATGAATCGGGAAAAGAAACGCGAGTATCTCAAAGTAACTTCGGGAAGACGGTCTTTTTGTATATCGACGATATTGGCCCGGATGAAGCGCCAGATGATGAGGGTGACGCTGGCAACGATAATCTGAATGGTGATGATGACAATGGCGACAGCTAAGCTATATGGTCGGATCATTCATGTGACCGTTCACGTATCTGGCAGTCCGATCACCTTTAAAAATTCGGAATTGGAGATTCGCTTCGAAGTCGATTTTGACGATGACGCCAAGCCGAATTCTAATTTTGCCCAGATCTATAACCTGACACATGAGACCATCAGCCGATTTGCGAAGGGGCAGACCATCAGCGTATCAGCTGGGTATAAGAGTGATTACGGGCTGCTCTCATCTGGGAAGATTACTAGTATCACGACGAAGTATGACGGTGTGGATAAAATCACAACCTTGAAATTTAAAGAGGGCACCGATTATAGTGGCACAAAAGTAACGCAGAACGTAGCGGATGCTGCCAAAAAGTATTATGTCAAAAAGCGGTACAAACTCAAAAAGCCGGTTTCTACTGCACATGTGACAAAATCCAAACGGAAAGTCAAAGTCACCAAACGAGTGAATGGTAAAAAGGTGACATCTTATGAGTATCGGACTTACACTCGGCACACGACTTCGACCACGAAATATAAAACGGTTAAGGTAGCCAAGTGGCGGAAGCAGACGATGGTCATTACCTTTAAAAAGGGGATTCACGCGCGGCAAATCATCTCGAAGCTGACAAGCATTCTCGGGGTTCATTTGGCTGAATTGAATTTGCCACGGGACAAAGTCTATACGAGTGGCTACCGCGTAACCGGTAAGATAGAAGATGATCTTGAAAAGGTCGTCGCCGACTGTGATGCAGCTATGTATTGGCGACGCGGCAAGATGGTCATCCGGTCGATAGAAACCGGCAATGATGAACGCTTTGAGTTGTCTGAGGACACCGGTTTGATAAATCCTCCGGAGCAGCTGGATGATGACGATATCAAGGGCTGGTCCGTGGATTGTCTGCTTCAGCACCGGATCACAACGGCGTCAATCGTGACTCTAAAGTCTTCTACAGCAAATGGGAAATATCGTGTACGCGATGGCAAGCATTACTGTGACGGAAGCGACTTTTTCACGGAATTTGAATGCGTATCGAGTGGTGAGTGAAAATGACACAGAGACATACTAGCAAATTTTTCAGCGGAGAATATTCAGAGTCGCTTTTAATTGGCCTGAATACGTTGGCACCCGGACAGGTCATAGCTTATGACGCTGGAAGGCATCGAGCTAATATTCAACCTTTGTTTATGCAGAAAAGCAAAGAAGGATCGCTTTATAAGCAATCAATCATCGAGGGCGCACCCGTCCTGAAACATGTCGAGGCAGACATTTCAGAGGGGTGCTTAGTATTTTATGTTTGTGCCCAGCGGTCGCTCGAAAATCTTAGCGGCACTCAACTCATTGATCCAGACTCGCACAAGTTTTTCGATGGCAAGGATGCGGTTGTCATTGGCGTCTTTGATGGATAAGGGGGACTGTGAATGCGAGGGTTTAAGCTAGTCAATGGTGATTTATCTTTTAAAAACAATGAACTTGAGATGATTGAAGGATTGGACGAAATCGCCCAGTCCCTTTTTATTATCGTCCAGACAAGACTCGGTGAATTTTACCTGGATGAGACAGTTGGAACTGATCAGAGTGCGCTCCTTGCTAAACAGTTTGACGAGGATGCGGCGCACGACGCGATTGTCGAGGCATTGATGGAAGATGATCGGGTGGAAGAAGTCGCGGATATTGAATTTACCCAGACCGGGCGAACACTGAGCGTCAGCTTTACTGTGCAGACGACAACGGGCGATCCGGTCACTGTGGATAATGTCTCAGTAGACGACGGAGGCGATGACAGTGCTTGATGAAAATGGCTTTGTAAAAAAAGAATACAGCGACATCTTGGACGACATGACAGCCAAGGCTCAGCAGTTATTTGGGGCTGATATCAATACATCGGCCAGCACACCACTCGGCATCATTCTCCGGATCTTTGCTTGGTTCCTTTCGATCTGTTGGGACACTGCCGAGCTCGTTTACAACAGTGGTTTTGTCAATAAGGCTGAAGGTGTGCAGCTGGACAACCTCGGTAGTAATTCGGGCCTGCAGCGCAATCCAGCTGCTCATTCGTATGTCGAGCTCTCATTTACTGGCGTTCCAGGGACGGTCATTGAGACAGAAACGGAATTTTCTACAGCAGATGACACACATTTTTTGTTAATCGAGGATGTAACTCTCGACGCGAACGGAAATGGATCCGGTCAAGCAACATCGGAAGATATGGGCGCTTATACAAATGTCGGCTCTGGAACAATCACGGAGCAGGTGGCTCCGGATGACAGCATTACAAGCATCACTAATCCGGTAGCCGCTTCAGGTGGGGCAGACCAAGAAGACGATTTCTCTTTACGAAGCCGCATGATTACGGCAAGTGAAGGTAGCGGAACGGCGACACAAAACGCAATCATCAGCGCCTTACTCGCGGTTAGTGGAGTCCGCTCAGCGGCAATTGTGACGAATCGGACAATGCAGACGGATAGCGCTGGTAATCCTCCGAAAAGCGTCCATGTCTATGTACTCGGTGGTACAGCGGAAGATGTAGCTCAGGCAATTTTTAACAGTGTCAGTGCAGGAACGGAAACGGTTGGCTCACAGCAAGTATCTATCGCTGATTTATCTGGAAATATGCATACAATGAGTTTCGACTTCGCGGCTGAGGTTCAAGTCTATGTCAAAGCGGTGCTCACCACGAATTCCGCCTTTCCGGCCGATGGCGTGCAACAGGTGCAAAACTATATTGCTCAGTACATCGGTGGCGTGGACAATGACGGGGTCGATAACACCGGCTTAGGCATGAATCAAGATGTGCGCTTGTCGCGCTTGTTCGGCGCAGTTTACATGGTGGATGGCATCGATGATGTGACGATCACGATCGGTACGGATCCGGCAAGCCTGAGCGAGAATAATATTGCTATTGGTCCGCAACAAGTTGCACAGACGGCCGTCGGACAGATTGAGGTGGATGTCAATGCTTAACAGTTTTCTTGGCATGCTGACGGATGTCTTTAATAAATTGGCAACCTCGAATATTGGTAAGCTATTTTCGATAGTCAGTGATGAGTGTGACAACCTGCATACTACGCTTAATACTATTCAGGATTGGCGAGCGATTGATAACGCGGAAGGAACGACGCTTGACGATATTGGCGACGACATCAATCAGCCGCGCGGACGAGCAACAGATGAAATCTATCGGATCATGCTGAAAGCTAAACTGGTTCGAGGAGATTCTGACGGTACCTATAACAAGATTATTGACTCTCTGGCGAAGACGATTAATTGTCCGCCGTCTGATATTACTGTCATGTCGAGTGTGGAGCAAGGCGAAGGTGAGCCGATGGCGATCGTTGTCGATAAGGCTCCCTTAGACGAGCTCAACCGAGTGGGTATGAGTGGCACACAGTTTGCACAAATTGTACAACAGGTCGTGGCTGCGGATGTAGCGGTCAGCCGGACGGTTGTGCAAGGCTCTTTTTCGTTCGCGAGCGGAAGCACGCTTGAAAATGATGCAGCTTTAGGTTTTGCCAATTCCACTCAGACCGCCGGCGGAACGCTTGGTGGCGTATTTACGTCTGAGAGTGATTATGAATTACCGATTGGAGTGTGAGATAAATGCCTTTTACAAAACCTGTCCCGGAATGGGATGCGGCAGGTACAGAACCGCCGGCAAGTACGAAACAAAATGGTTGGCAAGCGGGGGATAAGCCTCCTGCAGACTGGTTCAACTGGTTCTTTCATCTGGTCTATCAAGCCTTGCAAGAGCTTCAGCAGAACGGCTATACGCAGGCAGAAATTACACAGGCGATTACTACTGCTGTATCGGCAGCCGCAACGACGGCTCAGAATAATTTAACAGCACACACGAGCCGGACGGATAATCCACATAATACTAACAAGGCACAGGTTGGACTCGGGAACGCGGATAACACCAGTGACGTGAACAAGCCTGTATCGACGGCTCAAAATGCCGCAATCGCGGCAGCAGTAAACGCACTGAAGGCGATTACGCAGAATGTAAAATTAACAGATGATAGTGGTAAAGGAACTATCGTATCTGATCTCAATGGAATAACAGGATCAAAACTATTTCAGGCAATTAATTCCACATTAAATACCCCAGTAGCGGGAAATTATTTTAATGGAATTCAAATTTCTAGTGTAAATGCTATTGAAGAAAAAGTTCAAATAGTTGTAGATAAAAACCATGGAAATAGTTATACAAGATATTGTGTTAACAGTGCGTGGACTACATGGAGAGAATTATGGGATAGCGGAAATGATGGCCCTGGAAGCGGTCTTGACTCCGATAGTGTGGACGGTAAACATTATTCGGATATTACTGCAGCAATCAGCACCGCAATTGCCGCGCTCCAAGCGATCACTCAAAACAGTAAGATTACTGCTGATGATGGCACATATCAATATACATGTCCTGCCGGTACAGATGCTTATTCGTTTCTCAAAGCTATTCCAGCAGGGATTCATACGTTTTATATTCCTGTACTAGGTACTACTAACACACCTTCTGGAGAAACAAATAGTATTGCAGGAATAGCAATTGTTCAAATTCAAGGTAATGCAGGAAAGTTTATAACTTTGACTGATCAGGATAATAACACTTATACAAACGCATTGTGGGAAGGGACCTTTTCCGGATGGAATAAAATCAACAATACAGCGGCTGATGTATTGACCAAGCTTAAAACTGTGGATGGGGCGGGGTCAGGTTTGGATTCTGATACTGTAGATGGTCATCAATCATCAGAATTTTTACCAGTGACTACCGACTATACCATATACGTTGATATGGATAAAGGCAACGATAGTAATGATGGCTTATCGAGCAGCAAACCGCTGGCTTCGCTTCAAAAGGCATTTGATAAAATACCGTATTATGTCAGTTGCAAAATAACTATCTCTATTCAGGCTTCTAATGCTGGCGCAGCGACTAAAAACATAGGTTTAGCCGTTCTAAAAAACGTTTCCGGCAGTGGAGAAATATACGTAAATGTTGTGGATGCAGATCTTATTTTTAATGGGACTATCTTGATAAAAGGAGTTTCCGGCGTTAAGGCACATTTTTCTAACAGTACAAAAATAAACGTGGATTCTAGCGTTGATTTTGAAACGCTCGCTCCTGACTGGGCACATGGTGCGGCACTTATAGTAGCCAACTCCACGAGTATACAACTTGATGGTGGAACTTTTAATGGAGTTTCCGGACATGATGGCATAGTTTTTGTCTCCTCTTACGGTTACCTCTATGGGGTAACCGTAAATAATGCAGATTCTGCAATTGCTTCCTATTTTGGCTCAAACATCATAACAGATGGTCTTTATGGGTCAGGTAATGGAATAGGTTTAAACTCCGCGTACGGTTCCCAGATCGCTCGATCAGGAAATATATCCATAGTTTCTACGAATGGACAAGTTACTTCAACAGGAGGGAGAATTGTATGACAAAGACATTATCTTTACCCAGCTCAATGGTAAATGTCATTGATAATATTCAAAAACTATCTTCCTCAATAGAAGCAGATAAAATCGTTAAAACTGATACAGACATTGTTGGTTATGATTCAGCAGGAAATGAGCTTTTCGCCTTCCGCGGCATTTCTGATTTCAGCAAGTTTACCCTTGCCGACGGTGAAGAATTCGATACAGAGGACGATCCAATTGCTGATCTTCAACAGCAAAATGCGAATCTACTTTTACAGATAGCTCTTCAGGAACAGGCTATCACAGAAATGGGAAACCAGAACGCGGCAATCATGCTTCAACTTGCAGGAGGGACGAATTAATGTGGAAAATATGGATAAGCGATTATTACAAAAAAGGCTATTACACAAATGACCAGATGAAAGTGTTTGTCACAGCTGGATGGATAACGATAGATGACTATAAGGAAATCACTGGAAAAGATTATGCGGTCGCGATTTGACATAATTAATAAAAGAGACAAGCAGATAACATGAAATAAGAATCGCAATAGCTATCAGAATACATGTTTGCGCATTGACTAGGGATGGATAAATTCTTCGAAAGGTGAATATGAGCAGATTGCTTAAAACAAGAAACCATAATGTTTTCTCGCCAATCAAGTAAATGAAACTGTTGTTCTTTAATTTGCGAGATAACCAGATGGATAGTCCGTAGTAACCATAAAGGATACCTGCTCCTCCAATAATCCAGCGCAGCGAAGGAGGAAAACGTAGCGGCGGTATGTGGTGTGCAAAAACATATTGAAGAAAGATAAGGCTGCATAAAATAGCGATGAATATGTACTTGGCATTAAATTTTATTTTATTCTGTTGAAAATATGCGCCAAGAAGATAGTATCCAAAATATTGCAGGATAGGAAATGAACCGAATTTTGTGGACCCAAAAATTAATCCTAACTGAACTGATGGGACTTTGTCATAAGGAATTTGTGTCGCAATTAATGAGATCATGAGAACTAAGACAATTAGGTACCTTGATGTGAGCAGTCTTTTGAACTGGTTAAAAAAGATCAATATCATTAAATTAAGAGCAAAGAATCCAGCGAGAAATTCTGAATATCCAGGCATGTGGTTAAGAATTAATGTATTAAAGATTGTATTGAATGAAAAATCGTTATTAATTAGGAGTTCATACCCTAATCCAGATATATAAAATGCGATTAATGTTCGAACACAATTTTTTACTAATTTGGGTGTGACGACCCTTCTGCTCTTTGAAAGATAAGCAATCCCAGTTGCATATCCAAAGCAAAAAAGGAAACCTGAGAAGGTAACAACATTAAAGTATTCAGAGACGATGTACGATTTCAATCCGTAGACTTTTAGAAGCATAATGCAATGGCATAATATCATGCCGGTAACCAGTATAACCTTGAACATATCTATTGATCGATCACGTTGCTTTTTCAATTACTTCACCGCCGTAATAATGTTGAACAAATTAATATTAGCATAAACCAGACCTGAAAGGGCCTTTTTATTTGCTAAGAAGAGGGATGCCTATATCAGAAAAATACGGAAATAAATGATATGTGTATCTATTTTCCATCAATTAATAAATAATTTAACCCAAAGTCCGATAGTAACAATGACTGAAAGAAAGGCATTGGGGGGGAAGATAGATGAAAACGAGAAAAATAGTGATGGTTCTCACGCTCATATTTGCATTAATTGTAGGTATCGGTGTGCCAACAGCCAATGCAGCATCATTGCATACGAGTTATTATGCCCATACGGTTAAACATGCTGCCTATCATTATAAACGCAGTGGAAAGAGTAAGGTCCATGGACATATCAAGACCCATAAAAATTTGCGCGTTAACAACTACTATAAAGGTTGGTATAAGGTTATTTGGGGCAAACGGTATGTTTGGGTATACAAGAAATATGTAAGAAAAGGGAAATATATAGCTGCGAGTTCAGCATCATCACAAGCATCTTCAAGTTCAGTAGCTAGTACAAATTCGACACAATCAGTTCAGAGTCAATCGGCAGCCAGTAGTGAAAGCTATCCGAAGACGATCACACTTCCTGATGGCGGAAAAATTATCGAAAATGCAGATGGATCTCACTATAATCCCGACCCTAGCCAAGGTGGCAGCACTGAACCGATTGCGCTTCAGGTTGCCCAAGCCGAAGTTATTGATTTAGGTGGAGGTGCGATTACAGCAAATTCAGATGGTTCCTATACGGTCATAGTGCCTAAAGAGATAATTGCTGCAGAGGCAAAAAAGGCTGGTGCATCAATTAAGGATTATCCTGATGGCTCGTATTCGGTATATTACTCGCATAAAACAAATTCATTTGATGATCCCACTTACGAAGTGGACGTGAGAGACGACGGAAGCTATACAAATATTGGAATAACAGTTGAAATGCCTAATAAGTGAGATGAAGTACCCTTTTCATAAGTATTATATAGACCCTCCAGGGTCTTTTTATTTTGCTGTAAGGGGATGGTGCCCCGGAAAGAAGGCCTTTTGATGCAACACAATACAGATACATTATGGACGGCAGTCCTTGGCAGCGCCTATTCGGTGGCTGCCTTTTTACTTGGGGGATATGATAATTTGGTCATCGCCTTAGGAATCATGATGGCCACGGATTACGTGAGCGGAGTCATGGCGGCTTATTACAATCGACAAGTTTCATCCTACTTGGCATTCCGCGGACTGATGAAAAAGGCGGCAATGATTATGGCCGTGGTGGCCGCACATACGCTTGACACCGTGGCAGGATCCGGCAGCTTTATGCGGAGTGCAATGCTGATGTTCCTGATCGGCACCGAAGGAATTAGCTTTACTGAAAACCTGGGGCATATGGGCGTACCTTTGCCCCAGAAAATATCAAACGCCTTCGCTCAGCTGAAAGGTGACGAGGACGCGAAGGGAGAGAAGAAATCTTGAAGAAAATTAAACAGCTTGTGGCGCTGGTGCTGACATTCGCACTGGCGCTTTTATTTTGCCTGCCGGCGAATGCGGCGACACCGAAAGTCAGCTTCATCGACGTGTCTCACCACAATCAAGAGGGCGGACTGAGTCTCGCATTCTATCAGACAATCAAAGCGGCGGGCGTCAATGGTGTGGTTGTAAAGGTGAGTGATGGTTCGTCCTACATTGATCCGGCAGCATCCGTCAATATCGCTAATGCAAAGGCCGCGGGTCTTGCTGTCAGTGCTTACCATTTCGCACGATTTACTTCCGTCTCTGAAGCTAAGACAGAAGCAGATTGGTTTAGCAAACAGCTGCAGGTTGTTGGGTTCGACAAGCTACGTGATGGCATCGTAACTGTCGATGTGGAGTTGCCAACCGCAGGCCGGGCGACACTTACGAACGCGACAAATGCATTCGTGAGCGAGATGCATCGGCTGGGCTATCCGACCGTGGATCTGTATTCCGGATCCAGCTTTTATAACAGTCATCTGTATCCGGCAAAACTATCAATCTCTCAGCCATGGCTGGCCAGATACAGCACACAGGAGCCGGTATTCAGTAACGGTCGTGGTGCTTGGCAATGGTCGTCTTCGTATCATTTTATCGGTATCAGCGGCAATTTTGACGTGAGTCAGGACTTCGCCGGTAAGTATGCCAGCCGATTTGTAGCACCGAATGCGACGGCCATTAAGGTTGTCAAAAAAATTGGCAGTGTGAGCCTAGTCAATTGGCTCAAACAGCATAAGCGGGCGTTCAGCTATGTGTATCGGGAAAAGTTGGCTGCGGCATACGGCATCCAGAAGTACCGTGGCACGGCTGCACAAAATATCGCGTTGCTTGCAAAATTAAAGAGCGGTACGAAACCTGCGCCGGCAAAAGTTATTAAACAAGTCAAGAAGGCAGCTGTCAAGAAGACGACGAAGAAAAAGGTGGTAAAAAAATCTGCTAAACCGTATACGGTCAAACGTGGCGATAGTCTGTGGAAGATTGCTCGGACACGCAAAACGACTGTAGCAGCAATCAAGAAGTTGAACAAATTGCACACCGATCTCATTCGCATTGGACAGAAACTCAAGTTAAAATAAGGGGACGATTTCATGTTACAGACAATTATTTCAAGTGGTTTAACAGATGCAGTAAAGGCAGTCATCACCGTCGCAGGTGGCTTTTGTGTTGTGTACATCAAGCACCACATCGACCTAGCGAAAATCAAGAAAGCAGAAGCATTCGTGCAGAGCAAACCGGCGTTGGAAAAACTTGTAGAGGATATCAAAGCAGAGATTAAGGAACTCATTGCCTCGCCGGAAACGATTGATAATGGTGCTTCTGTGATCGCAGAATATGCTCAGAAGAAAGGTTTTAAGGTGACAAAAGAACAAGTTGCAAATCTGCTCACGACTGGTGAAAAGGAAGTATCTGCCGAAGCGAAAGAAGTGGCTCAAGAAGTACAGCAACCAGCACCTGGCAGTAACGCGGTACAATCTCCAACCACAGCTCAGAAGGCATGACATAATGATTCATACCCGGCTATGCCGGGATACATATTCCAATTAATCCATTATTGTAACTACATTTTTGAGAATGTCCTGCCCTTACCTTAACTTTTGAAAAAATATTCGATATTTAAGAGAAGGAGATAGTGTCTGATATTTTTTATTAGATACAATAAAAAGTGAAATGGAATCCCGTCACAAGACGGAGGGATTAATTCATAGTTATGCAAATGAATTAATGAAATTAGGAATTTCTGCGACTGTGGCTTATCTTATAGTGTATGGTTCTTTAGGGGCCGGTCTTATACTTGCATCGGACAATCAAGAGAACATTGGTTTAGCTTAATATAATTCTGGAATGAGGTAATGACATGGAACTTCGGAATATTGAGTTTTCAAGAGTATTATTGACTAGCCAATTTGAGGTCTATAATGTTCGTCGCGATTACGTTGGGAAGGCGTCACAATTTGATTTGCTTACTTTTTATGATCATCGTGCGAAAGATGCAGATGGATTAAACTTAATTACAGTATTTTATTTTTCTATAGATAAAGATGATGAAGCCTTGGAAAAAATTGATGAATTTGCAGAGTGTATGTTTGGCATTAAGAGAAATTGTAATTGGGAATTTAAAATATATCAGGTGAAGCCCAGTGATTTGGAGTATGGAGACGATGATCGAGAAGAAGAGGAAAGCGATGTATGCATAATTTTGCAACGTTGTTTTAACGTGAGTGATGTTGAACTTAACGTTCCTTTAATAAAGAATACAGAGTTTAAATATCTTGTTCAGAGCGATTCAGTACATTCATCAATTTAAAATTTCTAATGTAATGAAAAAGAGGCTGCTCAGCGCAGTCTCTTTTTCATACATAAACAACCCCGAACCAAACGGTGCAGGGTCATCTGAGTAAACTTACGTGATGTGTCAAACTGTAGCCAACGAATTCAGACTATCGAGTGCATCAGCGATAAGGGGGCGATACCTAATATATATGCCCTAAGCATAAAAAAATCCCACGCAAATGCGTGGGTAGGAGTATGGGGAAGATAAGGTTGGTATTCCACCATTCTAGCCGATAATTTATTTTTATAATCATCATCTGAATCCAGTGGTTTTCATTGCAGCAGCTGCGCACTTTTCCATCAGAGCAGATCTTTTCGCCGATGAAAGTAAGGACTGTCTCATCTCGGGATCGTCACAATAATAAACTGACCAATCGTTTTCTTTTAATGTACCAATCCAATCGAATGTTAGATGCCACATTTCATTTGATTCATAAACGATGTCCTCAATTTCCCATCCAGTAAATAAACCGAGATCCAATATTTCCCTCAATGTGTACCTATATTTGTTATCCATAAAATCATCTCCTTGTATGATAAGTAGGAGAGATGGTGAAAAATGGTGAGAATAAAGGATAAAAAATGTTCATCCAACGGCTAAATGAAATGCTCCAATCTTGGGGCAGATAATGGGGCAGAATTTAAACATTAATGAAATTTGAACGGCTTTATTGATACTTATAATGAATCATAGAATATGTATAAAGTAGTCATTATGTTTCATTAATATGAACCGACTTTATGCGTTTTCAGGCCTTCTAAGCCGTGGGTCAAGGGTTCGAATCCCTTCTTGGGCATACGAATTGGGACGTTAATCCCCGTCAAATCAGCCTTCTATACCGTTAAATGATTCGGTCAATGTACCGGTCAAATAAACGGTATGGGAGGTTTTTTTGTGACCAAAAAGAAGCGTATTCTCACGATTGACGAAAATTTATCCGACGTATTTATGGTTCAGCCACGAAAAGAACAACGGCGTGACGATGCCGACCGACTGACAATCGATAAAGCCCTTGCGATCGTTACGCGACAAATGCAGATTGGTGGGCTACGTGACCGTACAATCGATGATTACAATTTATATGTGAACCGTTTCAAGAATGAAATGGATTTGTTTTACCTCGACGACATCACAGCCGATGCTATTTTCGCATGGCTCGACAAGATGGCCGTATCCCCTCAAACGAAACTTACCCGATTAAAATGTCTGAAAGCATTTCTCTCACGCTGCTTCGATAACACTTGGATTACTACGCGGTTTTGGAAAAGAATCAACGTTAAAGTCGATAGCCATGTAAAAGAAGGCGCGACACAACGCGAAATTGATATTTTGCTATCATTGCTCGACTTAGGCGACTTCGTTCAGCTTCGTGATGCGACCGCTGTCCTAGTGATGTTTAAGACTGGTCTACGCGTCAATACAATGGTGCAGCTAGAGAACCGGCACATCGATTTAAACGACGACCTGCTGCGGCTTGACGGCAAAATCATGAAAAATCACGATGATCTGATGCTGCCGATTGACAAGACATTACACCGCTTACTTTCCACATTACAAAAACAAAACGACGTAATCCGGCACGCCTATCACAAAGATAATAGTTACGTATTTATCACAAAAATTGGCGATGTTATAGCAACCGGCCGAACAACTAACAACATTCAAAAACGGATGAACGTCTATAAACGTGAGTATGGTCTAAAAAACATCAATCCGCATGCTTTACGTCGCGGCTTTGCTAAGTCATTGCTTGATAAAGGCGCTAGACTAACAGATATATCGAAGGCACTCGGGCATAGCAATCTTGCCGTTACTACTCAGTACCTGCACATCGACAAAGAGGAAGTCGCGGAAAATCTACGTAAATTCTTGTAATCCGAGGGGGAACCGATCATGACTAATGAGCACGAGCTGCCGCCGTCCGTAATAGCCGCGTTACAGGCGGAGCAAGACCGGTTATTTTACGACGCTGAACAGCATCCGGACACGTTCTGGCGTGAGTCGAAGCTGCACGGGTTCGAGAAAGCGCTGCGGATTATAGGCATTAGCTTACCGTACCCGGCGACTGAGCATCCGCAAGATTTACGATAAAATAAAAAGCCGCCTGTTTGCAGACGGGCGACCTTTAAGCACTTAAATATACGATTTATTCGATAAATCAAGTGTACATCGTTCGGCTTTAAAATTCAAGCCGTATGTACTCTATTTAAGTGCGCCCAATTTAAGAAGATGGAGCGTACAAACAATGAGAACACGAACAATCATCGAAACGGATACGTTTAAACAAATGATCGCGTATAATCCGGTAGTGACCGAGAATGATGCGCGGAACAAGGTAAAAATGACAATGCTAAATAGCGTTATCAACGCGATAGGCATCGATAAATGGCATCGCATGAAGCCGGACACACGGCACGCGATCGAATATTTGACGTTCCTTGCGGTTGAACGCGGTTTCGCCTGGTGCAGCCCTGAACACGTGGCCGGTCGCTATTCGGTAAACTCGTTCACCGTTCGGCGTTACATCGCTCAGCTGGCGAGTCAGGGAATTGTCAGCCGATTATGGCGGTCGTCTACGCATCATAATGGCCGCGGCTGCATGGTGGTATTTTTTAGCGCACACCCATATTACGATAAGTATTGGCGTGAACGTTTTTTTATGAGTACCGAAGCCAAAGCCGAAATCAAAGCTGAAATCAAAGCTGAAAACGATGAAAACTTGCAATCTATCAACGAAAACAGCAATAATTTTAACGCTACCTTAGAATTACCAGATTCAAAATCTAAAGAATTAAAAGAACGTAGCAACGAATACTATCTCGAATATTTGCCGGATTATATTCCTCATTCCTTCGCAAAACTTTACGGATGCTATTTCTCACTCACGGACAATAAAGTTGCGGAGTATTGGCGTATGGCACGGCTGGCCGCCTGGAAGTATTTGCAAGAGGACTGCGATAACATTGCGGACATCGCGGAACACGCATTCCGGCAGCTGATTGGCCAAATGAAGATTACGGGCAAGCACGTGAAAAATCCGGTCAGCTACTTCTACGGGACATGCAAAAACCTGTTCCATCGGCAATTTATCGCGGACATCGAAGAGAAATATCTTGAAACTGAGGGTCAATAGACACGCTATATTGACGTTTAGGATTAATCGTACCACCCGAAACAGACAAGCGTCAGAATCGAGCGCTAGACGGCTTATTTTACGTATAAATCGGTCTATTGACCCTTTTCTGTCACGGCAAATTGTAGGACTTCGCGAATATATTAGCGGACAACTCACGGGTAAGTCATTATTCGGCTTGTTCGCGGCTGATGTTATGCGAAAAAGGAATTTCGTAAGTAGACGAAGAATACCTTCGTAAACAATACGAATTGAAAGCGGAGTGATTACGATGGGCTTTTGGCAAAATGCGTTACGCGAACGAATTAATGTCGAAGTGTTGGCCGGTCACCCAACGAATGCGAAGTACGTCAATTTCGCGAGCGGCGATAAGCCTGGCGAAGTTCTCATCGAAGTGGGGCCGTTCACGAAACGGGCGTATCGGCCAGTTAGCGTGAGATGGTCGGAATCCTCGACGCGCAGCGCAGGGACGACAGCAGCAGGTGCAATCGCTGGTGGATTACTCGGCGGCGCGGTCGGTGGCATCGCAGGCGCAGCGGTGGGTGGTCGCAAACTCGACAACTCGAAAGCCTACGTCGCGTTGACGGATGCCGAAACCGGCGAAGAAGTTACGTTGCACATTCGATGCAATGCCGCACAATACCGCCAGATTGACGCGCTGATTAGGCGAACGAATACGACGAAGTAATACGAAGCCCCTTACGATTAATTTCGTAGGGGGCGTTTTTTCGTTTAACCATGATTAAGCAGTTACATTTATGATTTTATCAGCAAGTCTATCAAATACGCGATGAAATTCTTCTTTGTTTCTTCTACTAACAGTTAGAACTACTCCTGTTTGCTCAATTTGTTCATCACTCAATGAAAAAACTGGAACATTGTACTTTTGTGATTGAGCAATAAGACTGTTAAAGTCTGAAATATTTATTAGGTTAAATGGTATACCGTCATCTGACATTCTCCGCAACAGTTGTTCGTCGACCATCATTCCACAGTCTTGTAAAGTAGGTGCTAAATGGCTACTAACATTTTCATTAATCCTATCAATCCACGACTGGAACGAACGGGCAGGTGAACCGTTTTTTGGTCTATATCTTTGCATTATTGTACCAACAAATAGAGGTCTGGTACTTGGCATTTCATATTCAACGTGTTGGAATACTTCATTGGTTTGTAATCGATCATATGTTCTTTTCCATAAAGGAATTATATTGACTAAAGAGTTAATAGCCATATTGCAAAAATAATCTGGACTACATGGAACTAAAAAGAAATCACTCTGCATAAGCAAATTTGCATTTGTAGCTGTGACGCTAGGACTCATATCAATTACTACATAATCAAAGTCATATTCTTCTGCGGTAATCGAAATTAAGTGGTGAATAGCACCGGGTATATTTGAAGAAAGTCTCATACTTCCAGTGAGTTCCTGTGCAATACCCATAGTCACGTCAAACTGAGAAAAATCAATGTGTCCGGGTAAAAGATAAAGATTTTCCCTGTTTGGAAATGCAAAACACCTTGCTGGAGTTAGTTCTCTTGGAATACCCGAGAATGCAGGGTCAAGAGCATCTTTAATATTGTCTGTTCCACTATGCTCATAAAAATCTTCGATATCGTTCGAACCAGCTAAGCTCAAGCAAAGACCTGTTAAGTTACATTGAGGATCGGTGTCAATCATTAAAACTTTATAACCTTTTTCTGCAAGCATCCAACTTAAATGAAAAGTTGTGGTCGTTTTGCTTACTCCGCCTTTGTTGTTGAAAAGAGAAATAATTTTGGCCATGGGTAACATCGTCTCTTTTATTATTTATTTAACTCATTTAGTTTACTACACTTAAACAGCTCAGACTATGTTATTCATAGATTAGAAAAGAACATTAGTCATCAAGAATTTCAATTATCTCGCGAATATCATCAATTTCCAATGTCTCCGCGACTTTCTCCAATACATCTTTCGGATATTGCTTCATTTTTCCGCTGCATAGTTCGGAAACTGTACGGGTCGTTAATCCCGATTTTATCGCGAGATCTTTCTGTGACCATCCCCGTTTATCCAACAATTCACGTACCTTAATATGTATTATCCGTGGCAAATAGACCATCTCCTACGTTCTTTATTTCAGTATACAACAAATTACGAAAAAGGTAATTATTTATGTTGACATTACGATAAACGTAATTTATAGTATATGTATTGGTTACGAAAAACGTAATTAAAGGTGGCGAATTCGATGGATTTATTTAGCTTAATCGTAGCATTTATCGCGGTAATGTGGCTGTACGGCATTTACGATGGCCAAAAAGAAAGGCAAGGTGAGCGGCGGTGATCCATTTTCTAATTTATTTCGCGATGTTCCTGGCGGTGAGCATTTTTATCATCGGGGCCGAGGAGATTTACGATGTGCTGCGTCAAAAGCGGCGCGGTCGATGACCCTACGGAGTATCAAGCTGATTTATCCCGACCTAGCCGATGATATTAAGACGGATGCGCTACTGCTGACGCCAACCGTTGCGATCACGCTTGATGACGATGGCGTGACTGCCTGGCATGTGACTACGACGAGTTATCCGGATATTTACATGCGAGATGACCGGCCATGTATTTTTCAATATGATTACGTGCCGCGACGATACACAATGGCTGACCTGACGAAGATTGATGGCATGACTGCTACTGAATTTATACTATCAATGGAATTACGAAAAGGAGAGGATTTCCGATGAGTTGCGAATTAGTTGACGTTATTTATAAATACACGGTTGACGGGCAAACGTTATATTCACGCGAAAAAGGGACGTTAATCGGCAAAGATACTATTGCTATTGCGACCAGCCCGATGCAGGTGTGCGATGCGGAATACAACCAGCTTTATCGCGGTTATTTTATCGACCTTGATTTAAAGGGGCGGAAACCACTGTTTGAAATTGCGTCAATAGCAGGTGTCTGTGATGAGCAGGGCATGTTTAAACTTATTGCGGGCAATAGCGACGCGGCAGATAGCCTATACCGACTTGCGAGAACGAAATGGACCAAGGGAACGATTACAGATTAACCCCCCTCCCCCTGCCGAGAATCAAATGACAATAAATAAGGGAATAGGAGTGATGAACATGTTTGAGTGGATTAGCGCAGTGGAGGAACATCCGCAACAGCCGAAAATGCGTAATTTCTACGTTGGTCATGGCGCGAACGCAAGTGTACGATTGGATTACAAGTTAGTCCCGAAGGAAATACGTATGTCACCGATGACGTTTGAAGTAGACCCGGACGTCTACGAAGAATTTCGCGAGAAATGTAAACGTGATGGACTTAACGAGGATGACGTAATTATCGCATTTATCGATTATTATATAAAGCACATATTTGATTAGAAACGGCTGGCCCTGCGCATGATTGCGTGGGGTTATTTTTTGCGCAAAAGTGCGTAGTTTTGCGATTCCAAGCGTTATATACAGTGAGGGGAGGTGACGAATGTGAGCGATTACAAAACGACATTCGCAGCAGCGGTCGATGATGTCGTGATGAAAACGAAGAAAGGCGTTGCGCCATACGACCAATCGGCCACTAGCGCACAGGCCATCGAGCAGCTTTGCGAGGATTACGTATTGGAACGGATCGAAGAAAACGAAGCACGCGCCGCTGCCGGTCGCCGAGCCTACGTGGTTAAACCGGATACGTACGAATTGGACAGGTTGGCCGACGTTGTGTTGAACGAAGTGTTGACGAATAAGCACCCGGACAAGATGAACCGCGAAGAATATCCGATATTGTCGCGATTTCAGGATGAACGTAGGAAATTCGGCGGCGCGCGTAACAAGCAGGGCGTACGTCGGCACGAGGTTCCGTTGATCGCCGCGGCCCAGGTCGGAATTGACGGCGTTGACTACGGAGAATCAGCACGTGTGCTCGCGGAACGCAAAGGCGACAACCGCGAGCGAAATGATGCGTATCACGCGTTCATCGCGGAGCAACCGGTGACGACGTACAAGCTCGTGTGACGACTACAAACGGTGAACGAGGATACGGTGAAGTACAACAGGCAAAGAACGCCTGGCGGCCGTCGCTACGCTCCGACCGCTGACTATCTCTTATATACCTGTCGCGAATGTACTTAAAAGAGATATAAGACCCGTTAAGAGCGATTGCAGGTGAACTTAAGCCTGCGGCGTACTTTGCCTGTACTTAGTCTTTTAATCATTGTCTGTTTGTAATGCATATACCGCGTAATCTTTAAAAAGTGTTGCAAAACACTATAAGAGTTTATATAGTCGAATGCAACGTTTTTTTATTATGACCCGCGAAAAATCAGAAAATTTATGGAGGAATTTATTTGATAGACTCCGGAAAGATTGATTCTGAAATTGATAAATTAGAAACCACAGTTGCCGAACGATTAAAAAAATCGCGAAGTCTAATAGAGATGTCAGCATTTACGCGAGGCAGATTTGACCCCTACAAATCAATAAACCTCAATATTTCTGAGGGCGATTTGCGTTTAACTGAAAGTGCAGAATTAACAGCAGAGTGGTCGCATGATCTGATGTTAAGAGGGGTTAATCCGATACTTGACGATCAAATATACGCAGCCCTCACGTTTCACACATGGTTAAACAGTGGTTATGTCGATAAGCCGGTCATTGTTGCCGCACCGCCTGCGTTTGGCAAGTCAACGATGCTGTCAATATTTCTTCGCTATATGACGGACAAGCATCCGGATATATTCGGCGCGGTAGTCGTTAAGGAACGGATTGACGATGCGCAGGCGCTGACCGACGAAATCAATAACGACGGCAAGATCATCAACGGAAAGCATCGAGCATTTGCAATTCGTGGTTACGATCAGGAATCGATGACTCGTGAACAGTACGACGCACAGTTTACAGATCAAGTCGGTTTCAACGTGGTTGTAATGACAACGAAGCAGCTCGAATTACAGGCATTAAAAGATAATCTTCGAGTATTCACGGAATTTATCGACGACAGTGGGACCAGTAGACCGCGGCGGCTCCTGCTTATCGATGAAAAACCGTCATTGGTCGTTAATCATACGTTGACTGTCCGCGGATTAAATAACTTTTTAACGGACGTAGCGGAAGCTGGCCGTCTATTACGGGGTCGGTTGCAGCCGTATTACAAACGCGTACTGCCTATCGTTAATGATATCCGCGAGAAACTAGAATCTGCGGAAGATTACCCGCAAGGCAGATTTCCGGCGATCGATCCTCATTATAACCTGCCTGTACAATTAAAACGCGACTATTCGGCAATTTACGGCAATGAAAAGATGAAACTCATGCGAGCATTTGAAAGGATCGTGCGGCACGGTGGAGAATACCACGTTTACGAGGGATGCGCGAGTATTGTAACGACTCAAGTTATTCATTATCGGTACACGTTATTTAGCACTTTTATTCTTGATGGTACGGGAACTAAAGACCCCGATTATAATGCTTCGGATTTCTATTCATTAGTTCCGGAACATATGCCGACATATTCAAACGTTACTTTTTACGTTTGTGAAACTTACAGTTTGTCGAAGGCATCCCTGAAAAGTTCGGATAACTCACTCGACGAAATCGCGAGCATGATAAAACGCATTGTAGCCGATAAGGATTCGTTGACTCTTGTAGTTACCTATAAAGAATACATTGCTGCGCTTGAAAGTCGTTTGCGTGACGAAATTGCGACAGGAAAAGTACAGATGAAGCACTTCGACGGTGGTCGTGGTTCAAATGCTTATATTGGCGCGGACAATGCAATATATATCGGAAGCCTGTTCAAAGGCACATCGTTTTACACAACTGCGGCACAGGCGATTATAGGCGATCGGATTGACGACGAAATAGACAGCACATTCGATGTCACACAAGCAGGGGTAAACTTTCATGATAATTTTGTCAATGAATATCGGCAGCTAGACATCGCGGTTAATCTTGTTCAAGAGACAAGTCGACTTCGTGCAAGTCGCAAGGCAAACAAAGTAAATATCTATCTATTTAACAAGGATCGCGCCATGATTGACCATATTTTATCTGCATATCCCGGATGCAATATTGAAGATTTTGAGCCTATAGAAAAATTAAGTGGAAAGAAAAAAGCGACAGATCTTATTGTAGAGTATTTTGCAGCAATGGAAAACGGAGAAAAGGTAAAGGGTTCAGAAATCTATCGCCATATTGGAATAAACAGAGCAACCATGAACCGCGCGATGAAAGATAATCGTGTACAGCGTATCTTACGTGATTGTCACATCGAACGTATTGGTAATTCATATAAAAAACCCGTTACTAGTGTGTAGTGATAAATATTACGTTTATATTACATTTTGCCATTTTAGCTAAAATAGCCGGTCAAAAGTAGGCCGTAGTTAAACTCGTATATTGAGAGGGTTTGTTTTAACGAGTAAGCTCCGGATTATTTCGGAGCAGCTTTTTTTCGATACTTTAGTCGACAAAATACAGTTAGAAGGTGATGAATTTGAGACTGAACGGCCGCACCTTACGCATAGTTCGCCGCAGCTGTGGGCTATCCCAAAGTGATATCGCGGACAAAATAGGATGCACAAAAAGCTACATTAGCATGCTGGAGAAAGGAACGACAACCCCTAATGAGCTGGCGTTTAACAAAATTCGCACAACCGTTTTTAATGACCTCGATGATGTCACGATGCAGATTATTGTCGCCGTGCATGATTCGATCGTCTTACGGGCAGACAATAAACGCTCGGTTACGCAGGCAATAAAATAAGTCGTCGCAGACTGCGAGCGGCGCATAAGGAACGATGTTATGAGATTACGAGCCGAACTGAAAAAACTCGTACGAGAGGAATGCGCTAGCTATGATCACGGCCACGCTGGGCACTGCCTGCTCGAGACAAAGCCGGATTGTACCGCCTGCCCGTTCTTCAACGGTGCTGACGATGTACTACCGCGATGCAAGTACTTTGAGCGATCGGTGCTGCCGGTGAATGAGCCGTTAGATTATCGATACAAGCAGGCTATTGGCGCGGTGACTGACGGTAAAATATGTTCCGCCTGCAAACAGCCATTCTCGCCGCGGAGCAATAGCGCAAAATATTGTAGTTCATGCGCCGACCGGGTAAGACACCAGCAGAAAGCACGGCAGAGCACGAGATATCGAAAGAATCGGAAGAATGAAGCGTGATTGATCGTAAAGCATCCTTAGTTAGCGAGGTGGCTTGATGAAACCACTAATAATCGTAGAGGTCGCACTGTTACAAAATATTTCATTTTTAGTGATTTTAATGTATGACGAAAAAGGCAATCAATGTGAGCAACAATCGCTGCCATATGAGGATGATAATCAGGTGCTTAAACGCATAGATAGGCTTAAAGAGTCCTATCGTGTTCAATCACTCGATGTTTGGACATCTAATAAAGACATTTTTAGACTGCTATTTGATAAAGCAGGTATTTTATGTTTTATAAAACATCCGGATGATACAAAAATATGTCAAAGCGTACTGGATACTGACCGCGAATTAATCATGGACATATACAACATTGGTATAGACGGGTACAAGCGTAGATTGCCTAGATGGAGACAATTATTGGCTAGATGGTTAAAAGTAGTTTTGAAAATAATTGAAGGGAATGGTAAATATGAAATTTGAAGCACTGGAAAAGCACATTGAGGAAAAAAGAAAGACGGCTGAAACAGTGGCCGCGCTAGTTGAGAAAGAACAAGCTGCACTAGAAGCATATCATTCCAAAAAACATGAATACGAACAAACATTAACAGAGTCCGCACTATCTGGTAAAGACGCGACAGAAGAATTAGACCAGCTCGATGCTGAAATCACTCAGGCAAAAGCCACCTATGAGCGTAGGAAAAAAGAAAGGGAAATTGTCTCTCTATCACGGCCTGGGGAGTCCATATCTTCGGACGATGTTGTTAGATTTTTTAATACCGACTTTATACCTGATTTTAAATCAAAGAAATATGATCCAGCCCTTAAAGATGTGCTGAAAGCTAAATTTGCTTATGTGCATGCTCTAAAAAACTTTGAATCTGTCGTGGCAGAATTTGAACGCACAAGAAGTGAAGCCAGGGGTGAGCTTTCCCACCACTATTTTTACAAGCTAAACGGGCTTGATTTTGCTAGCCGGCAAGAACGATACCGGTATTTTATTACTGATGAAGATTTGCTTGACTTATCGGTTAACAGAGAGCCTAAAAGTTTGCAATATATCGAAGAGGAGGAGATCTAATGGACTTAGTTGAAGAGCGGTCTAAACTTAACGAAAAAATTTTGAATGGTCTTTTGACAGAAGATGATTTGAGCAAGGCCGGAGAAATCGCCCGAAAACTTGGTAGCATCGAGGATCGCGTTATTTACAGCGCAATAAAAGCAAAGCTAGCCAACGATGAACAGCACGAAAATTGACGAACTTTACCGTCGCCGCGATGAATTGTTAAAACGCATCAAGCATGCCGATGGCGGTAGGGTTACCTGGGACTCGGCATGCAAGGAACTATCTCGGCTTAACATTGAGATTGACCGATTAACGATTGAACAATAGATGAAAGGAACGATAAAATGACGACTACATCACGTCTAGGGATAACGTTGCCTGATGACTCAACGAATGCAACAACACAGTTTTTTATTGATCGATATAATGAAATTGATGATAATGCAGCGAAAAAAATAGATCTTGACGATCATATAGCGCAAACAGATAATCCTCATTCAGTTACTAAATCACAGGTCGGCCTTGGTAATGCAGATAATACATCGGACTTGGATAAACCAGTCTCGACAGCGGTTGCTTTGCAGTTGGTGAATAAAGAGCCAACATCAAGTTTTTCGACGGTTGCACAAGCGTTGACACTACTAAATGGTGCAAATGGCGCAGCATCCATGAAAGCAATTAAGGCTAGAGATAAAATCATTGTTACAATATTTTTTAACGTCATTCGTGCCCTGCAAACACAGGCAGACTTTGCTATTTTGCCAGACGGCTATCATCCGCCAGGAATGATTATGTTGACGATACCTAATTCTGCGCATCCCTCTGACTCAAGTTATGATATGGCTTTTCGGCTACATACTGATGGGACGTTAACTATGTATCCACGCGGGGCAAATGCCGATGCCAACGGAATGTACTATGGCATGTATACATTCATGAAGGAGGCATCTGCGTGATGATAATCTGTAAAATTGATGATAACGGATTTTATATCAAAGGCGCTGATCAGATTATTGGAGATGGTGATCAAATTACCGATGGATATGTAGGCAAACAACCAATGACCAATAATGGAATTGGCTGTTTCACAGGAATGTATATCCCTCAGTGGTCGGGATCTATGTGGATAGAAACAGCTACTAATGAGCAAAAGGACGCAATCGGCAATGGTCCAGAATAGGATGCTACTGTGCAACACCTTAATAGTTTTATCGAAGAGCCACGGCGTAATTGCCGAAGCTCTTTTTTATACGCAAATTTAACAGAATCGGGGAAACGAAATGGAACAAAATTTGACAAGAATGCGGCAAACTAAGGCGTTTATCACCGACATTGTCCGCGCGGCCGATAGACTTGTACGCAAGCAACGGCTCTCTAAGCGAGCCATACGGTCGGTCACGAAGCATCGCGCATTCTTCGGCACGCTCGCGAATGACCCGCTTTGGCGTGACTCTGCATCGAGCTGCAACGAAGCTATCGCGCAGTTCGAAACGTTGGCCACGACAATTAATGCAGGCGACCCGCTGCACACGGTAGGCACACTCGAGGGGCAATTGTCCGCTAAAATGACAGAATGCGGAAAAAAATGGAATACGCTATTTAGGGTTTGTTGCACCAATAGCCAAATCGGCCATTCCCTGATTCTTACAAGACTATCTGGTCGAAAAGTGTAGGAAATTTAGTTTGAAAGGAACACTTGTTCGCAAATAAGTGAAAAAGCGCAGAGAAGCCCTAAGGCGT
>JBHGUY010000002.1:0-65109 GCA_048976585.1 Sporolactobacillus sp. | reverse complement strand
GATATTCGCCGGCTGTTTACCGCCGAGTCGATCCTGATCGGCTTATTCTCAGCCGTTCTCGCGCTACTATTGGCCTACGGTTTCAGCTTCCTGCTCAATAAAATGCTCTATAGCATCGTTAAATTCAACATGGTTCAGATTACACCAGGCAACATCATCTTCACGGTAGTCATCGCTCTGGTCATCTCGTTCATAGCCGCCCTCTTGCCAGCAAGACGCGCTTCACGGCTTAATCCGATCGATGCGCTGTCAGCAGATTAATGTCTACGGTGATCAGTGAATGAGTCATGATTTTATTGCTAGTCTGTTAATACTGTATGATTCTGGATTATCCACACGATTTTTACAAACCAAATTTACTTTAAGAAACTCCATGTTTTCTAACATGGAGTTTCTGTCTATTCGAGTTAACAGAATCTTTCCCTTCTAAGCAATTTATCGAGAAAATCTGATCCAAGAATTTAAATCATTGACTCGTCACTGATCAAGCATTCCTGTGTGCAGCTCAGAGTGCTTGACAAGAGCTGTGAATTAAGATACAAAGGCATTATTGTTCATGTTCAAGCGATAACAGGGAAAGAAAGAAAATCCGCATGAGCGTGCGAAGCTATCAATTAATCAGAAAATTAAAGAGAGGTGTTCCTCCGTGACAAAGAGTCGAATGAATCCTAAGATTGATCAATTTATTGGTAAAGCTAAGAAGTGGAGGAACGAATACGAAGCATTAAGAAAAATCACTCTAGACTGTCCGCTGACTGAAGATTTTAAATGGATGCATCCTTGCTACACGTTTGAGGGCAAGATATCGTTTTAATTCATGGATTTAAGGACTATTGTGCACTCCTGTTTCACAAGGGTGCCTTGCTAAAGGATACTCATCGGCTTCTCGTTCAACAAGCCGAAAATGTCCAGGCGGCGCGCCAGATTCGCTTCACCAACGTTCAGAAAATAATTGAGATGGAACCCCTCTTGAAGGCCTATATTGATGAAGCGATTGAGGTTGAAAAAAAAGGTTTGGAAGTGGCATACAAAAAGCATGCAGAATTCAGTATTCCTGAAGAATTTCAAAATAAATTGAATGAGAACTCTTTATTGAAAACGGCCTTTGAAGCCTTAACGCCGGGGCGGCAAAGAGCATATATTTTATATTTTTCAAATGCCAAGCAATCGAAAACGCGGCAGGCAAGGGCTGAAAAATATATCCCGCAGATTCTTGCTCATAAGGGATTAAATGACTAACTGATCTGAGGTCTGAAAAACATTGCTCGTAGGCAACGTGCAATGTTTTTGCGGTATTGAAGAACCGAATGTTCTCATCGCGCTCACCCAGTTTCAAATAAAACCCCGATTTCATTTAGTTCAAATTGTACGGGTTTCAAAGACCACAAAGGCAAGAGAGATTCCCTTCTACTTCCTGCCTTTTTCTCGAATGATTTGCGTTAGGGTTCAATTCAGATCGTCGGGTCCTACTGAGATGAGATGAACTCTTTTTAACCCTGTCTGCGTCTCTTTTGCTCATCCAAAGTTCTGGTAAATCAATCTTCTTCCCGCTAACTCGTTAATTAGAAAACAGCCAGAAACCGAGGATCCTGGACTTTTGGGGGATTTCATGTCACTGGCGATCAGGCAACTCGCTATCACAACCCTTATCGGCTCTGCTTGTTCCCGTTTATTCATCCTTTTTGTCGAATTGCAGATCAATCTTTTTAAAAGAAAAAGGGGTTTTAAAATGAACTATTTGCTAAGCGTTCTGATTATAACCTATGGTCTTGTCTTCCTGCTCACCGGAATTTCCTCAATGTTCAAGCAAAATTTACCTTTTATCAATAATGCAATGTTCTTATTATCAGGTATTCTGATTACGATTTCGGTTTTTTTTCAAACGCATGCAATCAATCTGGTTATTTTAATTATCGGGTTGATTTTAAATCAAATAGCCTCTATATTAAATGGCATTCATTTATATAATAAAATTCATCCCCTGCACCATGTGGTTCGCTTGCTTTTAAATTGTTTTATCATTTACATGTTTATAATTCTCACTTAATGCCTGTTCAGTCGAAAAAGTCAAAATAAAATAAACAACCTCACTCGAAGGCTGTTTATTGTTTCCAAAATCTATTAAATTTCAACATCCAGAAGGTGTTGCTTTTTTAGCTTATTTTTTCCAACGGACGCCATTCATTTAGATACTCAAAATCTCTCTGATCTCTTTTTCGGACAATCGTGTCAAGGATTGATCGCCCGGCTGGACAACCGTTTCAATGAGATCCTTTTTATTCTGCTGCAGTTTGTGGATTTTTTCCTCAATCGTCCCTTGGGTGATTAAGCGGACAACCTGGACGACTTGACGCTGACCGATGCGATGAGCTCGGCCGACAGCCTGATCCTCCACCGCCGGATTCCACCACAAATCATAGAGGATCACGGTATCAGCCCCGGTCAGATTGAGTCCCGTATTTCCTGCTTTTAAGGAAAGCAGAAAAATACTATTCTCTCCCCGGTTGAACTGATCGACGAGATCCACCCTTTCCTTTGCCGGTGTCTTTCCGTCAAGGTAAAAAAAAGTCAAGCCTTCCTGTTCTAATTCTTGACGGATAATTGCCAGCATACTCGTAAACTGGGAAAAAATCAGCATTCGCCGGCCATTCTCAAGGCAGGTAGAGACCAGCTCCCGCAACTGTTGCAGTTTGCCAGACTCCCCATGATAGTTCTCGACAAAAAGAGCCGGATGACAGCAAATTTGCCGAAGACGCGTGAGACCTCCAAGAATTTTAATCCGGCTTTTCTGGAATCCTTCATTCTCCAGTGACTCTTTTGTTTCTTTCTGAATTTTTCTAAGGTACGCCAAATAGATTTCTTTCTGCTCCTTTGTCAGCTCGGACGACTGAACCGTTTCGATCTTATCCGGGAGTTCCGCTAAGACATCCTTTTTCAATCGACGAAGCAAGAACGGGCGAATCATTTTAGCAATCTTTTCATTTTCTATTTTTTTAAAGGCTGCGAGGTTTGGGAAAAAGCCTGGCAGTATCGTCTGAAAAATGGACCAAAGTTCATCAATTGAATTTTCAATCGGTGTACCGCTGAGTGCAAAGCGATTGCGGGCATTAATTTGACGAGCAGCTTTCGCCGTTTTGGTGTTGAAATTTTTAATCGTTTGAGCTTCATCAAGGATTAGCGTACTGAATGTCTGGTTTTCATACAGGCTGATATCCTGCCTCAGTGTTTGGTAGGAAGTGATCCAGACATCCGGTCTCTGTTCTTGCTGAAAAAGCAATTTCCTTTCCTGCACAGTGCCGGAGAGCACGACAGCCTGCAGATCGGGAGCAAATTTCTGCAATTCATTTTTCCAATTATAGGTTAACGATGCCGGGGCGACAATCAGTGCGGGCTGAACGTCCGAATTAATTTCTTTCTCCGACGACAGGTATGCGATACTTTGCGGTGTCTTGCCCAGCCCCATCTCATCCGCCAGAATGCCGCCAAGGCCGTAATACCCGAGCGTTTTCAACCATTGATAGCCATAAAATTGATAGTCTCTCAGTTTGGCGTGAAGCGATTGTGGCACATCAAATTCAATCGCCTCTGGATTTTTTAATCGGTTCAGAAAGCGGCGAAATGTTTTCCCGAATCCGACGGAAGAATGCTTTTCACCAAGTATCGATTCAATTTGCCCCCCGCGATAAAGAGGAAGCTTCAATTGATTCTGCTGAAGCTCCTTTCCTGAGATCTTCAGATCATCCAGTATTTGCGCCGCCGACTGAAACTCTTGATCCTGTAACGACACAAAAGCACCGTTCGGCAGCCGATAATATCTTTTCTTTTCGACAATCGACTGAAGAATCTTCTGGATGTCCTGTTCCTCGATGCCGTCCATCTTAAACTGGACATCCAGCCAGTTTTCGTCGGAGTCCAGATCAATTGAGACGAATGGAGACCGTTGTTCCGGCATGAGAAGGGTCTTGACCGGGTTCGTTAAGCGGATCTCTGCCCTTTCCTCCAATTGGGGGAGCGTCACGAATAAGAAATCGTAGATCGCCTCCTCTCCTTCGGCATAGACCTGCTTCCCATTAAATTTAAGCGCAGCGGATTCGAGCGTATCCATAATGCCCTGCTCTTTTTCCGCATCCCGGATCAAAATCCGCTCTTCCCGGTCGGTGCTTTCATTTTGATCGAACGGATTCACGGTCACATCGCCATAATGATAGTTGAGTTGGACGAGCAACTGGTCATCTTGGCGATCGACCAACAATTCTGCGTGCAGCGGATAGACAGCAATTCGTTTCGATACCTTATCC
Organism: Sporolactobacillus sp.; assembly: GCA_048976585.1. Classification (GTDB taxonomy): domain Bacteria; phylum Bacillota; class Bacilli; order Bacillales; family Sporolactobacillaceae; genus Sporolactobacillus. The sequence continues at coordinate 60,811 of JBHGUY010000002.1, read as the reverse complement.
GCAATCGTGAGTTGACCGATTCTTTTCAGGCTGGGCGCAGCATGAGACAAAAACGGTTCAATCTGATCCTCACTAATCGGCAGTGCAGAAAGCTGGGAACGCTGGACAGTCGAAAACAACTCCCCAATTAATTCCTTCTGGTCAGGTGGAAGAGCATACAACGCGTTTTTTTTAAAGATATAGCCGTACTGCTCCAAATAGTCTGCTCCGGTCATATTGGACAGATTCAGCTGAAATTCGCCTGAAGGCGTCTCATCCAAGCGAAAAGTCAGCGGAAATGTATTTTCATGTACAGCGACCTGGCCATCGTCACCACTGTCATTATCAAAATAAAGCGTACTGTTCTTCAGTTTGTTTAGCAATGCAGAAAAAAGCATCGGCAGAATAATAACCTTTCGCTCATCAGAAAACATTGGACTTCCATAAGTATATTGCGCAGTCCGATAAGCCTTTTCACCTTTCATCTGTTCACTGAGCAGGTCAATCACAGCCATATCGTTATCAGCGAATCCGTCCTGTTCAGGATCAAACGAAAATCTATTGGTAAACGTATAAGGTACCTGGTTGATAACGGATTCGATAAAGTCTCCTATTTTCCGAACAACATAGGTCCTGTCTCTGCCGACCTTCATTTGCAAAGCCAGCCACACCGGTTGATAAATACTGGGCCTCCATTGTTTAAGCGTCCACTCAACGCGTAGCGGTTGCTTTTGACCAATCTGCTCACGTTCATGTTTCTTCTGCTGAAATCGGGTGAATGTCTCGATCAACTGGCCAGTCACTGCCTGTTGTTTATGCAATTGGGCAAGGTCAGTTTTTCGAGTGGAAGATGGTTGAGTCGCAGACCTATCGGGTTTGGCACTGCCGCTTTGCGATGCAGTTCGGCCTTCCTCCTGGTATTCATATATCTTCAGAAGAACAGCGGCCACATGTTTGCAAGGACCAGCGTATTGACGGGCTGCCGGACAATTGCAGTCATAGAAAACAGACCTCTTTTTAAATCGGGTACTGACTATATAAGTCTCCGTTCCTTCAACCTCGGCCAGCCAGGAATTTGTGCTTGTATTAAAATGCAGATGATGAACCCGCCCGCCAGTATAGTATCTGCGCCCGCGTTGATAAATCGTGGCAGAAAAAAGGTCCTTGATATTTTTTTCCGTTAATTGCACATTCTGAACATTCATGTATCTAAAAACACCTGCCTAATTCCATTGATCGATTGTCGCGAAAACGCTTCATGCTCTCGCGTTTCTATAAAATTCTATATAAAAAAAACCCTCGGCAATGAATAAATCCACTGCAGTGCATTCAGGATCTTTTTCTGCTAATTGTCTATCCACAACGTCTAAAATCATTTTTTCCAAGCGGTAATTAACCAAGGCAGCCTCCAAAGGATACGGTCAAGATTACCGAAAAAGATCATGAGTTTTTCTGATCAATTTTGTAGTCGAACACTGTCGTTTAACACCACTATAACACAGCTTTTATGCTTTTTGATCTTCAATAATCGGGGGTATGAGGCATATAGCGATAAATGAATTTTCAGAGGCGGGGAATCAAAACAAATTTATTCTGCAGCTGGCCAGTGCTTCCTCATAGAACGATTGATACTCTCCACGAATTCTGGACTTCTCTTCGTTCAGACGTTCAGAAATCGCTGTTCCGGTCCGACTCTCAAACGCATTTTCTAAACCACTTTGAATTTCGCCTAGATCGGATCCAAGCTCGTCGATCATTTTTTGATGATGATAGAGCGCCTGCCGTTTTTCTTCGATGATCGCGTTAAAGGCCCTCTGAATGTCGTTGTGAAGCTCCATCCGCTGCCACTGCTTTTTCAGTGCCTTCTGTTCTGCTTTAAGAGCGTTTATGATTTTATCATCAACTTCGTTCAGAGCGGCATCCGCGATTTTCATCTCAATGCCTATGAGATCATTTAGCAGTCCCATACGACGTCCTCCCTTTTATTGTGGGGTATTCAGTGCAGTGTAAATGTCTGCGCCACTTCCCGGTCCTTCTCCTGCAATTTGTTGCCGGCATCCGCGATGTAACCAGCCAAATCATCCAAATCTGCTTTTCCCTTTTGAAATTTATGAATGGCCTGTTCAAACAATTTCTCATCATGCAAATATATTTTCCCACCGTAATGCCCACTTGCCAACCTGCTCATCTCATCAATGATATCATTTTCAGAGAGCAGATCATATTTCTCGCCATGGTATGTTTCATCGATCAGCCGACGTTTGAGGGACTTTATAGCCGCCCATTCTTCATCCTCATAATCAACCAGTGCGCGGGTCAGGTTTGTAAGCGAAGATGCCGCGTGATCCAGGTGGTTAGCATAGCTTCTGATCTTCTCTGGAGACACATCCAGCTTCACACTGCCATCCGAGCTGAACATATTGTAAAAGGTATCCTGAAAGTGCCCCGCAATGCCGATCATCGCATAATATGGGTGCTTTGTCCCATTCGCTTTAATTATATACTGACTACCCACTTGTTGAGAAAATTCAGCGAATTTTCCGACTAAATCATTCTTATGGGTATAGTCTACAATGGTACGCCTGAAGTAGCCATCCTTAACCTTCTTCTTTGTCTTGTCATCCAAGAGTTTATATGTATTCGGAGCAGCAAATGTCGTCGCAGCAATATCCCGCTCGGCCGCTGTATATTGAGCCATTGCACCACCGAGACTGTGGCCCGTCGTTGTAATCACTGAATGGGGATAATCTTTTTTTAGACTGTCATAGAACTTTAACCCGGATGTGAACTGAGAATCAATCGTTTCATTAACCGTTCTGACGCCTCGGCCCTCTGGAATATATTCTTTTACTCTAGTGAACTGATGCTTACCCTCCACGACCTGCTGCACATCCGTTTCTCTATCGAGATTATTTCCAAAACCTTCTGTTCCACGATAAGCGATAATAATATGGCTGGTGTCAACGTTTCCCTGATTGTCCACTGAGGCGATAGCAAACCCCTGGGCTCCATTTTCAGAGTTATCAAGTTTGTGGAGAATTCTAAATCGTTTATTCCCAGTTCCTAAGTTAATTGAGATTTGATTAAAGTTTTGTTTATCTTCTACATATTTATGAGCATAAACCTTATCCGACAATTGAAAATTAACTTCATCAGTTATTTTTATGCTATTATACTTATATTCTGGCACGTTTGTTCTCCTCTCTTTAATGGAAAGATGAAAGGGATCTTGCTCAAATGAACAAAGCATTCAAAATCTGCAGCATTTTAATAATCGCTCTCATTATAGCCTATTTCGGTGGAAGGTGGGTAATTATGAAGGTTAGTGAACAGAACGAGGTCTATCAGATGATGGCTGAGATTAAAAACCAGGACCAAGCCCGAAAGCTTGTTAAAGCACATATTTCCCCTGAATACCTTAAGCAACAACAATCAAGAATCACTGTTTGGTTAAAATACAACGTCAAAATCTTTAAATCCGTTACTTTCACTGACTATGATATCTCTCAGATGGGATCATTAAATATCAGTGGATATATTAATCATGATAAAAGCCTAGCTTTTGACGCCACTGTTTCTTTTCCTACCGGAGAAAAAAAATTCGAAGGAAGTATAGGTTATACAAATGGTATTACTAAATCAGTGAAACTTCCAGAAAAAACTGTTTCGGAAATTGAAAATATCAAGAAGAACGATGCGAAAGATCAAACAAATCGGAATCAGAAATAGACCAATTACAAGAGAGAATTCCATCGATCAACCATCTGTGAAAGCATGATCGTTTATCTCCGACCCTATTGGAGGGCTGGCCCCCAACTCATCTCTATCTTTCTATAAAAAACGATGAACCCATTCAGGATTCATCGTTTTTTAATCAAATTTTTTTCGGCGGACGAGGCGCCTCGCACGAGATCTTTGTCCCGTCAATTATCTCGGGTAAGCCGCTCTGATTCTAAAAGCAAAGTGAATATCATTTGCCGAGTCAATGTGATAAGCCTGATGTACTGGAGCTCCCCAACTGTCGTCACCGCCGACGCCCATCTGCCCTGCGGCGAGTGTTACGTTCGTATAGTGAATCTCGGGAAGTTCGTCGGCATGCCGCGCGTTCTGCAATTCAAACGCCGTATAAGGCGAAACGCCCAGCTCAAACGGCCGCTCCAATGCTTCGAAACACAGTCCTTCGCCTTGATCATCCAGCACTTGCACCCATCTGACATCCGTACGATTGCCGCTTTCTTGAGGAACCGCGTACTTCGACACGTTATCGACGACCTTTTTATCGAAAATACCCAGCCGCGCCCCGCAATTTCGATCAATATAATTTTCATCCGGTCCCTTCCCGTAATAGCAAAAATGATTATAATCGGCATCCATCCGCAACTGGATCCCGAAAAGCGGCAGATCCGGAAGTCCTTGCGCCCCATGGTAATCCACCCGTACATCAATGGCCTCGTCCGAGTGAACCGTATAGGCGATGACAACGGTCACCTGATCGGAAATCGGTAATCGATACGTATAGGCGATGGTCACCGAATCTTTATCCTCGACAATATCGGTTTTGTTGCAAAGTTGAAACAAACTCCCGTGCAGCCACAGACCGCTTTGATATCCCAAGCCGCAGCCGTTATCATTATCCGTTAAAGCGCGCCAATAGAGCGGCAGCGGCACCTGTTTCAGAAACTCGCGACCATGATAGCGCAGAGATAGGAAGCCTTTGTTTTCTTTAGAAAACATGGCACTGAAATTATCTGTACGAACACCGAGATTGCAGGTTCCATGAATCACTTCCATTTTCCGTGGCGCGGGCGGATTCGTTACGATAGGTGCCGCTTGCTGCCGAAACACGAATTGTCCGAATGCAACCGGATAATCCCGGTCTGCCCAGCTCGTGCCTTGCTTCAGTTTCATCGCGACATCGAGCGTATATTCACCTGCCGGAAGCTGAGCAGCGAACGGCAGCCGGACAAATTGCGACTCGCCGGCCAGAACGACAACCGATAAATGCTGACGCAGCACCTCCCGCCCTTCCCGGTGCAATGAATATTCCAATTCGTAGCCGGACGTGTCGATAAACAGATTTTGATTATTGACCTCGACCCCGTCCCGGCGAACATTCAGTTTGATAGCCTGATACAGATACTTGATCTCTTGAACTTTCGGCGAGGGCGTGCGATCCGCATAAACGATCCCGTCACCGCAAAAATTGCCATCGTTCGGTCGATCATCGAAATCACCGCCGTAGGCGAAAACTGTCTTCCCGTAGCGATTCTTTTTGACTAGGAACTGATCGATATAATCCCAGATGAAGCCGCCTTGGTAAAGCGGGTAACGATCTTCCAAGGCCGTATATTCATGAAAACCGCCGCATGAATTGCCCATAGCATGCATGTACTCACAGCTAATATACGGTTTTTTCGGATCATTTTCTAAGTATTGCTTAATCTCTTCCACCCGTGCATACATCCGGCTTTCGATGTCACTCGTTGCGTTATAGCTCCGGTCATGAAAGATCCCCTCATAATGGACGATCCGTGAAGGATCGGCCTTCCTGAAGTATTCCGACAGATCAAAGATATTTTTACCGCCGTAGGACTCGTTTCCACATGACCAGATTAAAACGGACGGATGATTCTTATCCCGCTCAAGCATCGACCGAGCGCGATCCAGCACACTCTCGCGCCATTCCGTTTTTCCGCCGGGAAGCACCTGTTCGGGCATGGCACCGCCAGGGCGCTCCCATGTGCCGTGTGTTTCCAAATTATTCTCATCGATCAGGTAGATTCCGTATTCGTCGCAGAGCCGGTACCAGTAAGACTGATCAGGATAGTGCGAGGTCCGGGCAGCATTGATATTATGCTGTTTGAGAAACCGAATATCCCACAACATATCCTGAGCGGTAATGCTTCTGCCTCTTCGGCAATCAAATTCATGACGGTTGACGCCCTTGAACACGATCCGTTTGCCGTTCAGGCACATGATTTTATTTTTAATCTCAAACTGACGAAATCCGACTTGCTGCGGAACGACTTCGACCGTTTGTCCCTGTCTGTCTCGAACGATTAGCTTCAGCAGATATAGATAGGGATCTTCTGCACTCCATAGCCGGATATCTCGGCAATGCAGGCGGAGTTGCATCTTCTCATCAATCTCAGTCGCTTCCGTTTTGCCGACTTCATTCCCGAAGCGATCGCATAAGATGGCTTCAAGGCTTCCTTCCCGTGCGCCTAGAAGCTTCAACTCAACCGTTAATTCGGCGTTCCGGTACCTATCATCCAGAGCCGTTTTAACAAATAAATCAGAAATATGGAGACGCGGCGATGTATAGAGATAAACATCCCGAAAGATCCCAGAAAATCTCCAAAAATCCTGATCCTCGAGCCAGCTCCCCGTCGATCGCTGATACACTTCCACGGCCAATTTATTGACACCGGCAACAACCGCTTTGGAAAGATCAAATTCCGCCGGAGTGAAACTGCTCTCGCTGTAACCAATAAAATGTCCATTCAGCCAGACATAGAAAGCGGATTCAACACCTTGAAAAGAAATAGAAAGCGGGCCTGTCTGCAAATCTTGATTGACCGTGAAATATTTGACATAACTTCCCACCGGATTGTGATCCTGCGGAATTTTTGGAGGCCGTTCAACTTCACTGCTTCCATCCCAGGGATAGGTCATATTCGTATATTGCGGCTTTCCATGCCCCTGAAGCTGAATATGACCGGGTACCTCAATATCTTCCCAGCGATGACAGTCGACATCTTCCTGATAGAAATCTTTCATTCGCGAGCTTGGATTGAGAGCGTAATTAAATTTCCAGTTCCCATTTAAGCTTTGCCGCATGGACATCACGCCCTGCGCAGCCTCCGCTTCCGATCGATAATAGCAATGGTCAGAATGTGCGTCCAGTCGATTGACTCGAAAAACAGTCGGGTCCTCTAGCCAGCCAATTTCCGGTTGATTATCATTCATTGATTTCACTGCACGGAATTCCCACCTTCGGGTAAATGGCTCCATTCATCGCCATTCCCAAATGGATATACCCGTTGATCATAAGGCGTCCTGTTGGAGTAGCCTCAACAAGCCATCCTTGACTCGGTTGAAATTCAGTGACAGCTCCCGCCTCCTTCTCTGCAATCGATCATTTTCAATTTTTTGGTCGATCGATAAATAAAAAATCCCCCTCCGATAACTGATCCGAGTGGGGATAATGGATTTTTCAAGTGACTTTTGTAAGAAAGATCATCTTTTTGTCCTTATCATTTTTCAAGTGTAACGGCGTTCAATGATTTTATTCAATATCTCATTCATTTTTTTACCTTTCGAGATATCAAACTGGGTTTCTTCCAAATTATTAAAATCCTGTGCCAGTAGCAGCGCTTCCAGATAAAGAACCAATTGTTTCTTCAAATAGACTTTATTTTCTTCGTCCTCTTGCTTGGGATTTCCTGCCAAGACAGCCATTGCGAACTGCTGCGGATCAATGTTAATTTTTTCATTTAAATTCATACCTCTGCCCCCTCGCTTCGTTATGATTAAATCGAGAATTCTCTCATGACTCCGTGCTAAGTTTATGTTCAAGTTCATCGACGATTTCTGCATGTTTTGCTTCCGTTAATTTAATCTTACCAAAATAAATGAATGCCGCAAGAGCAATAAGAATCATCGGGCCAAAGAACATGAAAAATTTAAATAACCATAGGCCACCAGTCGATATATCACTAGGTTGTGCATTACCAGTCATACCAGTCAGTACCGCTGCCAAACCGACTACACCATTAGCAAAAGCGCCACCTAGTTTATCCAATAAAGGACGCACGGCCAACGTTACCGATTCGTTCCGGTTGCCGCTTTTCAATTGTCCGTATTCCACGCTGTCCGTTATCGTCATGAGCGCAGCAAGGAAGATCATCGGATAGGGGAAGAAATAAAAAGATGTCGCAATTAAAACAAATACAAGGTTATCGCCGGCAAACAAGAAAAGGACATAGCCGAGCAACATGAATAGGATTCCAAATGTATAAATGGCTTTACGTTTAATCAGCTGCTCGAGCATTGGGAAAAGAGCAACTGAAACGACGCCCAAAATTGCTGTAATCACACCAACCAGATAGAAATCACTAGGTTTTCCCATGACATAATTAAAATAGTAAATCAATAGCGAATTCGTCACAACATATCCGAAAGCTAAAAGAAAGTATGAGAGAGCGAGCCACATCAGCTGATCATTTTGACCAATCACTTTAAAAACATCGCGGAGACGGATTTTTTTGGCACTTTTACGAATTAAATTATGCTCTTCTTTTGTTCCCCAAATCGTTGTTAAAGCTCCTAATAATGAGACGATTGCTATCACAATGGCGAAACCAAGCCAGCCGGCACGCGTCTCTGCACTGCCTGTCGTCCCGGAAAAAGTTCTCGAGAAGAAAACAACGAGCGGTACAACAGCAATGACAACACCCTGTGCACCTAATGTTGAGCCGAATCTGGCGATCGTACCGATTTTCGCCCGTTTTCCCGAATCAACACTTAACGCCGGCAGCATCGACCAAAGAGAAATATCCTTGATCGAATAAAAAACATCTAGAATGACGAAAGCAATGCCGAAAACGATTAAATACAGAAGAGGACTCTTTATCGTTAATCCTCCGAAGTTGGTAAAAATCAGGATCAGCCCCAGCGCGCTGACAATTGCTCCAGCAAGCAGCCACGGCTTGAATTTCCCGTAACGGGTCTGCGTGTTGTCGATCATACCGCCGATAAAAGGATCGAACATGATTTCAACAATACGAATGCAGACGATCAATATCGTTACGATCCCGATCATGCTTGCTTGAAAACCAGGACTTCCATCACCGAAAAGCTGGCTGGTTACAAAAATCATAAAATATGTGCTCAACGCACTATAGAAAGCATCATGACCGAAAGCACCAAAGGCGTACGACAGATATTGTTTCATTCTTTAAGACCTCCTCTTTATAATAGACGCAAAATCAATTAGTATTTGCATAATGACCACCACAAGATAATGGGTCTGGTTATTTTCCAAACCGGCAAATCCGAACTCAGTTTTCTCGTTTATAAAGTAATGTCGTTTTTAAACTTAATTTGCAACCGTTTTCATCGTCCTGTTTAAAAAAGTAATATTTGCACTGATAACCACAATGATGATTCCTCCTTTTGGTTTAGATAAAATTTTACTAAATTATTGCAAGAATTCTTAAATGGGTTAGGTAGCGAATGTTTTTATAAAGCGCTTCCAACATTTATAATACTCTTATCGTTCGATGATGACAAGAACAATGTTACTAAAATTACCTAAAACATTAACTTGTCCCACTTGATGCCCCACTGGATAGCGAATTTACATCGCTCAATGCACATTCACATCTCGATCCAAGCCTGCCAGAATTCGTACATTAGCGAAGCTTTTATTGGCAGGAATTCGTAAATAAAGGAGGGTTCCGCAAGTCAGTTATACATTTTTTTACCAAGTAAAATGAGCAAAAATATTTTCAGGGGACTACAAGATGTTAATGGTCATTTTTTTATTGAACTTTTTTGAAAGGGCTTGCAAAATAATCGCTGATCAAGTATGATTTAACTGTGATTTTTAGTAAAAAAGGAGGTTATTATGATGGACTTAACTCAATTAAAACAATCTTATATCCAACTCTTCGGCGACGACCATCCGTCAGCTTACTTTGCTCCCGGAAGGATCAATCTGATCGGCGAACATACCGACTATAACGGTGGACACGTTTTCCCATGCGCCATTACACTCGGAACCTACGGCATTGCTCAGAAAAGAAACGACACAAAAATCAATGTATTCTCAGAAAATTTTCGAGATTTAGGGATCATTTCTTTTGATCTCAACCATTTGTCCTATGATAAGAAAGATAATTGGGCAAACTTTCCAAAGGGTGTGCTTCACTTTCTCAAAGAAAAAAAACATCCGATCGACAGCGGCATGAACATCTATTTCTACGGTAATATTCCGAATGGAGCTGGGCTCTCTTCTTCCGCATCGATTGAGCTGCTCACCGGTGTCATCATCGACGATCTATTCAATTTGAACAATGATCGAGTCGATCTGGTAAAAATCGGTAAACAAGTTGAAAATGAATTCATTGGCGTCAATTCAGGCATCATGGATCAATTCGCCGTTGGTATGGGTAAAGCTGACCACGCCATTCTGCTCGATACCAATAACCTAAAATACGATTTGATTCCAATCAAATTAGCGGATCATGTGATTATTATCATGAACACAAACAAGCGGCGCGAGCTGACCGACTCGAAATACAATGAGCGGCGCAGCGAATGCGAAGAAGCGCTGGCCAAACTGAAGACACATCTGGATATTCAGTCACTCGGTGATTTGGATAACGATACGTTCGACCAGAATGCCTATTTAATCGACAAAGAAAATCTGCTCAAGCGAGCGCGTCACGCAGTGTCTGAGAATCAGCGGACGCTCAAGGCCCGAGAAGCGCTGACTCGGAATGATTTAGCAACATTCGGCAAATTGATCAATGCCTCGCATGTGTCTTTGAAGTATGATTATGAAGTAACTGGCAAGGAACTGGATACACTTGTTGAAACAGCATGGCAGGAAGCAGGCGTCCTCGGTGCGCGCATGACGGGTGCCGGTTTTGGCGGATGCGCTATCGCTATTGTGGAAAAGTCACATGTCACTGCATTTACGGAACATGTCGGGCAAATCTATGAAAAGAAAATCGGCTATGCCCCGTCATTTTACGTTGCCAAAATTGCCGATGGCGCTAAAAAATTAGCAGATTAGGAGGAATTAGTTATGTCCATTTTAGTTGTTGGCGGAGCCGGCTACATCGGCTCCCATACGGTCGATCGTCTGATTGAAAAAGGGTATTCGGTAGTGGTTGTTGATAATTTGATGACTGGGCACCGCGCCGCAGTACATCCGCAAGCGGCTTTTTACGAAGGTGACATCCGCGATAAAAAGTTTCTTACCGGTGTTTTTGAAAAGGAAGCGATCGATACCGTCATCCATTTTGCCGCCTTCTCTCTCGTCGGTGAATCGATGGAAAAACCACTGAAGTACTTTGATAATAATGTTGGCGGCATGATTGCCCTCCTGGAAGTAATGAAGCAGTTCGACGTCAAGCGCATTGTTTTCTCTTCCACCGCAGCCACTTATGGAGCACCCAAAGAGGTACCGATTCATGAATCAGATCCACAAGTGCCGATCAATCCTTACGGTGAAAGCAAACTGGCCATGGAAAAAATCATCCATTGGGCAGACTTAGCCTATGGTATCCACTTCGTTGCGCTGCGCTATTTCAATGTGGCCGGGGCAAAAGCGGACGGAAGTATTGGTGAGGATCATCATCCGGAAACGCATTTAATACCCGTTGTTTTGCAGGTTGCAGTCGGCAAACGGCCGAAACTGACAATTTTCGGTGACGATTACAATACACCGGACGGGACGAATGTCCGCGATTACGTACATGTGGTTGATCTGGCTGATGCCCATATTCTGGCTGCCAACTATCTGAAAGACGGAGGGCAAAGCGATTGCTTCAATCTGGGATCTGCCACTGGATTTTCTAACAAGCAGATTCTTGAAGCTGCTCGGAAAGCAACTGGCAGGGAAATTCCGGCCGAGCTTGGGCCAAGGCGTCCCGGTGATCCGGATACACTGATTGCCGCGAGTGACAAAGCGCGTGAAATTTTGCATTGGAAACCGAAATATGACGATATCTATGAAATCATCCGCACCGCCTGGGCTTGGCACGAAAAGCATCCGGACGGCTATCAGGATCAGAAATAAGGGAATGGCTAATGAAACGTAAAGAAGAACTCATCCGCTTTGTCGATCGCATCATTGAGAAAAGCGATTATGAAACCATTGACCGATACTTTCTAATCAATCAATTGCTCGGACTCGTCGGAGAGGGTCATGCGGACAGCCCCGCTGAAACAAATGAAGATGATTTGATTTCAATGAAAGATGATCTGGTTGATTTGGCCGTTCAGAATCAGCAGATTGATGACAATCAAGGTGCACGCGATATGCTTGGTGCTCGGCTCATGAATTTTATCACGCCACCGCCGTCAGAAGTCAACCGAATCTTTTGGCAACTTTTTGAGGACAAAGGATCGAAGGCGGCCACCGATTATTTTTACCGCTTATGCAAAGAGAATGACTATATTAAAACCAAAGCGATTGCGAAAAATATCGTCTTCTCGTCGCCGACTATGTACGGTGATTTGGAAATTACGATTAATCTTTCCAAGCCGGAAAAAGATCCAAAACAGATTGCACTGGCAAAGAAAATACCGAGCAGCGGTTATCCACTTTGCCAGTTATGTATGGAGAACGAAGGCTACTTCGGGCGGGTTAATTATCCAGCGCGAAGTAATCACCGGATCATCCGCCTGAATCTAGCTGATGAGGAATGGGGTTTCCAATACTCGCCATACGCTTATTTTAACGAACATTGTATTTTCCTTGATCATAAGCACGAGCCAATGGTCGTCAACCGCAAAACATTTATCCGGCTGCTGACAATTATCGACCGCTTCCCCGACTATTTTGTCGGGAGCAATGCCGACCTGCCGATCGTCGGTGGATCGATTCTCTCGCACGAACATTATCAGGGCGGACGTCACGATTTCCCAATGGCCAAAGCACCGATTGAAACACCGATATCCTTTGATCATTTCGAGTCTATCCAGGCCGGTATCGTTAAATGGCCGATGTCGGTCATCCGTCTGACTGGAGCGAATAAAAACGAACTGATTGATTTAGCCACAAAAATTCTCGATAAATGGCGCCTTTATTCCGATGAATCGGTCGGCATCCGTGCAGAAACTGAGGGTGAGCCGCATCATACGATCACCCCTATCGCCCGGCGGCGCGGAAGTCTCTATCAGCTTGATCTCGTGCTACGCGACAATCAGACGTCAAGCACGTATCCGCTTGGCATCTTCCATCCGCATCCGGACGTTCAGCACATTAAAAAAGAAAACATTGGCCTAATCGAAGTGATGGGACGGGCGATTCTACCACCGCGGCTTAAACCAGAGCTGAAGGAAGTTGCCGCTTATGTACTTGGGAAGGACAATCAAATGAAGAACTACCATAAAGACTGGGCGGATCAGATCAAACAAAATCATCCGGAGCTCCATTCGGGCAATGCCGAAAAGATTGTCAATCAGGAAGTCGGCAAAGTCTTTGGTCGCGTTCTGGAAGATACAGGTGTTTATAAACGTAACGAAAAGGGACAAACAGCCTTTATGCGATTTATTCAATCGATTTGAAAAGGGAGCTGTCTCACAATGGAAATCACGAAAACTGAATTCGGTTCGCTTCACAATCAAACGATCTGGCAATACACGCTATCAAATGACAATGGGCTAAAATTGAAAGCTATGAACTTCGGAGCGACGCTGACCAACATCGAAATGCCCGATAAGCATGGAAATACAGCTCGCATCGTTATCGGCTCCAATCATTTTAACGATTATCTGGAAGAAGATGCTTATTTTGGTGCAACAGTTGGCCGCGTAGCCGGTCGAATCACCGCGGGCAAATTTGTAATCGATGGAAAGAATTATCAGCTACCTCTAAATAACGGTAAAAATACGAACCACGGGGGACCCGTTAGTTTCGAGAGCCAGCTCTGGGAGAGCCATTCTTTCCGCAAATCGGATCAAGTTGGTGTTCGATTTGATCTGTTCAGTCCTGACGGAGCGAACGGTTTCCCCGGAAATCTCAATGCATCTGTTTTCTATAGTCTGAATGATCAGAATGAATGGCAACTGCACTACGAAGCGACAGCGGATAAGCCAACATTGTTTAACCCGACTAATCATGTCTATTTCAACTTAGCTGGTAATCTTGCCCAGACCGTTGACAATCACCGGCTGACACTGAACAGTCACCGGTTCGGTGAGATAAAAAAAGATGGCACACCAACAGGCAAACTGATCGAAGTTGCCAATACACCGTTTGACTTTACAAAAAGTGCTCCAGTTGAACAAGGGTTTGCATTGGAGCATCCGCAAAACAAGTTGGTCAATGGCTACGATCATCCATTCCTTCTTGATCAGCATGGCAATCGTCCCGATGCCGTGCTGGAAGAACCATTGACCGGCAGACAAGTCTCAATGACAACAACGAACAACGCGGTCGTTGTCTACTCAGGAAACGGCCTTTCCAGCAAGATTGAGATGGATGGTAAGCCAATGAGCGCCCATCTGGGTATTACACTTGAGGCGCAGATGATGCCCGATGCTGTTCACCATGAGGGATTCGGCGACATTATTTTACGCCCTGACAAAAAATACAGTGCCGATACCGTTTATCGATTCGATTGTGTCAACGATTAAATTGAGTCAACAAAACAACCCGTTTAAAGGAAAACGACCCATTTCCCTTAAACGGGTTTAATAGATCCCAGATCATCTTTTTTGCGGACTCTAAAAGGAGAGAACCTGCTCAGCAGACCCTCTCCTTTTAGATTTTATCATTCGTTTGCCTAAGATCAGTGGCTGACTTTTGAAAGCTCTTCGTAATTTTTCAGAACAGCATGGGCGATCGGATGGCTCTCCGTCAATCCGCAGACCTTCTCGAGGACAGAAGCAGGTCCTTCTTCCTGCAATTGTTTCTGCAATGTCACAGCTTCATTGTCTGTCGTTGCATCAAAGTGCAGACATGCGGCAATGGCCCGTGCAAGATGGTCATACGAAAGTCCGAGCTTATAAGCTTCAACAGCTGGTTTAACGAGCCGATCCTGCGAGCCGAGCTTGCGCAGCGGCGAACGTCCGACACGTGTCACATCATCATTCAGCTGCGGATTTTGGAAGCGATGCAGAATCTTTTCGATATACTGCTCATGCACTTCGGATTCAAAATGATATTTCTGAATCAGGTAGGCACCGGTCTCTTCGATTGTTGCCTTTACTTGATCATAGACAGCCGAATCGAGCAGTGTTTCGTGAATCTTTTGCTTACCCGCGAGATAACCAAGATAGGCAGTGACGGCGTGACCCGTATTCACCGTAAACAATTTTCTCTCGATATAAGGCGACAGATCGGGGACAGTCTGCATCCCTTCGATTTCCGGAACCGGTTTGTCCGATTCAACAATCCATTCGTGATAGTCTTCGACGAGCACATCCAGTGGCTTATCGTTATGTTGAAGGGGTACAATCCGATCAACTGCCGAATTCAGGAAGAAGACCTCTCCTTCCAATTTTTTTATCTGCTCCGAATCAAGTGCTTTGAAGATTTCTTCCTTCAAGAGATCAGTCGCGTTAATCTGGTTCTCGCAGGCGATGACATAGAGTTTTTCAGAATTCGTCCGGGCTGCGAGCGCACGGGCAATCAACGGCGCAATAAATGGCAGTACTTTTGGACCGATAGCTGTTGTCACAAAAGATGCTTCGTTAATTGCAGCAATCACTTTATCCGGATCCTGCTGATTATTGATACCCGATACGTTCGTAATTTTATAGGTCTTCTGCGGTTCAGAAGCTGTCCGAACAAAATAGGAGTCTTCGGTATTGAGCAGATTAATGACTTCAGGTGCAATATCAACAAATGTGACGTGATAACCGGATTGTGCAAAGAGTGCTCCGATAAAACCTCTTCCAATATTTCCAGCACCAAAATGTACGACTTTTTTCATTAAAATCAGTCCTTTGAGAATTTTTGAGTAAGAAATAGGAAAAAATTGTTTTCCAATTTTGTACGAATAATTTTTTCATTAGCCGAGGCGAAAATCAGAATACTTTCCTGATCTTCCACCAAGGCGGAACTCACTGTACTAATAATTTCCTGTTCCAGCGGATCCATAGGGCTGGGAGCAAGCAGAATCAAGAAATTAGTCGTCATCTGAAACTTCCCATCCATGCCGCGCAGCTTAAAAGCTGTCCCAGTATGAGCAATTAGAAACGAAATATGATCTACCGATTCATCAAGGCAATGAAACAGTGCCATATTCGTCTCAGGAATCGCCAATCCAGCCACCTGCTGACGCTTCAGCAGTTTACCGACAATGCGTTCCGGATCTCCGATCATTGCTTTCCGACTGGCCAGTTGCATGGTTCGCTGCAACAGTTCAGTGACCGACTTTGCGTCGCGAACAGGTAGCACCTCAAAATTCTGAAGCATCTGACGGATCAACTGAATGGATCGTTCGGTCTGATCCATAAATTCTGTCAATGGTCGATTCTGAACCGGTTGTGCCGACTGTACCTTCTGCTGACCAGTGAAAAGCTCAGGAACTGGCCGCTGCTGCAACAATTTGCGTGTCACTTCACGGATTTCTTTGATATTTTCCCGGCTTAGCAGCGGATTCACGAGAATGCAGGGCAGCGGCTGCTTGGGCAGATGTACTGTAGTCAGAATCACATCGAAAGGCTTCAAATCCATTTTTCCCATGTCGCCGATCGAAGATACCGATACCGAAGCAAGTTCCGGAAGTTTCTTTTTTAGCAATGTCGCCAGCATTTTTGAAGCACCAATGCCAGTTGGACAGACAACCAGCGCGTTCAGCCGAGTGACTTCTCGCCTTTGTTCAAGCGCAGAGCCGAAGTGAAGGACAATATAGGCCACCTCATCTTCGGGAAAATGAATATCTGGAAATGCATAATCCAAACACTCGGCGACTATCGCAAAAAGTGCTGGAAATTGCGTTTTGACCTGTTCCGTCAAAGGGTTCAGAGCAGCCATTTTCTTACGAATCCGGAATAGCGACGGCTCTAAATGAGCCAATAAACCCTGGAACAGTGAAAAGTCCTGTGTCAAATCGATGTTCAGCTCTTTCGACACATGCTGAATCAATTTCTTCACCGTTTTACCGGTGATCACGCGATCATAGTAGATGGACTCTGCATTCTGCAACCGTGAACCTTTAAGGACCATCGCCAAAAAAGCTTTTTCATTTTCATCAAGAACGATGGAAAGTTCATCACTCACATCAGCAGTAATTTGGGCAATAATCGGGAAAGCTTCCGCCTTTTCCGACCAACTGTTATCGACCCGATCTGCTTCGCTTAGCAGCCATCCGGACTCAAAACGCTGGCAGGAGATACAAACCTGAACAAGAAATCCAACATAATCACTGTCCGCCAATTCCGCATACATTTTACCGATATATTTTTTTATAATCCGATTAATCTTCACGAGATAATCCGGTTTAAAAAAATGCAGAATCAGATGTTCTTGAGTAAATATCGGTTCGTCAGCCTGAAAAATTGCTTCAATCAATTCTTCATTAAAGTAAAGCAAGTAGAAATTTTCTAGTGCTTTTCGCTTCGCACTTTCCGTTCCTTCAAGCTGGATACCGACGCCCCGCTTCCTCAGTAAATTGACATCGAAATCCTGAAGCCACTCTGTCAATTCGTCAAGCTGCGTTATCAGAGTGACGACCGAGATGCCAAGATCTTTTGCCAGCGGGCCGGTTTTAATTGACTCATCTGCCTGCATCAGCTGCAAGAACAGCAGTAATTTGCGTTCTCTAGTGGAAAGATCGAGCGTTTTGACCTGCGAAAGTACCTGAACCAGTTGATAAACGGATTGATCGGAACCCACGACTCGTAAACTATTGTTATCCCCTTGCTCCAGTCGCAATCCAAATTGATCGAGCGTTTTCTCGATCTTCTTCAGATCACGCATGACGGTCCTTACGCTGACTTGCAGGTAAGAGGCAATGGATAGCGTCGTATGTCTGCCGCTTGTCTTGATTAGCAGTTCCATAATCGTTTTTTCACGGTTCGTTAGTAGCATTGCATGCTCCGTCTCCCTTTTTCTTCAATTAAGGCTTACACCTTAATTATAGAGCATCGTTCAACCATTTTCTTCAATTGTGTTCTTGATAACGTTCACTAGCTGATCCGCAGAAACAGCATCGACCATTTTACGAACGTTCGTGATCTCGGAGCAGGCAACGGCAATCTGCGAGAGAATATTGAGATGACTATTATTCTTTCCAGCGATACCAAAGATAAGATGTACCGTATTCCCGCCAAAGTCAACGCCTTCCGGAACTTGAACGATAACGACACCGGAATCGATCACATCCTTCTTTGCTGCCTCGGTGCCATGTGGGATCGCAATTTCATTGCCCATATAAGTGGACATATCTTTATCACGTTCGATCATGCCCTCAATATAGGAAGGTTTGACATATCCGGCATCAACCAGCGCCTGCCCGGCAAAGCGAATGGCTTCTTCCTTGCTTGCGAATTTCTGGTTCAAAAATACATTTTCGTTTTTCAGAACAAGACCGCTGTCTACTGGTTCCTCGATTTGCGGTGTATCATTTTTTTGAGTACCAGTTTTTTGCTTTGTCAGCAGCAAATCAATCAGTTCATCGTATTTCGGGCTGTTCAGGAAATTATCCACGCTGACGTGATAGGCTTCTGGAGCCTTTTCTTTCGCCCTTGGCGTCAGTCCTTCTTGAGTCACAATGATCTGTGCATCCTTAGGAATCGAACTGATCGCCGTATTAGTTACGTAAATATTCAATCCCGCGGCTTTAACTTTCTTTTTCAAAAGCGAGGCGCCCATTGCACTCGAACCCATACCTGCATCACAGGCAAAAACGATCTTTTCAACTTTTGCCGGATCCAGCTCGCTGCTAGCAGTCAGGACACCAGAAACTGAACTTTTTTTGCCTTTAAGGGCTTCCATTTTCTTCGTGGCTTCATCAAGATCACCGGCCTCACTCTTATCCAGCTTCAGAATAAAGCTCGAAATCAGGAATGAAACGATAAAGGCAACGAGCACATCAGCGATATTGGCCAGGAAAATTGGCAATGATTTCGGCGTAACCATCAAAACGGCAATGATACTGCCTGGTGAAGCCGGTCCAACTAAGCCACCGTGCAGAGTGACCAAAGTGAACACACCACTCATGCCACCAAGAATTGTTGCAATAATCAATTGTGGTTTCATCAGAACATAAGGGAAGAAGATTTCATGAATTCCGCCAAAGAAATGAATAATGGCTGCACCGGGTGCGGTCTTTTTGGCATTTCCTTTACCGAAGAAACTGTAAGCCATCAGAACACCCAACCCAGGTCCAGGGTTCGCTTCGAGCAGGAACAGAACGGAATGTCCATATTGTTTGACTTGTTCCAGTCCAATCGGCGTCAGAACACCATGGTTAATCGCATTGTTCAAGAAGAGCACTTTGCCAGGTTCGATGAACAGACTGGCAAGTGGGAGCAGCCCCATATGGATCAGCCAACCCACACCACTAGCAAGTGCAGAGCTGGCAATATCAAAAATTGGTCCGAAAGCCATGAAACCAATGATTGCCATTATGGCACCGAGAATGCCCGCCGAGAAATTATCCACGAGCATTTCAAACCCGGTCTTAATTTTTCCTTCAATCAATTTATCAAATTTCTTCATCAAATAGGCACTGAGCGGACCGATAATCATCGCACCCAGAAACATCGGAACATCGGTGCCAACGATAATCCCAGTTGTCGCAATCGCGGCAACCACGCCGCCACGATGTCCAAATACGAGCTTGCCTCCTGAATAACCAATCAATAAGGGCAGTAAGTAGGTAATAAAAGGTGTGACCAGTTCATTCAATTGTTTATTAGGCAACCAACCGGTTGGTATAAACAACGCCGTAACAATACCAAAAGCGAGAAACGCACCGATATTCGGCAGAATCATCGAACTAAGTGCATTGCCGAATTTTTGTATGCCGACTTTAATGCTCTTTCCTTCTGACATAATTAAATGACCTCCTTCAGTAATTAAACGCTTTCATTTCTCTGTAAATCTCTCTCCTTGCCTTACAAACCCATTATAATGCGTCAAAACCGGTCACGACAACACAAACTAAAGCTAACTTTGTCACAGGGTAAATGACAACGCTCACATTAATTCAATTTACGCCTTATTTGCTTTATCAATCCG
Organism: Sporolactobacillus sp.; assembly: GCA_048976585.1. Taxonomy (GTDB): domain Bacteria; phylum Bacillota; class Bacilli; order Bacillales; family Sporolactobacillaceae; genus Sporolactobacillus. The sequence continues at coordinate 40,899 of JBHGUY010000002.1, read as the reverse complement.
AATGCGCCATACCGCGATTTTGAGCACAGAAAAAGGCGGGATTTCCCCGCCAAAAATGGATGTACTCCGAGAATACCTATCCGGCTAATTTCTCATCACTGAATAATCGAACCCAGATTCTCCCGCCTTATCGCTGCTTCTTCACCGGCTCCAGGGTTGCCTCATCCTGACGTGTGATACTTCGAGCGAGCGGCAGTGTTTTCACGGAATCAATCAATTCATCCAGTTTACCCTCGATTCGGTACAAAAGGAAAAAGGTGACAACCGCAGGAAATCCCACGTCCTTAATCATTGAAAGCCAGACATCCATCAGACGAACCCTCCCTTCTTTTCAGAATAAATGAAAAAGCCGGAGAGTAGTGTGCTTCTCCGGCTTCCCCATTACAAGCCTAATTCAATCGCGGTTGCCGAATTATCAGAGATTCGGGCCGACTTGATTTTGGTCAGTGCGCCGCCAGTCGACGTAAAGACATTTCGGGCAATAACCTCGTTCATCGCGTCCTTTACGGCTGCCGGATTTACTGGATCTGCGGGATCATTCAATGACAAGGTCACACTTTTTCCCGCCTCATTCTGAAAAACAAGATTCAGCTTTTTCATCGATTTGTCCTCCTCTCTTCATTATTTAATACAGATCAGGCAGAGATTTCGACGGTGTCGTTACGTTCCACTGAAATCAAAGCATGTTGCTGCAGCGGTTGCAGCTTCTGGGCAATTGCCAGCAGCGCATCGTACGGCGCAGCACTCTGAATATTGCGGAACGATTTGGTTATCACGATCGCTTTTCCTGCTTCGTTCATACCACCGTCAAGATTCAGGTTCAGGGTGGATGCGGTTATTGAGCTCGTTGCCATCTCTATCACCTCCTTCATCCTATAAATTGGCGGACAAGCGAAAAGCGGTGAGAAGCCAAAAGATTGTCTCGAATTTCGTGCATAACCGTTCGAGGTTCTGCAGTTCTCGACTGTGCTTCTGCGGATAATGTCTCCTCTTCTGCGGAATTCATCTTTTTTCAGAAAAATTTAACTTTACGGATATCGCTTTTTCTCTTACAATTGAACTAAAAAACAGGACAACATTTCATCATACGATCCTGTTAGGAAAGGTTGAAGGAGAAATGATCAAACAGATTGCAACAACAGAAGCCCCACAGGCTGTCGGCCCCTACTCTCAGGCCGTCCAGGCAGGAGGCTTCCTCTTCGTTTCCGGGCAGATTCCACTGAACCCGAAAACAGGTAACTTAGTGGAGGGAACAATTAGTGAACAAGCCGAACGCGTTTTTCAGAACCTCAGAGCCATTCTGGACGAAGTGGACCTGACCTTCGCGGATGTCGTCGACGCAACCGTGTACCTCGCAAATATACAAGATTTTCAAGCCGTTAACGCGATCTACGCGACCTTTTTTAACAGTGCTGTACTGCCTGCACGCTGCGCAGTTCAGGTCGCGGCACTGCCAAAAGGCGCCAAACTTGAGATTTCATGTACCGCTTATTGCAGCAAATAAAAAAAGGATTGCTCCTTGCACATGGCAAAGAGCAATCCTTTTTTGTTTATTCTGCTGCTTCAGGAGGACCTCCAGCTAATTATCTTTTTGAGTAGCTCATTCACTATCAGCGGAACGAGTGAAAAGCCGATCACAATCAGCCAATCTTGCAGGCTGAGCAGCCGCACCTGAAAAGCCGCCGCTAGAAACGGAATGGAAATGACAGCAAATTGCAGTAGACATCCGACGGCGATGGCACCGATTAAGTACATATTGGAGAAAATGCCTTTTTCTAAAATTGACTTTTGACTGCTGCGCAGTGACAGAGAATAGAAAAGCTGCGAAACAGCGAGAACAACAAACGCCATCGTCTCCGCATAAGCCAGTGCTTGCCGGGAAATTTCTTGATCATTGAGCGAGAAACCGTACTCACTTAGCCCGAAAGTAAAGGCAAGTAGGGTCAGCAAACCGATCAGTACACCGCCAATGACCGCCCGATAAGCCGCTCCGCCGGCGAAAAAGCTCTCTTTCGGATCGCGTGGCCTATTTTTCATGACGGCCTTATCTCCCGGATCGACACCGAGCGCGATCGCCGGCAATGTATCCGTAATCAGGTTTATCCATAAAATCTGTGTCGGCAAAAGCGGAATCGGCCAGAAGAAGACGACTGGTAAAAAAATAGCCAGAATCTCGCCAAAATTACACGACAGAAGAAAAATAACCGTCTTGCGGATATTATTATAAATGGTACGTCCTTCCTCAATCGCCGCCACAATCGTTGTAAAATTGTCATCTGTTAAAATCATATCGCTCGCGCCCTTGGAAACATCGGTGCCGGTAATCCCCATCGCCACCCCGATGTCAGCGTTTTTAAGTGCCGGAGCATCATTGACCCCGTCGCCGGTCATCGATACAACATTGCCGTGTGACTGAAAGGCTTTGACGATTTTCACCTTATGCTCCGGTGACACCCGGGCAAAAACGTGATAATCCGCTACTTTTCGATTGAATTCTTCTTCCGGCATCGCATCAATCGCGCTCCCCGGCAAAGACTGATCGAGGGAGTCGGCAATGCCCAGTTCCATGGCAATCGCTGCCGCCGTATGCTGATGGTCACCCGTGATCATCACAGGAGTGATGCCTGCCTGCTTGGCTTCGTGGATGGCTTCCTTGACTTCGAGCCGCGGCGGATCGATCATGCCGACCAGACCCAGAATAATCAAATCCTGTTCCATTTCTTCCTGCACTAATATTGTATCGGTTTCTTTATAAGCCGCACCCAGCACCCGTAGCGCCTGATCCGACATTTCTTCAGCTGTCCTCAGATAATCTGCCCGGATCGCATCAGTCAGCGGAACCGCTTGACCGTCAATCTGTGCATGAGTGGCTCGCTTCAGCAAATTGTCGATAGCGCCTTTGGTCTGCACGCGGTAGCGGGAGCCCCGGCGATTCAGCGTCGACATCAACTTCCGGTCGCTGTCAAACGGATACTCAGCTACGCGTTTCTGCTCTTTATCCAGCACCTTTTTCTCCAAGTGAAACTTTTCACCGAGCACAACCAGTGCAATTTCCGTTGGATCACCGGTTCCCTCACCGTTTTCATAAGTGGCGTCTGAACAAAGAACCATCGCTGTCAGTAAATCTTTCTCGTCTTTTCCCGCAGTCGCTGTTCCTTCCTGCGGCACTTCGCTAAGCTGACCATGGGTATAGATATTTTGAACCGTCATCTTATTCTGCGTCAACGTTCCAGTCTTGTCCGAACAGATGATCGATACTGATCCGAGCGTCTCGACCGCCGGCAACCGCTTCACAATGGCGTGAATCCGCGACATACGCGTCACACCAAGCGCCAGAACAATGGCCACGATTGCCGGAAGGCCCTCTGGTATAGCAGCAACCGCCAGACTGATCGCCGTCAGAAACATCTCAAAAAGATTGCGCTTTTGAAATAGAGAAATCACAAAAATAACGACACAAATCGTGATCGCCAGATATCCGAGCATTTTGCCCAATTCACCCAATTTTTTCTGCAGGGGAGTCAGGCTTTCGTCATCGGTATCGAGTTGTTCAGCAATTCTACCGATTTCAGTGTTCATTCCGGTGGCGATCACAAGGCCTTCTCCGCGGCCATAAGTGACAAGTGTCGACATAAATGCCATATTGACCTGATCGCCGAGCGGTGTACGGGGATCTGTAAACCGTGCCGCCGCATCTTTTTCCACTGGCAGCGATTCCCCTGTCAAAGTCGATTCCTCGATTTGCAGATTGGCACTGTCCAACAAACGTAAATCAGCTGGAATATAGCGGCCAGCATCGAGAATGACAATGTCTCCGGGAACGACTTCCTTCGAATCAATTTCGCGCACTTCTCCATCGCGCCGTACGAGTGCTTTCGGCGCCGACATCTGCTGCAGAGCTTCAAGCGCTTTGTTCGCCTTGAATTCTTGGAAGACTCCGATCACCGCATTCAATAGGACGACTATCAAAATGATCAGCGCATCGGTGTATTCGCCAATTATTAAAGTGACAACTGCTGCGGCCAGCAAAACATAGATCAGCATGTCTCTTAACTGCGCAAAAAAGAGAAGCAGAATGTTTTTCTTTGCTTTCCCTTTTAATTCATTCGATCCATATTTCTCCATACTTTTCCGAACCTGTTCTGATGAGAGTCCGTGCTCGGGTCCGACGGAAAATTCATCCAGAGCATCTTTTATCGACTTCGAAAACCACACGGTTCCAGCCACCTTCCTCAGGCAATGTCGTACGATTCAACTGATTTACCTTATCTTTACCCTTTTTACACCGAGATATTGATCGAAATCGGCATAAGGTGAAATTTTAGAGAAGCTGGGCAATATTTTCGTGCTGTTAGGCGGAATTTATTGTGCCTTAGGCGGAACTTTTCTGCTGTTAGGCGGAATTACTCCCCAAATAAGCTGAAATCCACTGTTTTCAATTCAATCAGCTCGCCATACAAAAAATGCGGCCGCTCTGATTTTTCGAGTGCCGCAACTGAATCCTGCCAATTTATCTTGTTACCCGAACCGTTCGGGCTGTGCTGCGATTGCCGGATTTATCCGTCGCATAAATTTTAAGCCGGCTGCCTTTTTTCGGCAAGCGTGTCAGGCGAACGCGGAATGATCCATATCTGTTCGTCTTCGCCGTGCCGATCCGGTGGCTGTCCAAATACGTAGTCATCTTAGATCCGGCTTCTGCTCTGCCACTTACATAGCGCTGCGCATGTCTGACTCGGTAAACAGAAGGCCGAACGGGCGGTGTTCGATCCAGAACCGTAACGACTCTTGAAATGCCGGCATTGCCGGCACGGTCCTCAACGAACAGATACAGTTTGCTGCCTCCCGTTTGTTTCGTCAGTTGCAGCGAAAAGCTGCCGTTCGCGTCCGCCTGTACACGGCCAAGCGACTGACTTCCATTCGTCAGAATCACTGTAGAAGAGGGTTCAGCTGTGCCCGACAGAACCGTCTGATGATCAGTCAAAGGAGATGCCGACGGTTCTGCCGGCGGTTGCCGATCGGATGCAGAATCCGAAAGATCCGTATACGTGACGTCTGGGCCTTTATTTACCGGAACACCGGTACCCTCTGACGTGATCACCGCGCCTCCTCCGGTTAGACTTAGGCTGGTAAGACTTCCCTTATAGATGTGTTTTTGAATTTGGTCAAAACCTGGCTCATCGTGAAATCCATATAAACCGGTGGGTTCGTTCAGATAGAGCGCGAGCCGAAAATCCGTCATAAAATCACCGAATGACATCGACGGACTGATGTAGCGCTGAATTACATCCCGAACTGCCCGGTAACTGCTGTATTTGTCTTGAATCAAATCCTTATAGATCGCTGTTCCCTGTCCGCACTGAATACGCAGATACTGCACAAACAAATAGGCAAGCGAATAATTACCCAGATCGTCACCACTATCTGACCACTTTAGTAGAGAGAGTCCGCGACCAATTCCTGAATCCGAATTATAATAATCGATTCGATCCTGCAGCAGCTTTCCGGAATAGGTTTGCTCCGCAGCCATGGATAAACCTTCATTGAGCCAGGTCGACATTGGCGAATGCTTCTCCACCAGCACATTCTGATTAAAATTGATTAAGTGCTGAAATTCATGGGCAAGCGTCGCACTCATCCCACTTAATTCATCATTTTGCCCGAAATTTTCCGTCTGTGACGTATCCACATAGAGTGTTTCTGAATGATTTGCCTGTTTATCGCCGGTCAGATCATTCGGATCAAAATAACCGCTGGCAATACCGCCGTCTGCACCCGCTCCGTCATCGATCGGGTAGTAGAGGAGATTAATTTTCCCATTACCATCGACGTCTGAAGGATCACCGAACAGACTGACGTCGAGCGGATAAATCTTTGTATCAAATTCGCGACCGATCGCCGTCGCATCCGCAGATGAAAAACTGCTGCCCTTGACCCAGACTAAGGAGCGGCTGCCCTGATAAACGAGTGTAGCCGCTATCTGTTTACTCGTGCCGGAATTCAGATTATAAACCCAGAATTTTTTAACCTGACCGACAGAGTTGGATTTTTGCACCGTCTTCTTCTGCGATTTAAGCAATTTGCTTTTATTCTTTCCGGACAATTTCTTTACATCAAAAACACGCCGGTCCTGCAAATTTCCTACCGGCTCTGCGCCGGAGACAGACGTCGATTCATTGCTGATCAAAACCAAATGCTCCGGATCGCTGGCCGCCAGGACTCCTGCCTGCGGCTGAATAATCAGCAACAGTAGTAAACAAAGAAGGACTTTCTTTACCTGCCTGTTCATAAAAAGAAGCGCCCCCTTCATTCTTCAAAACGTCTTATAAATAAACATTCTATGATTTAATCATACAATAAAGAAAGTAGTCTTGCAGAATTTAAATCTTCTTTATCATTTTATTTCATTGTAAAAAAAATATCTCACATTCAGAAGTCTGTTCTTTCAACCAGATTTCTTTAAAAAATGAGATGTTTACAGTACTTTTCCCCTATAGATATAAATGTGAACTTTTATCGATTAGAAAAGCCAAATAACTTTTATGATTTTTTACTCGAATTGAGAACAATTCAATAAAAGAAATACTAATTACTACTTTACAAAAATTGAATAAACGTATAAGAATAACTATGCCTGCTTAAACCAATCAAACAATTCATCGAGCCCTTTCTTCGTGACTACCGACGTGTCAAATAATTGTGTGACACCTGCCTGCTTCAAAACCGATTCTGCCTGATCAATCTGTATCTGCTCATCTACCGCATCGATTTTCGTAACCACACCGACTATTTTTTTGTTCTGAAACCGGGAGGTGAACAGCGGTGGGAAATAATTATTCTGATCACCGCGCATCGCACTCTGAACGAAACAGACAATACCTGCATCGACGGCAGCACTGACAAGGTGATCATATAGAATTCGACTCTCCAGAAATTCTCCTGGTGTATCAATAGAATCTTGAAAATTGACGACCTGCTGCGTTTTATTATAGCAAACATCCTCATTATGCATCGCTTGGCATAATGAGGTTTTCCCGCATCCTGTTTTACCGATAAAAATAACTTTATTCATCAAAATCACCTCAGGTTCTGGTTATTTCCGGAATATCAAAATGAAGAACATCATGGAGTGTCTGTGTCACCTGCTTCAAAGCATATTCCACAGCAGAGACCTCTCCAGTGATGACAACAGCTCCACTGAACCGATCCAGAAAACCAATCGTCACACTGCCTGACTTTATCGCTATATCACTGGCAATAATCGAAGCTTCATCCGGTGATATCGTTAGGATGCCAATTGATTTCGATTCCGTAGGGAGACCCAGCTTCGTGTAGATATCCAAATTGGGATTGGCAATAAGATGGGCAATGGTCACCTGCTTCCCTGGTACATATTCTTCAATCACTCGTTCTATTTTTCCTGAATCCTCCACTTTAATCACCCATTCTATTTTCTTCGAGCAAGCCAATCGACAGGGCAGCGAAATTACAGACTACGAATGTCTAATTTTCGGAACATCAAAACCGAGATGCAAGCGGAACATCTGGAGAATGTACTGCAGTGCGATATTCACGTTTTCCTGTTTCCCGGTAATGATCAATGTCCCCTTGAACCGATCCAAAGTTTGGATATTCACTCCACCATATTTGACAGCAATATCACCAGCGATAATCGCCGATTCCTTCGGTGTCAAAGTCAAGACACCAAGCGATTGTTTGACTTGAACAATGCCAAGCTGCATGCAAAGGCTCGGATCCGGGCGGGAAATGATCTGGGCAATCGTGATCTGACGCCCCGGCACCAGTATTTCATATTTTCTTCTCGGCTTCTTTTCCTCCGTCATAGCTATTCCCTTTCTTTTCTTAATCACTGTTCATCATCTTGGACTAAGCTGCGAATTCCTGCCCCTACCCATCAGGCATAACAGATAAACTTTTTCAACAGCTCCGCCATATCCGTTTGTTCCCATGGATAATTTTCTCCAGATCTAAAGGGCCCGTAGACCGCCGTACTCCGGTAAAAAGGCTGCAAAAGTTGCAACTTTTTGATAATGCCTTCTGGGGAGAAATCGAAAACATTCCTGACGATAACTTCCAGCGCCTCAATCGGTATGTGTTCAGTCCCAAATGTCTCAACAGTCAATGCCAGCGGTTCGGCAACGCCTATCGCATATGAAACAGCAATTTGGCATCGTTCCGCGAGTCCGGCAGCGACAATGTTTTTTGCCGCATATCTGGACATATAGGCGCCCGAGCGATCAACTTTCGACGGATCCTTGCCCGAGAAGGCTCCGCCACCATGCGGAATTCGGCCGCCATACGTATCAACAATGATTTTTCTCCCAGTCAGGCCAGTATCCGCCATTGGCCCACCAATGATGAAGAGACCGGTCGGATTAATTAAAAAGTCAGTATCCTTCAATAATTCTGCAGGAATGCTCTGCTTGATTACCTGTTCAATTAGGTAGTCTTTGAGTTGTTCTTCAGAAATCTTTTCATCATGCTGCGCGCTGAGCACAAGGGTTGGAATCGAAATCGGCTGGCCATCACTGCCATACTTTACGGTCACTTGTGATTTACCATCGGGATAAAGGTGCGGGACACTGCCGGTTTTCCTGACCTCCGCAAGACGCCTTGCCAATCGATGAGCGAGATACAGCGGTAGCGGCAGAAAATCAGGTGATTCACGGCAGGCATATCCGTAGACCGTGCCTTGATCACCGGCTCCCATTTTTGCCTTTTCTGCTCCATGTATTCCTTTTTTCATATCCAGTGCATGATCAACACCGGCACTAATATCGGCAGATTGATGATTCACATTCGTAATGACCAAGCTCTTATCCGCATCAAATCCCTTGCTTCGACTGTCATAACCGATGGAACGAATAACGCCGCGTGCAATGCATTCCAAATCAATTGAAGCCTGGCTGCGCACCTCCCCGGCTATCACCAAAAGATCCTTTGAAATCATACACTCGATTGCGACATGCGCCTGCCTATCCTTTTGAATATAGGCATCCAAAAGTGCATCTGCTATTTGATCACAGACCTTATCAGGATGGCCTTCAGTCACTGATTCGGATGTCTGGTCATACGTATCCATACTTTTTGCACTTCCTTTGATTCACCATTCATCTATTTTCTATCATTTGTTTTTTAAAATCCGTAGGAGCAATGTTCTCCAGACGTTTGAACACCTTACTGAAATAACTTGGTTCGTTATAAGACAATTGAAAGGCAACATCAATGACTTTGTCATGATTAAAATAAAAAGCACGTTTGGCCAATTGGATTTTTCTTATTTGAATATAATTATTGAAACCAAATCCATAATGATGCTTAATCACACGGCTCAGATACCCCTGGCTAATCGTGCAGGCTTCAGCAGTGTCTGCTAGAGAAATAGCCTGATAAATTTTTTCATCAATATAGTGAAATACTTGGAACATTTGCGGGGTTTTCTGAATCAGCCTCTGCCTGTATATTTCGTCAAAAAAACTAAACAAAAGAAATTGTAGTCGGTATTCGTCCTCAACGACCTCTCGAGTAAAATTCATTTTTTCTCGATATGTCGCCTGTCGATCCAAATTCGTATGGCGGATCATTTTCCAGTTCTCCAGAATGATCCGATCCAGCTCCCGCAATGTTTCTTCCTCTTTTTCATGAAAACGATCCTGAATCACTGTGACCAGTTTCGGAATTTCCTGATAAACTTTGCTAAAATCCTGTCCGATAATCAGCGCGTTGAAGCGTTCAATCAATTCGTACGGTTCAACAGCGTTGTATATTTTATTTAAAAGAGCCTTGAAACTGGAAAAAGACAGCGGCAAAAGCAGATAATCAGTAACACCGCTATGCAGCATTTCCTGTATCAAGTCAAAGGCACTGATATTTGTAACAATATAAATTCGGATCGAAGGAAAGCGTTGACGTATATTTTGTATTTCAGCAACAGTCGATTTTCCAAAGCGAACAGCATCCATAAAAACGATATTCGGCAACAGCTGACTGCACTGATCGGTTGTCGTGCCATTCTCAGAATCGGCATCCAGCACATGGAACCGGCAGTCCTCTTTAAGAATTTTCTTAAGTGCCCGATCCAGAAGGTAGTCAACTCCGGAAATTAACACGTCAAGTTTTTTCATCCCCATCATTCTCCTTAATTACGAGAGGAATTTTGGCAGACAGTGTAAAACCTTGATTCTTGCTTGTTGTAATCACAAGATCATAATCTTCGCCGAAATAACCGATCAACCGGTTTCGTGTGTTATGAATACCGATCCCGACTAGTGCACTACGATTCGATTGATTCAGCTCACTGTCTTCCAGAAGGCGATCCGCATCATTTTGATCCATTCCGATTCCATTGTCATGAATGGATAGAATATAATTTTTGGGAAGCTGATCCGTAATGGTAATTTTGATCGCTCCCTTTTTTTTAAGTGGAAGAATTCCATGAAGGATCGCATTTTCAACAAAAGGGAAAAAGATCATTTTCGGAATTCGCTTATTCTGTGTGGTGCAGCGGATGTCAATTTTATAATCAAATTTTTCCCCAAGTCGAATCTGTTGAATCCGCAGATAATCTTTCAGATCCGCTATTTCCTTGTCTAAATCAACAAATTCCCGATTATTCTCGAAGGCATACCTCAGCATACGAGCAAACAGGCACGCCAGTTCATTCGTCTGATTCGCGCCCTCGATGACAGACAGATTGCTGAGCGCATTCATCGCACTCATCAGGAACTGAGGAGTCAGCTCGACCTTCATCTGTTTTTTTTCAATTTTTCGGATAGACTGAACCTGTTTCTCTTTTTTAAGCAACTGATTTTGAAGATCATGGTTCTCTTTTTCAAGCTCTTGCTGGACTAGCAAACCAAGTTGCTTTTCCATCATTTCTTTCGTTATAAAATAAATCATATTGCCGATCATTTGTATCTTGCTTAACTCGAAAGTGCTGGTATTTTTGTATTTTTCAATTAAATCGGCAGAATGCTCTTCACTGATGTTTTCCATAACAAACTTTTTGACATTCTCCAGAGATTCACTATCTTCGCAGCGAACCTGACCCATTAGAACGGCACCAAGATGCTGATCACTGACAATAATCGGCACAGCACAATCGACTAAGCCAACAGGACAGCGATAGACATAGGGTGCATTGGAGATCGCCGCCTTTAATCCTCCATAAGCATCTGAGAAAAAACAATTTTCCTTGCACGTGAGAATTTTCCGTCGCGCTGCGCAAAAGGCTGAGAAACTTGATTCCTGGGTTAACGGAATTCCCTTTGAATCAACGATGACCATCGACAAGCCGGTGATGTCGGCAAGATCATCCTGAACCTTCTGAAGCGCCTGCAAATCAATGATATGGCGGATACCGACTTCATTAAGTATCCTTTTCTGTATTTGTTGATATTTCTCATTATCCGGTGAATCCATTACAGCGTCTAATTCGACTGAGTTCAATTCATCACCTCCGGTTCAAAGCACAATCCATTATGAAAGTTTATGACAACGCTTTCACATTTCATTATACCGCAAATTATGCTCCGAACCTGAGAATGTCCGATGGTTCATGAAATCATCACTTTGTTTCATTTTGTGATACTCTCTTTTGTTTTTACCCTCTTCACGCAGCAGGACAAATGTCTTTCTGGCAATGACCAATTCTTCATCGGTCGGTATCACGAGTATGGAAGCGGCAGAACAATCGGACTGAATCATTCGCTCATTGTTCCTGTTTTTTTCCTCATTCAAAAAAAGATTCATTCCGCGCAGACGATCGCAGACTTCTTTTCTGACAAATGAAGAATGCTCGCCAATCCCCGCGGTGAAAACAAGTGCGTCTAATCCCCCCATTTCAAATGTATAAGCTAATATGAAATTACAGATTCGCCGAACAAACATCCGAATCGCAGTTATTGAGGCCTGATCGCCTTTTTTCGCACTTTGCTCTACATCACGAAAATCATTCGATACGCCAGAAACCCCCATGATTCCCGATTGCAAATTGACAATTCGTTCTGTTTCATCGGTGGTCAGATTCAATTTTCTTTGAATATAAGTAAGAACAGTCGGATCAAGATCACCGGATCGCGTACCCATCATCAAACCTGCAGTGGGTGTAAAGCCCATGGATGTATCGATCGATCTTCCTCCATCGATCCCGCAGATACTCGCACCGTTGCCTAGATGACAGGTCACGATTTTCAATTGTCCGATAGCTTTGCCAAGGAGACATGCCGCTTCACTAGCAACATATTCGTGGCTGGTTCCATGAAATCCGTATTTACGGATCTTATAGTGTTCATAAAATTTGTAAGGAATAGGATACAAAAAGTTTTCTTTCGGCATCGTTTGGTGAAAGGATGTATCAAACACTGCCACTTGCAGGGCATTCGGAAGTGCCTTCGAAAACAAGCGAATACCGACAGCATTAATCGGATTGTGGAGCGGCGCCAGATCGCTCAGCTGTTCAATCGTTTTAAGTTCCGCCGCGCCAACTGGAATGGAATGCTTGAATGCTTCACCGCCATGGGCAACCCGGTGTCCAACACCTCTGATTTCATCAAGTGAATGCACCATTTTCAGTTTGAGCAATAAATCGAGCAGATAGGAGACAGCCTCTTCATGTGACGATATAGGCAAAATCGATTCCGTTTTTTCTCCATTATGTTTCACCGAAAATTCTGACTCCTGGAAACCCAGACGTTCAAAAACTCCACTGGCGATTACTCTTTCATCAGGCATATCAAACAATTTAAACTTCAAAGAAGAGCTGCCTGAATTAATCGATAAAATTTTTTCTGACATCTGCTTGCCTCCTTCTTTAACTGATTAGATTCACAAGAACCGTCGCTAACAAAGCACCAACAATCGGTCCAATGATTGGAATCCAAGCATAGCTCCAATTTGCCGCACCCTTATTAGGAATTGGAAGAATACCGTAGGCTAGACGCGGTCCGAAATCCCGGGCCGGGTTAATCGCATACCCAGTTGTCGACCCGAATGAAAACCCGATTGCAGCAATCAGAAAACCGGCAATCAGCGGTTTTAGGCCTACCGTAAAATTGCCGAGTGTCAGCAGACAAAGTGTAAAAGCGAAAGTTGCAATGACTTCGCTGATAAAATTAAACAAACGATTATTAATCGATGGAACCGTGGCAAAGATAGCCACGGAGTTTCCTTCATCCGCTTTGGTTAATTTAAAGTGTGGGTAGAAATGAAGTGCGACGATGGCCGCGCCAAGGAAGGCTCCCGCCACCTGGGCGATGATGTATCCCGGAACGATCGACCATTTGATCAGGCCGCCAATGGCAAAAGCGATGGTAAGTGCCGGATTCAAATGACCGGGAGCGCCAAAATAACCTGCTGTATAGACGCCAAGCATGACGGCAAAACCCCATCCGAAGGCAATCATCACCCAAGAGCTGCCCGACGCGTAAGCCTTCTTCAAGTTGATTGACGCGCCGACCCCGGCACCAAACATGATCAAAACCATCGTTCCTAGAAATTCTCCCAAATAAGCGTGCATGTCAATCACCCTTTTTCATGGATTCGCGTGATCTGATTACTGATGATAACTAATCTGGCAAATCGTCAAACGATGGCCAAAATGATTCGTACCAAATCTTCCTTTGTCGGTTCGATTGGATTTCCTTTGAATGTAAAATCCTGTATTGCCTTTTCCACAATAACGCCGAGCTTCTCGGCTATTGCTTTTTTCTGAACGCCAAATTCAGTCAAGGTCTGCGGACAGTGGAGCATCCGTGACAATCGATGGATTGCCAGTACGAGCCGCTCAACCGATGCCTCATCTGACGCCTCCCAATCGCTGATCCGTATCTTTCGGGCAAGGCGTGCATATTTCTTCAGACAGGCCGATTCGCCGGCATTGTACCGAACCACATGTGGAAGCAATAGGGATGTCGCCAGCCCATGCGGAATATGATAGAGACTTCCGATTTGATGAGCCAGAGAATGGGTGATGCCCAGTCCTGCGTTTTGAAACGCACATCCGGCAATACATGAAGCCTCGTGCATCAATGATCGATTTTGCAAATTGTTTCCTTCTGTATAGCAAGCCGGTAAATAAGCGAAGACCATTTCCACCGCTTTTTCAGCCAATGCATCGCTGAATCCGTTGGCACCTTTCGCGACGAGCGCTTCCAATGCGTGCGTCAGAACATCCATGCCGCTGAAGGCAGTGACTGATGGCGGACAGGTCACCGACAATTCAGATTTCAGCAGAGCCATATCCGGTGTTAGTTGATCCGCGGAAAGCGGATATTTGATCGCTTCTTTAGTATCTGAGACAACGGCAATATTGGTCACTTCAGAACCGGTGCCGCTAGTTGTCGGCATGGCATAAAACTTGTCGATCGTCAGTCCGTATTTTTTCTCCGCGAAATAACGAACCGCTTTCGCTGTGTCAATCGCCGATCCACCGCCAATCGCCAAGATTAAAGACGGGTGAAAAGCAGCGACTGAAGCCACTCCCGCAGCCACTTTCTCAATTGGTGGTTCTGGAACAATATCGCTATAGAGCAGTACCTCATTTTTGCATTTCAATTGATTAATAATTGAAAGAACGGTCGGATTTTGAGTCAGGAACCCATCGCATCCAATCCAAATTCGGCAGTCTTTCAGTTCTGCCAATGCGCTGTCTGCCTCAGCGTCTGTAACAATTTTTGTTTTCAGGTAAAAATTGCTCATGTCTCTGCCACCTTTATTTGATCGAAAATCCGTCAGTCAGCACGCACCGTCTGACGCGGGCAAAATTTCTCGCTGATGTAGTCCCCTCACCGGTCGGCGTCGCAATCGTGAAGGTCGTCGGGCCTTCTCCTTTGTAACCAATACCGGCAAAAGAGGGACCATTTTTCACAAATATGGAAGTCTGCATCTCACGAGCCACCTTGTTCAGACGAGTGACATTTTCTGAATGCATCGTCGCTGTATGGTGCAGGCCATGTTCAAGCTCAAGGCAAACTGAAAGAGCCGTATCAAAATCCGGGACTCTGATAAACGGTAATACCGGGAGCAGCATCTCAATTTTAGCGAATGGCATATCCGGCGTCGCTTCAACGAGCACAAGGCGCGGATGGCCAGTATAGGTGACACCGGCATCCTGCAAAATCTTCTCTGCGTCTTTGCCGACGTAGTCCTTGTTTGGTGACTGCTTCGCTGTCACAGTTAGCGCTTCCAATTTACGGATATCAGACAATTCACTCACATAGAACGCACCGGCCTTCTGCATATTATAGAGCAGAAAATCGGCAACCTTATCCACTACAACAACATTTTTCTCGGCAATGCATGGTAGATTATTATCGAAGGATGCACCATCAACAATGTCTTTCGCCGCTTTTTCAATATTGGCGGTCTCATCGACAAGTGTCGGCGGATTGCCGGCACCGGCTCCCATAACTTTCTTACCGCTTCTCATCGCCTGGCTAACCACACCGGGTCCGCCGGTAACGACAAGCAGATTAATATCCGGATGAACCATCATCTCTTGCGCAGCGGCTATTGAGGGTTCCTTAATCGTTACGACAAGATTTTCAATTCCGCTCGCTTCGCTGACGATTTTGTTCAGCTTGCCAATCAGCCATGCGGAACTTTTCTTCGCTCCCGGATGCGGACTGAAATAGATCGCATTACCCGCTGCAAGCATGCCGATTGCATTGTTGATTAATGTTTCCGTCGGATTCGTACTCGGTGCAATCGCACCGATGACTCCATATGGACATAACTCATAGAGGGTCATCCCGTCGTCACCAGTGATGACTTGAGTCAGCGTATTAAGATCCTCGACACCTGGCGTATTGGTCAACGCAAGATAGTTTTTTTGAATTTTATCATGCAGATTACCCATCTTCGTTTCTTCAAAGCCCTTACGCGCAATATCCTCAACTTCAGGAAGCAGTTGGTCGCGGATTGCCTGGATCACTTTTTTCCGCCGGGCAAGTGAAGCATGAAAGTAGATCTTCTGTGCCGCCTTTGCGGCTTTGACCGCTTCATCCACAGTCTCGAAAACACCACCGCTGTCCCGAGCACTGCTAGAAGCAATAGGCTTCACAGATGATTCTGCACTCCCTTTTGTGAAATTCAAATCGATTTTGTCTTCATTAATGATGCTGTCTACCAATTTTTCAATATCCATGATTCGATCTGACCCCTTCGTTTTCTTCTACTCTTCAAAACTGTCAATAATGCCGACGATGGCCGCATCGATCGGTGCTTTGGGATTTTTAAGTCCAACTCGTGCTGAGCTGCCGCAGGAGACCAGTACATATTCGTCACGGCCGGCGCCGACTAAATCAACAGCAACAATCTGATTTTTATTCCCTGTATCCTTTGAACTGACCAGTCTGACGATCATCAATTTCTGTCCGGTCAGGCTTTCATTTTTCTTTGTCGCAACAACATTTCCAATAACCTTGGCAATATACATCAGCCACCTCACATCCTCTCGTCATTCATGCTCATGGCAATGCCGAGAGGAGTCACAAGGCGCGGGCAGGAGGGCTGGATGACTTCCCGATCCAGCAGTTTAGCAAAAGTCTCGGCGAATTCGGAGAAATCCGTCGCCCCGCCGACCAGATATACTTTTTCAACGGTTCCGCCGTACTGGGCGATGAAGGTTTCCGTAATAGCAGCCATTTTCTCGATAACAGGCCGGATGATTTGGAAATTTTCCTTTTCCCGTTTTCGATCACGTTTTATTGCCTCCCCATCGGCAATTGAAACATCTAAATAGCCCGCGAGCACAAGTGTCATTTGTGTTCCACCGGTCGCCTCATCACCGGAAAAAACGACCTTGCCATCTTTGAAAATGCTGATCCCTGTCGTTCCGCCGCCAATATCAACGACAGCACCATCTCTCACTCCAAGCACTCTGGCGGCAGCGGTCGGTTCATCAAGGATCGAGGCGAGCTCCATCTCCGCCGCCTCGATCACATTTCCGACAACATTCCGATTGTTTCCGACTGTACCTGGCGGAATCGCTCCCGAAGCCATCGGTATGGAGGTTCCTAACTGCTCCTCGGCCTTTTCCCTCAGTTCACGCGTGATTCGGACGGCCTCAATATAGTTGACAACCAGGCCGTCCCTGACGACATTCGCTTCCTGATAGCCGGTGAACAGCGGCTGATCCGCCGCATCGACTACCGACAGAACAATCGATGAAGTTCCCAAATCGACACCCGTCTTTATTGCTGCCTGGCCGACCGGTTCCGCCGAGTGATCTAAGTTAGCGATTTGCTGTGCCTTTATTAATCGATCATTTGCTTCTTCGATCGTCTCCATATCGTTACCCTCCCTCCCGGCTTGATCCTAAGTCGACCTGACGTCACTGAACAGCTGATTTAATTGAGATAAAACCGGCCCACACTTTTCGGATTGATATTGCCGGCATTGGCTTCGTCGGTATCCACATGCATTTCAAGCGTATAATTCGCACCCGGACGGATAATCACGTCCTCGAAAATGATTTTTCGACCCTCACTGGCGACGTTGACCGTCACCGAATCGCCTTTTTTCAAACCGAGCAGATCGGCCTCATGATCAGACATGTGAATATGTCTTTTCGCGATGATGACTCCCTGTTCCAATTCCAACGAACCAGAAGGCGATTTCAATAAAATGCCCGGTGTCCCTTCAATATCACCAGACAAACGGATGGGTGCTTGGATGCCAATCTGCCGAGCATCGGTCGCCGATAGTTCGACCTGAGATCGGGAGCGGAGAGGACCGAGAATGCGCATTTGGCTAATCTCGCCCTTAGGACCGACTGCCGTAACTACTTCATTTGCTGCGAATTGTCCGGGCTGACTGAGTTCTTTCTTCACAGTAAGACTTTGTCCGGGAAATAGCTTTTGAAAGTCCTGTTCCGTTAAATGCAGATGATGATTTGAGATACCGATTGGAATCTTGACAATCGACTTCAAGTTTTTCAGTACATGAGTCACAATGACTCTGACGGTTGTCTCATCCATGATGTCAGCCTTCTTTGTCCTTCAATATGACTTCAACATCGGAATGCGGCCGCGGAATGACGTGAACCGACTTCACTTCACCAACATTCTTGGCGGCTGCGGCTCCGGCGTCGGTTGCAGCTTTGACCGCGCCAACGTCCCCGCGGACCAGAACAGTGACCAGTCCTGCTCCAATCTGTTTATAGCCGATCAATTGAACATTTGCCGCTTTGACCATCGCGTCCGCGCCCTCTACCGCCGGAACAAAACCTTTCGTTTCAATCATGCCTAATGCGTCATTCATTGTCATTGCCTCCAATATTTGTTTTTATCACGTTTGATCGTCACCCTGTTGACTGTCACTACCATCATCTGTTTTTGGTTTACTCCTTCTGCTTCGTTTCCGTGGTACCGGTTTTTTCTCTTCTGCAGGTAAGTCGCCCGATGGAGAACCGGATTCAGCGGATTTTTCCGGAGCCGGTTTTTCCCGATCCACTGCCTGATCCATTGGGCTCTCTTTCTCAGGCGTGTCTTTCTCCCCAACTGCATTCTCTTCCGATGTCGGAAGGTCTGTTATAAATTCTCTGACACCCGCAGCCGGTCTCGGAATCACCTTTGCGGCTACAAACGACTCTTCCGCAAGCGCCTGATTTTTTGCTGCCTGAACCGCCGCCTGAACGGCTGCAACATCTCCCTCAATGAAGATGGTCATCCAACCCATACCTTTTGTTTTCTTCAGACCGAGAATGGCCACATCGGCAACCTTTGCCATAACATCAGAAAATTCAATCGCCGCAACATAGCCTTCGACTTCCAGCATCCCTAAGGCATCCGTCATCATCTCGCCTCCTTCTCGGTTTCTGTTCTCGTGCGAATTTTTCTTCTTTTAATTTCATCCATTGCCAGCGGTGTAATAATCGCGTCATCGGATAGAACTAAATCACCGTTGACTGTCAAACTTTCAAGATCACCAGATGTGATGATTTCATTTCGTGTCGGAATTTTTTCCTGTAAAAACTGTTGCTTTGTGACAATTCTCAGGCCAAATGTGCGGACAATCCGCTCGTATGAGGCAAACAACGACCGATAAGCCATTGATGCTTCTTTCTGGAAGTATGGCATACCCTCGTGAAGCGCCGACGCCTTGATCCAATGCTGAAAGCAATAAGCCAGCCATTTCGTTTCAAGCGTATCGGCAATACCGAGTGCCGTCTTTGCCAGATCTGACGGAGACAGGAATGGGAACAAAACCTGTGTCTGTTCATCTAGGCTAAGTGCTTCAGGATCCACATATGCCTTGGCTTCTGACACACTCGTGTCTGAGCCATTTATTGCCACATTTTCCCCGATGACAACTACCTCGAACAACTTGGCTAGTTGTCTATAATACTCAGATTGTTGGAAAGTTTCCCCCGGCTGCACAAGATACAGCCGTGTGGAAGGTTCCACCTTCGCTTTCTGCTTAAGCTTTTTCTGCGTGAGTATTTCGCGCACAATCTGATTGATCAGTGTATTTAAGTTCTGCTGTTCCATCTTCACGACCTTCTTGCTTTATCCGCCCGTTATTCCTTTTTGGCAGGCAGCAGAATTTCCGTATCCGAATGCGGCCTTGGAATGACATGCGTCGAGACAACTTCCCCGACTGCCCGTGCTGAGGCTACACCGGCGTCCGTAGCCGCCTGAACTGCGCCGACATCACCGCGGACAAGCACTGTAATTAGACCGGAGCCGATTTTCTTATAACCGATTAAAGTCACATTTGCTGCTTTCACCATGGCATCCGCTGCTTCCACTGCCGCAACAAACCCTCGTGTTTCAATCATGCCTAATGCTTCTGAACTCATCATTCATTCCTCCTGATTTTTTTAGATGTAGGGTTTGGTAACCGTTTCAGGTACGTTTCCCATCGTGCCAAGCAATTTCAATCCCACTTCTCGTGCCGCGATGACCGCCTGACGTACAGCCCCGGAGTCTCCGGTTATTGTCAGAATGACCTCATTCGAATGGGCCGTCCCGCCGTTACCCGGCGATGCATAGCCAACAATATCAACGTTTGCCGCTTTAACCGCCGTATCGGCAAGAACCACACCAATTGCCGCTGGACCGGCACAAATCAGGCCAAACGCCTTGCCGACCGGTGCGCCAAATGCTTTTTCAATGGCAAAGCTGGCACGGGCCGTATATTGAAATTCCAGATGTCCGGCATCATTGCCATAGACATCGCCGTTCGTTTGATTGAGCGTCTCAAGAGCAACTTCAATTGCGCGACGGGCATCGGACACATCTTCACTGCCAATAATTATCAGACTCCCGTGACCGGCTCCTCCCTTGGTATCCCTTGCCAGTTCAACAGACAGGACTTCCGTATTTGTCGCCTTTACTGCTTCATCAATTGCCATAATTTCCGGTCCTGCACCGGTCCGAGCACCAAGAATACCAATTGAACGGTATTTTTTATCAATGTTCATTTTCTCATGAAGCTGATAATCGACATTCGCAATTACTAGTCCGATAGCATCTCCAATACCGGTTCCAACAAATTCGGTCACATTGCTTGTTTTCTCACCCATCGTCTTCGCTGCTCCCTTATTGTTATTTAACTCTTGCTCCACTTTGCTCATGACGTTTCGCAATAGTTCTTCATCCATTATCTGGCCTCCTTTTTCAGTCATCCGCCAATTTGGCATTTAAAACCATTTCCTTCCACCAACTCTTTGAGCGGCAGCAGATCCTCTGTCGACAAGGGCTGGGTATCTCCCATTTCATACGTTCTTCCCAAAATCTCATATTTGTTCCTGCCAACTGTCATATAAGGAAGAAGATGGATCTGATGAACCCGATCAAGATATTTGGTAAATTTGCAGATATAATTAATCTGCTTTTCAGAGTAGTTGAATCCGGGAATGACTGGAACCCGAACCACAACATTTTTCGCCAGTTCATTAATTATCAGGGCATTCTTTAATATCAGCGTGTTATCCACGCCGGTTCCCTCTAAATGCACATCCTTGGGTATTGCCTTAATATCCAGCAGGACATAATCCAGCTGCGGAATAATCCGCCGGATAGTGTTTTCATTAACAAAAGCTTCTGTCTCCACCGCAGTCGTCCAACCGTTCATCTGGCAAACCTTGATGATCTCTTCTACGAAGTCCGGATGCGTTAATGCCTCACCGCCCGAAAAAGTGATCCCGCCATTCGAGCGGCGGTAAGTCACCTGATCTCTGCCAATTTGTTTCACCACTTCCCGAACGGTCATCATTTCCCCGAAATCTTTCGTCGGTTTGGGATTCTGAGATTCGGGATTAAAACACCATTTGCACCGAAGCGGACAGCCTTTCAAAAAAATGATCGTTCGGATGCCCGGTCCGTCATGAATGGAATAACGCTGGATATTAAAGACGCAAGCTTCCTTCTCGTAATCAATCGTTTTCATCATTGAATCCCTTCCATCACTATCAGAGAATCTTAAAAATTATCAAACTCTGTCCGCGCGATAATATCATCCTGAACCGACTTATCAAGCGAGATGAACTGCGCACTATATCCGGCGACGCGGACAATCAAATCTTTATGCTGTTCCGGGTGCGCCTGTGCGTCGAGCAAAGTCTGCTTATCAATGACGTTGAATTGGACGTGACCACCTTTTTTGTCGAAGAAACTGCGAATCAGAAAGGACAGATTTCTTAATCCTTCATTACCGGCGACTGCAGATGGGCTGAATTTCATATTGTACAGCGTACCGTTGGATGCGATAAAGTGATCCAGTTTAGCAACCGAGTTCGCCGCAGCAGTTGGTCCGAGCGTGTCCGTTCCACGAGTCGGGGAGACACCGTCAGCAATCGTTTCCTTGTCATAGCGTCCATCTGGTGTTGCGCTGATATACGAACCGAACAGCACATTCCCGGACACAGGATACAGACCGGCGTTATAAATACCGCCGCGCGGTGTTTTGTATTTTTCCAATTCCTCGCAATAAACCCGCGAACCGAAACGCGCCAGATTGTCAACCTCATCCTTGTCATTGCCATATTTGTCGACGTCCATTATCATTTCATGAATCCTTTGATATTTTTTATTTTCAGGGGCGCTGGCAGCGGATTCAGACGTTGCAGTAGACAGCCCACTCAAATCGAGATTTTTGATATCAAAGCTTCCGCTGGCACCCAAGACTTTTTTAACCGCTTCGGCAATCTGATCATAGGCCGTATCCGCAGGTACTGTTGAAATGCCCTCTTCTTTGCCGAAATTGTGATCCAGTGCTTCTTTGAGTTCTTTCATGCTCAGTGATTGATCATCAAAGACCAGTTTCTTAACGGCCATTAACGCGTTTCCAATATTTGCTGAACCAATGCCCTGCGGACCTGTGAAATTGTAGTGGGCACCGCCGCGTTCGAGTGGTCGGCCCTTGCTGATGCAATCATCGACAAGCGTTGAGACAAACGCCAGCTGGCCCAATTCAGCATGAGCAATATCCACGGCATTATCTGCGCGAACCAAGAGGCCAACGCTGAATTTCATTTGTTCGACATAAGCGTCGACAAAGGCGTCAAAGCTTTTAAAATCTTCAAATTCACCAGTTTGCGGACCAAATGCTTTCCCATTTAGACGACCGTTATTTATCGCAATTTCCAGGACCTTCGGCAGATTGAATAAAGCGGCATCACACCAGCTGCTCTCTTTGCCCTGACTTGCAGGTTCCACGCAGCCGATAACAGCGTAATTACGCGCGTCTTCTAAAGTTTCACCGCGGTTAACCTTAGCCGTTATAATTTCTTCATCATTGTAAAATGCCGGCTGACCGCCGCCCAGACGGGACAATTCGCACGCCTTTGAGAGAAATTCGTCAGGCGTTCCATTCCATACGCGAATGGATAGAGAAGGCATTGACATCATGATGTGCGCCATTGCTTCAATTTCCATGTAGGACATCGCGTTTGTCGCATCTTTTCCATCTCTGGTCTGGCCACCGCAATTGACATTTTGCCAAAGTTGGTACCCGGCAAACGCTGTAGCTGTCGTAATATCTCTCAGTTTGTTCAGATCGTTGAATTTGACAAAAAGTACATCCAATAGTTCCTGAGCTTCATCCTGAGTTAATGAATCATCTTTTTCATAGAAGGGATACATATACTGATCGAATCGTCCCGGTGAAATCGAATGCCCCGAAGATTCAATTTGGATGACGAGCTGAACGAACCAGAATGACTGCAGTGCTTCATAAAAATTAGTCGCCGGATATTCCGGAACTTTGGAACAATTTTCGCTTATTTTCAGCAGTTCGGCTTTACGTACGGAATCATTTGTATAGTTCGCCAACTCTTTTGCCTTTTCTGCATAACGATGAGCAAAAGCAATGATTGCTTTAAGTGTAATCAGTGTGGCCTGATAAAATTGTTCCTTCTGAATCCAATCCGGCGCTTTGTGATCCGCATCGTTAATCGCTTCAATCACTTCAGCGATCACACCACGAATCCCCTTTGTCAGTACTTTTTCGTAGTTGACGGCCAGATGTCCGACACCGCCCTGATGGTAATTCCCGACCGTAAAGACACCGGCGTTATAAGCAGTCAATGTCTTGTCGTTCATCAGCGACGTTGCCAGTTCGCTAGTCGTATGCCCTTTCCAATAGGTGAAAATATCGGCCAGTTCTTTTTTGACCTCTTCCGATATAGCAAAAGGATCGGCTGAACGTGTAGCTACTGTATCGAATTCCTGATCCAGCCCCTGAGGTCCGTATTCCGGAAAGATTTGTGCAGAGCGTGAATCAATAGTTGCCGTACCGACAATCAATTCCTCATCGCGGATGACAACGGGTAATTCGGTCAGGATCTTTTCCAATGCCTTCGCGTGACGCAGAACTTCAGGCAGCGACTCCGTTTTCTTATAACTCTCAGTAACCAGACGTGCACGATCCGCTTCAATGCGTGGCGTTGTATTAAGTATTGCTTCTTTTAATTTCAAAATGCGTTGAGTCGGTTTTGCAAAACCTGGTCTAACTTCATACGTTTTCGTCATTCGATGCTGCTCCTTTATCTATTTTTAGAGAACCTGATCGCCGTTTTACCAATGCTTTGAGTACTGTAAATCGTAATCCATAATCAGTTTTCCTCTCGTTCGCTCATTCTTAAATTCCATCATCTTCTCTCTTCTTCCCTAGTACGGATGCCTCCCCTTTCAAGACCTGTTAATTAATTGTGAGCCCTTTCATAAAAACTGATTTGCATAGATTTGCCCTTAAAGACACAGGCTACTTTCCCGCAATCTATTGTTTCCATTGTTGGATCTCTTTCCGTCGCTATCAGCGAAGCTTAGAAATTATCAAATTCTGTCCGAGCGATAATATCATCCTGGACCGACTTATCAAGCGCGATGAATTGTGCGCTGTATCCAGCAACACGGACAATCAGATCCTTGTGCTGCTCCGGATGAGCCTGCGCGTCGAGTAAAGTCTGTTTCTCGATGACGTTAAACTGAACGTGACCGCCTTTTTTGTCAAAGAATCCGCGGATCAGCGAAGAAAGATTTCTCAAACCCGCGGCGCCGGCGACTGCGGACGGACTGAATTTCATGTTGTACAGCGTACCGTTGGATGCAATAAAGTGATCCAGTTTTGCCACCGAGTTCGCCGCCGCAGTAGGCCCGAGCACATCTGTTCCGCGGGTCGGCGAGCAACCATCAGCGATTGGGTCACTGGCATAACGACCATCCGGAGTAGCGCCAATAAATGTCCCCAGCAGGACATTCCCGGATACCGGATAAAGCCCAGCATTGAAAATGCCTCCTCTTGGCGTCTCATATTTCTCCAATTCTTTGCAATAAACACGTGCGCCGATACGGGCAAGAAAGTCAACTTCATCTTTGTCGTTCCCGTACTTGTCGACGTCCATGATCAGTTCGTGAATTTTCTGATACTTTTTGTTTTCCGGAGAATCTGTGATGGATTCGGGTGATGAACCAGACAGTCCACTCAGATCGAGATTCTTAATATCAAAATTTCCGCTTGCACCCAAGACTTTCTTGACCGCTTCTGCGATCTGGTCATAAGCCGCATTCACAGGAACTGTCGAAATACTGTTTTCTTTGCCAAAATTATGATCCAAGGCTTCTTTGAATTCCTTCATGCTCAATGATTTGTCATCAAAAACAAGTTTTTTAATTGCCATTAACCCATTGCCCACATTCGCTACCCCGACACCTTGAGGGCCAGTGAAATTATAATGTGCGCCGCCTTGTTCCAGAGTTTTTCCTTTTGCGATGCAATCATCCACTAAGGTGGAAATGAATGCTAGTCTTCCTAATTTCGAATGTGCAATATCTACGGCATTTATGGCTCGAACGAGCAGCCCGACGAAATATTTGATTTGTTTTGCATACGCTTCGTTAAACTGATCAAATGTCTTGAAACTCTCAACTTCTCCTGTCTTCGGACCGAAGTCCTCACCATTCAGACGACCGTTGTTAATCGTAATTTCAAGAACTTTAGGTAGGTTGAATAAAGCCGCATCGCACCAACTGTACTCTTTACCTTGACTCGCTGGCTCGACACATCCGATAACGCCATAATTACGTGCATCTTCCAAAGTCTCCCCGCGATTCACCTTGGCTGTGATGATTTCTTCATCATTATAAAAAGCTGGCTGGCCGCCGCCTTGTCTCGTTAATTCACAAGCTTTCAACAGAAAATCATCTGGAGTGCCATTCCAAACACGAATAGACAGTGAGGGCATCGCTAGCAGTGTATGTGCCATTGCCTCTATTTCCATATACGAGATCGCGTTCGTCGCATCCAAGCCTTCTCTTGTTTGACCGCCGCAATTAATATTTTGATACGTTTGATACCCGGCAAACGCATTTGATGTCACTTTGTCACGTAATTTATTGATATCATTCATTTTTACAAACAAACAGTCCAGTAATTCCTGCGCCTCATCCGGATTAAGCGAATCATCCTTTTCATAAAACGGATAAACATACTGATCAAATCGTCCTGGAGATATCGAATGGCCGGATTGCTCGATTTGCATCACTAACTGAACAAACCAGAATGATTGTAAGGCCTCGTGAAAATTCTCAGCGGGATATTCTGGTACACGTAAACAATTCTCCGATATTTTCAGCAGTTCGGCTTTTCTTGTTGAATCATTCGTATATTGTGCTAATTCTTTCGCTTTCTCAGCATAGCGGTGGGCAAAAGTAATAACCGATTTCAGCGCCAGGACTGCTGATTGATAGTATGCTTCCTTTTCAGCCCAGTCCGAGACCGTCTGATCTGCATTGTTTATCGCCGTAATGATCTCCGCTAGAATTCCGCGGATGCCTTTCTTCAAGACTTTGGCATAATTAACAACAATATGTCCAACGCCGCCCTGATGATAGTTGCCGACAGTGAAGACCCCTTTATCGTAGGCGATTTTTGCTTTTTCATTCATTAAAGAAGTCGCCAATTCACTGACGGTATGCCCTTTCCAATAGCTGAAGATTTCTTTCAGTTCCGTCTTCGCTTCATCAGAAATGGCAAAAGGATCAGTTTTGCGTGTTGAGATCGTTTCCCATTCCTGATCCAACCCTTGAGGGCCATATTCCGGAAAAATTTGCGTGGAACGCGCTTCAACCGTCGCCGTACCGACAATCAGTTCATTATCGCGGATGACAACAGGCAATTCAGTTAAGATCTTCTCCAATGCTTTCGCGTGACGCAAAACCTCAGGCAGCGATTCCGTTTCCTTATAACTTTCAGTAATCAGACGCGCACGATCGGTTTCAATGCGCGGTGCCGCATCAAGAATTATTTTCTTTAACCCCAAAACTCGTGACGTTGGTTTTGTAAAACCTGGTTTAACTTCATACGTTTTAGTCATTTGGTGCTGCTCCTTTATCTATTTTTAAAGAATCCGATCATTGCTTCACCAGTTGTTGATTTCTCCAACACATCGGGACGTTTCATCCTTTTTCATCAGAGAAGAAGGTCTGCCGAAAATGATAAGCAAAAAAAGAGGCAAGTTCATGATCCTGAGACGATTTCGGCGCACCGCTGATCCCCACAGCTCCGATTAAAGTTTCCTCGGTATCATATAAGGGAACTCCGCCGCCAAAAGTGACAATTTTTCCACCGGTGATGGTTTCTAATTGATAGAGATCCGCACCAGGCTGGCATAGTTTTTGGAGGACAGTCGTCTCTTCGCCCATGGCAACTGATGTATAAGCTTTTTTATTGGAGATTTCCAGTCCGGCAAGAATACAGCCGGGCATCCGGTAACAATACACCATTTGTCCTGTAGCATCTGCCACGGTCAACGTCACTTTTACATCCATTTCCATACTCTTCTGTACCGTTTCTTCCACAACAGGCTGCAGCCGCCGGATAAATGCCAGTGGATGACTCTTTGGATCAAATGGTGATTCCTGATATGCCGTTTCTCCAGCAGTTTTTGCCACCTGTTTCACCAATTGCTTTAGCGCTTTTAAATCGCAGTCCATAATCAGCCTCCCCCCAATCATCACCTCACTCAGGAATACGACTCTCTTTCACCTAACCCTTCCTGTTCAACCATAGGAATATTGTAAGCCCTTTCATAAAAACCAGTTTGCATTTATTTGCTCTTAAAGCGGTAAATATCCTACCATTTTTTCGTTTCACAATAAACCGAGTACTATTCTGATATGTAAACGTTTACTTTATTGGTCATATTTTTACTCCTTTTCAGGCAAATAAGTCTTATTCTGCTTTGTGGCGATTCGATATGATTGACTTGAGTCAATTTTGTTTCATTGAAAGAAGGGAGTCATTTGAAAAAAGTACGAGACGGCAATGAGGCAGCAGCCGAAATGGCCTATGCCTTTACAGAAGCGGCAGTCATCTATCCGATTACTCCTTCATCTGCCATGGCAGAAAAAACCGAAAGATGGTCCTCTGAATTAGGAAAAGAAAATCTATTTGGACATCCGGTTGAGACTATTCAGATGCAGTCTGAGGCTGGCGTTGCCGGAGCGATGCACGGTCTCCTGAAATCGGGTACATTATGTACCTCATTCACTTCTTCCCAAGGACTTCTTTTAATGGTGCCCGCTCTCTATAAAATGGTCGGCGAGCAATTGCCAGGTGTGATACATGTCGCTGCCCGTTCGGTTTCCAGCAGCGCACTCTGCATTTTCGGCGATCACAGCGATGTGATGTCAATTCGTCAAGCGGGGGCAGTTATGCTTTCCTCATCATCCGTTCAAGAAGCGGCGTTAATGGCTGCCGCCGCGCACCTGACTGCAGCCGCCGTGAGTCTCCCAGTTGTTCATTTCTTTGATGGTTTCAACACGAGTCATGAAATAAGGAAAATTAACATACCTGACGCCAATCAATTAAAAACAATGATCGATCCGCAAATCTATTTGTCGATCAAACAGCGTGCCATGCGTAACGACCAGCCACGGGCTTCCGGTGCCTCGGAAACCTCGGATATATTTTTTCAACAGCTTGAGGCAAGCAATCTGAAATATGAGCAAATCCCGGGCACTGTCGCTCATTATTTGGAGCTTCTAAACCCGCTGTTTCATACAGAGACTACGCTCGCCGATTATTACGGTGATCCGAATGCCGAGGTCCTTCTGATTGCTATGGGTTCTGTCTCACCAACTATTCACCAAGTGATCGATGAGCAAAATGCGCTGGGGAAGAAATATGGATCGATTACTCTGCATCTGTACCGGCCATTTCCAACTGATTATCTATTAAGGAAGATACCCGCTTCAGTCCGGAAAATCATCGTTCTTGATCGCACGAAAGAACCGGGATCTGTTTCTGAACCCCTGCTTGCCGACGTAACCAGCGCCTGCTATGAACGACCGCTACGTCCGGTGATTATCGGTGGACGCTATGGTCTCGGGTCCAAAGAGGTGACCCCGGATCTCATTCGCGCAGCTTTTTTCGAAGCAGAAAAAGAGCAACCGAAAAAGAGATTCACGCTTGGAATCCTTGATGATGTGACCTGGCAGTCGCTGCGTGGCATCGGTACCAAAGATCTAACCGATGATCGCGTGTTCCAGATGAAGACCTGGGGATTCGGTTCGGACGGCGCGGTGAGCTGCAACAAACAGACAGCAAAGATAATCGGCGAGTCATCCAACTGGGATATCCAAGGCCTATTCTGGTTTGATCCGAAGAAATCAGGGAATCTGACCATTTCGCATCTCCGTTTTTCAAAAAGTCCGCTTCGTTCTGCCTATCATGTTCAGCGTTTACAGGCTGTATCGTGTTACTGTGATCGCTATCTCAAAGAATTTGATATTCTGAAAGGGCTTCAGAAGAACGGGCTTTTTTTGCTTAATACCGCGCGCAGCCGCGAGCAATTAGAGCATCTGATTCCTCCCGCAGTCAAGCGGTTCATTGCCCGGAATGCGATCCGCCTCTACACCATTCCGGCGAATCAAATCGCCGACAACTATCATCTCGGTGCTCATATCAACACGATAATGCAGACGTGTTTTCTTTATCTGACCGATATGATTCCTTTTGCAGAAAGCTTCCGGTTACTGCAAGAGGAAACACGGAAGACCTATGCCGATATCCGCAGTGAGATCGTTACCGCTAATTATCAGGCCATGGATTTGGCACTAAAAAAATTGAAGAAGGTACCCATTCTGGATGCCTGGTATGACTTGCCGGAGATTAGAGACGAGTCTTCCACTTCGGAATCCGGAGATTATGATCACGCCATCCAACAAGTGATGAACAGGCACAGTGATGAAAACATTCCTGTCAGTGCATTGATACGAAACGGGCTGACCGATGGCTCATTTCCGACTGGAACATCAACGAAGGACAAACGGGACATCGCTACTAAGATCCCAGTATGGAATACTGAATCATGCATCCAGTGCAATTTGTGTGCAGCAGTCTGTCCGCATGCGGCCATTCGTCCTTTTTTGCTGGATGACGCCGCAAAAGAACAGGCCGGGTTTGAAACCGTGAACGTCAAAAAAGCCCATGGAGTCCATTACCGGCTGCAAGTTTCACCGCTTGATTGTACCGGATGCTCTGTTTGTGTGGACATGTGCCCGACCAAAATAAAAAGTCTAACGCTCATGCCGATTGATTCTATCAGAGAACAGGAAAGCAGAAACTGGGAATATGCATTGAAACTTAACTGCAATCCCAATAATGAACAAACAGCCCGGCAGAGCATCCGCAAAAGTCAACTTCAGAAACCTTTATTGGAATTCTCGGGAGCTTGTGCTGGTTGCGGAGAAACAGCTTATGTTAAACTTTTGACCCAAGTTTTCGGTTCACGAATGATGATTGCCAATGCAACTGGCTGCTCCTCTATATGGGGATGTAGTGCACCATCCATTCCCTATACAAAGAATAAAAATGGATTTGGACCTGCATGGGGCACATCACTGCTTGAAGATAACGCCGAATATGGTCTGGGGATGCAGCGCGGCGCGGCGATCACGCGCAGTCACATTGCCGCTCTGCTCGAAGGGATCATTGAAAAAAGCAGTTATAGCTCGACATTTCGTCAGGCCGCTCGAAACTGGCTGGACGATTATGCATCAAACTCAGCCGATCCGTCAGCCTCTGAACAGCTCATAGCGGCGATCATTAATGAGATGGGCAGCCATGATCATGGTGAACTGAAACCACTTTTCGAGCTCCGGCACTTTCTGACCAAGCGATCTCAGTGGATCATTGGAGGCGATGGCTGGGCCTATGACATCGATTCTAGCGGCATTGATCATATTCTTGCTCGAGGGGATAACGTTAATCTGCTGATTCTAGATAATGAAGGTTATTCGAATACGGGGGGTCAAAAGTCAAAAGCTAGCCCATCAGGATCGCGAACGCGTTTCTCAAATACCGGCAATCGAAAGGCAAAAAAAGATTTTGCTACGATCGCGATGAGCTATGAGAACGTCTATGTCGCACAAGTCTGTATCGGTGCCGATCCCTCTCAGACGCTGCGAGCATTCAAAGAAGCAGATGCCTATGATGGTCCATCCGTTATCATTGCCTACAGCCCCTGCGTATTGCACGGAATTACGCAGAACAGCACCCTAATAGAGGAGAAAAAAGCCATTGCCTGCGGTTATTGGATACTCTTCCGCCGAAATCCAGAGACAGATCAGGCTGTTTCTCAAATGACGATTGATTCGAAAGAACCAGACTGGAATGCCTTTCATCGTTTTCTTTCCGGAGAAAATCGTTATTCTTTTGCCTTAAGAAACAACAAAAAGGCTTTCCAACAATTACTTGAGCAAAATGAACAAGATGCCCGCAACCGTTATCATAAATACCTTTGTATTGAAGCCTTCTATCACAAGGAAGCAACAGCGCATTCATTGGAAAGAGAGGATTAGACCGATCATTAACACCATCCGTTAGCAAACAGATGGTGTCTTTGTTTATTCACACAAGTTCTCAATGATAAAAGCTTCATACGGCCTCAACGGCTGATTTAAGGAAAGTTCCGGATAATTGCTGATCACTTTTTCCCATTTATCATAGAGATAAGGCTTTAGTCGGCTGACGTCAGCCGACTGCTCAGAGAAATTACCAGCGATCAACCACTTCTTCCCTTCATACGTCCGTTCATAGACAAAAAGCTGTGGATCATCCGGAAGAAACAATTGATACATACCTGCTGTCAGTATTTTTTCCTGATGACGAAGCCGAATTAATTCTTTGTAGTAGTAGAAAATCGAATGCCTGTCTTCAAGTGATTCCTGAACATTGATTTCTGGATATCTCGGATTTACCTTCATCCATGGCGTTCCGGTTGTAAAACCGGCTTCAGAACCCGCATTCCACTGCATCGGTGTACGTGCGTTATCGCGCCCCACCTGCCAGACCGCTTTCTGAAATCGTTCCTTAGAAATCGTTTGATTCTTCAGGACGTATTCCTGATAAGCATTTTTAATTTCAACATCCTGATACTGCTCCAGCGCATAGTGGCAGTTGACCATACCGATTTCTTCGCCCTGATAGACATAAGGCGTGCCTTGCATACCATGTAGTATGGTCGCATAGGCTTTGGCGCAGGCTTCGCGATACGTCATATCATTCCCCCAGCGCGAGATGATCCGCGGACGGTCGTGATTTTCAAAGTAGAGCGCGTTCCAACCTTTTTGATAAAGAATTGCCTGCCAGTCTGACAAGACTTTTTTTAATTCGGTAAAATCCATCGATTTCAATTCCCATTTACGATTAATTGAGCCCGGAACCCGATCGAGTTCGACGTGTTCAAAAGTAAAGATCATATTGAGTTCATGACGTGTCGGATCAGTGAATTTCTTAGCAATTTCTGCATTGGAACCCGGTGCCTCGCCGACCGTCATGCACGCATAATGCGAAAGGACTTCCCGATTCATTTCCTGTATGAATTCATGTAGCCTCGGGCCGTTGCTGTGCATCTTGCCGACAATATATTTCTTGCCCGGTTGTGGCGGATAATCAGGAAAGTCAGTAAATTTGGAGATCTCGGCGATTACATCCATGCGCCAGCCGTCTACACCTTTATCCATCCAAAAACGCATAATGTCGTAGATTTCCCGGCGGACTTTCTCATTCTCCCAGTTCAGATCCGGTTGTTTTTTCGTATAGTAGTGCAAATAATATTGGCCGCGTTCCGGGCAAAATTTCCAGGCTGATCCGCCGAAATGCGATCCCCAGTTATTTGGCTGGCTACCGTCCGGTTTTGGATCCCGCCAGATATAATAGTCGCTGTATGGATTATCACGTGACTTTCTGCTTTCCTGAAACCAGTGATGCTCATCCGATGTATGATTTGCAACCAGATCCATAACAATCTTAATTTGACGGCGGTGCGCCTCAGTGATCAACTGCTCCATCTGCGCGTTTGTTCCGAACTTATCATAAATCAACCGATAATCCCTGATATCGTAGCCGTTGTCATCCTGCGGCGAATCGTAGACCGGGCTAATCCAAATCACGTCAACACCAAGTTCGAGGAGATAATCCAGCTTTTCAATGATTCCGCCGAGATCGCCCCAACCGTCTCCGTTCGAATCTTTGAAACTGCGGGGATAAATTTGATAGACAACCGCATCCTTCCACCAATCACTCATTGCAAATAACTCCCTTCTACTTTTCTAGAAAACTCAAGCAATACCAAGAACCGAAATGACAATACTCAGGCCAATTACTCCAAAAATGAGATAGTTAATGCTGACTTTTTTATTCAAAAGATAGAAGCAGAAAAGGGTCAGAGCGAGCGGAATGAGTCCAACAAAAATCTGATCGAGCATATGTTGAAGCTGCAGGACAGATGTACCGCTCATGCTCATCGCAATCTTGGTCTTGAACTGGACCATCTGACTTGTCATGCCGCCAACCATTATTAGCCCGACAATGCTCGCTGCTTTTGTCAGAATATGAATCAAACCACTCTCATATATCCGCTCAATATAGGTGGAGCCGAGTGTATAACCGAGAAAAGTGCCATAGTAACGCACGAGAAGCGACGGGATATTGAAAATCAGCAGGAAAACAATTGGCGCGAGTATATTACCGCTTCTTCCCATACTGACCGCGATACCGGCAGCGATAACACGCAGCACGCCCCAGAAGAAGGAATCGCCAATGCCGGCAAGCGGACCCATCAAACTCGACTTAATTGCGTTAATTGACGAGGCATCAAAGTCCTTCTTTTCGCTGTTCTGTTTTTCCATCGAAGCAACAAGGCCCATGATGAAGGTCGATAGTGGAATGGTCGTATTAAAATAAGCCATATGACGGACAAGTGCATCTTTTTTGTCTTTCGCATTTTTATAGAAGTGATCGATCCAAGGCATCATCGAATAGCAGAAACCTGAGGCACCTTGTTTTGCTGGCGTTACAGCGGTATACAGGGTAAAGGCACGCCAGAACGTCTTGCGCAATAATTTTTTCTCTTCTTTGGAAACATTCGTCAATTTACTCATTGAAAAAGTCCTCCTCTTCCGTATCTAGGTTGCTTCCATTTCCTGTTGGTGCGGCCAGGGCCGGTGCTGTTTCCATCTTCTTAGTCATCTTTGTAATTTGAAAGTCTCTCTGAGCAATCGTGATTGCGACAATGGCTCCCAGCACAGCCAGAGCAATCAACGGCAGTTTCAAGTAAGCCACAAGAATGAAGCCGAGGAAGAAAAAGGCCGAGATTTTCTTATCCCAGAGAAGCTTAAGCAGCATCGCCATGCCGACTGCCGGCAAGAGACCGCCGCAGATTTGCAGACCATTCATAATCACATGCGGAATCGCTTTCACAAAAGCATTGATCGCATTGGATCCGGCTAGGATACCAATGAACGGCAGCAAACCGTAGATCCCCCACTGGATGCACCAGGCGCCGTAATGCAAAGCGACAATTGACTTTTCTTTTCCTTGTTCAGCAAGTCGGTCAAAAACAGGTGCGAACATGCCAACGACAAAGATATAAGTGAGCGTTTTCACTTCTAGACCTAAAATGCCGATCGGAATCGCCAAAGGAAGAGCGACGGCCGTACCGCCGCCAAGTTTAATAGCAAAGGCCGTGCCGACCGCTGTGGCAAGACCAGGCTCCGCTGCACTGGCACCGCCGATATTGACGACCCCCATGAAAACAGCTTCAAGTGCCGCGCCAATCAGCAGACCGGAATGGATATCGCCAAGCGCAAGCCCGACGAGCGGTCCAATAACAATCGGGCGGTTCAGCATCGTCAGTCCGAGTAACTCAGCTCCTCCGACAGTCGCGATAACAATTAAAGAAACAATAATGGCTTCGTACAACATGCCTTATCCCTACCTTCATCTGTCAATTTTTTTTGAAAGAATATCTTTGGCCAATTTCTTTTCGGCTGACGGAACAACTTGCAGATACGTTGCCGGATCAAGTTCAACCAGTTGTTTCAGACTCGTCAGTTCGTCATCGGTCAGCATCACGAAGCTACTCAGTTCGGTTTTATTTCCGCTTACAGATTTCCCAACATTGCCGACATTCACCCCATCGATTCCTGACACTTGCTTGCGGACGGTAAGCGCATCTTTGACGGTCCGCACGAGGACGAGCATTCTCATCCCTGCAGCTTTCGGATTATTCAATACCCGAATCGCCTCGTCAACAGGTTTGATCAGCACTTTTATATTGCTCGGCACAGCCATCTTCAGTGCCATTTTTTGCATCTCATTCGCCGCCGCCTCATCATTCGCAACAACGATTCCTTGAACTTTCAATTCTCTTGACCAGGTCATCGCAATTTGTCCGTGAATGAGCCTTTCATCTACTCTTAATGCAACAATCATGATTCAGCACTCCCTTAATTTTGTGATCTTATATTAGTTAAAAAATTCTTCTTCCGATTCCTTATCACTGACGATATCCCGGCTGACCAGCTGCAAGCTTGCTCGGCTGCTCTCAATGATTTTTTGCAGCGATGTTTCATTCACTGGTTCCGTCGTGAGCAGGACTTCCAGAACAACTGGAAGATTAAATCCGGCAATAATAAACACATTGGGATTCTGAACAGCGAGCACGACTTTTTGATTCACGCTCCCGCCTTTGAGATCGGTAAAAATAACCGCCTGATCATTTTCACCAAGTTCTGAGAGAAAGTGCCGGATTGATGCAGTCACATCTGCATCTGTCACATAGGCATTAATAAATTCGATATTTTCCAGTCTTCCAACCAGTAAGGACAAGCTGCTTTTAATGCCATTTGCCAGTTCTCCATGTGTAGCAACTAATATTTTTTTCATCTTGTCTTGCCTCCTTCAGTACACTTTATATAAAGCAATTTATGTGCCAAGTAAAGTTAGACAGGTTGAAAACGTTTCATTATCTTTTTAAATCAGCCAAAATTACGCAAAAAAAAAAGATAAACGCAAAAAGCATTCATCCGTTCAATAAAATTAGACACATTAACGGTGGCGGAACAAAATTTTAAACACATCATCAGTTTGCGACGATCAATCTTGTCCCTGATACAGAAAAGATTTCATCAGTTCATAAAGCAGTGAGAGTTCATAACCATTCACTTCAATATTATACTTTAATTCAATTTCATGAAAAATTTCCCGAGTAATCGCCGTGAATTCCATTTCCTTGGGTGTTGTTTGCGGTGCTGCCTGCTCTTTTGGCAAATGACCTCTGGTCGTGATTAACCGCTCAACCATCAGAGCGATATGCATATAAAGATTGAGTTTTATTTTTCCATTCAATGTAATCTCGAAATATTTTTCATATAAGCTGATGACATGCTCCACCTCGTGAATAATCACCTGAGGGTTGAGAAAACTGAGACGATTGGAAACGCCCTCGATACTGAAGATATTCAAAATATCGCGCAGCAGCATTTTAAAGGCGGTTTCACTGATAAATGGCTGGAGGTGTTCCCACAGGATAAGTTGTCCGCGCTCCTCAAGAATCTCAAAGATATTAATATTAAAGATATCCAAGGCTTCAGGCAGCTCAGTTGTCGTGATAATGAATTGCGTCTGTTTGAAATAGGAGCGGTCATTCCGTTTAATCGCATCTCTAAGTTCTTTATAATCCATCGTCAGGATATCCAGGCGATCAGCCGGTATATAGCGTGCCATGATTTCTTTGACCCGATTGGAAATACCCACACCAGACATGCAGGAAATAATAATATTGCTCCCCTGAGTCAGGCCTTCAAAATAGCGGGCCTCGATTTTATAGCCTTTTTTTGCCTGTTCGGCAATCGTTCTGAACGGCAAATTCTGGACCATTTTCATTCCGATGTCCAGAGCAACCGCGGTCGTCAGATTATTGATAACAAGAAGATCGCTTTTAAGTGAGTGCTTAATGGATGAGTAAAGCTGATTCAGTGATCCCATATCTACGAGAAGGATCAGGCCCTTGCTGGTATCGATTTGCTTCAAATAGTCTTTGATTTCACTGACAATTTGCTTAATATCCGTATTCATCGGCATATCCATCGCTTCAAAGACCGGTGTCCGGCATAATCGATTGGTCACTTCCTGAATACTGGTCGCTGTGCGTGAGCCATGGGCAACAATGATCCCATGCAGGTTGATCTGCTCATCAACAGATTCCTGCAAAAAAAACGCATAGAATATTTCCAAAGCTGCCGGTACATGATCAAAAACAGGCACAAGTTTTTCAGACAGTCTCCCTGCCAGATAGCAGGTCCGCGGAAAGAACAGTCGCACTTTGTTGACCTGTTCATCCGGCAGTTCTGCTTGGACATGATGGCCTAGAAATAAGGAGAACAACCGGCTCATTTGCTTCCTGACCTCATCGTTCAGAGTCAGACCATATTTCCCCTCAATGTCTGCTAACTGTTGCAGGAAAAATTGATCAATCATTTTTGGGGCAGCCCCCTCAGTCACAGCTAGGGACACTACTCTTTTAAATTCAACGATCAGTGCGGAGCGTTCCGCCTGATCTGTGACCTGAATCGTTGAGAGATGAGCGAAGAAGTGATCCACCGCCTTCTGCAGGGGCTGGCTGTACGATGCATCTGACAAAGTCAGTGGCTGGTCGGGACGGATGCGAAGCGGCGGCAATTGCCGTCGCAGGACGTCTTTCTCCTCCGAATTGCTCGAAAGCAGTGCGCGATCGATCCGCAGCTCGGCTGCACCGGTTTGTTCAGTAAAGGCTTTCGCACAGCTCAAGCGGATCAGATTACGCAGCATACCCACATTGCCTTCGAGCTGGCAAAAGCACAAATCATTCAATGCTTCTGGTGAAACAATAATTTCTTTATTGATCTTCTGTGCTTCCTGCTGATAAACGATTGAAACAAGCTGCAGACGTTCCGTAAAAGGTCGTTCATCCAGATTGCTGATATGAAGCCTGACGGTAATCCGCCTCCTAAATGTTGTGAGCAACACTTGATCGTTCTGTTCAGTTGTCGCAAAGATCAGCCGGACGCGAGAATTTTCCCAGTTCTTATTTTCGCCAATCGGCCGGTAGACGCCCTTATCCATAAAAACAAATAGCTTCTCCTGATTTTCATGAGACAAGCGATGAATTTCATCAAAAAACAGATAACCGCCGTCTGCTTGTTTAATCAAGCCTTCTTTATCGGCGTCAGCACCGGTAAACGCCCCTTTTTTGTAACCAAATAATGTCGCTGAAAGCAATTCGGGGTTATTGGCATAATCGGCGCAGTTCAGAACAATAAATGGAGCGCCTTTCTCGAGTGCACCCTTTGTGATCGCATATTGATGAATCAAACTGGCGAGAAAGCTTTTTCCGACTCCGCTCTTTCCGTTAATAATGAGCGGCAGTCCGTTCGGCGGATAATTGACAGCCGCTTTGCATTGTTCAATCAGCTCATGCTGGCTGCCCCTATAGCCGATAAACGCCTGGAAAGGATCCTTCTCATCCTTCGCTATCTCACTGGGCAATTTCTCTTCAGACTGAATCACCCGCCAATAGACCGGCTTTGTCGCCGTCTTCTGAACATGCCCTTCAACAAGTAGTTGAGTCAGATAATGACTGGTCACCTGACGGCTAATCTTCAGATCACCGGCAATATCACTCGCTGTCACT
Source organism: Sporolactobacillus sp. (assembly GCA_048976585.1). GTDB lineage: Bacteria > Bacillota > Bacilli > Bacillales > Sporolactobacillaceae > Sporolactobacillus. The sequence continues at coordinate 2,420 of JBHGUY010000002.1, read as the reverse complement.
CCGCCCTCATGACCGCTCATTAATTTCTTCAATGTATCGAAAACTTTATCCTGCGCCTTGCCAGCCACGAAAAAACCTCCCTGCACTGTGAATCCTTCACTAAATATCAGTAATGTAAAAGTTTAAAGAATCCCTTTTAATTTCTCCTGTCGTTCGTATTCGCTTACATCTCTGCGGAAACGAAAGCATTTGGTATCCATTCACCATTTTCCGTCAAAATTTTTTTCAAAAGTTATGTTCAGAATACCGTTTCCCTCATGTAGCGTCAACGACTATCCTCTTGGAGCTTTTTGTGCTGCTGTAAAAGAGTTCTTTACTGGCCACAAATAGCTGTTACATTAAATATGAATTGTGCGAGATAAAATTTGAGACTCAGCAAAGCGTGATGATGACAAAATTCAGCGAAAGTGCAGGATAATCTTTTCTTAATACGAACGTTTTCACAAAATATATCTATTTTGTGCGGTTTTTGGCATCAATTTTCATGATTTTCCTGTATTCGGTTCCCTGCTGACAATACGCAATACCTTCTGTACCAAGCAGAACAGATTCTGAAAAGTTTATCCACCATCGGTATCGTTCGGGAAAAAATAGGGCCAAAAAGGCGTTAAATAGGATATTCTGCTAAGAGCGTGCACGTCCGTCCTTGTGCACAACTGCAGAAGTCACAACGTTCTGTGGAAGCAGGAACCTCTACGGACGCAGAGAGCATTATTTCTCAGTTCTCGTCTATTACTCAATAGTTCTTTTCGATTCAAACCAATAATCTCTGACAATCAGCAAAAATTTACTTTTTTACCTGAAAGCGTAACTCACAGCCTCACCCTTAAGCACTCGCTGCGGTGTATTTACCACATATCGCTTCTATTTCATCTCTTTAAAAAATACAAACAACCAAAGATGAAAACGATGAGTTTTGGCCCCGCTTTTGGAGACTAAAAAACCTCCTTAGTAGATTTTCACCTGTACGGCGTCCACTAAAGAGGTAAAACAGGTTGCACAGATTGAACACTGTGCAACCTGTTAATTGAAGCACCAGAAAAATCCCACTACAACAAGCTTTATGGAGCATAGGGGGCTCGAACCCCTGACCTTTGCGCTGCCAGCGCAACGCTCTCCCAGCTGAGCTAATGCCCCGTTACTACCCACGGGTTAAACCACTATGAGCTTGGTACAAGACTATGTTACATTATTTTCTACATTGAGGTCAAGAAAATTTGTAGAAAGCTCACGCTGTGCGGGTTCCCTGTGAAGTTTTTAGGTTGGGAAGTAAGCTAAAGAAGGTCATACATGCGATCGGCTCATAGTGAAGAAAAAAATAATGAGTCGGCTCATGAATAAAACGCTCTGTGTTGCAACGAAATAGTGAGAGCTTGGTAGTTGGGCTGTCTCGGTTTGCCTGAGAGCTGATTTGTGAGAGAGAGTCTGCCTCACAAGCTGTCTGAGGGCAAAAAAAGCCTTGCTTTTCAGCTTGGCTCCGAGGTTGCTTTCTCAGCGTACACGATTGGGTTAAACCCTATACTTTTCTTTTCCATGAGGGTGAGCTTGTGAGTCGCGCTCCTTCATTCCTACTCGCGGGCTCAACAAAAAAATTACCTCCGCTGGTTGTCTGGCGGGGCTTTTGGTGTTAAATTGAATAAAAGTCTTTCAACTGAACTTGAGGTGTAGATATGAAGTCGCTTGAAACCGAACGATTAAATATACGTGAATTGAATTTAGATGATACTACTCTGATTTACAAATATAGTTTAGAAGAAACTATGAAAAATGAATTACCAGATCAAGTTTACAATAGTTTAGATGAAACTCAAGAAGTTATCGAATTTTTATGCACAAATTATAACTCTACTCCGGAAACTTATCCGCTTGTTTGCGGTGTCACATTAAGAAAGACAAATACTTTGATAGGTCATGTCGGTTTAAGCGAAGTATCAAACGGCTTTGAAATTGGGTATGCAATAAGTATGGAATATCAGGGTAACGGTTACGCAACCGAAGCAGTCGGAGCTTTTTCTAAGTGGGCAAAAAATAATCTTAAATTAGATGCTATTTACGGAATTGTGAAAGAAAGTAATAAAGGTTCACAAAAAGTTTTAATCAACAACCACTTTGTATTTCAGAAAGATGTATTTTCTAACAGCTTTGGCGGCAAATACCTCAACAAAATCTTTATTCTATAAACTGGTATGTCAACACTTAATCAAACAAAATTTTAAGGGTGTGTCAACTTGTATTCAGTTGGTGTTAGGTAATCGAGTGAACCATGTATTCGGACATTGTTAAACCAATTCACATAATCAAATAATTCAAGATCAAGTACTTGTTGGCTGGGAAAAATCTGGTTATTGACAAACTCTGTTTTGATGATCTTGAATGTGGCTTCTGCGACGGCGTTATCATAAGGCGTCCCTTTGTGGCTC
>JBHGUY010000001.1:0-220198 GCA_048976585.1 Sporolactobacillus sp. | reverse complement strand
GATGTCGTATGGCGTATAGGGCGTCGATGTAAAGTTTCGCTTCTTCGAGGCATCATACAACCTCGCCCATTGGTAATCTGAATAAGTGGTCGATTCGGTCGCCGTGGTCTTGTTATAGGCGAGTCCAATATATTGCTTATTTGTCGGGTCATCACTCATGCCAGATGTCGGGGTATCAGCATACTTGATCCATGTATAAGTTGCTTGCCCCTGCGGCCCAGTTGGCCCTTGAACGCCTTGTGATCCAGTCGCACCAGTCGGCCCCTGCGGGCCTTGAATGAGTGCCCATTGATAATCGGTTGCCGTCGTTGACTCGGTCGCGGTTGTCTTGTTATAGGCGAGCCCGATATAAGTCTTGCCTGTTGGATCATCACTTAGATTTGCCCCGGCTGAGCTGGTTGCATATTTTATCCAAGTATAGGTAGGCTGGCCATTTGCTCCAGCTGGGCCCTGTACACCTTGTGGCCCCTGTGGGCCTTCTAGCCCCTGAATAGGCTGCCATACGCCATTAATATATTGTTTAACCGCAACCGAATCATCGGTTGTGTTTGTCTGATTCCAGACGTCGCCTTCTTTTGCACCGGTTGGCGTTGCTGTCCCATAAAACACCTGTGTCTTGCTCTCCGCTGTCTCTTGTGCGGCTGCCGCTGTGTCTGCCGCTTCCTGCGCCGTCGCATCAAAAACAGGCACCCATGCGCCATCTGAGTATTTATAAGGATCATAAGTAATCGTGCCGTCCGAAGCAGTAGTTTCTTTGTACCACGTCGATCCCTCAACAATATTTCCAGTCGGTTGAGCAGCCGAATAATAGGACTGTGGGATCGTCGCGACAACGTCAGTGACCTCTTTGATGGCCTGATCCGTTCGGGAGACCCAATTTGTCCCATCGTATTGCATCAATGTACTGGTGCCGTCCTGATTGTCCCGATACCACAGGTCGTTAGTAATCGCGTTAGCCGGTGGGTCGACACTCAGCCCGAAAACTGTATTTTTGGAATAAATGATAGTTTCGATTTTCTGCGTCACACTGGTTTCTTTCCAACCATCAGCCGTATAGGTGAACTTTGCAATCACTGGGGTATCATCGCCGTCCCCGGTTGTCTGCTCCCACGTATCATTAATATCAGCAGCAGCAGGCGCATCCGGTGAACGATAATTTGTTGACTTACCGTCTGCCTTAGCATCAGCGGCAGACGCCCTCTTAGCTGCATCCACTGCGATGGCATTCGTCTGATCTGCCTGCTTTTGTAAGGACTCAATGTCAGATGGCGTGACAACTTTAATTTCAACAAATTCGCCAATGACCACCTGATTATTCTCCGGATTTGCTTCGGACTCCTGCAGCTGGATGGCGCGAGCCGACAGGGCAAGCTCCGGCTGCATATCAAAGTCGATGACATCGACCCCATCGCCTAGATTCGGCTTCCAATCCAGCGCGGCCACGGAAACGGTATAGTTATACTTCGGGTGATTGCAGAGGGCAAGCTGGGATTTCCCCCATGTGAGCAGGCCATAAGCATTATCGATACTCTCATTACTCGTATAGCCCTCGAGGTATTTGCCACCGCCGTTATACAAATCATTAGCTGTATCATCAACGATAAAATCAGCACCGTTGTTCGCGGAGGCGATAGAAATCGGTGCATCTGCTCCGCTTGGCGTGCCCCCATAAACGTACAATTTTGTGAAGAGCTGATCATCCACCATCTGCCGAGTGATGTCGAGCATATTCCGACGATATTCAATCCGCCTGCCGGTGTCCTCGCCAAGACGATCCGTGATGTCGATATATTTAGCAATGACCTGACCATTGCTGACCACGACATAGGCACGAATTTCGGAAGAAAAATCCGTATTCAATTGTTGTAAGGACGTCTGCGCGGAATCCCCGAGGTTAAAGGTTTCCCCTGTCTTGCTTCCACCGGTATAAGTATTTATGTGGATTGTCCAATCAGACTTCTCAAGGCAATGTTCATATGCCTGCTGACTCGTGCAGTTAGACAGCGTTGCCGGTTCGACCTGCGTATGTGCTAAATCCCAGATGCAGAGATTCAGCGCCTGAACCTGCTTCACATGCACGGAACCGGCCAAAGCGTCCGTCACATCGTTAATGCGGAAACAATACCAGAGACCGTCATTCCCCTGTTTGAGCAGATGATAGCCCTCCATCATCATTTCCGTTTGTGGATAGCCGTAAGGGACGCTAATTTGCAGGGTATCATTCCACAGCTTACCGCTGTCATCGGCAATTTGTACGGTTCTGAGATCGTCATAAAAAGGGCACCCGTTGCCTTCTAAAGACAGGATGCCGCACACTTTCAAATATTTATCAAGAATAATGTAAGCCATTTTATCTTCACCCCCTTACCGGCCTGAAATCAAGAAACCAATCCGCTTGATCAAGATTCGGCTCAAAAGCTAATGTATTTGGCACCCCACCCGATAATTTCGGAAACGTGCTGCCAATATACAGGTATTTCATGAAGATGGCACCGTTTTTATAGACGGTGTGATCCTGCCCGTTGATTTTAATTTCTTCACCCGCATGAGCCACGACAACCGGCACATTATTGATGACTTGCGGTTTGTTACCGCCATCGATGATATTCCAGACTGAGACGTCACAGAGCCCCATGCCATTGTTCGTGTAGTGGACAACGGGATTCGCGGTATCCTCCGTCACGTCGTATTTCGCGGTATAAAAAGCGACGCCTGCTAAAGCGCCTGTAAATTGATTGCTTGTATCGGTAAAGTCTGCGGTAATCGGTTGCGACCAAACTGGATTGGTATTGTCATCAAATTTCATAATCTCCGCATGGTACTGATTGCCGATTTTCTGGATCTCGATGTAGCCGTAGAAATCGGTGAAAGTGTCCGTCGATAAATCTTCCGTCCGGCTAGCCGTTTTCCAGACCTGTTCTGTTTTCTTCTTGCCCTTTACTTTAACCGTGACCGTTTCCTTACCGACTTTAATCGTTTTCGTATCGACCTGACCCTTATTAATCTGACCCTGCCCATAATAAATATCGCGATAATTATTGGTATCGCCGATCTGCGCTTGGGCATAGACTTCTTCGGAATTACCATTATCTTTCAGCATGACTTTTCCGATGCGTTTGCCGTTGGAATCGAGTAGATAGAGTTCGAGTTTTCCCATCGCCCGCGCATAATATTGATTGTTATAAAAACGAACACGAATTCGATAATCCGAACAGGCTGCGGAGAGCCATTGCTGACGGCACGGGCCATGCCAAGCTCCGGCATGTGCTGCGCCAAAATCTGCATAGCCGTCTGATGTCTTGCCAACTTTGAGAGAGTTAGCTGTCGAGGTCATGGAGCCCTCAATGACGCCATTTTCTACATTAAAAGTCGGCGACGTGATCGCTGACCATGGAGCCAGCGTCTGACAGGTGTCTCGGAAAACTAGCGGTTCCTTATCGACCGCCGCCGTCTGCGTATCCGGGTCAACATCTGAGCCGATGTAGGCATAATTGCCATCCTGATCCGTGACAGCGATCTTAGTCACATCCTTCTGCGGAATGCAGGTGAGGATCGGATACATGTCCTGTGTTCCATCTGGTGTGATCGTTGCCGGGTTATTGGACGCCTGCAGGCTTACCTGGTCGCCGTAGGCCTTCGGGTCAGAGCAGACAAAGGATAAGGTCATGCTGGCGTTTGAGTCTGTCTGGCTAAGCCGTGTGGGTACGCTAACGGCGATAAAATGACCGAAGTACGTATAATCTGGTTCGTTGCCAAAAATCATTGGATACTCGCCGGATCCGGTCTGAAAAAACAAACTGGACAGGTCATGAAGCGAGGCTGCGCGATCCTCTTCGGAGTCAGCGAGAACGGTCACATCAATATCAATCTGTTTCGACCCGTAGGAATTTCCTTGAAAGATATTTCCGACCATGCCTGGTACCGTTTGCGTATTTTCGGTCACGCTTGGGCCAACGGGATCATGAATCTCGTTAACAATTAAATTCAAATCCTTGTAAGAGTCTAGTCCACAAAAATTAAATCCGATCATCAAGTGAGCCTCCCCATTGCCAGATTCCGGATGCGCGTGTTCTGGTCGGAAACCTGTTTGTTCGCGTTATAAACTTGTTGATTCGTAATGCCAGTTGGCTTCTGATCAACCAGCTGCATGAAAGATGCAATTAACTGATTCGTCTGCTGCAACACTTGAATCAATTGACTATTGTCAACCGTCGTTTGCTGCTGAGACTGCTGACTGCCACTACTGCTATTGCCTTTAAAATAATCCAGCGCCTGATACATCAGCTGCAGCGCGCGGTTTTGATTCGTCAGAGGGATGACCATTTCCGCTTTGTTTCCCTCAGCGATCGATGCGATCTGTGCCGTAGTCACAAGGCCACCATTGGCATAACCATGACCCTGACCGAGAAAAGATAGCCCCGGCCCGTAGCGGTGCTTTGCATAATTTAATCCGGCAAGCATATTGTCAAAGCCCTTCCAAGTGTCGGCAAAGCCTTTTAAATGGTAAGCCGCAAATGTACCGGGTTTGACCTGCATCAGACCCATTGCTCGGCCATCACTCAATCCATCGTCACCGCCGAGCGCTTTCGGATTGCCTCCGGATTCCGTCTTTATTTGCCGCAGTACTCGGCTAATCATACTTCCCGAAGTGGATAAGCCCAGCATTCCGAGCGCTCGTTTAACATCAGGCGCCCAGCGCTGCACGCCGGAGCCGCCCGGATCACTCGCTCCGCCAAATAAATTATCAACGATCTTACCGGCGCTTTTAATCATCGTTTTGACGATTCCTTCGCCGACATTTGCCATCGCACCGGACAGATTGCCAACAGCTGAGCCTGCAAATTTATCCATAACAGTATTCAACAATTTTGTCGGATGAGATAACGCATCCCATACTGCACTGGCGCCAGAGGATAGCTTATCCCAGCCCCCCTTAACGAAGTCGCCAACGGAGCCGAAGAAAGATCCCACAGAGAAGTGAGGGAGCATTTTTAATAGCTGTTCGGTCTTATCTCCGCCAAGAATGGAATCCCCCCGCTTCGCCACCATTAAGGTATCTCGATCGGGCGTCAAATCTAGTGAACCATCTTTATGCCTGACGATCTCTTTCTTATTGCCATCGCCTACATGAATAAGCGTGTCTTTTAAAAACCTTCCTGTGCTGTCATAGGTTCCTTCAGCAAAATAGCCAATGTTTGGCAGGCTTGCAGGCTTAATAAGATGTTTGCCTAAACCTACTTTGTCCCCCAGCCAATCAATACCGTCAATGACCCCGTTAATGACTTTCTGGACGCCATCAATGAGTTTATTACCAATAAAGATCCCTGCATTGCCTAGCGCTTTTGCACCGTTCTTTATGCCGTCTGCCATTCGCCCAGGCAACTTTTTAAACCAATCGATGATGTCAGTTCCCCAGCTTTTAAAGCGATCATAAGCATGAGATCCCAACCACTTAATGCCACTCCACAAATCGGATGCATTATTTTTAATATTGCTCCATACTCGACCAGGGAGTTTCTTCATCCATTTCCACAAGTCAGATCCCCAATCCTCTATACGATCCCAGACATGTGAGGACAGCCATTTCATTCCTGACCAAAGATCAGATATTTTACTCTTAACCGCTGACCAAGTCCTGCCCGGCAACTTTTTAAACCAGCTGCTGAGTGACTTCCATCCGCTCGAAACATGATCAGAAGCATCATCCCAAATACTTTTAATCCAGTTGCCAAGTTTTTTAAATCCACTTTTTACATTGCTCCACATTCTGCTCGGTAACTTTTTAAACCAGCTAAGGAGGCTTGATCCGCCTTTTTCAATCTTTTTCCATACCCCACTAAAAAAGCTCGCTACTCCATCCCATGCCTTAGTTACCGTTTTAGCAATAGATCCCCAGTGCTTCACGATTTCGATAACGCCATCAATCGCCCAACCAATCGGCCCCAAAGCTGCAATAAATAACTCGGCATGTTTTTTAACAAAAGAGACACCAGAGCTAAAGAGCGACTTAATATCTCCCCATAGTCCAGAGAACCATTTACCAAGACCGGCGAAGAATGATTTGACCTGCTTCCAGTGCGTAATCAATTCCACCGCACCAAGTGCAAGCAATCCAACAGCTCCAATAATCCATCCCATTGGTGTAGCGCCAAGAGTGACCCCAAAAGCTGCTGTGACGATGCGTAACGTTTGAAAAGCTTTGACGGTTGCCATAATACCAATCGCAAACGCGGCGAATTGTTTCGGAGATTTCCCAGCAAGTTGAAGAATCGGCCTCATAACTGTGCTTGTCACTTTCAAAACCTCAACCAATGCTTTGAATCCATTTACTCCATTTTCTTTAATGGTACTAAAGAATTTAACTATGCCTTGTGCATGATCGGCAATTAAATTACTGAATTTTTCAATTCCACCAGACAGACCTTTGACCGCGTCATCAGCGGTTTTTGTCACTCCTTTTGAGCCAAATACCTTTCCAAAGGCGTTCATGATCGTCGTCATTCCCTTACTTGCGGCCGCACCCATCTGAGTAAAAAGTTTTTCCGTAGGTGTTGCACTCACCCATTTACTGATGCCTGAAAATAAACCGCTTTGGGCCTTTTGAAAAGGTTTTTCAAATGCCCCAATCAGTGCGGGCATCCGCGAAGAAACGACGCGCTCCATACCTGGCAAGGTTTTCATCATGTTTTCGGACGCCTTAGAATACTTTTGTCCGAGTTCTTCCATGACCGCCTCGGCATCTTTCGCACTAATTTTTCCAGTAGACATTTCTTTTCGCATTTGAGCCATGGTGAGATTGCTGTTATGCTGTACTTTTTGCTCATATTCTAGCAATTTTGATCCGTACATCGGCAGCTGATCAGTGATCATGTTAAAATCACCTAATTGCATTTTTCCGCTAGATAGCATATGCGTAAAGTTAAGCCCGAGTCGTTTCAAATCATCTGAATTCATGCCAAGCGTATCACCGAGAGTCAGCATAGATTTTGTCAATTTTTCAGTCCGTGGTTGATTGTCGAACACATGATAAAACTGCTGATCCAACTCGTTGACTAGATCAGTGGATTGCCCAAAAGCGACGCTCATCCCATTTATCGATTTGATCATTTTGTTGCCCTTACTTGCGCTATCAGTCAGCGTGTTCCAGGTTGCGCCCATCACTTGCTGCTGCTTATTATACTCAGCGCCAGCATGCGCAGCTTCGGTTAGATAATTTTTAATCGATGAAAATCCGGACAAAATCGCGCCTGATACAAGAGATGCACCTAACATCGATTTAAACACCCCAGCAGTTCCATGCGCTGCCTCACGTGTCTTGCCAATACCGTCACGGAGACGGGTCAAGGATAAAAGCGGTTTTCTCGCACTGCCTTCCATGTCTGAAAGTTCGCCGTTTACAGATGCGATCTTCGTACGAAGATCTGCCATCCTAATACCTTGTTCCCGATATGCAGACGAATTTTTTCCAGATTCCTTCCCCACCTTCGCAAGGATTGATTCTTCCTTCTGCTGTATATCATTTAACTGGGAAAGCTGTTTCCTAAGTCCTTCAGCTTTTGCTGCTGACGCTGATTCTTCATCGCCCTGTGCCTTGTACATATTAACCGTAGACTGCATCTCACGAGCCAGGAGAGACAGTTCTTCTTTATTGCCACGGATGCCGGATTGCTCATATTCATACATTTTGCGAGCTTTCTCCTGCTGAGACGTCAAACCGGCCAGCTTATTCGCATTCTGATTAATCTGTGAGGACAGCTTATCATAAGCATCGGCATTATCTTTCGTTCGCGTGCCTAAATTGGATAACTGACTTTGCTCCTGACCAATGACTTTCTTCTGCGCTTCAATAGCCGTGGTCAAGCCCTTGTATTTGCTTTCGGCGGCTTTGACATGATCGCCTAGCTGATTAAAAACAGAAAACTGTGTTTTCCATTCAGCTGTTGCCGCGCGAACCGTATTCTTCATCGCCGTGAGCCCTTGCGTCATTTCAGTTTTATCGAGGCCAATATGCACGACCATACTTGCAATAGCGGCAGCATTTTTTACCGTGTAAGTTCCTCCTCTCTACCCGTGCAGGCGGCCCTGTTTCATAAAGTCTGCCAGCGAGATCATAGTTTTCTTTTCAGAATACAGTTCAAGCAATCCTTTATAATCTGTCTCGTCAACCGTTTCCAAGTCCCATCCAAGATTTTCAATCAGCTTTTTTCGGAGGTCGTCGATCCCTCGGATGGCTTCGCCGTAGGTAACTTTTTTCCCTCGGATGCACCCTCGGCATCCGCTCCGACAAGCTTCTTGGCAACTTTCTCAGCGCTCTCACGCAAGTCTTTCAGACTAACATTCTCTTCGAAATAGTCTGCATCGATTTTATCTTCGCCGAGAATGTCAACCAAAAAATTAATTGCAAGATCAAGTACCTTTGCCGATCCGTCGATGTCCGCAATTGCAGAGGTCAGTTCATTTGTCTCATCTGTTTCGCCATTACCAATTACAGACTTATATATCTCGCCGACTGCTTTTTGGTAGACATAAGCCCGACGGGTTTTTTTGATTGATTCTTTATAGGTAAAAGACTTTCCATTAATTTTAATTTGTGCCAAAATGATCAGCTCCTAAATAAAAAATAAGCGGGCATTAGCCCGCAAGAATTAACTGTTAGCAATAATACCCGCTGTGCGCAGTTTAGCCAGCAAGGCATTAAAATCTGTAACTAGACCCGTGACATCTGTTGCTGTGCTGTCTGCTTGAGCCGTGGCTTGTTTGACGCCACCAAGCGAAACCTCCGCTCCATCTTTAGTTATTTTGCCATCGCCAACGATAGCAAGTTCACCACTAATAACTGTTTTATCTGCATTTTCACGGTAATTTTTTGCTGTGTATCCCATCAACTACCCCTCCTTAAGGTGTAACAACTGGCGGGAAGATAAATGAATTCCATGCTGTTTCTGTAAATCCAGTGTCTCCACTATTGGCATGTGCATAGGCCAAACCGTCACTAATTCGATCGACGGAAGTAAAAGTTATTGCATCTGTAGCATCTGTTTCCTGAGCTTGGTTCGTCTGTGGATTAATATCTCCATGGGTAAAGATTCCTTTAAGCAGTGCTAGATACACCTTATTACCTTTAATATCATGCGATAATAGTTCCAGTGCGCAATAAGGTGCCTGCGTATCTTTACCAAGTTTATAAATTCCATCCGAATCGGGTACAGTTTCACCCGTAATCTGCGCTGTGGTATTATCCGGTATATCGTTTGCTGTCAATGCACAGGTAATCGCCCCATGCCCTTTGCCAGATACACGGAAAACAGTGTCGCTACCATATTGGATCGTTGTCTGATAGCCAAGGTTCTGGATGTTCGCACCTAAAAGAGAGCCCACTGCCGCATTAATCGAAAAAATCTTTGACGGATCAATATGCTCGTCGTCAAAAGCGTTGAATATGCCAATGCGGGCACTTTCACAACCTACTAATTGAGACATTACTTCTCACACTCCTATTTGGTTTTTTGAATATTGCATCGTAAAAAAAAGCTCCGATGTATCCGGATCTTCTGCGATCCCCGCATCGTAGCTGTTAAACCACCTGCTATTTTCCAGCACCATATTTAGTGCCTTCTGCACTGCGTCAACATCTGCCGACAGATCAAACCATCCCTGCACCTGTTCTCGCTTTACTCGTCCCTGCGCGTGGTCGCTGCCGAAACGATTAAAAGGTGCGCTGACTTCGGTTACAAGAATTCGGGGAACAACGTTGTTATCCACCCATTCAGCTGGAACGTTAAAGGCTTTGATATTTTCAGCCGGAACAAGCGCCGTCAGCGCGCTATCTGCTCGAAGGAGTTCCACAATTTCAGTTGGCCCCATCATCCTAAATCTTTCCTGACTTCGTGGAACATAGCTTCTTGCATGGCTTCTTTCGCCTCGTCAAAGGTATGTTCCATAAAGTGCTGACCAGATATTTTTGCTGTCCCATTATTTGCATCCTTCATAGAAGAAATGATGGCCTTCTTCCTTCCGACTGCCCTTCCTTTTTTCCGTATTTCATATTTATAACCGTTTGTTACAAAATGCCCCTCGTTCACAAAACGTCCATAATATCCATCATTTGTAAATCCAACATCAGTAGATCCATCAGGGTACTGCCCTGATTTATAAGTAACGAGTTCTTCCAGGTGTTTTCCCTGTTTTCTTGTTTCGTCGATCGGGATATTAGGGATGAGATGCTCAACAAACACATCCGCAGCCGCATTGACCGCATGCTTTGCCGTTTCAGGAGAAATGGCTAGGTTAGTGAGCTGTTTCATAAAGGCGTCCATTCCTGTAACTTCAACTGTCATCTGCTCACCTTCCTCAAGGTCACAAGGTCATAAGCGATAATCTCAGTAGATTCATCTGGGTTATTCGCAATGACTTTATAGATCGTTGTATCGTCAATAAATTGAGCCAATAGACTATCTGTAACTGACGGATTGTGCCGAATGATCACGGTAATATCATCCTGACGCTCCGTCCCGATAACCTGGAAAGACTGATTAAATGTCCGTGTCCAGCGCCCGCAGTAAACCTCTTGCTGACCCACAAATTCATCCTTAGTCGCACCGTTCGGCTGCTCAACCGGTTCCGCTGTCCCGAACTGGATCCGTCGATTAAGCCGAGAAGGGTCAAGGATCACTGGCATGCGCGCCGCCTCCCCAAAGCTTGCCCCTTAGTGTGTTGATAATTGGTTCAACGCCATAGGGGAGTTCATTAACATTTCCTTCAGAAGCAGCCGTTCGATTGAAATACCAAAGACCGACTAGCAGCGCAACAGCACGATCAAAATAAGGAAATTGTTCATACGACGAAAGCGGCTGAGTACCATCGACGGCCTCCATAATCAGCCCTTGAGCCTGAGCAATCAGATCGCCAAGATAAGCGTCATCGTCGCTGCCATCAATTTTGAGCTGCTTCTTGAATTGAGTCACGAGCGTATCATTCGATTCGGCCATGCGCACACTTCCCTTTATTCAGCTGAATAGGTCACAAATTTGCCGGCATCCTTATCAGCGGCCACAATGTTCGCCCGGAAGTAAGCGCCGATCTGAGTGCCCCATACATAGCTGTCAATAAATTTCAAGCTGATGTCCGTCTTATATGCTTCCAGGACAAATGACTTCGGATCACCGATAAAGAGATTCAGAGTTGATGGGACAGGCTGACCTTCGACAGCAGCCGGTGTCAGCACGTCGTCATTGACAACTACAACCGGAAGGCCAAAGAGAATTTTACCCGATGCACTGGCAATCGAATCTTGTAACAAATAGCGACCATTGCCGTCCTTCTCTTTGTCCAGTTCACCGTAGGCACTTTGAGTTAGGATGATCTTTTTATCATAGCCAATTGGAATTTGCTTGTTGATAACATCTTTCAAAGCGTCAACGCCCTTTGCAGGTACCGCTTGCGCCGTCTGTAGAACTGCTCCGATTAGTTTTTCTTCGGTTTGGTCCTTTGAATCCTTGATATAGTTCGAGACGAAAGCCGTCAGGTCAAGTGCAGTATCGTCAATTGATTCCTGCGAGATCGTCAGAAATGCTGACAACGTTTCCAATGTATAGGACACTTGTGAAAGTGTGGGATTAGCGACCTGCGGATTTTTATCCAACTCGTTCTTTTGCATAAAACCAGCACGCACACGTGAATAGATTGGTAGAGTACCGCTCGGTGAGTTGACGGCCACCCGATTGATTAATCCGCCTAAATTGACGATATTAGTCGGCTGTATCTGCAAATTCAGTAGCTGATTCGGCACAATGATTTCTTTCACCGAGGGGCTGGTAATACCTGCTGGCAGGTCGTCACGCTTTTCACCCCGGCTATGCAGAAATCTGTTCACTGCATCTCGGACTTCTCGATCTTTAGGAGTCGTTTTAATACTTCTCACGGTTTTGATCTTCCCTTCTGGATCTTTCTGCCGCTTGCTGTCTTTCTCTGGTGGATCTGGCTCATCGCTAGATCCGTCATCCTCTGCTTTACTGTCTGAGCCGTCTGGATCAAGGCCCATCGCTTCCTCGCAGGTATTCAGATCACTCTGCAACTGATCAATGTCCGTCTGCAGGGCCTTGCAGGCATCCACGCAAGCCTGCATATCCGGCACGCTCTGCATGTCACGGGCCTCTTTCGCTTTCTTGGATAATTTCTCTCGTTTCTCTTTAATCTGCTGTTTCAACTGTGCAATGCGTTCTTCAATGGTCATGCTCAATCCCTCCCATAATGTCAATCAAATCTAAGTTCAGCAGCAACTTTTTTCGTTTCAGTTCATCGACATGGCGATCCCGGACGGCTGACACAGAGGTCTGTTCATAAGCCGGAATCGTCGTTAATGAAATCTCATAAAGATCGCTTATTTTTTTAACCAAGCGCTGCTCATTTCCGTCTTTATCCGCTGACCATTCATCTTCGCTGACCATGAACCCGAAACTGCAGCCCTGAATGTTGCCATTGCGAATATTTTCAAAGACATCATTGCCAAGCGTCGTATTTGGAATCGCACATTCAAAAACCAATCCTTTTTCATCCACTGTCAATTTGAGTGTCTTTGTATCCACACGAGCCAGTACATTCGCATAGTCATGATTGTAGAGCGCCAGCACTTGACGCATTTCAACGTCATCCAACGCATGCGAATCAATGTATTCGGTAAATCCAAGGCCAGAGGACGGCTGATTGAACACGACTGCATAGCCGCTGATCGTATGCCCTCCGTCTTGACCGTCACGCACCTCAAGCTTCGAAAGTGATGACCGAAATTCCTTTTCCATTTTTCATTCCCCCTTTGCCTCGGCGATGATGCCCTTCGCTTCGTCCGCTGTGTACAGTCCGTTATTCACGGCATTATACATTCGGGTTTCAAGCTGTGAATAATCCGGATCGACAATGGACGAAATATCCAGCATCACGCTCTGCCCACCTCGACACAGCTTATTGGTCACTTCAGAAGTGATCGGATTCGTATACCGAGACAAACAGGTTGCATACAAATTCCGAATCTGATCAATATTGGAATGCTCGCTTTCTTGATTGAGCATGTCCATCGGCACTGCAAACGCCTTGGCAATCTGTTTCCGTGTCCAATCGGTCTGCTGCAGCACCTTGAGCACTTGGGCGTCAATGGAGGTGGGCGTGAAGGTCATCGTCTTATCGACAATCATCAGCCGCCCTCGGTTTTCGCCACTATTGGACTTTTCAAACTCCTGACGGATATTTTCCTTTGCCTTTTCGCTGAGCAGTGCCTTATCCAAGGTTAAAATGCCATTTGGATTAATAGCTGATGTCATCGCTGAAAGCGAGAGCTTGTTGGTCTGCTCCTGCAAAGTTATTTCTGATCGCAATGCCAAGAGCGGAGAAATACCAGTCAGCCCGCCATCTCGACTCATCAGCCGAAAGTGTAGCATCTGCGTGGAATCGACGCGAATGGGTGATCGCTCATCTTCAGCGAATGTGATGTCATAATAAAGTTCCTGACCGTCATCGCTTTGAAGGATGTCGACCCATTCATTTTTCAACAATTCCAACTTCACCGGCGAGTCATCAAACCGTGAACGATAAATCACGCAATAAGCATTTCCATTCAGCAGGAGCAGTGCTAGAACGGCCTGCCAAAATGAAAAGCCATTGACTACTCGGTTCGGATGATTGAGTACGCGAAGCAATTGATCGTCCTGCCCATTCCGAATTTTAAATGTCGCCGCGGCAACATCCGCCGAAATCAAATTGATACAGCTAAAAATATCACTGTTGTAAATCGCTCGTTCTGCCGAGATATGGCCGTCAATGATAGGTGTCAATTTTCCATCAATTAGCGCCAAGCTAATCTGATTGCTGCCATTGCCAATCGAACGCTCCCGGGCCTCTCTTCTCGATTGAAAAAACATTTAACCTCACCTCCCTCCCGGGGGCTTTGGGTTCAGCAGCAGACCGATTAAAATCAAAACACCCGCCAGTGTAAACAGACCGGCGAGGCGACTGATAAGAAAAACCGTCCAGACAATCAGAACCAACCCGAGCAGAAATAACAGGGTATGCAGATTGTCTAAGAGAAAGCGAATCATTAAAATCAGCCTCGCATTCATGTCACTTGCCACCGCCCTTCTTTGTCAAAAAGTGAAATGCTTTTCGTAATAATCATTGATCTCTTCCTCACTCATTGTGTTCATCGGATCATCCGTAAAGTAATAGATGGCCCGAGAAAAAGCATCAAGCACGGCATCAACTGCATCAATCTTGTTGTCTGCCTTATTCTTATCAATCCGCATGCCGTTGTTGTCTACCATGATCACCGCATTGGTTACGTTGGCTTCTAGTATCGGGTTGTCGGGATGTGACAGGGCTTGGTTCCAAACCGCTGTTCGAAAATCCCGAGTTGGTGTGTTCAAGGTCTTCGTTCCTTGGATAACAGGCACCAGCGTATACTCATGCTCTGACTTTTCAAGCTTGGCAAGCAGCTGATTGAAATTATAATTGTCGTAACAAATCTCTAATACTTCCAAATGATGTTCAGCTACATAATCCTCAAACCATTGATAGATTTCATCAATGTCAATGACCCCAGATTCCAATTTCGTAATCCGGCACCACCGATGTTCCTCAAATTGGCGATAGGTCAGATTATGCCGCTTCTCCACCGTCTCAATGCCTCCATATTTCGTTGCGATGAAGCTGAACGTATCGACAAAATAATGCGGTTTGCCATCTAGCATGTATGGGTAGACAAAGGCAATCGCAGTTGTGTCGCCCGTCTTCGACAGGTCAATGCCGACATAACATTTCTGACCATAGATTGTAAAGCGGCCAATGGTCGCCCGCCAATCTGCTATTTTCAGGAACGCAGCTTCGCTTCCCTGACAGAAACGGTTCATGTTTTTTGTCATAAAGACATAATCTGAACCCTTGGCCAGCTGTTCCGCCCGTGCAGACTTCAAACTCGAAATTAGAATATCTTTCTTATCCGGCAAACACATCAAGGGATTAGATTTTTCCCATAGATCATAGCTGTCAGGACTGATTTCATCGTCGGAATCCTGTTCCCAAATAGCGATGAAATAGTTATCCAGCTGAAGTTCGCCTTCCAGCACTTTGGTCAGCATCTTATAATCCTGATACATCGGGTTTTTCAGATCCGTCGCTGCGGTCGAAATATAGACTGTGACGGCAAGCGGATTCTGAACCTGCCCAGACTGAATGGTTTCCGGGATGGAGCGATCTGGCATCGCACCCCACTCATCAATAATAGTGAATGAGGGGTGATAGGTATCCAGCTTTGAGACATCGGAGGCCATCGGCACAAGTGAGGCACGGGAGGACTTGATTTCCGCGCTCAGCACTCGCGTGTTCCTCTTAACCGCCTTCGATCGCTTTTTTAGATGTCGCGCCATTGTTTGGCAATATTTAAAGGTGTGCATGCTTTGCTTATAAGACGGCGAACAGATTAGAATCTCTCGGTTGATGGCCGGGCGACCCGTGAAGAAGACATAGGTCGCGATCGCTGACATCAATTGCGATTTGCCGTTCGTTCGAGCCATCGAAATATAAGCCGTTCGGAACCGTGCGTAATTTCCCTTTTTTGTTTTCCACCCAATCAGCGAACCGATAATAAAAACCTGGTAAGGCACCGGTTCAAAGGGCAATCCGCTGTTGACATCGGGAAGCAGACGGACAAAGGCCAAGCAACGTCTGACTTCTTCCTCGTCATACCAATAAGGGAAATCATCGTCTGCTATTTTCTCTAGATCATCTAAATGCCTTTTGCAAGCGAGTTTCAATTTTCGGCCAGCAATGATCCGCCCACTGACCACGTACTCGCAATACCGACGTACTTCATCCATAAGCGACTCTTCCTTTTTAGCCACTCAGCACATTAAAACAAGTCGGAAAGCGGATCGTCTTCATCGTCGTTTTCACCCCCTTGTGGTAAAAGTAATTGCAATCGGCTATTCACGTTCAAGCCCAAAACAGCAGCGCAGCTCCGTACTGAGCTCGCCATATCATTCATGATCGCAATGTATGGCGATTTCTTGCCACCGGTAACCATACCCTCTTCCTGTATGGCCTGATAAGCTTGAATGTAAAGTGAGAGCGAAATACAATATTGTTCAAACATGCTGGTGTCTAACTGGCAGATTGCGCTCAGTTCGTTTAACTTTTTGGCGTACTCGCGATAGATTTTTCGTGCTCTTTCATCAAGATACCTTGGGGCACGTGTAGACAATTTTTCAAACTGACCGATCTTTTCCTCCGCATCTTCGCGTTCCTGTTTTTCCTTTCGTGTCAAGTGTTTATGAGTATTTTCCAGAATTTTTTTTCGCTGACCGCCTCCATTGTTTGAGCCGGGCGATGCCCCCATCCCGATCGCCCCCTTCCTCAAAAAATCCAAAAGATTTAGAAACGGGAGTTTTTCCGCAAAGAAAACCCCACACCGTTCCCACGATGCTCAGAACGGGCGGGCCCCTTAAATTTCACGCCTATATTTTTGCTTTTCTGCCGCTGTTTTCCGATTGTGTTCCTCTCGGCTGATCAGCTGAAGATTATTCTCATCAAGCCGATGTTCCCAACCCCATTGCGTATAGGTTGGCACTTTATGATCGACAATCTCACCCGGAACAATCAGCCCTTTATCAAGCGACACCTGACATAATCCCTGATCGCGAAGCTTGATATATTCACGCATTCGATTCCAGACAGCCGAATGATAGAAAGCTGTGCGTTCTCCATCGTTTAACTTGCGCAGTTGATTATAGGAACGACTCACCGATTCGCCTTGATGTTTCGCGCAGTAATCTTGATCCAACTTAACCAGTTCATGACAACCATTGTGCCGACACTCATGCCTTCGCTTAATCATGTGCCACTCTGATCCCGACTTTCTAAAAATATCTCTCACTATATAGGACAAATCGTGTGACGAGTTCACTTCAAACCCTATTCTGTTCAGCTCATTAAAACGCTGGATCACTTGTTACGTAAGGCTTAAAAAATATTTTCAATATGAGTTCACGCTAATATAAATTAAAGTGAATTTATCAGACTAAAGTACCCGAAATAAATGAAAGTAAGGTTAAAAATATAATGTGCTTTATGGCACATCGACGATACCGATATTCAGATTAATTTAACTTTATCGACTGACTTGTCAATTTCTTCTTGAGTGATTCCAATATATCGTAATGTTATTTCTGGCTTTGAATGATTGAATAGTCCCTGTAGCATAGCGACATTATGATTGACCTTATAGTGATGATAACCAAATGTCTTTCGCAGCGTGTGTGTGCCAATTTCTTGCAAATGACAATGTCTCGCTGCTTCGTTCAAGATTTTGTAGGCCGTTGATCGACCGATAGGCTTATTCTTCCCCTGGCGACTTTTAAACAGATAGTCACCATCAGACAACGAATCAGCGTAAGGAGTGGAATATTTTTTAATGTATCCAGGTATCTTGAACCGTTTGGTCTTCTTTGTTTTTTTCTCAATGATGGCGATATGTGGCTTGTATAAATCCTCTTTCTTCAGTCTCAGCAAATCCGATATTCTCAAACCTACGGTGATTCCGAGAAGAAACAGCATGAAGTCGCGTTCTGATTTACTCCTCAGATAATCATACATTTTATTTATTTTTTCTTGGTCTCTAATTGGCTGCACAACGTTCATACTTTTCCTCCTAACGCTTGATTTATTTTCTTCTGCGCCCGCCTGATCGTCGTTGCCACAGTGCTTTTCTTTACGCCAAGCAGATCAGCTATTTCATCCAATGGCAGCATCTCGGCATGATGCATGACATAAATGTCAGTCTCACGTTCCGTCAGTTTTGAGAGTGCAATATTTATGTCTATTCGTTCCATATCGCTTAACTCTCGCGATTTTTTTGGCTTTGTTTCCAACTTAATCGCATCCATTAAATCCGGATCCATAAAACAAACTTCTGCCCGTTGATAAACGCCGCGCTTGTGATAGGGATTAAAACCACAGTGTATCCACTCAAGTGCAAAATGCATGCCGGAAATCATTTCAGTAATCGTCTTAACTTCCGTTTCAGACTGCGCTTTTGTCAAAGCTTGCTTCATCAAACGGATGGATCGCCGATAATCATAAATCATCTGTCGAACGCTCATCAATATCGCCTCTTATCGCTGTCTGAATGCGCCGCCTTTGGCGCGTTTATATACCGGATTATGGACACCCATTAATTCCTTTAGTTCTTCTTCAGTAAATGGCCGACCCTGATGAATTTTTTTATTTCGTTTCTTGCCTTTCTTATAATGAATCATGCTTAATCACCTCTTAGATAAATAAAAAGGGCACATGATTAATGCATTGATTGCATCAATCATGTACCCTGCGTTCTTCGCTCAGGCTATTAAGTTCTGATATCGTCGTGCTGCAAATTAACGATAATCAGCAATCATATTCCCTTGATTATCAAAATAACGAGTTTTCCATTTTGGATGACAGTTCCCAGATCGTTTATTTTCTTCCTTTTCAAACTGAACATTAATGTTTAAACTTTCATTTCCTCCGGTAACAGTTCCTAATTTTCCGTTCACTTCTACTTTCATTCCACACTTTAACCATGGCATATTTCTTTTTCTTCTTACATTTTCTATAAAGCCCAAAATATATTCACTTCCTTCGTTTTAGCAGTCAACAATGCCGCTGCCATTTATTCAAAAGTCATTTTAGGTCTTTTCTCCGGAATAACTTCGTCTTCATCTTCCTCAGAATCAATAATCAGCTTGGTTCCTTGCTGGTGTAGGCTCATAAGTAGAATTTCAAACTCGTTTAAATATCTCAAAGATTGGATGTCACTGATCCGTTTATAGTCAATGCTCCAACCTTCGTTTAACGACTTTGTGAATCGCAAAATTGGAATTTCAAAGTTCAATTCTTCATCTTGATCGCATTCAAAGACCAATATGGCATGATCAAAGCAGCTCCAACTTCTTTCTTCGTTTCGTTCAATTTCAAAGTGAACATTCACTGCCTCATAGGTCGGTTCATCGTCAGTATCAACATCCAAATCATCAGTGTCCACATTCTTTGAAACAAAGTTTATCCATTTTGAAAATAATTCAGTTACCTTTATTTCTTTAACTTCAGATGAAGCCATTAAGCCTTTAAAATTCTTGAGAAGCTTTTTGTTATCCTGAGTGGTCTCTTTTAATATCTCTTCTAGGACGCCGTCCAATTTAGTGATATATTTTGAGTAATCATAGTTTTCCAAGTAGGGAACAATCACCGATTCGATTTGATCCTCAATAACTTTTGTGGCATCACCGTAAGATCTGAAGAGATTATCCAAAGCACTTTTTATACCACTCTCCAGCTGCTCACTAATCAACCGTTCAACAGTGCCATCTCCCATTTTTTTGCGCACAACATCTTTAATATTATCTTCTAAATTCATGACTATCTCTCCCTTGTTTTTCTTTTCTTCGTCTTCAATATGTTTAATCATGCATTTTCAATGGGCATAGGATAGCGTTTTCCCTTTTTGAAAAAAGACGTTTGGATTACAAGGCTGTCCGCAAAAACGACAGTTCATTTCGTCACCTTCCCAGCTATCTACTGAATAATCTTCTGTCCACAGTTTCTAATTCTTTGGGATCGCTCAACGTCTAACACTTTTCCATCTTTCCAATAGAAAATATCTTGCCCGAATTCTTTACCTGAAACCTTGGTCACGTGACCATTTGTAATATAGTAAATGGCATTTTCATTCGCATCTATTTGGATAACTTTTTCATCAGTTTTCAACTTTGATCCCTCCAAATATGGTAAAATTAATTTATCGAATGTACTCGGAGGGATCCGAGCTTTTTTAAATTAAAGAGAAAACAACAAATCCTTTCTTCTGTTCAAAATCAGTCAGGAAACCAATCGTTCTCGTTATTTGCTTTCCTGTGAATCCTTCGTCCTCAGACCATTCATGTAAAATAACCGTGTCGCCTTCCTTAAAATTCCGATCATTTTTGCGTATTTCAAATTTTTTATTTCCACTCATAACAGCTTTAAAATACCAAGGTAGAATTTTTAATTCATGGGTCATTTTTATTCACCCTTTCAAATTCACTTCATCTTGAAATATAACCTTTTCTTAGAAAGGATCTGGCTTGCCTCCAGGTCATTCGTTCATAAATCAATGCCATTCCATTGTCTGAATCCTTTTGAAGAAAAATCCATTCCCTTTTTTTCATCCAAATTCATCTTCTTGAAGACAGGATTTTCGATAATTAAGCTCAATAATCTTATCCGACTGCCTGTCCCAAAACTTCCGCGTGCAACCTTCTGAAAGAATTAAGAAATCAATCATCATTTCCCGATCTTCTTTACTGAGCATTAGCCATCCTCCTGTCCAGATTGACAAATTTGTTATATTCCTTCAAAAAGGCTAACTCCACGGTTCCTACAGCACCATTACGCTGCTTCGCAATCATAACCTCGGTAATATTCCTTTTATCGCTATCTCTGTTGTAATAATCGTCCCGGTATAAAAACAGAATCGTGTCCGCGTCCTGCTCAATGTTTCCGGATTCCCTAAGATCGCTCATCATTGGGTGTTTATCATTACGCATTTCAACATTTCGGGACAATTGGGACAAAAGCACAACGGTTACTTTCAAATCACGTGCCATTATTTTTAACTGCCGAGTAATTTCACCAATTTCATTTGCTCGATTTTTTCCATCACCGGATGTTTGAAGCAACTGCAGGTAATCAATGACAATCATAATCTGTGCTTCTGGATTTTCACGGCGACGCTTCCGGGTTCTCGCTTTAATGTCCGTCACGCTAACTAGCGGATCATCATAAATATTTAAATCCATATTGCCGAGCTTGCCCATCGAAAAAGTGATTTTCTGCCAAGTATCATCTTTAAAGAATTTACTTGGCCGGCGCAGATACATGGAATCAATGTTTGCCTGAGCGCTTACCATGCGATCAATCATGCGCATGTCTCGCATTTCGAGTTCATACATATCGACGACTGCAGGCTGTTCTGCATTCCCTGCAGCACCCATAATAAGATTAAGCGCGAAGCTTGTTTTCCCCATCGACGGTCTTGCGCCAATCACAATTAAATCGTCTTCTTGCAGCCCGCCTGTCGCTACATCCAAATCAGAATATCCAGTCGCAATTCCTGTAAAAACTTGATCATGCTGTGAGCGATATTCGATATTGTCATACCATTCTGTCAGACGATCGCGGAAGCTATATTTCTTTTCAGAACCGACCATTTCGATGTCGGACAGACGGGAAATAACTTTTTCAATGCTTGCTTCATTGGCATCACTGAGATTCGCTTGGAATTCATTGGATACCTCAAACGCTGTTCTAAACTTCCAAGCCTTAAGAATAAATTTTTCACATTGTTCAAAATTAGCTGTAGAAACTACACTGTTTATCAATTCGCCCAGGTACTGAGTCCCTCCAACTTCATTCAGCTTTTTCCCAGCAACCGAAACAATCGAAATCACATTCACCGGCTCTTCTTTGCCTTCAAGAAACCGCATGGCTTTAAAAATCTTTTTGTGACGGGTATCGGCGAAGTGTTCAGCGGATAATTTTGAATCCTTGATTAAGTCCCCTTCAAACAAGATACAAGCCAAATAATTTTGTTCAGCCTCCAAGTTGAAAAATGGTTTCCCCAGTAGCTGTATATCATCCAACTCATTCACCTCACTTGTACTTATCCCAGTTCGTTCCGCCCTTATCAGGCTTGTCTGGATGTTTAGGAGACTCATTGAGATATTCTTCAAAATGAGTGCCGAACAACGTCGATGGACGAACATAACGGTGCATCTTAGGATCTTTCAACCAAATATCACACATGTGATCGATTACTTGTTTAAAATCATCAACGGTAAAATCTTCTGTCAGTCTTGAATGAATGTATTGTCTGGTTTTATTGGTTGATGATTTATAATTTGTTCCAGCCTTCTCGTTCAAGTAATTGATGATCTCGACAATATTATTCAATTCTTTTTCTTCAAAAGATATATTCTTCGTGGCCGATTCTCGGTCTATCCCTCGGTCGTCTTTCGGCCTACCCTCGGTCGATTCTCGGTCTACCCCTAGACCGATTCTCAGTCCAGGTATTTCAAACAGATGATAAATGTTACTGAGATTATTTCCTTTTTCGTCTGTACGAATTTCTTTTTTTATATAGTTTTTTTTCTCAAGTCGTTCAAGTGAAAGTTTCAATGTGCTTCTTGCACAAAGGCAGCTATCTGCCAAAGTAGAGATTGACGGAAATGAATTGTTCTTCCCGTAGCTAAATTTAATCAGCGTCATATAAAGAAATTTATCAGTCAATTTATCGAAGTCCTTAGAATCAAAGATTCTATTATCAATCATGGTAAAACCATATTCAAAATGCCTTTGTATTTTATCGGCCATGAAATTCACCCCCTATTATGTTCTCACCCAGCTCATGAACAGCGAATTATCGAAGCCCATGAGCCAGGTGAGAACCCGGCATAATCTTTTAAGAAATAATGACAATTTTTTTCTGTTCAATCAAATCACTCAAAGCATCCGTTAAATAATTACGGGCATTCAACATAGCTTCTTGCTGCCATGCTCCTCCGTCTGCCTCAAATAGCGCGCATAATGGGCCATTTTTAAGACGGAACACAAAGTCAGACGCTGGCTGTTCGACCTCTGTAAATGTACGGTAAGGGCGAAGCAGCACAGGATTAGGCACTTCTAGCCGACCAACCTCAGCGATCCCTGTACGTGCCGTCACGACCTGTTTTGTTCCATCGTCACTTGTCGTTTGCACGTTTTCTTCTGTAATACTGCTCACGCAATCAATAACTGGCTGACGATCATCATCGTCAACGAAGGCCGATTGAAGTTTTATGTTAAAAGCTTCTGTGTCATAAAAGCGATCAAAAGCGAATTCCGGTAAATGAGCCTGTGCGCGAATGAAAATATTTCGTTTAGCATCTAAATTGAATTGACCAACAGCTCGGACAGATGTCGGATTTTCAACATGTATCAGCACACGATTATCGTCTGAAATAATGTCATCAAAATTGGAACTGAGATAATCAACCAATCCGGATAAGCTCCGAACTTCAAGACGTTCGACTGTTGGCTCTTCAATTAGATGCACCGGCTGTGTCGAAAACTTCTCTCCATGAATCTCTTCAATTCGTGTATTTCCTAATCCAACCAAATATTCCAATGCCTCTTTAATCATTTCTTGTCACCTGCAGCTTTCGTTTTTGTCGTTTCAAATTTTAAAATTTTATCTCCCGTGTCAGTCGCTGGATCTCCATCTTGATCAATAAATGTTTGACCTGGTATACCGGATAATAATTCCTTAGCCACGACTCGACCTGTGCTGTCCTGACCAATGACAAGCTGCGTCTCAATCTCTTTTGCCGGAACCAATGTCTTCTTAGCTAAAATAGACAGTCCAGCTAGAGAACGTTTTTCGTCAGGAGAAAAAGTAACGGTTAGCTGTAACTTTCTTTTTTTCTTCGCATCCGTATTTGGATCAGCGATATTATTTAATACCAGCTGCAGTTCACGATTAAATCGTTCAGCGACCGCTCCACCTGCGAGCGCATCCAAATTAATTTTCTCGACCATTTGTCACACCTCTTTTCATTCTGACGGCTATCATCGTCAGTGACGCTCACCACTCACGCCAGACAGGGCTTGATGCCCTGTTTCGAATTTGTTAGAATGAAAATAGATTGATAGATTTAGACGTCGATTAATCCAGAGCTTCCGTTGCCGCGGAGGCTTGTTTCATTTTTCATTTTCAGGAAATATTTAATCTTCATCCGCTGCGCGCTGCGTGCGGGCCCGAACCGTTCCTTCACAAGCATGGTTGTTTCAAAATTAGCAAAAAATTCATAGAGTGTCTTTGCTGACATTACTTCATCCCCTTTCCTTCCGCTTCGTCTAATGCTTTTAACAGGACATTCATATCAACTATTTTTTCAGCATCTGAAATGGTGGTGCATTTTACTATTGATTCCGTTATTCCAATAAAAACCACATAACGAGTTTGGGCATTCCCCTGTTCCTCAAATCTTTTCTTGAAGTCAGCAATCAATTCGTTTTTATCCATGGGTCAGTCCTCCCTTATATTCCGGTACGCTTGCGACAGGACAAATGCACGATCTTCCCAGCCCGCCTTATGGCTGTTTGAGGCATCGATAATGCTCTGCAAAAGTCTGCGCTTCGCTTCATTTTGTAAGTATTTCAGAGACCAATCGCGGAAGAGTTTAAACAATCTCCATTGCCCCCTTCACCTTTTCATTAAGAGAATCCAAGCACTCACAAATCTTGTCGTACATTGGCGTAATTGGCATTTTGTGCTCACCGTAAATGCGCATGAACTTAATCGCTTCATCCTTATCTTTGTAGGAAATTTCAGCGATTTTACCGGGAATCTGGCTGCGTTTTTCAAGAATGATAGGATCAATTGGTAGATTTGGATAATCAGGATTCACTAGAATCACTCCGTTTCTAATAAAAATTGGTATAATGTTCCTATCTAGAAAAGACAGGAGGCGAAAATATGTCCGATGTCAGCGATTTGTTTAAGGGTCAAAAGATTACTGTCAATTGTCCTAAATGTAAGAAGGGCTTTGAAATTGATGGAAGTCTTGCATTCCAAGTTAACGCTAAAGTAAAGTGTCCACACTGTGGACAACCAATCACCCTTGAGACTTCTGAATCCAGAAAAGGTGCCAAGAAAGCAGTTCAAGACATTAAGAATTTGTTCCATTGATATTCACTTTTATGTCTGCTTTGGCCAACTCGTCCACCAACAAGCTGGCCTCTTTTAATAAATCGCGAAGTTGTTTGGCCTTCTTTAATGCTTCGTCAATTCCATCTAATCCAACTTTAATTGCTAAAGTCCTTTCCATTCTCTTCACCTCCCTTCGTTGCTTTTTGTCAACACTTCATCAAAAATAAAAAACTTACTAAAATCATCTGAAGAAGCACTGAAAGCTTTCATCATTTGAGCAATAAATTCATTGCCAACGTTTCTCTCACCTGACAAGGCACGATATACAGTAACTGGATTCATATCCATTTTTTCTGCGAGATCATAATTTGACCATCCACGTTTCTTTTTCTCCTCGTCAACGGATTTCTTGTTAAGAATAACTCTCATTCATTTCACCTCCGTTGCTTTATGTAAACATTATAATTCGTTCGTTGCCAAAAAGCAATACTTTATTAATAAATGTTGCTTAAAGTAATTGCCAATGTTGCCAATAGGCAATAGAATGTATGTAACGGAGGTTAAGCCCATGTCTACAACTGAATTCGGGAAATATTTGAAAAATATACGGACCAAAAGAGGCCTAGGAGTAAACCAATTAGCAGCTTATTCTGGAGTTTCTAGTTCACAAATTTCTCGTATGGAAAAAGGTGAAAGAAAGAAACCAAAACCAGATACTATAAAGAAATTATCTAATGCACTAAACGTACCATATACAGAAATGATGGAAGCAGCCGGATATATTCAAGAATCCCCTGTCAATGAAAATGGTCTCCCTAAGTTAACAGGTAAAAATGAACATGATATAGCAAAACAGTTAGAAAAGATATTAACCAATATGGACGATGGAACTGCCCTTGCCTTCGATGGAGAACCCATGGATGAAGAAACAAAAGCTCTTGTACGTACTGCCATTGAAAGCAATTTAAAATTGACAAAACAGCTTGCAAAACAGAAATATACCCCCAAGAAGTACCGTGACTGGGAGTGATTTAATGAACTGGATAATGGCACGCCTCGAAAAAGAAATTAGACGCTTTCGAACGGCCGATCCGTTCGAAATTGCCACTGGAAGAAATATATTGATTCGATATTTTCCATTGGGAAGTACATTGGGTTTCTATATGAAGAATGCGCGACAACCTATAATTACTTTGAATTCTAATCTCCACGAGTTTGAAAAGTTATATACATGTTGTCATGAACTTGGTCATGCGATCCTACATCCAAATGAAAATACACCTTTTCTCAATCAAAATACGATTCAATCCAAGGGAAAAATTGAAAATCAGGCACACTATTGGGCCACTATGGAAATTATGAAATATAGACACACAACAGTAGGCCAATATGAAACTTATGGAGAACTGCTTAAAGATAATGGTATTCCTTATGAAATGGAAAAATTTTTTGAATAAATTTAGAACATATATTCTCATATTTCGTTTTTTGGAGTGATAATAATGCGAGTCCTAATTTACATTCGAGTTTCAACTAAAATGCAGGCAGCCGAAGACAAATATTCACTTCGCGCTCAGCATACGGAGCTTTTAAATTATGCAAAGAAAATGGAATGGGATGTTGTCGATATAAAAAAGGATATCGATAGCGGTGGAAAATACGAGAAAAAGGGTCTTGAAGCTGTCATGGATATGGCAGAGGATAATAAAATGGATATAGTTCTTGTGCTTGACCAGACACGTCTATCACGCCTTGATGGGCTTCATTGGGAAATGCTTAAAGCCGTTATCAAAAAAAATAATATCATGCTTGCTGAGCCTGGCAAGATGATTGATTTAAACGACGAGACTCAAGAGTTCATGAGCGATCTTCAGAACTGGTTTGCCAGGCATGGAAAAAAGGAAGTATCGCGTACAATGATGCGTGGGAAACGTCAGATGATGCGTGAGGGCAAGTTTTGGGGAAAAGTACCGTTCGAATATATCTATGACAAACAGACTAAGACGGCGACACTTAATAAAGATTATACATGGACAATTCCGATGATTGACGAACTTTTTTTAAAGCAGCAGCTGGGTTATGTAACCATTTCTAATAAGTTAAACGATGTAAAATGGCAACCTAATGGACGGCCGTGGAATGAAACGCTTGTCTATCGGAGACTTATCTCTAAGGCCTTCCACGGAGTAGCTGAGAAATCATTTTCCACTGGGGAAACAATAACTATCGATGATTTTTATCCGAAACTGCGGACAGAAGAAGCATACAGAGCAATTCAACAAGAAATATTAAGACGTCATAATCAGTATCGAGCTTATTGGAATCCATCAGGTAAATTACATTTTCTCAGAAGGACTAAAATGACGTGTGGTGAATGTGGCCGCGTCATCGCTTTGGAGCAACATGGATCACCTAAGCAAAAGAATTCTCACTTTTATTTAAAACATGGCAGAAAGAAGCGCCTCGCTGATCAGTCTGTATGTGATATATCAATTAACACGATCCGCTGTGATCATAATATTATCACAGCGATTAAAGAAATCCTTAAAAGTGAAAAATCGGCAAAGAATTACATCAATCTTCAAAATAATGATAAAGAAATTAATTCATTAAAATCAAAAATAAAATTGATTGAGAAACGTATCGGAATTTTAAATCAAAAAATGGATCGCCTTATGGATCTTTACTTAGATGGAGGATTTGATAAAAATCAGTTGGAAACCAAAAAGAACGGAATTGATAAAGAGATTGCTATCAATCAAAAAAACGCTTCCGAAGAAATAATAAAATTAGATATGATGGAGAAAAAAAGATGGAATTATAGCGTCGTTTATCAATATCTTGAAATAGCTAAAAACTTCGATACTGACCTGACTGACTTGGAACGCGCGCAGCTTATCGGTACCCTATTCCCTACAGCCACTGTTTATAGAGATAAGATTGTTCTTCATGCGGTATTAAAAATTGGTACAACTTTTGACGTAACCGTAAAAGTTGACCCGAATCCTTTTACTCGTAATGTTTCAAAGACTGGAAAAACCCTTTAATACCAAGATGGGTAAATACCCCTATTTATTGAAATGATGATCGTCATCTCTATCGCCTGCATCATTGCGCCTCTATGCTTTCTCTCCTTGTCACATACGTCGGATGAACAGAAAATGCAGAATTTATCAGAGGAAATTCGCGAGACAATCAGTGATGCACAGATGGATGCCTTATCGAAATCCGTATTCGTCAATATTGTTTTCAATCCAGCCGAGCACTTCTATACCGTTAATACAGGCGGCATTATCGAAAAAAGAGCGCTGGATCCAAGGCTCCGGATAACCAGCAATACGAATAAATTAACCATTCTCATTACACGCACCGGTTCATTTTCTAATCCCGGGACTTTTAGCTTCCGAATGGGATCGATCTGGTATAATCTCGTTCTTCAGATTGGACAGGGGAGGTTTTACCTTGATAAAATTTCATAGATCGTCAAACCACCCGGGATTTGGCAATTTAGCCATCCAATTGAAGGAAGTTCGCGGGATCTTCCTTGCCGAGGCGGTCTACTCGGTCTGTATCCTCACCTTCGTTATGCTGCTGGCGTTCCCTTGCCTGATTCGAATCTACCAGGAACGACTGCTTATCCAGCAGAAAAATGAAGCTATGACCGTACTGCGCACCGAACTGATACAATGGAAAACAGACGATCCGGTTGCTTTTCCGTCTTCAAAAACGGCGACCCCTTTTCAGTTGAACTGGAAAGAAAAAAGTGAGCATCAGGCGATCCTCTCTGTAACCTGGATAAATAAAGGGAAGACCTATGAGATGACCAGCGAGGCACGAAAATGAAAAATCAAAAAGGTTTCACACTGCTCTCAATGATGCTCGCATTAAGCATTATGGCCATTTCTCTGATTCTCGTTGTCTCTGTCACAAAGGAGCTTGTTAATCGTTTCAATGACCAATTAGGTCTGAAAAAAGATATCGCGCTCTTCTTTTCACAGACCGCGCTGGAACTTCATTACGCCCAATCTGTCCACAGTGCGGGAGACGGTCGGCAATTAATTCTAGATAAAAATGGAACCCATGTCAGTTATCAATGGCAGGCAACGCATCGGATCATCCGTCAGGTTAACGGCAGCGGCTATGAAATCGTTCTACAGCATGTCTCCCACGCCAGCTTCCTGACCAGCGGAAGCTATATCCGGATCGAGGTGACTGATGATCAAGGACACATTTATGATTGGTCGGATAAATGCTATCTTCAAGCAGCACAAAACATCAATAGCAAAGAATTCGGTTTCTCGTTCAGAAGGTTTTATTCTGCCAGTAACGATGGCCGTTTCATTCCTTCTGTTCGTCTTGGTCCTCCACGCTATTCTTTTACTTAGCAGCGATCAACATTTCTTCCATGCCACCCTTGCCAATTTTCAGCTGGAGCAGCTTCGGGAAAATGCGCTGACTGACATTGATCGACAAATACAGGAACAAACATTGGCGGATCAAGGAAAATTCGATTATGATTTAGGAACAGCAGCCTACAAGTGTAATCAGAACAATGGAATGCTTGAAGTGAAAATCACACTCTTCTTTGGCGATGAACAGGAAACCGACAAAATCACCTATCAAATGAGTGACAGAAAACCAGTCAATTGGCTTGAAAGGACAGACCCATGATTTATATAACCGGATTTATGGGTGCAGGAAAAACAACGACAGGGCTTTCCCTCTCCAAAGTTTGGCATAAAAAAGTATACGACTCGGATTTATTCATTAAAGAAGAACAAAAGCAGTCGATTCCCTCCATTTTTTCAGAATATGGAGAGACCTTCTTTAGGACCGCAGAGACAGAGATTTTGAAACGTTTATCCCTTCTCGATGAACCCTCGATTGTAACGATCGGAGGCGGCAGTATTATTAAAAAGCAAAACCGCGCGCTGATGCGAAGCAATGGGATCATTATTTTTCTCTATTGCGATATCGCAGTGATCCATGAGCGATTGAGAAACGATAGCACGCGTCCGCTTGTCCAAAAGAATCAAGAGAAAAAGCTTGATGATATGTACCAGCAGCGACTGGATGCCTATCTTGATGCGGACTTTATTATCAATGTCAGTGGCAAATCCGTTCAGACTATCGTTTGCGAGATCACTTCACTTATGTATCAAACGGCTCAGAACGGGAATCCTATGTCTAAAAAGACAAGGAGGCACCCTCGATGAAATCGGAGGACTACGTCAGATATCTGACCGAGCAATTTGTTCGCTATATGGAAACGCCGCGCGATGAAAGAAAAAAAGTCAGGAGAGAGCACAAAGCAGTAAGACCACCGATGCGTAATCAGCTCTTTGGCCAGATCCCTGACGCGATTGAAAATTACGCACAGGCAATTAAGAATCAAATACGAAATAAAAGGCATAAATAGCAAACCGGAGCGCAAAATCAGCCTCCGGTCTATTTTTTCATGTTCCGAACAATGTTCTGACTCTGTTCACTTTATTGCCCAGTAAATTCGATAAGTCAGGATGTCTTTATAGGTTTGCATCATATTCAGATGATCCAGCCAAACTTCAATGGCATCCGCATCAAGAGCAGCGTTGAGCTGATACACTGGCATGCCAGTTTCTTTCGACTGAACGTCAGGCAGATCCGCCTCTCTCAGGCATTTAATCGACGCGAATCCGGCGTCCGCCAGTCTATCTCTCCAGTCTTGTTCCGTGTAAAGCGCGGGGACACCATATAATCCGCAAATCGCTTTCTTATCTTCTTCAGGAAGTGGATGCTCGATTGTCATCTCAATGGCAATCAGCTGACCTTCCGGACTCAGGACCCGATAGTATTCTGGCAGCGATTTATCCGGATCGGTAAAGGCGGTAACCGATTCAGAAATCAGCCAGTCAAATGCGTCGGACTTAAAAGGCAATGCTTCAGCAGAGGCTTTTAAAACCTGAAAATGGGTTCCCGAATTATCTGCTCTCTGCCTGGCATGTTCCACCATCTTCGGATGCAAATCAATAGCTGTAACAACCGCACCTATCTCCTCAGCAAGAAAAGCAGCGGTCGCCCCTGTGCCGCAGCCAACATCAAGGACATGGCCGCCCGCCTGAATTTTAGATTGCCGTATAATGGATTCCGTCAAGCGATGCCCGCCCGGATGGGCATTATCTATCGCCAATTTTGCCAAAAAATCGATATAGCGTTGACTCACGGTTCTACACCCTTTCCGCACTTTCATAACCTTCAGTTTATGAAAGTGCGGAAGAATTGGTGAACACTGCACCATGGCTATTAATTGAATGAATTATTTATTTCCAACCCGCAAGCAAGTCTTTTTAACTTCTCACTAAAGGAAGAAAAATACCATCCACTGGTCAATGCGAAAGAAATCATTAAAGGTCGGATTAATCTTTGCCCACGCTAATCCATTGAAACCACCCGGTACTTTTTTCGCACCGGATGGTTTCAAATTATCCTATTCATCGATTCCGCAGATCCCCATTTCTGCATACACTGAAAGGAATGTTTTATAAGGAGGAGAAAAAATTGGGAATGAATCATCAACCGCTTTATCCGCAAAATCCAAAAGAACACCAGATGATTCCTGATTTCTCATCACCAATCAGCATCCTTCCAGCTGAGGTGATGAATACGATTGAACCGGTCGTGAATCACGGCTTACGCGAAGCGCAACATCTCGGTTATCAACATGCTTTAACCGAAGCGGTCGCTATCTCTTTTCTGATCGGCAGAGTCTATGATTTCAACACTGTCTGGCATCCCGGATCACCTGCACCTACGCCCTATTAAGGAGCGGCTAATCTCATAATTAGATTTGATCACTGAAGGAGGAAGGGATTGTTTGCAGTCTCCTCTCCAATACTTGTCTCCTGACCATGGCCCGGACAAACAATCGTCTCGGCAGGCAATAGCATTAGTTTTTCGCGAATGCTTTTCAATAAAACCTCTCCATCAGCACCATAACCGTCTGATCGCCCGATACTTCTTTTGAAAAGCGCGTCACCGCTGAAGACAACCTCATCGTCTTCGAAATAATAAGAGACACCGCCTGGAGAATGTCCAGGCGTCTCAAGGACGTGGAAGGCAAAGTTTCCGATTTGAAGCGATCCCTCCTCTGTCAGGATGTGCTCAGCCAGACGCGCATGGATATCTGCAACAAAGGTGAAATAAGCGGATCCATTTTTTTCAGGATTTGCCGGCCAGTCGGATTCCTGCTGATGCAGATAGGCGGGAATTTTCCATTGGTCTCTCGTCTGGTCAAGAGCGCCAATGTGATCAAAATGAGCATGAGTCAGCAGTACAGCCAGCGGCCGAAGTCGCCTTTGATTAATCTGTTCCCGTATGTTTTCATATTCCGCGCCTGGATCAATAATCAGTGCTTCACGCGCTTCATTCTCCAGAAGATAACAATTTTCATGAATCGGGCCGACACAGCATGTTATCCATTTCATTCTCCCATCCTCCTCGCCTATTGCAGCGGGTAGCAGTCCTTCCTAAGAGCAAGACCTGCTGCTCTTATTTGATCTTCGTTTTTGCCAGCCAAGCTCCACCGATAATTCCTGCATTATTTCCCAACTTGGCAATGTCAAAGGAACAAGCATCGGCAATCCGTGGCAAAGAATACGCCTTAAAGTATTTCATCAGCGGTTGAAGCAAGGTTTCACCGGCATGTGAAACGCCGCCGCCGATAACAATCATTTCTGGATTGACGACGACAGATACCGCACCCAAAGCATAGCCAAGATAATAGGCAGCTTTTTCAGCAACCGCTGATGAAAGCGGATCCTTTTTTGCGGTACAATTGAATACATCCTCAGCCGTGATATCTCCCTTTTGTTCAAAAATATCTCTCAGAATGCTTTCTGAATCATTATAATCCAATGCTTCAAGGGCCAACCGGCGGATACCCGTAGCCGAGGAAACCGTTTCGAGACAGCCTCTTTTCCCGCAATTACAAGGTGCACCATCTTTGGGCACGACCGTCATATGACCGATTTCGCCGGCCATACCGTTGATCCCGTGAAGGATGTCACCATCAATAATGATCCCCCCGCCAACTCCGGTACCTAAGGTGACACAAACCAGATTCTTCGCGCCCTGACCCGCGCCCAACCACATTTCCCCAAGTGCCGCCATATTGGCATCATTTTCAATAATAACCGGCAGACCAATGGATTGTTCCAAATCATCTTTGAGCGGGTAATTCTCCCAGCCGATATTTACGGCTTTATAAACAAACCCCGTATTCATATCGATAAAGCCGGGAGCGCCCATCCCAATACCGCGCACATTCGTTCGATCCAGATTGAATTGTGCCATTTTTTGTAAAACGCTTTGACTAATATCACCGGCAATATGACTCCCGTTATCAACGGTATTTGTTGCAATTGCCCATTTGTCAATCATCTTCCCGTTGTCATCAATCAGCGCCATTTTAATGGTTGTCCCGCCAAGATCGATACCAATATTAATTTTATCCGTCATTTTATTTTCCACCTCGTATTTCCATTCATCTCTCTCTATTTTCACCTAATTCATTGAATTTGCCAATAACAAACCATTAATAATTTTGTCAAAGTTTATAAAATAAGTATTCAGATACTTTTCGAAAGATAGTTAAAAAAAGCTTAAAATCCAAACGCAAACATAATTATAGCAAAGACAGGCTTACGAGGAGGAATTGCCATGCGTCGAGCGATGCTATCTGCGCTAATCATCGTGGTTTTCTTTTTGATTTTTGCGAGATATACCGGTTTCCCAACCGCTTCCCCCACCATTACCTATTTTCCGGAAGCGGAACCTTCTCTGAAATTAAGCGGAAAAACGCAGATTCATCTGCATCCCCAAGCACAAGCACTCACTTGGCGTATTCAATCGCATAGTACTTCTCCAGTCTATCTGCTTCAGAATTTCTCCTTGCTATATCGAAATAATCAGCTCATCGCGATCAACAACGTCTGGAAACAGCAAGTCCGCTCTCTGCTCACAGTGAAACACTTGCAGACGGAACCGGGTTATTTTCAGGGACTGTCCGTGCATCAAGCGGAAGTGCATGAGGGAGAAAAAATACGAGGGCGAGAAGTTTTTTCATCCGATCAATTATTTGTGATGAAAAAGGGAGACAGGTGGTTCGCCTTTTCTGATCAACACTGGACGGACACGGAGAAATATTACGCCGGCCAATTAACTTCAGAGATAAATCAACAGCAGGCGGCTTTAACCCAAAAAGCCGCAAAAATTTACGGCTTTAATCAATCAGATTATAAAATGGTGCTGCTCTCTGATCTAAACGAAACGAACGCAGATAAATTTTTCCCTGGGTCGCCGGCGGATTCAAGGCGAATCGCCGGGCAGCTTTGGGAGGGCCTATACAAGACAATGGTTCGTGGATTTGATATGGGTGAAGGGCAATATGAACCCGTCAAAGGCAGTTCATTGCCCATCCTGCTCATCGGTCGTGACCATTTGCTCGTCGTGATTGAAAGCTCAGCACAGCGTGTGATTGTGCTGAAGCAAAAGTTCCAATCGCGCACCTATTCCCCGGACTCTAGATAATCATTCGCCGCCCGGCGCAAGAGCCAACGTCCGCCAATGAAGACCAGAATCAGTTCAAAAATGATCCGACGACGCTGAAAAAGATAAAAAGCCAGACAAGTCAGCAGCAACAGAGGAAGATAATTCATTTTTCGCATACGGGACCACCCTTTCTATAGAAACGTTCCTGCACCTAGTTTGGATGATCCTGCGCTTTTCATTCATTCGAATTTCCAGTATCAATTCTTTCGTCTTCCGTAAAAAGAAGATCGATCCGCTGATCGTGCGCTTCTATGGGAATATTAGGAACAAGCTGTGTCCCTAAAAGCAGGGCAGCCGTCGCTCCGCGATAGCTGCCAAGCAGACGATCATAATAACCACCGCCATAACCGATTCGGTTCCCCTGGCGATCAAAAACCACGCCGGGAACGATCATCAGCCCTATCTGCTCAAGCGGCACAAGCCGTGTCGTTTCGGGGTTCGGTTCCTTCAAATGAAAATAGCCTTCATTGAGCTGATCGAAGGAGTCCAACTGATGAAAAGTCAAGGTTTTTGCTGCCGGATGGCATTTCGGAACCGCTACTGTTTTCGCTTCAGACCATGCTCTTTCAATAATTTCTTCTGTCTCAATCTCACGGCCAAGGGATAAGGTGACGGCAATGACTTTAGCATGACGCCATAAGCGATCCCTGACTAACCGATCTCTAATTCGTTTACCGGATTGTTTAAATTCACTTTCTTCTAACCGCCGTAATTTCTCGAGCATGTCCAGTCTCAATTGTTTCTTCAATCGACTCAACGCTTTTTTCTCCTCCCTTATCGTTTCCAGTTCCATGTAAA
This sequence comes from Sporolactobacillus sp., assembly GCA_048976585.1. Taxonomy (GTDB): domain Bacteria; phylum Bacillota; class Bacilli; order Bacillales; family Sporolactobacillaceae; genus Sporolactobacillus. The sequence continues at coordinate 185,070 of JBHGUY010000001.1, read as the reverse complement.
AATGAAGCCGCAAAGACCCTAAACCGGTCTTCAACGGCTTCATCATTGAGCTTTAAAACGGACTCTGAAACAAAATATTTCCGAATCTCTGATTACTTTGTTTCGCGGTAAGTCACATACTTTCTCAGTTTCGGGCTATATTTCTTCAATTCCAGACGTTCCGGGTTTTTTTGCTTGTTCTTGGTCGTAATATAGTCACGATCGCCGGTTTCCGTATTTTCAAGAATAACTTTTACACGCATCTTTATCCCTCCAATGCACTAATGTCTGTCCTGCCAGTCAGAAACATACACTTAATAATAACAAAAAAATCTTTCTGCTTCAACCCCCACAATTGCTGTAAGCATTAAAACAGTGGATTTATTCCTTTCAAACATCGATTGGCCAGATGGTAATAAATGCCCTTTTGTTTACAAACTTCTTTCTTTTTCTACATAATTCTTCCGTAACCCGGGCAGTTATGATATAAATGAAGAGGTGAATGTTTTGGCAACAGCCTTTCTTTTTTGTACGGAGAACGCTTTCTTTCCGTAAAAAGCGTCGAGGGCTGAATGAATGAAGCGTTAGGGGGTTAATTATGGGCTTAGTGATTCTGATTCTTGTGGTTATCGGTATAGTGGCATTGATCATGTCTTATTCCAAACAAGACAGTATTAAGCAGGTTGAAAACCAGTTGGAGGAGAACTCCATTACGATGATGCAGGAATTATATAAAGTAAAGAAAAAAATTCGCGTACTCGAAGAAGAAATTATGATCGGGGATCGGGATAAATTTAAAGGGTGAGAAGTATTGACGAAAAACGGAATGCGCGGCTTTGCCGCTGGTGTTCTGTTGACTGTTGCTGTCTTTGCGTTTTTTTACTATTTGATTTTTAACGACGGACAGCAATCCGCAGCAAAACCAGTGGTCAAACGCACACCATTGACGGAGGCAACCGTCACGCGATATCTGACCAGTCACCATCGCAAAGCCATCGATTTGGATGCTTATAATCAATGGCAGGCACAAAATAAACCGGCTAAGAAGCCGGCTGCAACGCCCGAAAAGAAAAGCACAAGCAAGCCAAAGAAGAAAGCAAAGCCTGCCTCGAAGACGACCACTTATAAGCTTCGTATTAAAAGTGGCATGACGCCTGGCGATATCTCGAATGAACTGATCAGTGCCGGAATTTTAAAATCCAATCAGAAAAATACTTTTGACAGCTATCTTCACAAAAATCGTTTGGAAAAATACGTTCAGCTCGGATCGTTCAAGGTGTCAAGCGATATGTCGATTCCAAAGCTCGCTCAGGTCATCACAAAAAATCATAGCAATTAAAAAAGCTGATAAAGAGGAACCCTTTATCAGCTTTTTTGTGGTTTCTGTCGCTTGCTCCGCAAAAATAAACAACTCTCGAAAAAAGCAGTGAGAAGTTAACTTCTCACTGCTTTTTTATCGTACGCCTGCACGGCTTAATTCTTACTTGTATAATGATACAGCTTATCATAAGCCTTATAAATACTGAGGGCAATCTGATGGTTCTGATGGCCTACCCTGACTCTTGGTACAACATCGATAACGGCAATCTGCGGGTTATCATACGGTGCATAAGAAACTAAGGTTTCATTATACAAAGTAAGATCGGTCTGACTGATCTGCGCCGTCCCCGTTTTTGCCGCGATCTTATATTTAAGATTCGGTGCATGACCAAGGTCAAAACCCGTTGAAAGTCTATTTGATCCGTGTGTGACTAAATATAAACCCTTTTGCACCCTTTTAATATCATTCGGTGTATTTTTTACAGTATTGAGGACATGCGTCTTAAAGGAATAAATTGTGCGTCCCAGGTTTTCCGGATCATCACTTGGCGCATGAATCGATTGCAGTAGGTGTGGCTGAATCCGGTAGCCGCCGTTGGCAATCGTTGAAATATATTGAGCCATCTCAAGCGGTGTATAGGTATCGAACTGGCCAATCGCAAACTGCTGAATCAAACCGGAATTATCTGGCATGCCGCCATTATAGCCCGTGCCTTCCGTCGGCAAATCAATCCCGGTCTTAACTCCGAGGCCAACCTCGGCATAGCCGTTTCTCATTTCATTGACCGCCTTAACAAAGCGCGGGCTGTGCGGACCCGGGAAGGAACCAACATACTCCCCTCCACTAGGTGTCAGAGTAATTCCTGCCAGATTCGAAGCAATCTTGGCCATGAAAACGTTGGAAGAAAATTGAAGTGCCTGCTCAGGAGTCAAGGAACCCAATCCGCCGACTTCCCAAGATTGGAAATACCTTGCCTTTTGGCCAGCTCCTGTTGGCAACTTAATTCGCATATCGCGAAATTGTTCTGGGACGGCATTGTATCGATAACCAGTGAGTTCCGTCGCTCCTTTGACGGCTGAACCCATGGCAAACTGCGAATTAAGCGCTTCGCTGCCAGCGTCAATGAATTTGCCGTTCTGATAGATTTTCCCACCAATTGCCAGAATCGCACCGGTCCGCGGATTTATGGCAACGGCATAGGCACTATTGTTCCCAGCATTTCCAGGCATTGATCGTGCGGATAGGATATTTGCTTCCAATATCTTATCCACCTGTTTTTGCAGGCGGTCATCAATTGTCAGCTGGACATCGTCACCGCGCTGGCCGCCCTTGATCGCCGGATTGCCGACTGGAACGCCCTTCTTGGTCCGATAGACCATTTTCATCGGCACACCGCGCAGATAGGATTCATACTGATCTTCAATATTGCTGACGCCGACAAGAGCGTTACGGCTGTATCCCTTGGCCAGATAATTATTGATTTCATCGACCGGGATATCGCCAACCTTCCCAACATAGAAAGGCTTGTTCTTAATGTATTTACGCGAAGACACATCAGCCGTCTGAATCGTGCCGTCGAATTCATTCAGATGATCAACGACATTGACATATTCTTTATCATTCACAGACAGACCACGTTTGATAATATGTGGATTGAGATTGGAGGCCTGATTAAATTGATGCATAATCGCCATAATTTGTTGATCACTATTTGAATAGCCACGCAGCACTTTCTTGGAAACACGGCTCAAGAGAACCTTGTATTCATTAGCCGGATGGTCCTGCAATTTCGTCTGTTCGGACTTGGATAAGTAAGCATTATAAGCTTTTTGCAGCGTCTTATAATGAGTCAGAATATAATAATCGCGTCTATCCCGGTCAGCAATTTGGCCGACTGAAGTCTTATCCAGCGTGATTAATTTCGACAATTTCTGCGCAATCTTCAAATTGTCGCTGTCACTCATCCCGGCATGACGGATGTAGACAACCGCCAGTTCCGCGTTATTGTCAGCAAGCGGTGTCCCATTGACATCAACGATTTTACCGCGTGCCGAATCAATATTCGCCGTCTGTGTGTGGTTCGCATGCATAATTTTTTTGTAATGCGCCCCGTTCACTATCTGAACATAGCCTAATCGGACAATCAATCCGGCAAAGGCAAGAAAGACCACAAGAAAAATCATATTCAATCTCAGTGGAAGATTGTTTTTCGTTCCTTTATTTTTTACTGTCTCCTTACCCAAATGTCTTTCCTCCCCGAGCACACCTGCCAAGCAGGCGCTGCAGCTCTCTCTCATTACTTACTTATTCGTCACCACCGCCACTTTTGCGCACGGATCTTTTCATATTATTTTTCAAAAAAGCAAGGCACCGCGAGCGGTGTCTCCCATTCTTACGTCTCTTAATTTTACAATTACGGACAGTTCCTGTCAAAGAGAACATCAGGCACGGATTTTACCAGAGAGAGCAAAAGCGAAGTCAATAATAGCCGCTCAGTCTGAAAAATATCAGAAATTGGCAATATCATAACGAAAAAATCGAATACTTTTAATCATCCGCTATTTCCCGGATAATGCGAGCAGGAACCCCAACCGCCACGCGATTCGCAGGAACCGAGTGAGTGACAACACTGCCAGCGCCAATAACACTGTTTTCGCCAATCGTCACTCCTGAAAGAATCACCGCGTTAGCTCCAATCCAAACATTGTCTTTAATGACAATAGGCTTATTGAATTGCAATTGTTGACGTCTCAGCTTTGGCTCTAAGGGATGATTAGCGGTCGCCAATGTCACATTCGGTCCGAACATCACATAATTGCCAATCTGCACGGTTCCATCATCCACCAATGTCAGATTAAAATTAGCGTAGACCTTATTGCCAACAGTAGTACGGCTGCCCCAATTTGCATGAAGCGGTGGTTCAAAGTAACAATCATGCCCGCAGCTTTTAAAAAGATTAGCGAGCAATTGATTTCGTTTAGGATCACCGGGAAGCGTTCGATTATATTCAGCGACTCTCTTTAAACAACCCTCTTGTTGTTCAAGAATTTCCGGATCGTTGGGATCATAAATTTCCCCTTGTTCCATTTTTTGCCGATTATCGTCCATCGTGATCTCCTTTTTTCCGCAATGATTTTGCAGGTAGTTCTTCTTCGTTTATCTTTCTGTCATTACTTTTATTGTATCAAATTCTGATATCGGATACTTCACTGAACGAGCTTTACGATCTCAAATACCGGCGAAGAACGGCGGAAACGATGCAAAATGTTTTGCATTTCACGTATTTTCTTAAACTTTCTCCCAAATGAAAAATACCCGGAAATGCCTCTGCAAGGCTATTCCCGGGTATTTGCATAGGGATATTAATTATGTACAGCGGAGGAAGAGGGATTCGAACCCCCGCGAGCCGTGAGGCCCCTGTCGGTTTTCAAGACCGATCCCTTCAGCCAAACTTGGGTATTCCTCCATAATAAATGGTGGACCCTGTAGGACTCGAACCTACGACCGGACGGTTATGGGCCGTCTGCTCTAACCAACTGAGCTAAGGGTCCAACGGGCGGTTAAGTGGGAATCGAGCCCACGCATGCCGGAACCACAATCCGGTGCACGAACTCCTTCATTCACCATAACCGCCATTGGTGATAAAAGCATAAAAATAGCGGCGGGGGGGATCGAACCCTCGACCTTACGGGTATGAACCGTACGCTCTAGCCAGCTGAGCTACACCGCCATGGCTCCACAGGTAGGGTTCGAACCTACGACCGATCGGTTAACAGCCGATTGCTCTACCGCTGAGCTACTGTGGAATATTTTCAGAACAAATATCAATTTATCACAAAGCATCAGGGCTTGTCAATCTTTTTTTCAAACCGTAATGCCTGTCTTAACGACAAGAAATAATATATCATACCGCTTAATAATTGGCAACCCGTTTTTTGTAAAAAATAACAAAGTTGCCAAAACGTAGGGCTCTCTACTCGCATTCAGTAAGCGAGCATCCGGTGCGGAGATTAACTTTCCTACCGCTGAAGATCCAAGCATTGATCCGGCTCCCCCTCCTCCACTATTCGGCCACCTGATCCGCCCGATCAATAACAATCCGTGTGCCGTCGACGAAGACCACTTTTACAGACATATTTTCTGCAAGGAACAGGCCGTCCGTGACCGCACTGTAATTCCTCCCGTCGATTTTCACCGTGCCGACCGGATGAAAAGGTGTAACCGTCACGCCCTCCTTGCCGACGAGCTGATTATAGTTGCTGTTCATCGAAATATAGCCCTTATCCGTCGTCAACTGATCACGCAGAGTCAGCTTTTCCAAATAATCGCGCTTTGGGAGAAATTTACGGAAAAGCAAAGACCCGCAGCTACCGATGATAAAGGCAATGCCGACAAGCATCCCATAGAGCAGGCTGGGCGCTGGCAAAGCGCAACCAACAGCCATCAATGCAAAGCCTAAAATAGCGATAATTCCAGTGGTAAATAATTTTCCATCAAGAATGATTAAAAAGAGGCCGCCGACAAGCAGAGCGACAATCCACGGGGATGCCTGATCGGTTAAGAAATAAGTGAAATAAAGAATAAACAAACCGCTTCCAAGAATGCCGGAGATTCCCTTGGCTTTGACCAGAAGCTCTGCGAATAGCAGACATGAAGCCAGTAAAATGACAATAAATCCACCTGCAGGATAAGATAACAGAAACATTGGTGCCACCCGCTTCCCTAATGCATGATAAGTGCAAAAGACATTCCCTCCCTATTAAACCATACGCAGGTCATGCGCGAAAGTTTCTCAGTAAAATTTTCTTTGTCAAATAGGTATAAATGAACTTTGGCACGCATATAGATGAAATGAGAGGTCTCTCCTTTCAGTCATTTCTGCCAGCTGTAGGCTCTGTGCCAGCGATTTACGAGCTTATGCACACAAACCATCTGATTCGATCGTTTAACCCTAGGAGATGCTCACCCATGATAAAAAAACGCATTTTTACAGTTATCTTTCTCATCGCCTGCTGGACAACCTATTCCGATCTCACATCAGGATCACTGCCCGCCGGAGCGGCAGATAACGAGTCCGTACAGCCAGCGGCGGCCGAACATGCCGCTATTGTTTCCAAACAAATCACAGTCAATCCGGGTGACACTTTGCTTTCAATCAGCGAACAAATCAATCAGGCGGATGAACCGTCAATCGATCAGGTTTTGAAAGACTTCTCGACGCTCAACCCATCTGCCGATCCCAATCATCTGGAAATAGGAAAGGAATATGCCTTCCCCTACTATGAAGGCGAACAGAACAAATGACTTTTCCGACCGCAAACGGATAAGGAATCAAAGCATATTCACTCCATTCATGATATACTGATCGTGTTTGAACGTCTCACAGATCACGCTAATCGAAAAGGAGCGAATGATTCGTGTCTGAAATAACGCATCGTACGAAAACGAGAAAAGTCAAAGTTGGGAATTTAACCATTGGCGGTTCCAACGAAGTCATTATACAGAGCATGACCACAACGAAAACGCGTGATGTCGAAGCAACTGTCGCTCAAATTAAACGGCTCGAGGACGCGGGTTGCCAAATGGTTCGCGTGGCTTGCCCAACGATGGAAGACGCGCTGGCGATTCCGGAAATCAAACGACAGATTTCTATCCCACTGGTCGTCGATATTCATTTTAATTACAAACTGGCACTTAAAGCGATTGAAGGCGGCGCCGATAAAATCCGGATTAATCCGGGCAATATCGGTAAGAAAGAAAATGTTGAAGCCGTTGTCCGCGCAGCGAAAGAGAAGCATATCCCGATACGTATCGGTGTCAATGCCGGCTCCCTTGAGAAGCATATTCTTGATAAATACGGCTATCCGACAGCAGACGGAATGGTGGAGAGCGCCCTCCATCATATTAAAATTCTGGAAGATCTCGATTTTCATGATATTATCGTCTCTTTAAAGGCATCAAATATTCGTCTGGCTGTTGAAGCGTACGAGAAAGCCGCCGCAACATTCGATTATCCCCTGCATCTGGGAATCACGGAATCGGGTACAAAATTTTCCGGCAGTATTAAAAGTGCAGCCGGATTGGGTATTCTGCTCAATGAAGGCATCGGCAACACAATTCGTATCTCTTTATCAGCCGATCCAGTCGAAGAAGTAAAAGTCTGCCGTGAGCTGCTGAAGACATTCGGTCTCACCAATGCCGCGACACTGATTTCCTGCCCGACATGCGGCCGCATCCAGATTGATCTGATCAAGATTGCCAATCAAGTCGAAGACTATATTTCTAAAATCAACGCACCGATTAAAGTCTCCGTTCTGGGCTGCGCCGTCAACGGGCCTGGCGAAGCGCGTGAAGCCGATATCGGCATCGCCGGCGGTCGCGGCGAAGGCTTGCTTTTCAGGCACGGTGAAGTGCTTCGCAAGGTGCCCGAGGATCGGATGGTCGAGGAATTAAAAATAGAAATTGATAAGCTTGCTGCTGATTATTTTGCCAAGAAGAAGGCAAGTGAAGAAAAAGTTAATATCTGAAGTCAAAGAAAAAGGGAAGCAGCGAAAATGCCTGCTTCCCTTTTGATATTCAGTTTTTTATTGATCCACCCAGGTTGTCATTTCTTCAACCCTTTTTCTGGCCGGAACCGGAGCTTCTTTTGCTGAATCCGGATGGCCCAGATAAATGAACCCCATGATTAAAGATTTTTCCGATTCGCCGAATTCCTTCTGCATCTCAGCTGTATAGGTCGGATCACCGGTCCGCCACATCGCGCCAATACCCAGCACATGTGCCGCAAGCAGCATATTCTGAACAGCACACGCTGTGGCGGCGATCTCTTCAATTTCTTTTGCTTTCGCCAAATTCGAAGGCTCGGCGGCAATGACAATGACAATTGGCGCTCGTCTGGCTTTTGCCAGCCCTTTCTCCATTGCGGCAGCTCGCTCGTCTTGATTGGTACTTCCCATTTTCTCCTGATTCAACCGGCCCAACACTCGGCCAAGTCGGTCACGTCCACTGCCGCTCAGCACAGTAAAACGCCAGGGCTCTGTATTAAAATGATTGGGTGCGTATCTTGCCGCATCCAGAATTTGCATAATCAGATTTTTCTCGGGCATCTCATCCGCCACTTTTCGGATCGAGCGTCTCGTCTGTATTGCCTCAATCGTTTCCATAGGACCTGAACTCCTTAAATTCAAAAATCAATTCGACAATAGTGTAACATATGTCACTGACTAAAAGCGACGAACGCGCTCATTGATCCAAGAAAAAAACCAGGCTCAATTCTGCAGCCTGGCTTTTTTCTATAGAATTAAGTGAAAAGCGGTGACAGCAACTGGATGAGTACGGCAACAAGACCGATGCCAATTGCCCATCCTCCCAGTGTTCGGGCACCCTGCCTCAGTGCAAGATAGCCGATAATAATCCCGGCTATGCCAAGAACAATCGGGAGAAAAAACAAGGCAGCAACTGAGAGCACAAGTGCGAACCAGCCAATACCCTTGCCTCGTTCCCCTTCTCGGTTGTCGGCACGAAGCGGATGATCGTGTTCAACCTGCCGATCGCTTGCTTCCGGATTGTATTGATCAGCGGCTAATTCCCTTGCGTACTCCTCATTATGAAAAGCTTTCTGCTTATCATACAAAGAGTCCTCATCAAAATGATCCTTATCAGCCATAGTGACCCCTCGCTTTCATTTTAGGATCATTTATAGTGTGACTCAGATGGTGCCATTTCAATGATGCATCTTTTTGGTAAATTAGCCTTTTCTCATTATCAATGTGCTTCGAAGGGGAGCGTGAAGCTGACAGTCGTTCCTTTTCCGGGGACACTGCTTAAGCAGAAAGTCCCGTCATGATCCGCAATTATCTTTTTGCATAGCGACAACCCGATGCCATTCCCGTTGGTCTTTGTCGTATAAAAAGGCTGTCCCAAACGTTTTAATACCGATGTCTCAATGCCTACGCCATTATCGGACAATGAAAAGCAATAGCCCTGATCATCGACCGATCCGCGCAAAAAAATCCGCCGATCCTTGTCTTTTTTTTCTTCAAGCGCCTCTAAAGCATTTCTCATTAAATTCAGAAGCACCTGTTTCATTTTATCGATATTTACTCGGCAGGAATTGCTGGAGTAAACGATGTCATAATCAAAGTTGACTTCCTTCAGCAGGCATTCCGGTGAAATAAAAGCAATCAGCTCTGCTGCTAATTTATCGGGCAGGATACTTTCCATCTTCATCTTATCAGCCGATGAAGATAAAAAATTTTCCAAAATGGAATACATACGATCAATCTCTGATAAAATAGAACCATGATATTTATCGAATTCTTGAGTAATCGATGAGAGCTGGACAAAGCCTCGGATAACCGTCAGCGGATTTCTCAGTTCATGCACAAACTCCGCGGCTAATTTCGTAGTCAGCTGCGTATTATAGCCCGTCAAATATATTTTTCCTTTTTTGAAAAGACCATTAAACAAAATACCCGTCCCTGACAAATCCATTCGATCATGCAAAACAACGGTCACTAATTGTTCGGAACAAAGAATGTCGTGCAAATAATTTTCTGCATCATGAACGACTTGTCCCGTAAAAAAATTCAAAAAGGATCTCCCATAGCGGTTAACCATGACTTCCCCATTTCTATTGCAGTCCAGAATAGCGCCATCGGGAGTCAAGGAAAAACGCATCTCCAATGACAATTGGTTCTCGAATATGCCTTCATCAGATTCAGATAGAAATGTCTCATGATATATGATGGTCATCACTCCTCTTGTCATTTTCTCACGGTTACACTGTATACACTCCAGACAATTTTTGGACTTTTTTTATAACTAACAAACTCTATTATACTGTAAAATAATTTAATGATATAGGGAAAACCCTTAAATATTCTTAGACAAATTCCGACTAAATTTTATTTTCTGTCGATTCAATCAGGTGCTTTTTTTCGCTTTCTAGTCATACGCTATTTATGCGTGCTTGAACAAAGAGGGAGTGAAGCGTATTGAATCCTTTCATTCAGCAAATTGTCAACCAGCGTATCAATCAGGTCTCTGCTGAAGAACTGTATCAACAAGCTGCTCAGATGCAGATTCCGGTGTCTGAAGAACAGGCGAGACAGATAGCTGATCAAGTCCGGGGCAAAAATATCGATCTGTTCACCACTTCTGGGCAACAAACGCTGATGGCTATTCTGAAACGTGAACTCGGACCAGAGATGGCCGATGAACTGTACCAGTATTTTCAGCAGATTATGGAAAAATTCAAGTAAAAACCGCAGGAGGGATCCTGCGGTTTTCCATTGCTATTTCAGTCTGCCATAATGTCCTCAATCAGCTTCGGATTAAATTGTTCAGAACGTAACATGGCAATTTCAAATTTATACGGTGATTTTTTATTCTTCTTGTCTGGGCCGACATAAGGCGTTTCGAGAATCTTCGGCAGGGATTCAAACTGTGGATAATGGACGACTTGATTCAAAGCGTCAAAGCCAATGGTCCCACAGCCGATATTCTCATGCCGATCCTTCCGTGCGCCCTTCGGATTCTTGCTGTCATTCACATGGATGACTTTTATCCGTTCAATCCCAATTATCCGATCAAACTGATCGATGACTCCGTCAAAATCATCTTTAACCGCGTATCCAGCATCATTGGTATGACAGGTATCAAAGCATACCGACAATTTATCATTTTTTTGAACACCATCGATAATCGTCGCCAGCTGTTCAAATTGAAAGCCGCATTCGCTGCCCTTTCCAGCCATTGTTTCCAGGGCGATTTGAGCCGTATCCGCTTCGTTGAGGACTTCATTCAGTCCTTCAATGATTTTAGCCAGCCCCTGATCAACTCCCGCGCCGACATGGCTGCCAGGATGCAACACAATTTGGTCGGCGCCAATCGCCTGCGCGCGATCAATTTCCTTCCGCAGAAAATCAACTCCTATGGCAAAGGTCGACGGATTGACCGTATTCGCCAAGTTAATAATATATGGCGCATGAACGACAATATCTTCAATATGATGCTCTGCCATATGCTTCCGGCCAGCTTCAATATTGAGCTGATCGATCGGCTTGCGCCGTGTATTCTGCGGAGCTCCCGTATAAATCATCAGCGCAGTGGCATTATAAGAGACCGCTTCTTCGCTTGCTCCCAGAAGCATTTTTTGACCAGCCATATGTACATGAGATCCAATTTTCAACAATTTAATATTTCGCTCCTTCAAAAAATATTTCAACGATTCACGATATCCTCATTCTATCATAAACTAAATATCAGCTAATCACACGAAAGAAGGGATAGAGCCATGCCTCCTCATGCTTATCAAGGACAACCGCCGTACACTCAGCAGCCTTATCCGCAGCCTTCCCAGCCCTACCCCGCTTATCCGCCCTATTCGAGGCAAGCCGGGCGGAGCTTCCCGCCTGCTTATCCAAGTGCCCCGCCGCCCACTCCACCAGCACCGCAGATTGCCGCCCAGCCAGGAGCTTCCCGAGGAATCGGTGGGATGCTGACTTCCTTGATAAACCCTGCAGGCGGAGCCGCAGGGCTGCCGGCAGCTGTCTCCGGTCTGAATTTTGGCGACATGCTGCTTAATGCCCAGAAAGCGATACAGACAGCTCAAACGGTTCTGCCGATGATTCAGCAAATCGGTCCGATGATTAAAAATGCTCCGGATATTCTCAGTTCGCTGAAAAATCTACAAAGCAAGAGCGACCAGAAAACGGCCGAGGAAGCTTCAAAGAAAACAGAGACCGACAATCAAGATTCAACAGAAAAGAAAACTATACAGCCGCCAGAAGACGATAAAGAGATCAAGAGCCCCGCTGGTACGGAAGAGAATAAAAAAGAGGCAGCGGCAAATCCGAAACAGTCTGCCGCCACGAAAACCGAACCAGCACCACCGCAAAAACAACCAAAGACCGAAGATGATCTCAACCATACAGAAAATCTCGTCTCGAAACCTTCTATGCCTCGGATGTACATCTGATCCCGCTCTTGTTCATTGTTTTCTCCCGCTGCGTCATCTATAATGAATGGTGTTTAGCAGCAGAGAGATGAGATTAACTTCAGAACGGGAGAGTTGCTTGCATGGAAGTCTTTAAAGTCTCGCCACGAGGGTATTGCTACGGGGTCGTCGATGCACTGGTTATTGCGAGAAAAGCGGCAATGAATCCTGATTTACCGCGACCTATATATATACTGGGCATGATTGTCCATAATCATCACGTCACCGACGCTTTCGATGACGAAGGGATTGTAACTCTGGACATTAAAGGCAAGAAAAGAATAGATTTGCTTAAGGAAGTTGATCATGGAACGGTTATTTTTACCGCTCACGGGGTTTCTCCCGAGGTTCGCCGGATGGCTGAACGCAAAGGATTAACGATGATTGATGCAACCTGTCCGGATGTAACCAAAACACACCGTTTAATTAAAGAAAAAGCCGAAAAAAATTATCATATTATTTATATTGGGAAGAAAGGTCATCCGGAACCGGAAGGCGCCATTGGTGTTTCTCCTGATCAGGTTCATCTGGTTGAAACCATGGAGGATGTCGACACTCTGAATTTACAGGCAGAAAGAATTATCGTGACGAATCAAACCACGATGAGTCAGTGGGATGTTCAAGATGTGATGACTCATATTAAGCAAAAATTTCCAAATGCTGAATTTTGCAACGAGATCTGTCTTGCTACCCAGACCCGGCAAGAGGCGGTTGCCGAGCAAGCTCGGGACGCCGACCTACTAATCGTTGTCGGCGATCCGCGCAGCAATAACTCAAACCGTTTAGCACAGGTCTCTGCTGAAATTGCGCATACTCCCGCTCATCGCATCGCTGATCTTTCCGAGCTGCAATTGGACTGGCTGAAGGGCATTCAAAAGGTTGCTGTCACGGCCGGCGCCTCAACACCGACACAGTTGACAAAGGAAGTCATCCTCTTTCTGGATCAGTACGATTTGAATAACCCAGAAACCTGGTCTACCGAAAGTCAGGCGGCTAAAAACAAGAATATTCTTCCGAAAGTTAAAAACAACATCGACCATCGGCGCAGCCGTTTAAAAGAAACCCAATAATCCAGCTACGCAAGTATCTACTTAGCGGCGCCTGCCTACGTCTTTCTGAAGACCGAGGGCAGGCGTTTTTCAAACAATAAAATGAAAGGGGTCTGTTGGCGCCTCAGAAGTTACCACCTCTGTCTGAAAGCCTTCTTGGTTGATGATTTTCTGTAGATAGTGCTGGACTCCTTCCTTCATGATCGACTCAATATGATGTCCGGCGTCGATCACCTTTAAACCGCAGAGCAAAGCATCATGAGCGGTATGGTAATAAACATCACCAGTAATCAATACATCCGCTCCCTGATATCTGGCAAACGGAATCAAACTGTTTCCGTCACCTCCGGATACGGCAATGGTCTGTACTTTTTGATCAGGATTACCCGTTGCCCGTAAGCCTTCCAGTCCCAGTGTCTCCTTCACCATCCGGCAATAGTCGCTGAACAATACCGGTTCAGGAAGCTTTCCGATTCTCCCCAGTCCATAAGCCTTTCCTTTGTTGTGAAGCAAATAGACATCATAGGCGGGTTCTTCATAGGGATGGGATTTCAGCATCCTTCGAATAACTGCTTTCAGCAAATGCTCTGGGACGATCGTTTCTACTTTTTTTTCGTCTGTGTGCTCCATTTTGCCCACCTGTCCAATATACGGATGGGTGCCTTCTTCAGGCAGAAAAGCGCCCTCTCCTACTGAAGAAAAGGTGCAGTGACTGTAGTTGCCGATCGCTCCTGCTCCTGCGTCTCCTAAAACCTGCCTGACGCGTTCATAATCGCTCACAGGTACATATACTGCCAGCTTATACAGAGGTTCAATATACGTCTCTTGAAGGATCTGAGGCTGCTGCAAATTCAGCCTCGCTGCCAGCATATCGTTCACGCCGCCTTCCGCAATGTCCAGATTCGTATGTGCCGCATAGACCGCAATATCATTCCTGATGCATTTCGTGATAATCTTTCCTTGACCTTCGTCTGAGCGAACGGTTTTCAAGGGATGGAAAATGACTGGATGATGGGCAATGATCATGTCCACATCTTTCTCGGCCGCTTCATCGACCACATTCTCCAGTACATCCAGTGTCACCATCACTCTTTTGACCTGCTTATTTAAACTGCCGACAAGCAATCCGATTCTGTCCTTTTCGAAAGCGAGTGTTTTGGGTGCCCACTCTTCAAATCGCTGAATTAATTGTTGTCCACTTATCCATGCAGTCATTTTTCCCCCTCCTAGCAAAAAAATAATCGTCCCTATTCATTCATTCCATAGAGCGCCTGTCGAATCACCTGCAGCTGACGTCTGCTAGCCAATCTTTTCTTCAGAATATCCCGTGTGTCCGAAGTCTGTTTAAGCGCCTGCAAAATCTCAAGCAGTTTCGTTTCCCGCCTTTGCCACTTTTTCTTGAAGATCCCTGTCTTCTCATGTAGCAGTATCGGCCCCATCATTATTTCTGATTCAGACAGCAGCGTCTTTCTGCCACTCTTATCCTTTACTGCCCGGATGATCTCATAAAAATGGGGTGCCTCTTCAACGATTGCCTCGTTCTCGATTCGCCAGCCATTATCGATCAACCAGGAACGGCAAAGGGATTCCCGAATATTCGGCTGTAAAATCAGCGTCGTATCATCAGTCAGCTTTTCTTTCCCCCGTTCCAGTATTTCCGCAATCAATTCACCGCCCATTCCGGAAATGACAACCACATCCGCTTCGCCATTTTCTATGACATCCAGCCCATCACCGAGACGGACATCAATTTCTTCGGCTAATTCAAAAACCCGAACATTAGCCGCGGCCTGCAAATAAGGTCCCCTCCTTACCTCACCGGCAATCGCCAATGGTACCTTATGATCCAAAACAGCACGGCAGGGGAGATGGGCGTGATCTGATCCGATATCTGCAAGTACCCTTCCCTTCGGCACAAATTGTAAAACCGTTTGTAATCTTTTCGACAAATGTATGGATGGCATCTTCACTTTCCCAATCTATGAGTTATATTTTTATCATAGCAGACCTAGGCTGGGAATGAAATATTCGATCAATCCTAGAACCAGACCGTCAAAAACTGTGATATCTCTATTTCACGCATTAAATTAGGGTACAATTTTATGCAAACGATTTCATTTATATGTTAAACTAAAAGGGTAATGAATTCACGCTTACAAAATTCTACGGAATGGGCTGAGAACTGAAATGGGATTTGCAAATCGATTGAAAAGTCAGTAAAATAAAAACAGAAACAACCCCGTTCGGAACCGAACGATCAGTTGTTCCAGAAATCTGTTCACAGGTTGGCAATTGTCCCGGATCAAAAAGAAAACCCGCTCAATGGACACGAGCGAGCCTGTTTTTTAATCCAAGAAATCCTTCAATTGCTTGCTTCTGCTGGGATGGCGAAGCTTTCTGAGTGCTTTCGCTTCGATCTGCCTGATCCGCTCACGGGTCACGCCAAAGACCTTGCCCACTTCTTCCAGTGTCCGTGTTCTGCCATCGTCGAGGCCAAAACGCAAACGTAAAACATTTTCTTCACGATCGGTCAGTGTGTCCAAAACGTCTTCAAGCTGCTCCTTGAGTAACTCATAGGCAGCGGCGTCTGAAGGTGCCTTCGCATCTTGATCCTCGATGAAATCACCAAGATGCGAATCGTCCTCTTCGCCAATCGGCGTTTCCAGTGAGACAGGTTCCTGAGCAATTTTCAATATCTCACGGACCTTTTCCGGGGTTAATTCCATTTCTTTTCCGATCTCTTCGGGTGTCGGTTCCCGCCCAAGATCCTGCAATTGCTGACGCTGCACGCGGATCAACTTATTAATCGTTTCAACCATATGCACTGGAATGCGGATCGTCCGTGCCTGATCGGCAATAGCGCGAGTGATTGCTTGACGAATCCACCATGTCGCATAGGTACTGAATTTAAATCCCTTTGTATAGTCAAATTTTTCAACAGCCTTGATCAGCCCCATATTGCCTTCCTGAATCAAATCAAGGAAAAGCATGCCGCGGCCGACATAACGCTTGGCGATACTGACAACCAGACGGAGATTGGCTTCAGCCAGCCTTCTCTTCGCTTCTTCGTCGCCTTCTCTAATCCGCTTGGCCAGGCTGATCTCCTCATCTGCCGAAAGCAGGTCGACACGACCGATTTCTTTAAGATACATTCTGACCGGATCATTGATTTTGACACCCGGCGGAACGCTTAAGTCGTTTAAGTCAAATTCTTCTTCTTTATGCTTTTTTTCGCCGGAATCCGGTCCGTCAGATTCATCTGCGACATCAATTCCGTGATCGGCAAGCTGTTCGTAGAACTCATCCATCTGATCAGATTCCTGATCAAAGGGTGCCAGCTTTGTCGCAATTTCCTGATAGGTCAGAGAACCCCGCTTCTTACCGATTTCAAGCAAATGTTCTTTTTCCTGCTCTACAGTCAATTCTGGTTCTGTCTTGCTCGCTTTACCAGCCATTTGACCTCCTCCTTCCAAATACACGCTTTCTTAATCTGCACGTCTGTGATTCAGTGCTTTCTTTATTTCAATAGTCTCGGACAGGAGCCGGGCGGCCTCATCAAAATGACCGCTTTGTTCGGCATTTTTCCTTTCCTCTTCTTTGATCGTGACCAATGAAGCCTTGGATTGCTTCAATACCTGATGAATGCAATCCTCAATCTCCTGTTCCTCTGGTTGGTCGCTCATCACCATCAATGATAGCTCAGCCGCTTTCCGCTGGAGATCAAGATCTTTAATTCCCTGAATGAAAAGTCCCTCATCTGGAGAATGGCCTTCTTCATAATAGGCGTACAGATAAGCCGCCAATGCCTGATGCAAATCCAGAGAAAAATTTCCGCCAACCGTTTCCCGGACGCGTTCAGCAACCTCTCTGCTCCTCATCATACGTGCGAGCAGTCTTCGCTCTGCCATTTCAAATGCAGGAGGAAGCCGTCTCTTCCGGGCAAGCTGCACAGACGCTTGTTTTTCTGTACGTCTGCTCTGCCTTAACGCGGCCTTCTCCATTTGCCGCGTCTGGGTTTTAAGAGCATCCAGTGAAATTGAAAATTCGTCAGCGAGTAGCCGCAAATAATGATCGCGTTCCACGGCTTTTTTCATTCCGCTGATCTCACTTACAACATCTTCGATATAGAGCAGCCGATCTCCTTCATCACTTAGATTCCTTTTTCTGCGAAAATAATTCATCTTGAATGTCATCAAGGTTTGGCTGGCCCCTATTACATCACTTTTAAACTGTTCGCCGCCATATTTGCAAATGTAGTCATCGGGGTCAAGTCCTTCAGGCATTTTCGCCACCTTGATTAAATTTCCGCTTCCCGTCAGCATTCCCGCAGCCCGAAATGCCGCTTCAATTCCCGCATCATCCGAGTCGTAACAGATAATGATCGTCTCTGCCGACCGTTTCAGCATCGCCGCCTGTTGCTCGGTCAAAGAAGTGCCCATCGAAGCGACACTCCAAGTCACCCCAGCCTGATGAGCGCGGATGACATCGGCATAACCTTCAAGCAGAACGACCTGATTATTCTTGCGAATATCCGGGCGAGCCAGATGATATCCGTAAAGGATAGAACCCTTGTGGAAAAGCACGGACTCGGGCGTGTTCAGATACTTTGGCTTATCGTCTCCCAGCGTTCTTCCGGCAAATGCTACTGTCTGACCCCGATTATTGAAAATGGGGAAAATAATCCGATTGCGAAACTTATCAAAGTACTGATGATCGAACCCACGTTCAGCAACCATTCCTAATCTGGCCATTTGTGCCAAATCGACCTGACGTCGCTTCAAAAGTGATGTGGCTGTGTCCCAGCTATTGACTGCGAAGCCGATTCTGAAACGGTCAATCATCTCCTGAGTGAACAGCCGTTTTCCTAAATAATCCATTCCTTCCGAGCCAAACTTTGCAGTTGACAATAAATAATGGTAGAATTTCGTTAGCAGCTCAAAAGCGGCAAGCATCGATTTTTTTCCCGGATCTGAGCCGCCTGATTGTCCATGAGCAGAATCAGGCAAACCTAAATCGATTTTTGCTTTATCAGCCAGATGCTGTGCTGCCTCAGAAAAAGACATCCCTTCTATTTCCATAATAAAAGTGAAGACATTGCCACCGGCTCCACAGCCAAAACAGTGGTACAGCTGTTTATCCGGTGAAACCGAAAAGGAAGGTGTTCTTTCGCTGTGAAAAGGGCATAGGCCGGTAAATTCTCTACCCTGTTTGCTCAGCTGGACATAATCACCGATAATGTCAACGATATCCAATGATTTTCTGATCTCTTCGATTGTTTCCTGCTGCAATTGCAAAATGCCATGCACCACCAACATTACTTCTTATTTATATCCTAATGATCCAAACGGCATAACAATTTTGTCAGTGCATTAGAAAATTTTTTCCGTTCCTCGTCTCTAAATGGTTTCGGCCCCTTGATTTTTTGCCCGGCAGCAAGCGATTTGTAGGATAAGTAGCGATCATGCAGAATTCCGGAGATTTCTTGATCGCTAATTTCTCTCCCACGATTGGATAATACATATACACCTCGACCCGTCAGCAATCCGGCAAGCCCCATATCTTGAGTAATGACCACATCGCCTGTTTTGACATGATTGACAATATAAAGATCGGCCTCTTCCTTCTTTTGATCGACAAAGACCCATTCCGCCTGAGCATCTGTAGAAAAACTGGCATAAGAGGCGACAAAAATAAGGCGACAATCATAAGATTTTACAATTTGCCGGATCTCCTCTTTCACCGGACAGGCATCTGCATCGACAAACATCGTGTATTTTTTCATGGTTATTATATAGAGTTCTCTATTTATCGCTATAATCCTGCAACTTTATTCTGTTTTTTTTTATGAAAATTTTGCAAAAAAAGGCGAAACCACCCGTCATGACTTTTACAAAGTATTATTATAGACTAATAGGTTCCTGTCATGCAATTATTTTGCTGATCTTTTTTTACACCATTCTACTTCATTCGACATTTTTTTCACTATCTCAATTCGTAATTCATCAGTTTGATGATTTCATTCGCAGTCTCTTCCACCGCCCGAGATGAAACATCAAGGACTCGGCAACCTACCTTGCTGACAATCTGATTGAAGTAGTTCAACTCCTCATCTATCCGTTTTGCATTGGCATAATTTGCTCCGCCACTTAGCCCAAGCTGAGCCAGGCGTTCGATTCGAATTGAGTTCAGCCGCTTCGAATTTATTTTCAGTCCAATGATTCGTTTCGGATCAATCTTAAATAATTCCTGCGGAGGATCGACTTCCGGCACAACCGGGACATTAGCCACTTTGATTTTTTTTACCGCTAAAAACTGCGATAAAGGAGTCTTTGATGTCCGCGAGATCCCGAGCAAAACAATATCAGCCAGCATAATGCCGCGAGGATCCTTGCAATCATCATAGTTCACGGCGAATTCAATTGCCTCTATTTTTTTAAAATAATCTTTGTCGAGCAAGTGAGTCAGACCGGGCTTGCCCATCGGTTCTTTCTCGAAAAATTGGCTTAACTCGCCCACCATTTTACTCATGATATCAATGTGATGGATGCCGGCTTCGACTGCTCTCTGTTTAAAATAATGGCTTAATTCAGGCATCACAAGCGTAAAAACGACAAACGCCTGGCTCACCTTTGCAGCAGCAATAATCCGATCGACACTTTTCTGCTCTCTGACAAAAGAAAAATGCTGAATTTCAATATCGACATTGCTAAATTGACTGGCTGCTGCCCAAACAACAGACTCAGCTGTTTCACCTAGAGAATCGGAAACGATGTAAATAAAACGATGCGTATTCACGCGAATCCCCCCAAACTCGGCTAAATATTTTTTGGCTTGTTTGAAACACCTTCGACGAGTTCAACAAATGCTTTCGTAATATTTGTCTTTGTCATTCGGCCAACGACCTCAAGGGCTCCATCATAATCCCTGACCACCGGCATAGCATCGATTTCTCGTGTAATTAGCATTTTCGCGACATCAATGACCAGATCCTCTTTATAGCAATAGGTGATCGGCATACGTGACATGATCATGCTGACCGGAACCTGATTCATATCTTTAGAGCCGATTGCCGTGCGCAGCAAGTCCTTCCGAGAGATGACGCCTGTCAAATGATTTTTTTCATCAATCACAAAAAGAGATCCGACGTCCTCAAGAAACATGTCACAGACCGCTTCATAGGCAGACGAGGATTCCTTGAGAACGGCCGGAAAAGATAAATAATCGCTGACTTTCATTTTTTGAATCTGTTCAGCAAACAAAGAAGTAAGCGTCTGTCCGGTATAGAAATAACCGACACGCGGACGGGCATCAAGAAATCCCGCCATGGTCAGTATGGCGAGATCCGGGCGAAGTGTCGCACGAGTGACATCTAGCTTTTCAGCGATTTGTTCCCCGGTTATCGGCGCTCCATGTTTTACAATCTCTATGATTTTTTCCTGTCTTGAATTAAGCTCCATTCAATCCCTCCCCTTTCTTTTCTCTTCACCTGTGGGATGATCGTTTCCCTGAAAGCGTGCCAGCTGGTCGATGAAACGCCTAGCGCGCAGCTTAATTCCGGCATTCTGCTCATAGCAAGAATAGATAATCTGCTCAATTTCATGAATGGTCTGCGGTTTAAGCGAAATGTTGCCAATTCGTTCGATTGGAATTTTCAGAAAAAGGACAAGCAGACGTGCCGTTGCTGCAGACATCGAAAGAGCATAGGGATCCGTGCGCGCACAGTTACAGCAAAGCATTCCGCCGCCAGCTACCGAGAAGAAAAAAGGCTTAGAATTACCGCCACATTTGATACATCGGTCTAATCTGGGGCGGATTCCAGCATATTCCATCATTTTGATGGCAAAAATAGATGAGAGCACCGCAGGATCGGAACCGTCCTCCATAAGCAGCAGGATACCCACAATTAACCGATACAAAGCCGTGGAAGGACGGCCATCTTCTGTCAGACGATCGGTTAGTTCAGCAATCAGCGCGGCATAACCCATTTTTTCAATATCCATGCGAATCGTTGTGAATGACTGAATGGACTCCGCCTGGTATAACAGACCGAGGCCCCTGCCCTTATTGAACAGACAGAGGCCGTAGAAAAGCACATGACTGACCGAGGCAAGTGTGCTTTTCGGCCGTTTCGCCCCCCGAGCCATCAACCCTATTTTCCCATACTCTTTCGTATATACCGTGATAATTTTATTTGTCTCTCCATAGTCCGTGGTCCGGAGAACAATACCTTCCGCTTTGACCATCAAACGCGATCACCTATTTCCCCTGAAAACTAACTCAATTGCTCCTCTGCGAGTGTTTTCACTTCAGGCTCGGTTAATTGCTGATCCTGGTTGTTTTCTTCCATCTTTTTCATCAAGAGATAAGCATCGATATTTCCTGTCAGGCAAAATATTTTCCACGTCAAGTCTAACATCAGCTTCTCACCCTTCCCATTTTTTCTCCACCTTTATAGCTTTAACGAAAAGCAGAGATTCATGAGAAGAAATGATTGTCAATTATCGCTGTCCTGATCCATGTACCCAAAATTCTTTAATTCTTCCTCTTTGTCACGCCAATTCTGATCCACCTTGACCCATAGTTCAAGGAATACTTTAGAGCCGATCAACGCTTCAATTTCTTTTCTGGCAAGCGTGCCAACTTTTTTCAGCATGCTTCCGCCTTTACCAATGATGATACCCTTCTGTGACGGCCGCTCGACCATAATCGTAGCCTGAATATCAAATAAATTGCCGTGCTCATTTTTTTTCATTTTATCAATCACTACGGCGATGGAATGGGGGACCTCGTCACGGGTGAGCTGCAGGATTTTCTCGCGGATCAATTCAGAAACAATGAAGCGCTCCGGGTGATCCGTAATCTGATCACTTGGATAATATTGCGGTCCCTCAGGCAGATAGGTGTGTATCTGTTTCAATAATTCACTGACGTTCTGCCCTTGCAGCGCGGAAAGCGGAATAATTTCTTTGAATGAATAGAGCGTTCGATAATGATCGATCAACGGGAGCAATTCTTCTGGATGGACTTTATCGATTTTATTGATCAAGAGAAACACCGGAGAGTTCACTTTTTGCAGAAAGTCAATAATAAATTGATCTCCGCGCCCGTAGCCCTGCTCTGCATCAATCAAAAATAAAACAATATCTACTTCGTTCAGCGTATTCAGAGCCATAGCCGTCATGATTTCGCCAAGTCGATGTTTCGGTTTGTGGATGCCTGGAGTATCAATAAAAATGACCTGTTCCTGATCAGTCGTGTAGATGCCGTGAATTTTATTACGTGTGGTTTGCGCCTTATCACTCATGATCGCAATTTTTTGGCCCAGCAATTGATTGAGCAAGGTGGATTTCCCGACATTCGGGCGGCCAATCAGCGCCGCAAAGCCGGATTTAAATGCTTGATTCATGATTCATGTCCTCCGAATAAAAGGCGCCGGGCAGAAGCTCGGCAACCGTTGTATGCTGAACCATCCCTTTAGTATTCGCCAGAATAACCGGCATCGTTGCCGGGCATAATTCGCTCATAACCTGCCGGCAAGCACCACATGGCGCGCAGGGACGCGGACTATCGGCAATCACAGCAATAGCCGCATAATCACGTTCTCCTTCTGCAAAGGCGGTAAACATCGCCGTGCGTTCGGCACAATTGCAGACTGAATAAGCGGCATTTTCAATATTAAATCCGGAAATAATTTTGCCGGACTTGGTCAACAGTGCGGCACCGACTTGAAAATGCGAATAGGGCACGTAGGCATGGTTCATCGCCTCTGCGGCCGCTTGAATTAATTTCTTTTCGTCCATTTTTTCTCCTCTTCATCTTAAGCTATTACTGTATCAATAATGATCAGCAGATAGATAATCGCTGCGATTACTGAAAACCACCAGACAGCAGCGGCGGCGGCATCCTTAGCCGCTTTGGCCATCGGATGCCTGTCGCGGGTCACAAGATCAACCACACGTTCTACCGAAGTATTGACCAGTTCAAGACTGACCACACCGCCAATTAGAATTAATACAATAATTATATTTTGCAGCGATACATGCAGAAAGAAGGACACGATGAGTACGCAGAAACCAGCAGAAAGCTGAATATGAATATTTCGTTCCTGGCAAAAAGCCAGCCAAAAACCAGTAATTGCATCCTGAAAACTTCGCGGCAGACTCTTATGACGGCGTTTCTCAATTTTTTCTCTAACCATCACTAAATCCTGCTGAGGCCAAACGAAGAAAGAATTTGTTCCTGAAGACCAAACATTTTCTGTTCATCCGCTTTAGTCATGTGATCATAGCCAAGCAGATGAAGCAGTCCGTGAACGACGAGAAAACCTAACTCGCGTTCAAAAGAATGAGCATAGGTTTTGGCCTGTTCTTCTGCTTTTTCTAGCGAGACAATAATGTCCCCCAGAACTCGAGGCTCGCCTTCTTCTGGCTGGATCGCCACCTCGTCCTTATCGAGCTCCTCCAGAGCAAAAGAGATAACGTCCGTTGCCCGATCAACCTTCCGATATTCGCGATTGATCTCATGTATCCGTTCATTATCCACGAAAGTCAGCGATAATTCAATTTCACCAACCAGCTTCATAAAGTCCGCCGCGTGATCGACCAGCTGAATTAGCCATTGCTGCTGCTCCTCGCTTAATTTTCCTGTCTCATCGTTCATGTCAATGGTCATCGTCATTTTGTATTCACCTTATTCATTTTAATTTCTTTCGGATATTCAATTCTTGTGTGATACACCCCTCGGAGTGTTTCGTCAATCGACTGGATCGCCAGTTTCAATTCTTTTAGCGTAATATCGCATTCGTCAAATTGACCATCACTCAGGCGATCACTGAAAATATTTTTAATCAGATTTTGCACCTTGCCCGGAGTGGGTTTCTTCATCGCCCGAACTGCGGCTTCGATACTGTCTGCAAGCTCTACCACCGCAGCTTCCTTCGTCTGAACTTTCGGTCCCGGGTAACGGAACTCACTTTCGGGAATAGGCTGATCACTGCTTTCAACAGCTTTTACATAAAAGTAACGAAGCAAGGTTGTTCCATGATGCTGCTCAGCGATATCAATGATTTCCTTCGGCATATGAGCATCCCGCAGAATATCCGCCCCATCATAGGGGTGGGCCATGATAATGGTCCGGCTAAGCTGTGGAGAGATCTTATCGTGCGGATTGACTCCGTCAAGTTCGTTCTCGACGAAGAATTTCGGACGTTTGGTCTTTCCAATGTCGTGATAATAAGCAGCAACGCGGGCAAGCAGACCATTCGCGCCAATCGTTTCACAGGCTCGTTCAGCCAGATTGGCAACCATAACGCTGTGATGATAGGTGCCCGGTGCCTCCATTAAAATTCTTCGCAACAACGGTTGATTCGGGTTGGAAAGCTCAATCAGCCGCATCGGCGAAAGAATGCCGAAGCCTGTTTCAAATAGCGGCATCACACCATTTGCCAAAATAACCGAAAGGAAACCGGAAAGAGCCGCAAAACCTAAGGTCATACTTGTTGCAGCCGGCGAAAAAGGTGAATTTTGAAACATAAGAAGTGCCAATAGCGAAACACAATTGACCAAAGCGATCAACCCGCCTGTCTGAAAGATCTTTGGCCTTCGTTCCCGGCTTCCAATAGTGATTGCTCCGCACAGAACGGAAAAGAACAGATAAATAGACATTGGAGCATCGAAAATAGCTGCCTTGGTACTGATTCCGAATATGACACTCCCAATCAGCGACAAAAGGACTCCTGATATCATGGCAATCCGTTCATTAAGCAATGATCGCAGCAATAGCGGGGCCACCGCAATCGGTACAATATCACTGAGTCCGGAAATATTGGCTAATCTTAGGTAACTGCATATTTTTAATATCACTGCTGTTCCAAGGAAAATCAACGTATAGATATACAAATACTTCAGTGAGTCCTTTTTTCCACCTTTGTTAAAACGATAGTATTCAAACCAGAAGATACCGGTAATAAACGCCGTTAGCAAAAACAGGCCGATAAAGGGAATAATATTAAAATGGTCATCCAACAAACCAACAAGTTTCAATTGGCGAATCATGTCATTGGTGACCAGTTCTCCCTTGCGAACAATGACTTCTCCTTGGTGGATGACCACATTGTCGACACCGCTGGCCGCTTCTTGCTTATTGCGTTTGGTTGCCGTCGCATCAAATGTATAATTGGCCGTTATATAATCACGCAGCACCTCATTAAGCGCTTTACGCATTTTATCATCGAGAACAGAGGACGGCAGCGAGGCAGAGGCCTTGCCCTGAACCCGCTCTAAGTCATTCCAGCCCACCTTTGCATTCATGGCTTCATAAATGCTGGTACTGGTAATGTCTTCGGCAATCTGTAAATTATGATCTGACGCTATCACAAGTGTCCGCAACGTGTCATCCGACAAACCGGTATCGGGTGATCCCGTCTGGCTGTCCGATATTTTCTGTACTGCCACATCAACCGCGTCGCGAGCTGAATCCGAATTGATCTTCTGATCTTTTTTTACCGAAGTGATCGCGTCAAAGAGATCTCCGACTTTTTCAACCTGCATTAAGCCAAGATTTTTATCATACGTATAGGCAGACGGCGTGTCCCCGATTACTTCCTGTCGTTTGGCCTGAGTCGCCTGATTATCTACAGCGTCGATCGGTGACTGAATGTCCTGGCTGGCAATTTCATGCAACCGAACATTGGGATTCTTGGGCAGAACACTGCCGACCATGAGCGCATAAAGAACAATGCCGACGACAGCAAACATTCCCCATCCGGCAAGATATTTAATGAATACCTCTTTTATTCTGCTTTTCGCTTGGGTTGAATTCTTCATATTCTTGCCTCCAGGATCTCCCGGCTGAAGCGTTATCCCATAGATTATTGATCCATTTTGCACCTGCTGATGGAATCAGTCTCCGTACGCTTCAATAATCCGCTGAACGAGCGGATGACGGACAACATCTGCGCTTTTGAGCTCCACAAAAGAAATTCCATTAATCTGTCCCAGTAACCCCTTAGCCGCGCTAAGACCCGATTTTCTGCCCTTCGGTAGATCAACCTGCGTCACATCGCCGGTAATAATCATTTTCGAACCAAATCCAAGGCGAGTCAGAAACATCTTCATTTGTTCCTGTGTCGTATTTTGTGCCTCATCAAGAATGACGTAAGCATCTTCCAAAGTCCGGCCACGCATATAAGCCAGCGGCGCAATTTCAATCGTCCCGCGTTCAATTAAGCGCAAGGTGTGCTCAGCGCCCAAAACATCATGCAGTGCATCATAGAGCGGACGCAGATAGGGATCAACTTTTTCCTTCAGATCGCCCGGGAGAAAACCAAGATTTTCACCGGCTTCAACGGCCGGCCGCGTCAGGACCAGTCTTTTTATTTTTCCCTCTTTGAGTGCTGTGACAGCCATGACAACGGCAAGATAGGTTTTCCCGGTGCCCGCAGGACCGATTGCAAAGACCATATCATTGTTTTTGATTTCTTGAATATAATGCCGCTGTCCCAGCGTCTTGACCCGAATCGGTTTACCCTTGGCATTTGTTGCGATTTCCGTTTCATAAAGATTTCCAAACACATCGAGTTGTCCGTTTTCAGCCATTTTAAGGGCATAGACAACGTCCCGCTGTGAGATGGCAATGCCGCGGCGAATTAACTGAAGTAACGCCTTCAGCACATCATCCACTCTTTTGACGTCCGCTTCCTTTTCTGTAGAAATGCTGATCGACCCGCCGCGGGTAACAATTGAGACCGCAAGCGTCTTTTCAATTATTTTCAGATTTGCGTCTCCGGGTCCGAACAGCGTCAACGCTTCATTTGCGTGTTCCCAATTCATGGTTATTGTATATAAATGGCGTTCTGGCAAGCTCTTTGTGTCCTCCTCTAAATCAGATCACGGTTTTTATCTCATTTTAACATAGGTTCCCCTTTTAATTCCAACTTCTTTCATTTTTATATGTTCTGCTTCTCATTGAACCGGACATGATATTCATCTATTATCCGCTTTTTTTCTGTCTTTTCAGCCTTTCCTTCTCTTTGCCGACATCAATTGTCTGCGGGCGGGCAATGTCTTCCAGTACCACCTCATGGCTGGTGATGTAAAGAATCCCGTCTCTGACTTCTTTTTTATCAATGACAGTGGAAAGAATTTCTGCATTTGGTGAAAGTCTGCCCAAAAGCTTCCGATCGGCAGTCTTTTCCGCTTCCGCCAGTGCCTGATCGATCGTCAGGCGCCGAGTGATCGGTTTCTTTTCACGAAAGGTATCCTGTATGAAAGTTACCGGTAATTTCCATAGCAGAAAGCGAATATGGCGCGATCGGGTCTCTTTATCCGTATTTGTATAGGGGTGTTTGTTCAGTCCCCATAACGGAACGCTCAGGTGCCAGAATCTCAAGCGATAGTTTGTTTTGCTGCGGCCTGTATACAACGTATAGCGGCTTTCAAGCGGGATCTGCGCCTGTGATTCATACCACGTTTCGCCGATCACCCGCCCCTTCGCCGGAACGAATCGGAATGATTTTTCATCGCCTATACGGCCAAGCACTAAAGCCTGCCCCGCTTTAACAAATTGGTTGCTTTCAACGACGGGTTGTCCCTTTTCCACATAGAGATGATGAATAACCGCTTGTTTTGCTGCCACCAGATTGCGTGGTGCGAGTGATTTTGCCTTTTTCGGATATTTCTTTTGCACCACATCCACGCGATACGTCGTCCCAGCGCGGGAAACGCCGATCCAGGTGACTTTGGGCAGGTTTGCCGACAGCTTCTCCTCAATTTCCTTCGTATTCGGGACAAAAAAATTCAGTGACCCCACAAACAGATGGTCTCTCGTCAAAAGATTGCGGATTTGTGTTTCCAGTCTTGGATCCGCCCCTTTCACTTGAATAGACCAAACCATATTTGAGAGTAGCAAGAGAATCGCCAGAAAAAAGATGATGCCGGCTGCAAAACCCAGACGGGACCTCACGCGTCTCACAAAAAAGGGGATTCCCCGTTTCTCCAGAATGTGTATACGACAGTTTGTTTCCCTCAGCAGACGCTTCAGCAATTCGGGATTTGTACATTTTATCTGGCAGATCATCATTTGCTCGTTTTTAGGCCGAACATTCCTGAGGCTCACCCCATGCTTCGTACATTCGCTGAGAAATTTTCCGAGTGCTTGTCCGCTTATTTCTGCTGTAATTGTGCCCTTCAAGGAATGACCCGATTTTCTCACGCTGATACGCTCCCTCTTAGTGTTCAACGAACTGAACAGTTTTCACGAATCCTTCCAGCAGAATTTCCTTTTCCAGAATGACTTCAAGCATAAAATTCTCACCAAATATATGTAACTCGCCCTGATCCATCGCTAGAATCAGTTCTTTATCCGAGAAGGTGATTACGCTCTTATAATTCTGAATGGAGAGGTGAGACTGGCCGATCAATGTCATCCTCGGCAGATTCATCACGATGTCCTCGGGGATATCGGAAACCTCGGAAAACCATTTCTTCATTCGATTCGTCCATTTTTTCTTCATCTCTTTCCACCTCCTTAAAACTTATGATGCAGATCACTCCGATAGCACTGGAATTGCCGGAATGTCATGTACCATGTGGGCTCAAGGTCTGCATGCTTTCCTTTTCTCACCGCTTCCGGTCGCACTGCCAACTGAAAATTAGCTGCAAAAAAAAAGAAACACCTACACGCCTTTCGGCAGTGAGATGCTCCTTCTATTATTTTATTTATTTTTTCTTAAAATAAGGATGCGGTGAAATAGCTCGTGGTTTGCCGATGCATTCTGAGAAGAGGAAGGCACGGCGAACCATTTGCCGGTCATTCATCCACGCCGGCCTTTCCCCTGCCGGCCGATTGGCGGCAACCGGAACAACGGCCATCTCCGGCGCATCTGCCCCTTGCTTTCGCTTTTCCCTGGCTTCCTGGTACTTCTTCTGCCATTGATCATTCATGGCTTCCATTGTCCACTCAGAAACATTTTTACGGGCAGAAGAGCCCGGTGAGGAACGCTTTTTATTTGGCCTTGCTTCAACTGCAGGCTCTGAATTGACTGGCTGCCTAGAAGAAGCGGGACCTCTCCGCTGCTGCCGGGCCTGCCGCCCCCGTTCCTCTTCATTCTGCTTTTCAACAGATCTGGCAATATAGAGAACAAAAGCACCAACACCAATGATAATCCCTAGAAAACTCATCGACGAATCCTCTCCCTCCAATCAGTCAGTGTTCACTTTATTTGTACTCGTCACCGGAAGAATTGTCCGTATCACTACTATTATTCCCAAAAGAATGCCGCATTTCAGTGTCAGCTTTGATATTGTTATAATTCATATAATCCATGACACCAAGCTTTCCTTCTTTGAGGGCACTGGCCATGGCCAGTGGAACCTCAGATTCTGCTTCGACGACTTTTGCACGCATTTCTTCAACACGGGCATGCATTTCTTGTTCTTTCGCAACGGCCATCGCCCGTCGTTCTTCAGCTTTAGCCTGAGCAATATTTTTATCTGCTTCTGCTTGTTCGGTCTGCAGAAAGGCGCCGATGTTCTTGCCGACATCCACATCAGCGATATCGATGGAAAGAATCTCAAATGCGGTTCCGGCATCCAACCCTTTATCGAGTACGGTTTTCGAAATCGTATCCGGATTTTTTAATACGTCTTTATGTGTGTGCGAGGCACCAATTGTGCTGACCACGCCTTCACCAACGCGGGCAACAACCGTCTCCTCGCCGGCACCGCCGACCAGACGGTCGATATTCGCCCGTACAGTGATCCTTGCCTTGACCTTCACCTCAATCCCATTAATCGCGACACCGGCGATGTAAGGGGTCTCAATGACCTTAGGATTGACGCTCATCTGCACGGCCTCAAGGACATTACGTCCTGCCAAATCAATGGCGGCAGCGCGCTCAAAAGTCAAGTCGATATTTGCCCGATGTGCAGCAATCAGCGCATTAACTACCCGATCCACATTACCACCGGCCAAATAATGGCTTTCCAGTTGATTTGTGTGCAGATCGAGTCCTGCTTTGATTGCCTTAATCAGCGGATCAATAACTCTCCGCGGAATAACTCGCCTGAGGCGCATGCCGATCAGCGTAAAAATACTGATTCGCACCCCGGATGAAAGAGCCGATATCCATAACATAATCGGAACAAATGTGAATAATATGACAATTGCAATAATGACCAATGCAGCAATGATTAATATCGTTACAGTTGAAGCGTCCATCACGATGATCGTCCCCCTTGTAGAAGTCATGCAGCTATTTCTCGTGCTCAGACAGTCCGAGGTCAAAACACTGCTGGCAAAGGCTGCCGCTCTTACGCCATTAATTATACATGAGAAAGCAGCGGGCCGCGACCTCAGATTGCCGAAAATAACATTAAAAAAGAGTCCTTGACTTTGTAATAACATTTTTATTCAAGTAGTGTTACGCATTTTATGTCAACTGTTGAACCTCGTGGCTGTACTGTTGAACCTCAGGCCTGTACTGTTGAACCTCAGCGCTCTACTGTTGAACCTCAGGCCTCTACTGTTGAACCTCAGCGCTCAAATGCGACATACTTTATTTTCTTTAATTAATTGGGAGTCACTCCAGATTATGTCTTACTTGGTTTGCCGAATCGTCAGAAAAGCTTATTTTTCAACTCTGTAATCTCATCCAGATGCAGGCCAACTTCCTGAAGATAGTTTTGGACAGTACCATATGTCTCAAAAAAGTGGTCCAGTGTCACTTCCATGTACTCCATATCAGAGCGGCCGGTAAAGTCCGGAAGCTCCGGATGATCGTGCAGCAATTCGCGTATTCTGAACCGCAAATAGGTATAGGAAATCTGATAGTCAGCGAGGATGTCACTGATGTCGACGCCGACAATAAGTAGTACCAACGCAGCAACAACACCGGTGCGGTCCTTGCCGACATAGCAGTGGATAAAAATAGAGCCTTCTTGCCGAGCGATGATGCTGAGAATTCGCTTGATTGCTGGAAGATCAGCGATCATTTCCGAGTATAGCAAGGGTACTTCTGCTACGGAAGACGTGCTGCGATTGCCAATTGCAAAGGGACAGTGAAAGTAATCAAAATCAGCGGAGCGTTCAAAGGCACTTGGCATCTTTTCTGTTTCCTCTTTTGAACGCAAATCGATGGCTGCTGTGACACCTAAACGCTTCAATAATGCTGCATCTTTTGGAGTAAATATTTCTGGTGCATCGCTGCGTATGATTTTTCCGAATGCGGTTGTCCTGCCGTCAGGCGTTGGGTAACCACCTAAATCGCGCGTGTTGACCGTGCAGGAAAGGGTAATTCTTCGTGTTGGCATAGGTGCACCTCACTTATTGATTTTAAAGATAGATAGTCTTAATTCCATGCCATTATATCATGAAGAGACAAAATCATTTGTCATCCGTGTGTTCAGAAGCGATAGAGAAAACCTGGAGTGAATCCTTTAAAAGCATAGCATACACAGAACAATTGAGGATAAGCATCCATGTTTGAACAACGTCCTCAAAATGGATATTTTAATTTATTGGGGAAAGGTTCTTGCAAAAACTTTTTTGACTCATTTAACGGAATGAATAATTGAGCAGCGGCAGAAAGAGCTCTTGAAAACACTTAACGAAATTTTATTTTCTGTACAAAAATAGAAACCCTGTCTGCGTGGCAAACAAGGTTTCCTTTCTTTGTATTATGGCTTAGTTTAGCTTAATTTACTGCGAACAAGACGATTTATCAGACCTCCATCGGCGCGGCCTTTCACTTTGGGCATAATGGCTTTCATAACTTTGCCAATATCCGTTTTGGATGCTGCACCGACTTCTGAAATTGTTTCATCGACAATCGATTGCAATTCGTCTTCAGATAACTGTTCAGGCATATAAGATTGAACAATAGCAATTTCAACACTGACTTCGTCAACCAGGTCTTGCCGGCCTGCATTCTCAAACTCTTGGAGGGAGTCTTTCCTCTGCTTAAGTTCACGGGTCAGAACCGCTAGCGCCTCATCATCCGATAACGGATTACCAATCTTGATCGACTCGTTATGAAGCGATGCTTTGAGCATCCGAATAACGGAAAGCCGTGCTTTCTCGCGGGCTTTCATCGCTTCTTTCATATCGGTGTTCAGGCGATCAATAAGGCTCATCCAGCATAACTCCTTCTCAGAACTTGCGACGTTTTTTGCGTGCAGCCTCAGATTTTTTCTTGCGTTTTACACTTGGTTTCTCGTAATTTCTCCGTTTTTTCACTTCAGCTAAAGTGCCGGATTTCGAAACCGACCTTTTAAAACGTCTCAGAGCGTCTTCAATCGATTCGTTCTTGCGAACCCTAGTCTCGACCATCTATGTTTCCCTCCCTCCAAAAACGAAAGCAACTTGAAATGACATCTTTTATGTCACTTGACATTATATACGATCGTCCATGATTTATCAAATGCCGGTTTGAAAAAAAGCATTCAAAGCTGCAATCGGCAGCCTTCCGTGCGATAAACTTCTGAGCGTCTCATTTTTTTGTCATGGATTGAATGCAAGTCCAATAAAATAGGACGAGGTGATCAGTTTTGGATCAAAATGTCCTTTTATTTATTCTCTATATTTTTCTGTTCCTACTAGGTATGGGCGTGATGACCGGAGGAATGCATCATCTGGTCGGTTCCAAGATGAAATCAACCCTTGAGCGGGCTGCAGATACGCCAATGAAGGGACTCGCGATCGGAACACTCGCTTCGATACTGCTACAAAGCAGTTCCGCCGTGACAATCATTACAGTCGGTCTGATAGGTGCCCGCGCCATGCGCTTCTCCCAAAGCGTCGGCATTGTCCTTGGAGCCAATATCGGAACAACATTGACCGGAGAAATTGCCGCTTTGCCCATTGGCTCAATGCATTACTTTTTTTTCGGAATTGGACTTCTGCTCATGTGCCTTCCCTTTCGCAAAAGCTTTTCGCTTGGATCTCTTTTTTTCGGTTTGGGTTGCCTATTTACCTCTATGCAAGGGTTCAGTTCGCTTGCCGAGCCGCTTGTTCAGTCACCGTTTATCAGAGATCTGCTCGTCGACGCGAATGGCAGCCTGTTCTATGCACTGCTCGTCGGCATCCTTTTTTCTGCAATCATTCAGTCCAGCTCAGCAACGATGCTCGTCTGCATGGGCTTTCTCGATCATCAGATTCTGGCACTTCCTGCCGCGATCGCCATCATGTTCGGTTCAAATATCGGCACTTGTCTGACAACCTATATTGCCAGCTTAGGAGCCGGACGAGAAGCCCGCTGGACGGCCTATACACATATTCTTTTCAATGTGCTGAGCGTCGCCTTATTTCTCCCTTTTATACTGCCGCTATCTGATTTCGCACTTGCTCTAGCCGGAAACGGAAAGGTCGCACTCGCGCATACCTCGGTCATTTTCAATTTAATTGCCGCCTTAATTGCCATTCCGCTTGCCGGGCCTTTCGGACGCTGGGTAGAAAGAACCCGTTTATAAAATAACCAACCCGCTTACTCCGCTGCCTGAATCGATGGATCGCTGACCAGGAACCGTTTGTCCTGATCAAGGATTCGGACAAACAAGCCTTCGTTTAAGGGGTACCCCGTTTGTGTTAATTTGACACGTACCAATTTACCGACAATCTCATGAGACGGATAGTGGAACTTGACTTTCAGATAATTATCGGTGAAGCCGACATAATCACCGGCCTCCTCATGATGATTGAGTGGTTCTTCCGGGATAACTTCAAGCGTTTGATTAAGATAGTGTGCTGCATACTCCTTAGAAAGCCGGTTAGAAAGCGCAATCAGTCGGCTCACGCGATCATGCTTGACCGATTCTTCAACTTGATCCGGCATTTTAGCCGCTGGTGTACCAGTCCGCTGGGAATAAGGAAAAACATGAAGTTCAGAAAAACGCAGATCGCGAATGAAATCATAGGTTTCCTGGAATTCTTTTTCCGTTTCACCGGGAAAACCAACAATCACATCAGAGGTCAAGGCAAAGTCAGGAAGTACTTTCCGCAGTTTCGTTATCTTTTCGGCGAAGAAAGCGGCCGTATATTTCCGATGCATTCTCTTCAGAACTTCGTCGGAACCCGCCTGAAGCGGAATATGCAAATGACGGGCAATGACCTTTGATTGATTAATGACCTCAATCACTTCATCTGTGATTTGACTCGCTTCAATCGAAGAGATCCTCAGCCGCTTTAATCCCCGGACTTTATCCTCCAGATCACGAAGCAATTGAGCAAAATTATAATTTTCCATGTCCTCGCCGTAGCCCGCCGTATGGATACCAGTCAGTACAATTTCCTGATAACCGGCATCGACCAGTTGCTGCGCCTGGTGGATAACCGCCTCTGGCTGCCGCGAACGCAGCAGACCGCGAGCCCATGGGATGATGCAGAAGGTGCAAAAATTATTACAGCCTTCTTGAATTTTCAGTGACGCCCGTGTCCGATCGGTAAATTCAGGAACATCCAGTTCTTCATATACTTTTGCCTTCATGATGTCGCTGACGCCATTAATCGGTTCACGATCCTTCCGGAAGCGAGCGACGTAGCCGAGCAGTTTTTCCCGATCACGTGTACCAACAACGATATCGACACCAGGAATCGACATCACTTCGGCTGGTGATGTCTGTGCATAACAGCCAGTCACACAGATCACAGCTTCTGGATTGCTGCGGATGGCACGGCGAATAATCTGCCTGCTTTTCTGATCACTCGTATTGGTAACGGTACATGTGTTAATTATGTATACATCCGCCGTTTTTTCAAAATCCTTGCGCAGATAGCCTTGCGCTTTAAATAATTGCCAGATCGATTCAGTCTCATAATGATTCACTTTGCAGCCTAAGGTATGAAATGCTACTGAAGGCATTCTGATGTCCCCCTTGTTAATTTAAAAGTTCAAAATGATAAGAGATACAGGCAAGTAGATAGATGGGAGCAGTCTCCGTGCGCAGAATTCGCGAACCCAGTCCGCAAAATACAAAACCGCCTGCCTTGAAGGCTGCAGCTTCCTGCGGCGATATTCCACCCTCCGGACCAATGACTGCGAGCAGCCGTTCACCGGCATTCATCTTGCTTAGAAGCCGCGGCAGCCGATCCTGAACGCCTTGCTTAGCCGTCTCTTCATAGGCAACGATCTTCCAATCAAAAGATTGTCCGAGGCGAATTAATTCTTCAGCAGTCTGCGGGACGGACACATCTGGCGCACGCAGTCGATGCGATTGTTCAGCAGCTTCCTTGGCAATCTTAGCTAGACGGTGCTTCTTTTTCGCGATTTTCTCCTTTGGCCAGCGAGCGATTGAGCGCTCTGCCTGAAACGGAATAAAGGAAAAAGCACCGCATTCCGTCCCCTTTTCAACAATTGTATCAAATTTGTCACCCTTAGGCACTCCTTGAGCCAGAACGACCTGAATGGGCAGCTCAGGTTTTTCTGCTAATTTTGACTCAATCGCAGCGCAGACTTTATCACCTTCGATTCCGCTGATCCTGCATAAAAAACCGTCGCCCTGGTTATTTGCACAGATAATCGAATCCGAAATATTCATACGCATCACATGAGTGATGTGATGGGCGTCTTCTCCTTGAAGCCAGACCCGCCCCTCTTTTAATTCAAACTGTTTATCAGGTACAAAATAACGCTGCAAGATTATGACCCCTTTACGGCAACCAGACAGACCCAATCTTCCTGCTCACGAGTTTCCAAGAGCGTCAGTCCGGCAGAAATTAAGGCTGCTGAAACCTGATCTTTTTTGGTGCGGATAATACCGGAGACAATCAGCCTACCGCCTGGATTCAATAAATCATCCACCTGTTCTTCTGCTAAGCGGATCACGAGTTCCGCCAGCAGATTTCCAACAATCACATCATACCCGGGCTTCAGTGATTTAATCAGATCGTTCCTGCGAATGATGACTCTATCCTGAACCCTATTCAATTTCACATTCAATTTTGCAGATTGCACAGCCACTTCATCCAAATCAACACCCAAAACGGATTGGGCCCCAAGCTTTGCCGCGGCAATCGATAGAACGCCCGTACCCGTTCCAATATCCAGAACACGAACACCGGTGGCAATGGCGCTCTCCAAAGCCTCAATGCATAAGACAGTGGTTGGATGTGTCCCTGTGCCGAAAGCCATCCCCGGATCCAGCTCAATGATTTTTCTCTCGGCGACAGTTTCTTGATAATCGATCCAGGTTGGCGTAATGATAAATTCTTTTCCAATCGCGACAGGCTTATAATACTTTTTCCAGGCTGTTGCCCATTCTTCTTCGTTGCGCTCACTGATACTGAGGCAATCCGGCTCAAGATGTATATCATATTGGATCAGATTTGTAAGCGCCTGTTTCATTTCCGCAACAGTCTCGCCAAGAAAACTGTTGACAGGCAAATAGGCTTTCACATTCACACCCTCGTTCGGGTAATCGTTCGGATCGAGCTGATAAGTCGCGCCCGCCTCTGTCGAACCGTCTTTCGCAAGATCCATTGAATCTTCAATCACTACACCACCGGCACCGGCTTCGTACAAAATGTTCGTAATCGGTTCGATAGCTTCCTCAGTTGTATGAATGCAAATCTCAGACCATTTCATTAAGGTTTCTCCGATCCTATTTTTACTTTCAGAAGGTCCTTCCAAAGCACGGGAAAATGCATGAGCAGCAACCAGAAAAGACTCCGGCTCAAATTATTTGATAAAAAATATTAAATTCATGTAAAGAAGAAGGAAAACTCCGGATGCCTAAACCCGCTCCATTGTTTTCCAACTTTTCCAGCTATCAATCTGCCTTGAATACTTTCTTTTTCACTTTATCAAATAAACTGTCCTCTTCGCCAGATGCTCCCGTATTCACACCGCCAAGCTTACGGAACAGCGTCTTTTCCTCTTCAGTCAGGCGTTTAGGGGTTACCACTTTAACGGTCACATGCTCATCGCCCTGGCCGTAGCCGCGGACATTTTTAATTCCTTTCCCCTTGAGGCGGAACCTTGTGCCGGTTTGTGTGCCCGCAGGAATACGCAGCTGAACCTTCCCGTAGAGCGTTGGTACATCGATCTCGTCCCCGAGAGCCACCTGAGCAAAATTAAGCGGAATTTCAAGAAAAACGTTATCCCCATCACGTTGGAAAATTTTATGAGGCTTCACGTTAAAGACAATATACAGATCGCCTGCCGGTCCACCATTGACACCCGCTTCTCCATGACCGGACAAACGAATCTGCTGTCCATCATCGATACCCGCAGGAATTTTTACTTCAATCTTTTTATTGACCTTGATCTTGCCTTTGCCTCCGCATGTATGGCACGGACTCTTCACGATTTTTCCCGTTCCGTGGCAATAGGAGCAGACGCGTCGATTCACGATCCGTCCAAATGGTGTGTTTTGTTCCGTATTCATCTGTCCTGTACCATGACAATGCGAGCAAGTCTCCGGCCTTGTTCCCGGTTTTGCGCCCGTACCGTGACAGGTCGAGCACGTCTCTTCTTTGGGTACCCGAATCTCGGTCGTTTTTCCAAAAGCCGCTTCTTCAAAAGTTATGGTCATCTCATATTGCAAGTCTGATCCTTGACGCGGGGCATTAGGATCGCGTCGTCTGGATCCACCACCGTTAAAAAGCTGATCGAAAATATCACCGAAGCCAAAGTCTCCGCCGCCGCTGAATCCTTGGGCGCCGTTAAAGCCGCCAAATCCACCCTGATTCGGACCTTCTTCACCAAACTGGTCATATTGTTCTCTCTTCTGCGGATCACTGAGAACTTCATAGGCCTTGGAGATTTCCTTGAATTTTTCAGACGCACCAGGGTCTTTATTGACATCGGGATGATATTTTCTGGCCAGACCCCTGAAGGCTTTCTTAATTTCTTCCTTAGAGGCATTTTTGTTCACGCCAAGTATTTCATAATAATCCCGCTTGCTCATCCAATCACTCCCGAAAGAATTTCATTTAGAAAGAAAATGGAAAACCCGCCATTGCAGATCTTTCATTTTTATATGATCGTTCTCAAGAAATCTTATGCCTGTTTCTTAAAACTGTCCGAATAAGGCCGAAAAACAAACGACATTGGAGAGTTGCCGTCACGGTGCTGATTTCCCCCATATTGAATAAATCATACCATTGAATCAGGGATCTAAGCAAGAAAAAGTCAAAGTACGAACCTCAGGTCCGACTTCGACTTTTCCCTTTCAACACACTTGCCGGACACTGCTCCCGGCTTATATCAATCCTTTCAGCCTAAACAGAATCAGCTGATTTTATTACTTTTTCTTATTTTTGTCCTTGTCATCATCGACTTCTTTATAGTCCGCGTCGACAACATTGTCATCGTCTTTTTTCTTGCCTGCTGTATCCCCTGTAGCAGAACCCCCGGCATTCTGTGCCTGGCCTTGTGCTTGTTGATACAATTTGACAGATAATTGCTGAACGACTTCGTTCAATTCGTCCTTCGCTTTCTTGATAGCCTCCAGATCTTTACCTTCCAATGCTTTCTTCAATTTGTCCTTTGCATCATTTGCTTTAGACTTTTCAGAAGCATCGACTTTGTCGCCAAGATCCTTCAACGTCTTTTCTGTGGCGAAGATTAGCTGATCGGCTTCATTGCGCGAGTCAACTTCGTCTTTACGTTTTTTATCGGCGTCCGCGTTCGCTTCAGCATCTTTAACCATTTTATCGATTTCATCGTCACTCAGGCCTGACGAGGATTGAATCGTGATTGACTGTTCCTTATTCGTACCCTTGTCCTTGGCCTTAACATTGACAATGCCGTTTGCATCAATCTCGAATGTGACTTCAATCTGAGGGATGCCGCGCGGCGCCGGCGGAATATCTGCCAGTTGGAAACGACCAAGCGTCTTATTATCCGCTGCCATCTGACGCTCGCCCTGAAGGACATGAATGTCAACAGCTGTCTGATTGTCGGCGGCAGTTGAGAATACCTGTGACTTGCTAGTCGGAATCGTAGTGTTGCGATCAATCAGTTTGGTGAACACTCCGCCCATGGTTTCAATGCCCAAAGACAACGGCGTAACATCCAGCAAGACAACGTCTTTCACATCACCGGTCAGGACGCCGCCTTGGATTGCTGCACCAACGGCAACGACTTCATCCGGATTCACACCCTTGCTTGGTTCCTTGCCAGTCAGATTTTTTATGGCGTTCTGAACGGCCGGAATACGGGTAGAACCGCCGACCAGAATGATCTTATCGATGTTATCCATTGTCATATCGGCGTCAGACAAGGCCTGACGTACAGGTCCGATTGTGGATTCAACAAGATCAGCCGTCAATTCGTCAAATTTCGCACGCGAAAGGTTTTGCTCCAAGTGTTTCGGGCCGCTGGCGTCAGCCGAAATAAACGGCAGAGAAATAGAAGCCTGAGAAACCCCTGACAATTCCTTCTTTGCTTTTTCAGCGGCATCTTTCAGGCGCTGCAGAGCCATCTTGTCACTGGAAAGATCAATGCCTGTTTCTTTTTTGAATTCGCCAGTCAAATAATTAATGATCCGTTCGTCGAAATCATCGCCGCCCAGACGGTTATTGCCCGCGGTTGACTTGACCTCAAAAATACCGTCGCCAAGCTCCAGGATGGAAACATCGAATGTCCCGCCGCCAAGGTCAAAGACCAGAATGGTTTGATCTTCGCCTTTATCGAGTCCGTAAGCCAGGGAAGCGGCCGTCGGTTCGTTGATGATACGAAGAACTTCAAGGCCAGCAATTTTTCCGGCATCCTTGGTTGCCTGACGCTGAGCGTCGTTAAAATAGGCCGGTACGGTGATAACGGCTTTTTCCACTGTTTCACCAAGATAAGCCTCAGCATCGGATTTCAGTTTTTGAAGAATGATTGCCGAAATCTCTTGCGGTGTATATTTTTTGTCTTCAATTTCAACTTTATAATCCGAACCCATATGACGCTTAATCGATAACACTGTGTTCGGATTCGTTACCGCCTGACGTTTGGCGACTTCACCAACCTGACGTTCGCCGTTTTTAAATGCAACAGCGGACGGAGTTGTTCTGCCTCCTTCCGGATTAGGAATGACGACGGGTTCGCCGCCTTCCATCACTGCAACGCAGGAGTTCGTTGTTCCTAAGTCAATACCAATAATTTTACTCATGTCTCTTTCCTCCCAATTATTTTAAAACCGTTCACGGGACTTGCTTAATGAAGGAACGGCTAAAACACTTGTTTTGCAACCCCAAATTAAGCACTTACTTTAACCATTGCCGGACGGATAACCCGCCCGTTCAATGTATAGCCCGCCTGCAGCACCTGAATGACCGTACCGGCTTCATGTTCACTGCTCGCTTCCTGCATAACTGCCTGATGGATCGTCGGATCAAAGGGTTTTCCCAGTGATTCAATCTCTTCGACGCCTTCTTTTTTCAGGGCTTCTTCCAGCTTCTTCAGAACCATTTCCATACCTTGCTTTAAGGATTTTCCATCTTCGGAAGCAGTTTCCACAGCCAGCGCTCTCTGGAAATTGTCCAATGTGTCCAGCATGTCCGTCACAATATCTTGTGCTCTGAACTTGCGGGCGTCCGCTTTTTCCTTCATTGTCCTTTTTCGGAAATTATCGAAATCTGCCTGAGCACGCAACAGCCGATTGTTCAAATCTTCCTTTTCCTGCTTCAATTTGTCAATCGTACCCGCTTGATCATTAAGCTTCTTATTCAGTGCCTCGACTTCGGGATTGACTGCCTCTTCGGCAGCTGCTTCCTTCTTGCCTTCATTCACTACTGTTTCCTTTAAGTCCGCCGCTGAATCCTTTTTCTGCGGGCTGACTGCATTTACAGTTTCATTTGTTTCGCTAACCTTTTTCTGCTTCATTTCTTCGTTTGCCTGTTTGGTCAATAGGCCCACCTCCTAAACCGTTTATATCCGGCTTATCAATTAATGCGGATCATCTTTTTCTAGATTCTTTGTCAATGAATGAGAAAGAAGCTTGGATAAAACATCGATCAGCGTCACGACCCGCGGATAGGCCATCCGCTTCGGCCCTATGACGGCGACCGTTCCAACATGTCCGTCCCCTAGGGAATAACTGGTTGTGATCAGGCTGCAATCTTCAAAGCCATTGAGATTATTCTCTTTGCCGATCCGGATGTGTACACCGACCGGTGGGATATTCAGCAATTCGCGGACCAAATCTTTTCCTTCCAGCACATTAAATAACGGAATGATTTTACTGACGTCCTGAAATTCAGGTTGCGTCAGCATATTGCTCTTCCCGCTGTAGAAAATTCGATCTGGATCATTTATTTTAAAACTATTTGTCAGAAATGTCATGACGTACTGATAGTTTCTGACATTTTCGCGCAACACATTGCTGATCTCCACTTGAAGACGTTTCGACAGCTCATAAAGGGGAACATTAATCAACTTATCGTTAAGGATATTAACAATTTTCTCAATATCCTCGGCACCCACTGCCTTAGGAATAGAAACAAGCCGATTTTCGACATGCCCGGTATCTGTGACTATAATCAGTACACCCTGAGTATCGGACAGTTTGACCAGCTGAATATGTTTCAACCTCATTTCGAGCAGCTCCGGTCCCAGCATTATTGCTGTATAGGAGGTAAACTCCGACAATAATTTGGCCGTGACATGAATCAGCTCTTCGGTTTCCGTAAATTTTTCGCGATAGGCACCGCGGATATCCCCCATCTCAGAGTCTGTCAGCATGACTGGTGAAAGCAAGTGATCGACATAGAAACGATAACCTTTCTCAGATGGAATTCTGCCTGAAGAAAGATGTGTCTTTTCCAGATAGCCCATCTCTTCCAAATCCGCGAGATCATTACGAATCGTAGCCGGACTAAAATGCACATCGTCACGTTTCGCTATCGAGCGGGACCCCACAGGTTCGGCAGAGACAATATAGTCATTAACAAGAAGCTGCAGCAGAAACAACTGGCGTTCCGTTAACATCTTACCACCTCTGTTAGCACTCTCTTTATCCGAGTGCTAATTCTACTTTAAAACTTACCAACATCGTGCCCATTTGTCAATTATTTTTTATCCAAAATCACGAAAGATTGATCGATTTCCACCCTTGACAGGAAAAAAACAGATGATCAAGAAGAGTCTGCCGCCAGACTTGGGAATTGGGACAGCGCTTCAGCAAAAATATGCCTCTTCATTCAAAAAATATTTTTATCCTCTAGGAGAGTAAGAAGGCCTCAAAAACATTATTGCCAAGAAAAATACCGCGTGTCGAAAGCTTAATCCGATCCTCGAATTCCTCAAGCAAGCCTTGCTTTTTCAATTTTTCGATTTGCTGTCCATAAATGCTTTCCATTGAACGGCCGAATTTATTAAAGAACGCCTTTTTACTGACGCCTTGCATCAGTCTCAGGCCGAGAAACATTTCTTCCTCTATCCGTTCCTGTTCCGTGACCGGATGAATGGAGTTCCGACCGCAGCTCTGCCTCTCAACAGCCGCCAGATAATTCTTGATCGGGCCGGCATTCGCGTAGCGCGTGTGGTCCACGTAACCGTGAGCTCCGGCTCCGATACCGTAATATTCTTCATTTTGCCAGTAAAGCGAATTGTGTACACCCTCATAACCCGGACGGGCAAAATTACTGATTTCATAATGCTGCAATCCGTGCTTCTCAAGTTCGAAGATAATCTGCCCATACATATCTGCTTCCAAATCCTCACCCGGCAAGCTTAGTTTGCCACTTTTCAATCGGTTATAGAAAATCGTTTTCGGTTCAACCTGCAAAGAGTAGATCGATATATGAGGAGTTTCAAGCTCAAGTGCCTCCGCGAGTGACTGATGCAGTATCGATTCGGTCTGGCCCGGCAGAGCAAACATTAAATCCAGTGTTATATTATCGAAACCAGCAGCTTTTGCCCGCTGAACAGCCCTTTTCGCGTCACGCGCGACATGCGCGCGGCCAATGGATTGAAGCAGCCGATCATCGAAGCTCTGAACACCAATACTCAGGCGGGTGACACCATGACTTTTCATCGCCTGCAGCTTTTCATCGCTTAGATTTTCCGGGTTGGCTTCAACCGTAAATTCTTTGATGGCGGGATTCATGAAACGGCCGCAGACATCTTTTAGCATCCGCTCAAACTGACTGTCGCTCAAAGCGGTCGGCGTCCCCCCACCTATATAGATAGTCTGCACCGGCCCTTTTCCCGCATAGTAAGCCATTTCGCGATTCAAGGCCTCCAGGTAGGCATCAACAGGCTGATTTTTCATAAAAAATTTATTAAAATCGCAATAATAGCAAATATGATCACAAAATGGAATATGGATATAAGCCCCGCGTACTGGCGTCTTCTCCGCCCGCTCAGTCGTCATGACTCATCTTGAAAACGGACATAAAGGCTTCCTGCGGCACTTCAACGCTGCCGACCGCCTTCATTCGTTTCTTGCCTTCCTTCTGTTTCTCCAGCAGTTTTCTTTTACGTGAAACATCACCGCCATAACATTTGGCCAGTACATTTTTCCGCAAAGCCTTGATCGTCGAACGGGCAATCACTTTTTGCCCAATCGCCGCCTGAATCGGTACCTCAAATTGTTGACGAGGGATCAATTCCTTGAGTTTTTCAACGACTGCTCGGCCGCGGGCATAGGCAAATTCCATATGAACGATCACAGATAGCGCATCGACTTTTTCACCATTCAGCAAAATATCCATTTTCACCAAATCGCTCGTCCGATAGCCATTCATCTCGTAATCCATCGAAGCATAGCCTTTCGTGCTCGATTTCAGTGAATCAAAAAAGTCGTACATGATTTCAGAAAGCGGCAAATCATAAATGACAGCCGTCCGGTCTCCATCCAGGTATTCCATATTTTGAAATTCACCGCGTTTACGCTGGCAAAGCTCCATGATCGCCCCAACATAGTCATTTGGCGTCATGACTGTCGCCCGCACATAAGGCTCCTGAATGGAGTCGACAAATTTTCGCTCGGGCATCTCTGACGGGTTGCCGACTTCGACAACGGTGCCATCCGTTCGTGTCACTTTATAAATCACGCTTGGTGCCGTAGCAATCAGATCGATATTGAACTCTCTTTCCAGTCGTTCCTGAACGATATCCATATGAAGCAGGCCAAGAAAACCACAGCGAAATCCAAAACCGAGCGCTTCACTCGTTTCTGGCTCATATTGAAGTGCGGCGTCATTCAATTCCAAACGGCCGAGTGCCTCACGCAAATCATTATAACGGGCCGTGTCAATCGGATAAAGGCCGCAATATACCATTGGATTCATCCGCCGATAACCAGGCAACGCTTCCATCGTGGGATTTTCGGCATTCGTTATTGTATCGCCGACACGCGTGTCGTGTACCGACTTTATCGACGCTGTCAGAAAACCAACATCGCCGACCGACAATTGCTGACGAGTTTCAATCTTAGGAGTGGAGACGCCAACCTCCAACACTTCGAATGTTTTTCCGTTTGCCATTAATTGAATGGTGTCACCGACTCGAAGGGTGCCATCAATAATTCGGACATAGACTACAACCCCGCGGTACGCGTCATAAAGCGAGTCGAAAATCAAAGCGCGCAGCGGTGCCTCGGGATCACCACTCGGCGCTGGAATCTTAGCGATGATTTGCTGTAGGATTTCGTTCGTGCCGATACCTGTCT
Source organism: Sporolactobacillus sp. (assembly GCA_048976585.1). Taxonomy (GTDB): domain Bacteria; phylum Bacillota; class Bacilli; order Bacillales; family Sporolactobacillaceae; genus Sporolactobacillus. The sequence goes on along the minus strand of JBHGUY010000001.1, from coordinate 140,127 downwards.
TTGCCGACGCTAGAACGGCCTCTGACGCATCAAGTCCGATATCAGTCTCGATCTCTTTTTTTACCCGCTCAGGATCAGCATTCGGCAAATCAATTTTATTAATGATTGGAATAATTTCCAGATTATTCTCAAGGGCAAGGTAGACATTGGCCAATGTCTGCGCTTCAACGCCCTGCGCCGCATCAACGACCAGCAAGGCACCTTCGCAGGCTGCTAGGCTTCGTGAAACCTCATAAGAAAAATCGACATGCCCGGGGGTGTCGATCAAATGGAAAATATAATTTTCTCCATCAGGTGCTTTATAATTAAGCTCAACTGCGTTTAATTTAATTGTGATTCCCCGCTCGCGTTCCAAATCCATTGCGTCGAGCGTTTGAGCTTTCATCTCCCGTTTGGTCAGCGCCTGTGTCGCTTCCAAAATACGGTCGGCCAGCGTCGATTTCCCATGATCAATATGAGCGATGATCGAGAAATTGCGGATATGTTGCTGACGGTTATCTTTATTTTCTGCCATTCGTGTTCCCCCTGCTCGCAAATAACGTGCTTGTATCGATTATAACAATCGATACAGTCGGTTTCAACGCAGGGCAAAGGAATTCATTTTTATAGGGACTTAGAAAAAGGCTTGCATCAGACCTTCGATCATCCCGGCGATGAGACTGACCAGCCAAAGGAAGAAGCGGGAAACTTTTCCTGAAAAGGACTGTACTCCCATCTCTGCTTTTTGTTGAACACTGCTGGTTTTCACCGATTGTTCTGGCTGAGCAATTGCCGGCTGCGATTGCTGCGCCGGAATAACAAGAGGCGTTCCCGCTTCGGTAGTGCTGCTGCGGGTTCCCTGCTGCGCCGCGTCGCGAACCGTCACTGCGCCATAGATGCCGGAGAACATGAGCAGAGAAAGTAAAATAATCAATTCGATAAAGACTCGTCTGATCATTTTTTCATCCCTCATCGCTTGTCTTTCTATCAATCGTATGCGCGAAATCTCGTATTATTCTCGCCTTTTTACGAGAGAATCCTCGAAGCTTTCCTGTTATACTAAAAAAAGGAAATCCCATTCTGCTAAAGGAAGTGGTCGGTCATGAGCCGATTAATCAAAAATAAGCGCATCGCCTCTAGAGAGAAGCCGTTTCTGCAAAAAACAGCCTATATCGTCGCATTCTTATTTTTCATGATGATCTTGCTGATCGTTCTCTATACCTTTTTTTTCGGCGGATGAGCCGCCTAACGAATGATTAGTGGGTGAAGGCTCCGACATTATCCTGAGTGATCTGACCATGCAGCGCGGCATTCAGCCCTTCCGCAAGGACATTGCCCATTTTTTCGATAAAGAAATCGACTTCTTTTGGTGTGACCATTAACTGCGTTCCGGAGGCGCCGAGAGCTTCCTGAATCAATTGCGCTTTTTCCGAACTGTTTAAGGTACCAATCAGGCCTAGAAAAGCAGCACTCTTTTCTTTGCTCGGCATTTTCAGGTTCTGGTAATCCACTTTCTCACCAAAAGGCATCCAGGAAGGCACGAGTGATTTACTGGGGGCCTTATCCGACATCTCTCTTTCAAGGTGTTTCAGAAGCAAATCGAGGACGTCACTTGTAATCGTCACGGCGTCAACAACGGTGGGAACGCCGACCGCGATCACCGGTATGCCCAATGTATTGAAGCTCAATTCCTTTCGGTTGTTGCCAATGCCGGAACCCGGATGAATTCCGCTGTCGGCAACCTGAATCGTTGTATTCACACGCTCAATCGAGCGAGCCGCCAGCGCATCAATAGCGATTAAGAAGTCAGGCTTTGTTTTTTCAATCACGCCGAGAATGATATCGCTGGTTTCGATTCCGGTCACACCCATCACCCCTGGCGTAATGGCACTGACCGGTCGGTAACCCTTCTGAACATTCTGCAACTGCAAGTCAAAAAGGTGTTTCGTGACCAGAACGTTATCGACCACACTTGGTCCGAGTGCATCCGGCGTCACTTTCCAGTTCCCCAACCCGACGACCAGGCAACTGGCCTCTGGTTTGATCTTTAAATCCATTAGGAAGCGGGCAAAATAGCGGGCAAAAATCTGCTCCGTGTCTTTCTCAATGCCGGTGTCCCCCGATCGTAGCGCCTTCGCTTCAAAAGTCAGGTAGGCACCGGGCTTTTTATGAAATTGCTCCGATTGATCTTTACTGATCTGCATCCGGGTAATTTTAATCCCTTTCTCTACCTTTTCTTCAAAGCTCACTCCGCGATTAATCATCGCTTTTCGTTCACCGGCCTCGATAGCAAGATCGGTCCGAACTTCATAATTATGTAAATCTAATTTTTCAGCCATTTGCATTTCCCTCATCTCTTGAAAATATGCCTCTTCATAAGGATGTTCGACTCTTGCTTTTTTCATTCATCATTGCAAATAGGGGCGGGCTTTGGTACAATACACTTTGTCAGAATTAATCTCTTTTTATGAGAATGGCTGCATTTTTCGGGACCGACACCGTTCCTGCAGCCTTTCGTTTATGCCTGGCCGGGAATTGAAGGATTTGGAGGTGAAAGGAATGCCGAATATTAAATCAGCCATTAAACGTGTGAAAAAGGGCGAAGCCAATCGTCAGCACAATGTGCAGTTTAAGTCAGCTATGCGTACGGCTATCAAGACGTTCAACACGAAAGTTGAAGAAAAGGACGTTGAAGGAGCCAAAACCGCTTTTCTTGTTGCAACAAAGAAAGTGGACAAAGCAGCAACTAAAGGTTTGATTCACAAAAATAAAGCAGCTCATGAAAAATCGAGACTGTCCAAAAAGTTGAACGGTTTGAACGCATAACAAAAAAGAACGGCTTCGCCTGGATCAGCGAAGCCGTTCTTTTTTTATGAGGCTGAAGCAATCTGATGGATCAAAAGCTCTAGAGCCATTAATTTATCTACTTGTCCCGTTTTAATTTGATAATCCACTTCGGAGCATTTTTTCAAAGCCGAAATAATCATCGCCGGTGCATATAAACGGGCCTGATCCGTCGCCATCTTCACCGCAAAGGGATGAATACCGATTTTCGCTGCCATGCTACTTTGCGTGTAGCCCGCCTGTTGATAGTAACAGACCTGATAGACAATCCGAAACTGCCGTTCCAACAGAGCAAGCAGTTTCAGCGGCTCCTCCTTCATTCGCACCAATTCATGGAGAAGATGCAGCGCAGCTGCTGTATTTTTTTTCATGACCTGATTGACTAACAAAAAAACATTGGTTTCAATCGATCGCGAACCGATCTTCAAGGCGATCGCGCGATCAATCGACTGATCGGCTCCGCAATATAAGGCACATTTACCGACCTCGTGCGCCAACCGGCCCAAATCCGGTCCGACTGACCCCACTAACTGGTCATAACCTTCACGTGTTAACACGCTACCATACTTTGCAGCGATAGTTGCCATTAAATGAAAAATCGTCGAATCAGTCAATCGCGACAGCTCGTGAACCTTTGCTGAACGTTCCAATATTTTGACAATCTTTTTACGTCGATCAAGTTTTTCATAAGGAGCGATCAGAATGACAATCGCGTCAGGTGACGGCTGTTCAAGATAGGCTTCCAGCTGACTTCCGTCCTGCTCCACCTTGCTTTTCACTCGCTCCGCTGAAAGAAAGAAAGCATTTTCCAATACGACGACTTTCTTCTCTCCAAAAAAAGGAATCGTTTCTGCATCCTCCAAAGCTTGTTTCAGCGGGGTTTCCGTCAAATCGTACCGAGAGAAGTTAAACTCTTTTTCTTCAGCGGAGAGTGCTTCATTAAGGATATTCTTTTTCATCATTTGAATTAAATAAGCCTGTGTGCCATACAAAAGATACACTGGGGATAATGGTTTCTGAATCGATAAATCCGCTGATTTTTCTTTAGCCATAAGCCACCCTCCTCGTCCCTAACTTTACCGTTTTGCAGACAAACTGACAAGCTAATCGACAGATTTTCTCTCCAGAAAAAAGCTTCCGGCAAATGAGCGCCTGAAGATCTGCAGTTCTCGACCATCGTTCTGCAGTTCTCACCTGAACTTGTGCAGTTGAGCGCCCAAGTTTTCCGAGCGCGGACATAAAAAAAGCACGCCAAGGCATGCAAAGAGCGGTCAGACAATAGACCGCCCGATAATTTATATGAACGTCTGCCTGCCATTACCTAGGACAATGGCCGCCAAACGATGTTCGTGCGCTTTCTGTATCTATGTTATCCTATGTCATTCTAAAGTATGGGTGACAACTCTTGACAACAGCCATAAATAATGGAAATGATTTAACGCGCCGTCTCAATAGCCGTCACTTGGTCGCCTCTAAATTCAAAGCGCAGATCACCGGACTGATCGGTACGCAGCACATTTGTCCCCGCCTTTTTCAAACGGACCAGCACTTCCGGATTCGGATGTCCGTAACGATTATTCTTTCCGCAAGAGACAATTCCAATTACAGGTTTGACTTTTTTCAACCAGGAAGCGGAAGTCGAAAGACGGCTACCGTGATGACCAAGCTTAAGGATGTCCCCGCGTATATTCAAATGAGCAGCCATTATTTTCCTTTCACCTTCAGATGATAGATCACCTGTAAATAACCAATTTTTGCCGCCAAGATGTGTCCGAATGACCAACGAATTATCATTGCTGTCTTCTGCACGAGTTAGCGGTGACAGGATATAAAATAAGTGTCCACCAACTCGGAAGCTGTCACCTTCTTTCATCAGACTGATTTTGGTTCCCTTTTGAATGGCCTTTTTGAATAAGCTCAGGTCTGAAGCATTGGGATCAAAATAAGGCGTAATAATCAGCCTACGGATCGGAATTTGCCCAATCAGCGCTTGGAAACCGCCAATATGGTCATAGTCCCTATGCGTCAATACGACTGTATCAAGCTTATTCACCCGAAATGCCCGCAATTCCGGGAGAAGGGTATCTCGCCCAACCTCATATGGCTTTCTCTTTTTCATCCATGCCGGTTGCCGATAAGGCAAGGTTCCGCCCGTGTCGATTAGCAAATTTCCCTGCTGATGCGGCAGCTGAATGAGCATACTGTCGCCTTGACCGACATTGACGAAGGTCACCGCACCTGTCGGATTAAGCAGACTGGTGATAGAAACTAAAGCATAGATAAGGAAAAAGGGGCTCAAAAGCCAAACGGTTGATCGGATACCGGCTGTCTTTTCCCAGCAAAGCAGGCAAGCGATCAGGATGAAGATGGCAATCAAGAGCATGGAAAAGGACATAGCACCATAATTTAGCTGAAGAACAGGATTTTTATACAACATGAGTAGCAGTTGTTGCGGAAGGGATAGGGAAAAATCCAAACTATTGGATAAAAAGGGGGATATTTCTGGGAAAACACAGGAAAGGAAATAAATCATAAAACAAAAGGGCAGAATAATAAATGAAAGATAGGGCACATAAAAAACGCTTAAAAAGAAACTGAGTAAAGAGAGTCGGTAAAAATGAAAGATCACAATCGGAAACGAAGCCAGTTCACTCATCACAGCAGCCATGAACAGACGGAACAGCGGCGATTTGTATTTTGCCAGCAGACCTGGCCCGGAAACAATCAGCGCGAAGGTAACCGCAAATGAAAGCTGAAAACCCAAATCAAAAATCACCTTCAGATCACAGAGCACCATAATCAGACAGGATAGGCTCAGACCGTCGGCTAGCGCAAAGAATCGCCGTCCAAAAAGTCCGGCGGCCAGCGTCAGACAAGCCGTGAGTCCGGAGCGGACAATGGAGGGTTCCGCTCCCGTCAGGACGACATAGACAGGAATTAAAATGAGAAATAACGATTCAGCATGTTCGCGAGCCATGCCCAGTCGGCGCGCCAAATAGAAGAGCGTTCCGAAAACGACGACGATATGCATCCCGGAAACAACAAGGAGATGAACAAGACCCAGATACTGGTAGGCACCGGATAAGTCCGGATCCATATTCTGATCATCACCGAAGATTAGTGAATTGATCATTTCCGCACTGGTTTGAGAAAAACGGTTGTTGATTTGAACGGTCTCATGTTGGCGAAAACGTTTCAGGTAATCAAGAAGTGTCGGGTGCGGATCAGCAAAAGTTGGTGAATCGTCAGTTTTAAGCTGCCAATAGATATGATGACTTGCCAGATAGGCGCGATAATTAAACGCATGAAAATTTCCCGGCAGTGGCGGTCGCTCTAACGTGCCACTGACTTGGCTGATCATACCGGGTTTCAATTCACGTGCCAGCCGGCTCTTCTCATTCTCTGATCTCAGCTTGACAATGATTTTTACGGGTTCTCCTGCCGTAGTCTTTAATGTTTCCGTCAGTTGATCCCCATCGATCAACGGTATATCATTGATCGTCCCGCTCAGCCGGATATGTCCTTCATGCAGAATCGTATCCCTTTCCTGAAATAAGAAACCATCAGCGATAATGATCAGCAAGAGAAGGCCAACTCCCGTCAGCAGCACAAATTCTCTTCTATGATACAGATACAGGCCAAAACAGGCGATCAGTAGCAGCGGTAAAATTCTGATGATCCCTTTTCCTTCGATGAGCCATGCCGAGCAGCAGGCAAAAATAGCCAGCAGATGCCAGCGCCCGGCAAATCTGTTCAATGGTCGGGACCGAAGAGCTGATTTACCAAAAGCCGTAATTCGTTGAATTCGTCCCGGTCGGTACCTGATTTCTCAATTTTCCCCATTAAGGTCTCGATAAAATCTTTCTGATCTTGGATTCGTTCCTTATCCATTTTAAAGATATTGCGAAATGGCACTTTTTTAACCATCACGCCCGCTCTCTCAAACAATTTTTCGGCATAAGGATCATTTTTATAATCGCTGGCATAATATACGCCGCGAATACCCGCTTGAATAATTGCTTTACAGCATTGCAGGCAGGGAAAATGCGTGACATAAATTTCCGCCTGATCGGTCGACTCGCCGAATTTTGCACATTGCAGAATCGCATTCATCTCCGCATGGATCGTCCGCACACAATGTCCGTCCACCATATAGCAGCCCTCTTCCGTGCAGTGCTTGCCTCCAGAGATCGAGCCATTGTATCCTCCGGCAATGATCCGCCTATCACGAACAATTGCCGCACCGACAATCAGGCGTGTACAGGTACTCCTAGAAGCAAGCAAATGGCTCTGCGCCATAAAATATTGATCCCATGTCAATCTTTCCATCTCATTATCCTCCGTCGAACAAATTTAAATATCAGATCAGTCTGTCCGCTTATATTGTAACAAATGAAGGGATTCAGCGGGATAAAATTTCATGCCAGATCCGTACAATCCCTATTGAACCGTTGCCGACGGCTTCATTTTCTCCAAGGATTTATCGCCAATCCCGGACACGTTCGTCAATTCATCAACCGTCTTGAATTCACCGTGCTGTTCCCTGTATTGCAGAATCGCCTGTGCTTTTGCCGGACCGATGCCTGGCAGTTCCTGAAGCCCGGTCTCATCTGCAGTATTAATATTGACCATCGGTTCCTCACTCGTTGAACCCGATGAATTTTCCCCGCCTGCCACTCCAGCTTGCTGGCTGCCTGTGACTGGATACTCGGATGGCTTTTCTCCTTTTTCAGGCACATATAGCACCATCTCATCCTTAACTTTTTGAGCCAAATTAATCTTATCCTGATCGGCCTTCCGCGTGAATCCGCCCGCCTGATCGATCGCATCGCTGACCCGATCATCCGGTTGCAGCCTGTAGATTCCTGGTTTCTTTATCGCACCCTTTATATCAATAATAATCTCGGTCGTATTCGTTCCCGCCGTCGCGGATTCTCCCGTTGTCGACGAAGATGCACCGCTCTCCGGCGGCTGAACGGATTCCGCCTTATCTGTCGCAAAATAGCTCTCAGTCTCTTTAGCCGCTGCCGCTTTTTTCTCGCTTGCCAGATGACCATGATAAATGATGAAAACAGCTGCTACAATCGTGCAAAGGATCAATATAATGGTGCTGCGATGTTTTCTCCAAATTTTGTCCATAGCATATTCTCCAATCATTTAACTTTCCAGCTTGTTTCTCAACTGTCTAGACATATTTCCACCCCTCCCTTCATAAGGATCAAAAAGGATACGGCATAGATCGGGGTGTATGGCATGAAGGTCGGCATTATCGGAACAGGAAATATGGGATCGCTGCTTATCGAAGCTTTGATAAAAAGCAAATCCGTCAAGTCCAAACAAATCAATATCACCAATCAGACGGCGAGCAAGGCTGAGGCTTTAAAAGAAAAATATCCGGGTTTGAAGCTCTGCAGTTCACCAGCTGAAACTATCCATCGATCCACCATCGTTTTCCTCTGTGTCAGACCGCTTAATTTCTTTCCCCTGCTCCAATCGGTGCGGGAGGAATGGCGCCTTGAGCAAACAGCGATTTCGATCACTAGCCCGATAACCATAGCGCAACTGGAGCGACTCATTCCCTGCCATGTCGCCCGAGCGGTCCCTAGCATTGTCAATCAAAGCCTCGCTGGCAGCGTACTCGTGACGTTCGGTACGAGCCTGAACGATTATCAAAAATTCAAGCTATGGGATCTGCTCAGTCATTTTTCACAGCCTCTTGAAATCAATGAAGCCTGCATTCGTGCGGCTTCAGATATCGCCAGTTGTGGTCCGGCCTTTCTGACTTTTTATCTTGAAAAAATGATCGAGGCAGCAACTGAGATGACACCATTAACTCGAAAAGAAGCCACCTCACTTGTCACTGAGATGGTGACCGGCTTCGGAAAATTACTTGAACAACGGATTTATACGCTCTCTGAACTCAGGGAAAAAGTAACCGTCAAAGGGGGAGTGACGGGTATTGGGCTAAATGTTCTAAAACAGGACTATCAGGGAGGATTTGAACGTCTCTTCGTAGAAACACAGAAAAAGTTTGCCCGAGATCATCAGGCAATTGATCCATTATTTAAAGAAGAAGATTAGGGGAGCTTCTTCAGTAATAAGGGAAATAAAGACGCTATCTATTTCGCCAGATTCAATTGATATTCCTGCTTATTTTCTATAAAAAGTTAATTTTTTATTTTCATAAATTCCTATGAAATAATTTTCTATACAAACCTATCCATGCGATCCATTCTCTAAAAAAAGGAACAGATCGATAGAAATCTGCTCCAGTTGAAACCAAAAAGCCGCTTAAGCAAGCGGCTTTTTTTCTAATGTATAAAGAGGAGCGTCTCCCCACAGTTTTTCCAATTGATAATAATCCCGTTCATCCTTATGGAAGACATGAACAACCACGTCACCCAAATCAATCAATACCCAACGTGCCTGATCATAGCCTTCAAGCCGGTAAACATTAACATCCTTTTCTCCAGCCGCCTTTTTGATCGCAGTTGCAATAGCCTGTACTTGTTTTTCTGAATTTCCGTGGCAGATGATAAAATAATCAGCCATAATGGAGATGCCCCTCATTTTCAGCATCACAATATCCTGAGCCTTTTTGTCATCTGCTGCTTCAGCAAGATATTCTACCCATTCCTCACTGTTCATTAAGTCACCTCATCTGTTTTTTCTTCTGGCAAGATCATTATATGCTTCAAATGTTTTTGGATAGACACGCTGACACTTTTCCAGCAAATAAACGATCGTTCGCTGAAGTTCCTGGAAGGCAGCCTCCTCTAGGCTCTCTTTCGCTGTTTCACGTACCTCATTAACGCCGGGAAAGTCTCTGCCGGGTTCAATATAATCGGCAACAAAAATAATTTTTTCAAGGAGAGACATAGCGGTTCTTCCGGTCGTATGGTAAGTGATGGCCTGAAGAATTTCCGGATCTTCAATGCCATAAGTCTCCTGTACATAAGCGGCCCCCGCCGGAGCATGCCAGAGCTTATCTGAAAAGTCCAGAAAATCATTATCGATATCTTGACGTCTCTCAATGATCACCTTTAACTCATCATCCGAAAAATGTTTGGCGATATCGTGGAGCATTCCGGCAAGTGCTGCTTTTTCCTTATCGGCCCCATATTTTTCTGCCAATTTACCCGCGGTCTCCGAGACGCCAAGAGAATGGCGATATCTTCCGTCAGGCAAAATTTTTTCGATAGCCTGTCGCGCTTCTTCAATTTTCATAAAGCCGTCGCTCCTTGATATAGTCTATTACCGAATCCTGCAAAAAATATTTGCAAGATCGGCCTTCGCTTAGTCTCTCTCGCAGATTGCTTGACGAAATGTCAATTGGCGGTAATTCAATATAGCAGACATCTGCGTATTTCGGCGGATGAGCTGAGTAACCTGGACGGCTGAAGGCAATGAATGAAGTCAAGCGGCACAATTCAGCCACTCCATGCCACGTTGGCAAATCATTAAGCATATCCGCACCCAAAATGAAGGAAAAACGACAGGACGGGTACTTTCCATGCAATTCCCGCAAGGTATCAATGGTATAGGAGGAGCCCTTCCGCCTGATTTCTGCTAATTCCAATTTGAACCGATCATTTGTCGCAATCGCTCGGCGTACCATTTCTACCCGATCCTCCGCACTTGTATGAGCCGTCTTACCTTGAACATGGGGCGGAATAAAGCTGGGCAGAAACCAGACCTCATCTAAACCGCAGCTTTCCAGAGCCTCTTGAGCAATGATCAAATGGGCCAGATGAGGCGGATCAAAAGTACCGCCCATTAATCCTATTTTGTTCATAAATGACTTCTTCCTATCTTTTTGGTAGCTCAATCTTCTGATGTTCCTTCGAACGCCGGTAAAGGATCAGCGTATGACCGATGACCTGAATGAGTTCAGCATGCGTTTCCTGGGCAATTTGCCGGCCGGCATCCTGTGGCTCCTCGCTCGTATTCTGGAGCAGTGAAATTTTTATCAATTCCCTGGACTCCAGCACGGCATCCAGTTCCGAAAAGACCGGTTCATGGAGCCCCGCCTTTCCGATCTGAAATACCGGTTTCAGCGGATGGGCCAATTTCTTTAAGTATTTGACTTGTTTATTTTTTAACAATTCCTGATCTCTCCTCTATCCTCTTCGTGCATCTGATCGTATCCTTTTAAAAGCGAGTGGCAGGCATGATCTTCATTTTCCAGCAAATTATCCCTTGATAATCGAGGAGCGAATCGACACGCCGATCGTTTCCGGTGCATAGGCGGAAACTCTCGCTCCTTTTCCTTTCACGGTCACCCAACCCAGTCCGGAAAAAACAATATCCGAGCTGAAGTCATCTGTACGAAAGTCATAGCGCTTCAATTTGGGCAACTCACCGGGTTCGCTGGGCGGAGAAAGCAGCTGCCCGTATTGCCTTTCAAAAAAGTCCTGAGCATTGTCCATTTTTGTGCGGTGAAGCGTCAGCCCACCGGCCGCGTAAACAATGAGTGAACGCCTGCCCGGGCCTTCATAATCGATTCGTCCCAACCCGCCAAGAAAGAGGGTCTGGTGATCATTCAGTTGATACACTTTGGGCTTTATCTCTTTTGACGGCATGATTTTCTTATAGTCTTTTGTACTGACGAAATGCGCCGCCTGCATCGGATTCAGGATTCCCGGTGTATCATACATCGTCTGACCGTCATCAAGCGGAATACCGATAAAATCGAGAGTTGTCCCCGGAAAATGCGAGGTCGTAATCAAAGCCTCTTCGCCGGCACTATGAATCAAATGATTGATGAAGGTTGATTTACCGACATTTGTCGCTCCAACAATATAAACATCCTTGCCGTTCCGGTAATAATCCATATTTTGGCTGACTTCATCTATCCCCTGATTTTTTTCAGCGCTCATCAGCAAAACATCTACAGGCTTCAAGCCCAACTCTTTGGCGGAGCGCCGCATCCAAGCCGTCAATTTATTCGAATTCGTTGATTTCGGCAGCAAATCCTCTTTGTTTCCGACAAGCAAGACGGGATTATGACCAATGAACCGTTGCAGACCGGATATCCAGCTCCCTGACAAGTCAAAAATATCCACCAGATAAACGACCAAGGCATCCGCTTTGGCAATTTGTGACAATAAATTCAAATAATCATCGGCCGTCATCGGCACATCTTGAATTTCGTTATAATGTTTCAAACGGAAACAGCGGCGGCAGAGTACAGGTTCACGCTCCAGAGCCGCTTTCGGCGCAAAACCCGGCGCCTGCTCATCCTCTGACTGTATTCTGATGCCGCATCCCGTACAATATATTTCTTCTTCAGGCATGAGTCAATCCTCCCACTTCAGCCAGCCGCGGCGTCGCATTCGAGATAATATAAAGCGTTCGACAAGCCGGTTAAGCCGGGTAGCCCAGCCATCATTTGCTGAAATCGGTACGACAAGAATCGTATGGGCGCCGATTCGGTTCCCGCCCCAGATATCCGTCATGATCTGATCTCCGACCACCACAAGCTCGTCCCGCTGCAGATTCATCAGATGCATCGCCCGTTTAAACCCGACGGACAACGGCTTCTTGGCCCGGAAAACATACGGTATCTTCGCGGTGCCCGTAAATGCTTTGACGCGGCGTTCGCTGTTATTCGTTAAAATCATCGTCGCAATTCCTGCCTGCTGGAGCGAAGCAAACCAGGCTACAAGCTCCGGGGTAATCGAAGCCACGTCCCAGGCAACCAGTGTATTGTCCAAATCGGTGATCAAGCCGCGTATTCCCCGACTTTTCAACATTTCAGGTTTAATATCTAATATGGAATCCACATGCTCTTCCGGTAAAAAAAGTTTCAACAATTATCCAGCACCTCACTGCTCTCATTTTGCCACATGTTGCCGATTTTACCAACCCCTAACGCGATTTAATTGTAAAATGCCTGTGAAAGGGTCGTCAAATTACCAGAAAGTTGCTTTTTCAATTTTGACTATGCGGAATAACAGGAAAAGAGAACGAAAATGTTTCGACAAAAGATGACAGTCTCCTGTCTTGTGGATAACCTTGTCCACGTTCTTACCTAATAGATTACAGCCCTTTTAATTATTTATAAACAAAGCATCCACAGTTTATCCACCTTCATCTGTGGATAATTCGTTGATTGTTCCTCTTTTGAGAACATGATAAAGTGGTATACAGAAGTTAAACGAGAAGAGAAGTGGAGGCATCCGGAGACGGGATAAAATGGAAAATTTATCGGATGATCTGTTAATCGAATCCTATCACAAAGCCAAGCAATATCAATTAAGTGAAGATTTTATCGATCTGATTGAAAAGGAACTGGAACGACGGAAACTGAAAGCCATTATTGCCAGATGAATCATCCGCCCGGTTTGAACTTTTTTATGATTCATTTCTATCCGCAGTTTGGAACAGAAGACATGGATTTCCTTATCTCTATCATTTGAGACTTGTTTCTTCCGCAAAAGCATAGGCAGTTCAGGCGAGTTGAGTATCTTTCCCAGCGCTTGTTTTTCTTTACCTCTATTCTTTCATCGTTCGAATGTTCAGATTTTCCTTATCTTGTTGATTGATAACATTTTCCAAAGACTTGATTATCCCTGATGACCGGAGAAGCACAATTTAACCGCCAGAATGGAAAACAGATCATTGAGTCGGTGGACAGACACAGGACAGGACAAATGCCCATACACTAATAGACAGCTAATGACTTAATCAAGGATCTTTCACAGAGGAGTGAATCATCATGCTGTCGATTATTGGGGGCCTCTCTTTCCTGTTCAAACAAGTGCTGCTGCTTGTCTCCTATGTCAAAAACAATGCATTCCCTCAACCACTTTCTGAACAGGAAGAGCGCAAATGTCTCGAACAAATGGCTAAAGGCGATCCGGAGGCACGTAATATGCTGATTGAACACAATCTGCGCCTAGTTGCACATATCGTCAAGAAGTTTGAGAATACCAAAGAGGATACGGATGATTTGATTTCAATCGGTACAATCGGGCTCATTAAGGCGATCGAAAATTATTCAACCGGACGCGGAACGAAGCTCGCTACTTTTGCCGCGCGATGCATTGAAAATGAGATTCTGATGCATTTTCGAAGTCTAAAAAAAACACGCAAGGACGTTTCACTTAATGATCCGATCGGGCAGGATAAGGAAGGAAACGCCATCGCTCTGATTGATATTCTCAAGTCGAAAAGCAAGGATATCGGTGAAGAAGTCTCACTGACTGAGGATATTCGGAAAATCCGCAGTTCACTCTATGTCCTTGATCCGAGAGAAACAGAAGTGATTGTCGACCGCTATGGATTAAACAACCAGGATGAACTAACCCAGCGGGAAATCGCTGAAAAGCTTTCGATCTCCCGCAGCTATGTATCCCGGATCGAAAAAAGAGCATTGATGAAAATCTATAATGAGCTCCGCAGAAAATCGGGTTATTGACCCGATTTTTTATTTTACCGTCCACGGTCCGGTAGACGAATCATCCCGCCGGCCACCGTATTATTCCGATTATTTGATCAATCAGATAAACACCGCTAAGATAAAAAGAGAATGGTTACCGGCGACGCGTCGCTGATATCGAATGGAAAATTTCAGTGGACCTCCTTTCAAAACGAAATTTTTCCGTAACAAAAAGGACAAGTCGCCGCAGTGATAAAGGAGTGATGAAAAATGGCTAGATCGGAACAGCTAAAAGACGTCCATCTGCTCGTCGAAGGACGGGTTCAGGCCGTGGGGTTCCGCTATTTCACTTTACAGCTCGCCCAGTCTCACCATATTACTGGCTGGGTACGCAACCGTGATGACGGAACGGTCGAAATCAAAGCCGAAGGTACAGAGGAGCAGATCAAAGAATTTATAAGTGCTGTCAAGAAGGGAAGCACCTTTTCGCGCGTCAAAAGCGTCGATCTCTATACCTATGATTATCCTGAGCATTTCTCAAGCTTTGAGATTCTCAATTCGCTATGATTAAGATTGAGGTCAATTTAAATCATCGACTTATTAGGAGGAAATAATCATGTATGATGTTGCAATCATCGGCGGCGGGCCTTCCGGGCAGAGCGCCGCACTATTCACCGGAAAATCCGGACTGAAAACCTTGTTGCTCGATAACGAAAAGGGCCTGACCAAACGTGCTTTTTTAAAAAACCACTACGGGCTGGAAGAAACGACAGGTGAGAACTTAGTCGCCACAGGCCGTAAACAAGTCGAACGATTTGGTGCGGAAATCAAGAAAACCCAGGTGACTTCCGTTACCAAAAATGATGATCAATTTTCCATTGAAACGGATGACGGTGAATCTTTCACCGCAAAACAAATCATAATGGCAACCGGCTCGAACGCAAAGCTCGCTCAAACGATCGGTTTGAAGACGAAAGAGGGCCGGGAAAAATATGTGAAGACCGTCATTGAGACCGATCCCGAAGGCCATACCAGTATTGAAGGAATATGGGCCGCCGGTGTCGCTGCAGGTGTCAGCGTGCACACGATTGTGACCAGCGGTGACGGAGCAAAAACGGCGATTAATCTGATTAGCGAATTGCACGGCGAACGCTATACCGATCATGATAAACTTCCTGCAAATTAAAAGATAAGAATCCTCTATCGAGCGCTTTTTACTCAAGTAGAGGATTCTTTTTAATTTCATCAAAAAGCAGGATGCTGTCCATTTATCTGCGGATATCTCACCCGTTGTGGAGATCTCCGCTTCAGTTAGTCCTCCATTTTTTCACGTAATTTCGCTGTTCGCCAGTAGAAAAAGAGAGACATAAGCAAGAAAAGCAGACTAGAAAGTGAAAGCATGATCTGTTTTTCAGGCATATCGGAGAATTTAGGAAGCAGTGTGCCCACCTGCAGAAACGCACCGAGATATAAGCAGAGAAAACCCGTTCTTCGGCAATCTGATAGTTTATCAGCAATTACTTTCTGTTGATCATTCATCAAGATCCCTCCATTCGCTAGCTATTACTTTAACACGACCTGGGGCCAAATTGTTATGGTAGTTTCTGGTATTCCTCTTCTCTTAGGATTCCGTCTCCCTCTCAGCAGCGGTAAGATCAAAAAAAGAACCTTCTCCCAATTAAGAAAGAAAGGTTCCTCCTGTATTTTCTATCAGTCTTCCAGAGCCTGCTCCAGATCATGTATCAAATCATCGCTGTCTTCAATACCGATGGACAGACGGATCAGACCATCTGTGATTCCCAGAGCGTCACGTCTCGGTTTTGGAATGGACGCATGAGTCATTTTCGCCGGAACGGAAATCAAACTTTCCACCGCCCCAAGACTTTCTGCCAATGTAAAATACTGAGTCTTGTTCAGTATCCGCTCAACCAACTGCTCACTGCCCACATCAAACGAAATCATGCCGCCGAACCCATCCGCTTGTTGACTTGCCAATAAATGTCCGGGATGCGACTCCAGTCCTGGATAGTAGACCTTTTTGACTTTTGGATGCAACTCCAGAAAATGGGCGATCCGCCGGGCATTGAATTCGATCTGTTCCATCCGCAGCGCCAAGGTTCGTACCCCGCGAATCAGAAGCCAGGCATCCTGCGGCCCAGGAATCGCTCCTACGGAATTCTGAATAAAACCGACTCGTTCTGCCAATTGATCGGAATTTACTGCGACAAGGCCGGCAACAACGTCACTGTGACCGCCGATATATTTGGTGGCACTGTGCAAAACAATATCCGCACCAAGCTGCAGCGGATGCTGCCAGTATGGTGTCGCAAAAGTATTATCGACAATTAAAAGAAGATGATGTTCATGAGCAAATGCAGCCGTCTTGGCAATATCGGTGATCTTGAGCAGCGGATTAGTCGGCGTCTCTAGATAAATCGCTCGCGTCTGTTCTGTCAGAGCCTCCTGAACTGCTGAATGATCACTCGTGTCAACAAACGATGCAGAAAGACCGAGCCGCTTAAAGACCTTGTCAATGACGCGGAATGTTCCCCCATAGACGTCGTCCGTGATGATAATGTGATCGCCGCTGTTCAGCAGCATGAGAACGGATGAAATAGCCGCCATCCCCGATCCGAACGCGAAGCCGGCCTTTCCATACTCCAATTCCTTAATCAATTCTTCCAGCGCATGACGCGTCGGATTCGCCGTCCGTGAATAGTCATAGCCTTTTGTCTTGCCGATTGCTTCCTGCTTATAGGTACTTGTCTGATAGACAGGTACCGTCACACTACCTGTTGCCGTATCGCCAGTGATTCCGGCATGGATCATTCTCGTTTTCGGTTTCAAATACTTTCGCTCCCTTATTTTGTATAATTAATCGTATATTTTTTCGCTCAGATAGCGTTCACTGGAATCCGGAAAAAGGACAACAATATTTGTTCCCGGTCCTGCTTTCGACGCCTCGCTCAATGCAGCGTGAAGCGCAGCGCCTGAAGAACTCCCAATCAAGAGTCCTTCTTTCACTGCTGCTTCCTTCAAACGGCGAAAGGCATCCTCATCCGCAATCGAATAAATTTTATCGAAATACTGGGTTTTTACAAAAGAAGGGATGAATTCCATGCCTATTCCTTCCGTTCGATGTGCCCGCGCTTCCCCTCCATTTAAAATGGATCCGACAGGTTCAACAACGACCGTCTTGACCGCGGGATTCTTGCTTTTTAAAAAGCTCGCTGTTCCCGTAAATGTACCACCTGTTCCTGCACCGGCCACAAGAATATCGATCTGACCGTTCAAATCCTCCCAGATTTCCGGACCCAATGTTTCAAAATAGGCTTCCGGATTTTCGGAATTGGCAAATTGATTCGGCACATAGCTGCCCGGAATTTGCTTGGCTAATTCCTTAGCTTTTGCCACCGCACCCGCCATTCCTTTTTCGGTCGGTGTATGAACAACTTCTGCACCGAGTGCCCGCATCAAAGTTTGTTTTTCGGCACTGAATTTCTCCGGAACGCAGAAAATAACCCGCAGATTCTTACCCACTGCGGCAAGCGCAATCCCGATCCCGGTATTGCCAGCAGTCGGTTCGATCAGCGTGCCGCCTGGCTTCAATTTTCCTGATTCCAGTGCCGAATCGACAAATTTTTCTCCCAATCGATCCTTGACACTCCCCCCAGGATTAAAATACTCGCATTTGGCAAAAAGCCGCACGCCCTCCGGCAGAGAAAAAGCAGTTAATTCAACAAGCGGCGTCTTGCCGACTAATTCATGAACATTTCTGTAAACGACCACGAGATACACCTCAATATGAAAAATGGATTTTATTAAGACTGCCTACATTCCCCGGTTGAACGGCAACAGACCGTAACCGGATAAGCCAAAACATTCAGCTCAGCAATCTCCAATTCACTAAATCCATGATATGTATGCTGTTTGAAAGGTTGAATCACCGTTCGCATCAGTACAGATTCGCTCATTTTTCTTTTAGCTCCTTTAATAAAGCGAGAACGAAGCTGGCCGAATGCGCAGCTGCCGTTTTCAAAAATTTATCGAATGAAATATTCGAAGACTTACCCGCAATATCCGACAACGACCGGACGATTAGGAAGGGCACGTTAAAGCGATAACAGGTCTGAGCAATCGCTGCCGCCTCCATCTCCACTGTCTTCATCCTCGGAAAAACCCTTTTCAACGCTTCAATTCGTTCCGGATCCGACATGAACGCATCACCGGAACCAATCGCCCCTTGAATGATTTGGTGATTTTCTGCCGTCTGCTGCGCGACAACCGTCGCCAGTTCCACTAATTCTTGATCGGGTAAAAAAGAGGCTGGCATTCCGGGAACTTGACCCTGCTTATAATTAAACGCAGTAGCATCGACATCGTGATGGAAAACCTCCGTCGAAATGACAACATCCCCAATCGTGAGTGTTCGATCCGTTCCTCCTGATGAACCGGTATTAATCACTCGATCTGGTGCATAATGATCAATCAGCAGTGTTGTTCCAATTGCCGCATTCACCTTACCGATACCTGACTGCAGGAGCACGACGTCGTGCCCCTGCAATTTCCCGTTGTAAAAGTGGCAGCCGGCTATCTCCAGCTCCGTTCGGTCAACCATTTTTTCCTTTAGAATGGCTACCTCTTCTTCCATTGCTCCAATAAGGCCCAATTTCATGTCATAAATCCTCCATCAATAAAAATTCACGCGCAAATCCTGTCTGTAGGATTTTCTCTAAAAGCGGTCGAAAGCTGCAACCTGCTTTATCTCAATAAGGTTATAAAATGACAATCTAAGCTTCCTTATCTGCGACAATCAACCAGACAAAACGGTTTAATTGTTTGAAATAAGGCACAAAATGATAGTTTCGGAAAGCTTGATACAGATCCGTACGCAAGGGATAATACTCCGTCTGTAGATCATGGAGCAGGTGAGAATACCCTTGTTTCCGCGCCCACTTCTGAATCTTCTGCTTTTCAAACGGATTATCAAATAAGGTATCAGCAAAGACTATTCTGCCATGTTCCGAAAGCAACGAAAAATAGATCGATAGGGCCTGTCTTTTTTCCTGATCCGTCAGATGATGAAAAGCAAAACTGCTGACAATCGTGTCAATCGGCTGCTTAGGCTGGGGAAAATCGAGAAAATCCCCATCAGACAATTGAATACCCGGAATTTTTTCACGGGCCTTTTTCCGCATGTTCACTGAAGGTTCGATTCCATAAACCGTCATCCCCTTTTCGATCAGCTTAGCTGTCAGATTCCCGGTACCCGGTCCGAACTCAAGCACAACTCCTTTTGCCTGACTCGCCACCTGTTCAAGTATTTCCGGATAGTGTTCAAAAACTTCTTTATATTCACGGCTTTGGCCAGCTACTGTCTGATCATAGTCCTCCGCCCATTTTTCAAATCCCTCAATAAATTCGCGTCCCATAGCTCACACTCCATCATCCATTAGTATTTGAATATCCGTTAAATCTTATAATAATGGTATGATTAATTGATTTATTGGTTCCAAGTTAACACAGGGCATCAAAAGATTCAAAGAAAAACACCTGTCCCAACAAAAAAACCTGTATCAATGATTGCGGATCTATCCCGAACAGGAAAAGAAAAACCGCTGCACAAGCGCAATCGGTTTTGTTTTTCACACTTATTCTCAGGGTTTTCTGACATTATCTGCCTGCCACTTGCCATTCTGATAAACCAAATGAACAACATAGACAGAATTTGAGGCACTTTTCGGTGCAACACGGGCAAGCGAGCTGTTTGGAGAACCTCCGTTCCCGAGCCAAAGAATGGTCATCTGATTCTGATCGATACCCGTCGCCTCGGCAATTGCCTGAATCTGAGCATTCCAATCCGCTGATCCCTTATCGTAAGAAGCCTGATGATTTTCATCCGAACTCTCTGAAGATTCACTGGAGATCGAGGACGAACTGCTTTGATCATTGGATACCTTGCTTGAATCCTTTGCCGCCCTGCTGCTTGACGTGGAACTTTTATGTGATTGACTCTGGCTTGTCTTCGCGGCTTGATCGGCGCTGCGATTGGGCGATGACGCAGTAAATATGGAAATAAGAATGATACAGCCAACAGCAAGAATTAAGAGTGAAACTATGCCAATCGTCCAGTTCAGCAGTCGGTCTGCCCGGCTTTTACGCTGTTCAAAGCGCGATGACCCATCCCCTCTATGGTTTCTCATGTAGATTATCCTCCTTATTAAAAAGACTGGCCTAAGCGATGGAAGAAGTCCTGATCGTCAGGCACAGGCCTGATCAAAATCATGGCCTTTAATTTTATCTATTCCAATCTATCCAAATAAAATCTGTCAATTATAGCATTCGCTCTGAAGCCCGCTTCATGGCTGTCACCCGTCCGAGACAGACAAGATACTCTTCATAAAATATGCCCTGCTTTACAATTCATTCACAGATAGACCTCAAATCAAACAAGTAAATCCTGCCGGATTTGCAAAAAAAGCGCGAAACTTCCCTAACGCTAAAACAGGATAAGTTTGCGCTTCCTATCATTCCCTTTAAAGATAAAAACACACCGCTTTACTGAACCTTTAATATTTTTACACGGATATCTCCGCCTGGTGTGCTGACACTGACTTCCTCGCCGACTGACAGACCGATCAGGCCTTTAGCCATCGGTGAGTCATTGGAGATCTTACCAGTAAATGGATCGGATTCCGCACTGCCGACGATTTGATAAGTTTCTTCGTCACCGTCCGGCAGTTCTTTGAACGTTACTGATTTTCCAATTTTAACGACGTCTGTCGTCTCATCGTCTTCAATAATTACTGAATTGCGAATCATCTGTTCCAATTGCAGAACACGAGCCTCGACAAAAGCTTGTTCATCTTTAGCTGCATCGTACTCAGAATTTTCAGAAAGGTCGCCAAAACCACGAGCGATTTTAATACGTTCGACAACTTCTTTCCTTTTTTCTGTTTTCAAATATTCCAATTCTTGTTCCAGTTTTTGTTTGCCTTCTGCCGTCATATAGTGAAGCTTTTCTGCCATTTCTCATTCACGCTCCTGACTGAATTTTACCTTAATAGGGGGATCCCCCGCACTTAAAAATGATACAACAGAATACGGCGACGGCTGATTGGGTTCTGAAGCCACCCGTTTCTTCAGCGAACGATGCCGCTATATTTAAAAAATCATCAATCTTTTTGATTCAAATTATCAGCTTTATCCAGCACGGTTCGTATTTTAGTCGCCATCAAATCGATCGCTACCTTATTTCTGCCACCTTCCGGAATAATGATGTCCGCATAGCGCTTGGTCGGCTCAACAAATTGCAGATGCATCGGCCGTACAGCTGTCAGATACTGATTAATGACCGATTCGACACTTCTTCCCCGTTCCTGTGTATCACGGAGCATCCGCCGAATAATCCGCAAATCCGAATCCGTATCTACAAATACTTTTATATCCATCAAATCACGAAGACGCTGATCTTCAAGAATCAGAATTCCTTCTAGGATAATGACGTCCTTTGGTTCAACGGGTACAATTTTATCAGATCTTGTATGGACTGTATAGTCGTACACCGGTTTTTTTATCGGAAGGAACTGGAGCAGCTTCTGAATATGTGCAATCAACAGATCCGTATCGAAGGCCAGCGGATGATCATAATTGGTCAGCAGCCGTTCTTCAAAGGGTTTATCGTCCTGTGCCTTATAATAAGCATCTTGCTGAATCACAGCGATCGATTTATCCGGGAAACCATGATAAATCTCCCGGGTAACCGTTGTCTTGCCGGAACCCGATCCACCGGCAACTCCGATCACAATCGGTTTTCTCCTGTTCATCGTCAAGACTCCTCCGTTTCTTTCAGCCGCTTTTTTGTACTGATCGCCAGGCCATCACCAACTGTCAGAAAGACCGTATCAAAATCGGTCCGTCCCGCGAGAAAATGATTATAGTCGTCTACCTTATGAACGAGTCGATTCAATTGTTTCTTTCGAACATCATCAATATGACAGACCAAACCGTGAAAGAAAACATTATCGGTGACAATGATTCCACCCGGCCGCAACCAACGCGCGTAGGCATTGAACAATTTCTCATACTGCGCTTTGGCCGCATCGATCAGAATCAAATCATAGGGAGCGTTTTGTTTCACCGAATCCAGTTGATCCGTCGCGTCCCCCTCGACGATGCCAATCGAATCACTGAATCCCAGTTCGCGAATATGCTCTCGTGCGGAACGAATCATTTCCGGATCGCGTTCAATGGAAATGATTTTCGCCGATGAGCCGGCTGCAAGCCGCATTCGGATTGCCGAATAGCCGATCGCGGTTCCAAGTTCCAGAATATGTTCCGCGTTTATCCAGCGAATCAATTGTTGAAGCAGCGCCACTGCCGAGGGCTGCATAATCGGTATATAGATTTCTCTGGCCTGCTTTTCCATGCGCCGGAGTAAATCATTTTCCGCTGATGAAAACGCGGAAGCATAGGCCGATAATTCTTTAAAATCTGTCAATCAAAATCTATCCCTTCCAAAACACACGTGACAACGAGTAATTTATGATTTCGCCCATTCCTGCTGATATTTGGATACAATTTTCTGATGCTCGGCATAGGTTTTTGAGTAATAGACCTTTCCGTTCGGACGGGCATAGAAAAAGAAATTCTTCGAAGGGGTCGGCTCAAGCACCGCCTTAATGGCATCAAGAGCCGGACTGCCAATCGGGCCGACCGGCAATCCCTTACGACTATAGGTATTATACGGATTATAGGTTTTATAAGCTCGGCGAAAATCGTGGTGTGAATACTCCTGAACCTGTTTCTGCTCGCCATAAGCTACCGAGGGATCCGTTTGCAGCCTCATTCCCCTCTTTAAGCGATTCTCAAGAACGCCGGCAATTCTCTTCCTGTCCTTTGTGTTCGGCGCCTCTTGTTCGATCATCGATGCCAAGGTCAGAACTTTATGGACTGAACCCAATTTATTCCGATGAATCGGACCCGCTAGATTATCCAGCTCCTTACCGGTTTGATCAAGCATTGTATCAACGATTTGATCAAGCGTTAAGGGGTTATTTACTTTATCAAAAGAATAGCTGCCCGGCGCGAGATAGCCCTCCAAGGGATATTTAACTCCTTTGGCCAAAATGGCGTTCGTCAGAAACGAATAGCGTGACATATAATGGCCTTTTACATAATTTTTATCAGCCAGTTGGTTAAGAATTTTCGTCTTCGGCTGACCGGTAACTGTAGCAATTTGTTCCGCTACATTGGTCACCCACATTCCCTGCCGAACACCGATAACCACAATAATTCGCCGATTTTTACCTTTTTTTAAATCATCCATTAAGTGGCCGACCGAGTATGAACGATTAAATATATAGGTCCCTGAACGATAGGCATTCAGATGATTCCATCTGGCATAGAACTCAAAGGCCCAGGCCTTGCGAATCAGTTTTTTCTTTTCTAAGAGCCGGCCAATCGTCCCAATACCTGATCCCTCATTCACTTTCATGATCACAGGATGATTATCCTTCGGGTTGACCGGTGATAATAACGACACATAATAACGTGAAAAACCCCAGGCGCCAAGGGCTGCGAGAACAATCAGACCGCTTATGATCCCTATTATGAGTCGCCGTTTTTTCTTTTCCAGCTTCAAATGAGACGCTCCCTTCAATCGAGTACCTCACCCATTATACACTATGTTTTTCCAAGGCTCGTGCTTTTTCTGACAAATTTCGATAACTTATGCCGGCAGAGGTTGGTCTTTCCATACGTATCATTTGCAAGACGCCCGGGCATGGAAGCATCCGATATTGTAAAAGAAAGAGCCCTGTCTTGATCTGGGCTCCGCCTATTTATTCTCCCTCGTCTTCTTCATCACTGAAGGTATTGATCATCTCTTCGACCATATCCCACTCCTCGTCGGTCTCGATCGGAAAGAGTTTAAATTCTTCTCCATCATTTCCCTCTTCGTAACGAAAAGCAAAAACTTCATCCTCATCGGTTTCCTCATCGGAATCCGCTTCTTCCACTGGTGAGCACACGACATAGGACTTCTCGGTTTCCGGTACATCAAAATAGAAAAGCACATCAAATAAGTTTTCTTCCCCATCCATCGGAATAACAATTCGTTCTTGTTCCTCGTCACTGGGAAGAATAATTGGATAATGATTGTGTTCACTCATCTCTTTTTTGCTCCAATCTTTTTTTATCCAGATAGCTTTGGAGAATTAATACCGCAGCTTCTTTATCTATCACTTTTTTTCTTTTCTTACGGCTGACATCCGCCGCAATGAGAATGCGTTCTGCAGCCATTGTTGTCAGGCGCTCATCCCATAGATCGACCGGCAAACCGCATTTTTTTCGCAGGCTTTTTGCGAAACCGCGCGAGGCTTCCGCTCGCTCCGACTCACTACCGATCAAATCTTTCGGCAAACCGACAACGATGAGTCCAACTTCCTTTTGCTCAATTAACTCCAAAATTCTGGCAAAAAGTAAATTTTTCTGATGTTGAACATATCGAATCGTCTCAACACCCTGTGCCGTCAGCCCAAGGGGATCACTGATCGCCACGCCGACGGTCACCGAACCAAAATCCAGTCCCATGATTCTCATTCTTTATCCCACTTTTTCTTAAGATAAGAGGTCACAAGCTCCTCGATAATCTCATCCCGCTCTATCCGCCGAATCAATTTGCGGGCATCTTGATAGCGGGGGATGTAGGCGGGATCTCCTGAAATCAAATAGCCGACGATTTGATTAATCGGGTTATATCCTTTCTCTTCCAGTGCATCGAATACCTGAAACAGAACCTCACGGACGTTCTGCCGATCCGGTTCGCCAAAATTGAACTTCATCGTTTTGTCCATATTGCCCATCATCCCCCAATATGCCCAATTCTGATCAGTCAAAACAAAAATACAACTTAGGAATCTCTCTCACCTCTGCCAGCCAATCGTCTTAATGAACGACGGTTCTTTCAATCAAATCCGTCACTGCATGCAGAGCATCCGCCACTTTTTCTGGCTGCCGCCCACCGGCTTGCGCCATATCTGGGCGTCCGCCTCCGCCTCCGCCACAGATCGCAGCAACCTCTTTCACAATTTTTCCAGCGTGGAAACCCTTTTTAATGAGATCGGGTGTCACACCGGAAACCAGTTGAACCTTATCTTCATCGACCGAAGCCAGTACCACCACAAGCGATTTAAAATGATTTTTCAGGCCGTCAGCCATCGTTCTCAATTGATTCATATCCATCTTATCAACTTTAGCAGCTATATAAGCCACATCTCCAGCTTTGCGAACAGACTGCTCAAGTTCGTTGCTCTTTGCATGTCCTAATTTCGCCATTAAGGCTGAATTATCCTTCTCCAGATTGCGAATTTGCTGATGCAAGCCCTCCAAGCGCTCCGGCAGCTGGTCTATCGTTACCTTCAAACTCCGGGCGATGGTCTGAAGCTGCATTTTTTCCTGGTTCAGCTTTTCATAAGCCTTCTTACCGGTCAGCGCTTCGATTCTTCGCGTCCCTGCCCCAATTCCACTCTCAGAGACAATGGTAAACACGCCAATCTCCGCCGTATTGTGAACATGACAGCCACCGCACAATTCCAGACTGTAGTCGCCGCTTTTAACGAGTCGAACAATCTTTCCATATTTCTCGCCGAATAATGCCATCGCACCCATTGCTTTGGCCTGATCAATTGGCATCTCTGTTGTCGTCACCGGTAGCTGCTCCCATATTTTCTCATTCACAATCCGCTCGACGCGTTCCAATTCCTCTTCTGTCACCTGTCCAAAATGAGAAAAGTCAAAACGGAGCCGCTCAGGCGAAACATAAGAACCCGCCTGATTCACATGCTTGCCCAGCACATCCTTCAGCGCCTGATGCAGCAGGTGAGTGGCTGTATGATTCTTCTGAGCCGCATGCCTGCCCGGCTGATCAATCGATGCTGTAAAAAGATCGCCTACGTGAACCTCGCCCTTTTCTACGGTACAGGAATGAAGGTTCTGGCCATTGGGCGCTTTCTGAACATCAGTCACCAGAAGACGTGCATGGTCATTGACCAACGTCCCCTGATCGGCTATCTGTCCACCACTCTCCGCATAAAACGGTGTGCGATCCAACATCAGCCGCACTTCTTCCCCCTCGGTGGCAGAATTCACCGACTCATTATCAGCAATCAAGGCGAATACTTTAGCTTCTTTTACCGTAAAATCTGTATAGCCAACAAACGTACTCTTTTCTGTAATATTGCGCAATGTATCACTCTGTACCTGCATTGATTTCTGATTGCGGCGGGCAGATCGTGCACGATTTCTCTGCTGATCAAGCTCCTGCTCAAAGCCCTGCTGATCAATATCCAACCCTTGATTTTTCGCATATTCTTCGGTCAATTCAGCCGGAAATCCGAAGGTATCATACAATTTGAAAACCGCACGCCCGGATAATTCGGATTTGCCAGCGGCCTTGGCCTCTTCAATCTGCTGGGTCAGAATGGACATGCCCTCATGAATGGTTTCCTGGAAGCGTTCTTCTTCTGCGCGGACGACTTTTTCAATAAAATCCGCTTTCTCCAGCACTTCTGGATAGAAGTCTTTCATGATCGAGCCGACGATTGGTGCAAGCTGAAAGAGAAACGGTTTGTTCAGCCCGAGATCCATACCATAGCGAACGGCTCGGCGAATCAGGCGACGCAGCACATACCCACGCCCTTCATTCGAAGGGAGTGCGCCGTCGGCAATGGCAAATGTGACGGTACGCGCATGATCAGCAATCACTTTAAAAGCGATATTCCGTTCACCTTTTTTATATTTGGATCCGGATAATTCTTCGATCTTGTGAATGAGCGGCAGAAACAAATCCGTATCAAAATTTGTCTCAGCATCCTGAATCACGCTGACCACGCGTTCAAGTCCCATCCCCGTATCAATATTTTTCTTCGGCAGCGGCGTATGGCTGCCGTCCGGATTGTGATTGAACTGCGAGAAAACCAGATTCCAGATTTCCAGATAACGTTCATTCTCACCGCCAGGATACAGTTCCGGATCATCCGGATCATTGCCGAATGCCGATCCGCGATCATAAAAAATTTCAGTATTCGGTCCGCTTGGGCCTTCTCCGATATCCCAAAAATTATGTTCCAATTTAATTATCCGTGCGTCGGGCAAACCGATTTCATGATGCCAGAGCTGATAAGCCTCATCGTCCTCCGGATGGATCGTCACTGACAGTTTTTCCGGATCAAAGGCAATCCAATCCGGGCTGGTCAAGAATTCCCAGGCCCAGGTGATCGCTTCTTTTTTGAAATAATCGCCAATCGAGAAATTGCCGAGCATTTCAAAAAAAGTGTGGTGCCGTGCTGTATAGCCGACGTTCTCAATATCATTCGTCCGGATCGCCTTCTGAGCATTGCAAATTCGCGGATTGGTTGGCACAACACGCCCGTCAAAATATTTTTTCAATGTAGCCACACCGCTGTTGATCCAGAGCAGCGACGGATCGTCAACAGGGATCAATGACGCACTGGGCTCAACCGCATGAAGCTTCCCCTTGAAAAAATCCAAAAACATTTGCCTAACCTCAGAAGAACTGAGTTGTTTCATCACTCGAACCCCCACTCATTTTACAAAAACCAAAAACAACGTCCACCGGCTGGCGAAGAAGTAGTCTGTCTATTGCCGTCATAACGTTCACTGAGCAACGAACAAATAACGAAAAAAGCTTCCATCCCATCACCATGAAAGGACGAAAGCATCTCGTCTGGAACTACTTCCATTGCCGGAAGCCGCCAGAATCCCGCTGTTTTCCGCATTCTGACAGGAAACCGGTTGGTACGGAAGACTGCTCTTCCTGATATTGCAGCATCGAAGAATTGTCTGCCGTTCGAACAGCCAATCAACAAGCCATTCTTGCAGCCACTTCACTGTCGCTATTCTTTTCGTCTCGGTTTCATTCTGACGTTATTATAGTTGACATTTCCCTTATTTGTCAATTGTCCATGACGGTCTCGCAAATGATGAAAACAGGTTCGAACGATAATGAAGCAGGGAATCGCCAGCAGCATGCCGACGATTCCCGCCAATTCACCACCGATTCCGAGAGAAAGCATAATATAGAGCGGATGAATATCGACACTCTTTCCGACGACCAGCGGTTCAACCACATTACTCTCCAGAAACTGGATCAGGAGAATCATCAACACTACGCCTAGAACTGCATATATCGACTGAGTCGCCGCAATCAGCGCGGCAGGCAGGGCACCAATGATCGGCCCGAAATAAGGGATTAAATCGGTTATTCCGATAAAAAAGCCAAAGACAATCGGATAAGGGATCTTAAGCAACCAGAGCCCGAACGAGCCCATAATGGCGAGAATTCCACATACGATCAGCTGTCCGCGGATATAATCACCGATCGAGCGATCCATTTCGATACAGAGAGCTGCCGTCCGATCCCGCCATTTCGCGGGAACCAGGTGTAGGGCACCTCTTAGGATCCGATCCTCATCCTTCAAAAAATAAAAGGCGAGAAAGGGGATGATCAATAGAGTGAATAGAGATTGAATCAATCCCGAGCACCAATCAAGCACACGATCGGATATCCCGGCCAGACTATGCTGGATCCGCACCAGAGCTTTATTCACCTGATCATGCGCCGCTTCCGGTGTTGATCCGTAGATATTATCAAGATTCTGATCATACAATTGATGATACTTGACAAAATCATCATCCAGCCCTTTTAATTCATGCATGAATACAGGCCCGCCTTTATAGAAAAGAAATACCGCAGCACCAAAAAAAAGGACGTAGATTCCCAGAATAGCAATGGTGCGCGGCATCCCTGCCTGATGCAGACGGCGGACAATCGGATGGAGCAGATAAGCAATCACTCCGGCTACAGCGAAGGGAAACAGCACGCGCAGCACGAAACCTGTAATCACACCAATAAAAGGCAAGAGCCGGTAAAAAAGATAACCATTAAGAAAAAGAAGCAGAATAATCGTCAATACCTTCATCCATTGCACCGCAGACCACTTCCGCATGTTCCATCCCTCCATGCGTAGTGTTGCCCGTGAAAGGAAAAACCATCCGTTTCCTATTTACGGATGATCCATTTCGCCTGACGATCAGCTGCCACACAACCAGATAGCGAATTCAAACTGCCCCATTAGAATCCGTTTGCTTTCGCTTCAAGCTGGGCCTCTTCGAACAAATCATCCAATGTGGTCAACGTCCCATCTTCCTCAACCTGGCTGAGTGACAATTTTCCTTCTTCTAAGGTCAGCTCGATAAAGCAATTCCAGCAATAGAACTGGTTCGCGCTGATCTTACCAATATTTTTACTTGCGCAATTCGGACAATGCATTTGTTTTCACCCCAAATCCTGCAGAGAAGCATCGCGCACTCCTCAGATTTTGTGCTACTCGCATCATTGCCCATTTGATCATTTATTTATACCTGATAGCCGGTGAAAAAATTTACACCGCATCTTTAAATTCATTTAAGTCTCGGCCGGCAATTTCCGGACTGGCCCATGCGGCTATCAAGGTAATTGCTGAGAAAAAGATCAACATCACCGGGATAGGCCACCAGGAGCCAGCCAAAGCACAAAAACCGGAGGCAGCGAACGGCGCAAGACCCGCTGGCAAAATCCCGCCAAATTCTTTGGAAAGCGCCAGCTGCGTATAACGGTTGCGTGATCCAAAAAGTTCTGTCATGGCTGCATTTTCAAGTGAAAATAAATGCAACACACAGATATTAAGGGCTAGCATAATTCCCAAAATAACGCCCCATGTCTCTCCAGACACAATCAAAAGCATAAGCGGCCACGCAGCGATGATAGATAGAATCGTAACCGCGCAATAAATTTTTCTTCGGCCGAATCGATCGCCAAGAAATCCAATAAAGGGAATGGTCAGAAAACCGAGAAGCGATCCATAAACAAGGGTCATACTCGTAATCGACTTATTAACAAGTAACGTCGTCACCAGATATCCAACGAGGAAGGTCTGTATGATACTCGAATTCCCGCTTTGCCCGATTCTGAGGCCCAGCGCCAGGAAGAAGGCTTTACCCTTTCTTTTATTGTTTGCTTCAAATAAATCCTTATTTTCCGAGCTTGCAGCTAACTTTTTAAATTCCGCGGAAGAAAGAGCTTTGCCGTCTATAACATCCTCTCGGGACAAAAAGACTGGCGTTTCCTCCACCTGTTTGCGTATCCAAACGGCAAAAAACATGATCAACGCGCTGCATAGAAAAGGAATTCTCCAACCCCAACTGACCAGTTGATCGTTACTCAGGACTAAAGTGAGAATCAACCAGATTGCCGATGCAAGGAGCGTCCCGGAATTCGTTCCTAATGCGACAAATGAGGTTAAAATACCGCGGCGCTTTGTGGGTGCATGCTCCGTCAACATCACAGTTGCACCAGATATCTCTGCCCCTGCACCGAAGCCCTGGATTAATCGGAGTATTAATAACAAAAATGGTGCCCATAGTCCAATCATTTCATAAGTTGGAAGAATACCGATTAACGTGCTCCCGCCGCCCATTAGGACAATTGTCATGATCAGTACATGCTTTCTTCCAATACGATCACCTAGTCTGCCAAAAACATAGGCACCCAGAATTCTCGAAAAATAACCCACACCATAGGTTGCCATTGAAGCCATAAGACCTACTGCTGGACTAACGTCTGGGAAAAAAATCACATTAAAAACCAGCGCAGCAGCAAGCCCATATAATTGAAAATCAACATATTCAAGCGTTGTCCCCATCCATCCGGAAAGAGTCACTTTCATCAGTGCACGTGATTGCTCTTCATTTGCTGTATTTGTCATACTTTTTCTCAATCTATACACCTCTTTGCTTGGTCTGAATCTGATAAGAATAGTGCTGATTCTAGGAATATTCAGCGTATGTCAATGCACTCTTCAGTGAAAAGCAACGAAAACGTATTCTTATCATCTTCGTTTCTTCAAATCAACGGATAGTTGTTTTAGGCTGCTATCATTCCTCTCTCGACCCGGTGCAAAGAAGATAAAAAGCCAAAAATTTCCCTGCACCCTCGCTGTTTCCGGTTTAACCTGCACATCCATATCATAAAAATTCAAAAAAAGACCTGACTTTGCTATTAGAGGAAGCACTTTGGCGAGCAGTGACAACTGAGGTAAAAACCGGTGGAAAATACGATTTGCTTCTCATGGATTGAAAAACCTGTGAAAAGTTTAAGAAAACAATATGCCCTAAGATTAAGACATTTCTTATAATATGTTATTTTAAATTGTAAAGGATTTTAACAAATGATGTAAAGTTATATGCTTATAAGTCTCTGTAAAAGAGCAAATCAAGGGATATATTCGCTATTCCATTCAATATGGGTTAGATTTTCTGACAAACGTGGAAAATAGATGTGGGTTAAGCTTTCATTCTAACTCTAGCTTCACTATTCCAGCCTTACTTTTCTCTCCTTTTTCGTTCACCCTCCCGATTTCTGCTAATTTCTAGCCTGCAGTTTATCCTCCTTTTCAGTCTATTCGCTGTCCGCTGTCCGCTGTTACAGGACTCTCATCGGCGATCCCCGTATCCTGTTCATCGTCCTCAAGAATTGACACACTATTGGGTTGTTTCAGTTGCAGTCTTTCCCGCAGCTTCTGAGCGAGTTTGGAATGGCGCCGATCGACATCATTGCGCTGCAGGGCCTCTTTGAACGCGGTTTCATCCCCGCACATCATCAGAAAATTCTTGCTGCGCGTAATCGCTGTATAGATCAAATTACGTTTAAGCATGCGGTGATAACCTCTAACAATTGGAAGAATGACAATCGGAAATTCGCTGCCTTGGGCTTTATGAATCGAACAGCAATAGGCCAGCGTTAATTGATTCAGATCATGGCGCAGATAGCTCACTTCGATCGCATCGAAGGCAACGACAACCGTATCCTCGTTATCTGTTGTTTCCTTCGCTTTGATGATCGCAGCAATTTCGCCGATATCGCCATTAAAAACCTGCTCGTCCGGATTGTTGACCAGCTGAAGCACTTTATCATGAACTCGAAAAATATGGTCACCAAAAGTCAGGGAGCGTTTCTGCGGAGAAGGCGGATTAAACAATTCTTGAAGTGATACATTAATTTTTTCAATGCCGGCGTTGCCGCGATAAATTGGCGCAAGCACCTGAATGTCACGCGGGACAAAACCTTTTTTTTCCGCTCCCTTGGCAATCTGACAAACCGCATCAATCACCTGAGACTGGCTGCAGCTGATAAAACGTCGATCAGCCCGCGGTGTGGTGACGTCATGGACGGCGCCTTCCTTGATCTCATGCGCCAGTTCGATAATCGACGAACCCTGTGCCTGACGAAAAATATCCGTGAGACGCACGACCGGAATCGTTTCTGACTGAATGAGATCGCTGAGCACCTGACCAGGACCGACCGACGGCAACTGATCCTCGTCACCGACAATGATCAGCTTGATCTCTTCAGGCAGCGATTTCAGTAATTGATTGGCCAGCCAGATATCGACCATCGACATTTCGTCAACGATCAACAGCTTCCCTTCAATCGGGTTGTCTTCGTCATGAGCATAATTCGACCCACCGCTCCAGCCAAGCAACCGATGAATCGTGACAGCCGGCAGCCCTGTTGACTCCTTCATCCGTTTCGCGGCACGACCAGTTGGCGCGACGAGCAGGACCGGATAGGGATGCTCCTCATCATAATCCTTCGGCTCAAGCGATAGTGTGTTCATCTCGGCATAGACCTCGACAATCCCGCGAATAACGGTCGTCTTGCCCGTACCTGGCCCGCCGGTAAGTAGCATGACCGATTCGTTGAGTGCCATCCGAATCGCCTTTTGCTGGCTGTCCGCATACTGCATCGAGAATTTGTCTTCGATCTTGCCAAGCGCTTGTAGAAATTCGGACTCGGAAAATTCACCGGCTTCTGCATCTTGCTCGACCAGCTTCTGAATCCCAGTGACAATTCCCTTTTCCGCATAATACAGCTGCGGCAGGTAGACATCTTTTTCCTCACGAACGAGTTTCCCATCCTCCTCCAGAACATCAAGCTCCCGGCTGATATCGCCTTGATCGATGGAGCTTCCCGGATGATCCAATAATTGCCCAGCTGCCGGCAATACTTCGTCCTCATTCATAAAGACGTGACCATCATTCATCGCCCGCTCATTCAGCCAAAAGAGGATAGCAGCCTGAATTCGGGCGGGATTATTTCCGGAAATCCCGAGCGTCGCCGCAAGTTCATCCGCTCGCTGAAAACCGATCCCCTCAATATCCTGAATGAGCTGATACGGATTATCTTCGATGACTTGTAAGGTGTCCTCACCATAGACCTGATAGATTTTTGTCGCTAGCTGAGCCCCGAAGCCATAATCAGATAAACCGATCAAAATCCGCTCCAATCCCTCATTCTGTTGCAGTGTGTCCGCAATCATTTTTGCTTTTTGGGGATCAAGCTTCGGCACCGTATCCAGACAGACAGGGTTATTAAGAATTTTTGTAATCGCATCATCACCTATCGTATGCACTATCGATTCCGCCGTCTTCTTACCAATCCCCGGGAAGAGGTCGCTGGAAAGATATTGGATCATCCCGGTGGTCGATTGCGGCAGCATTTTATGATAGCTATCGGTCTCATATTGCTGCCCATAACGCGGGTGGTTTTTCAGTTTACCAAAAAACTGATAGGTTTCATTTAAATGAACGTCAGGGAAAAAGCCAACAATTGTGATCTCCTTGCCTTGAACCGGCTCATCCGTCTCAACTATTCGGACAATCATCACTGTATAACCATTGTCGCTATTCTGAAAAACGATCCGCACCGGTTCGCCTTTAATCGACGGATGATCCTCCGAAAAAAGATCGAGAGAGCCTTGCTTCATTTTTTGTCTTCCTTTCTGCATCAATTTTGCATGATTTCATAAATTTTTTGTATCCGTTCGCTCTTTCCTTCAGCAGCCGATCAATCCGTCTGCTTCTTCGCTAGGTTGCTAATGCCGTGAGCCGCTAATATATGCTGCGGATTAAATGCCAATGCTTTTTCGAAAAAACTTCTGGCCTCCGCCATCTGCTCGCGATACATGGCAATTACACCCAAATTATAATAGGCATCGGCATGATGCGCATCCTGATCGATGACGCGATGCAGTTCCTGTTCCGCTGCATCAAGCTGTCCGAAATGGGCAAGGGCCAGCGCATATTGAAAACGCGACACTGTATCCGCGTCATCTAATTCGACCGCGCGCTGGAAAGCCGCGAGAGCCTGCGCATTCCTGTGGAGCTGCTGAGCCGTCCGGCCAATCATATAGTACAAATTATTATCAGAAAGACCTTTCATTTGTGCCTGTTCGAAATGCTTTGCGGCATCCTCATACTGGCCTTGTTCAAAACAGGCATTGCCGAGACCGAATGAGGCTTCAGCGATGTCCGGCATGAGTTCGAGCGCTTTATTGAAAAAAGCTGGAGCCCGCTGCGACTCACCCATCGCGATCAGCAAATTGCCAAAATCGATATAACCTTGCGGATTATCCGGATCCGTTTCGATCGCCTGATCCAGTTCTCGAACCGCTTCATCATATTTTTTCTCACCAATTAAGCGAAAAGCTTTTTTCGCCGTTTCCTTCACCACGTCGGCCTCTTTTCTAAATTTCCAGTCAGCAATTGAGCCGGAAAAAGACCCAGCCCTCACAGGGGAGCTGAGTCCACGAAATCAATGACTGCATCCGTTCCGGGATTCAGAATTGTACTTATGGTCGCGCCGCCGAGGCAAACCTCTCCGTCATAAA
Source organism: Sporolactobacillus sp. (assembly GCA_048976585.1). Lineage (GTDB taxonomy): Bacteria > Bacillota > Bacilli > Bacillales > Sporolactobacillaceae > Sporolactobacillus. The sequence continues at coordinate 105,132 of JBHGUY010000001.1, read as the reverse complement.
AGACAACGGCCTGTCCCGGAGTAATCGCCCATTCCAAGCGGTCAAAGACAACCTCAAGCCGTCCGTCATCCTCCACATGGACCGTAACCGGCTGATCCTTCTGGCGATAACGAAATTTCGCCGTACAGTGGAAGGTTCGTGCTTTCGGTGTCCCGCTCATCCAGCTCACCTTTTCTGCCACAAGTCCCTGAGAATAAAGAGCCGGATGATCTGCTCCAGGAGCAATGTAGAGAATATTCTGCTTCAAATCTTTACCACAGACAAACCATGGACCACCGGGGCCGCCAATGCCGAGTCCCTGCCGCTGTCCATTCGTATAATACATCAGGCCGTCATGGTAGCCCTTGAACTCCCCGTCAATTGTCCGAATTTCGCCACGATTGGCTGGCAGATAATGACTGAGAAATTGTTTAAAATTGCGTTCACCGATAAAACAGATTCCTGTACTGTCCTTCTTGTCCGCGGTTGCCAAATGATGTTCACGCGCAATTTCGCGTACCTCCGGCTTTTCCAGATCACCCAGCGGAAAAAGCACCTTGGAAATCTGTTCTTGAGACAGCTGATTGAGAAAATAAGTCTGGTCTTTATTTTGATCGACTGCGCGAAGCATCAATGTCTGACCCGTCTCACGATCCAAGGCTACCCGTGCATAATGACCGGTTGCCACGTAATCGGCTCCAAGCGACAGCGCGTGATCCAAAAAGGCCTTAAATTTAATTTCCTTATTACACATCACATCGGGATTCGGTGTCCGTCCTGCTTTGTATTCCTCGAGAAAATAAGAAAAAACACGATCCCAATACTCTTTTTCAAAATTGACCGCATAATAAGGAATACCCATTTGACCGCAGACTCGAACGACGTCCTCATAATCTTCCGTTGCCGTGCAGACACCGTTTTCGTCCGTATCATCCCAATTTTTCATAAAGATACCAATCACGTCATAGCCTTTTTGTTTCAAAAGTAAAGCGGCAACGGTCGAATCGACGCCGCCAGACATCCCAACGACGACCCTCGTCTGACTGGGGGATTTCTTCACTTGCTTTCACCGGCCTTTCTTGATTCTGAAATTTCGCTAGTGGTACGTGCAATAATTTGCGCCGCCCGGCGAATCTCTTCTTCTGTATTCTCTATGCCAAAACTGATCCGCAAAGAACTGTGAGTCTCCGGTGCTTCTGAACCGTACATGGCTGAAAGCACATGAGATGGCTCCAGTGATCCGGCCGTGCAGGCCGAGCCGCTGGACACGGCGACGCCCTCCAAATCAAGACGGGTCAGCAACGTTTCCACATTCGTTCCCGGAAAATAAAGATTGAGCACCTGAGGCAGGTAATGCTCGGAATTACCGTTCAGTTGAAAATCTGCTCCTTCTTTCGTGAGCGACTCCAAAAGCAGCCGGCGCAGATTCAGGCAGGTCCTAATCCGACCAGCTAACCCTTCACGAACCTTCTCAACCGCCTTGCCGAGGCCGGCAATCGCCGGCACATTATGCGTACCCGCACGCCGTTTTCTTTCCTGATCGCCACCATGCGTAATCGGTGCAAGCGTCACCCCATCGCGCATATAAAGAAAACCGATCCCCTTAGGTCCGTTGATTTTATGCCCCGACATTGACAGCAGATCGATTGGCGTATCTTTGACATCCATATCGACGGTGCCAAAGGCTTGAACCGCATCCGTATGAAAAAGTGCCTGATGATCTTCAAGCAGATGAGCGATCTCGCGGATCGGTTGAATGGTTCCGACCTCATTATTCCCATACATCACACTGACCAGAATCGTATCCGGCCGCAGCTTCCGGTCCAGCTCATCAAGCGAGATCCTGCCGGTCCGATCGACGTCAAGATAATCAATCTCAAATCCGTTTTTTTCCAGAAATTCACAGGCCCGAAAAACAGCATGATGCTCAATGCGCGTCGTTATAATGTGCTTGCCCAAATGACTGTTTGCCCGTGCCGCGCCGATAATCGCCATATTGTCTCCTTCGGTACCGCCGCTGGTAAAGATAATTTCTCGACTTCTCGCACCAATTGATTTGGCAATTTCATGACGAGCATCATCAACTACTTTTCGTGCCTCTCGTCCAAATGAGTGGATGCTTTCCGGATTGCCGATGACTTTTTGATACGTTTCCACCATGATACCCAACACTTCAGAATCAATGGGGGTTGTTGCGGCATGATCGAGATAGATTGGATCCATGCCCATCACTCCTTTTTTTCCATTCGCTCGCCATTGCGCGCTCGAATAATTTTCGGATCCGATGACCCGAATTTTTGAATATTTTTATGATCATCCGTGATCCAAATCTTTAGGCTATGAGTCTGTTCGAAAAAAAGGGAATCTTTCAAAGGAGGGAAAGATCTCCATTTTCCCAGGCCTTTCGAACACCCTCTATTAAATATAAAACATATCCGGATCCTGCACCTGTGCTTCGTCGCCATAATGGATTAAGTCATCAAGAGTGGTTCCTTCCAGCACATCTTTAACTGCATCGCGAATTTTGACCCACAATTCCCGTTTTGCCGGATCATCATCTTCCATGACTTCAACCGGCTGGATCGGTCCTTCCAGTACACGGATGACATCGGCTGCCGTAATTTCTCCCGGCATTTTCGTCAGCACATAGCCGCCATAGGCGCCGCGGATACTGCTGACAAGTCCCGCGTTCCGTAGCGGTGCAATCAATTGTTCCAGATAGTGTTCTGAAAGATTATGTTCCTGGGCAATCGCTTTGAGCGAGAGCGGTCCTCTTCCTTTATTTTTAGCCAGAGCCATCATAATTGTCAGGCCATAGCGTCCCTTCGTCGAAATCTTCACTGCATGCCACCTCTTTATCTTCAATATCCGGCAAATGCCGCATTTTTCGATCGCGATAAAAAAATAAACCTTCTACTCAAACATTGCCCGTGGAAAATCATCTTCACTCCCCCATAGCAATTGTCATTTTTTAAGCTGGGAAGAGAGATTCCACCGATTATGGTAAACTATGAGTAAACTCTAAATTATTATAGACGAAAAAAGGATAACTTGCACGTCAGCAAGAAATTCCGAAAAAATTGGAAAGATTCAAAAGCCACACAGGTGAATCTCCAGACAGAAAGGATGACAGGGATGGATCTTTTTGATATGCCATCCGATGACACCGGAACCCGCAGTGGGCACCCATTAGCCGATCGGATGCGGCCGCAAACATTAGATGAATTTGTCGGTCAGGAACAGATCGTCGGCAAAGGTCGACTCCTGCGACGGGCGATTCAGGCAGACAAGCTGACACCGATGATCTTCTTCGGGCCGCCCGGCACGGGAAAAACAACGCTTGCTCACATCATCGCCAAGTCGACCGCCGGTTATTTTGAGCAACTTAACGCCGTGACAGCAGGTGTCAACGATTTGCGAAAAATCATTGCCGCGGCTGAAGAACGGTTGAAATTTGATCAGCAGAAAACCATTCTATTTATTGATGAAATTCATCGTTTTAACAAAGGTCAGCAAGATGCGCTTCTGCCTTCGGTTGAAAAAGGAACAATAATTCTGATTGGCGCTACGACTGAAAGCCCGATGTTTGAGATAAATCCCGCCCTCCTTTCGCGATCGCGCCTGTTCCGCTTTGTCCCTTTGTCTTCAGAGAATATCCGCACAATTCTGGAAAACGCATTGAAAGACCGGGCGCGTGGCTACGGCGATTATCCGATTCAAGCAGACGACGATGCCCTCGAGCATCTGGTCAATGTTGCAAACGGCGACAGCAGAACCGCGCTTCATGCGCTGGAATTGGCCGTGCTCACGACCGATCCGGATAAAGAGGGGATTATCCATATTACCCGTGCAGTCGCCGAGGAATCGATTCAAGAAAAGGTCCTGCAATACGATAAAAAGGGCGACAATCATTACGACACGGTCTCCGCTTTTATAAAAAGCATGCGCGGTTCCGACCCCGACGCCACTCTTTATTGGCTCGCCAAAATGATCACGGCCGGTGAAGATCCAAAGTTCATCGCACGGCGGATTTTTATCCATGCCGCTGAAGACGTCGGATTAGCCGATCCAAATGCGCTTCTCGTCGCCAACGCGGCTGTGACCGCCGTCACCTTCATCGGTCTGCCGGAAGCGCGAATTCCGCTCGCCGAGGCCGCTCTCTATGTCGCCACAGCACCGAAAAGCAATGCGGCTGTCGTTGGGATCGATCAGGCACTCGCGGCTGTCAAAAACGAACGGATTGGTGAGGTACCGATTCATCTGCGTGACGCTCATTATAAGGGAGCATCGAAGCTCGGACATGGTGAGGGATACCTCTATCCGCATGATTTTGAAGGCGGATACGTTCCTCAGGATTATTTGCCGAAACATCTGCGAAATAAGACATTTTACAAACCGTCGCCGCGGGGCTATGAGCGGACCGTGCAGAAACGGCTCGACTATTTCCAAGAAAGAGATAGGCAGGGAAAATAGTGTGAAAGCTAGTAACTGCGCGACGAGGCGCAAAATAGAGAAATCACTTACTTTTTAAGGGGCCCCAGAGTGCCGCAATTTCCCATTTTTATGATCAAGTATAAAAAACTCTTACCTTGTCAATCCTTTCTACAAAAGAGAAAGAGACTGCAAGAAGGAGCGATACCATGACAAAAGTGAGACAAGATGCCTGGTCGCATGAAGACGATCTGCTGCTGGCAGAAACCGTCCTGCGCCACATCCGAGAAGGAAGTACACAACTCGATGCATTCGAAGAAGTTGGCGATCGGCTGAACCGGACCGGCGCCGCCTGCGGATTCCGCTGGAACGCCATCGTTCGCCGCAAATACGAACAGGCGATTGAGATTGCTAAAAAGCAGCGCAAACAAAAAAAGCGGGCTGAGCAGCGCAGCAAAATTTTGCGTCCGGCACCGACCTATACATCGATGGAAACGGCCTATCTGCCGGATCCTTCCGAGCTCAAAGAAATGGATTCTCCGGAGCTGCTGGAAGGTCCATTGGAGGCGAACGAGCAATTGCCCGCCGAGGCACCAGCCGCCTCTACCAAAATCAGCCTGAAGGACGTCATTACATTCCTACAATCGCTGCAAAAAGGCAATGCCACAAGCAGCCGGCTGGAATTGGAAAATAAGCATCTTCAGGAAGAAAATAGCCAGCTGCACGCACAAGTCAGCACACTGGAAAATGAAGTCAAGTCGCTGCAAAACCGCCAGCAAACGGTGGAAGATGACTATCAGGCACTGATTGGAATCATGGACCGAGCTCGGCGAATGGTTGCCTTTCAGGAGCAGGAAAACAATTCCGGCGCCACTTTTAAAATGGACGCCAACGGAAATCTGGAAAAACTAGCGAAATAACATGAATGGGTTCATGAAATCCCTTGCGACCTTTGTTCGCAAGGGACTCTTTTCATTTAAACTCTTTTTCTGAATGAACGCATCCAAGAGGTATTCAAGATTTCATTTCCAATTGATTTTTTATAATTTTTACGATACGCTCTGATGCGTGCCCATCGCCATAGGGGTTCACCGATCGCGCCATTCGAGAATAGGTTTCAGCGTTAGTCATCAGGTCACAGGCAACCTGATAGATTTTCTCTTCGTCCGCACCGACTAATCTTAACGTGCCTGCCGCAACGCCTTCCGGACGCTCCGTATTATCTCTTAGCACAAGAACAGGGACACCAAAATAGGGGGCCTCCTCCTGCACACCGCCGCTATCGGTCAGAATCATAAAGGCCCGGGATTCGAAGTTGTGAAAAGGCAGCACATCCAAAGGAGGAATTAAATAGATTCTCTCTTGGGCCTCTAGCATCTCATGGGCGATTTTCTGGATCATCGGATTCAAATGAACAGGGAAAACGATATGGGTGTTTTTGTATTGCTTGACAATACGGCAAACGGCCCGAAAAATATTTTTCATCCCATTTCCCTGGTTTTCCCTTCGATGTACCGTAAGTAAAATCATTCTTTGTTTTTCTTGTGACCGCCTTTCCTGAACATAAATTTTTTCGAGAATCGGGTGTTTAAATGTTTCAGAGACCGTATATTTTAGTGCATCAATGACTGTGTTTCCTGTAACGAAAATAGAATCTTCACGTTTGCCCTCTCTTAATAAATTCTCTTTTGCCGTCCGCGTCGGAGAAAAATGCAAATCCGTTAATTCACCGACTAATCGTCGATTCATTTCCTCTGGAAAAGGACTGTACTTGTCGTTTGTTCTCAATCCCGCTTCAATATGGCCTAACCTGATGTGATGATAGAAGGCAGCTAGAGCCGCTGAAAATGTCGTTGTCGTGTCTCCATGGACAAGCAGCAGATCAGGCTTCTCCAAAAGCAGCACTTTACCTAGTTCATGAAGAATATGACTGGTCATCTCTGTCAGGCTTTGACGATCACGCATAATGGCCAAATCATAATCCGGGATGACTTGAAACTCCGCCAACACTTGATCCAGCATTTCCCGGTGCTGACCGGTCACGGTCACAATCACGTGAAATTCCTTCAATTTTTTCATTTCAAGAATAACAGGACACATTTTTATTGCTTCGGGTCTTGTCCCAAAGACAAACATGATTTTATTCAGCACGATTAAAAGCCACCCTTAGTCAAGAATTTAAAAAAAGAAGTGTTTAGATGAGCGTAGGCAGCAAACCCAAACAAACGAATACAATGCATCTGATTAAATAGTCAGGATTCAAAGGTGGTCACATCATATTGAATCTGTTTCATCGCTTCCGTAATCGACTGGCCCGCAGAATAATTATCTTCGGCATTGTACTTTGAGAAACCGATTTGAAGATCCAATTCCAGAGGAATATCACCGTTCTCAGTCAGAGCAAGATAATTTTTTTTGATTCGATTGATGATGATCGGTGCCTGCTCGCTGCTGACAAAGAGCAACAATCCCCAAATAAACTTTTTCTTATCGATCAGATAAAGAATATCGTTTTTTCGCGTGCTCTGAAGCAAAGTTTGCGTGATATCACGCATTATCTTATCCATCTGTCCATCACTGAGCAAGCCTTGTAGCGCCGTCTGATGCCTCAAGGTAATGACCATTAATGACAGAGGAATCGCGTATCGCTGCGAAGTCTGTGTATAGATCAGATAATCTTGCTGAAAGCCGACGTAGGTTCGCAAATTGGTTTGTTCATCGAGCATCCCCAGTCTATTCTTCATGGATTTCAACTGACCGTTTTCTTCCTGAAGCCTTTTAAGCGACAACGTCATGAATGAAACAATGACTGTGATAACCGGAGAAAGAATCAGCCAAAATAAAAGGTCATAATTGTGAAAATTTCCCCCTTGAATCAATTGAACAAGTACATAGCTTCCGCAACTGAAAATGAACAGCAAATTTAGAATCAAGCCAAGCGTCAGACCCGTAAAATAAGTGATTAGCACAATCAGAAAAATAACATCGAGAAAAATAATCGGTTCCGTCTGATTCGACATTCGTGAAAGAAAAGAAAAACCAGTCATGATGAAACAAACCGCAATAAAGCCAATGAATGACAGATCGGTCATTAGATCATTTTTTTTCATGATTATCATTCCCCTCACCTTTTCGATATTTCCAGACAAACAGAGCAACTGCGGCAAGAAGAGTTAACACTAACAGCCCAACGATTAATAACAGGGGAACAAAATTCTTCTGACTTTTCAGATCATTGAACCATGAAAAGGAAGTTTGCTCTAATCGAATGACCTTTTTGTAGCGGTTTGACTGCGCATGATTGTTTCGATCAAGGTACACTCCATCTCCATAAATTGAATTCAAATGTGCTTGTGAAGTTAATTTACCTGAAATCCGTTCCATATCGACTGCATGAGGAGCTGTGACAACCAATATGGCTCGATTTGAATTGAAGGGCGATCGAATGAACTGCAGAGTACCTATCTGTTTACCATAATCCGGTTCAATAATTTTCTTTTCATTGGAAAGAAAGCCGCTGCCATCTTTTGTATAGCGAATAAATAATTTAGGATTTAGTTTTCTGACTAAAGAATTATTAGCATACGATCCGATGGTAATGATATTGTCCTGTTTCAATGCTTTTTCATTGATTTGCTGATCACTGACAAACGAAATTCGGCCAAGGTTTGTTTGTGAATTGGCAGCCAATAAACTTAATACATTTGAAACCGTATTCAGAACTTCTGCATTTCTTTTTTGGGGAAGAACGACAGCAATCTGGTTCAACTCACCATTGGTAATAAAAGGAAATGGATAATTTTGAAAGAGCATGTTCTGCTGATCCTTTGTATAAAGCTGAACATAGGAAGTTGGAGAAATTAACGCCCATGGGGTTTTACTCCCCAGTGGTATACATTTACCGCCCTGCATTTCCAGGTCGAAGCCGACCGTGACGGAAAAATTACCGGAAACCTTCACATCAGAAGGAATTTCAAAATTTATCGAATCCTTATTTGCTAAATCGGATTGCAGTTTCTGGCTGCCAATCGGGACTCCATTTATTGAAACCGTAACGAGAGAACGATCAAAATCGAGATTTTTTGAATACTTAAGTAGTAAATGGATCTTGCTTCCACCTGCCAACTGTTCATCATTTGGCAGTGACAAATAAAAAGTTCTTTCCTGATGAAAAGGACCCGTAAGCGTTTCGCTAGATGAAACCAATTTTTGCCGCTTTTTAGTCATTTTCCCTACACTATTAATCGCTGAATCCCTTGTCACGATCGTTCGACTTCGTGTTAATTGCGTGATCAATTGCCTATTCGCAAGCATCCGTCCAGCCTTTATCAAAAGTTTGGGATCTGAAGCTGTCACAACCAATAGATGCCTATTTTGCAAATTGACGGACTGCATCAAGGCAGCAGTTTTCATGGACGAAGCATCTGGATAAGTTATTTTATTTTTGATAGCAGTTGGAATATTTTGGTATAATGAGAATAAAACGATCCAGTCCTGCCGCTTCGTCTTCATATCTTTCCATCTGCTGATCCCCAGTCGATGATTGGCAACATTCGGATAGACAGAAGGGATCTTGGCCAATCCTGTCAAGCTATAGGACGCTGCAGTTAATTCAGCATTCGCTGATTTCTCGGATACAGCGATTCGATTTTCATTCAGCGAACGCGTGTCCACTCCCGAAAATCGTTCAAAAAAATGTTGGATGGAATTCTGAAAAACAGTTTTCTGATAACTTATTCTGAGCAAAGAGGTCTTATAGATGGTCAGCCAATCGTTACTTTTATCCGTCTTACAAATTTGATTTGTTTTATGCTCTTCCATGTTACTGCTGATTCTTAGCGTGTTTGAACCCCTATGAAGATACCGAGAAGGAACAAGGGTACTGATGCTTTGGACATTCGTGGAGACCGTTGGAGCAGCTTTGGGATGAAAGCTGAAGAACGGATGACCGTTTAGGGACAAGGTGACTTCAGATGCAGCGGAATGAGCAATCTGAGATGCTTTATAGTCCAATTGTATTTGCGTAGTGCTCACCTGCCAATAAGGCATTACAGAAAACGAAAACGTTTTGTCGTCATTGATATCTAAAAACGTAGAATCGCTATTATTCGTTGCCAACTGATACGTATAGGTGTCGGGTAGCGTATCTGTTGGATTTTTCGCATCGGACACATGCCCGCTTATTACAAAGACGACTGTCACGATTAAAAACATTAATATAATTTTTGAGCCATATTTCATTGCCTCTTCACCTATATTCACATTAAATTACTGAAATCTTTCAGTTTTATACCATTTCACTTCGTGTTTCAACAGTTTATCGATAAAATACGTGCAGAGACCATAGACCGCCACAATCAGCCACATCTGACAATAAGTTACGTACATCAGAGCAATAATCGCTGCATTCTCAATGGTCATTTCATCCTTTTCTGTGGTTACCGTTATGTAAGTCCCTGTGATAAAGATCAGAATGGCGAGAATCCAAAGAATCGCGCCTATCCCTGCGACTGAAGTGTGCATGTATCCAGACAGATTTAACAGAAACAAACTGTCTGAGGTCACAAGAGATAGAACCAGTAAAAAATAAATTGCCACATAATATAAAATGTCGAATCGTATTTTTTTAGCACTTTTATTAATTATCAAAGGTAAATTTTTGGTGATGACATAAATATTTCCCTTCACCCAGCGGGTACGCTGTTTAAACCAGACCGCCAAGGTTTCCGGCTCCTGTTCCCAGGTCACCGCTTTCGGTTGGAATTTAATCAAATAGCCATTCATATACACGCGAAAGCTGAGTTCTGTATCCTCAGCTAAAGCATGGACATCCCATCCGCCAATTTTCTCAAGTAAAGCCCGACGAATCAGGAAATTCGTTCCCGGTATGGTACATAACTTGAATAATTGCCATCGTCCGGCCTGAGACATCCATTGATGGGACAAAGTCTCAATATTAATAAACTTAGTCAACAGGTTGACCCGGCGATTGCGTGTCCTGAATTTTCCGATCACAGCACCTAATCGCAAATTGGCGACGAGTTCGGAAACGAGAGAGTAGAGAGCTTCTTTTTCAGGTGTATTATCTGCATCATAGACAGCAATATAAGTTCCTTTGCTCTCTTTCAAACCAATATTGAGAGCATTCGATTTCCCTTTTCCGCCGTTCTTCGCATCCGTATTGATAACCGTGAACTGTCTCTCTTTATGCTGCTCCTGCAATTCCCTCAGGATTTCAGAACTATTGTCCGATGAATTGTCATTAATGACGATGATCTCGTATTTGTCTGGCGGATAGTCAAAGTTCAGCAACGCTTTGATCGTTTGAGCAATCACAATCGCTTCATTGTGGGCGGGAACTAATACGCTGACAAAGGGTAAATGATCGGTTATTAATTCTGGCCGTTTTTTCTCCGTCCGCAGATAATAAATATAGCCGCTAATGATTAAAACAATGTTAATACATAGCAGGAGCCAGATGCAGACAGTCGAAACAATTAATAAAAGGTTTGAAAGAGACATAAGGGCTCATCCCCTTTTGTATTTATTTTTGTAATAAGTCCGTCCAATGATAATGAAAAGAATAAACAGCATAAGAATGATTGAAAAGATCAGGATAAGCACCTTATGCGGGCTGCCCGACGATTCCTTTTCCTTTTTCTGTTCTTTCAATTGTCCAGATTGCTCTGTTAGGGTTTGGTTGATCGGTTGTCCATTAATAGAAACAGTCCGTCCGTCTGATCGAATGATCTGTCCATACGTTCTAAACCTTAATACCGTTTGTCTATAGTCATCAAAAGACAGATTGCTTTGGTAGAGCGATTTTTCAAATGTTCTCTCTGATTGCCTGCTGAGCAATTTATCGACATTAATTGTCAGCGCCAGCGATTCCGAAGAATGCTCGAGCTCCTTTTGCTTCCAAGATGAGCGGATCACTTGCTGCAAGGACATCGAAGGGATTATCGCTTCCATTTCTAAGGATGAAGAACCCCGATTTCTCCACATTAGATTCTCCTGGTTTGGCAGGATTATCAGACTATGAAAAGCCTTTAAACTCTCCCTTTGATAGTCCTTGTCAAAAAGCCAGTAATTTTCAGCAGCAAATCCCAACGGTGCAATCTGCTGCTGGGTTAAACGACGAACAAAAGCACTCATTAATTTTTCTAACAACTGATCGTCCTCACGAGTAACCCCGTATACAAAGGGCGCGCCGATAAAAAGGGTACCATTGCGGGATTGAAGATAATTCAGCATCGCCGCATAACGCTTCATCGCCACTGAATTTATATTTGACGTCACCGGCTGCGCAATTACAATATACGAAATTCCCTGATCATGAAGTTCATCGGCAAGCCGAGTCAATTTTCGAAAATCGGAGAAAGGCGTAATATTTGTCAGCGTCAAATAGATCTTTCCTTGTTGCGTTTCCTTTTTCAACCATTTTCCGAGAACCTCAGAAACAATGGCGGATTGTATCGACCGACTGCCCGTTTCAGACAAATATCCCAGACGCTGGCTTTTATTTAGGATGCCCGTATATCTTGTTGAACCATCTGGATTAGTAAAGCGACCGATGAGCGATCCGTTGCCGGCAGCAATTAAACGACATCTTTTAAGGGAAACAATCTGAGCAACACCTTTGTGAACGAGTTCCAGCCGTCCAATCGACGCTTGCTGATCCTCCAGTCTCAATCCCATTCGTTGCCGGAACGCTTTCGGCAGGGGACCACCGATTTGTAAATAGGCGCTTTTCTGCTTCTTTATTCCGCCATATAAGATTCTTTTTTGCTTTCTGTCTGAATAGCCGTTTGCAAGATAGATGATCCGGTCAAAGTTTTTCAATCTTTGACGCGTCAATTGATCGATGCCCAGCAGTGTCACTTTTTCTCCATGAGCCATGACAAGATTTGAGATAAATTGCAAATCTTTTGATCGTAATGCACCGCTAGACCGATCTTCAGAGATAATCAGTACATTGCCCTGATCGGCGCTCTCGCCAGCTGCAAAAGTTGGAAAGGGACAAAGAGAAATCACCAAGATGACCGTCAGCAAAATCAAGCGGATCTTCATTTCAGTGCCCCTCTCATTGCCCAACCTCTGAATGGGATTGTGCTACATTTGGAAGCCGTACTTTTTCATCTGTCTGTCTCAGATCATGATTATGGAACAAATGACCCGTTAAGCTATCTGAAATCAGGATGAAAAACAGACAATTGAATGTGATTGGAAACAAAAATAAATGTTTCGCTAAATCTGCATCGCCATCACCAACTATGGCGATAATTGTTGCCATAAATTCCATCAACAAAAGGCCTAAAATCAAGGGAAGACGAAGAAGCAGCCGTCTCTCTTCCTTGAATCGAAAAGCATGAATAAAAGATGGCAAATAAAGGCCAAGCATTACCGCCGCCCAGATAAAAATAAAACCGAAACGATGCGGCATCAAAATGCTGCAAAAGGCATTATAAAGCGAAAAATACGCCGTCCGTTTACCAAAGGGCAAGTTCGCTCCTCTTTGATAATTTCCCAGTTCTGTTGGTCTGACTTTAAACCAATCACGGGCGGCAGTATTTAGCATTTCGTCAAATTGGTGAAAATGGCTGGCATAATAAAGTGAGATTTTAATAAATCCATATTTTGAATAAAAATTTTTCCTTAATATCTGTGAATGGACGCTTACAGAACTATATTCCTGATAATAGGTAGTGCTGCGCAACAATGCATACTGTTTGTTGATATTAAAGTCAGCAAGTGTTTGTTCGGAATGATCAGCGTTCAACAAGGCTCCCCGCGTCATCGCCTGAAATTGATTGATTTCCGCAAATTGATCGGGAATCAGAAAAAACTCTGCCGCCCCAGAACAGAATAAAATGAATGATCCAGTCAGAACGACGTAGCGAAAGAAATGCTTTTTTTCAAAAATCAATAACATCAAACCCATTAAAGCAAGAATAACGGCGATTGGCGCATTCTGCTGCTTTGATGTAATAAGAAACAAAGAACTGACAAGATAAAGGATGATCAAAAACACACGAGAATATCTATTCCGATAAATTAACAACCAAGAAGCGACAATAAAAATGATCGCGACATACATCAGACTTTCGGCGTAGAACGAATTGAAGTATTCTGTATATGCAGAGTCGCCAAAAATGAAGACGGCCAAAAAAGCAAGAATATAGCCGGGAATTCGTCGTACTTTATAAGTTAACGCTTCGACAAGCAGGTAGACACCCGCCATCAACAAAAGGATGTATAAGCCTGCCTGAAATCGAATGTCAAAAATTGTGTGACTATAAAACCATCTATTTATGAAGAGTGCGAGCCTAATAATCAGTGATTGAGAAGTAAAAATCATCGAACCATTTTCATTATAATCATTTGAAATTCCATATTGGCTCACAAAATAGCCAAAATAATTGCTGTCATAGTGTGGAAGATAATACATGCCATTACTATAGACCACACGAAAGAAATCACCATTATCGGCCATACCTTTAATGGGTTCGACGAATAACGTCAACAGGCAAACCATACCGATGCCAATCGCGGCTAACAGACTGGGCGTCATGATCTTCTTGAATTTGAAAATAGCAGTCATCTGTATATCCGATCCACGTTTTGAGCCTAAACTTTTATGTAAAAATTAATATTGATAGGCTAATAACGCTGTGAGATTATTGTATGAATAGAAATCGCTCGATTCCGCATCGCCAAAGCCGCCATAGAAACGGCTCTTTTTATCAAGTACTTCGAATTTCTGCATTTGTTTCACACTGGCCTGATAAAAAGCATGATCCCCAATCGTCGCAGCGATCATCGCGGCAAGCGCATAGTTTGCCGCGGACTGATTCGAATCTGCTGTGCGGCCATCCTTGGTGTACGCATTGTACAGATTCCCTTTTTTTACTTTTTCTTTGATAAAAGCAATACTTTCAGCCTTTTCTCGATTTTGTTCACTTAAATTCAGAATCGTTAACAGCGACTCTATGGTATTGATACGGGTATTCGAACGATAGGTTTTTGTTGCATAATCATACGTTTCCTGATAAAACGGCAGCCGATCAGACAAATAACCCTTATGAAGAATCGCTGACATCGCTCGAATTACTCGCTTTTTTCTCTCTGCATTGATCGGAAGGCTATTCAGCGCCCGCAGCCGAATATAGCATAATGTGATACGATTATTAGTTGTATGGAGCTGTTGATCATAAAAATCGACCAGTTTATCCTTTTTTAGCATATGAGTAACAAATCTTTTGCCAAGCTTATCGGCCAACCCTTTGTATTCCGGCTGATGAAAAGATTCAGCAGCCATACGAATGGCAAGCAGAATACGGAGATCGTCTACAGAGGCATTGGCCGGATACTTCTTATTTTGTTTCGGTGAAAATCTGTAACTCCACCCACCTTGAAGTGTCATCGTCCGATTCAATGATGCCAAATCATTTTTGAACGCCTGCTTCTTCCCAGCCAATGCGTCGGATTCCAGCATCAAGCCATAAGATTCACTCAGTACTTCATGGCCAGTCGCTTGCGTAGCCATTTGAGCGCTATCTTTCCAGTTTGTATTGATTCCATAAGGCCCCGTAAGTTGACTTCTGATAAAATGCAGCGTTCGATCATATTCTTTTCTATTGAGAGCGAGATCATATCGGTACCGTGGTAACAATGCCATCGGTTTGGCTGTCCTCATTTTTGTTGCTTTTTGTTTGGTCGGATAAGTCTGAGTACAGGCTACCAACAAGACAGTTAACAGTGGCACGATAATGAGAGTCTTTTTCAATAATGAAATAAGCATCTCCTCCCTCAAAAGCGTTCACAAACAAGTATTAGGTAGTAGTAATAAAGTAATGGTAATGGTCATGATTTTGATTTTATCGTATCACTTAGGACTTTTGTATGTCTATAATCTCATTAATAATTCGGATATTTTTTAATTATAGCATTAAATTACTCGTTATTTAGTAACCAAATTTTAGAAAGCCGTGAGATTTAACAAACAATCAATGATAGCAAGAGCAAATCAACCAATTTGTCTTCAATTTGTTGGCATATGGTTAGTAAAAAGTATATAGATAATGCTATACTAATAGTACTTTTGGCACAGGAAATTGCAGGAGAAAGAATGCGGATTTATTGGATGACTGCTGATTGATAACTTGGCTCAAATGATCAAAACACGGTCCTCGGAGAAAATTACACAGGTCATGAATTTAACGTCATATTTACCAGAGGAAAATAATGTTCGTCATCTCATGCCTTTATGTTTTTATTATTGGGCTTGTCCTTGGTTCTTTTTATAATGTTGTCGGAATGCGGGTTGCCTTAGGCCAGTCAATCATCACGCCGCCTTCGCACTGCACGTCGTGCGGGCGTCGCTTGACTTTTCTGGATCTGGTTCCGGTTTTTTCCTGGATATTTCTCAAGGGCCGCTGCCGCACCTGTCACGCTAAAGTGTCACCGATTTACCCGATTATTGAAGCAGCAACTGGATTGCTTTTCCTGTTCAGTTTCCTCTCTGCGACTTCCATCACCGAGATGCTGAGCGGCTGGCTTCTCGTTTCGTTATTAATGATTGTAACGGTTACAGACATTGAAGAAATGATTGTTCCTGATAAAATCGTTCTCTGCTTTTTTATTGTTTCGATGATTTTTCGGATCATCTGCCCGACATCGCTTTGGTGGGACGCCCCTCTTGGTGCAATAGTTGGATTCCTGCTCCTTCTATTGATTGCACTAATCTCCAAAGACGGCATGGGCGGCGGTGATGTCAAACTATTCGCCGTACTTGGTCTCTTAGTCGGTATCAAACTTGTGCTGATTGGTTTTTTCTTCTCGACATTCTTTGGCGCACTAATCGGCATGATTGGGCTCTTCACTGGTAAGATGCAGCGCCATCAGCCCATTCCCTTTGTCCCTTTTATTGCAATAGGCATGCTCACTGCCTTCTTTTTCGGAGACAGTCTGCTTCAAGTCTATCTGAATTTAATTTTCTAACTTAGGAACCGCCGATCTGGGCGGCACAAATGATCTAAGCGAAGCAGAGCCAGAAACTGTTTCTGTTGCCTAGGGGGCATTGACGCTGACTCTTTATTCGCAAAAATAAGAAAACGGCCAGGATAAGTTTTCCGGGCCGTTTCTTTATTTTAATGGGAAATGCAGATAGCGCTCCGGCCTTCAAGCGAGAGAAAGAATATTGGTGTCAATGGTAGGTATGGTGCGAAATAAAGTCATGGAGAAATACCAACCCGGCGAAAGCGACCATTATATCAGCGTGTGAAACGCCGCACACATTGATGAGGATATTTATTTTCGCAATATCGTACTGGGAATATAGACAGCATCATCCAGGACATTCGTGAAACCCATAAGGGGTGACAGTACCTGCGCGCCCGACACAACTGCCGCTGATGAAATCGAAATAGTCTGGAGGAAGCCGCACATTCTAAGGGCAGCGAGAAAGAAAAATAGGTGTGTATTTTGCCGTCAGTTGGGGATTGACTATACAAAACTGACGCCGGAATAATTTCAAGTGATAATACGAGTATGGGGAAAATTCTGCGGGGATTTTGTGATTTTAAGCAGATGAAAACCATTGAAGCGCATGCAGTGCCAGATCATGTTCACATACACTGCTGTTTTGCAATATGCAGCGTTAAATATATTTCAAGTCAATTCTTTTAACAGATCTGGCATGCAGCTAAATATCGTTGAAGCCATCTCTCTAGGACCCTCCTTCATCCCGTTTTGTATCCAGTTCATTATAAGCTTGGTGGCACCGGCAGAATAAAAATCAATAGTAGATTTGATTTGCTGCGAAATCATCCCATATTTTTTAATAAAACATCCAGTATAGAACTTCCGAGTTGTTTCATAGAAATAGTCAATAAAATTGTTCTGCGTCTCATAATTCGCTATTTTATAATAGTATAAATTATTATTTGCCAGCTTACTCAGGAAATCAGAAAGCAGGTTTATGAAATTCTCCATATGCCCATCAATCTTATGGCTAACCTCTTCTGATTCCAATTTAAAAGCATAAATCATGGTATCATTTTTATCTTTAAAATAATTATAAAATGTCTGCTTAGAAATGCCCGCAGCGTTTATGATATCATTGATCGTGATTTCTGCAATGGGTTTCGTCATGCATAGCTTTACTTTCGCTTGTATTTTCAGTACCTCGTCATGGTCCACGCTCAGCTTTTTAGCCAGCGGTAACGGGTACGCACTTTTTCCAGCCTTTCCAAATCAGTTGATGGAGACGGTAGTTTAGCCGTTGCCGGATTCTTTGCAGAAATCTCCTAATGGAACCGATCGCAAAGTAGTTAATCCAACCAACGACCATCTGATTTATTTCACGTGCCTCGTCTGAGAAGGTGCCCGATCGATTTCTCCGGGTGATTCTTTTCAGCTTATAAATCAGGCCCTGTTTGGCTGAAAGGGTAACGATCAAAGTATTTAAGATGGAGAACTTAATAGAAAATGTATTTCATTGATGGACTTGTGAATCTAAAGACATGAAATGGCCGCCCCGGCGGATTTTATCCTGACAGGACGGCCACTGCTTGCAAAGACCTCTTTGACTAATTTAACTTATTATACGAGGAGGTCAAGCGTGTCCTTAAATATTTACCGCCAAACGTGCGGCTTCTTCCACGGCCGCAGCAATCCGCCTCGGCTTTACTGCGTCGCCAATCACATGCAGGTCAGACACCTTGCCTTTGAGGCTCTCTTCCAAAGGATTATAGGTCCTAGAACCAATAGCGAAAATTACGTTGTCGAAGCCGGAAAGGAGGAGTTCGCCATCTTTACCGGAACAAACTGCACCGTCCGAAGTAAGCTGTTCCACTTTGATACCCGTCTGGATATTAACTCCGCCCTCACGCAAAGCCTTAAACACGAAGTACGCGACGTTCTCGTTCATATCCGTGCCAGCTTTGTCCAGCATCTCCACAACCGTGGCCTGTCGATTTTCCGAATGCAGAAATTCCGCGGTTTCCAGCCCGACCATACCGCCGCCAACAACGAGATTATTGATACCCATCGGAGCATTTCCGCACAGAATATCGTTAGCCTGTGTCACGCGGACTCCCTCGTTCGGAATATTTAGACGGATGGGCGTCGCACCCGTTGCTAGGATCACTGCGTCCGGCTTGCATTCTAGGATGCTCTCAACGGTGGCTTCGGTGTTGTAGCGTATCTCGACGCCATGCTTTTTGCACATGGTCAGATAGTATTTAATGGCTCGCGCAAGCTCACCTTTATTGGGCGGCATGCAACCGGGCAGAACCTGTCCGCCGGCCTTCGCGGCCTTTTCCAGTACCACCACATGATGTCCTCTGGCGGCGGCTACCCAAGCGGTCTCTAGCCCGCCGACGCCCGCGCCGACAACGACCACATTTTTAGGAAAAGCGGCCGCTTCAATTTTCAGGCTGCTCTCGTGGCCGGTAAACGGGTTGAACGCACAGGAAACGCCGTGATCGCCCGGTATAACTCCCGGGGTACCGACGCAACGTGTCAGGCATCCGACACAGGGACAAATTTCGTCAATGCGGTTTTCCTGTACCTTCAGCGGGAACTCCGGGTCGGCGAGTGAAGCACGCCCGAGCGAGACAAAATCCGCGATCCCATCATCGATAAGAGAATCGGCAAGCACCGGGTCGTTGATGCGGCCCACTGTAATCACGGGGATCTTGACGGATTTTTTAACTGCTTCGGCGTATTTGGTAATAAAGCCGATCGGTACGTTGCTCGGCGGTACCAGGTAGGGAGTCGTAGCGTAGACACCAACAGAGATATGGAGTGCATCCACGCCGCCGCCTTCCAAAAGCTTTGACAGGGCTTTCGTTTCGGTGATCTGCCGTCCACCTTCGACCAGTTCCTCACCGCTGATGCGTGCAACAACGGGAAAATCGCCGCATTTTTTCTTGATATTCTGAATGATTTCAACCGCAAAGCGCGCCCTGCCAGTCAGATCGCCGCCAAATTCGTCTGTGCGTTTATTCACATAGTTGGATAGGAATTGGGCGATCATATAGCCATGCGCCGCGTGGAGTTCCACACCGTCGAACCCGGCTTTCTGTGCACGCACCGCCGCGTCACCGAATTTCTCAATCAGGTCGTAAACTTCCTCAGCGCTGAGCTCACGCGGCTGTCCGCCCAGTACCGGGCAAGGAATTGCCGATGGCGCTACCGGCTGCAATCCCGAAATCTGCTGTACGGTTTCGCGGCCCGCAAGATGCAGCTGCATAAAGATCTTGCCGCCCTCCGCGTGAATTCGGTCTGTCAGCCTTTTGCAGCCGGGGATGAATTCATCTGAATAGATGGCTAGCTGTCTCGGGCTAGCTTTCCCGGCGGGCTCGACGAATGCGTACTCAGTAATAATGAGACCGAAGCCTCCTTTTGCGCGTGCGGCATAATATTCTATCAACTCGTCAGTCACAGAGCCGTCTAAGCTGCCGTGTTCGCTGCCCATCGCGGGCATGATCATTTTGTTTTTCAGTGCAACATTTCCAATTTTGCCTGGTTTCAATAAACTTTCAAACATTTGTTTCATTCCCTTCTTAACTACAAATATTCTTAGTAGAACCAAGGTTTTATGGATATAAAAAGCTTTAACCTTTATTTATATTTTAAAGTGTGTTAGAATATTGATCAATTTACGAAACACACAAAGAGTATAAAATTTGGACAAACCCTTCATAAGGTCAACGTTTTTGAGTGAGAGGCTGTTCTCACAGGGAAAATGTGCTATCCTGAGAATCGTGAAAAATGTAGAATAACTATCCAAGCAATTTAACTGAAGAGCAATGGGAAAAGATCCCCGGTTTTTTTTCAAAAATGTAAGCGCTATCTTATGATTGCTATAATGGAGACCATCCTTGCTATCCATATTCATGTGACAAATAGACATAATACAAAAGGTGGATGTTACGTTTTCGCCAACGCAATGCAAAAATATCCATCAATCAGAGCAGGCTGTGCCGACGAAGGCTATCGCGGAACTTTCAAACGCTTGATTAAAGCGGATTTCAACGTCAGAATTGACATTTCAAAACAAATTAAGCCCAAATTTGAGGCCTTTCCCGAACGGTGGCGCGTGAACTTTTTCCTGGCTAAACAATTCTCACTGATTATCCAAACACTATGAGATGAATTCGCTATCGAAGAGAAATATGGTGATGATTTCGCTCATGTACATACCTTACTGAAACGTCTATGAGAACAGCCTCTGAGGCCTCGTAGGAGATGAATATGGGGGATTCGCAGTGAAAGAAATTATGAAAAAAGCAATCTCGGATTCTTTCATGAAACTTTGTTCGACAACACCGATACAGCAAATCATGATCCAAGATATCGTGGCTGAATGCGGCATATCGAAACAAACGTTCTACAATCATTTTAAGGATAAATTTGCGTTGATGAATTATGCTTATAAGATTGAAGCAGATTATGTGAGTGCAACCTTTATCAAAAAAGAAGGTGATATTAAAAAAGCCATGCAATATATTTTTGAGCGTTGCCTCGAGCACAAGAATTACTACTCCGCGATTGCAAAATACGAAGCACAAAATAGTTTCGCACGATTCTTCCTTCAGAACGTCAAGGAATTTTACACATCGTATGTGACTGAGAAATGGGGCGAGAAAGCGTTGACACCAGCTGTCAGATATGCGATCGAGTTTAATTGTTCCGGCTCTGCACAACTTTTCTTAGGCTGGATTAAAAGCGGCATGAATGAAAATTCAAAGACCATGGCATCCGAAATTTATAGTTGTATGCCAGTAACGTTAAAAGAATTGATTATTTGAATCCATGTGCATTCTTTTTGACCATGATATGAAGATCATACTGTATTATTTGTGAGATTGATAATTTTTACTTTGGTATAGAACAATGTAAGAAAGGAGCGGCCACTTACTAGTGGTCACGCTGATTCAATACGGCTCATGGTCATTTATGCGGTTCCAGCAGGTCATTTTTTTTGAGAACTGACCTTTTGGAAGCCCGCAATCAGCGTCAATTGATCTGCACCAGCAGCCGGATGTGGCAACAAACCAGATGCCTCCGACTTCCTTCAGTTTCTGCCTCATGGCAGAGACCCTTGTCTTCAGCTTGCAGTTCCTGCTGCCAAGACCTGCAGCGGACTTTCACCGCCGATTTGTCATCCATGCCGGGCGCACCAATAAGAAAACGGCCAGGGTAAGTTTCTCGGGCCGTTTCTTTATTTTAATGGGAAATGCAAATAGCGTGCCGACCTTCAAGCGAGAGGATTGAACCTTAGATCCGCGATTCACGAATTTTAGGTCAAAGCATGAATAATTGCCATGATCATTCCAAAGATAGGAAAGATCAGCCACCAGTAACTTTGAAAGATATCTCCAAAATTTGGTCGTACCGAAGTCTTTTCAATAATCCTATCCTTCTTATATTTTTCTTTACCGCGAATGAGTTCGTCCAAAGAAATTTGAAAAATATCGCTGATGTCAACTAATTTTTCAATGTCAGGATAGGAGCTCCCATTTTCCCACTTGGATACGGCTTGGCGTGACACGTTTAATGCGTCGGCCAATTTTTCTTGCGACCAGCCTAATTCCTCACGCTTTGATTTAATACGTTGATGCAGCTCCAATGATCGCTCACTCCTCATTTGCACAACCTCTATTAAATTTTATAGATTGAATGGAACCAAGTAAAGCGACTGATCGGAGCAATCTGTCAACCAGCAGTTGCGTGACCGCTACTGTACGGTTTGTAGATAGGTATGCAGAGACTCCGGTGGATAAATCCACCTGTCGGACTAGAGAGCTAGCCATTAGTTGAGAATTCAGTTTTATGCTTGAGAACTCGGCTTGATACTCAAGAACTCGATTAGGCGGAATTTTTTCATGTTTAAGCGGAATTCCACCGCGAATCAGACGCTTGGCAATATACTTGAGAACTTCGCATGATGAATTTCACTCTCGGT
Source organism: Sporolactobacillus sp. (assembly GCA_048976585.1). Classification (GTDB taxonomy): domain Bacteria; phylum Bacillota; class Bacilli; order Bacillales; family Sporolactobacillaceae; genus Sporolactobacillus. Next base: position 82,748 of record JBHGUY010000001.1, on the reverse strand, counting down.
GCAACAATCCCTTTGTACAGGAAAAATCCGAGTCAGGATTTCCCCGACTCGGATTTCATGTACAAATAAAGAGATCCCGAATGTGCCGTTGCGAAGCCGCAGTTTTGAAACCCGCTCGTGGCAGGTGGGTGCCCTGTTCCACAGTTCTCGAGTCCCTCTGCGGGCATGCGTTCCGAGTGAAAACACCGGACTCCCAATCAAAATGAAATGTTCGGTCAAAACATAATCAGCTTTCGACTAACACTCCAGGATTCTCTTCAATTTCTGATTACAGCATAACACATCTGCACCCGTACTTCAAGAAAACGCTTTTTCCAGGTGTCACCAGCCCCATAGGCCGGCCGAATCATTTCAATAATGCGGCGACGTCCAAATGCAATTCATTCAACTGTGCATCGCTGACTTCACTTGGTGCATGCGTCAGAATATCCGAAGCACTGGCCGTTTTCGGGAAAGCAATGGTGTCGCGCAAGCTGGAAGAGCCAGCAAGCAGCATCACAATCCGGTCGATACCGAGCGCCATGCCGCCATGCGGCGGTGTGCCGTATTCAAAAGCTTTCATCAGGAAACCGAATTGTTTCTCCGCGCGTTCCTCACTGAAGCCGAGTACCTTGAACATTTTTTCCTGCATGGCATGATTGCAGATACGTTCGGAACCACTGCCGAGTTCAAAACCGTTCAGCACCATATCATAGGACTGTGCGCGGACACTGCCCGGATCGCTCTCGATTTTATCCATGTCCTCAAGGAATGGCATCGTAAACGGATGATGCTCAGCGACAAAACGATGCTCTTCCTCACTGTAGGAAAGCAGCGGGAATTCAGTGATCCATAAAAAGTTAAACATCGTTTCATCAATCAATCCGAGTGTTTTTCCCAGATGGAGCCGAAGAGCGCCCAGACTGTCGGCAACGATTTTCTTCTTGTCGGCAACAAAGAGCAGGAGGTCTCCAGGCTCGGCATCCGTCCTTTCACGGATGCGAGCGGTCAATGATTCATCGAAGAATTTGGCGATCGGTCCCTTCATATTGTCTTCCTCTACCTTGAGCCAGGCAAGACCCTTTGCTCCATAAGGCGTGACAACAGCCTTCAGATCCTCGTCAACTTGCTTGCGTGAGAAATGTCCGGCTTGACCTTTGACATTGATCGCCTTGACCAATCCGCCGCTTTGCTGGACTTCTTTAAAGACTTTCAGTGTACTGTCTGCAGCAATATCAGTCAGATCGATCAGCTTCAGATCGAAGCGTGTATCGGGTTTGTCACTGCCGTAGAGATCCTGTGCCTGTGCGTAAGTCAGACGTTTGAACGGCCGGGGAATATCGACGCCCTTGACCTCTTTCATTAAATAAACGAGCATTTCTTCGATCATCGCCTGAAACACATCAACTTCAAAAAAAGACATTTCAATATCGACCTGTGTAAATTCCGGTTGGCGATCGGCGCGTAAATCCTCATCACGGAAACAGCGGGCAATTTGATAATATTTCTCCATACCGGATGCCATCAGCAGCTGTTTGAAAAGCTGCGGTGATTGCGGCAGCGCATAAAATTCACCAGGATGGACGCGGCTCGGAACAAGATAGTCACGCGCGCCTTCCGGTGTACTCTTCGTCAGAATCGGTGTCTCGATGTCCAAAAATTCCTTTTCATCAAGAAAACGCCTCAACGTCCGTGTTACCAGACTGCGCAGTCTCAGCGTCGCCAGCATCTCCGGCCTTCTCAGGTCGAGATAGCGGTATTTCAAGCGCACATCTTCGGAGGCATCGATAGCATCCTCAATCGGGAAAGGCGGTGTCTTGGAGGTATTCAGGACGTTAATTTCATGGATCATCACTTCAATATCGCCATTTTTAATCTTTGGATTAATCGCCTCTTTGGCACGGCTCATGACTTCACCGGTCACCGACAGGCAGTATTCGCTACGCACTTTATCCGCGCTTGCCCAGGCATCCTCTGCCACTTTCGGATTAAAAACAATTTGAATAATTCCTGAGCGGTCACGGAGATCAATAAAAATAACCCCTCCGAGATCCCTTCTTTTCTGTACCCAACCGGCCAGTGTTACCGTCTTCCCGGCAAAAGTTGCGGACAATTCGCCGCAATTTGTATTTCGATACACCATCAGTCACCCCTCGTTATTTCAATTTCATTTTTTTAAATAATGGCCTAATTCATTAAAAGGTACGGCTTCCTGTGAACCATCTGCCATGTTTTTCACAATAGGACTGCCGCTGGCCAGTTCTTCTTCGCCAATCACAATAACGAAACGGGCATGCTCCCGATCGGCCGACTTGAATTGACCTTTGACCTTGCGTTCCATATAATCTTTGTCAGCCCGGAAACCCTTCTGCCTCAGTTCGTAAAGAAGAACCGCAGCCTTTTTCTCTGCCTGCGCGCCAATCGCTGCAATATAACAATCCAAGGTCTCCGCGGAGTCCAGGATCACGCCCTCGCTCTCAAGCGCAATCAGCAGCCGCTCGATACTCAACGCAAATCCAACGCCCGGTGCATCCGGACCGCCAAGCTCGCTGACGAGACCATTATAGCGTCCGCCACCTGTCAGCGTCGAAATCACACCTTTACTGGCTCCCATGATTTCAAATGTCGTGTGGTTATAATAATCCAATCCACGCACAAGAGTCGGGTCTAATTCATACGAAATTCCCATCTCGTCGAGCATTGCTTTGACACGATTAAAATAATCACGCGCCGAATCGGTCAGAAAATCAATGATCGAAGGTGCAGTTGCCATCAGGGGGTGATTATGGTCTTTTTTGCAGTCCAAGATGCGGAGCGGATTTTTCTCCAGACGCTCCTGACAGTCGGAACAGAATTCCCCGATTGACGGCTTAAAATGAGCAATCAGGGCCTTACGGTGCGCCGCACGACTTTCCGGATCACCCAGACTGTTCAGAACGAGTTTTAATTTTTTCAAACCAAGCTTGCGGTAAAAAGTCATGGCCAAAGCAATCACTTCGGCATCAATTGCCGGATCCTTTGAACCGATTGCCTCGACACCGAACTGAGTAAACTGACGGGTCCGACCGGATTGCGGCCGCTCATAACGGAACATCGGTCCAATATAATACATTTTTGCCGGTTGCTCAGGCAAACCATATAATTTATGTTCGACAAATGCCCGGACCACCGAGGCGGTTCCTTCGGGGCGCAGTGTCAAACTGCGATTGCCTCGATCTTTGAAGCTATACATCTCTTTCTGAACGATATCTGTCGTATCGCCAACACCGCGCTGAAATAAATCAGTCGATTCAAAAATCGGTGTTCGGATTTCTTTATAATTGAATAAAGTACAGGTTTCTCTGGCCGCCGCCTCAATCTTCTGCCAGATAATCGATTGATCAGGCAAGACGTCGTATGTCCCTCTCGGAATTTGAATCAGCATCTGTTCTTCCTCCTTCTGCTTCTCTCTATCCATTTATTTATTCTTAAAAATATAAAAGCCCCCTGCCCGTCAATCAATAACTGACGAACAAGGGACGAATAGACATTCGCGGTACCACCCTTGAATTGAAGCATACCTACATGCTCCCGCTCAAATCCGGTTAACGTCCGGTTAACGATTTCCCCTACTCGCGCAAGCTTTCAGGAAAATGCCTCCAAAGTGTCTTTTTTGCAGTTGCTCTTGCCAGGACCGCTTTCAGCCGACGGCGTTCCCTCTCTGTGGCCACAAATCTGCAAAATTTCTTTATCATTGGTTTTGTCTCTTTATATTACGAATCATTGACAAAAAAGTCAAGGTTAATTCGCTGGTCAAAGCGATTATTTTGTCTTTTTTTGTCATCAGATATCTTACAAATATTAGGTACTCAGACTTGTCTTTGGTACAGGCTTTCCTTTACACTTAATCTTGAGTTCATTGTTGTGGTGGTGATCGGTTTGACGCGTCGAACGGAAAGAATGATTATCATTTGTCTGACTTTGTTTTGCGGGGGGTTTTTATTGCTAATTCATTTTGATCATTCTGATACAAAGAAGCCGGTCGCCCTGCGATCGATTAATATCGGCAACGCGCTGGATTCACCGCGGGGGACATCTTGGGGTGTCACGATGAAAGCCGCTTACTTCCCAGCCATTAAAAAAGCCGGTTTCAACGCGGTTCGGATCCCCGTCCGTTTTTCCGATTACGCCAAAGATAATCCCGATTATCAACTGGATCCCGCTTTTATGAAGAAGCTCGATGGTTATATCGATGATGCGCTGCAGCAGCATCTGACGGTCATCCTCGACTTTCATCATTTTAATGAACTAATGGAAGATCCGCCGCGATACCATCAATGTTTTCTGAGTATCTGGAACCAGCTCGCGCAGCGCTATCAGAATCAACCCGATCAGCTGATGTTTGAAATATTGAATGAACCGACCGATCGCCTGAGTGGTGAGCTTTGGAACCGCTATATGGCTGATGCTGTTTCCGTGATCAGAAAGACCAATCCGAATCGGACACTCATTGTCGGTCCAGACCATTTTTACGCGCTTGATCGTTTAAAGGAGCTGTGGCTGCCTAAAGATCGCCATCTCATCATCAGCTTTCATTATTATGAACCGAATACATTCACCTTCCAGTCCAATCCCTATCTCGGATTCACGCAGGCGCGCGATGTCACCTGGCAGGGTACTCCGCAGGAGACTCAGCGGATACATCAACAATTTGCCAAGGTTCGGCGCTGGGCCGATCAACATCATGTTCCCGTCTATCTCGGCGAATTCGGCGCCAATAAAGACGCGCCCTATGATTCGCGCCTTCGCTGGACCGCCGCCGTCCGTCGTGAAGCTGAAAAAGAAGGATTCAGTTGGGGTTACTGGGAGCTTGCTTCCTGGTTTGGCATCTACAACCTCAAAACCGGCGATTGGGAGAAACCAATGCTTCAAGCGCTGCTGCCTTCCAGGTGAGCACTTCCGTTTCCATTAAAAAATGCCGGAAAAGGAACTCTCCAGCATGGATTCTTTGTATGTTACGTCACTGTGCTCATTTCTTTTTGCTTTCAATAATCAATGTCACAGGCCCGTCGTTGATCAAGGACACGGCCATGTCCGCACCGAATTGACCCGTCTCGACGATGAGATCATATTCAGCACGCAAATGCCGGTTAAAGGCTTCGTATAAAGGTTTCGCGTCTTCGGGCCGAGCCGCTTCGGTAAATCCCGGCCGTCTGCCATGGCTGGTGTCTCCATACAGGGTGAACTGTGAAACCGATAGAATGGCTCCGCCGATATCAAGCAGTGAGCGGTTCATTTTCCCATCCCCGTCCTCAAAAATCCGGAGGCTGGCAATCTTATCCGCCACGTAGATGACGTCTTCATGCGTATCGCCCTTGCGGATGCCAACAAGCAGCATCAGGCCTTGTCCAATTTGTCCAATTTTTTCTTTGCCTACTGTCACTTGTGCTTCCTTTACGCGCTGCAAAACAACTCTCATTGATTGACCCTCGTTTCCTGCTTAAATTCTCTCACAGAAACCGCCTTGACGATGATTTTATTGCATGACACGACGGACGCTGTAGACGTCAGGAGTTCGCTTAATTTTATCAACAACACGGCGCAAATGATCGATGTTGGTAATCGCAATTGTCATGTGAATGATCGCCACTTTATTTTTGTCGGCGCGTCCGCTGACCGCATTGATCGCTGTGTGCGCGTCTGACACGCATTGCAGCACTTCATTTAGCAGCCCATTACGATCATAGGCGGTCACTTCGATGTCGACATTGTACTCTTTCGATTTCGATTCGTTGTTTTCCCACTCCACTTCCATCAGCCGTTGTTGTTCTTCACTGCTGATGTTCGGACAATCAGCCCGGTGGACGGTAATCCCGCGCCCACGTGTCACAAAGCCGACAATCGGGTCACCGGGCACAGGATTGCAGCAGCGCGCGAGACGGACAAGCAGATTGTCCACGCCTTTCACACGGACGCCCAATGACGTTCTCCTCGGATGTGCTTGCACCGTGGAATTTTTGGACTCATTCAGCTGCTGCAAATCCCCAACCTTTTCCGGTTCTTTTTGCGCCTTATTTTCCTGAACGAGGCGGCTGACCACCTGTTTCGCTGGAATGCCATTATAGCCGACCGCGGAAAATAATTCATTTTCATGGGAAAAATTATAGCTTTTGCAAGTCTTCGCAATATTTTCCTCAGTCAATGTATTCTTCAGACTGATGTCCTGGCTGCGTAATTCTTTTTCAATCAGCTCGCGGCCCCTTGCCACATTTTCCTGACGCTGCTGCCGTTTAAACCATTGGCGAATCTTATTCTTCACCGCTGAACTTTGAGCAATTTTCAGCCAGTCGCGACTCGGACCGTAGGAGTGATTTGATGTCATCACTTCAACGATGTCGCCCGTTCGCAGCCGGTAGTCAAGTGGAACCATTTTACCGTTTACCCGCGCACCAACCGTCTTATTGCCAATTTCGGTATGGATCCGATAAGCAAAATCAATCGGCACTGATCCCACCGGCAATTCAATCACATCGCCTTTCGGCGTAAAAACAAAGACCGTATCGGAAAACAAGTCCATTTTGAGTGATTCCATGAATTCTTTTGCGTCATCAGTTTCGTTCTGATATTCAAGAATCTCCCGGAACCAGGTCAGTTTATCTTCAAACTTATTATTCAGATTTTTCGTTTTGCCTTCCTTATAAGCCCAGTGCGCAGCGATCCCGTATTCGGCAACATCATGCATTTCCTCGGTGCGAATCTGGACCTCCAGCGGATCGCCTTTTGGCCCAATCACAGTGGTATGCAGCGATTGATACATATTTGCTTTCGGCATCGCAATGTAGTCCTTGAAGCGTCCAGGCATCGGTTTCCAATGCGTATGAATGATTCCGAGAATGGCATAACAATCCTTAATACTCTGGACAATGATCCGCACAGCGAATAAATCGTAGATCTCATTAAATTGTTTATGTTGATTGACCATCTTGCGATAAATGCTGTAGATATGTTTCGGTCGTCCGGAAACCTCTGCGTCGATATGGACTGATTTGACATATTCGCGCAGTTCATCGACGACCTGAGCGATATAAGCCTCACGCTCATCCCGTTTTTGTTTCATTAAATTGACAATCTTATAATATTGCTGCGGATTCAGGTAGCGGAGCGAGATATCCTCCAGTTCCCATTTTATCGCTGAAATACCCAGACGATTGGCCAGAGGAGCGAAAATTTCCAGTGTCTCGTTTGCCTTTTGAATCTGCTTTTCCTTCGACATATACTTCAGTGTGCGCATATTATGCAGACGGTCAGCCAGCTTGACAATAACGCAGCGCAGATCACGCGCCATGGCGACAAACATCTTGCGATGATTCTCCGCCTGTTGATCTTCCTTAGAGGTATATTCAAAATGACGCAGCTTGGTCACGCCATCGACGAGTATCGTCACATTATCTCCGAATTTAGCATGAATATCCGCCAATGTAACGGGCGTATCTTCAACCACGTCGTGAAGAAAACCGGCGACAATCGTAGTCACGTCCATTTTCAAATCGACAAGAATCCCAGCCACTTCAATCGGATGCATGATATATTTTTCGCCGGATCGCCTGACTTGGCCCTTATGCGCCTTTTCGGCAAATTTATAGGCTTCCTGAATCAGGTCCAGATCTCTCTGATCGAGATAGGTCGCTGCTTGTTTCATAAGCTCTTCCATTGTCATAATTGTCTCACCTAGCTATTGCCCCATTTCAAAATGTCGTTAGCCTGTGAAAAAAGCAAGAAAAGCTAATCATTGTATCCATGGCCAGCTTTCTTTCTGCCCGGTTCATAGATTTCCAATCTTTTTAAAATAAATTTATATAAATAATTCCTTCAGAGAGTATTCGATCTGAACCTTCACAAATATATGAAAGCAGACACTGAATCCTTTGTCCCAGTCTCATAATCCTTGTAGTGATTATTATCAGAGAAAAAGACTATAAAGTAAAGTTTTTTCTATCATTCTGCCACTCAAGCAGGGAAATAAACCTAATTTTTCATACTAGCGGCAGGCGAGCATCGAGTAAAAGATGACAAAAAACAGCAATCAATGGTAACCGAACCGTCATATTAAAAAAGAGTACCGCTACAGGCACTCCAATAAGTCCAATTTAATAGGTAATCAGCGAGAACACATCGTAATTCTCTAATTTCTCTCGACCGTTAAGACCGGTCAATTCAATTAAAAAAGCAACGCCGACAACAATGCCACCTAAGTCTTTCACCAATTTAATCGTTGCATCGATCGTCCCACCAGTTGCAAGCAGGTCATCGGTAACCAGCACACGCTGACCTGGGCGAATCGAATCCTGATGAATGCAGAGCTCATCCGTTCCATATTCTTTTTCATAAGTAACCGTGGCTACCTGGCGCGGTAGTTTGCCCGGCTTACGGACAGGAACGAAACCAACTTCGAGTGCATAAGCCAGGGGCCCGCCAATCACAAAACCGCGGGCTTCCGGGCCGACAACAATCTCCGCCTGTTTACTTCTAGCAAAGGTTGCTATTTCATCAATCGCCGATCGATAAACGGGTCCGTCTTCGAGCAATGATGTTATATCTCTAAAATTAATTCCCTTGGTTGGAAAATCCATGACTGACTGAATATACTTTTCATAATTCATTACTGTTTCCCTCCGGAAGAGCCTCTTGTCCCCGACGCTTCTTCTGGACGTTAAACCAGTCTTTCAGAGATGTTATCGGGGCATAGCAAAACAAGTCTTCTAACTTAATTTGATTCTTTTCTTTCTGATAAGTCATTGATGCACTCAACGGTGCCTTCTTCGGGACTTTGACCTCAGTCAGAAGGCCCTCTTCTATTCTAACAAAACCCAGTTCGAAAAACACCTGGATCATAAAATTAACCATTTGCTTACTCCAGCCTTTGTGGCGGGCAATTTGTTCCGCCATCGGCCGCAGGGTAAATGAATGTTGCTTATGAATGAGTGAAAAAAGCCAAATGAAATTCTCTCTCGTCGGAAAGGCCGAGAAAAAATGATCGCGGACATGTGAAAACACAGCGTAGATCCGATGAACAGAAGGACTATTAGCAAGAAGAGCAGCCAGCTGTCCAGCTTCATCCGGCAGATCCAAAAGAACCAGGGCCGGCGCATGGATCGTCAGTCCGGCCTGATAGGATGTCACTTCCAGATTTAGGTTCAAACGAGCCCGAGTCTCCGCCTGGAAGGCAAGATAATCGACCGATTCATCAGCTAACTCGCCGATTTTCTCACGAAGGCGCATCTCTGAACGCCAATCAAAAACCTGCAGATCGTCAACCCGCAAATCCTTAAGCATCAGCTGCGGCCGGCGAAATCCATTCCATTCATTAATCGATAACTCGCCCAGCAGATTCAGTCTATCCCCGGAGGCAATCTTTTTAGCCAATGGTCCGAGTCCAAAGCCGATTCCGTCGAGGTCGCTTTCAGAACCTTTCAGCACAATTTTCAAATGCGCCTGCTCTCGTCCAACCACGCTCATCTTCGTCAAGGGAACCCGCTCCAGTTCAAATACAGGACGGGGGTTACCCATCCCGAATGGGGCCAGCTTGGCCAGTTCATCGATTTGTTCGACAGTCACTTGCTCCGGTGTGCATTCAGCGGCAACTTCGATTTCCGGAGTCAACGGTTTATCGGTCAGCACCTCTGCGGCAACCCGGTCGAAGGCTTCGCGTAGCGGTTCAATCGACGCTGACTCAAGCGACAAACCTGCCGCCATCTGATGACCGCCGAACTGAATCAAATGCTCCGAGCATTGCGAGAGCCCCTGATACAGATTAAACGCGCGAATACTGCGTCCAGATCCCTTAGCGGTTCCACTGGCCTCATCGATACTCAGAATCAATGTCGGTCGATGGTATTTTTCCACCATTTTCGAAGCGGCAATCCCAATAACCCCTTGATTCCAGCCCTTCCCCGCAAGGACAAGTGCCCTGTCTCCGCGCGCGATATAGGATTTCGCCTCAAGATCTGCTTCCTTGGCAATTGTATCGACTAATGACTTCCGTTTCTGATTGAGGGCATCGAGCTCTTCAGCAAGCAGACGCGATTCGTCTGGATCATCTGAGAGTAAAAGTTTCAAAGCAGGCTCGGCATCTTCTAGGCGGCCAGCAGCATTAAGCCGTGGTGCCATCTGAAATCCGATCCGATCACTATCAACGGTTTCACCGCTGCCCGATTGCAGCTTCAACGCCTGAATTCCAGAATAAGAGCCGCTGCTGATCTGCCTCAAGCCTGTCGAGGCAATCAAGCGGTTCTCATCCCTCAGCATAACGAGGTCAGCAATTGTACCTATCGCGGCGAGATCAATCCAGTGCGGATCCCATTCGTCCTCTGGAAAAAGCGCCTGGAGCAGTTTTAAGGCAACACCTGCACCGCATAAGTCTCTAAAGGGATAATCGCAGCCAGGTTGTTTCGGATTCAGGATAGCAAAGGCGTCAGGCAGGTCCGCAGGCGGTTCATGATGATCGGTAATGATATAATCGATACCCAGTTCCTTCGCCCGCTTAGCAGGCGGCAGGGCGGCAATACCGCAGTCAACCGTGAGAATCAACTGGACTCCATCCGCAGCAGCTGTCTCCACCGCACCGGTATTCGGCCCGTAACCGTCTTTAAATCGATTCGGTATATAATGCGAGACCTCGGCTCCTGCCTGACGCAGTGCACGGATAACAAGCGCCGTTGAAGTCACACCATCCGCGTCATAATCGCCAAAAATGCGTATACGTTGATCGCCCGTAATGGCTTGAGTGATCCGCTGCACCGCTGCCTGCATCCCAAGCATTCGATTCGGATCATAAAACTTTGTTTTCTCCGGATGCAGAAAAAGATCTGCGCGATCCGGAGTATCAGCACCGCGCAGAATCAGTAAGTAAGCAGTCATGGGTGAAAGGTTCAAGGCGCTGGCCAGTCGTTGCGCCGCTTCGTCTTGACCCGCTTGTTTCTTCACCCATTGATATTTTGATGGCAACATCCGCCCCCGCGCCTCCTTCTTTTTACTTCTCGCATAGGCGGCATCTCTTTATTTTCGGTTACGCGACCGTCTTCCTGAAAAACGGGACTCCTCTACCTCATCGCTCCCAGTATTTTTCACTTCAAGCGGTTTTTGGCCTTCCGGATCCATTTCTTTAGAATTGCGAATCTCGCGTTCCAATTGCCGAATACGCCGCTGTTGCCGGTATAATTTCATGTACGTAAAGGAACCGACCAGAAGCGCCCCCAATAGAACAGAGCCGATGATTACCAGAATCAACGGCAGACGTGCCTTTCCAAACAGAAAACTAAAAGTCACGTTGTCCACATTAGCGATTGAGAAAAGCACAATCAGCAAAGCAAAAATTAAAGTTAATAGCAGAAACCATTGTTTTTTCATGATTATCCGCCCTCCTTCCGGAAGGTAAGCGGCGCCGAAATAGGTTTAATTCTGCGCCTGCACCGTTCTTTTTCTTTTGCGACTCGCAAGATAGCGCGACTTCATCACTGCCCATAACGGACAGGCGATACAAATAGATGAATAAACACCGCATATCAGCCCCACAAAAAGAGCCAACGTAAAAGTTTTGATCGATTCACTGCCGAAGATCATCAGGCAGATAACCGGAAACAGCACAGTTAAAACCGTGTTGACTGAGCGGGTCAATGTTTCGCGAATACTCAGATTAACAATTTCGCCGAGTTCAGCAATTGTCGACAGGCGTTTCCGGCTAAGCTTGATATTCTCGCGGACACGGTCAAAGGTCACAATTGTATCATTAATCGAATAGCCGACGATCGTCAAAATGGCAGAAATGAACAAAATGTTCACTTCAATATGCAGCAGGCTGAATACTGTCACGATGATAAAAGCATCGTGAATCAAGGCCAGAACAGCAGTCAGGCCCTGCAGAAATTCAAAACGGATCCAGACATAGAAAATGATAAAAACGGATGCGATAATCAACGCGAGAATCCCGTTCTTCGCCAGATCGCGACCAACCTGCGGCGAAACGGTGCTGATTGCCGGGTTGGCCTTGAACTGTTTCTGAATGGCGCTCCTTACCTTGGCGACTTGGTTTTGATTCAATTCTTCATTCAGACGAACCGTTGCCACATCATGATGTGTGCCTGAGAGAACCGGTTCCTCCGGATGATAGCCCATTGTCTTGAAAGACTGCACAACCTTCGCGAGCGGCATTGGCTGATTCGTAGGACTCTGTACATCCACCCGTGTCCCGCTGGAGAAATCGACGCCAAGATTCAGTCTGAAAACAAACAGTGAAATGATCCCAAGAATAATCAGAACTGACGACAAGGTGAAAAAGATATTGCGATGTTTCATAAAATCAAGGCGACCATAAAATTTATTGAAGTGTTTATAATTCATGTTTCCATTAGTTTTCACGGATATCACTCCTCTTGACGCCAAACAGCCAAGGTCTGTCATTCAGTATTTTGCTGTGAACGAGCAGTCCGAGGAATAGCCGAGCCCCATAAATCGACGTTAGAAAAGTGATAATATTGCTGATTAGGAGCATCACAGCGAATCCCTTAATCGCACTCTCGCCAAAAAAGAACAGAACGGCTGCGGCAATGATTGTTGTCATGTTGGCATCAATAACTGTCGGTAACGCGCGGTGATTACCTGCTCGATAAGCAGAAAGAATCGTTTTCCCGCTTCGCACCTCATCCTTAATACGTTCAAGAGTAATGATATTAGCATCAACCGCCATACCAATTCCAAGGATTAACGCTGCAATACCCGGCAACGTCAGAACGGCTTGCAGGCCGACAAACACACCCATAACAATAAACACATAGAAAACGAGAGTGATATCGGCAATCAGGCCACCCAGGCGGTAAAAGAGCAACATGAATAGGAAGATGACCGCTACACCAATTGCACCGGCAAACAGCGTTTCCTGCATCGAATCCTGTCCGAACTGAGCGCCAACCGAGTTCGAATAGATTTCTTTCATTTTTACCGGAAGCGACCCGGAGTTCAGCAGATCCTTCAAGTTCGTTGCTTCCTGAACACTAGCCATACCGGTAATTTGCACGTTGCTGGTATTCAATACGGAATCGACCCTCGGGGCAGAAATGTATTTATGCTTGGACTTTCCATATTCTTTTAGGAAAGAATCTCCTTTATGATAATCAAGCCAAATGACCAAAACATTTGGATTTTCAGTCATAATCCTCTTCGTCACTCTGGCAAACTTATCCGGATTTTTCAGCTGCAGGGTAACCATCGGCTTGTTCAATTCATCAAAAGCGACCTTGGCTTTGCCCGGTTGCAGATCTTGACCATCGAGCATCATGTGATTCTTGTAATCCCGAAAGCTTAGATTTGCCGTTGTTGAAAGCAATCTTCGCGCCCGTTTTTCATCCTTGACGCCTGGCAGCTGAACGCGAATTCGGTTGCCGTTTTCAATTGAAATATTCGGTTCACTGACACCGAGTACGTTGATTCGCTTGTTAATTGCGGCAACAGCGTTGCTCATGGTGTCACTGTCAATCTTCTGTCCCGCATTAAGCGGTTCGACCTGGTAAAGGACTTCAAAGCCGCCCTTTAAATCAAGGCCCAATTTGACATTATGTATAATTGGCTGTACAACCATCGCCATTAAGATTGCGGCGACAACTAAAATCGCAAAAAAAGTAAAAATATGCCCTTTTTTTACCATTACTCTACTTGCTCCCTTCTATCTCTCTGAAGCCGGCGATCATCTTATTTTCTTCAGAGCTTGTCCGTAAATCAATCTTGTTTGGAATTAAAAAGCGCGTCTAAGCCGGAGGACGTGTCGCGGAACATGTCCATCCGTAATTTATTCATGTAATCATTGACAGACAGCGACATCAAATGAGCCACCACTTCATGAATCCGCTCAGGTTTCTCCCCTTTTTTTGCCGCCATTGTATCTTTGACGAATTGCCAGAAATCATCAGAATTCAGGGACTGGAGTCCCAGCAAGTGAAATTCATTTAATTTACTGCTGATAAACGGTGCGATAACCGACCGCCATTTTTCGAATTCATCTTGAACATCCGCCACGCTGCGTCCCTCCCATAATGATTATCATAGCATAATTAGCGAGCAATACGAAACACAAAATGAAAGGTGAATGAAAACTCTTCTTGGTTTTTCCGATCGGGATTAAATCATCCGCCCCTATTTCCACCTAATAAACAAAGGCTCCGGACGAACTTATCCATCCATCTGCAAACAGCTTGTCATGCCCGGCCCATTTTCATGCATATAGTAAGGGTATATGCACGCGGCCAACGCGCCGCAACTCGGCACAAAGAAGGCGGATCACAATGACACGGCAATCTTTCTTGAAAGGCTCCTTCATCCTGATGGCAGCAGGACTCCTGACACGCGTCCTTGGCATGATCAATGGTATGGTGCTTGCCCGCGTAATCGGCGATGAGGGAGTCGGGCTGTTCATGATGGCTTATCCCGCCATGCTTCTCGTTGTGACCTTGACTGAACTCGGGCTTCCCGTCGCTATCTCCAAATTAGTGGCAGAGGCCGATACGTTTGGGGATAAGCGGAAGATTAAATTGATCCTTGCTTTGTCCCTGACCATTGTCGGCATCACCAGCATCACCCTGACTGCGCTGATGTTGGTATCCATTCCCTTTATTGCCCACTTTCTCTATGCGGATACGCGAGTTATCTATCCGCTGCTTGCCGTTACCCCGGTGATTCCGATTGTCGCGGTTTCCTCGGTGATTCGCGGCTATTTCCAAGGCATTCGCAATATGAAGCCTTATGCTTATTCCGGTATTGTGGAACAAGTTGTGCGCATCTCGCTCGTATTTACACTGTCCAGCATGCTGATGCCCCGCGGTGTCGAATTTGCGGCGGCCGGTGCGATGATTGCTGGTGCGGCCGGTGAATGCGCCTCTCTTTTCTATATGCTATACCATTTTCACAAGGAAGCGCAGATGCCGCTTAAAAGGCAGGGTTTGAAAGCCATGAAAGGGGGACGATTGACTCTCCGACGCTTGATGAATATCGGCCTGCCGACCATGGGCAGCCGTCTGATTGGTTCTCTGGGCAATTTTCTCGAACCCATGATAGTCTCGCACGCATTGATGATCGCCGGTTATTCTCTGAAAGCGTCTGCCCAGCTCTATGGGCAGCTGACTGGTTATGCCATGACTCTCCTGCTTCTGCCGACTTTTATCACCCATGCCCTGCACGTTTCTTTGGTCCCTGCGGTCAGCGAAGCCTTCGCTCGCAAGAATTATGGAATGATTCATTACCGCCTAAATCAAGCCCTAAGAATTGCGATGCTGTTTGGCGGCCTTTCCGTTCTTGTGACGACCCTATTCGCCGCCCCGCTCATGCAGATCATTTATAAATCTGCCGAATCGGCACAATATCTCTATATTATGGCGCCGTTCTTTCTCGTCTTTTATTTTCAAACACCGATGCATGCGGTTCTTCAGGCCCTTGATCTTGCCAAACCAGCGATGTACAACACCTTAATCGGTGCCGTGGTGAAAACCATCGCTCTATTTTTCCTCACCAGTCAGCCGGAATTCGGAATTAAAGGGGCTGCCCTTGCCATCTGTATCAACGTCGTGCTAGTCACCTTGCTTCACGCAGGTGTCATGTTCAAAGCGATTGGCTTTTCGCTCGTCATCCGCGATTATGTAAAAACTGCCGGAGTCATGATCCTTTCGGCGGTTTTTGCCAACTATCTGATCACGCGGACTTTTCTTGACTTGGGCCTCGTTCCGCGCACTTGCCTGCTCATTGCATTATTGGCCGTCGCCTATCTTCTGCTCGCTCTTATCTTCGGCATGATTAACAAAGAGCAGTTGCGCCAGCTTCCCATTATTGGAAAATGGTTTGACAGTTATTAAATAGTTGATTCTTATGAGCGATCATTTTTGTCTTTTTTCAGATCCATAAAGAAATTTCCCGTGCTGTCCATGGTCAGATAATTTACCTGCCGAATGTCGCGATAACCGAATTTCCGCAATTCTTGACGCAGCCATAGTTGTGTGCGTCCGATTTTACGGAGATTATCTGCGCGGATTTTGCCCCCTTCAATCAGCGCCAAGGCCATCTCCGGCATCGATGTTTCATCTATAACCGGGATGATCGGATCCTCTCCGCTAAAATTCTGCGCCTGCAGCGGCATTAGCCCTGAGGCCGGTTGGAAATGGGTGGAAAATTGCTGCAAGAGGCGAAACAAATGGTAAATACCGAGCAGCAGCAGCATCGGAATCAAATAATACGTAAAAGGCCGGGCTGGACTGATAATCGAAAATAAGGCGAGTTCTGCACTAGCGAGCAAGACCAGCCATTCAGAAAAAGGGCGATCACCCGCCCGCTCAGCCATCGCTTTTCTGAAACCTAACCATAAAAACACAATCAAGAAAAGGGTTCGCGCGACGGTTGTCTCCATGTTCGTCCTGCCTCCTTTTTGATCACGGATTCTTGTCGCACTAAAAACAAGATCTGTCGTGCCTGATTTTTTTAGTATGAACCATTATGGCCGATTCATGAGCCATACTTTGGCGCCCAGTCATGATTTGTCTTTTTTCCGAATAGGATTGTACAGGAACAAGCTTTATGAGATCGCTGCAACAAGAAAAAATGACGGGAGGTCTTTTCTATGGCACGAAACTGGTTGACCGCGATGACTTACGGAATTTGCGCTTCGATCCTCATTGTACTTGGATCAGCATTTCTTATGGCTTCTCTGCTGCGCTTTACTTCATTTTCAGATGACGGCCATTCACTATTACCGATAATCATTTCGATTGTCGCTTTATTTATCGGCGGCGTGATTTCAGGATCGAAAATGAAATCGAGAGGCCTGCTGATTGGCGCTCTGACCGGTCTGCTTTATAGCTTGTTCAGCCTTTTTTTCCAGTATCTAGGATTCGATCAAGCTCCCACTTTCACGCAATACAGTTTTTACCTTGCCAATATTGCTGCAGCTGCATTGGGCGGCACGGTTGGCGTCAATCTTTTCTCTGCCAAACATAAATAGTGATCTTGCCCGTATCTAAGGTCCGTGATCCATCTCCGAGGGGATATTCTTATTGCTCAAAAATCGGATGCAAAACCCGCGGGCACCTAAAAAAATGATTCCTGCACGATGCGGGAATCATTTTCTTTACAACGCTTATTTTTCTGCACTGTCAGCCGGTAATTCTTTTTCGCTTTTTTCTTCCACTTTCTTCGGTTCTTCAGTCTTCTGTGCCTTGCTTATTTTTTCGCGAATCGCCGCGCGGTCGAAAGTCAGCCGGCTATTCCCGGATTTCAGCACCATGGTCTTCTCATCGAAGGACTCAATGGTTCCGTGCAGGCCGCCGATCGTGATAATCTTATCACCCTTTGACAGTGACGACTGCATTTCACGTGTTTCTCTTGTACGCTTCTGCTGCGGACGAATCAGCATGAAGTAAAAAATAGCGACGAATAATACTAAAGGTATTATAAGCTGGCCCATTTGTAAATCTTCCTCTCGTTTTTAAAAGTTTTTAGCGTCAGGCCGGTTAAAGCCATAAGACTCAAAGAATGCTTCTCTGAAATCAAGCAACCGATCTTCCATTATTGCCAATCGGACACGCTTCATTAATTTTATCAGAAAATAAAGGTTATGGTAAGTGGTTAAACGAAATCCGAACGTTTCATTCGCCTTGACCAAGTGACGGATATAGGCTCTTGAATAATTTTTGCAGACCGAACAGTCACAATGTTCATCAATCGGTCCAAAGTCATGCGCATATTTCGAATTGCGAATGACGAGCCGGCCATGTTCGGTCATACAGGTTCCGTTCCGGGCGATCCGTGTCGGAAGCACACAATCAAACATATCAATACCGCGAATGACCCCATCGATCAGCGAATCTGGAGAACCGACGCCCATCAAGTAACGCGGCTTGTTTGCCGGCAAAAATGGGGTAGTAAACGCCAACATCTCGTTCATCGTTTCTTTCGGTTCTCCGACCGACAGGCCGCCGATTGCATAGCCTGGAAAATCAAGCGCGGTTAAGTCACGCGCCGATTGTTCACGCAGGTCCTTATAATTTCCACCCTGGACAATGCCGAAAAGGGATTGTTTTTCCGGATCGCGGTTGGCGTTCAGGCAGCGCTCGGCCCAGCGGCTCGTCCGCTCCGTCGACGTCTTCATATAATCATAAGAGCAGGGATAGGGCGGGCATTCATCAAAAGCCATCATAATGTCAGAACCGAGGGCGTTCTGAATCGCAATCGATTTTTCCGGTGTCAAAAATAATTTATCCCCGTTCAGATGATTGCGAAAATGGACGCCCTCTTCTGTAATGTCACGCAATTTGCTGAGACTAAATACTTGAAAGCCGCCGGAATCGGTCAGAATACCTTGATCCCAGTTCATAAAATGGTGCAGGCCGCCCGCTTCCTGGACAATTTCTTCCCCGGGCCGCAGCCACAGGTGATAGGTATTGCTCAGGATGATGCCGGCACCCATTTCCTTCAATTCGCGCGGGCTCATCGTCTTGACCGTTGCCTGCGTACCGACCGGCATAAACATCGGCGTATCGAAAGTTCCATGTGGGGTATGTAGTTTGCCGAGACGCGCGCCTGTTTTTTTATCTGCTTTAATTAACTCATAGGTGACCGCATGATTCATTTGACGTGAATTCCTTCCTCAATAAACATCGCATCGCCGAAGCTGAAAAAGCGATAGCGTTCCTGAACGGCCGTGCGATAAGCTTTTAAAATAAAGTCCCGACCCGCGAATGCACTGACTAACATAATCAATGTCGATTTTGGCAAATGAAAGTTCGTAATCATCGCGTCAATGCCGCGATACGTGAAACCTGGATAGATGAAAATATCGGTCCAGCCGGAGGCCTCCTGAAAACGGGCATCAAATTTAGCACAAATCGTCTCAAGCGTGCGGATCACCGTTGTCCCGCAGGCAATAATCCGTTTACCAGCCGCCCTGGCTTCTGTCAACGTCTGAGCCGCCTCGGCAGACATCTGATAAAATTCAGAATGCATCGTATGTTCTTCTATTTTATCCACTTTTACCGGGCGGAATGTCCCTAGCCCAACATGCAGGGTAATAAAAACAAGATGGATGCCCTTTTTCTCAATTTCGGCAAGTAATTTTTTTGTAAAATGAAGGCCGGCTGTCGGCGCTGCTGCTGAACCGCGATGTTTGGCATAGACCGTCTGATAGAGATCCGGATCGTCTAATTGTTCTTTTATATAAGGCGGAAGCGGCATTTTACCAAGTTCCTCCAGCACCTCATAAAAAATACCTTCATAGTGAAAATTGACTATTCGCCGACCTTCATCCAATTCTTCCGTGCATTCGGCAACCAGCCGGCCGTCGCCGAACTGAATATGTACCCCCTTCTGAACTCGCTTAGCCGGCTTGGCCAAACATTCCCAACTGTCGCCTTCCGTCTGCTTAAGCAAAAGCAATTCGATCTTCGCACCGGTTTCTTCCTTGTGGCCAATTAATCGAGCAGGTAGCACCTTGGTGTCATTCAGCACTAGACAATCACCCGGATTTAAATAATCAATAATTTCACTAAAATGATGATCGGCGATCCTGTCTGTATTCGGGTTCAGTACCATCAGACGCGACGCTGCCCGATCCTTGAGCGGAGTCTGCGCAATCAGTTCCTGAGGCAGTTCATAGTCAAAATCTGAAACATCCATAATTAATAAGCACTCGCTTTCTTTTAATAAGGGTTTACCGCCAATGATTGATGATATAAAAAATCAGAGAAAGAATCACGCTGATCGCAAGACAGGTGACGATCGGGAACATAAAAGTAAAATTGCCTCTCTTGATGACAATATCGCCTGGAATTTTCCCAATCAGCGGCAGGCATAGCCCAGCGACAAATAAAACGATACCCGTAATCATCAGCACCCGACTCAACTCTCCCATGATCAGCCATTCCTTTCGATCTGGAAATGTTCATAGGCAAGCGCCGTGGCCATCCGTCCGCGCGGAGTTCGCTGAATGAAACCAAGCTGCAGAAGATATGGCTCATAGACATCCTCGATGGTATGGCGCTCCTCGCCGATCGCCGCCGCCAATGTATCCAGGCCGACCGGGCCGCCGCCGAATTTATTAATCATACTGAGCAATAACTGGTGATCGACACGATCAAGGCCCATCTCGTCGACATGAAGACGTGCCAGCCCTTTCTGCGAAATGGCACAGTCCACGCGTCCGCTTGTTTCGACCTGGGCAAAATCACGGATCCGGCGCAGCAGCCGGTTAGCAATCCGCGGTGTCCCACGTGAGCGGCGGGCAATTTCATAGCAGGCCGCCTCATCTATGGCCACATGCAGCACCGAAGCGGTCCTTTTCACTATTTTAGCCAATTCCTCCGCTGTATAAAACTGCAGCCGATTGACTACACCGAAGCGATCACGCAGCGGCGGAGACAAATAACCCGCCCGTGTTGTCGCACCGACAAGGGTAAACGGTGGCAGATTCAATCTGACCGAATGTGCCGTATCATCCTTGCCAATGATAATATCCATGCAAAAATCCTCCATTGCCGGATAGAGCACTTCTTCAACATTCCGGCTGAGCCGGTGAATCTCATCGATGAAGAGCACATCGCCGGGTTCAAGTGAAGACAAAACCGCCGCCAGGTCACCCGGGCGCTCCAGCGCAGGACCGGATGTCGTGCGAATGCCCGCGCCCATTTCCGCAGCAATAATCATCGCAAGCGTCGTTTTTCCAAGGCCCGGCGGTCCATAGAGCAGCACATGGTCAAGTGGTTCATTGCGCGCTTTCGCCGCTTGAATGAATATCTGCAGGTTCTGTTTGATCTCTTCCTGGCCGATATAATGGGCGAGATCCGTTGGACGGATCGTTTGTTCCAGGCCTTGTTCTTCCGTCGATGATTCACTTGAAAGCAAACGTTCGTCGTCCATTGCTTCAACCCCTTATCGGCTCTTCATCAGCAAACGAAGAGCTTCTTTGACATAATTTTCAGCTGTCAGCTTCTGCTTCTCGAGAAGTGGCAGAACACGCTGAATTTCTTTTTCCGTATAGCCCAGCATCTTCAGGGCATCACCGGCTTCATCAAGCGCCTGGTTAACTGGCGGCATCTGCCGGCCTTCCCGTCCGGCTATTGAGAAATCCTTGAGTTTCCCTTTCAAATCCAAAATAATTTGCCCCGCTGTTTTTTTGCCAATTCCCGGGAAACGGGTCAGATAGTGATTATCTTCGGCTTCGATCGCCCCAATAATATCTGTCGTTTCTCCGGAAGCAAGAATAACCAGCGCAATTTTGGGGCCAATACCGGAAACGGATAGCAGCCGAATAAACAATTCGCGTTCTTCGCGGCTTTTAAAACCATATAAAATGATCGCGTCTTCGCGCACATACTGATAGAGGTAGACCGTTGCTTCCTTGTTCAGTAGCGGCTGATAACTGAACGGATTCCCGCAGACGATCTGATAACCGACACCGCTCTGCTCAAGAACAATTCCATTTCCGGATAGATAAGTCAAAATTCCCCGTATATAATCGTACACGTTTCCGGCTCCTCACCTGCGAACAATCTATAAATTGATGTTTTTTCAAAAAAGCGTCGTTGCATTTATCATAACACAGGCTTTGCGGCAATTCCTAAAAAGGAGCAGGTTATTGCCATACAAAAAAGGAGCACTCGCTGCCGAATGCCCCGACTGAAACATTACCTAGTCTGCTAGTTTCACAGACAAATGACACTCAAGCCTCTTCTTCGAGATTGCTGTAGATGTCTTGAACATCATCGTTATTTTCCAAAACATCCATTAAAGTTTCCATCTTCTCAAGGTCTTCGCCGGCTAACGCGGTCTTGGTTTTCGGTACCATAGCAACCTCTGCCCGGTCTATTTCATAGCCTTTTTCTTCCAAAGCCTTTTTTACAGTTTCAAACGATTCCGGAGAGGTTGAAATGATGAATCGATCGTCCTCTGTGTGCAAATCATCGGCACCTGCGTCAATGGCATCCATCATCACTTGATCCTCATCAAGATTGTCTTTCTTCTCAATCTCAATCGATCCTTCTTTGTCGAACAAAAAAGCAACGCTGCCGGATTCGCCCAAATTTCCTCCGCTTTTTGAAAACGCATGACGAATTTCCGAAGCAGAACGATTGCGATTATCAGTTAAGACATCGACCATCACCGCCACACCGCCCGGTCCATAGCCTTCATAAGTAATTTCAGAATAAGTTACTCCGTCCAAATTGCCGGTTGCTTTTTTTATCGCCCGGGAAATATTATCGTTCGGCATATTAGCTGCTTTCGCTTTTTCGATCGCATGCCTTAACCCCGAGTTCATATCCGGGTCTCCGCCGCCTCGTCGTGCCTCCAGATAGATATCTTTAGAAAGCGTCATAAAAATTTTCCCGCGAATCGCATCCATCGCGTTCTTTTTATGCTGTATGTTGTTCCATTTTGAATGTCCTGACATTTTTTATTTCTCCTCTCCTTCTGGCTCTTCTTCTGTGCCCGGAGAAGTGTTCCGCGCAACGAAAAACTGAATTTCAATCTCTATTTCCGAACCAGAGTACATTTCCGTTAATCATTATACATTTATTTATGCCTGAAAAAAAGGGTAATGTCTCCATTCATTATCTTGACACAGAAAAAGAACAGAGAAACTTCCCCCCTGTTCTTTTCCCTCCGTTATTTGCTGTTATTCTGAAAAGGACGTTTTACTGCACTTGAAAGGTCATTAATGATTCCAACCACATCGGATCGAAATTCATTCATGCCTCTTCCGGCATTGAAACGTGTCTCCAAATTAGTGATTCTGGTGACATAGCGGCGGTCTGTCGTAATATATACATGCCGATGTCTTGCAAGTGGTTTCACGGCATGATGCACTGACTTTCTTAACGCACCAAGGCGATTGACCGATTGATCTGCTTCAAGACCAATCAATACGTTATTGTTGTTCACAACAACATGGGCTCGCTTAACGCCATTTACTGCTGCTGCCTGATCTGCGATTCGCTTGGATAATCGTTTATCCGAATTCAGCTGATACGTGGTTGGTACCTGATTTATTTGGTTCCCGGCATTCGGCATCGTCGAATTAGGAGCCGTTGAATGGGTACGGTACGTCACATTTTGAGTCCCATTCGGATTTTCATAAGCGGCATTGTTGGAACCACATCCAGCAAGAATACCGCTCATGGTTAATGCGGCGCCTAAAGCCAATACAGTTTTTTTCACTATTTATCCCCCCTCACCTTCTATCTTGTGTGGATTCAGGGGGTTTTACGCTTCAGAAAATTTACCGGTAATTTGGTATTATTTTTCTTTTTTTCCTGTATCGTCTAGCGGCAATTGAGCCCCGGAGAATCCGGGATAGGGAGCAGGCGGCTGATTCCCGGCATAGTAGCCGACAGAAGGCGAGCGGTAAAAGGGTGAAAAAGGTTGTGGTGAAGAGCCGCAATCGTTACATGGCCTCTGTGCTGCTGGCATGTAGGGATAGGGATATCCATCAATTGTCCCCTTATAATTATCCGGTAATCTCTGCCCATTCATATTCTGCGTATTCGCTCCGGAAGAGTTGCCTCCATTCGGCATCATCCATGGCGATCCAGATGGTCCTGAAACAAAGGACTGATCAGGCGAGACTGAACCATTCGATGAAAAAGGTATTTCTGATAAATTCTGTGTGTTTCCCGGGCCCTGCGATGCGGGACTCATCGCGCTCGGCTGCGTATTCGGTACTTCTCCTGTTGAAGCCGGGCTCACTGCACTCGGCATTTTTCCGTACGGCATTTTGCCCCAATTCGGGCCCTGCGATGCGGGGCTAGTTGCTGCCGGCTGCGTATTCGGTGCTTTTCCCGTTGAAGCCGGGCTTACTGCACTTGGCATTTTTCCGTACGGCATTTTGCCCCAATTCGGGCCCTGCGATGCGGGGCTAGTTGCTGTCGGCTGCGTATTCGGCGCTTTTCCCGTTGAAGCCGGGCTTACTGCACTCCCCACTGGAGCGTACGGATTCGACCAAATTGGGCTCTGCGACGCGGGGCTAGTTGCTGTCGGCTGCGTATTCGGTGCTTTTCCTGTTGAAGCCGGGCTTACTGCACTCCCCACTGGAGCGTACGGATTCGACCAAATTGGGCCCTGCGATGCGGGACTCATCGCGCTCGGCTGCGTGTTCGGCGTACTTGTCGCCGGACTCACCGCAGTTCCTACTGGAGCATACGGATTCGACCAAATTGGGCTTTGCGATGCGGGACTCATCGCGCTCGGCTGCGTGTTCGGCGTACTTGTCGCCGGACTCACCGCAGTTCCTACTGGAGCATACGGATTCGACCAAATTGGGCTTTGCGACGCGGGGCTGGTTGCTGTCGGCTGCGTGTTCGGCGTACTTGTCGCCGGACTCACCACATTACCTACTGGAGCGTACGGATTTGGCCACATTGGGCTTTGCGATGCAGGGCTGGTTGCTGTCGGCTGCGTATTCGGCGTGCTTGTCGCCGGACTCATCACATTCCCGGCCGGTGTGTATGGATTCGGCCACATCGGACTCTGGGAAAGCGGAGAAGTTACCGAACCATTGTTAGGCATTCCGCCGATATTACCCGGCCAGTTTGTTGCAGGTGGTACTGGATAGCCATAAGGCAGTAATGCAGCTGGGCTCACCGCAGTTTGCGCCGAAGCAGATGCGTCATGATTTACTTTTGGATAAAAAATTTGCGAATAATCATTACTTGACCCAGTGGACGAAAGCGTATTATTCGGCAAACCTTGCTGCGTGGAACTGAGAGAAATAGGTGTATTCCCGTTTGAGCCTACTGGTGCTGCCGGTGTTGAGTTGCCCTGTTGTATAGAAGCAGGAGAAACTGCTGTATTTCCGGCAGACTGTGATTGAGTGGCAGCCGGATTGACCGGAACCGGTGAAGGCGCAGCCACCTGAGTCGGTGCGGCTTGCGGTGCGGTTTGCTCAATTTTCGGTTTTTCAGAACGAACATTCACCCGAATCGGCTGCTTCCCATTATCAATTTTAACCTTCAAGCCCTGTTTTAATGTCTCATCGGTCAGATTTCCATTCATTTTTCTAAAATCATCCACGGACATTCCATTACTCTGCGCGATCCCCGCAATTGAATCGCCTTTTTGAACCACATATAATTTCACGGTTTCCATCCCTCCTGTGAACGTCATTCTATGTATATGGCCCAACTGGGCTTTTTGCCACAATTTCAGCAGAAAACTTGTCGAAGCACAACTATTTATGGGATAAGCTGCGCGGCAGATGATGAAATTTGTCCATGCGTGCAAGAATGCCAAAGATTGATTATAATAAAAAAAAGCTGACTATTTGGAGTGTGGCAATAATGAACCAGAATGCAAAAAAGCGTCTGCCTGCAAAAGCAAGACGCAAACGAATTACTGAAATGCTGGAAAAGAGCTCACAACCCATTACGGGCGGTGAGTTAGCCGATCATCTGAGTGTCAGCCGCCAGGTCATCGTTCAGGATATCGCTCTGTTAAAAGCTCGGCAGCTTCCCATTATCGCAACTTCTCAAGGTTATTTGTTCTTGACCAAACCGGAGAACGCAAAAGCTTCACGAATGATTGCCTGCAAACATACGATCAGTGAGACCGCCAGCGAGCTGAATTTAATTGTGGATCAAGGGGTATCTATAATTAATGTGACTGTGGAACATCCGCTTTATGGTGAGATGACTGGTTCCCTTATGATTCGTTCACGTGTGGATGTCATGCATTTCATCGACCGCCTCTCGAACAGCGGTGCCGCTCTCCTGTCCTCTCTGACTGGCGGTGTCCATTTGCATCTTCTGGAGGCAGATTCTCCAGAAGAAATTGATCACGCAGTGGAAGCACTCAAAAAAGCTGGTTTTCTATTATAAAAATTTTTAATTTCTATACACAAAAACGCGAGCCGAGACTCGCGTTTTTTAATCCGTATATTCAAATTCAAAATCCATAACACGAACCGTGTCGCCCTCCGATACACCCTTTTCTCGCAAAGCATCATCCACGCCCATGCTGCGTAATTGTCTGGCGAACCGGCGAATGGCTTCGTCATGGTGAAAATTCGTCATCTTGAATAACAACTCCACCTTCGGGCCTGCAACACTGAAAACGCCATCGCTGCCCTTGGAGATGACAAACGGTTTCTCTTCGTCTTCAAAACGATAGACCTTATCGGATTGCTCGGTCGCCTCTTCCAACGGAAAAATCGGTGTTTGTTCAATCAGTCTGTAGACCTCCTCCATCAAGGCCTTCAATCCGGCGTGAGTCACAGCGGATATCGGAAAAATCAAAGCATCCGTCCCCAATTTACGCTTGAATAACGCCAAATTATCCTGCGCGTCCGGCAAGTCCATCTTGCTTGCAACGATGACCTGCGGACGTTCGGTCAATCGATACTGATAGCTCCTTAATTCTTCATTGATTTTCTGATAGTCCTCAAATGGATCACGGCCCTCACTGCCAGACATATCCACCACATGAACGATCACGCGTGTCCGCTCAATATGGCGAAGAAACTGATAGCCCAGCCCCGCTCCTTGACTTGCGCCCTCAATCAGCCCTGGCAGATCGGCAATCACGAAACTGCGCCCTTCATCGACAGAAACGACACCAAGATTCGGTGCGAGCGTCGTAAAATGATAAGCGGCTATTTTGGGCTTTGCAGAAGTTACGGCAGCTAGCAGCGTGGATTTGCCGACACTCGGAAATCCGACAATACCCGCATCAGCTAATAATTTTAACTCGAGCTGAACTTCCCGTTCAACCCCTGGTTCACCATTCTCAGAAACATACGGTGCTGGGTTGGCCGGCGTTGAAAATCGCGAGTTGCCCCGCCCACCGCGGCCGCCTGCTGCAATGACTGCGCGCTGACCATTTTCCGTCAGGTCTGCCAAAACAAGAGAGGTGGCAAGGTCACGAACCACCGTACCCGGAGGAACCTGCACGACGAGTGGTTCTGCACTCTTGCCATGTTGATTTTTAGTCCGTCCATTTTCTCCCTTTTTCCCTTTAAAATGCCTCTTATAGCGAAAATCCATGAGAGTTCGCAGGCCTTCATTGACGACAAAAATGACATCGGCGCCCTTTCCACCATCGCCGCCGGCAGGGCCTCCGTCGGGAACATATTTTTCGCGCCGGAAAGCAACCATGCCATTGCCACCGTCACCGCCTTTGACAAATATTTTTACTTGATCGACAAACACAAGCTCCACCTCATTCTTTGTTCCTCAGTAGTAGTTATTTTATTATAGTTTTCTTCCCATTCCAGAGATTGATTCAACCGCAATTGCCGAACCTTGGACAGTGCTGTCAATTCCTCATCCAGCACTCCGCTGAACACGCACTGTATCTTGGTGGTCTGCTCGCGCATGTCAAAAAGCAGTTCAACCTGATTTTCCAGTTTTTCGGAAGCATATTGTTTATAGATATCGAATAAATTGCGAAAAAAACTTTCCAATTCAGAATCATAAGCAGATAAATCTGCGATCGCTCTTTCTTCACCTGAGAGCTGCATAAAAACATCTTCCTGCTCCCCGTAGCGAACATGCAGAAACTGTTTAAACGGCAGGGCAGTCCAGCCGGAAGTCAGAAGAAAAAAAGCGGTCTTCGGTATTCGCAGATGAGACAGACGTGATTGCTCCCGCAATTCCTCAGTCAATCGATCGACAATCGTATTCGCCTTCAACGGCTGCTTCATATAGAGATAGCCCTTGATTAACTGCAATTGATTGAGGATCATATGTCTTGCCGAACTGATTATTCTTATCCCTTCTTCTTCATCGAACACACCGGACCCTCCCGCCTATTTCAAAACTATCTTCAGTATAACAGAAAATTACTGCAGAACTTTCTTTAACAACCTGTTAAGGAAAGAATCAGGTAATTTATGCAAGTGGGAATGACAAAATCCAAGTGTTAACCTCTGAAAAAGTTGCTGCTTGAAACGAGCATTTGATATGTCTATATCCAGGCATACAAAAAAATAACGATGGAAAACTTCCTTGCACTGCAAAGAAGTGATCCATCGTTATGCTATCAACCCTTCCGAACGGGCAATTAAGCTTCTTTCACTGCTTCGACAGGATAAACGCTGACTCTTTTGCGATCCTTGCCGAATTTTTCGAATTTGACGACGCCATCAGTTGTTGCAAACAAAGTATCGTCTCCACCGCGGCCAACGTTCGTACCTGGATAAATCTTTGTCCCGCGCTGACGGTACAAAATCGAACCACTGCTGACGAGTTGGCCGTCTGCACGTTTCGCACCGAGACGTTTGGAAATGGAATCACGGCCGTTTTTTGTGCTACCTACACCTTTTTTTGATGAAAAATACTGAAGATCGAGCTTAAGCAAGATCAACACCTCCTTTATCAATAATACGCAAATATTTTCCATATGAACGTTCAATCGTTCGCATTGAGATCAGCATCGCCTCAAGAATCAGTTGTGCCTTGTCCTGATCTGCACCTAGAGTATCCGAAAAACAGCATTCTAGAAAACCGCCCGCTGCTTTCTGTTTGACATCCGGATGACTTTTTGTCAGCTGCTCAAGCGCATTCAGTGACCCAAAAGCAACAGCCGACGCCCCGGCACAGACCAAGTCATAACCATAGGGACCGCTCTCTGCATGCCCGGTCATCTGAAAACGAGTGATCTGACCAACAGCTGATCGCGATACCTTAAGTGTGATCACAGAGACTCACCCTCAAGCGTTGATTTTTTCAATCGTAACTTTCGTAAAAGGTTGTCTGTGACCTTGTTTCCGGCGATAATTCTTTCTTTTCTTAAACTTGAAGACAATAATCTTCTTGTCACGGCCTTGTTCAACAACCTTCGCCGTCACTGTAGCACCTTCAATCGTTGGAGCACCGACTTTGACATCGTCACCGCCAACAAAAAGCACCTGGTCAAAAGTCACCGTATCTCCGGCTTCCGCCTGGAGTTTTTCAATGACAATCGATTGTCCTTCTTCGACCTTCAATTGTTTTCCGCCTGTTTCAATAATTGCATACATTCCACGCACCTCCTTATCATTCTCAGACTCGCCGGAGAAAGGCAGCTTGAAGCATTTTCTGCACGAGAACGGTGCAGCCTTTTCCGGGCGGTTGGAGCGAGAGGCTCCGTCTGACGTCATCACCTAGGGCAATGACAGTCGTATCATAGCATGAATATTATTCTTCTGTCAAACATCCAATTGACCTTTAATAAAATCCTGCAAACCATAGCGGCGCTTTTTTCGTGTTAATTCGACAAGGCCCATTGCGGAATAACCAAAGAGCTTCACCGTCGCTGTGTCTTTCATTAAGCACTCTTGCAGTATTCGGAGAACCTTATCCCGATCCTGCGCCAAATTGAGACGCAGAAAATCAATGACCACCATCCCGCCGATTTCTCTCAGACGCAGCTGACGGGCAGCCATACGCGCTGCGGCAGCGTTGATTCGTAGGGCCTGCTCTTCCCAGTCCGTTTCAAATCGAAGAGATCCGGAATTGACATCGATCGCCGTCAAGGCTTCCGTGTAATTTATCACCAGTGATCCGCCGATGGGCAGCGGAACAACCGAATGCAATGCGGATTGGTAAAGCGACTCGATGCCCTCTTGCTCGAAGAGATCGATATCAGAGGCAATACTTACCGAGACATCCCGAGGCAAGTCATCTAAATCAAGCGGTCCATTGCTGCGAATCGTGCAGGAAGCTGGGCAATGATTTTCATTTAATATGGAGGCAATGAAAGAAAATGGACGTTCAATGAAACGGGAAACGTCCTTTTGTCCAGCTTCATGGAGTAGCCGCCGCCAATGTGCTCTCTGATTACGTAATTCTTCCTGGAGACTTTTCGTATCGAGCGTCTGAGCCTGAGTTCGGACAATGACGCCTTCCGGAGCACTGCACCAAGCGGCTAGCTTTTTCTTATAAATCTCGCGCCGACTCTGATCGATTTCACGCGAGACAGCAACATAATTGCTGCGCGGCAAATAGATCAGACCCCTGCCACTAATCTGAATATACTCCGTCAATTGAGCTTTTTTATGTCCGTGTGCTTCCTTTTCAATCTGGACCAAATGTCTTGTGCCTGGAGACATTTTCCGCGGATCAAGTGCTTTATTCCGTGGGAGAAAACCGACAAGATCGTCGCCCAGTTTCAAAAACCAGCCAACCGATTTCAGGCGCTCATTGGAGACCTCAGCCAAATACAGGTCACCGAGCCGGAGATCATCTGCGGCCGGTAGCAAATAGAAAGAAAGCACTTCCCCATTCTGAAGAAGCGCGGCACGGACAGTCTCTTCTTTTTTACAATCTATAATCAATGAGAACTGATCAGCCATACGCCCGCCCCCGCGATTCTTTCTGTCCCTATTATGGCAAATCAACGGTCATCAAGCAAGAAACAGCGGTATGTCTCGCGAACAGATTTTAGTAAAAAGCGATCCGGCAATCCTCAATCGTACTCCCCGGACAGCGGCCTTGAAAAAAAGCGGAAAGCAGCTCCTGTCCATCAAAAGAAGATTGAGTTCCTTCGATACGAACAAAATGGTCGGATTGCCTATAAAATCTGGAAAAAACAGCCGGCAGCGGTGTGTCGGCCTGAACAGTCAGATAACGTTTGTTTGAAAAAGACTGTTTTCTTCGGGCAACAGCCAGCAAAAAGCGAAGGAAGTGCACCGAAATAGCCCGGCGTTCCTTATAAATCGATAAACCAATAAACGAGAGAATCAGCCACAAATTCAGTGAATATGGGAAGAGAAAAATTATCATGGCAGAAAAGAGCATCAAGGCGAAAGCCGAAAACCGCAGCATCTTCTCATATGCTTCCTTGAATGGATAATATTTCTGCAAAATCAAGTGAAAGAGGTGACCGCCATCCAGTGGCCATATCGGCAATAGATTAAATAATAGAATGGCACTATTCTGATTCAGAAACAGTTGGTGCTCCGCAGGTCCCCAGAATGGGAGGGCAGATAAGGCAAAAGAAAGAGCCGGTAACCAGAGATTTTGCAAAGGGCCGGCAAGGATAACCAGACATTCCTGCCAGAAAGGATGATCCTGGTCCTCCTCGATTTTCGCTACGCCGCCAAAAGGCAATAATTCGATTTCAGTTATTTTCCAGCCCAAAAGATAAGCCATCGATGCGTGACCGCACTCATGAATCCATACAATGGAAAAAGCGATGAAGGTTTCCCAGAGATGACCGGTAATCACTCCTGCAGCAATAATCAACCAGAACAGCGGGTGAACACGTGTATGTGTGAGAAGAAATTTAATCAAAAGACATCACCTGGATCGGGTCGATAAACTTTTCTCCCTTCTTAAGTGCAAAATAAAAGACTCCCTTTTTACCACCGCTTGTGGTACCGATTTTCTGCCCTTTTTTCACCTCCTGATAAACCTTGACACCCGCAGTGTCCAATTCCCCATACCAGGATTCATCATGATCTTTATGCTGAATAATAATTGTCTGACCGGTTTTCTTTTTCTCGCCAACAAAAATAACTAATCCGTCCTGGACCGCCTTCACCGTTTCGTGAGCCGTTGTCTTCACCGTGACGCCCTGCGATTTGTTGCTGTATGGCGCGGTCACTTCACCTGTCACCGGCTCCGCAAATTGTCTCTTACGAGCCGACCCGTTACCGCTTATCCCGCCACCTTTTGTCGTCCCCGAAGTACCCGGCAGAAAGCTGATCGGATTTCCCAGGTTTTTTTCATACCAACTCGAGACCGCTGTAAATTGAAATTCCTGAGTCATTGCTGTCTTAACGGATTGCCGAATGGGCTTTAAGGAAGCCTGATTCGTGGCCGACACTTCATAGACGGCAAAAACAAGCGCGGCTGATAAGCAAATCTGCAGCACAAACCGCCGAAATGGAGACTTTGGTGCAACCGGAGAATCCTGCTCATTTTTCCCAGATTCATACCGGGTATAAGGATTCATCGGATATTTGGTTCCTTGAGGCATTGGCGGATGGATCGTTCGCAGGGTTCTTCTTTTGCGTTCACTATGTCTGCGTTTGTAGTCATCGTAAGCACTCATCGTCTTCTTCCTTCCCGCTTGTCCTTTTATAAAAAGATTATGCGGCGAGGGAAAAATTTATGTGCCAAAGCGCTGGTCTGCGGATAAACTCTTGCGGGGTCTCTCTTCCCCTGCACTTTACCTGCTCGCTCTATACTTATCTTGTAAAAAAAAGGAGATCATCTCAAAAGAGAGACGTCTCCTTTTTATCAATGTAGAGGAGAAATCCCATCCACCGTCCCCCTCCCGCATCGCCTATCACTCCGCCGCTTTTTCAAACGTGCGCGTGATGAGGTTGTAGTAGAGGGTCTGCTGCTCGTTTCTCGCACGGAAGGAACGCTCGATCTGATATCGCAGCATTGGAATAAAGTAGATGATGCCGTGTTCGAGGTTGATTTCTGTATGCTCACTGTATTTTTTCTTGATTTCCGCCAATTGTTTCTGCCGTTCAAGCACAATAGCCTCAGTCTTTGCAGTGATTTCGCCAAGTTTCTCTGCAGTCGCTCCTTTGCGCGTCCGCCTGTGCTCGTTCTCGCGCTCCAACTCGTGGTAATAATTTTCAATCCGCGTCAGATCCTTTTCCAACTGAGCACTTTGCCCGCGCTGCTTCATCAATTTTTCCGTCTTCTGTTTCAGGCTCTCCCGGGCCGTAAAAAAAGCCTGATTGATCGCTAAATCGCCCGGCAGCGGATACGGATAGAGTGGCTTCGATTGATAGACAATCCGTTTCTGCTCCTGTTTCATCAATTCGCTGGACTGATCGGTGAACAGATTTATCCAGACCTGTTCCGTGTGTTCCTCCTTCTCATCCGAAACGAACGCGATCCGGAATTGGAAGACAGCCCAAGCCCCCATCATCAGCTGTTCCTCAATGATCCGCAGACGTTTCTGCTCGTCCTCAAAGAAGTCAGCCATCCTCTTCATCGGATTCGCCAGCGTCTGGTAGTCGACTTCAGCAAACCGAAGCGTACAGATCGACTGCTGATCGACAATTTTCAAGATTTGATCAAGAATAAAGCTACCAAAAGTGACAAATTCAGATTGCTGATGCTCTTCAGCGACTTCATAATCAAACGCCAGCTCGAGCTCCGTTTTATTTTGAAAAAAAGATCGATAGGCATCGGGAATTAGCACGTGACATAGGGCATATTCACTCTGCTCCGCCACTCCGCCAATCGATTCAATGACATCGGTCACAAAATTCTGCAGTCCCATGATCTCCACCTTACCCCCTGTGCTCATTTTCTCTCGTTCACCGCAGGCCACATCTGATCCGATAAAAAAATCAGAAAAGCCGATCATCGAGTTGCTTCTGCTTCAGAAGCCGCTGCTTATTCTGAAAGAGTTGATTGCCAATCTTATCCAGGCTTTCTTCAATTTCTTCCTTAGAGTCCGCCTGCACCCAACTCTGCATCATCAATTCTGAAAAGTCATCCTCATTTTCAATATCCCCGAGAATCGCATCCACTTCGCCGACAACCAGTTCAAACATATTAATTTTGCGATCCAGCAAATCTAAAATATAGTGTTCAATCGTGTCTTGGGCGACCAGATTGTAGACGAACACATCGCGCGTCTGTCCAATCCGGTGGATGCGACCAATCCGCTGCTCAATCGCCATCGGATTCCAAGGAAGATCATAATTAATCATTCCATTACAAAATTGCAGATTCCGCCCCTCGCCGCCGACTTCCGTGCTAACTAGCACATCTGCCTGTTCCTTAAAGAAAGCGACCTGCTCTTCCTTTTCCTTGCGTCTTAATCCGCCATGAAAAGCAGCAACTTTCAGTCCGCGCTTCTTCAGCGCATTCGCGAGAAAAATTTGCGTCTGTCTGTATTTAGTAAAAATAATCATTTTGTCGCCAAAATGACTGATGATTTCCAGCAATTGATGGAATTTCGGATTGTTTTCCGCCTCTTTTTCGGCGATCTGCTGCGCACGCACTAAAAAACGACCAATCGACTTCTGGTCAAATGGTAAAAGTTTCGGATGAACAGCCAGCCTCTCAAGCGTCGGCACCATCGATGTAAACGCACTGCCCATCTGCTCCTGCAGATTTTTCAGCTGAAATCGGCTGATCGATGGGTGTTCCTCACGATATTTATTGCGAATAAACGTACTAAGATCGCGATACAGTTCCAGCTGCGCCTCCGGCAGTTCGACCGTCGATGTAATCGCCCTCCTCTTCGTGAATTGCACATCCACATTACTGCGCTTATTGCGGATCATTGTATCGGCAAGCAAATCTTTCAATCGGCCCGAATTTTTGACCTCAATCCCGTCCTTACTGTCAATAAAATTCCGTTTGAAGTAGCTGTAGGTGCGCAGTTGCCCCGGCTTCAGCAAGGTAATCAGATTATAAAGTTCCTCCAGATGGTTCTGAACCGGCGTCGCAGTCAGCAGGAAAATATATTTTTTGTTAATCGCATTCACAAAGCGCCAAGCCTGTGTTTTGCGATTGCGCAAATGATGCGCCTCGTCTACAATAACCAGATCATAATGTTCCTTGGCAATCGCTTCACTGTGCGGCTTTCTTTTTGCGGTCGAGAGCGATGCGATGATTTTATTATAATGCGACCAAGCCTCGGGACCCCTGTCCTTAAAGTCCGGATCATCCGATTTGACAAAGTCCTGATTGAATTTCCGTTTCATTTCATTTTCCCATTGCTGAACGAGCGAAGGCGGGGTCAGGATCAGCACCCTTTTCACAAGCCCGCGCATGATATATTCAAGCATGGCCATACCAGCCTCGATGGTTTTCCCCAATCCAACCTCATCGCTCAGCATCACTCGTCCCTTGAAACGGCTGATGATCGTCTGCACCGTCCGCGTCTGATAGTCAAAGGTCCGGACATCATGGATAAAAGGCAGGCAGAGCAAACGATTGCTTCCTGTGTCCGCGAAAAATTCCTGAGCCTGCTGATATAATTGAAACCAAATTTCCGGATCCTCGCGAAACCCCTTCATCGCGGTCAGAACCGATTCATCCGTTTCATTGATCGGCCGATCGGCTGAAACCGGTGCCTCATCAAGCGGTGAGGACACCCGGATCATCCCATCGTCTGTCTTTCCGATCAGCAAAGAATCCGCTGCCCCATAAGGCGCGAAAAAGCCCTTGATTCCCCTCCCCTGCAACGTATAATCTTTCCAGCTGATTTTAAACTTGCGCAGGGCGCCGCGGTCATTTGTCATCTCAAAGGATTCTGCAGCGGGCAGTTCCATTTTTCTGAAGAAGTCACGCAGCGGTTTGTCCATTTCCATCGCATTCAGGTCAAATAGCTCCCGATCTAGTGCGAATAAATACTTTTCCAAATTGTTCACCTGCCATCTGGATCTCTACACCTATTCTAGCATAAAGATGAAAGAATCTTGCGGGGAATGTCAAGATCGAGCGCTGCTTTATGCGAACGATGAATCCGATTGTTCCATTTCCAGTAAAATCACAGGATCAAGGATTTATATTGCAAAAGATGTGATCAATATTAAAAATTGGTTGGAAGAATCTGATTGGATTAATTATTTGACGCCCACTTGCGGGCAAAGAAATATCATTCATGAATTAGGGTTGTCGATTAACAGAGATTTCAAAATCACGGGGCATTTGGAAGTCTATGATTTTGATGATTACTTGAACAAACATGAGCTCTGGTTTTTAACAGAGCCAGAGAAAGCGGCAACTTGACCGCGAAGCACTTGATAGCGATATTTTGTCACCCAGATCATATGATACCTGATATTGTAAACCGAATGATCACCTTTCTGATAGCCGTCCATACTCTTCACCTCTTTGAAAAGTATGGACAAGAAAGGATAAGGCTAAAGGCGCTGGGTTAGGCCCCATTTTTGGAAATTAAACGCATTAAACCCCCTTTGCAGGCGATCAATCCGTTTGCAAAGGGGGTTTAGGCTCAACGCATGCCGAGCAGCGTTTTGAATTTATGGAAGAAACCGGGTCGCTCGTCCAATGCCATGAGCGGTACCGTTTCGCCGAGGATTCGTCTGCCGATATTGCGATAGGCCTGAGAGGCTTTCGAAGACGGATTCATGGCAATCGGTTCGCCTTTATTCGACGATGAGATAACATCATCATCGTCTTGAACGATGCCGAGTAAATCAATGGCCAGAATATTCATGATCTCATCAATTTCGAGCATCCCACCACTTCGAATCATATGCTGTCTGATTCGGTTAATAATCAACCGGGGCGGTGTAATCTGTTTTTCTTTTTCCAGAATTCCAATGACTCGATCTGCATCACGGACAGAGGATATTTCCGGTGTGGTGACCACGATAGCGTGATCCGCACCAGCAATCGCATTTTGAAAGCCGCGCTCAATTCCCGCCGGACAGTCAATAATCACATAGTCAAAATCCGCCTTGAGCGTCTCAACCATTTTCTTCATTTCGGGAGGTTTAACCGCCATTTTATCAGTCGTCTGCGCAGCCGGAAGCATGCTGAGCGAATCAAAACGCTTATCCTTGACAAGCGCCTGACTGAGTTTACAGCGTCCTTGTGCGACATCCACTAAGTCATAGATGATTCGGTTTTCAAGCCCCATCACAACATCTAAGTTGCGCAAACCGATATCGGTGTCAACCAGACATACTTTTTTCCCTTGAAGAGCTAAAACAGTGCCGATATTCGCTGAAGTCGTCGTCTTACCGACACCGCCTTTGCCTGAAGTCACGACAATTGCTTCTCCCATGATTCACACCTCTCTCTCAATGTGTAAATTTACGACCTTGTCAGCAGTAAAGATAAATTCTGCGTTTTTATCACGTTCTGGATCTTATCGACAACAATCTTCCCCTGATTCTCATCAGCATAAGCGCATTCCATCAAATGATCATCAGGCAACGTTCCGTGCACCTGATCATCGGCTCTGCTGATCCAAGGACCAATTCGAAGCTGGCTCGCTTCCATGACCGAAGCCGCAATAATTGCTTGAGTATGCTTATCAAGAGTTCCCGCACAAGCAATTCCCCGGAGGCTGCCCAGAATATAAATATTTCCGGTCGCAGTGATTGTCCCGCCTGGATTCACATCGCCAATCAGCAGCAGATCCCCTTCTACAGAAAGAACTTGGCCGGATCGCACAATTTGAGAAACAGGCACTATTTTTTCCCGCGATTGTTTTTCTTCAAATTCCTTAATCGTCATGACGTTTGATTCAATCTGTTCAACCTGCAGATGATCAAACGACCGGACAACCGACATCAATTCATCGCGTTGAGACGGGCTCAGATACCGGTTTCCTGCCTGCACTTTGACAGAAATCATCGGGCCTTCATTATAGAGCTGATGGTTTACCATTAATTTATCTTTCAATTCGCCGAGCAGCGCATCGAAAGCGCAGCTTTCATCCATGACGAGAACGAGTCCGTCTTTTCTTCCCTTTAACGTGACAAGCGGCTGAACAGGAGACATACTGGCAGACATCGGGATGATTCACCTCGATAACATTGATATTCTACATGGAAGTGCAAATTTCCTTCTTTATTTGCATCGCATATCCGTTTATATATTATAATCTTTTCACAGAGATTCAGAGGGTAGAGTCCAGAAAGCGCCGAACCGGATAGTATAAAATAATTGAGAACGCCGCATTGAGCAATAGTGTCGGCAGCAGATGGTTGTACAGAAAGAACAACAGGTTCTGATCAGTCAGTCCAATCATTTGGTAGATCAAATAAGTAATCACTTGATTCACGATCACACCGACACTGGTCAACAGCAGGGCTGTCGCAATATTGATATTGATCCAACGGGAGAGCTGATACGTCAGATAGACGGATAAAGCCATCGCGAAAGCATGAACACCAAGAATCTGTGAAAAAATCATATCAATAAGCAGACCAAAGATAAGTGCATAACGCATACCCCAACTGAAATGTCCGAACAATGCGGTCATCAACAGGATAATCAGTAAAAATTCGGGTACCATTTGGATATGTGCAAGGTTCCTGCTTTCTAGGATAAGCGGCATAACGGTTCCTTGAAAGAGCAAGATGAAAAACAGAAGGAGAAAAAGCTTAAACTGTTTCATCCGCTTACCTCCCTGTATCCCCGGATGCTGCTTTTCGTTGAATCACAGCGACGTAATTCAAGTTATTAAAATCAACTGAGGGTTTTATTTCGGCCGTTTTTGTCAACCCGTATTGATCCGTTGAAATGGACAAAATTTTTCCAATGGACAATCTTTCAGGATACATGCCACTCAGGC
Source organism: Sporolactobacillus sp. (assembly GCA_048976585.1). Taxonomy (GTDB): domain Bacteria; phylum Bacillota; class Bacilli; order Bacillales; family Sporolactobacillaceae; genus Sporolactobacillus. The sequence continues at coordinate 44,540 of JBHGUY010000001.1, read as the reverse complement.
CGGAAGTAATCACACCCTGACCCTTTTTCAACTTCGCTTTGATCGGGATCTTTTGCAAAGTTAACGTGCCGCGTTTCTGATTATAACCGTTAATCATTCCATAAGTTGAAGCGCTGGAAATTTTTGCCGATATTTGGTTAACATCTTGGGTATTGGTAATCAGAGTCACCTGACTCGTGAAATTCCCTATTTTCCCAATTTTTCCGATCAGGCCCTGAGCATTGACCACCGGCATGCCGCTACGTATACCATTGAGACGCCCTTTGTCGATTGTCAGGATTTGGTTCCAGTCATCGTAAGATCTGCCAATGACCATCGCCGGGTATTTCTTATAGGCAAATAAATCTGCCGTTTTGTCGATCTTAAGCAGCTTCTTCATTTCATTATAACGTTGCGACAGATCCCGATTATCCTGCTCAACCTGTGCATAATGCTCCAGATCTGCCTTCAGCTTTTTATTTTCATCATAGGCATTTCTAATATCATTAACATTCTCAAAGAAACCCGCTGCGTATTGAGCGGGCACATTTATTACATATTGAAACCATCCAACTGTATCCTGAACAAATCTTTCAGGCCAAGCCGCATGATCCTCATTTCTCAGTGAATAGCTGATCAAAGCAATCAGAATCACTAGGCTGGTCAAAAGTACAATTAGTTTTTTGTTCGAAAAAAATGAAGGCATAAAGACACCTGCTTAATCAATCCGATTAGATCGTTATTTTCTTTTAGATGCAACAGCCAATTTAGATTTTGAACGGAAAAGATGCAGATTTTCCAGAGATCGTCCCGTTCCAATCGCCACACAATCCAGAGGATTTTCAGCAACGATCACCGGCATCTTCGTTTCCTCGCTTAATACCTTATCCAGATGATGGAGCAAAGCACCGCCACCAGTTAGAACAATGCCGCGATCCATAATGTCGGCTGCGAGTTCCGGCGGCGTTTTTTCAAGAGTCACCTTAACCGATTCGACAATATGAGAAACCTCGTCACTCAGCGCAGAAGCGACTTCTGCTCCAGTGACTTCAATCGTCTTCGGAAGACCCGTTAGCAAATCACGGCCGCGAATGTCCATCGTCGCCTGTTCTTGCTCCTCATCATGTCCTGCCGAACCGATTTCGATTTTCAGTGTTTCGGCCGTCCGTTCACCAATCATCAAATTATAGGTTTTTTTAATATATTGGATGATCGCTTCGTCCATATCATCCCCGGCAATCCGCATCGACTGGCTGGTTACAATTCCACCTAACGAAATAATCGCCACTTCTGTCGTCCCACCGCCGATATCGACCACCATGCTGCCAGTCGGTTCCCAAACTGGGAGATCGGCACCAACAGCCGCCGCAAAAGGTTCTTCAATCGTATAAGCCTCTCTTGCGCCTGCCTGCTTGGTTGCATCCTCTACTGCTCTTTTTTCAACGGCCGTAATTCCTGAAGGAACACATACCATAACATTCGGCTTTCTGGAAAAAATCGATCTTTGCTTTTGCGCCTCGTTAATAAAATATTTCATCATTGTTGCAGTCGTATCAAAATCAGCGATCACACCATCTTTCATTGGCCTTACAGCAACAATGTTTCCGGGTGTCCGCCCAATCATATTTTTAGCAGGAGTACCCACGGCCTCGATAAGCCCCGTGTCTGTGTGCAAAGCAACGACAGACGGCTCCCGAACAACGACACCTTTTCCTTTAACATACACTAATGTGTTCGCCGTTCCGAGGTCAATCCCCATATCTCTTGAAAATCCGCCAAACATCTATGTAATCTCCCTTCAAATTACAGAACTCATAAATTTTATTATATCTTAATTGTGCCCAAAATTATAGAGCTAGATCATTCCTTTTTGTTTTAGACTAATAAATTTTCGATCGCCGATGATAATATGATCGAGGACTTCAACACCCAACATCTTCCCGCACGAAACTAGTCGTCTCGTCACTTCACCGTCTTCACGACTGGGTGACGGATCTCCGCTTGGATGATTATGAAAGCAAATAATTGAGGCGGCAGACCGTTTGACCGCTTCCTTAAACACTTCACGCGGATGAACAATCGACGAATTCAATGAACCGACGAAAAGAGTCGTTTTGTGAATCACCTGATTCTTGGTATTCAGAAAAAGCGCAACAAAGTGTTCCTGCTTCAGTAAACGCATTTCTTCCATGACATAATTGGCTCCGTCCTCCGGTGAACGGATCGTATAACGAGCAGAAGGACTCGGTCGTGCCATCCTTTTGCCCAGTTCAACACTGGCCACTAGCTGAGCCGCCTTGGCCTCGCCGATTCCCCTGACCTGTTCGAATTCTTCTATACTCGCCTCGCCAAGCATTTCCAAGCCGCCGAAGTGACTAATCAGTCGTTCAGATAATTGAAGTACCGATTCATTTTTCAGACCGGATCGAAGGATAATTGCCAAAAGTTCCGTATTGGACAGGGCAGCCGCTCCCTCGCGGACCATCCGTTCCCGCGGACGGTCGCTATCCGGAACATCACGCATCATTACATGTTCATTCATTTTCAATTTCTCCCACTTGTTTTCTTTAAGAATAGCTTTTCTTGTATTTCTTTGCAGGCGGAGAAAAAACGAAAAGAACCGAATAAGCGTCTCTTTTTATATTTTTCGATACATTATCTGCTTTTATGACAAGAATTTTTGAATTTTACTTGTTATTTTTTGAGACAGAGGCTGGCAGATCAATGAAATTCTGATAGAGCGCAATCATTTGCAGCAGTGATTCCTGATAGGCGGCATAGGCTGCTGAGGTTTGTTTCTTTTGTGAAGAAAGTGCATTAGCGGACGCATTGCGGCCGATTGAGCAGATATTAGCCATTAGTGTGGCTACCCGGCGATTGGATACCACCGTGCCACTTCTCAATTTCTGCAGAGCGGCATTTTGCTTTTGCAACCGGCTGACTGCACGCGCTCGCGGATAGATTTTTGTTCCAGAAATGACCGGATCCTGATCCATCGTCAGAATGATCGAACGCACATTCTTAATAAAATTGCCGGTGGCTGCATGACCCAGCGCATAGGACTTGGGTGCAGCCTGAAAACGCAACTGTTTCTTATAAACAGATATCCCTTGTTTTTTATAGTATTCAGACAACTTTTGTGCTCCTGAATCAGCCCCCACCGCACTGACAAAGAGAGCCGTCTGACCCTGACCACCTGTTAAAACAGCGAGTCCTCTTCCGCGCAGCATGCTGGCTGCCTCTTCTGCCTTTGCCTTCGAAGAGTACACGCCGGCCTGCAAAAAATAAGCCGTCAACTGCAGATCTTTTCGGCTGACCGGTGCAAACGCCGTCTGTGCAGGAGCAGCCGCACGGCCCCCCGCCCAGGTCGAGCTGGTCTGCTGCTTTTGTCCGGAAAAGAGGATCAACATGGTTAATCCGATAGCAAGGCCGATAATAATCGCCGCCGTAGCAGGTAGCCAGTATATCCGCAAGGTTTGAAAAATCTGGTGTCCGGAAAATCCCGGTAGCCGTCGGTTTTGTTTTTTCGGTGGGTGAATAGGCCAATAATTGCGAGGTTCGCGATTATCCGCTGGCTGGTAAGGATGCTCATCTTTTTTCCCCTGAAGATTTGTGTCCGGAAAAGCACCACTCCAGTCAAGTGACTTTTCTTTGTCTGCAGCAGTCTCCTTGCGTGTCCATTCTTCAAGTGTGTGTTTTTCCCCGTTAAACGTCACACTCACCTGAGCGTGTTTGTCTTTTCTTTCATCCACATGGTTTCACCCTTTTCAGCGAAATAGAATTGGTTTATAGCAGCTAAATATGCATCTATTGGTATGACAAAGAATATCATAAACGCACAAAAAAAGGACAAGACTTTTGTCGTCTCGTCCACATTATTTTTCAACATTTTTCTGCATTTATTGCCATTGAACCGAATACGTTCACTTCTTTGCGATCATTGCAGACGTGCGACCCGGTTCTTTCCCATCCGCTTGGCTCCCGAATACATCGCCCGATCTGCATTCGCAATTAGGCTCGATGGATCTTCCGCGTCAGCAGGTGCAGAGGAGAGGCCCATGCTGACTGTGATACGAATCGGTTTATAACGGTTTTCATTTTCAAGAAAAATCATAAATGGGTCACTAGCAATCGCCTGGCGAATTCTTTCAGCAATCACAAAGGTTTGATTACGATCGGTCTCCGGGAGAATAATGGTAAATTCCTCACCGCCATACCGGGCAATAATCCCCTGGATGCCAACTGTCTTTCGCAGCCGATTGGCGACGCCGATCAGGGCCTCATTGCCATTCTGATGTCCGTATGTATCATTGATTTGTTTAAAATTGTCGATATCAAGCATTATAATGGAAAAATTTTGCCGTTCCCGAAACATCTTTTTTAGGGTGGTCATGAAATACCTATAATTATAAAGATCAGTCAGCGGACAGTGCTCACTTTCCTTTTTTGTGATTTCAAAACTATGCGCATTCTGCAGCGCAATCGCCAGAAAATCACTGATAATCTCCAAACCGATACGGTTCGTTTTTGTATAGGCTCGGTTGATCCTCGACGCAATCGTGAGAACGCCAATCACCTGATTGCGGTATACCATCGGAACAGACAGGTAGGACTTTGCCTGATGATTGGAAACGGCCGCAAGATAGGGGTACATTTCTTTCCGTTTCAGGCCCATGACCGGCTTGCCTTCGTGAATGATCGCGGAGCTGATATCCGCTTTCTTCTGAAACGGGACAAAAAAATCAGTGTCCTCTTTCCTGAACTGCCTGATGATTTTCGGATGCTCCGGATCCGTATAGGTGACAATATACGCGTAATCGACAGACAGCATCGCCGGCAGCTCCGCAAATAATAAATCGAGCACATGCGTAGCCGAAAGCTCAACTGTCAGTTTTTGTCCGAGACGATTAACATTCTGTAAAAAGCTGTTCATATCCTTACTGGTATTAAACAGCCGAATCACGACCGACAAGGCAACCATTGGAACAGCAATAATATACATACCTAAGAGGCCTCTGTAAGCATACATCAGACAAAAGGCAATCCCAAGCGGCATCATTAAGAATGTGACGGTGATTTCCCAGATCGTATCCATTTCAAAAAATTTGGGATGTGCAGATAGAAACCACCTGCGGAATGCATAAAGCAGTACTTCATTGGCAGCATAAGCTCCAAAGTAAAAGCCGACAATGGGCAGCAGATTAAGGGCCAGAAGCGAATGCAAGTCTACCTCGCGCTGCCCGCCCAGTCCATAATAAAAAAGAGCTGCCGATAGAGAAACACCGAGAAACATCAGCAGATTGAGCGGATAGCGATAAACATCCTTTTTATTTAATTTCTGCGACAGCAGGTAAACAAGGATGCCGAATTGAGTGAACAGTGCTTCAATAAATAAGCCAAAAATAAGAAAAGCCGCCAGACCAATGCCCTGGAGCACAATAATATCCGTTCCCCCAACCTTGAAATTGAAAAGAGCAGTGATAAAAAAAACAATGCCAACCGTGACAATTGAGGAGAGTGAAACATTTCTGGGAGGATCGGCCGTATACATCAAGACCAGTGCGATTGGTGTAAGAACAACCCATGCTGCCCAAAGAATTCTTCTATTAGCAGTACTCAATCGCACTCACTCCTTTTGTCAAGATGTGTGACAAAATATTCCAATAAATCCTACTTTTTAACTAAGTGTATTGTAGCAAACAGCAAAGAAGAAGGAAAGTTTTTTTATTTACCTTTCCTTCTTCTCTCTCACATTAGCGGAGTTGTTTTTGATTTTCGAGCAATCGTCCGCGCACGCAGGCAATAAAGTAAAGCGATCCGCAAATAAGCAGAAGATCATCTGTCCCGGTGACCACATGAATTAACCGATTCAATGCCTGATGCCAGTCCTGCGCTTCTCTTTTATGCGGATGGGCAGAGACCGAATAGAGCTGACTGCTAGACGCTGCTCTTGGGTAGTCAAAGGTTGTCAAGGTCAAATCGTCCGCCACTTGTTCAATGATTGGAATCATCTGATCATATTGCTTGTCCGCCAATGCAGCATATAGGACATGAACTTTTTTCTCACCATAGTAGCGCCTAACCGTCTGGGCAAGTGCTTCAGTGCCTTGTACATTATGGGCGCCGTCAAGAACGATCAGCGGTTTCTGAGACAATCGTTCAAAACGTCCCGGCCAAATGGCCCGCTCAATCCCCTTGCGGATATCCGCATCATCTGCGGTCACAGCGAAATAGGTTCTTAGGTAACTGACCGCCATCAGTGCCGCCGCAGCATTTTTAATCTGATGTTCACCACTCATCTGCAAAATCACATGATCAAGGTTCAAATAGGGCGATTCAAAGGAAAAATGCTCACCGCGCGAATCATGGCCTAGTGAGTGCACAGAAAATTGTTTGCCGAGTTCATAATAACGAGATTTTTTTTCAGCTGCTTTCTCTCGAATCACGTGAAGCGCATCGGGATGCTCAGCAGTTGTCACAACTCCGACTCCGTTTTTGATAATACCGGCCTTTTCTCCAGCAATGGCGGTGATCGTATGGCCTAACTGCCTCATATGGTCCATAGCCACATTCGTAATGATAGAAACGAGCGGATAGATCACGTTGGTCGAATCCAGACGTCCGCCAAGACCGACCTCATAGATGACTAGGTCGCAGAAATTAATCTGACTAAAATAGACAAAGCTGAGCATCGTGACAGCTTCAAATTCCGCCGGTTCGCCGAGGTCGGTCTCTCGCTTACAGGCCTTCGTCAACGGATAAACGATATTGGCTGCCCGAAGCAGAGCGTCGTCACTTATCGGAACACCGTTGACCATGATTCGCTCGTTAAAGGAGGTAATATAGGGTGAAATAAAACTGCCGACCTTATAGCCTGCCGCCTGATAGATATGCCTTAAATAACAAGTTGTCGATCCCTTGCCGTTCGTGCCGGCGACGTGAATCGTCCGTATTTTCCGCTCCGGATGCCCTAGGCGCTCCAGCATCCATTCCATTCGTTTTGTCCCCGGCTTCATGCCATGCGGAATCAGTCCATGGATCCACTGCAGCGTTTCATCAATTGATGTAAACACGTTCCATTCCTCCAAAAATAATTATTCACCAACCTGATCGCGACTCAGCGCCTCGCCTGCACTAGCGAAAAAGGCCGCCCGATCAGGCCGCCCCTCGCAAAATAAAGAATCTCAGATTAAGCCTGTAATTCGGCAATTCGGGACTGCAATTTTTCCTTTTTTTGCAGGTAATCCTGCTCTTTTTCGCGTTCTTTGGTGACAACAGCTTCCGGAGCCTTATCGACAAAGCGCGAATTGCCAAGCTTTTTCTGAACACGCGCGACTTCAGCATTCATCTTTTCTAATTCCTTATTCAATCGACCAATTTCTTCGTCGATATTGATTAGATCGGCAAGCGGCAAATAGATTTCAGCACCTGAAATGACCGCAGAAACGGCCTTTTCGGGAGCAGATACCGTCGTATCAATCTGCAGCGATGAAGGATTGCAAAAGCGTTCCAGATAAAGTTTACTCCGTTCGAGCAAATTTTTCTCATGATCCGATTTGGTTTTAAGCACAAGTGCCACCTGCTTCTTCGGAGCAACATTCATTTCCGAACGGATATTGCGTACCGAACGAATGACACTGGTTAGAAGTGCCATTTCCTGTTCCGCTTCTGGATCATTCCATTCGGGGACACTCGTCGGCCATTCGCTCAGCATAATCGTTTCACCGCTATGCGGCAGATGCTGCCAGATTTCTTCCGTCACAAACGGCATAATCGGATGAAGCAATTTCAGAATTTTATCAAGAACGTAAGTCAAGACCGACTTGGTACCGTTCTTGGCCGCTTGATCCTCGCCATAGAGCGGCAATTTCGCCATTTCAATATACCAGTCACAGAAATCGTCCCAAATGAACTGGTAAAGTATGTGGCCAGCTTCGCCGAAATCATAGCTGTCGTAATGGGTGGTGACTCTCTCAATCGTCCGGTTCAGACGCGTCAAAATCCAACGGTCGGCAACGGAACGTTCAGCGCTCAGATCGAGATCATCCAGCGTGAAGCCGTCCAGATTCATGATCACGAAACGGGAGGCATTCCATATTTTATTGGCAAAATTCCAATTGGCCTCGACTTTTGTCCACTGGAACGTCAAATCCTGCCCCGGAGTCGTACCAGTCGCCAGCGTGTAGCGCAGCGCATCGGCACCATACTTGGCGATAACATCCATCGGATCGATCCCATTTCCGAGCGACTTGCTCATCTTGCGGCCCTGCTCATCGCGGACAAGCCCGTGAATAAGCACATCGCGAAAAGGACTTTTTCCGGTAAATTCAGTGGATTGAAACATCATTCGGGCGACCCAGAAGAAAATGATGTCATAGCCAGTCACCAGAGCATCGGTTGGAAAATAGCGTTTGAAGTCCGCCGAATCTTCATCCGGCCAGCCCATCGTCGAAAAAGGCCAGAGAGCTGAACTGAACCATGTGTCAAGCACGTCCTGATCCTGTTTCCAGTTTTCTGGATCTTTCGGAGCTTCCATGCCGACATAGATCTCTCCTGTCGTTTTATGGTACCAGGCTGGAATCTGATGTCCCCACCAGAGCTGGCGTGAAATGCACCAATCGCGAATATTTTCCATCCAATGATTATAGGTTCCTTCAAACCGTTCGGGGATAAAATTGACTTTATCTTTCGTTTGCTGAGCTTTAAGCGATGCCTTGGCAAGCGGCTCCATCTTTACAAACCATTGAGTCGATAAAATCGGTTCAACGACGACCCCTGTCCGCTCAGAATGACCAACTGAATGGGTATGGTCCTCAACAAAAGCCAGCGCTCCGCAATCCTGTAAATCCTTGACAATCTGTTCCCGGCATTCGTCGCGATCCAGTCCTTGATATTTACCGGCGTTGTCATTCATCTTGCCGCTGTCATCAATGACAAGGATTCGCGGCAAATGGTGGCGATTGCCGACTTCAAAGTCATTTGGATCGTGTGCCGGGGTAATTTTAACGGCACCGGTACCGAACGACTGATCGACATAGCTATCCGCGACGATTGGGATTTCGCGACCGACAAGCGGCAGAATGGCCGTCTTGCCGACGACATCCTTATAGCGCGGATCATCCGGATGTACAGCGATTGCTGTATCGCCGAGCATCGTCTCCGGGCGAGTCGTCGCAATCTGAATGGACCCGGATCCGTCTGAGAGCGGGTAGTTCACATGCCAGAGATGTCCGGGCACTTCCTTGTAAATAACTTCAATATCAGACAAAGCCGTGCGGGCTGCCGGATCCCAATTGATTATGTAGGCGCCGCGATAGATCAGACCCTTCTCATACAGGCTGACAAAAACCTTGCGGACAGCCTTCGAAAGCCCGTCATCGAGAGTAAAACGCTCCCGCGAATAATCCAGCGATAATCCGAGTTTTGCCCATTGTTTGCGGATGAACTCAGCATATTCCTTCTTCCACTCCCAAGCGACTTTCAGAAATTTTTCGCGTCCGAGATCATAGCGCGACTTGCCTTCCGCGCGCAGCTTCGCGTCAACTTTCGCCTGAGTGGCAATTCCTGCATGATCCATTCCAGGCAAATACAGAGCATCATATCCCTGCATTCTTTTAAAACGAACCAACAAATCTTGCATCGTTGTATCCCACGCGTGCCCAAGATGCAGCTTTCCTGTAACATTTGGCGGCGGGATGACAATCGAATAAGGTTTCTTGTCTGCACTGCCGTCCGCCTTGAAATAGCCTTTTTCCCGCCAGGTCCTATACCATTTATCTTCGGTTTGACTAGGATCGTATTTGGTTGCCATTTCTTTGTTTTCCATAAATAACCGCTCCCTTTCTATGCAAAAAGAGCCCTCTTCATCGCTAAGGACGAAGAAAGCTCCGTGGTACCACCTTTATTCACGCGTATCCGCGCGCACTTCAATCAGATAACGGATCACCGGTTCCATCCTAATTAGCCGTACACCTTTCAGACAGACTGCTCAAGGGCTACTTCCACACCATCTGCTAAAGAAGCCTCTCAGCTATCAGCTTCTCTCTCTTCCGGACAGCCAAGCGACTGCCCTCTAGCGTCAAGGATATGTACTCCTCCCTGTCTTTGCATTTAATTAATCATGACATGCTTCACACACGTGTTTTGTATTCATTATATCCAGTTCCAGCGCCGTGAGTCAATGCCTCTGAAAATTTATTTTCCCTGCGAACCATTTTTCAGCTCGTTCATAAACTATTAGCAGAAATGAATCTAAACATCCGCAGGCGCGGGAGGTCAGGATATGTTCAAGAACAAAAGGTTCGAACCCTTTATAAAAAAATGCCGGGAGAGTTTAAGCATTATTGTTCTGCCACTCGCCCTGTTCCAACTCGTCCGCACAATCTTTCTACCGACATCGATGGATGTCCTTTTATGTGCCTTGCTCTTCTTTTTCTACATCTGTTTTCTGAAAAAGTGGTGGTAATTCCGATTCAGCTTTCTGTTTTTGCAACGTTCTCTTTCTCGGCGTTAGGAGACTCTTCCTTCTCTTTACTGGCAAAATAGTTTTGAAATGCGGCCATCATCGCGGCCTGAGTCTCCTGAATAGCTATCCAGCGTTTCGTAAACCATAATTCGTTTTTTTCGGATTCCTTTTGATAATTCTCAAGCAAATCAACTGATGTACGGGAACAGCTCAGGAAATGGAAAAGAAAGGCGGTCTCATCCTCAATTAAAGGACAAGCCTCCAAATAGACGCGAATCCACTCTTTCCAAGGCACCAGACTTCCAGCAAGAACAGTACTTGCTTGCTCGAACAGGGAGGCCGCTTCAATAATGAAGAAACCAAAAGAACAGTTTTCAAAATTAATCAGAAAACATTTTTCATCTTCAATGACCAGATGCAGAGGATTCAGCCGTCCATGACAAAGTGCGCGGCGCAGGCTCCTCTTTTTCTCATTTTCTTTAGGTTTTTCGCTCTCTTCATCCACCTTGAGCGCTTCTTGAAAATAGGAAAGAGCACGCTGAATATTACTTAAATAACCACCGGCGGAAGACAAAACAAGCTGTTCAAACGGTGAAGGATAGGTGTGGTGTTCAGCGGCCAGCACAAAGGTTTCCCAAACCGACTGCCGACCGCTGAGTAATTGAATCATTGATTGATAGAGCGATGCCGGATTGTCCTCGCCGTCAAGGGTCTGATGATGCATTTGTGCCGTTTTCAGAAAAAGGCGGGCATAGCGCTGCAGCAGATCGGATTCAGGAACGGTCTGCTCGAACCAAGGCAGCAAATAATAACCGATCTCTCCATTCCCTTGAATAACCAGATCCCCGTATTTAGTCGGCAGCGGGCACAAGGCATCGACAGCCAGGTTTCTAGCGAGATTATAAGCTGTTTTTAAGTGTTCAATTTCATTGCGTGTAATCGACTTTTGCTTCAGCGCAAACATGCCGATTGCTGTTTCCACCTTTATGATATTTCCCTGCTTCATGAATTGATACGGATAGAGATCATATTGAAAGAGAAGCCGTTGGACTTGCAAATCCTCGTCCGCTGCCAAGATTTCCACCTTCTTTCTGCTCTTGTCTCAGTCTGGCAGCGGGAATCGTGCTTCAAACAGTCTGATCAGACGAGTTTTATAATTCCAAATCTGACGAAACTGGCTTTCTTCCTCGGGGCCTGACAATGAAGCAAGCGGATTCAGCGTGTACGCCAATCGAAACCATTCTTCAGGGTCATACCATTCCGCCAGGATCCGGTTTCTCGTCTCCTGGTCAACCAACCGCTTGGCGCTTAGCTGTTCCAGCAAAGCCGTCAGAGTCTCCTCCCCTTCTTCAAGAGCAGTATGCAAAAAAAATCGGGCGAGTTCAGGATAACCGGCAATCGGTTTGGACTGACCCAGCTCAATAAACAACGTCCCCATTAAAAAGCGATTATTTTCGAAGGAAAAATTTTCAGGCAGAATGAAAGACTGGTTTCCCGAATAATACCGACTCCTCAGCCGATCCGCCTTCTCTGCGCGTAGACGGACAGTCGGAAAGCAAGAGCTGACCAGCTTTCCGGTCTCACTGCCAGACAAACCGGAATGTTCAATTTGTGCATAATCAAAAGCCGCTTGACCAAGGACGGAGGATCTTTGCCTATATGGCGCAGCGCCTCGGCTTTTTTTTAGAAAGACAGCCAGCATTTCCGCCCATATCTGCTCATTGCCCTTTACTTCGGCGAACTCAAGCGGTGCATCATGACAAGTGACGGCATAACGATCAAACCGAATAAAAGGAGATCCCGTCGCTGTTGCGTACATCCGATCCAGAAAAAAATCATCTGAAAGCAATTTTTTACGCCAATCCAAATGCTGTTTCAGCAAATGCTCATCTTCCCAGAAACGGATCTTTTTCAAACCGCGTTCAGTCTGAATCAGTAAAGGATCCTCTTGAACCAGGCTTAATTCCCGGAAGGAAAACTGATTTCTCAATACCGAGCTCAGAATCGGCCATCGCTCATCCATTCGGATTTCCCTTGGCGCTCTTTGGGATGTAAAGCAATTCTCCTGCTTCAATCGTGGCTGTTGGCAGCTCATTTTTTCGTAGCAGACTGGTTACCGGCACCTTATAGCGTTCGGAGATACTTTCCAAGGAATCGCCATTCTGAACAATATAAATTTTGACGAGCGTTTTCTGTTCGGCTTCTTCTCCTGCCAAGACCTTCGTCAGATAAAGACTGTTTGCCTCACTGGGCTCTTCCTCCGGCTGCTCTGTATTCGCTTCAGGCGGAGTTTGTGCAGGCGCTGCAGGTGCGGCAGGCGCTGGCGGAGTTACCGGTACTGGTGCCGGCGCTTCTGAACGTTCAGAAAAGGCGACCTGCGGTTCACGGCTGGTATCCTCTTGTTTCTCAGGTTTCCGGAATGCCTGATACTCAAAAGGAGCAAAGGGCTCTTCTTGCTCGATCCCGGACTTGTCAGTCGGCATTTCATCGAACTCTGCTGGAGAATCAGTAAGTGGATAATCGCTGAGATCGCGGGATTTTTTGCTGCTTTTCTCCTTTTTATCCGCTGAGGTCTTCTTATTCTCTGCTCCGCCAGCTTTCACTGCCGATTTTTGAGCCTTCTCTGCTTCTTTTTTCTGGGATGATGGCGCCGCAGTCTCCGAACTCTTGGCATCCGCCTTTTTCCCCTTCGAAGCCTTCTCCTTCTGGGCCGGAGCGGTAGCTTTTTTATCCGCTGTATTCACTGGAACGTTAATTTTTTTATCTGCTGCTTTCACTGGATCAGCCGTTTTTTTATCTACTGCCTTCGCTGCCGGAGCCTTTTTCATTGATTTCTCCGGTTTTTCCGGTTTCGGAGCGGCCTCTTCCGGCGCCGGAGGCTGAACCGGTGTCTCGGGAGGCTGCGCTGCAATTGGCGCCTCAGCAGGCGGGGTCGGAACTTCCGAACGTCCTGCCGGATTAGCAGCTGGCTGAGCAAGTCCTGTGATCGCTAAATCTGCCTGCAGCTGAATATGTCTGTGCTCAGCAAGCTCATAATCGAAAGATTCAATGATCACAAATAGATCTTCGAGATTTGGTACGCGATCTGCCGGGATGGTAATGTCGATCGGAAAATGATGTTCGAGCACGGCCGTACCATTATTCGTTTCCATAATTTCATCAATTGTCCGAAATGGAGCCGTTGAGCCCTCTTCATCCAGGACCTTGCTATCAGCGGGTTTATACTCACCAGTCAGACGCAGATAGCCCTTAATCGTTACGTCATTCCAGCTTTCTTCAACCGTAATATCGGGTTCCAAAGCCATGGAAAGAATTTCTTCAGCCGGAGCATCATCTCTGAGCCAAACTGATTCATTTATTGAAAATTGCAAACGATCATTCGAAGATTGAGACATGCAATCCACCCTCTCATCCATTCTTAATACAGGTCTATGCAGCACAAAGGAAAATATGCGCTATCGCATACCCTGAAATCACGTGAATGAGCGGCGCAGTCCGCAAATCATTTTAATCCAGATCCCGCGCAGGATCGTAAAAAGTTCAGCCATTGATGGCTGAACTCCGGCAAACTGATACATCATAATTTTTCTAAGAAAAGACCCTCGTCCTTCTTCCACTCGCAATAAAAAACGTCTTTGTAGTGGTTAATATGGTGTTTTTTCAATTCGTTTTTGAGCCAATCTTCATTCAATCCGGCCCGTTTCAAATTCTGAAGATCTACTTCACCGTCATTAATAATATTCACAGGTAAATAGACCGGCCTTTGCGGCTGCTGCAAATCTTCGTTTTTCGGCACATCGTATTTTGACTTTTTCATTACACTGACGGTGCCATCCGTCTCGAGGATGGCATAATCGACTTCGCGAATTGAAAAAACATCCTTGTGTCGAAGCAGATTCTGCAACATATTGATATCGAGCTTTTCCTTTTTCATTGCTTCCCGATCCATTCGTCCATTATGGATGATAATCGTCGGCCGTCCTTCCAGAAAAGATCGTGTTCCGCGAAATTTTTGCGTCGACCATTCGACGATATAAATCATCAGCCCCCAAAAAGTGATCGTAAAAAGGATCGTTAGAATCCCAATCGCCTTATCGTAGAGTGCATTGCCGACAAATTCGCCAAGAACGATAGCCGAAATAAAATCGAAAGCAGTGACTTGAGACAGTGTGGCCTTCCCAAGTATTTTCGTCACAAGAAACAAAGCGGCAAATCCGGTAATCAGTTCAACAGTAATTCTGGCAAAATGCATTCTTCTCACCCCGAAGCATGAATTAACTTCATCTCCGGTTATCTTTGACTTATCTCGCGAAATTTATGAGTCCGTTCACATTAGTTTCTTTTTTTCATCAAACAAACCGGGCATTCGTGTGATCTGCCCTGCTGCCGCGTTCCATTTATTCCGTTTCAGCGATTTTTTTAAACGCCTTTTCAGCGGCTGCGATCGTTCGGTCAATGTCCTCCATGGAATGCTTTGTTGAAAGGAAGACCCCTTCGAACTGGGAAGGCGGCAGCGAGATGCCCTGTTCAATCATCGATGAAAAATAGCTTTTAAAATGTTCCAGATTCGAGGACTTGGAGCGTTGATAATTGATAACCGGCTTATCGGTAAAGAAGAAACCCATCATCGCACCCGCCTGATTAACAGTTAGCGGAACGCTGTATTTCTCTGCTGCCGCCCTATAGCCCTTCGCCAGGCGATCCGCCTTTTCGCGGAATCCCACATAATCCTCTGGCGTAAGTAGCGATAACGTCATGAAACCCGCGGCCATGGCTAGCGGATTGCCAGATAATGTACCCGCCTGATAAACCGGACCTTCCGGTGCGATTTGTGACATGATTTCACTTTTGCCGCCATAGGCACCAACCGGAAGACCGCCACCAATGACTTTACCGAGTGTCGTCAAATCTGGTGTAACGCCGTAGTAGCCCTGAGCACTGTAATAATCCACTCGGAACCCGGTCATGACTTCATCAAAAATCAGCAGCGTGCCATATTCCTTTGTGATTTTCCTCAATCCATGAAGGAAACCAGGCAATGGTGGAACAACGCCCATATTACCGGCGACCGGTTCGACGATGATGCAGGCAATCTGCTCACCGTAGCGTTCAAAGACCTCTCTGACACTCTCCAGGTCATTATACGGAACGGTTAATGTATCTTTGGCCAATTGAGCCGGAACCCCCGGGCTGTCCGGTAAGCCAAGCGTAGCAACACCGGAGCCCGCCTTAATTAAAAGAGAATCTGAGCTGCCGTGATAGCTGCCCTCAAATTTCAGAATCATCTCACGTCCCGTATAGCCACGTGCCAGCCGGATCGCGCTCATTGTCGCTTCTGTTCCTGAGTTGACCATTCGGACCTTTTCAATGGACGGCACACGATCAATCACTTTTTCGGCCAGTTTCGTTTCAAAAAGATGCGGTGCACCGAAGCTTGTCCCTTTTTCAGCCGTCTCTTTAATCAGTTCGACCACTTTTTCATCGGCGTGCCCAAGGATCAGTGGTCCCCAACTCAATACATAATCAATATACTCATTGCCATCTAGGTCATAGACCTTCGATCCCTTGCCGTGATCCATAAAAATCGGGTTCAGATCAACAGCCGGGAAGGAACGAACCGGACTGTTTACACCACCCGGCATCAGCGGTTTTGCTTCTTTAAATGCGGCAATCGATTTACTGAAGTCCATCCGTTAATCTTCCTCTCTAAGCCATCTGGCGGCATCTTTCGCATGATAGGTGATTATCATATCGGCTCCCGCCCGTTTTATGGAAGTCAGCGCTTCAAGGACAATTTTCTTTTCATCAATCCAGCCGTTTTGCGCCGCTGCTTTGACCATCGCATATTCACCGCTCACGTTATAAGAAACAAGCGGCAGATTAATCCGATCGCGGATCTCGCGCAGCACATCAAGATAAGGCAGCCCTGGCTTCACAATAATGAAATCGGCGCCTTCGTGGAGATCAGATTCTGCTTCCCTCAAAGCCTCGCGCCGGTTGGCGGGGTCCATCTGATAGGTTTTGCGATCACCAAATTGCGGGGTGCTGTCCGCCGCATCACGGAACGGCCCGTAAAACGCGGAAGCATATTTGACCGCATAAGACATGATCGGTATTTGCGTGAAACCTGCTTCATCCAGTCCTTGGCGAATCGACGCGACAAAGCCGTCCATCATATTGGACGGTGCGATGATATCTGCGCCAGCCTCTGCCTGAGAAACGGCGGTCTTAGTAAGATACTTCAAGCTCTCATCATTATCGACATCTCCGTCACGGATGATCCCGCAATGCCCGTGATCGGTATATTCACACATGCAAGTATCAGCGAGCACCACGAGATCAGGAAAATTCTTCTTTGTTTGGCGGATTGCTTTCTGAACGATGCCATGCTCGTCGTAGGCCCCGGAACCGGCAGCATCTTTTTCATTCGGAATGCCAAAAAAGATGACAGACGGAATGCCAAGCGCAGTCACTTCCTGCAATTCCTTGTTCAGACGATCCAGCGAATAATGATACACATTCGGCATTGACGATATTTCTTCTTTGATATTCTCGCCTTCAACAACAAAGATCGGATAGATAAAGTCACTGGCTCGAATATGAGTTTCCCGAACCATATTACGGAGCACTGCCGTCTGTCTGAGACGACGATGCCGATCAAAATTAAGTGAGTTGTTCATCTTTCAAACTTCCTTTTATTGGAATAGTAATCAGCAAGCGCATCGATCAACGCGCGCGCGGTATAGTGAACCGGAATCACTTCCGGGGGAAAGCCAATCTTCTGAAGTGCTTGCGCCGTCGACGGTCCGATGGCAGCAAGCACACAATGCCCCATTTCCTCGGGCCATATCTTTTCTCCAAGCAGTTCTGTAAAAAATCGCACAGTCGATGGACTGGTAAAAGTGAGGGCGTCCAGCGATTGAGCAGCGAGCGCCTTTCCCAAGGATATGCGGCTTTTTTCACAAGCAATTGTTTCATAAATGATGCAGGTTGTCACCTGTATTCCCGATTCTTTTAAGCGGTCAAAACGATCGATTGGCGACAGTGAACCCACTGGAATGACGACATGCCTGGCTGCAACCTCCCCGTTGCCAAAGGCTTGCACTATTTTTTCCACAGTAAATTGATCCGGCAAAAAATCGCAGGAATAACCGTAACTGGCCAGTCGCTCCGCTGTTTTCTTTCCGACGCTGGCCCACTTAAGATGGCTTAGGTTGACGCCGATTGTCATACGCATAAAATAATCAAGTGCGTTCTGGCTGGTCAGTATTATCCAGTCCGCTGCACGCACAGACTGGAGCCATGAAAACCGCTGCAATTCGGTTTGCGTGGATGGGCGATAGCAGATGACAGGAATAGCAATCGGTTCTCCGCCATAATGACGGATTTTTGCGGCCATCTGTGCCGCTTGATCGGCGGCCCGCGTCACCAATATTTTTTTACCGAACAGAGCATCAGTTTCAGCGGTCATCCGAATTCCACTCCGCGCCAAGAAGTTCAGCTAATATCTCGCCTGCTCCCTCGGCCAGCAAATGTTCAGCGGTGCCAATGCCGAGTGCTTCTGGATCATGACCCGTTTCCGTTGTCCTCAGCAAACGTTGACCGTCTGCCGAAGCAACCAGACCAGTGAGACTGAGCCCGTTATCTCCATCTTGCCGGCAATAAGCCGCGATCGGCACCTGACAGCCGCCGTTTAATCGTTTGAGGAAAGCCCGCTCCGCACGAACCGTCATCATCGTCGCCGGATCATTAATCCGACTGAGCCGTTTTTTCAAATCTTCATCGGATTTCCGGCATTCGATCGCAAGTGCGCCTTGGCCAACGGCAGGGAGCATGAGGGAGGGAGGCAAATCCATTCCATTTGCCGCGACGCCTAATCGATTCATTCCTGCGGCGGCTAGAATAATAGCCTCATAATTTCCTGCTTGAAGTTTGGCCAAACGCGTATCCACATTTCCGCGCAAATCAATGATCCGGAGATCGGGACGGATATGCCGCAGCTGTGAGGCACGGCGAAGGCTGCTTGTACCAATCCGTGCCCCTTCAGGAAGTTCGCTCAGAGAGGAGCCGCTTATCGAGACAAGAACATCCGCGGGATCTTCCCGAACAGGAATGGCGGCAATCTCCAATCCCTCTGGAAGTACTGCCGGCATGTCTTTCATACTGTGTACCGCAAAGTCAATTTGTCCATCGAGCAAGGAACGCTCAATTTCTTTGACAAACAGGCCCTTCCCGCCAACCTTCGATAAAGTGACGTCCAGAATTCGATCTCCCCTTGTTACGATATGCTCGATCATAAATGCCAAATCCTTACAGGTTTCTTTTAACTGCGCAATAACCTGTCCACTTTGCACGAGAGCCAGCTTGCTTTTTCGTGAACCGACATGGATCGTTCTCATTTTCTCACTTCTCTCTTTTTGAACCGTTAATGTGCTTGAACCGCCGTTCGATCATTGCTCTTTCCCGCTCTCTCATCGGGGATGTCCGCCCTGCTTTTTGTAAGGGTTTGCTTTTCAGACGTATCCGCCATCCGCTCGACTTGATCAGACAAATCAAAAACTTCGGCAAATAAATCGACCGCGTGCCGGCCGTGATCGCCGCAGGCCAGCTCCTTAATCTTATTTATTGGATCACGCAGCATCTGGTTTATCATACTTTTTGCATGCTTACCGATCACTTTCTTTTCCTGTTCAGTCAGTTCGGGCAATTTGCGCTCCAGACTCTTCATCGTCTCCTCCTGGACAGCCAGCGCTTTTCGGCGTAAGGCCGTAATGACCGGAACAACGCCAAGCGTATGGAGCCATTCTGAAAAAGAATCTTCCTGAGCAGCAATCAGTTTTTCAATTTGCCGTGCCGCTTCTTTGCGTGCTTCCTTATTTGAATCAATAATCTGTTCCAGATCATCAATGTCAAAAAGACGAATTTGTTCGTTCAGCGCAAGATCCGGATCGATATTTCGCGGGACACCGATATCCATTAATATCATCGGATGTTGAACCGCTTCTTGCTTCAAAGCGGATGCTTTGAGCAGATAATGTTTCGCCGATGTCGAAGCAATGACGATATCATAGTCATTCAAATGGCAGACGGCTTGGCTGATCGGCAGAGCGGATGCCCGATAGCGTTCAGCGAGTTCAGCTGCTCTAGACATTGTCCGATTGCTAATCGCCAATTTGCGGACGCCGGCACCAAATAAGTATTTCAATGCCAGTCTGCTCATTTCCCCCGCGCCAATCATTAAAACTGATCTTTTCTCAAGCGGTCCAAAGATTGTACGGATCAATTCGATCGCCGCATAGCTGACTGAAACCGGATGATCGTTAATCTGTGTTTGTTCATGAGCCCTCTTGGCTACCGTTATCGCTTCTTTGAATAACTCATTAAAAAAAGTTCCGGTGGTTCCCAGATGCTGTGCCAGCAAAAAGCTGCTGCGTACCTGTCCAAGAATCTGCGTCTCGCCTAAAACCATTGAATCTAGACCGCAAGTTACACGGAAAAGATGCCGAACAGCGTCTTGATCCTCTTTTATTTCCAATATTGCCGTCAGCGCCTCGATGTCCATATGAAACCAATTGGCAAAAAAGCGTTTGGTATAATATTTTCCCGTGTGCAGTTGATCACTGACAAGATAAATTTCTGTCCGATTGCAGGTCGAAACGATAACATCCTCGAAAATGCTTTTTGTTTCCCGCAGCTCTGTTAATGCCTGTTCCAAATCTGCTGATTCAAAGGTCAGCTTCTCTCTGATGGCAACAGGTGTCCGGTGAAAATCAACGCCGACAGCCAAAATATGCATAATACTTCCCTCCGGTCTCCCGTTTTCTTCCATAAAAAAGAAAGCACATTTATCGTTTTTCTGTTTAATTTTTTTCATACAGTTCGTGAGTGAATGAGAGCTCCTTGTTACAAAATAACAAATAGTTGCCATAAAATCAAAGTTCCGAGCCTTCAATTAGTGATATATATCACTAATATTCACAAAAAATTCACATACATTGTAAGCGTTTACCACAATATTGAAAAATCCACCGGAACTTTTCATTCTGTTCCGGCGGTCTCTTTGAAAGCTGCCCTCACAAATATTTTTCCAACTCGCACCAAGCCTCATCCTTGCCTAAGCCGGTCAGCGCTGAAAAAATCAGGAAAGGATCCTCAGGCGTCAGGCCTAGATCATCAGCAATAATCTTCCTGTTTTTCTGATGCTTGCTTCGCGGAATCTTATCAGCTTTTGTCGCAACAGTAATCACTGGATGCCCGAAATACGACAGATAATTATGCATCTGAACATCCTCTTTCGACGGCGGATGCCGCAGATCGACCAATTGGACCACTGCACTCAATGCCTTCCGTTCAGAAAAATACGTCTCCAGCATTCTACCCCAGTCCGCTTTATCCTTCTTAGAAACCTTGGCATATCCGTAACCCGGCACGTCGACAAAATAGAACGCGTCATTGATCTTAAAATAATTCAGTTTTTGCGTTTTGCCTGGCTTCTCAGATGTGCGAACGAGGTTTCTACGGTTTAGTATTTTATTGATAAATGAAGATTTCCCCACATTCGAACGACCAGCCAAAGCAATCTCCGGAAGACCATCACCGGGATACTGTTCGGGTCCGACCGCGCTGATGATGTAATCGGCTTTTATAATTTTCACAAACAACGCCCCTCTATTTGCGCATGTACAGCGCTGCCTCATTGAGCGGTGTCCTCTCTTTCCATGGGAGAAAACAACCTTCATTCATTCTAGCTTATGTCGCCTGCGCTGTCTAATTCGGCAGAAATACGGCAGTGCTGGTGGATTCAGGAAGAAGGTCATATTCTAGAAATAATCTCCAGACAAAAAAGAACCGTTTTCCGAATGCACGTTTCGACTCGGAAAGCGGTTCTTCAATTTTCATTAACCATTCTTCTGTAGTCCGGAGTCCAAGGAACGGGCAGACAGCGGCCGACTGAGCGAAGATTCACCCATATACGGAATTGGCTGGTGAGACACCGCTTGATCTTCAGGAAGCAAGGCGAGATCGAGCACCTCCCGGAGTGATTCGACGGGTGTGATCTGCACGGAATCGTAGGCCTTCATGGATTCCTGCAGATTCTCCTTAGGGATAATCACCTGTTTCGCGCCGGCTTCGATGGCGGCCTCAATCTTAGCAACAACGCCGCCAATCGGCTTCACCTGACCATGAAGGCTGAGTTCGCCAGTCATGGCCAAATCGGCGCGCACACGTCTGCCCAGAATAGCTGAACAGATAGCGGCAGCCATTGAAATGCCTGCTGACGGCCCGTCAACGAGCGACCCGCCTGGGAAGTTCACATGAATGTGGTATTTATAGGTCGCAAAACCCATCTGATTCAGAACAGTCAACACATTCTCAATCGAACCGCGGGCCATGCTCTTGCGTGTTACCGAGCGACCGGTCGAGCCCATGGTCTCCTCCTCGGCGATCCCTGTAATCGTTAAACTGCCACCGCGCCGGCTTTTTACCGCCGAGGCCTCCACTTCAAGTAAAACTCCCTGTCCTGGACCATAGACGGCAAGGCCATTAACAAATCCAATTTCCGGAGCAGCCGGAACCTTGCGAATCGGTTTCGGAACGAGCCGGCTCGATCGAATCACCCATTCAATATCCGTCAGACTAATCTGTTGGCCCTCTTCTTTACGCGATAAGGCCAGACCCGCGGCGATCTGCATCATATTCACTGCTTCGCGGCCATTTTTCGCATACTCAGAGATCTTTTCAAGACAGTCATCCGGAACCGTCAGCTGCAATTTTTCTGCCGCCCGAACGGCAATTTTGCGAATATCGGATTGATTGAGCTCGTTGAAAAAAATTTCAAGGCAGCGAGAACGAATAGCCGGCGGTATCTCTTCTGGGCGCCGTGTTGTCGCCCCAATCAGGCGAAAATCGGCCGGAAGGCCCTTCTGGAAAATATCGTGGATATAAGCCGGAATCTGCTTATTTTCCTGATTATAATACGCGCTCTCCAGAAAAACCTTGCGATCCTCAAGGACCTTCAACAATTTGTTCATTTGAATCGGATGCAGTTCGCCAATTTCATCAATAAAGAGCACGCCGCCATGTGCGTGAGTAACCGCCCCCTCTTTCGGTTGCGGGATACCCGCCTGGCCCATGGCACCAGCTCCCTGATAGATGGGATCGTGAACCGAACCAATCAGCGGATCGGCGATACCACGCTCATCGAAACGTGCCGTTGCCCCATCGATTTCCACGAAAGGTGCCGAACTTTTGAATGGTGAATCCGAATTTTTTTTCGCTTCTTCCAAGACAAGACGTGCCGCTGCAGTCTTGCCAATACCCGGTGGGCCATAGATCAGCACATGCTGCGGATTTGCCCCGCAGATTGCCGCACGCAGTGCCTGCACTCCATCTTTCTGTCCGATGACTTCCTCTAGCTCTCGTGGTCGAATACGTTCAGACAAAGGTTCAGTCAGTGCTCGGCGACGCATCGCCGCCAATTGTTCCAATTCCTTCTTTGAATCCTTGTCGACAGACACGCGCTGCACATGCTGATTACGCAGCAAGCTCCAAAAATATAATCCGATGATCGCCCCAAAAAAAATTTGAGTGAAAATCAGCAAAACCATCCAGTTCATTATTGCCAGCCTCCTTCGAAATGCGCCGTGCGACTTGGCACTTGCCCGGCTTTCTTGCTTATCGACCATTATCTCCAGAGAAAGCAGCTGTTAAACCGAAAAGCAGTAGAAAACTATGAATTCACTGATCTAAAAAAAGACATCCAGCCTCAAAAGAGGGGATGTCTTTTTCCAAAAGATATATGATCAGGCGCTTTCCTTTGGTGTTTCTTTAACAACAGTCGTTCCATCACTGAGGATCAAGGTTGGACGTTCTTTTCCTTCCACCGTTTCTTTGGTGATGATACACTTGTCGATGTCGTCTCGTGATGGCAATTCATACATGACGTCAAGCATCATGCCTTCGATAATTGAACGCAACCCGCGGGCACCAGTTTTGCGTTCAATCGCCAATTTAGAAATCGAACGAAGTGCATCCTTCGTGAATTCCAATTCGACCTCATCCAGTTCAAGCAATTTCTGATACTGTTTCACCAATGCATTCTTTGGTTTGGTCAAAATGTCAACAAGCGCATCCTCATCCAATTGATTCAATGTCGTAATGACTGGCAGACGGCCAATAAATTCCGGAATCAGACCAAATTTCAGAAGATCTTCCGGCAGAACATGCTTCAACGCATCATCGCGCTTCAGTTCCTGCGTCTTTGATCCGGCACCAAAACCAATGACCTTCTTGCCCAAGCGGCGTTTAATCAATTGTTCGACGCCATCAAAGGCTCCGCCACAGATAAACAGGATATTGGTGGTATCGATTTGAATAAATTCCTGATGCGGATGCTTACGTCCGCCTTGAGGCGGCACACTGGCAACCGTGCCTTCAAGAATTTTCAATAACGCCTGCTGCACGCCTTCACCAGAAACATCTCTCGTAATTGACGGATTTTCCGATTTACGGGCAATCTTATCAATTTCATCGATATAAATAATCCCTTTTTCTGCCTTTTCCACATCATAATCAGCAGCCTGAATCAGTTTCAGCAGAATGTTTTCCACATCTTCACCGACATACCCGGCTTCAGTAAGCGAAGTCGCATCGGCGATTGCAAATGGTACATTCAAAATACGCGCCAGAGTTTGTGCTAGCAGCGTTTTTCCACTACCAGTTGGTCCAATCATCATAATATTGCTCTTTGATAATTCAACATCGTCTGGTTTCTGCTTCGAGTTGATTCTTTTATAATGATTATAAACGGCTACGGACAAATTCTTTTTGGCGTCATTCTGTCCAATCACATAATCTTCCAGAATGGAGCAAATTTCCTGCGGCTTCGGGATATCCTTGAATTCAACCTCTTCATCCGTACCCAGTTCTTCTTCAACAATTTCCGTGCATAATTCGATGCATTCATCACAAATATAGACGCCAGGTCCGGCGACAAGCTTACGGACTTGGTCTTGTGTCTTTCCACAAAAAGAGCACTTCAACTGTCCTTTTTCTTCATTAAATTTGAACATTTTTTCACCCCTATTCATTCTATCCTGCTTAAACATCCGGCAAGAGAGTGAAGCAATCGGTTCGCCGGTAAAGGCATCTCAACCTACTCTCCATTATTGTTTCCCTTTTTTGCGGAAACAGGCAAACGGCTTTTTTTGCCAGCTGCGAATCAAAGATATGCGCGAACTCAGGCAATAGAAGCTCAACTGTCGAATAACCACTAATTTACCTGTCCTTCAATGCCATCTTAATCAGGAAGCTTACCGGAGGAAGCCACCAGCGAAACATTTTTTCTATTTCTCTATACTATAAGAAATCCCCTGAAAAGATCAAGGAAACAGAACACAGGATCACAGGAAATGCGTCTGCAAAGTGCAGCTTTCTTTGCCAAGCATCCTTTATGTACGCATTGTATCATAAAAAAGTGTTCCCGATAAGCCATATGCCCTGCAGGTACAAATATGTATCATTTGACTTGAAAGTCCGCTTTCAAGTCAAATTTCCGTCTGAAATGCCTCGTTAATGTAACCAGGCTTAAATCTATAGCATAAATGGACAGAGATTTACCACCCTCTGTCCACCTCGATAGCTGCCTCTTTATACACTTACTTTTCTTCTTCAGCCTTTTCTTCTGCTGCCTTTGGTTTGCTGCTTTCAACAAGAAGATCAACGGCTTTACGTATTTCGATGTCTCCCTTAATCATCTCACCGTCGCCAATCGCTGATTTCAATTGTTCGACAGTCAGCTTGTAGTTCTCAGCCATCTTTTTCAATTCTTCATCCAGCTCATCCTGAGAGACTTCGATGTTTTCTGCCTGGGCAATGGCTTCAAGAACCAGATTCGCCCGCACACGCTTCTCAGCATCGGTCTTCATTTGCTCAAGCAAGGCCTTCTTGTCTTGACCAGAGAAGCCGTAGTACATGTCCAAAGTCATGCCTTGGCTCTTCAGACGCTGTTCGAATTCATTCAGCATATTATCCTGCTCATTTGTAATCATAACTTCAGGAATATCTACTTCCGCATTCGCCGCAGCCTGATCAACCACACTATCGCGTGTACTGTTCTTTGCGTCTTCATCTTTATGTTCCTTCAGATGATTGGTAACTTTTTCTTTTAAAGCTGCAAATGTTTCGACTTCGTCATCTACGTCTTTGGCGAATTCATCGTCCAGAGCCGGCAACTGTTTTTGTTTGATTTCATGAACAAGAACTTTAAAGGTCGCTTCTTTGCCCTTTAATTCTTCGGCATGGTAATCTTCAGGGAAGGTCACAACGACATCTTTCTCAGCACCGGCTTTGAGACCGATTAGTTGGTCTTCGAATCCAGGGATAAAGGAGCCAGAGCCGATTTCAAGTGAATAATTTTCTGCTTTCCCGCCTTCAAACTGCTGACCATCGACATAGCCGTCAAAATCAATAACCACGGTGTCACCTTTTTCAATCTCGCCGTCGTCCTTGACAACGAGTTCAGCATAGCGTTCCTGCATTTGTTTGATTTCGCCGTCAACATCTTCATCAGTAACTTCAGTACTTTTTTCTTCAACTTCAAGACCTTTGTACTCGCCGAGCTTCACTTCTGGTTTAACAGTCACTTCTGCTTTCATAACAAGCGGTTTGCCCTTGCCGACTTCTTCGACATCGACCTGCGGTTTATCCACAGGTTCAACCCCGGTCTGATCAAGAGCTTCTGAATAAGCGCTCTGAAGCACAATATCAATGGCATCTTCATAAAGAACTTCAACACCGAACCGCTGTTCAAACAATCCGCGCGGCACACGGCCCTTACGGAATCCAGGAACATTTACCTTCTTGGCTGTTTTCTTGAAAGCTTGATCAAGCGCGTTCGAGAAGGTATCGGCATCGACTTTGAATGTCAGTGTACCTACGTTGCCTTCTTTTTTTTCCCATTTCGCTTCTACCGTCATGTATACTTACCTCCAACATCTATCTTCATACTTTTTTGCCAAACAGCATATTTTTTAAAAAGTACAGCTGTTTTACACAGAATAAATCTCAATCACACGCACATGAAAATATGCAACCTCGTTATTATAACATAACCGTTCAAACTGAAAAACTTATTTGTCTAAAATTATCAGGAAAAATTGCGGACCGACACCTCTTTCAGCCGTTTTCGAGTCCTGCATCAACAGCCGCTCAGTGCATCGGCCAAACGTTTGGCTTTTTGAAACTGTTCATCAGAAACGCTGAACAGGTCGAGAAATTTGTCTTTACGGGCTTCCATGATTTCAGACTGTCTATCGCCCGATGCCGCTTGCACTGCAAAGAACGCCGCCCATACCCGAGGGTTATCCGGTTCAATCGGTTTAGGATAAATGTTCATTGTAAAAATGCGTCCCAAATCGGCAGCCAGCCCAGCCAACGTCGGATCCTCGGAAAGCAGTGTCTTCTGAATCTCATCTTCCACCTGGTCAGCAAAGGCCCTATTCAGAAATTGATCATTAAAAATCACCCGATAGACCTGGCCAAATTTCCAGATATTAACTGATTCAGCAAGCTGCTTTTCCTGAATGGCGCAAAGAAGCATTGTTTTAATTTCCGAATTCTGATATTCATCAAGCAGAAAGCGTTGAATCTCCGGAAGATCCGATTTACCCAGATGTGCTGCCAAATTTCTTATTAGGAGCAGTTGACCCGGTTTATCTGTTTCCTCAAGATCAGACCAGTCAAAGAGTTTCTCGCTCTCCACCGGCTGCGCACGCCTTCTTTCAGAAGTTTGTCCCGCCTTAGACGGCAAAGACAGAGATTCATCCATGCGAAGCTCGCAAAATTTTTTTAAATGACTGAGCGAGCTATTGAGTACACGAACCAGATCGGGATCTTTTTCCGCCTGAGCGATTTTCCGGAGTGCTGCCTTGTAATCCTTTTTTTCTATCAGAATGGTCAGATATAAGCGAAATACTTCTGCATAAAAGGGGGTCCCCTCATCCATCAGCTGCACAATGGTTTCTTCCGCATGGTGGTATTCTCCCAGCTCAACGGAACAGATAGTCCAACCATACAGCCCCTTCTGATCGTGAGGATCCAGTTCAAGTAATTCACCAAACAGCTTCTGTGCTTCCGGAAAGCGTTTCTCATCAACCAGACTCATCGCTTTTTGCAGCAAACGATCCTGCAACCCCGGAAACAGCAGAACCTTATTCGCCTTCTGATTTGTTCTCTTGCTTTTTGTCATCCTCCCCAGTCCCGTTCCCCTGTAATCTCGATCTTAGACTATCAGTTTCCTTAATGTTTCGCAACGTGTAATTTCTCGGGCCGAAAGTTATTCGACATTGAATTTGTATTTCTTATTCTGGAAAAGTAAATGCCCATTCGCCTTGCCGGAAAACGGGGACTGCTGAACCATCTTTCTTAATACCGTCAATGTCTAAATCAGCCGAACCCACCATAAAGTCTTCATGGATAATACTTTCATTGACTCCTGCCTGATCCAATTGTTCCGCATTCATCCGGCTTCCGTTTTTAATGCAGGTCGGATAAGCCTTGCCCAGAGCCAAATGGCAGGACGCGTTTTCATCAAATAATGTATTATAGAATATTAGGCCGGACTCTGATACCGGCGAATGATGCGGAACAAGTGCTACTTCTCCGAGCCGTACGGCGCCTTCATCCGAAGCAAGCAGATGTTTTAATGCTTCCCCTCCTTGCGCGGCTTCAAACGCGACAACTTTTCCCGCTTTAAAAGTCAGTTTGAATTGATCAATGATTTGTCCGTTACAGTTCAGCGGCATTTTGCTGGAAACCGTGCCATTAACCCCGCGCTTGTCCGGCAGTGTGTAGACTTCTTCAGTCGGTATATTTGCATTGAAGTCGACTCCGGATTCTGAGGGACCTGAACCCCCGCTCCAGATATGTCCGGTAGGCAGAGCGATGGTCAAATCTGTACCCGCAGAATGATAATGCAGCTGTTTAAATTCCTGCGCGTTCAAAAAATCGGCCGCTCGATGTAGCCTATTATTATGCTGATCCCATTCTGCCACCGAATCGCTGCCCGCCTTAATTCGGCTAATCCGCAATATTTCCTGCATCAGCGCTTTCTGTGCCTCCTGAACCGGCTGATCCGGATAGACCTTCTTCGCCCAGGCGACTGTTGGATAAGAGATAATTGACCATTGGATCCGGTCATTCATCATGTATTCATAATAAGGGATTAACCCCTTTCCCCTTGTCTTCATATAGGTAGCCACGCGTTCTTGATCGATCCCCTCCAGCAAATCAGCGTTGGGTCCGTAGATACTTAAAACAGCGTAATTATCTTTAACCGATTGATTTTGTACATCCAGTTTCCATTTTGGAATACTCTGAAGTGACTTCTGAGGGGCCTGCTCTAGGCGCAAACGCCTCGTTTCATCATCTTCCCAAAGTACGTGTACATCCTTTGCGCCGGCTTTATAAGCTTCCTCAGTCACTCGATTAGCCAACCAGACCGATTCAAGCGGTGCGGACAGCATCAATCCCTGTCCCGGCTGCAGATTAACACCTCTGCGGATCGCCAGCCTTGCCAATTCACCTAATTGTTCCTGAAATTCTTCAATTAATGGCTCCACAATTGTCACTCACTCTCATTCACTCATTCTGCTTTCATTATAGCCAATTTCATTTAGACCGCAAACTGTATAAGGCCTCGCTTCGGAATTTGTTCCCACTAATAAGGGAACATATGCTTTTATTTTCCAATACTATTCGAACGTACATTCGTATATAATAGACTCGAGAATAAAAAAGAGGGTTGGGACAATGGAACGTGTAATTTTCCTCATTGACATGCAAACTTTCTATGCCTCATGCGAAAAAGCCGTACATCCGGAGCTGAGAAACCGGCCACTGATCGTCGCCGGTGATCCGAAGCAACGCAGCGGCATCGTGCTCGCGGCCTGCTCAATCGCCAAAGAACGGGGGGTTTCGACTGCAGAACCGGTGGGTCAGGCACTGCTCAAATGTCCCGATGCGGTCGTTATCCGTCCAAGCATGCAGCACTATATTGATGTTTCGCTTCAAATTACCGCCACGATAAGAGAATTCACTGATCTCGTAGAACCCTACTCTATCGATGAACAATTTGCCGACGTAACGGGAAGTCTGCACCTTTATCCTTCAGCAATGGAACTCGCCAGGCAGATTCAGCAAACAATTTTTGATCGCACCAGCGTTTATGCGCGCATTGGCCTGGGAACGAATAAAGTATTGGCCAAGATGGCTTGCGACAATTTCAGTAAATACCGTGCAGAAGGAATTTTTAGACTGGACGCCTGCACAATTAAAACGCATCTTTGGCCGCTGCCCATCGGTAAACTTTTTGGTGTCGGCCATCGCATGGAGCGCCACCTCCTCGGCATGGGGATACGTCAAATCGGTCATCTGGCGCACTACCCTGTCTCTTTGCTGCGCAAAAAGTGGGGTGTGAACGGCGAATTGCTCTGGATGACTGCTCATGGTATAGATACCGCACCTGTTTCACCAGAAACCTATGCCGGGCAAAAATCCGTCGGCCATCATATGACCCTGCCGTTTGATTATGTAGCGGCCAAAAATATCCGCATTGTTCTATTAGAATTGAGCGAAGAAGTTGCCTATCGCGCGCGAAACAAGCATTACAGAGGCGATGTCGTTTCAATCGGTGTCACAGGGAGATTCGAGCGCCATAGCGGATTTCAGCGTCAAATCAAACTGCCCTTCTCGACGAATTTCGGCATGGATATTTATCACGCCGCAAATCGCCTATTCACAGAGAGCTGGGATCAATTGCCGGTGCGCGGTGTCGCTGTCACACTTTCCGAGCTGCAGCCAGCTGATGTCTGTCAACTCGATCTATTCAGCTCTTTAGAGCAGAAAGAGAAATTAAGTGCCGTCATGGATACTATTTGCCAGAGATACGGGCGGACAGCTATTTTTCGCGGCGTTTCGCTCATGCCAGCCAGCCAGTTGCATGCTCGTGCAGTAAAAATCGGCGGACATTTCAAATAGGAACACAAACAGCGCATTTATTCTCGTTTATGATCCGGATAGTGCATCAGTCTCTCATGGCCTGGGACAATAAAGGCAAAGCAAATCACAAAAATGATGATCGAATAAAACCAATGCCAGCCATGCTCGCGGAAATAGCCGCTCTCCAGGCAGAGCCAGTAAATGGCCTGAGAGATTAATGTAAACAAAAGAACAAGGAGCCAAAGATTGCTCCTGCTTTTGTAGTTCAGAAAAATAACGGCAAGCGAGGCTGGAATCAACGCGAAGGCCATCGAGTCCGCCAGTCCGGTAACGTTCGGCTTACCGAGATCGTACAGATTGAACAGGTTGCCTGTCAGGGTATCGCCTATCCAAGCCATATAGCCGACACATCCAAAAGTCAAATAACATTCTTTCCATGTCATGTGCTTCTTCTTCATAAACAAAGCGTAGAGAAAAAGAAGAATAGAGATGGCTATTGGCAGCCATGTCCCTTTTGATTGCAAGTCCAAATTTTGAGCGATATTATTCATTGCTCTCCCTCCGATGAACCCGAGTCAAGTTGATCCTCTCTAGTATGAATCCATTTATCTATTTACATTCAGTATCTTCTCAGAACCCCTGTAAAACTAGGCAGTTGCACAAACGCGTGCAACCGCCTAATCATACAATGCAGTATCACTTAATGAGGAGGTGTTTGCTCATGGGTTGCGAGACTGGCGGATGGAGCGGTGGAAACGGCTTCGCGCTGCTCATTGTTCTGTTCATTCTACTTGTGATTATCGGTGCTTCATATTGCTATTGATGCTGCCTGCTTGCCTGCTGTATGACCATCCCCCATACAGTCGTATGACCTCCTTATTGAGACGTTCTTTTGCGGTACCCTTCAGTCACAACCAATGAATAAGTCGTGATCGATAAAAAATGGCACACTCTCAGGCGGTTATATAAAGTTCATGACACTGTACGGACAGAGAGCCGGCGGAATCCCCTTCCACCGGCTTTAAGTATGTGCTCTTGTGAAAAACGTATGAACCCGGGATCGCTCTGCGGTTGTCTGGTGAAAATTGAATGCTGTTTCAGTCCGATTTTATCCAATAATTTTTTGCTATTGCTGTTTATGCTAATTTTTATTGTCAATAAAATCTGATATGATGAGTTGTAGGGCTTGTCCAATACATAAGAAGTACAAATTAAGGAAGGATCTGAATTGCCATTGATTCGTTACCGGTTGATGCAAAATCTGCTCGCTATTTGTCTCGCCTTATTCATTATTTGTTTTTCAGTCGTGTTTGTGTTGCTGTTCACGCCGCTCTATTATCTGGACCTACATCTGCTGGGCATTGCCGGGCAGACCCATATCAGCGAGCCAAGAATTATTGCTAACTATAATTATATGATCGGCTTCCTGGCAAATCTTTTCCCACAGGCTTTTCATCTTCCGTCGCTTGCTTCATCGGCGCATGGCCGCATTCATTTTGAAGATGTCAAAAAAATATTCAATTTTATTGAGTGGCTGCTGCTGCTCAGCGGTGTTGCTAGCTTGGTGGGCATACGATTAAAAATCAAAAAAAAGGATTATTTCTTTCTGCGCCTCGCAGCCATTTATTTAACGCTGTTCACCGTCATTCCACTCGTGTGCTTCAGCTTTGACTTTAATGATAGTTTCATTATTTTTCACGAAATAGTTTTTTCAAATAATTATTGGATCTTTGACCCGGCGCTTGATCCGGTGATTAATATTTTGCCGGAAGCTTTCTTCATGCATGCAGCGCTGTCTGTTATTAGCCTGATTGTTATCGGTATCGCCGCTCTTTTTTTCAGCTACCATATACTGATGAAGAAACATTCCCGCCAGAAAAATTAGTCTCGGGTCCACGCCTCTTCTGCGGATAAAATACCTACCGGATGAAATCCGCAAGCGTTTGACTCGTTTCAGCATTACAAGAGTACAAAAAGGCTGCTCCCTAAGAAATCGGGAACAGCCTTATTTTTATTGATTTTTATAAGCGGCCTTCTGCATAGGTAAGAAGCTCATTAATTTCTCTTTTCGCAGTCTTAGTAAGCACTTTATTGTCGTTCAGCATTTGTTCGCTGCGCGCTTTGATAAAGCGCAGATAATCTTTGTTGCGCGACTGGCTATATGCCTTTTTCGCATGATGCATATCCCGGAAATCACCTGCCGCCTGTTTGGCAATCAAATAGCGTCCAATCAACAGGCCAAGAGCCAGACACAGCGACACCAGAGTTCCCCACCCGCTCGTCAGCGGATAGAGCAGAATGCCGATGACCATCAGCAAAGTCACCCATTTCGCCGAGCTAAAGACGTAATCATCGCCTCTATTGTTTTTCAATGCCGTACGAAAAATATTATTCAGCATTGGTTTCCCCTCCTCCGAGAGCCTTGAAAAGCGGCTCATCAATCGCTTTTTTCAGATAATTATACCATTTATTTTCAAACACTTTTTTTAAGATATTCACCGCCTGTAATTTACCGCGGCAAATTCTTTAACTTCAAGCATTGCCAATCCTGACGTTCTTGTTTCTTATTTCTTTCCGTCTTCACGCTCAATCTTACAGACCGAACAGACCGCCCCAGTAGCCGAGAATGCCAAGAATAAACATGCCGAAGATGATCCAGATGGCGTTAACCTTGCGTTTCAGCAGCCACATGCAGGCGAATGTCAGAAGCAGAGCAACCAAACCGGGAAGCAGCGAATCCAGAATGTTTTGCAAAGAAGTACTCACCACATGTCCGGCTTGTTTGTAAGAAACAAGCACGAGCGGCATTTTAATCGTTGTCCATTTGGAAACCAGCGATCCCATGACAAATAATCCAAGTACGGAGGCCATTTGTGTCAATTTTTTCAGCCGGTTGCCGGCCACGTCCTGAACGATGTCCGTGCCTTGGCGATAGCCCAGTTGAAAACCATACCACCGAGTCAGCATACGGACAATATTAATGCCAATGAAAAAGAGTAACGGGCCGAGAATACTACCGCTCATGGCCAGTGACGCGCCAAGTGCTGCCAGGATCGGACGGGCAGTGCCCCAGAAAATTGGATCGCCGATACCCGCCATCGGCCCCATTAGTCCGATTTTGACGTTGGTAATCGCTGCTTCGTCAATCTCACCGCCTTCAGCCTTTTTTTGTTCCATAGCCGCTGTAACACCGAAGATTGCCGACGCCGGCCACGGAGTCGTGTTGAAGAATTCAAGATGACGCTTCAGAGCAGATGCCTGATCTTCTTTTTTATGATAAAACCGTTTGATCGCCGGCATCATCGTCACACAAAAGCCGATCGCCTGCATCCGTTCAAAGTTGTAAGAACCGAGCATGAATGTACTGCGAAAATAGGTGCTGAGCAAATCTCTCTTAGTCAAGGGTTCCACTTTTCTAATTTCTTTTGTTTCAGCCATTGTAAAT
The DNA here is from genome assembly GCA_048976585.1 of Sporolactobacillus sp. GTDB lineage: Bacteria > Bacillota > Bacilli > Bacillales > Sporolactobacillaceae > Sporolactobacillus. The sequence continues at coordinate 10,653 of JBHGUY010000001.1, read as the reverse complement.
TCCCTCCTTATCCTAATACGTCGTCGTCATCATTATTAGAAGTAGACGCTGCGGCAGCTGCCGGCATTTTAATCGAATCATGAAAATCCGGGTTCAATTGGACATAGATAACAGCAGCGCAGGCAGCAAGGATACCAAGTCCAACGAGGTTGATACCGGTTACAAACGTTGCCAGTGTAAAGCCGATAAAGAAGAACGGCATCAGCGAACGTGCCTTCATCATATTGATAACCATCGCATACCCAACAACGACGATAAATCCACCGGATACCTGCAGGCCATGCGTGATCACAGGGGGAATAGCGTTCAGCCAATTATTAACAACGCTTGTTCCGGCAACCGCGGCAACGGCTCCGGTCGGAATCGCCACACGCAAGCCTTGAAGGAATAGTGCTCCGATATGACACCACTCGATCCCGCGGAAATTCGAATTTTCCGCAAAGTGATCGGCCTGATGCTGGAAAAATACGTTGATCGTACGAACAAAAATCGTCAGCACCTGGCCTGCCGCAGCAAGCGGAACCGCAATCGCAATCCCTTCACCAATCGACTGATGACCAACAATAACGACAATAGAAGAGATGGTCGAGGCGAGTGCCGAATCCGGTGCCATCGCTGCACCAACGTTCATCCACCCTAAAGCAATGAGTTCCAAACTACCACCAAGAATAATACCGGTATGCAAATCACCAAGCACCAGACCAATAAGTGTACAGGCGACAATCGGCCGATGGAATTGACGTTCATCCATAACACTGGCCATCCCGCATACTAATGCGACAAGAATAACAAGAATAAATTGCATGGCGTTCATGATATGAAAACCTCCCCTATTAAATGAATTATAATAAATTTTTGCTTTTCAGCCGGTTCATGAAGTCTGAACTTGCCGTATTCGGCAATTGCTGTAAAACAAGTTTGACACCGCGTTTATTGAGTTCTTTAAAGGCTTCGACATCCTGCTTCGATACAGAAACAGCCTCTGAAATTAACGTCATGCCTTCTTTGAAAGTGATTCCGCCGACGTTAACAGAGGTTACCTCGACGCCCTGATCGATCAATCGGAGAACGTCTGTCGGATTTTCAACAACAAGCAGGACATCCAAATTCGCGTAAGAAGGATTCTTATAGCAGCGAGCCGTTTTGTCGATGGACATCACAAAGGATTTCGTACGTCCAGGGGCTACCTGAAGCAAAAGGGTCTTTCTTAAGTCATCCTTAGCCGCTCCATCATTGGCGGCAATAATTGTACTTGCCCCGACATGATTTACCCAATTGTTTGCGACCTGACCATGAATCAGCCTTGAATCAATTCTTAACCATTTGATAATCATCCTAATACATCTCCTTCATCAGTTTGTGAGCTGTTCACAATTTTTTGTTCATCGAACCATTCACGAAAGGAACGAATACCTTCTGCTCCGGATTGTTTAGCGGTTTCAACTAATTCCTTAAGGGTCCCTCCGCCAACACGTTTCCCCAGAACCTCAATAAGCATTGGCAGATTAACACCTGTAACAATGTCCATGTTTTCGTGCCGCGCAACAAAACGACTGGCCGCATTGTACGGACTGCCTCCGAACAAGTCGACGAGAAACAGGACCGCATCCACAGCATCTGGATCTTGAATAATAGCAGTATACTTATCCAAAAGATTCTCAATTCCCTCACCTGGTTTGAAGGTAACATGTGCCACGTGCTCCATATTTCCGAAGATCATTTTTGCTGTTCCAATTAAGGACTCTGAAAGATTTCCATGGGCAGCTACGATAATTTCCACCATTTCCCCTGCCTCCTTCCTTTTGTCTACACTTTTATACAAGCAATTTTTGTGCCAATGATCTGCATTAAAAAAAGAGGCTGGAAAAAGCCCCTTTATTCATGTTTCCTAATGATCCGTCCACATGATTGAAACACTATGTTTTTAAATTAATACACTAACGTCTGCAAATCAATCACTAACACACTTCGAAGCAGTTAATAACACACTAAACCTGTGAAATACAATCTAATAACACACTTTTTCCGAGTTCATCCATCATCATATCAATAAAATAATAAATTTCTCCATCGCTGATCTGAATATTTAATTTGAATTCAAAGACATTAAGGTTCTTCTGCAAACGATCCTTGATCAGATATTTCTCGGTACTGATGACGCTTTCATATTTCAGTGGTGTCTTCGTGACCTCCCGTTCCAATACAAAGGCCAAATGCATGATCATACGAATCTGTGTCGCATTTTTGAAATGGGTATTTAGCGTCTTCTGCAATTCGCTGCTGAAGGCCAGAATCGCATCAATGGCCCGTTTCGGATTCAGATACGTTAGCATATCCTGCAGGCTGTCCTCACAGACCCCTTTAACAATGATATGAGACGGGCTTTCCCTAATCGGCATTTTTTTAGAAGAAAAAATTGACTGCAGGATATCCTGACCTTCTCCACTGACAAATTGCGAAAGGGTAATATAGGGGACCCCCTCTAGTTTCGGATTTTTCGCTCCGATGCTCGCCATCAACTCATAGCGTTCCTGGATTTTCTTTGCCCGCTCGTACAAACCTTCAATGGAAACTGGAATAATCTCAATATCTTCATCCGTCAGATGGCGGATAAACAATTCAACAATACTTTTAATTCGCTGAGCGATCCCGCTGCCGGTCGTGCAAATTGTTAAAATTGCCTTTTTCTGAAGACTCTTCGTCTGTTCAGATGGCTGACTCACCGCACCCCGGAGATGGTAAAGCGAATCGACAATGCTCTTCAGATCCATATGCAGAAGATTTGCATCCTTGACTGCGTCCAAAATCATCGGTGTCGACACCATATCAATCGCTCGAACTAAGACGTGGGACTCTTTAGCAATTTTCTCCTCAAAGTAGTATAGGGAACCCATATCGACCATCATTAATACCCCTGCTCCTTGATCGACCGACTGAACCGCATGAATGATTTGTTCAAAAATATCGCTGAAATTCAAACTTAGCGGCATATCAACCGCCGCAACCGGATGATCGCCAAGTAATTCTTTGACAACACTGACCATCGAGCTCGCCGTCTGCGGACCATGAGCAGCGACGACGATACCAACTGTTTTCTGTAGCGACAATTCAGCAAATGAACCGAGCAGAAAAGCGATATAGATCACTTCAACTTCCGGTAATTCGATATGAAGATGCTGATTGATCAGTTCGGCAATCTCGCGTGACACTTGATAATCCTTTTTTTCATAGGAAAGAATGGTCTCATCTAAATCCTTCGACTTAGCGGCTTTGCGATCCGGTGCTTTCAGGAAAGCCGACAGATGCACGAGCAGCATCGACATGAATTGTTTACTCAGATGCGCCCCAAGCGCACGTGAACAAATCTCTTCCAGATCTTTCGACAAGTCGACAATACGATTATCTGCTGAAGTCAGCAGCAAATCCTTCGCCGTTTGCTGGTAAAAATTTTTGACATGATCCTTAATGTCTTCAGTAATAAATTTGTGAATTTCGTTTAGTGATAATCCTTCACGGGTCAGGCTGTCAAATTGGCCCAAAATCATCTGATACATATCATAAGGCGGTTCATAGCGATCATTTTCAGCAAGGAGCGGATCTTTTTCGCCTTTTATGATCAGCATCATCGGCAACAATTTGTTCAGCTGCTGATTAATCTGTATATTATGGGCAATGTGGTTAAGCCCTTCCAACATCTCTGGCGGCAGCATCTTCGCATCAAGTGACACATAGTCATTTGCCATATTATCCAGAAAACCCTGGGCACAGACTAATTGGACATTGGATTTCAATTGTCCGATATTCCCAAAGGTGACACTGCCGATTAGAGCCTTAATGATGTCGGCACTGACATGGAAATCATTTTTTGTCCGGTGAGCTTCGCGGGAGAGCAGGAAACGGGTCAATTCAATTTGCTCGTTGACACTTCGCTCATGAAACGGCGGAATTTTAATCATGACGGGTATTCGTCTCAGGAAGGTCTGCAGCAGAGCAGATTCCGGGTCGGCCGTTGTCGCTCCGATAATTAAGACTTGAGCTTGACGTTTATTCCCGACTTCACCAAGCTTGCTGTAGCGGCCAGTATCCATAAAATAAAAAAGCATTTCCTGACCCTCAGGCGGAAGACGATGAATTTCATCTAAAAAAAGAATCCCTTTATCAGCCTCTGCGACCAAACCGTCCTGATCATGAGAAGCACCGGTAAAAGCTCCTTTGACATATCCAAATAATTGGCCAATCAATAATTGCGGATTGTTATAATAGTCCGCGCAGTTAAATTCTACAAATGGAGCTTCTTCATCCATCCGTTTACTGTATTTTGAAAAATTATGCATCATATGTGCAAAAAGAGTCTTCCCGGATCCAGTCGGCCCAAGGACCAGTGTGTGCAGACCGCGCGGCGGATACATTATCGCCGACTTCGCTTGCTTCACACTATTCTTCAGGCTTTCGTTCACACCAATCAGATGTGAAAAGGGATCCTCTTTTTTCCCGGGCGCCCCCTCACTATTCAGCGATGCCACTAATGAAGAGGCTTTTATCGAGTATTGCGCAATCGTGCCGCCTAAAAGTGAACGGGCTTGTTCTGCCGGAAGATACAAAACCGGCCTGGTCACGCATTTTACAACACGTTCTTCCCGCACCAGTTCGTTCAGCTCAGAACTGACATTGCTGCGAAGCATGCCCAGCTGATTGGCAATTTCCTGAGCCGGAATCCCAGAACGTTTCAGGAGTGACTCATGGCTCAGCTTGCTGCATTGCTGCACGAGCTCATTATATATCGTCTCACGGCGTTTCCCCATAATATTGTTCACCTCATCCTTCCGTTTTTAAGTCAATGAATGAAAGCGGTTAATTTTTGTCCTCGGTTTTTCGCAGATCGTCCGCGGGCCAGCTTAGTCGTTCTTTTTCTATGATTAAATGTAACACAAGTCCTGCGGGCCAATGAAATTTTTTCCACATTTTTTTGTGGACACGGCAAGCAGGGCTTGGAGCTGATCGATCCATTTAATGAAAGAAATGAAACGGACACTTCTCTATCTGACCCGTGGTTTCTATTATGACAGGAGTATTACTTTTATTCATTCAACAATATTCGACAATATTTTTACTTTATTTCATTTATAATGAAATTATCAACAGTCAAATTTCATTAGGTGTGCTGACAAATCATCTCCCGCTTCCTAAATATACCTATCTGCGTTCTAGCTATAAAACAGGCGAGGTGAGTAACATCTAAACGAATTCTGCTCTCTGCATGTATCGTCAATCTTTTGAACGTATACTGATTGATGAACGATTAGATAGTGACAGCAAGCTATTTGCTTTAGAGGGCCTCTTGTCTGAGCTTGCCAAAAGGTTCCGCATCCCGCCAATAAGCAATGAAATTTTCGAAAAACAGAACCACGAATTGATGGTTCCATATGATCGAGTCCATCAAGCATTTTTGCAGCAATCCCAATTAGTCAATCATAATTAAAGAAAGACGTGCTGCATTGAAACAGCGCGTCTTTTTTTTATTAAAGTCCGTTTATTGTATATAAGGGTGAGATTTCCTGCCCATACTTCTGCGACTGCACCTTTTTCTTTACAAGGACGAGATAGAAAAACGATTTCTGCCGATGCCATTTTTCTTTGAGAAAGTGAATACGTGCCACTCCATTCACCGATACATGAAAATCGACAATTTCGAACTTATTTCTTAATGCGAACACTTGCACAGCCATCCGCAACGTACTGGTACGAATAATGAACGATGGATATAAAGAACAGATCTCTTGACGATCATCTGCATTGCAAAAGACAAATGTTCGCATGCCGCTGCCTCCCTGTTAAACCAAAGTTCATCTTCCAGAATAGATTATCCGTCCAAAGTCATACCCTATGAGTAGCTTCTTTCATTCTAACCGATTTTACTACAAAATTCTTAAATTCAGCTTAACAAGGAGTTTTTTTAACACGGGTTCGTATTTCGTAATTATCCGATGGATTGATAAAAAAAGCCAGTGCAAGGGTTTCTGCCTGCACCGGCTCATTCTGAAAGAGATCTGTGAATTTAATTAACAAAATACTTCTGAACAACGGCCCGCAATTGTTTCGAATCAAGCACGACCTCATCATTATTCGCTTGAAGAACATCATCATGCATCACGGTATTTTTTCCGGATATCTGATGATAATGAATTTGCCGTTTCGGATGAAAGTCGGATTTGACGCCTAGACCAAGGCTCACCATATCGCTTGTGCTGAGATTGGTTGAAATTAAAAATTTGGACATCGAGCGAGAAAGAGCCGGAAGGCGTGTTGCGTTTTGCGGCCTCATGACTTTGTTCGTAATACCGATCAAGGCGTCCTCCTGCAAACGCTGACGGCCGAAATCGGTACCCGGTACCGAGTCGCGTTCATGCACGACCTCACTGACCATCCGACCATTCAACTGATGTTCTCCCTTCTTAATGACCTTATTCTTATCTGCTTTAAACCAGGGATGAGTCAGCGTCACATTAAAAGGCACATGCATGGTTATACCGCCGAGAGCACCGACCATGCTTTCCAAGCCCCAATAATTGGTCTCCGCATAATAATTGATGGGCACACCGGTCAATTGCGACACAGATTTTACCGCTTCGAGAATGCCCGTCTTCGTTCCATCATTAATCTGCGAGATATATTGGACGCTCGTCAATTTCGTGTACCCGTGTCCTGCCATATAAACACGTGTATCACGCGGAATACTGAGCACATTATACCGATGATGAGTCAGATCGACATGAACGAGCATGATCGAATCCGTATGTCCTGCCGGGTCCTTTTTGCGTTCATCTGACCCGATTAAAAGAACATTAAATATTCCGGATTTTTCTTTATATTTTGTCGAGGTCGCAGTCGTACCAATCGTTTTCAGATGACTGAAATGCGTACGGGGATTGAGCAAATGAAACGCATAAGCGCCGCCCGCTCCCACGAGTAAAAAAAAGATTAATACAAACAGAGAAATAAAAAATTTATGACTCCTTTTCCTTTTTCTCCGCGGTTCGGAAGGCTGTCTTTTTTCTTCCTCAGTCATTGCTGCTGCTCCTTTTTCATAGAAAATAAAAATCACGATCAGTTTTTTAAACAATAGACTATACGACGAGTTCTCTGTAAATCTGACATCCCTATCAAAAATATATTCATTTTGTCATTTCCCTTTTATACAACCTTCAGGAATATCACCGTCACAATCTGTTGGATAAGTTAGAAGGTGCGTTTAAAGATGACGAATCTTGATGCGCTCTACAATCCGAAACAGCACGAGGTTCTCCATTACGCTTTCAATCACGATTTTTTCATGTTGATTAATCATGGCGCAAAGTGAACAGGGAAAACAGTGATTGATAGCGATCTTTTTCTTTACGAACTAAAGCGAGTTAGGAAAATAGCAGAGTCCGAGAGCGTAGAATCCTCAGTCGTTCCCTTATTCGAGCCATAAAAAAACCTCCTTTGCTGATTTTTTAATCAGAAAGGAGGTTTTCACTTGATTATAAAAATATGATATTCGTTGCATTTGCTGATAAATTTTCTTAGCAAAGTTGCTAGGAACCCTATCATGTCAGCGGTAATGCCCAAGAAGGGATTCGAACCCTTGACCGCCGGAGAATGAACGTTAATCATATCGCTATCATGCCGCTATTTGAACCGCACATTGATTCGGTCATTTACCGAACTTACGTTATTTCGATTATAATCGGTAATTAGCGCAGTGACAAGTATTATCGCGATGATTTGTCGTAAACACCGTTAACCCCCCTCGAGTATAAAAAATTGTGCGGCCGTTTAAATCGTCAGCTACGGGCGTGGCGGCGGGTGGCTTGGGGGTCGCGCGATGATGTCATACGGCACTGCATATTCACGTCTATTCGCTATACTCGCGTCATACAAATCAGTAGCTTCGTCACAATCTATGGCACTGTATCGCGTACCCTTATCGATAACAAACGGCCTTAATCGCCACCTAACTGATAATGACCGCGTCATACGAATCGGCGTAGTAATCATAAACTCTCGTAATATGTGGTAAACCGCGGTACATCAACGTTTCTTATAATTATCAGAATTTTACATCACGGTATAAAATATATATTTGACGAAGTAATATTAGTACGTTAGTGTGCGAAAGTATCTCGCAACATATGAAATGAACCGTTCACCATAATAAGTATGTATCGGGCATCACCGCGGTTAAACGCTAACCCCCTGAGTTTTCGAGCAGTGCCCACGCCCGCAGCTTCTCGCTGAATACCGTACGCGTCGTAGCCACTTCGATATGTACACGGTGACATCGATTGCCGACCGATGCCCCGCGTTAAATCGTAACGCTTCTATTATGTGTTCGCGAATATACCCGTTAATCCTCGCTGTCAGTCCGTCATTTACGCTCCCCCGTTTCCTGCGGCTTCAACTTTCGTCGCGAGTATGTCGAGCAATTTATCGGCTGCCTGTTCGATATTGCCCGCGACACCGTAGAGTTGAATGCCGCCAGTTACCGTAACCGCTCGTTTACTACCGTTGCTATACGCATCATTTTCACTTCGTGTAAGCACACGCTCGCCCTTGTGCAACGATGCCGCGTATTGGTTATACGGTACATTCGACAGCCCACCGGCATGACTATGCACCGACGCCGAGTATGCACGAAATTGGTTCTGCGTAGATAACGTGGCGTTCGCTCTCTTATTTGCCGATTTACTTACGTTAACCCCGCCGAAGTCCACTTTCGGTACCAGCGGAATGCTTACGCCCGGAATCTTATTAATAAAATTGATGAGCGCGTTAATCTTCGAAATAACCCCGTTGATTGCGTTTGCTGCCGTAACCTTAATACCGTTCCATACATTTGCCCACACCGCACCGACTTGGTGCCAGTGCGAAATGAGTAGCGCGGCAATTGCGATTAAACCGCCGATTGGCCCGAGCAACGTAAGGATAATATTGCGAGCGATAACGAAACGATTCCACGCGTAGGCGAGGGCGGATGCTACCGCATGCCAGTTAACAATTAACGCAATGATGCCGGCCGTCAGCAACGCGATCACCGTAATCACTGCCCCGATTGGGTTAGCATCCATCGCAACATTCATCGCTATCTGTGCGCCGGTTGCCATCATATAAGCAACACGTAAGCCGTACATCAGCTTCGTTATCGTGCCGATAACCGTCATCGCGAGCATCGCAGTTTTAAATACACCGATAGCCACGGCTGCGCCGATAATTACGCTCGATACTGTACCCCAATTAGCCACGATTGATTTTACCGTGCCGACGACACCATTTAATACGCCTTTAACGGTTGCGCCGAACGCAGCGATTTGACCGGGTTTCAAGCTCGCTACCCAGTTCGCCATACCGTTAGCAACGTTCTTGATTACCGGAAGTAACGGCGTGAGTACCGATATTTGCAACGTTTCCATTGCGCCTTTGAACGTCTCCACGGCACCGGAAGCCGAGTTCATCTTCTGCTTCGCAACGTCTAACGCGGTTACTTTCCCCATCGCTTTATACATTTTATCGACACCGTCTGCCCCGGCTTTGAATAAGATTCCGCCAGCACGTACAGCATCTTGGCCGAACATTTGCTTTAACGCGTCTGACCGCTGTTTCGGGTTCAACCTATCAAGCGATTTACTTAACACGTCAGCGACACCAGCGAGTCCTTTAACTTCACCCTGCGCATTGAAAAATTGATTAGCACCGTCTTTCGTAATGATCCCAAACTGTTTCATTAGACCAGCGGCTTTATCCGTCTGTGGTGAAAGATTTAAGAGCATTGTTTTAAGCGATGTACCTGCGTCAGCGCCCGATAGTGAATAATTCGAAAACAACGCTAAAGCTGCCGAAGTATCCCGTAATCCCATGCCAATATTCGCAGATACCGGGCCAACAGATGCAAGCCCGTACTTGAGATCAATCATATCGGCAGACGATGCATTAGCCGCGCCAGCGAGGATATTTGCAGTTTTTGCTGCGGTCAATCCCGTTCCACGGAATGCGTTCATCGCGTTACTCATAAGTGACGCAGTGTCCGCTAGGTTCATGCCCCCGGCAGTGGCCAAGTTAAGTGATGCAGTCAAACCACCTTTAAGGATGGTTGACGTTGACATGCCCGCTTTCGCCAATTCTTCCACGCCCTGCGCGCTTTCAGACGCCGACCATTGCGTTTGTGCACCGGCCTTTAACGCAGCGCTACGGATTTGATCCATCTGCTTGGACGTCATGCCGCCGAGCGCACCGATATTATGAATCTCTTGGTCGAAGCTCATCGTTTTCTTAAGAGCCCCGTAGCCAGCCGCAGCTAAACTAGCACCACCAACCATTACCGCGATTCCTTTTGTCACCGTGCCAATCGTCTTTCCGAATAGGCTCGTTTGCCGCTGTGCCGCGCGCAGACCGCTAACGAAGTTTCCCCCGTTAAGAATAAGTCTGGCCGTTAAATCAAATGCCACTATCGATCACCTCGTCAGCCAGCGCCTTAAATAGGGCTTGCTGAACATAAAAAAAGTGCTGATACAGCAGGTTTTTTAAACACTTTTGTCGAATAAATATGCAGGGTAATAAACCGTCGTTCGGGCAATTCCGGACAAAAAACCTTGCAGATGGGGCGACTCAATTGTACAA